>NZ_JCAFSD010000022.1:0-5172 GCF_059368915.1 Stenotrophomonas sp. YJH_SMC_105-26 | reverse complement strand
GAGATCTCGGCCATGATGTCGGTCACGCGCTGCACCGAGGCGACGATCTCGCCCATGGTCGCGCCGGCCTTGTGCACCAGCGCCGAGCCGTCGTTGACCTTGCCGACCGAGTCGTCGATCAGGCCCTTGATCTCCTTGGCGGCGGCGGCCGAGCGCTGGGCGAGGGTGCGCACTTCGCTGGCGACCACGGCGAAGCCGCGGCCCTGTTCGCCGGCACGGGCGGCTTCCACTGCGGCGTTCAGCGCCAGGATGTTGGTCTGGAAGGCAATGCCGTCGATCACCGAGATGATCTCGGCGATCTTCTTCGACGAGGCTTCGATGGCCGACATAGTGGTGACCACCTGGCCGACCACGTCACCGCCCTGCGAGGCGACACCGTGCGCGCCGATGGCGAGCTGGTTGGCCTGGCGTGCGTGCTCGGCGTTCTGGCGCACGGTGGAGGTCAGTTCCTCCATGGAGGCAGCGGTTTCCTCCAGGTTGGCGGCCTGCTGTTCGGTGCGGCGCGACAGGTCGCTGTTGCCCGAAGCAATCTCGCCGGCCGCCGAACTGATCGCGCGGCTGGACTGCTTGATGCGGGTGACGATCTCGCTCAGCTGCGCGGCGGTGGCGTTGGCGTCGTCGCGCATGCGGGCGAACACGCCCTGGTAATCGCCGTGCATGCGCACGGTCAGGTCGCCCTGCGACAGCGCGGCCAGCAGGCCGGAGATCTGCTCGATGCTGCCGGCGTTGGCGTCCAGCAGGCCGTTGATCTGCTGGGCCAGCTGCAGGAAGAAACCTTCCTTGTCGCTGGCATCGATGCGGCCGGACAGGTCGCCAGCGGCGGCCTGGGCGATCACGCGGGCCACTTCGGCTTCGACCTGCGCTTCCTGGGTACGGTCGCGCCATTCCACCACGTAGCCGACGGTGTCGCCGCCTTCATTGCGGATGGTCGAGACCACCTGGGCGAACTGGGCATCGCCGTACTGCATCGGGCGACGGGCGACGCCGTGTGCCTTCAGGTTGCCCAGCAGGGTCTGGTCCATCTCGCCGCGGTGTTCGAGCACGGTGACCGGCTTGCCGATCAGCGAAGCCTGCGCATCGAAGTCCGGCAGGTCGCGGCGCAGTTCGTCCTGGTACTGGCTCAGGGTCTGCTGCAGGGCGCGGTTGCTGTAGACGATGGTGTTGCTGGTGTCGGTCAGGTAGACGCCGGTCGAGCTGTAGTCCAGCGCGGTACGGATGCGCAGGTTCTCGCGGGCGATGGCCTGGTCGGTCTCGATGCGCTCGCGCAGGTCGCGCTGCATGCGCTGCATGGCCTGCATCAGTTCGCCCACTTCATCCTGGCGGCTGACGTCGATGTGGCCATCGAGCTTGCCGCCGGCCACGTCGTTGGCCACCGAGACGGCGCCACGCACGCTGCCGACCAGGGCGCGGGCAAACAGCCACACCAGCACCAGGCCGAGCGCGGCGCCGCCCAGCAGGGCGATCACGGTCAGCACGGCCGAGGCGGAGTAGGTGGATGCGGCCTCTTCGCGCGAGGCGCGGGCGAGGCGGTTGTCTTCGGCGATCAGCGCCTCCAGCGCGGAGGCGGCCTTGCGGTGCTTGGTGCGGGTTTCGCCGACGAAGGTATCGATGGCGTCGTCCGGCAGGTCCAGTTCCAGCATCTCGGTGACGCTGTCATAGGATGCCAGGGCGTCCTTCCATTCCTTGGCGAAGGCGTCGAACAGCTTCTTCTGCTGCGGGTTGTCGACCAGCTTCGGATACTCCTTGATCGACTTGTCCATGCTGGCGCGCAGGTCGACGCCCTGCTTGCGCGCATCGGACTTGACGTCATCGCTGGCGCGGATCAGCTGCTGGTAGGCGGCATTGCGGTACTCGCCCAGCATGCCGCGCATCTCGCCGGCCATGCGGATGCTCTCCATGCGCGAACCGGCCAGCTCGGTGGTCACGTTGTTCAGCGAATGCAGGCCGCGATAGGCGACGATGCCCTGCAGCAGCATCACCAGCAGGAGGACGCCGAAGGTCAGCAGCAGTTTCGGCATCAGTTTCAGGTTGTTGATCCACGGCATGGGCGTTGCGAGCTCCTAAGGCAGACGCGCCCGGGCATCGGGCCCGGTTGCAGCAGAAACCACGCCAGGACCAGGCCCGGCGTGGTCCGACGAACGGCGGATTACTTGATGTTGGCCAGCTTCAGCCCGGCCGGCGAGCTGACTTCGATTTCCGCACGCGAGGCGTCGCGCTGGATCTTGCCGATCACGCACACGGTCTTGCCTTCCAGGGTTTCCAGCGGGAAGGAGAACTTGCCGCGGTTCTCGCCGGCGATACGCGCCGAGAAGGTGTGGCGCGGGAAGGCGCCGCCCATGTACAGGAAGGTCGGCTGGCCTTCGGAGCCTTCTGCGTAACGGGCCTTTTCGACCTTGCCACAGACCATGCCGTCCTTGCCGACCGAACGCGGCGCCATTTCCGGCGGGATCATGTCGGCCGACTGGGCGAAAGCGGAGGCGGCGGTGGTGGCCAGGACAGCGGCCGAGACGAACGCAAACAGGGACTTCATCGAGGGTATCTCCGGGGATGGTAACGATCGGGCCGGTCCTGCGCGCTCCTGCGCGACCGGCTTCTGTCCCCCTATCGGCACCGCCGAAGGGAACTGAAGGGTTTTGTGACTGGAACGTGAAGCAGTTCCGTTTGCTCAGGCAGCGACGTCTTCGGCGAGGTTGGCCTGGCCCATGTCGGCGCTGTCGAGCAGGGTCTCGATGTCCAGCAGGATCAGCATGCGATCGTCGTGGGTACCGATGCCGGAGATGAAACGGGTGTCGACGGCCGCGCCGAATTCCGGGGTCGGGCGGATCTGCTCGGCCGACAGCGGGATCACGTCGGAGACGCTGTCGACGACGATGCCGACCACGCGGTCTTCCACGTTCAGCACGATCATCACGGTGAAGGCATCGTAGCGGGCGTTGTCCAGGCGCAGCTTCAGGCGCAGGTCGATGACCGGGACGATGGTGCCGCGCAGGTTGATCACGCCCTTGATGTAGTCCGGGGCGTCCGGCACGCGGGTGACGGCGTCGTAGCCGCGGATTTCCTGCACCTTGAGGATGTCCACGCCGTAGTGCTCATCACCAAGGGTGAAGCTGAGGAATTCGCCACCGGCGCTGGCGGCGGAGCTGGTCTTGTCGTTCATCGAGGGGTCCTGGTTCTGCCGGAAGTCCCGGTGTCAGGCTCGATATCGGCCCCGCCGGGGGGGACTTTAGGTGCCGGGCAGTGCCGTGGACGGGGTCAGATCCCTTTTCAGGGAAAAGGGATCTGACCCCGGCACGCGTTCCAGGGTTGCCGGCCGGCGGCCGGCACTCCCGGTCGGACGGCCTCAGAGCTCGCCGTTGCGGCGGGCCTTGCGCTGGCGGTCGATGCGGAAGATGTAGCGCTGGATGGCGCTGTCGGCGCCGCGTGGCAGGCATTCAAAGCGCATTCCCACGCGCTTGACCTCGATGCCATTGGGCTGACGCTGCGGCAGCAGGTTGCAGACCACCAGTTCGATATCCAGGTCGGGGCCGTCCGGCAGCGACAGCCGCGCCGGATAGCGCTTCTGCAGACCAAACACCGCGCAGTCATTGGGCACCACCACGGCCAGGCCGCCACCGCTGATGTCCACTACGCGCATCGACAGGGCTTCGGCGCGCGCTTCGCCAGGCGGCAGCAGCAGGTGGGGCGAGTCGGTGACCGGCGTCTCCAGCCGGTACAGCTCGCGGCGCTGCAGGTGCACCAGTTCGTCAGGCAGCGGCGCACGGAAGGCCACATGGCCGTCGTTGTCCACGCGCTGCAGTTCGTGCAGCCGGAACCGTACCAGCACGCGTTCGAGCTGGGCGAAGCACAGCAGGTGATCGGCCTGCTCGGCGGCGCGGTTGGAGGCTTCCTGCGGGCTTCCATCGAGCAGCAGGAAGTCCTCGTCCTCGTCGAGGTCGAGCAGGGCGGTCGGGAAGGAACGGTCGCGGCCGTCGATATGGGCATTGATCAGCGATCGCTGGTCGATCAGCGAGCGCAGCAGCTGGCGCAGCTGGCGCGGGTTGCGGACCAGGAATCGTTCGTCCGCGGCATCGGCCGCGTGGACATCATGCACTGCAGTGTCGTTGCCGTCGGACATGGAATCTACGGTCAGGGGCGGGCGCCAGCACGCATTGGCGCGAGGCTCGATGGGGATATCGGCCTCTGCACCGGATTATGAAGTGGGATTTGCATCACTTTCCAC
Organism: Stenotrophomonas sp. YJH_SMC_105-26; assembly: GCF_059368915.1. Classification (NCBI taxonomy): domain Bacteria; kingdom Pseudomonadati; phylum Pseudomonadota; class Gammaproteobacteria; order Lysobacterales; family Lysobacteraceae; genus Stenotrophomonas; species Stenotrophomonas sp. YJH_SMC_105-26. Next base: position 953 of record NZ_JCAFSD010000022.1, on the reverse strand, counting down.
GCGTAAGGGGTCAGATCCCTTTCCCACAGGAAAGGGATCTGACCCCGTGCTTCTGTCAGAATTCCTGCCAGTCGCCGTCCGTGGCCAGCGCCGGCTGGGCCGTTGCCGTGCGCAGCGCACGTGCCGGGGCTGGCTTTGCCGCAGGCGCGGCGGCTGCGACCTGTCGCGGTACCGGTGCGGCCAGCGGGCGTGCCGGGATGGCCATCGTGCCCTGCGATGCCAGCCGGAAGCGGGCCACGGCTTCACCCAGCTGCACGGCCTGGTCTTCCATCGCGCGCGCCGCAGCAGTGGCTTCTTCCACCAGCGCAGCATTTTGCTGGGTGGTTTCGTCCATCTGCACCACGGTCTGGTTGACCTGCTCGATGCCCGCCGACTGTTCCTGCGAGGCCGCAGAGATCTCGGCCATGATGTCGGTCACGCGCTGCACCGAGGCGACGATCTCGCCCATGGTGCTGCCGGCCTGGTGGACCAGGCTGGAGCCTTCGGCAACCTTGCCGACCGAGTCGTCGATCAGGCCCTTGATCTCCTTGGCGGCGGCGGCCGAGCGCTGGGCAAGGGTGCGCACTTCGCTGGCGACCACAGCGAAGCCGCGACCCTGTTCCCCGGCACGCGCGGCTTCCACTGCGGCATTCAGCGCCAGGATGTTGGTCTGGAAGGCGATGCCGTCGATGACCGAGATGATCTCGGCGATCTTCTTCGACGAGGCTTCGATGGCCGACATGGTGGTGACCACCTGGCCGACCACGTCACCGCCCTGCGAGGCGACACCGTGCGCGCCGATGGCGAGCTGGTTGGCCTGGCGTGCGTGCTCGGCGTTCTGGCGCACGGTGGAGGTCAGTTCCTCCATCGAGGCGGCGGTTTCTTCCAGGTTGGCGGCCTGCTGCTCGGTGCGGCGCGACAGGTCGCTGTTGCCGGAGGCGATCTCGCCGGCGGCCAGGGTGATGCTGGAGGCG
>NZ_JCAFSD010000021.1:0-10129 GCF_059368915.1 Stenotrophomonas sp. YJH_SMC_105-26 | reverse complement strand
TTCACCTTCGCGCTCCTGTAGAGCCGAGCCATGCTCGGCTGCTCTTCGACCAGATCGCGATGACGCCCGCGCTGTGCGCGCAAGCCGAGCGTGGGCTCGGCTCTACAACAACGTGTCGTTCACCTTCGCGCTCCTGTAGAGTCGAGCCATGCTCGGCTGCTCTTCGACCAGATCGCGATGACGCCCGCGCTGTGCGCGCAAGCCGAGCGTGGGCTCGGCTCTAGACCGTCTTGTCGGCTGCGATATCGATCAGGGTCTGCCGGAAACTGGGCAGCAGCACGCGGTTGCCATGCCCGCTCAGGTGATCATTGTCGAAGAACAATGGTTCGCCGTCTTCCACCGCCGAACAGGCCTGCGGCCCGCACAGCAGCGGCAGCGGATCCCACACGGTCATTGACGGGTAACGTGCCGCCAGGTCATCCAGCAGTGCCATCTGCGGCGCCCGCAGCATTTCCAGATCCGCACGCGGCATGCTCAGACCGCCGGCACACGCCGGATTGCGGCGGTTGAACCAGTCTGAACAGCGGTACGCACCGGCCTTGAACAGCGGCAGCGGTGCGTCGATCACCACCTGTACGCCCAGCTTCTGCAAACGCCCCAGCACGCGTTCGGCTTCGTCGCGTGCAGCCTGTGCATGCGCGGGCGTGCGCTCGGCCAGCAGCTGTTGATAGATCTGCTGTGCATCCTGCCGCTGCCAGTCGAACCCACGCAGTTCCGGCATGCGCAAGGCCGCCAGCAGCACGATGTCACCCGGGCGCGCCTCGCGCTCGATGGTCGACAGCGTGTCTTCAATGAAGTCCTGGCAGTCGGCCGGGCTGGCCCGCAGCAGGTTGACGAAGCTGCAGCCGCCGCGATCCTGCTGGCGCACCTCCATGCCGGTCTGCCGCGCGACCATGCTGGTCACGGTGCGATACGCCGCCGCATGCGAGTCGCCGGCCACGAACAGGCGCCGCCCTTCAAGCGCCGGCGCACTCACCGGTTCCAGCGGGCGCCACGCCGGGTAGCGACGCGCCTGCCATGCGTAGCCGTTGCGGGTGACGCTGAGCGAGACCTGCTCGTGGTACTCCACCGTGGCCCAGGCGCCGGCACCGCACAGCGCCACCAGCGGAAACGCCATCGCCAGCACCTTGGCCGGTGCCAGCCGCAGCAGCGGCGCCGCACTGCGCAGCGGGCGCTCGATGAAGTGGTAGGACGCGGCCGACACCGCCAGCAGCAGCACCGGATACAGCCACAGCGCGACGCCATGCAGGCCATACGTCCAGCGCAGCAGTACCAGCAGCGGCCAATGCCACAGGTACAGCGAATAGGACAGCCGACCCAGGTAGGCCAGCGGTGCGCAGCCCAGCGCACGGGCGATGCGCGATGTCCCCGCTGTCGACACGCCCGCCAACAGCAGCAGGGTACCGGCCACGGTCGCCAGCACGCCCGGCACCGGCATCGCCAACTGCGGGGCGATCAGCACACCCGCGGCCAGCAGCGCCAGGCCCGTCACGGCAGCCGCGTCGCTGCCCTGGCGTGGCGTACGTTTATGCATCCACTGGTAGAGCAGCGCACCTGCGGCCAGCTCCCAGAACCGCGCCGGCAGCAGATAGAACGCCGACGCCGGCGCCGATCGCGCCTGCCAGCCCGCCCACGCCAGCGACAGCATGGTGAGCGCCGGCAACAGCCAACGCGCCCCCGGCCAGCGCTCACGCCCGCGCAGCCACACGAAGAACAACAGCGGGAAGACCAGGTAGAACTGCTCTTCCACACCCAGCGTCCAGGTATGCAGGAACGGATTGAGTTCAGCGCCGGGCGAGAAGTAATCGTCCTGCTGGCCGGCCAGCACGATGTTGCTCAAGCCGACCAGCGCGGCCCAGCCGGTCTGGTCGAACTGCTCATTGCGCCACGCGCGGGGAATGAACAACGCCGACAGCACGAAGGTCGCCATCAGCATCACCAGCAGCGCCGGCAACAGGCGCAGCACGCGACGCCGGTAGAAATCGAGCAGCATCGCACCCAGCGATGCTTGGGCGCGCGAGGCCAGCGACTGGCTGATCACGAAGCCGGATACCACGAAGAACAGGTCCACACCGGTGAAGCCGCCGGGCAGCCACGTCGCGTTGGTGTGGAAAAGGACGACGGCCAGCACCGCCAGTGCACGCAGGCCATCGATGGCGGCGTTGTGGGAACGTTCGGGAGAGGACACGCGGGCAACCGGCAGAAGACAGGGCGGCAGCATCGCCACCGTTTGCGCAGTCATTCAATGGACAATCGCGACAGACGTGGACAACGTTCAGGTCCAGTCCCGGATCGGCGCGGTTGTAGAGCCGAGCCATGCTCGGCTGCCCTTCGTCCAGATCGCAGTGAGCCGAGCATAGGCTCGGCTCCACAGCAGCAACTGGGGGTCAGAGCCCATTGCCTTGCCAATGGGCTCCGACCCCGCCGCAGGCGCGCTTACCAGGCCATGCGCAGGCCCAGCTGGCCGCCTACGTTGCGGTAGCCATGATCGCCGCGCTGCACGCTCATGCCACCCCACGCACCCCAACGCTGGCCCAGCCTCAGCTCGGCACCGGCCTGCACTTCATAGCGGTTGCGCGGCACGTCCGCACCCAGCGTGCCGCCGTTGAACTGCAACGTGCTGGTGCCGCTGCCACGCAGCCAGTTCACGCCCAGGTACGGCTGCACGGTGTTGCCGGCGGCCGTGCCATGGCCGAACACACGCACGCCCAGGCGCCCGCTAAGGCCACCGGCGTCGGCATGGTCGACCACCGTACCGTTGCTCTCCACGTGGCGATCGGCGCGGAAATCGACATGGCTCAGCTGCAGTTGTGGCTGCACATACAGTGCGCTGGCGGTGTCCTGCCACACATTGAATGTGTAGCCGGACTCCAGTGACGCAGTGGCCATGCGCGAGTCGTAGTGCTCCGGCGCCAGGCCGATGCCCTGCACGCGGTTATCGAAGCGGCCGTACTGCAGGGCTGCATCCACATACGCGCCCCGCGTGCCGTCCGCTTCCTGCATCCAGGTGCCGTACCCACCCACGGCGCTGCCACGTACCCGGCCCTTGGCGCTGTAACCGGTCAGATCGGACACTACGCTGCTGTCGGCGCGGCCGCTTCCCAGCATCACACCGGCAACCGCGTTGCCACGCTGCAGCAGGTCAGTGCCGATCTGCAACATCGAGGTGTTGCCATCAATCGACAGCTGGCCGCCGACCGCGCTGAAATCCGCCTGCTGCCGACCCACGCGTGCCCAGGCCTGGCGCTCGCCGTCCATCGAACGTGCGCCATTGCGCTCGTGCATGCGGTGCGCGAACAGGTTGATCGCCGCCGACTGGTTGGCCAGGTAAGCCCCCGCTTCCGGGCGCAGCACCGGTGGCGGCAGGATCGGATCGCCCGGATCAGTCGGATCAGTCGGATCAGTCGGATCAGTCGGATCAGTCGGATCAGTCGGATCGGTTGGATCCGGATCCGGGCCCGGATCGACCACGCACCCCGGTGCGGCCGGGTTGTCCTGGCAGATATCGAACCACTGCGAACGCAGATACCAGTTGCCATCGGAAGGATCGGCCAGGCCGCCCTGGAACAGGAAGTACTCGTACGATCCGCCCACCGCGCGGCCGCTCAGCGTGTAACTCGCCAGCGATGCACCGTCGATCTCGATCAGCGCGATGCCATCCACGGTAGGTGCGCCTACGCCACCGATGTTCTTCACCGCGATCAGCGCGTCGCCGGAGCTGTCGCCGCGCACGTGCAGGCGGTCCATCGCGCTGTCATCGCCGGCCAGCGTGCCCTGGAACAGGAACGTCGCCCCTGCGCTGTGCAGGTCGCCGTCCACGGTGAGCGTATTGAAACGGCCGCTGCCGTCGGACAAGGCCACGCCACTGTTGAGTACCTGCAACTCGCCCACCGTGGCATCACCGGTCAGCGTCCACTGGCTGCCGTTCTCGATCGCCATCGTCTGCACCAGATCCGACGAACCCTGCCAGAGCGAACCATCGGCCAGCCGTACATGCACGTCCGACTGTGGCGGCAGCCCAGCGTCCTCGTCCTCCGGGGTGATGGCGATGTCACCGTCCATCCGCGAGCGGCCCTCCAGCACCACATCGAAGCGCCCGGCCACTGCGGCATCCAGTGCCAAGGCGATGCCATTGCCGCCCGATACCACCGCACCGTTGGACAGGGTCAGGCCGGGGTCGCGGCTGCTGCGCACCCACACACCACCATGCTGGACGCTCACCAGCGAGCCGCCGTCGATGCGCATCCGCCCGTTGTCATTGATCACCGCCGCCCACGCGCCCTCGCCTTCGGTGCGCACATGGGTGTTGTTCAAAGCGATATGCCCAGCACCACCGGCAATGACACCGTGCGAGGATCGGCCAAGGGTCTGCAAGCGGCTGTCGACCAGCGTGACGGTCCCGCCGGTGCGTGCAATCGCCGCAGCAGACCCATCACCCTCGGTCAGCACCTGGGAATCGACCGCCTCGATCCCGGGCGGCCGCCCGGCGCCGCCCTGCGCATACAGACCATGGGCAGAACGCCCCCCTGTGCGCAGGTTGGTACTGAAAAGCTGCGCGCTGCCGCCTCGTGCATCAAGGCCGAGCCCACCGTCTCCCTGGGCCACCACTGAAGACTCACTCAGCACCAGCGTGGAATCGTTCGGCATCCAGATGGCAGTACCTGCAGACGTTGCAAGCGAGCTGCGTTCCACTGTCACGACGTTGCCTCGGCCATTGATATCCAATGCGACCAGCTCGCTGCGGACACTGCTGTCACGCAGGTTCGCGCTGCCATTGTCCATCAGCCTCAGTCCCGTATTGCCGGACAGCTCGCTGCTCTGCACGTCCAGCGCACCACCTGACTGATCGACGGCGCGACCATGGGCGCCCTGCACGCTGATGCGGCTGTCGGAAACGTTTACGCTGCCTCCCATCGCCAGACCGACGGCGGCGTCACCGCGCATGTCAATGTCCACACCCTTCATCACCAGGCGCGTGCCGCGATGCGCCGTTGCGGCCACACCCGAATAGCCCACGCGTCCAATGCTCGCGTCCTGCAGGACGACCTCGGCCGTGCCGGTCGCCAGGACACCATTGCCCGCGTCACCCGCCATGTCGATGTGGACCCCATCCAGCGTTGCTGTGCCCGCATTCGCATACAGACCGTAAGTACCGTAGCGGTTCACCTGCAACTGAGCGCCCTGAACCTGCAGCGTGCCTCCCATCAACCGAAGCGCATCGCCGCCGGTGCTGCGGACCTGCACGTTTCTCAGCACGGCATCCGCGCCCTGCACCTGTACCCCGTGAGCGCCGTTGCCGCGTGTCTCGATCACTACATCGGCGGCCTCCAGTCGGGCGCCTGCGGCAACTGACGCGCCTGCTGCAGAGATGCCAGTGGTGCTCACCGATGCGCCCTGCAACGAGATCAGGCTGCCGGTACCTTCGGCGTGCGCAGCGTGCGCTCCGCGTCCTTCGGTAGAGAGATTGACCGGCCCTGTCGGAAGAATGCGGCCGCCGTTGATTGCGTAGAAGGCATGTCCCGACGGGTCGCCCGGCAGCACCGGCTCAGTGGTGTGGTAATCGCCTTCGGCGGGCATCTGGTCGTCGCCGTCCGCCACGATCTGCTGGGCCGAGGCGGGAATGCTGGCAAGCAGTGCAATGGCTAGGGCAGCTGGCAGCGCATGGTGGCGTGGGGTGGGTGTATGCATGGGGTTGCTCCTGAAAGGAGGCGCCATGCTCGTCATCTCCTTTCACTGCCTCCATCGAATCACTTGCAACCCACCTGCGACAGGGTGTCGCAGTGCTGGCTGAAAGCTGAAGGCGCTACCGGTGTTCAGTGGGCTTTACAACTTTTTGCATGGGTTCGGCCGGGCTGCGCACAGAGACTGGCGCCAGTAGAGACACTTGACTTCGCAATTGCCCACTCTTCACACCATCCTCACAGAGATGAAGGATATACGGCACTTCGTCTGAATGCGGTTGCGTCGTGTCGCGTCTCTCCCCCTTCTCCGACACAAGGATTCCCCCATGAAGCGCACCGCCACCGCATCCCATCCTCTGACGCCGCGCCCGCTGTTCCGCAGCCTGGTGCTGGCGCTGGCGTCCCTTCCCGCCGGCATCGCACTTGCCGGCGATCTCGACGGCCAGACTGCGGAGGTCGGTGCTGGCGATCCGGTCGAAGCGTGGACGTTGAAGAACGGCTCGCTGCTGACCGTGAATGACGGCGCAACCCGCAATCTGACCGCTGAGGACTCGACCGTGGTGCTGTCCAACACTAGTGTGGATGCGACGACGGCGGGCCCCGCTGTGCGCCTCTCCGGCGCCTCGGCCCTGGCGGCTCGATCGACGCAATTCAACGGTAGCATCCATCTTGTCGACAACAGCACCGCCTTGATCGAAGACAGCCAGATCTCCGTGGCGGCGGGAGCGGGCGTGCATCCCGGCATTGCCAGCGTGGGCATCGACCTCGCTCCTGCCGGGGCTTCCTTCCCACAGAACGCGTTCGCAACGGTGCGCAACAGCACCATCCGTGCCCAGGATGCGCCCGGTACGAGTGACATCAACAGCGGCTTGGGCGTACGTCTGATGGGGGGCACGATCCATCTGGAAGGCTCCCGCATCGACGCCGACAACATGGCCGCACTGCTGGCGCCCTCAGCGGCCGGCCAGCCCCCGATCGAACTTCGTGTTGACCACTCCGTGCTCCAGTCCCGTCGCGGCGCTGCAATCCGCGTCGCACCGCGCGCGCGGGATGCCGAGTACCAGATCACCGTCGCGAACGGGTCAAAACTTGTCGCAGGCGACGGGAATCTGCTGCTGATGAGTTCGTGGACCGGCAACCCTGTCGCCGCCGACAGTCGTGTCAGCTTTACAGTGGACGACGCGCGGCTGATCGGTGATGTCAGGCTCGATACGGCAACGGTTACCAACGGCACGATCAACGTAACCCTGCGTAACAAGGCACAGATCGACGGCCGCTTCCTCAGCGTCACCTCGGCCAGCATCGACGGCGACAGCACCTGGCTGATGTCCGGCGACAGCACTGTCGGTCATCTCGCGCTGGGTAGCACCGGTACGGTGGCGCTGGGCAATGGCAGTACGTTCAACACGCTCACCGTGGATACCTTCGACGGGGCCGGTGGCACCCTGCTGTTCAACACCCAGCTGGGCGACGACAGTTCGGCCACCGACAAGCTGATCATCAAGGGCGACGCCAACGGCCAGGCCAACGTGCGCGTGCTCAATGCCGGCGGCGCAGGCGCCAAGACCGACAAGGGCATCGAGCTGATCCGTGTGGGCGGTGCGTCCAATGCGCAGTTCGACCTGCAGGGCCGCGCGGTGGGTGGGCAGTACGAGTACTTCCTGTTCAAGGACGCGACCAACGGCGGCTGGTACCTGCGCTCGGAACTTGCCGGGGCGCCGGATCCGTGTGTGATCGACCCGACGCTGCCGGAGTGTAAGCCGGTCGATCCGGTGGACCCGGTGGACCCGGTGGATCCGGTCGATCCGGTCGATCCGATCGACCCCACGCCGGTGTTGCGCCCGGAAGCCGGCGCGTACCTGGCCAACCAATTCGCGATGGACCAGCTGCTGCGCCATGGCTGGCGCGACCGCCAGGGCGGCAACACCTCCGCCATTGATGGCGTGCGTGGCTGGGCCCGCGTGGACGCTACACAGAGCAAGCTGTCGGCGGTGGAAGACCAGCTGGACCTGCGCGTGGACCGCTCGCGCCTGCAGCTGGGTGCGGACATCGGCGTGTTCGACAACGGCCAGGGCCGCGTTGGCCTGATGGGCACGCTGGCCAGGTCCGATGCCACCTCGCGTTCGCAGCTGACCGGCTACAGCGCACGCGGCAAGGTCAACGGCGGCGCGCTGGGCGTGTACGGCAACTGGAGCAACGATGCACTGTATGTGGATGCCAGTGTGCAGCGCGGCCAGTTCCGCAACCGCGTGCAGGGCGAAGGCCTGGCCGAGGAACGCTACGACTCGGACATCTGGCAGAGCTCGCTGGAAGCCGGCTACCGCTTCGGCATCGGCCAGATCGGCAGCACCGCGCTGAGCCTGCAGCCGGAACTGCAGCTGGTCTACACCGACGCCAACACCGATCGCCACGAGGAAGCCAACGGCACGGTGGTGCGCAGCCTGGGCGACAGCGGTCTGTCCGGCCGCGTGGGCCTGCGCCTGCAGGGCGAAGGCCGCAGTGCCGCCGGCGCGTCGGTCAGCCCGTATGTGGTGGCCAACTGGTACCGCGATGGCGCCAGCAACGGCATGGCGTTCGATGATGAAGCGCTGAAGGCCAGCGTGCCGCGCAACCGCTACGAGTTGAATGCCGGTGCGCGCGTGGACTTCCGTTCCGGGCTGAGTGCGTGGGGTGGCTTCGGCGTGATGCGGGGTGACCATGGGTACCGCGAAGCGACGGCCAATCTGAGCATGTCGTACAAGTGGTGAGGTAGAAGCGCGTTCTACTTTCTGTAGAGCCGAGCCATGCTCGGCTGCTTCTCGATGAGATTGTGATGAGCCGAGCGTCGGCTCGGCTCTACACGAATGTCGCGATTGCCACGCTGTGGCGTGCGCCGCACGATTGCAACGCTTTCGAACTTTCCAACAATTCTCATTGGCGGCACTGGCGCTTCATGCAAATCATGTAGCGCCACCGACAACGGGTGGCACGGGCTTCCAATCCCGTTCGGTTAATGTCGTTTACGCTTGCCTGCCGGCGTCGCCCTTTCCTTGTTGGGTGGCGTCGGCAGGCATTCTGTCCGCGCACCTATGGCGGGCGGTGCGTGGGGGCCTCGTGCCCGCCGGCGTTTGACGACGTTAGCCACCGGTATTGGAACCACGCACCGTCCGCCACCCTCGCTGTTAAGCAGGGTGGCCCCTTGCCGCTTGCACAAGGACGCCGCCATGACCGCTTCCCCTTACCCGCACCTGTTCGCCACCCTGGGCGAGGCCGCCACGCGCCTGCCCGATGACCTGGCCCGCACGCTGGAAGACACCTTCGTTGCGCTGCAGACCGGTAACAGCCCTGGCGCCATCACCCTGCAGGCCTGCCTGCAGTACATCCGCCAGGGCGATGCCGCCGATGGCCAGCCGTGGCCCGGCAGCAACCGCACACCCGGACAGCGTTTGGCCTTGGCGCGCATCGACCGCGCCAATGCGGGGCTGAGTTTCCTGCTGGAACTGCTGCACGCCACCGAACGTGTCCGCGTGGACGGGGATATCGACCAGCAGATGGGCGATGGCGCGCGCGAAGGGCTGCTGCTGGCCTGCCGTGGGCTGGCCGAGTATGTGGATGTGCAGTTGCGGGCGGTGTAAGCATCCAACGACGAGAAGTGCGGGGAAGCGCTCAGTTCAGTTGCACGCTGCACGCAATTGCAACGATTCCGATGGCTCATCATCACAGGAGCACCAATAGTGCGCACTTCTTTTCAGGGAGTGCCCGGATGCACAAGATGATGATTCCGCTTGTCCGCTATGCACAGTTCAATGGGCGCGCCAGCCGCGGTGAGTTCTGGTGGTTCCAGTTGTTCGTCGTGATCGTGTTGATACCGTCGAATGTGCTGGGCTTCATTGCTGGCTACACCGGTTCAAGCACGCTGGCACTGATATCGACGGGCGTGGGCGCGTTGGTGTGGCTGGCGATCATCGTGCCGATGATTGCAGTGACCGTGCGCCGCCTGCATGACACCGACCGTTCCGGCTGGTGGTACCTGCTGATGCTGGTGCCGATTGTGGGCTTGGTGGTGCTGGTGTTCCTGCTGCTACCCGGCACGCCGGGCAACAACCGCTTCGATACAGCGGTTCCGCACGTGTAACCCGCCCCCGTTGGTGGGTGTCGACCTTGGTCGACACGGTGTTGGCACGCGCGGCTGACACATCCGTGCCAACCAAGGTTGGCACCTACCAGAGCAACACCGAGGTATTCCCGCCTGGGTAGGTGTCGACCTTGGTCGACACGCTGTTGGCACGGGCGGCTGACACATTCGTGCCAACCAAGGTTGGCACCTGCCAGAGCAACATCGAGGTGTTCCCGCCTGGGTAGGTGTCGACCTTGGTCGACACGCTGTTGGCACGGGCGGCTGACACATTCGTGCCAACCAAGGTTGGCACCTACCAGAGCAACACCGAGGTATTCCCGCCTGGGTAGGT
>NZ_JCAFSD010000020.1:0-16522 GCF_059368915.1 Stenotrophomonas sp. YJH_SMC_105-26 | reverse complement strand
GAAATGGTGATGCCGGGTGACAACGTCAAGATGGTCGTCACCCTGATCAACCCGGTGGCAATGGACGAAGGCCTGCGCTTCGCCATCCGCGAAGGCGGCCGTACCGTCGGCGCCGGCGTGGTCTCGAAGATCATCGAGTAAGCCTGCAGTACCGGTGGTTGCATAGCGCCGCCGGTTACGTGAATGGCGGGCCGGGAACCTCGGTCCGCCTTCGCCGTCTAAGGGAAGGCAAGTTTTCAACGTACGCCAGTAGCTCAATTGGCAGAGCAGCGGTCTCCAAAACCGCAGGTTGGGGGTTCGAGTCCCTCCTGGCGTGCCATCTGCCCACCTTACCCAGCGGCCTGCGCCGCTAAAGCAGACACAGCCGGATGAATAGCAAGATCGAACACTCCAAGGACAACTCCGCCAATGGTGGAGATATCGTCAAGTATGTCGCCGCATCGTTGCTGGTGCTGGCCGGTCTGTTCGTCTGGTTCTGGTTCTCCGCCGACTCCGGTCGCGCCGCCCAGCTGGGTGCGTGGGCGGGTCAGGTGCGTGCGTTGGCGGTCGTGGTCGGTCTGGTTGGCGGTATCGGCGTGTTCATGCTGACCGGCAGGGGGCGCGACACCCGCGAATTCCTCTCCGAGTCGCGCTTCGAACTGCGCAAGGTGGTCTGGCCGACGCGCCAGGAAGCCATCCGCATGACCTGGGTCGTGATCGTCGTGGTGCTCATCCTCAGCCTGCTGCTGGGTGGCTTCGACTTCCTGATCCAGAAACTGACTCAGTGGTTCCTGAGCCGCTAAGGAGAATTGCATGAAGCGTTGGTACGTCGTTCACGCCTATTCGGGCTTCGAGAAGTCGGTGGCGCAGGCCCTGCGCGATCGCATCGTCCGTGATGGCATGGAAGAGCGCTTCGGCGACGTCCTGGTTCCGACCGAAGAAGTGGTCGAGATGCGCGCTGGCCAGAAGCGCCGCTCCGAGCGCAAGTTCTTCCCGGGCTATGTGCTGGTCCAGATCGAGACCCACGAAGAAGCCGGCATTCCGCGCATCGACAACGAAAGCTGGCATCTGGTCAAGGAAACCCCGCGCGTGATGGGCTTCATCGGCGGTACCGCTGATCGCCCGCTGCCGATCGCCGATTCCGAGGCCGAGGCCATCCTGAACCGCGTTCAGGAAGGTGTCGAGAAGCCGCGTCCCAAGGTGCTGTTCGAGCCGGGCCAGATGGTCCGTGTCACCGATGGCCCGTTCAACGATTTCAATGGCGTCGTCGAAGAGGTCAACTACGAGAAGAGCCGTCTGCGCGTCTCGGTGCTGATCTTCGGTCGTGCGACCCCGGTCGAGCTCGAGTTCGGCCAGGTCGAAAAGGCCGTCTGACCTGCCTGTAGCGTCGAGCCATGCTCGGCGTCGGACCAGAAACCGGGCCTGGCCCGGTTTCGTTCGTTTACCTGCTGCTTCAGGCATGTGAAGAAAAAACCTGTTATAGTGCGCGGCTCCCTGCTGGGAAAGCCAGCAGGACGAGGCCGCCGCAAGGTGGCCTTCAGCATGATTTCAAAACGCGATGCCGGGACGCGTGATTCCCGGTCCGATGGGGAGCCTGTTGTCGAAAGGCGCTAGCACCCGGAGAGCACTCACATGGCAAAGAAAGTTGTCGGTTACATCAAGCTGCAGGTGAAGGCCGGTCAGGCCAACCCCTCGCCGCCGGTCGGTCCTGCGCTGGGTCAGCGTGGTCTGAACATCATGGAATTCTGCAAGGCGTTCAACGCTGCCACGCAGAAGCTCGAGCCGGGTCTGCCGGTTCCGGTGATCATTACGGCCTACTCGGACCGTACGTTCACCTTCATCACCAAGAGCACCCCGGCTACCACCCTGCTGAAGAAGGCCGCTGGCATCTCGTCGGGCTCCAAGCGCCCGAACACCGAGAAGGTCGGCAAGGTCACCCGTAAGCAGCTGGAAGAGATCGCCAAGGCGAAGGAACCGGATCTGACTGCCGCCGACCTGGACGCCGCCGTGCGTACCATCGCTGGCTCTGCCCGTTCCATGGGCCTCGTGGTGGAGGGTTAATAAGATGGCACAGACCAAGCGTGAGAAGGCCATCAAGGCCGCCGTCGTTCCGGGCAAGGCGTACGCCTTCGAGGACGCGATCAACATCCTGAAGACCGCCACCAAGGCCAAGTTCGTCGAGTCGATCGACGTTGCCGTGCGCCTGGGCGTCGATGCGAAGAAGTCCGACCAGCAGGTCCGTGGCTCCACCGTGCTGCCGGCCGGTACCGGCAAGTCGGTCCGCGTCGCCGTGTTCGCTCCGGCCGGTGCCAAGGCTGACGAAGCCCTGGCCGCTGGCGCCGAAGCCGTCGGTATGGACGATCTGGCCGAGAAGATGCAGGCCGGTGATCTGAACTATGACGTCGTCATCGCGACCCCGGACGCCATGCGCGTCGTCGGTAAGCTGGGCACCGTGCTGGGCCCGCGCGGCCTGATGCCGAACCCGAAGGTCGGCACTGTTTCCCCGAACCCGGGTGAAGCCGTGAAGAACGCCAAGTCGGGTCAGGTCCGTTACCGCACCGACAAGGCCGGCATCATCCACTGCACCATCGGCAAGGCCGACTTCGCCGAAGACGCGCTGAAGTCGAACCTGACCGCGCTGCTGCTGGACCTGATCAAGGCCAAGCCGGCCACCTCGAAGGGCACCTACCTGCAGAAGGTTTCGGTCAGCTCGACGATGGGCCCGGGCGTCACCGTCGACCAGTCGTCGCTGACCCTGAAGTAATTGTTTCAAGCGGTCACGGTACCTTCGGTGCCGTGACCGTGACATTTGAAGGCATCGCTGGCAGTGCATCGCCTGCGGTAGCCGTCAAAGACCGCAGGCGCGGTCGTGGCAATACCGGCGACGGGCACGGAAGCTCGATCTGGCAAGGAGTCGCCGCCGGAGCAGTCATGAGCGCTTAATCGATTCCCCGGAATCACCCTGCGTAGATGGTGCCCTTCTGGAGTTTTTCTGGTTCACGCACGTCTGGGTTTCCCAGGTTGGCCCACTCCAGGTCTAGAACGGCCCACCCCCGGAACATCATCCCGATGTTCCCGGCGTCCAGGACGGATGCCGCACAGGACCGCACACGGCAGGAGCCGTAAGCGGAGTTCAATAGGAGGAGTGCAATGGCTCTCAATCTGTCCCAGAAGCAAGAAGTAGTCGCCGAGCTGGCAGACGTCGCCGCCAAGGCCCACTCCTTGATCGCAGCCGAATACGCTGGCACCACGGTCGCCCAGATGACCGCGATGCGCAAGCAGGCTCGTGAAACCGGTGTTTTCTTGAAGGTTGTCAAGAACACCCTGGCTTCGCGCGCCGTTGAAGGCACCGAGTTCGCAGTCGCACAGGACCAGATGGTTGGTCCGCTGCTGTACGCGTTCTCGCTCGAGGAGCCCGGCGCTGCCGGTCGCCTGATCAAGGAAGCCGCCAAGGGCAACGACAAGCTGAAGGCTAAGGTCGTCGCCATCGGTGGCGAAGTGTTCCCGGCAAGCCACGTCGAAGTGCTGGCCTCGCTGCCGACCCGCGACCAGGCCCTGGCCATGCTGGCCCGCGTCCTGACCGAGCCGGTCACGATGTTTGCCCGCGCCATCAAGGCCGTTGGCGAGAAGCAGGGGGGTGGCGATGTCGCCGCCGACGCTGCCGAGCCGGCCGCCGAGACCGCCTGAGTTTCGACTTACCGTGGTTCCTGACGGAACCTCAACCCAGAAAATCATCCAAAGGTATTAATCATGTCCCTTACCAACGAACAGATCGTCGACGCCATCGCCGAGAAGTCCCTGATGGAAGTGATGGAGCTGGTCAAGGCCATCGAAGAGAAGTTCGGCGTCTCCGCCGCTGCTCCGGTTGCCGTGGCTGCTGCCGCTGGCCCGGCCGCTGCTGTTGAAGAGCAGACCGAGTTCACCGTCACCCTGAAGACCGCCGGCGAGAAGAAGGTCGAGGTCATCAAGGCCGTCCGCGCCATCACCGGCCTGGGCCTGAAGGAAGCGAAGGACCTGGCCGAAGCCGGTGGCGTCCTGAAGGAAGGCGCTTCGAAGGAAGACGCCGAGAAGATGAAGAAGGACCTGGAAGCTGCTGGCGCGACTGTCGAAGTCAAGTAAGCAGTTACCTTGCATCGTCACCGATTCACGGCGATGCAGCCAAGGCTGGGGGCGTAAGCCCCCGGCCTTTGGTCGTTGTTGCGGTACCGGTAGGGTCGACTGTTAGTCGACTGTTTCAAAAGCAGGAAAAAGCCCAACACGGGCTGCAGTCAAACCCCGGCAGGCCAGCGCACGGCGCGGCAGCGGGGGAGTGGTAGCAGACGAGTTGGCAGTTGGAAGTAGCGGGAGAAGGCGTGCTGGTGCCGGCAATACCAGCGACTTCCAACTGACAATTTCAAGTTCCCTTCGGATCGTGGGCGCACGATCCGCACAACAAGGTGGAAGACCTCATGACGTCCTATTCGTTCACCGAAAAAAAGCGTATCCGCAAGGATTTCGGCAAGCAGCGCTCGATTCTCGAAGTGCCGTTCCTGCTCGCCATCCAGGTGGATTCCTATCGTGAATTCCTGCAGGAAAACGTCGATCCGGCCAAGCGCACGGACCACGGCCTGCACGCTGCGCTGAAGTCGGTCTTCCCGATCGCCAGCTACAGCGGCAATGCTGCCCTGGAATACGTCGGCTACAAGCTGGGCGAACCGGTCTTCGACGAGCGTGAGTGCCGCCAGCGCGGCATGAGCTACGGCGCCCCGCTGCGCGTGACCGTGCGCCTGGTGATCTACGACCGTGAGTCGTCGACCAAGGCCATCAAGTACGTGAAGGAGCAGGAGGTCTATCTGGGCGAAATCCCGCTGATGACCGAGAACGGCACCTTCATCGTCAACGGCACCGAGCGCGTCATCGTCTCGCAGCTGCACCGCTCGCCGGGCGTGTTCTTCGACCACGACCGTGGCAAGACCCACAGCTCGGGCAAGCTGCTGTACAGCGCCCGCATCATTCCTTACCGCGGTTCCTGGCTGGACTTCGAGTTCGACCCGAAGGACGCGCTGTTCACCCGTATCGACCGTCGCCGCAAGCTGCCGGTGTCGATCCTGCTGCGCGCGCTCGGCTACAGCAACGAAGAGATGCTGGCCGAGTTCTTCGAGATCAACACCTTCCACATCAACCCGGATGAAGGCGTCCAGCTGGAGCTGGTGCCGGAGCGCCTGCGTGGCGAAACCCTGGGCTTCGACCTCGCCGACGGCGACAAGGTCATCGTGGAAGCCGGCAAGCGCATCACCGCGCGCCACATCAAGCAGCTGGAAGCCTCGGGCATCGCCGCCCTGGCCGTGCCGGACGACTACATCGTCGGCCGCATCCTGTCGCACGACGTGGTCGATGCCTCGACCGGCGAACTGCTGGCCCAGGCCAACGACGAGATCACCGACGAGCAGCTGCAGGCCTTCCGCAAGGCCGGCGTTGACGCGGTCGGCACCCTGTGGGTGAACGACCTGGATCGTGGTCCGTACCTGTCCAACACCCTGCGCATCGACCCGACCAAGACCCAGCTGGAAGCCCTGGTCGAGATCTACCGCATGATGCGTCCGGGCGAGCCGCCGACCAAGGATGCCGCGCAGAACCTGTTCCACAACCTGTTCTTCACCTTCGAGCGCTACGACCTGTCCGCGGTCGGCCGCATGAAGTTCAACCGTCGCGTGGGCCGCAAGGAAACCACCGGCGAAGCCGTGCTGTACGACAGCAAGTACTTCGGTGAGCGCAACGACGAAGAGTCCAAGCGCCTGGTCGCTGCCCACGGCGACAGCTCCGACATCCTGGACGTGATCAAGGTCCTGACCGAGATTCGCAACGGTCGCGGCGTGGTCGACGACATCGATCACCTGGGCAACCGTCGCGTGCGTTCGGTCGGTGAAATGGCCGAGAACGTGTTCCGCGTCGGCCTGGTCCGCGTCGAGCGCGCGGTCAAGGAGCGCCTGTCGATGGCCGAGTCGGAAGGCCTGACCCCGCAGGAGCTGATCAACGCCAAGCCGGTCGCCGCTGCCATCAAGGAGTTCTTCGGCTCCTCGCAGCTGTCGCAGTTCATGGACCAGAACAACCCGCTGTCGGAAGTGACTCACAAGCGTCGCGTCTCGGCCCTGGGCCCGGGCGGTTTGACCCGTGAGCGCGCCGGCTTCGAAGTGCGCGACGTGCACCCGACCCATTACGGCCGCGTCTGCACCATCGAAACCCCGGAAGGCCCGAACATCGGCCTGATCAACTCGCTGGCCGTGTACGCCCGCACCAACCAGTACGGTTTCCTCGAGACCCCGTACCGCAAGGTCGTGGACGGCAAGGTCTATGACGAAGTCGAGTTCCTGTCGGCGATCGAAGAAAACGAGTACGTCATTGCGCAGGCCAACGCGCTGACCGACGCCAAGGGCACCCTGACCGAGCAGTTCGTCCCGTGCCGCTTCCAGGGCGAATCGCTGCTGAAGCCGCCGGCGGAAGTCCACTTCATGGACGTCTCGCCGATGCAGACCGTGTCGATCGCGGCTGCGCTGGTTCCGTTCCTGGAGCACGATGACGCCAACCGCGCACTGATGGGCGCCAACATGCAGCGTCAGGCCGTGCCGACCCTGCGTGCGCAGAAGCCGCTGGTCGGTACCGGCATCGAGCGCGCCGTGGCGCGTGACTCCGGTGTGACCGTGAATGCCCGTCGTGGTGGCGAGATCGTGCAGATCGACGCGGCCCGCATCGTGGTCAAGGTCAACGAGGAAGAGATCGTTGGCGCCACCGACGCAGGCGTGGACATCTACAACCTGGTCAAGTACACCCGTTCGAACCAGAACACCTGCATCAACCAGCGCCCGCTGGTCCAGGTCGGTGACGTCATCGCCCGCGGCGACGTGCTGGCCGACGGTCCGTCCACCGACATCGGCGAACTGGCCTTGGGCCAGAACATGCTGATCGCGTTCATGCCGTGGAACGGCTACAACTTCGAAGACTCCATCCTGCTCTCCGAGCGCGTGGTGGAAGAGGATCGTTACACCACGATCCACATCGAAGAGCTGACCTGCGTCGCGCGTGACACCAAGCTGGGGCCGGAGGAAATCTCCGCCGACATCCCGAACGTCTCCGAGCAGGCGCTGAACCGCCTGGACGAGAGCGGCGTGGTGTACATCGGCGCGGAAGTCCGTGCCGGCGACATCCTGGTCGGCAAGGTCACCCCGAAGGGCGAAAGCCAGCTGACCCCGGAAGAGAAGCTGCTGCGCGCGATCTTCGGCGAGAAGGCTTCGGACGTGAAGGACAGCTCGCTGCGCGTTCCGCCGGGCATGGACGGCACCGTCATCGACGTGCAGGTCTTCACCCGCGACGGCATCGAGAAGGACAAGCGCGCCCGCCAGATCGAAGAGTCTGAAATCAAGCGCGTCAAGAAGGACTTCGACGACCAGTTCCGCATCCTGGAAGCCGCCATCTACATGCGTCTGCGTTCGCAGATCGTGGGCAAGGTGGTCAACGGTGGCGCTGGCCTGAAGAAGGGTGACGTGATCACCGACGCCTTCCTGGACGGCCTGAAGAAGGCTGACTGGTTCGCCCTGCGCATGAAGGACGAGGACGCTTCGGAAGCCATCGAGCGCGCGCAGAAGCAGATCCAGGCGCACGAGAAGGAGTTCGAGCGTCGCTTCGCCGACAAGCGCGGCAAGATCACCGCCGGTGACGACCTCGCTCCGGGCGTTCTGAAGATGGTCAAGGTGTTCCTGGCCGTGAAGCGCCGCATCCAGCCGGGCGACAAGATGGCTGGCCGCCACGGCAACAAGGGTGTGGTCTCCAACGTGGTGCCGGTCGAGGACATGCCGTACATGGCCTCGGGCGAAACCGTGGACATCGTGCTGAACCCGCTGGGCGTGCCGTCGCGCATGAACATCGGCCAGATCCTGGAAGTGCACCTGGGCTGGGCCGCCAAGGGTCTGGGTCGCAAGATCCAGGCGATGATGGAAGCCCAGGCGGCGGTCGCCGACCTGCGCAAGTTCCTGGACGACATCTACAACCACGACGACACCAACGTGGCCAATCGTGTCGACCTGTCGCAGTTCAGCGACGAGGAACTGCTGCGCCTGGCCCGCAACCTGACCGACGGCGTGCCGATGGCTACCCCGGTGTTCGACGGCGCCACCGAAGCGGAAATCAAGCGCATGCTGGAACTGGCCGACCTGCCGAGCAGCGGCCAGACCCAGCTGTACGACGGCCGCACCGGTGAAGCCTTCGATCGCCACACCACCGTTGGCTACATGCACTACCTGAAGCTGAACCACCTGGTCGACGACAAGATGCACGCCCGTTCGACCGGTCCGTACTCGCTCGTCACCCAGCAGCCGCTGGGCGGCAAGGCGCAGTTCGGCGGCCAGCGCTTCGGTGAAATGGAAGTCTGGGCGCTGGAAGCCTACGGCGCGGCCTACACCCTGCAGGAAATGCTGACGGTGAAGTCCGATGACGTGCAGGGCCGCAACCAGATGTACAAGAACATTGTCGACGGTGAGCACGAGATGGTCGCGGGCATGCCGGAATCCTTCAACGTGCTCGTGAAGGAAATCCGCTCGCTGGCCATCAACATGGAACTGGAAGACAACTGATCCATGCCGGCGCGGCGGCCTCCGCCGCCGCGCCGCTGGCAGTCAACTGAAAGCCCATCGACACAGCATTCCTCCTTCTGGAGAACACCATGAAAGACCTGCTCAACCTCTTCAACCAGCAGCGCCAGACGCTGGACTTCGACGCGATCAAGATCGCGCTGGCCTCGC
This sequence comes from Stenotrophomonas sp. YJH_SMC_105-26, assembly GCF_059368915.1. Classification (NCBI taxonomy): domain Bacteria; kingdom Pseudomonadati; phylum Pseudomonadota; class Gammaproteobacteria; order Lysobacterales; family Lysobacteraceae; genus Stenotrophomonas; species Stenotrophomonas sp. YJH_SMC_105-26. The sequence goes on along the minus strand of NZ_JCAFSD010000020.1, from coordinate 7,772 downwards.
CGGACCTGATCCGTTCGTGGTCCTTCGGCGAAGTGAAGAAGCCGGAAACCATCAACTACCGTACCTTCAAGCCGGAACGCGACGGCCTGTTCTGCGCCGCCATCTTCGGCCCGGTGAAGGACTACGAGTGCCTGTGCGGCAAGTACAAGCGCATGAAGCACCGCGGCGTGGTCTGCGAAAAGTGCGGCACCGAAGTGACCCTGGCCAAGGTGCGCCGTGAGCGCATGGGCCACATCGACCTGGCGTCGCCGGTCGCGCACATCTGGTTCCTGAAGTCGCTGCCGTCGCGCATCGGCCTGATGCTGGACATGACCCTGCGCGATATCGAGCGCGTGCTGTACTTCGAAGCGTACGTGGTGACCGAGCCGGGCCTGACCGCCCTGGAGCGCCGCCAGCTGCTGACCGAAGAACAGTACCTGCAGGCCCGCCAGGAGCACGGTGACGACTTCGACGCCGCCATGGGCGCCGAGGCCGTGTACGAACTGCTGCGCACGATCGACCTGCAGTCGGAAATGACCCGCCTGCGCGAGGAAATCGCCGCTACCGGCTCGGAAACCAAGCTCAAGCGCCTCACCAAGCGCATCAAGCTGATCGAGGCCTTCCTGGAATCGGGCAACCGTCCGGAATGGATGGTCATGACCGTGCTGCCGGTGCTGCCGCCGGACCTGCGCCCGCTGGTCCCGCTGGATGGCGGCCGCTTCGCGACCTCCGACCTGAACGACCTGTACCGCCGCGTCATCAACCGCAACAACCGCCTGCGCCGCCTGCTCGAGCTGAGCGCGCCGGACATCATCGTGCGCAATGAAAAGCGCATGCTGCAGGAATCGGTCGATGCGCTGCTGGACAACGGCCGTCGCGGCCGTGCCATCACCGGCACCAACAAGCGCCCGCTGAAGTCGCTGGCCGACATGATCAAGGGCAAGCAGGGGCGCTTCCGCCAGAACCTGCTCGGCAAGCGCGTCGACTACTCGGGCCGTTCGGTCATCGTGGTCGGTCCGTACCTGCGCCTGCACCAGTGCGGCCTGCCGAAGAAGATGGCGCTGGAGCTGTTCAAGCCGTTCGTCTTCGCCAAGCTGCAGCGTCGTGGCCTGGCCACCACCATCAAGGCCGCCAAGAAGCTGGTCGAGCGCGAAGAAGCCGAAGTCTGGGACATCCTGGAAGAGGTCATCCGCGAGCATCCGGTGATGCTGAACCGTGCGCCGACCCTGCACCGTCTGGGCATCCAGGCGTTCGAGCCGGTGCTGATCGAAGGCAAGGCCATCCAGCTGCACCCGCTGGTCTGCACCGCGTTCAACGCCGACTTCGACGGTGACCAGATGGCCGTCCACGTGCCGCTCTCGCTGGAAGCCCAGCTGGAAGCGCGTGCGCTGATGATGTCGACCAACAACATCCTGTCGCCGGCCAACGGCGAGCCGATCATCGTGCCGTCGCAGGACGTCGTGCTGGGTCTGTACTACATGACCCGCTCGCTGGAAAACAAGAAGGGCGAGGGCATGGCCTTCGCCAACATTGCCGAAGTGAAGCGTGCCTACGACAACCGTGTGGTGGAACTGCACGCCAAGGTCAAGGTCCGCATCACCGAGGTGGTGACCGACGAAGACGGCAACAAGCAGAACAAGACCTCGATCGTGGACACCACGATCGGTCGCGCCCTGCTGGCTGAAATCCTGCCGGAAGGCCTGCCGTTCGCGCTGGCCAACACCGAGCTGACCAAGAAGAACATCAGCCGCCTGATCAACTCCAGCTACCGCCAGCTGGGCCTGAAGGACACGGTCGTGTTCGCCGACAAGCTGATGTACACCGGCTTCGCCTACGCGACCCGCGCCGGCGTCTCGATCGGCATCGACGACATGCTGATCCCGGACGAGAAGAAGGGCATCCTCACCGAGGCCGAAGCCGAAGTGCTGGAAATCCAGGAGCAGTACCAGTCGGGCCTGGTCACCGCCGGCGAGCGCTACAACAAGGTGGTCGACATCTGGTCGCGCACCAACGAGCGCATCGCCAAGGCGATGATGGACACCATCGGTACCGAGAAGGTGGTCAATGCCAAGGGCGAGACCATCGACCAGAAGTCGATGAACTCGCTGTACATCATGGCCGACTCCGGTGCGCGTGGTTCGCAGGCGCAGATCCGTCAGCTGGCCGGCATGCGCGGCCTGATGGCCCGCCCGGACGGCTCGATCATCGAGACGCCCATCAAGGCGAACTTCCGCGAAGGCCTGAACGTGCAGGAGTACTTCAACTCCACCCACGGTGCCCGTAAGGGTCTGGCCGATACCGCGCTGAAGACCGCGAACTCGGGTTACCTGACCCGTCGTCTGGTCGACGTCGCGCAGGACGTGGTGATCACCGAGGTGGATTGCGGTACCACCGAAGGCCTGATCATGACCCCGATCGTGGAAGGCGGCGACGTGGTCGAGCCGCTGAAGGACCGCGTGCTGGGCCGCGTGGTTGCCGAGGACGTGTTCCTGCCGGGCAACGACGAGGATCCGATCGTCACCCGCAACACCCTGCTCGACGAAGCCTGGGTCGCCAAGCTGGAAGATGCCGGCGTGCAGACCATCAAGGTCCGCTCGACCATCTCCTGCGAATCGGCGTTCGGTGTCTGCTCGCGCTGCTACGGCCGCGACCTGGCCCGTGGCCACCTGGTCAACATCGGTGAAGCAGTCGGCGTCATCGCCGCGCAGTCCATCGGTGAGCCGGGTACCCAGCTGACCATGCGTACGTTCCACATCGGTGGTGCGGCGTCGCGAGCTGCAGCGGTCGACAACATCACCGTCAAGACCACCGGCTCGGTCAAGTTCAGCAACCTCAAGTCGGTCGAGCATGCCAACGGCTCGCTGGTCGCAGTGTCGCGCTCGGGCGAAATCTCGGTGCTCGATGCCCACGGCCGTGAGCGTGAGCGTTACAAGCTGCCGTACGGTGCGACCATCACGTCCAAGGACGGTGATGCGATCAAGGCTGGCCAGACCGTGGCCAACTGGGATCCGCATAACCACCCGATCGTGTCGGAAGTGGCCGGCTTCATCCGCTTCATCGACTTCGTTGATGGCATCACCGTCATCGAGAAGACCGACGAGCTGACCGGCCTGGCTTCGCGCGAAATCACCGATCCGAAGCGTCGTGGTACCCAGGCCAAGGACCTGCGCCCGATCGTGCGCATCGTCGACGCCAAGGGCAATGACCTGTCGATTCCGGGCACCGACCTGCCGGCGCAGTACCTGCTGCCGCCGCGTTCGATCGTCAACCTGCAGGACGGCGCCCCGGTGGGCGTGGGCGACGTCGTCGCCAAGATCCCGCAGGAAGCGTCGAAGACCCGCGACATCACCGGTGGTCTGCCGCGCGTGGCCGACCTGTTCGAAGCGCGCAAGCCGAAGGATCCGGCGGTGCTGGCCGAGCGTTCGGGCATCATCAGCTTCGGCAAGGACACCAAGGGCAAGCAGCGCCTGATCATCAAGGACACCGATGGTTCGGAGCACGAAGAGCTGATCCCGAAGTACCGCCAGGTCATCGTGTTCGAAGGCGAGCATGTCACCAAGGGTGAAACCATCGTGGACGGCGAGCCGAGCCCGCAGGACATCCTGCGCCTGCTGGGCGTCGAGCCGCTGGCGGCCTACCTGGTGAAGGAAATCCAGGACGTGTACCGCCTGCAGGGCGTGAAGATCAACGACAAGCACATCGAGGTGATCACCCGCCAGATGCTGCGCAAGGTCGAGATCACCGATCAGGGCAGCAGCAAGTTCCTGAACGGCGAACAGGTGGAGCGTCAGCGCGTTATCGAGGAAAATGCGCGCCTGTCGGCCCGCAACGAGCTGCCGGCGCACTTCGATCCGGTCCTGCTGGGTATCACCAAGGCGTCGCTGGCGACCGAATCGTTCATCTCGGCCGCTTCGTTCCAGGAAACCACCCGCGTGCTGACCGAAGCGGCCGTCCGCGGCACCTCGGACAACCTGCGTGGCCTGAAGGAAAACGTCATCGTGGGTCGCCTGATTCCGGCCGGTACCGGCCTGGCGTACCACAGCAACCGCCGTCGCGGCGCTTCCGGTCTCACCGAGTCGGAAATGCAGACCCTGGCCGGTACCCCGGCCGCGGTCGAGGCGCCGGTGGTTGAAGCCGAAGCTGAACAGGCGTCGGGCGAAGAATGAGGTAGCCGGTCCGGCCGCAAGGCCGGACCACCCCATCGGTCCATCGATGGGATTGGGAAAGGGCAGGGGAGATCGTCCGCGATCGACCCTGTCAACCTGAACGGGGTACATGGAGGCCCCCCAGTAACGTCCCGGGATCAGGGACGGGCTTGACAGGAGGCGTTTGACTGCTTTCCTGGCAGGTTGCTACAATCGTCTGTCTCAGCAGGCCAGAATTTCGGCCTGCTTTAACATTTCCGCATCTCTGGTCGGATTTTCCGGCCACCAATCAGAAGAACCTACTGATGGCGACGATCAACCAGCTGGTCCGCAAGCCGCGGCAAGCGACCACCTACAAGAGTGCCTCGCCGGCGCTCGACAAGTGCCCGCAGCGCCGTGGCGTCTGCACCCGTGTCTACACCACCACTCCGAAGAAGCCGAACTCGGCTCTGCGCAAGGTTGCCAAGGTCCGCCTGACCAACCAGGAAGAAGTGATTTCCTACATCGGTGGTGAAGGCCACAACCTGCAGGAGCACTCCGTGGTCCTGATCCGCGGCGGTCGCGTCAAGGACCTGCCGGGTGTGCGTTACCACACCGTTCGTGGCTCGCTCGACGCCGCCGGCGTTGCCAAGCGTCGCCAGGCCCGTTCCAAGTACGGCGCCAAGCGTCCGAAGGCATAAGGAGAGAGCACTATGTCGCGTAAGGGTAATACTCCGCAGCGTTCCGTCCTGCCCGATCCGAAGCACGGAAGCGAAACCATCGCCCGCTTCATCAACATGGTCATGCAGAGCGGCAAGAAGTCCGTCGCCGAAAAGATCGTGTACGGCGCCATGGACGTGATCACCGAGAAGAACAGCAGCGCCAACGCCATTGAACTGGTGCAGAAGGCTCTGGACAACGTCGCTCCGGCGGTCGAAGTCAAGTCGCGTCGCGTCGGTGGTGCCACCTACCAGGTGCCGGTCGAAGTGCGTTCGTCGCGCAAGATGGCCCTGGCCATGCGCTGGCTGATCGACTCCGCGCGCAAGCGTGGTGAGAACACCATGCCGAAGAAGCTGGCTGCTGAACTGATCGACGCCTCGGAAAACCGTGGCGGCGCCATCAAGAAGCGCGAAGAAACCCACCGCATGGCCGAAGCCAACAAGGCATTCGCCCACTACCGCTGGTGAGTTTGACGGCCTTGTAAAACAGGCAGGGCAGCACCACTTCGGTGCGTGCTGCCTCGCGGTCCCAGAAGGGCTGCGCCAATCCGAAGGCCGCCGAAAGGCGGCGTTCGGCCATCCGAAATCCAAGAAATCTGAGAGGCTCCCGTGGCCCGTTCCACTCCCATCGAGCGTTACCGTAACTTCGGCATCATGGCTCACATCGATGCCGGCAAGACCACCACGTCCGAGCGCATCCTGTTCTACACCGGCAAGAGCCACAAGATCGGTGAAGTGCACGACGGCGCCGCCACCATGGACTGGATGGAGCAGGAGCAGGAGCGTGGCATCACGATCCAGTCCGCTGCCACCACCGCGTTCTGGAAGGGCATGGACAAGTCCCTGCCGGAGCACCGCTTCAACATCATCGACACCCCCGGGCACGTCGACTTCACCATCGAAGTGGAGCGCTCGCTGCGCGTGCTCGACGGTGCCGTCTTCGTCCTGTGTGCCGTCGGTGGCGTGCAGCCGCAGTCGGAAACCGTGTGGCGCCAGGCCAACAAGTACCACGTGCCGCGCATCGCGTTCGTCAACAAGATGGACCGCACCGGTGCCAACTTCCAGAAGGTCGTCGGCCAGCTGAAGGCCAAGCTGGGCGCGGTCGCCGTGCCGATGCAGCTGCCGATCGGCGCTGAAGACAACTTCAAGGGCGTTGTCGACCTGCTGAAGATGAAGGCCATCCATTGGGATGAGGCTTCGCAGGGCATGAAGTTCGAATACAGCGACATCCCGGCCGATCTGCAGGCGGCTGCCGAAGAGGCTCGCCAGTTCATGGTCGAGACCGCTGCCGAAGCCAGCGAAGAGCTGATGGAAAAGTACCTGGGCGGCGAAGAGCTGGCCGAGGCTGAAATCATCAATGCGCTGCGTACCCGCACCCTGGCCACCGAGATCGTGCCGATGTACTGCGGCTCGGCCTTCAAGAACAAGGGCGTGCAGGCCATGCTGGACGGCGTGATCCAGCTGCTGCCGTCGCCGGTCGACGTGCCGGACGTGAAGGGCGTGGACGTTGACGACGACACCGTCGAGATGACCCGCAAGTCGGACGACAAGGCTCCGTTCTCGTCGCTGGCCTTCAAGATCATCACCGACCCGTTCGTCGGCGCGCTGACCTTCTTCCGCGTCTACTCGGGCACCCTGAACGGTGGCGACACCGTGCTGAACTCGGTGAAGGGCAAGAAGGAGCGCATCGGTCGCATCCTGCAGATGCACTCGAACAACCGCGAGGAAATCAAGGAAGTTCTGGCTGGTGACATCGCTGCTGCCGTGGGCCTGAAGGACACCACCACCGGTGACACCCTGTGCGCCGTGGACGCGCCGATCATCCTGGAGCGCATGACGTTCCCGGAGCCGGTGATCTCGATGGCCGTCGAGCCGAAGACCAAGTCGGACCAGGAAAAGATGGGTCTGGCCCTGGGCCGTCTGGCGCAGGAAGATCCGTCGTTCCGCGTCAAGACCGACGAAGAATCCGGCCAGACCATCATCTCGGGCATGGGCGAGCTGCACCTGGACATCATCGTCGATCGCCTGAAGCGCGAGTTCAACGTTGAAGCCAACGTCGGCGCGCCGCAGGTGGCCTACCGCGAAACCATCACCCTGGCTGACGTCAAGTCGGACTACAAGCACGCCAAGCAGTCCGGTGGTAAGGGTCAGTACGGTCACGTCGTGATCGAGCTGTCGCCGATCACCGCTGAAGACCGTGCCGATCCGAAGCTGGCTCCGGCCATCAAGGACGACTTCCTGTTCATCAACGACATCACCGGCGGCGTGATCCCGAAGGAATTCATTCCGTCGGTTGAAAAGGGCCTGCGCGAAACCATCACCAGCGGTCCGCTGGCTGGCTTCCCGGTCGTGGACGTCAAGGTGAAGCTGGTGTTCGGTTCGTACCACGACGTCGACTCCTCGGAAATGGCGTTCAAGCTGGCCTCGTCGATGGCCTTCAAGCAGGGCTTCGCCAAGGCCAAGCCGGTGCTGCTGGAGCCGATCATGAAGGTCGAGATCGTGACCCCGGAGGATTACCAGGGTGACGTGATGGGCGACGTCAGCCGTCGTCGCGGCGTGCTGCAGGGTTCCGACACCACCGGTGACGGTTCGGCCAGCATCATCAACGCGATGATCCCGCTGGGTGAAATGTTCGGCTACGCCACTGCGCTGCGTTCGCAGACCCAGGGCCGCGCCACCTTCACCATGGAATTCGATCACTACGAGCCGGCTCCGACCAACATCGCCGAAGCCGTCATGAAGAAGGGCTGAGCCTCGCTCAGCCTCTCTTGAAACCACTTACGAACAATCAAGGTATAGAACAATGGCAAAGGGTAAGTTCGAGCGCACCAAGCCGCACGTCAACGTCGGCACCATCGGTCACGTCGATCACGGCAAGACCACGCTGACCGCCGCACTGACCAAGATCGGTGCCGAGCGCTTCGGTGGCGAGTTCAAGGATTACTCCTCG
>NZ_JCAFSD010000019.1:0-16824 GCF_059368915.1 Stenotrophomonas sp. YJH_SMC_105-26 | reverse complement strand
GGTGGCGTTGGAGGCCTGCACCGACAGCTCGCGGACGCGCTGCAGGTTGTTGCCGATTTCGGTCAGCGAACCTTCGGCGACCTGGGCCAGCGAGATACCGTCGTTGGCATTGCGGATGGCGACGTCGGTACCGCGGATCTGCGTGCCGAAGCGCTCGGAGATCGCCAGGCCGGCGGCGTCGTCCTTGGCGCTGTTGATGCGCGAACCGGAGGACAGGCGCTGGATGGTGGTAGCCAGCGAGCTGCCGCTGGTGCTCAGGTTACGCTGAGCATTCAACGACATCGTATTGGTGTTGATGACTTGTGCCATGAGGAGAGGTCCTTGAGCGGTTGCACGTGAGTTGGGTTAGACGCCCCCGACGTGCCCCGGGGGCGGCTCATGTCAGCGCTGCAACAGGCTGAGCACGTTCTGCGGTACCTGGTTGGCCTGGGCCAGCATGGCCGTACCGGCCTGCTGCAGGATCTGGGTGCGGGTCAGTTCGGCGGTTTCCTTGGCGAAGTCGGTATCGCGGATGCGGCTGCGCGATGCGGACAGGTTCTCCGAGGAGGTCTGCAGGTTGGCCACCACCGAGGTGAAGCGGTTCTGGATCGCGCCGAGGTCGGCGCGGACGCTGTTGACCGATTCCAGGGCCTTGTCGACGATCGACATCGCCTTCTGTGCGCCTTCGGCGGTAGTGACGTTCAGGTCCTTGACGAAGCTGGCCGCTGCACCGGTCAGGGTGCCGCCGTTGGTGCTGGTCTCGGTCAGGCCCAGGCCGGCGAGGGTCGCGGCGGTGGCGCCGGCCGGCGGAGTCGCCGCGCTGACACCCAGCGCGAAGGTCTGGCCATCCTTGACCGAGGCCAGGCTGACGACGCCGGCATTGACCGAGGCAACCACGCCGGTTTCGCCCAGCTTGTTGTTGATCGCCGCGGCGGTGGCCGAGGTGATCGATTCGCCGGCCTTCACCGTGAAGTCGCTGATGGTGACCGTGGTGGCGGTGCCGCCCGGCGGGGTGACCGAGACCTGCAGGCCGGAGTAGGTGGTGTCGGCCGTCGCCTTGTCCACCGCCAGTGCGGTGCCGGTATAACCGTTGGCGAAGGTGGCCGCGCCCAGCGAATCGGCCTTGGCGTTGACCACGCTGTTGATGGCGATGGCCTGTCCGGCGTTGGCACCCACCTGGAACAGCTGGCTGGTGAAGCTGCCGTCCAGCAGCTTGGTGCCGTTGAAGTCGGCCTGCTTGGCGACGCGGTCGATCTCGCTGACCAGCTGGGTCACTTCAGCCTGCAGGGCCTTGCGGTCGCTGGCCGAGTTGGTGGCATTGGAGGCCTGCACACCCAGTTCGCGGATGCGCTGCAGGTTGTTGCCGACTTCGTTCAGCGAACCCTCGGCGACCTGGGCCAGCGAGATGCCGTCGTTGGCATTGCGGATGGCCACGTCCAGACCGCGGATCTGGGTGGTGAAGCGCTCGCTGATGGCCAGGCCGGCCGCGTCGTCCTTCGCGCTGTTGATGCGCAGGCCGGACGAGAGGCGCTGGATGGTGGTGGCGAGCGAGCTGCCGCTGGTGCTCAGGTTGCGCTGAGCGTTGAGCGACATCGTATTGGTGTTGATTACCTGTGCCATGGGGTCGTCTCCTCTTATATGGAACCCGTTGGTGAATGAAACGAAGCGCCGCCTGTTTTTTTGTGTGGCTGTGTGCTTCGCCGTTGCCAAATGAATAACGGCGCTTTGTCAACAACCTTTAGCCGTGAATTCCGTTGAAGCCAGAATTCGTTGCCTGAAGCTGTTTTCCCGGGGTTTTCAGCCCTGTTGCCAGGGTGGAAGCGGCCCCGGGAGGGGCGGTCGGGCAGGGCCTGACCAGCGCTGATGAAGGTATCGGCGGGGTCGGGCCGGGCTTGATGGAGAATCACGGAAGATCGGCCAGCGACGGCCAGGTGGCCGCGCAGCGGCGGGCAGGCGCGCAAACGAAAAAGGCCGCGATGCAGGGCATCGCGGCCTTTCGGGACTGACGCGGGCGGGGCGTCAGCGCAGCTTGTTGAACAGCGACATCGACTGCATCTGCGAGAAGATCGTCTGCGCCGCCTGCAGCGCGGTGCTCTGCAGCTGGTACTGGCTCAGCGCATCGGCGTAATCCAGGTCGCGCATCTGCGACAGCGTGGTCTTCAGGGTCACGCCATTGGCCTCGCGCATGTCGGCGGCATTGTCCAGCGCCTTCAACTGCGCACCGCCTGCGGCACGCGAATCGATCATCCGCTCGGAAGCGCGCGCCACGTCGCGCAGTGCGCTCTGCAGCTGGTTCTGCTGCGCAGTCATCTGCGCGGTGGTACCGGTGTCGGCACCCAGCGCCGCCACCAGGTTGTCCATGGTGGAGAAGATGTCGCGGCTGCTCGCGGCCTGTACGCTGAAGCTGTCGCCCGCTGCCGGTGCGCCGGTGATGCGCAGGCGCACACCGTTCACTTCCAGATCGTCGCCGGCCTTGTAGGTGCCGGTTCCGGTCACGTTGCCCGCACCGTCCACCACCTCGTATTGGTTGCCAGTGGTGAAGCGCACGCTGAAGCCCTGGCCGTTCCAGCTGTCGCTGCCGTCGCGGGTGATGTTGGTCAGCACGCCGTTGCCGGTGTTGCCGGCCGCGGCGCTGCCGTCGACGAAGCCATCGCCGGTGGGAATGCGCATGAAGATCTCGCTGCCGGGCAGCGCGTCCTTCACGTAGGTATCCGGACCGACTTCGACCTGGCGCTGGGTCTGGTCGCCACGGTAGACCACTTTGCCGTTGATCTTGGCAAACGGCGGGTCGCCGTCGTTGGTGCCACCGAACACGTAGCGGCCGGTGCCATCATCGGCGTTGGCCAGCGACAGCAGGCCGTCGCGGATCTGGTTGACCTCGGTGATCAGCGTCTTCTTGTCCGCCGCGCTCAGCGCCGGATTGCTGGCCTGGATGGTCAGATCGTTGACGCGTGCCATCAGGTCGTTGACCTGTGCCAGGGTGTTTTCCTGCACGCCCAGGCGGTTCTGCACGTTGCCGGCATTGAGCTTCATGCGGTCCAGTGCAGCCAGGCTGCGGTCAAGGCCGACCGCGGTGCCGGCGGCAACCGGATCGTCCTTGGCGCTGACGATCTTGCTGCCGGTGGCGATCTGCTGCTCCAGGTGGCTGAGCTTGGCCTGCTTGGCCATCATCAGCGACACCGACTGGTTGAACATCATGCTGGTGGAGATGCGGCTGCTCATCGGCGGACGGCTCCCAGGATGGTCTGGAACATGCTGTCGGCGGTCGAGATCAGCTGCGAGGCGGCCTGGTAGGCCTGCTGCAGGCGCAGCATGTCCGCCGCTTCCTCGTCCAGGTTCACGCCGGAGACTTCGTCGCGGGCTTCCTGCGCCTTGTCATTGATCACCAGCTGCGCGTCGAGCGAGTACTCGGCCGAGCGGGCGGCGGCGCCGACCTGGGTGGTCAGGCCACCCAGCGCGCCGTTCAGTGTCACCGTTCCGGCGTTGAACGCCTTCGCGCTTTCCACCTTGGCCATCTTCGACGCGTTGCTGTTGTCCGACGAACCGGCCGGGGTCGGGGTGATGTTGAAGGTATCGCCCACCTTCGGTGCACCGTCCAGCACGAAGCTCCAGCCGTTGGCGCTGATGGTCTGGCCGGGCGTGTAGGTCTGCGGCGGCCCACCGTCGATGGTGTAGGTGGTGGCCGAGGTGAACACGATCGCCGACGGATTGCGCAGGTTGGCGTTGGTCGAATCGGTGACGGTGACACCGCTCAGCTTGCCGGTACCGGTGTTGGCGGTGGCGGCCGCGCCCTTCACCGCTGCAGCGGCGGCGATGCGCGACGGATCGGTGATTGCCACTTCCATGCTGCCGGCCACGCCCGCGGTCGGCTGCAGCAGGAAGCGGTCATTTGCAGCCGGCGTACCGCCGACGACCAGCTTGACGCCGTTGATTACCAGCGGATCGGCGGCGGTGCCGGTGCCGGTCAGCGGGATGCTGGCGCCGGTGTCGGCGCGGCTGGCCTTCCAGTTGGTGCCATCGAACTGCAGCACCACGTTCTGCGCGTCCAGCTTGCCCAGGTCGCCGTAGGTTGCGCTGAGGCTGGCGGTGCCGGTATTGCTGTTGTTGCCGGTGACGCGCGGGTTGCCGATGGTGAAGAAGTCCCCGCCCAGCTGGCCATACAGGTCCACGCCCTGGTGGTGCGCCTGGTTGAAGCTCTCGGCCAGGCCCACCGCCAGCTTGCCCAGTTCAGCCTGGGCAGGGGTCAGCACGGTGTCGCGGAATTCCAGCAGGCCACCGATCTGGCCGCCGACCGCCTTCGGGTCGAGGCGGATGGTGTTGCCCTGGGTCTCCAGCGCCAACTGCAGGCGCTCGGGCTGGTACGGGTCGGCCACGGTGGTGACCTTGGTCGCCGTGGTACCCACCACCAGCGCGTTGCCGCCGGCGGTGTAGACATTCATGATGCCGCCGTCCTGGATCACCGCCGTGCCACCGGTGTAGCCGATCAGCTGGGTGATCAGCTGGTCGCGGCGGTCGAGCAGATCGGGCGCCGCGGTGGCGACGTTGGTGCCGATGGCGCCGTTGATCTGCGCGATTTCCTGCGCCAGGCGGTTGACCTCGGTGGCACCGGCCAGCAGGCCGTTGTTGACCTCGCTGTTGAGGTTGTTCAAGTGCGTGTTGAGCTGCACGAAGCGGTTGGCCAACGCCTTGCCGCCGTCGAGCATGTTCTGGCGGTCGGCGGTGCCGGCCGCGTTGGACGACAGGCCACTGACCGAATCGAAGAAGTTCGACCAGACGCCGGCCACATTGGTGGCCGCATCGGAGAACAGCGCGTTGACCCGGTCGGCCATGCCCGAAAGCTGTTTCAGGCGCGCCAGTTCACCGCTGCTGTCGAGCAGGCGCGAGATCGCCAGCTGGTCGGCAGTGCGGCGGATGTCAGTGATCCGGGTGCCGTTGCCGACCGTGCCATAGCCGTAGTTCTGCGGGTCGGCGGTAGCGAAGTTGACCTTCTGCCGGCTGTAGCCGGGCGTATTGAGGTTGGCCACGTTGTGGCTGGTGGTCGCCAACGCACGCTGGAAGGCGAGCAGGGCACCGGTACCGGTGGAAAGTACGCTGGACATGGGGTTCCTCAACGACGGGTGATACCCAGCGCCGCGGTCGCGGTGCTGGCGAAGGTCTGGCCAAGGCGCGCGCCGGCGTCGGTCACGGCCGCTACGGCACGCTCGATGGTCGGGCCGCCGGCGATCGCGGCGATCTTGGCCGCATAGCGCGGGTCGGTGGCATAGCCGGCGCGCTGCAGGCCACGGGCGAAGCCCTGCACGTCGGTGCCGGCCTGCAGGGCCTGCTGGTAGCGCGGGCTGGTCTTCAGCAGGCGCACGTAGTCGGCGAAGCTTTCGGCCGGCGAGCTGTAGGCGCGGAAGCTGGCGGTTTCGTTGCGGCGTACGCCATCCACGTATTCGTGGGTGCCGGCTTCAACGCGCTGGCCGCTCCAGCCGGTGGCCTTGATGCCGAACAGATTGTGCGAGGTACTGCCGTCGGACTGGCGGATGTGGCGCTTGCCCCAGCCGGTTTCCAACGCGGCCTGGGCGACCAGCGCACGGGCATCCACGCCCAGTTCCCTGGCCGCGCTCTGCGCGTGCTGCCAGATGCTGGCGACGAAACCTTCCGGCGTGTGCGGCCCCAGCTGGGCCACGGCGGTGCGGGTAGCCATCGCATCGGCTTGGCTCATGGCCGTACCGCGGTTACTGGCCGTCGCCGACCACTGGTCGTTGTTGGTGGACCAGTCCTCGCCCTGCAGGTTGCCGATGTACGGATCCTCGGTGCCCAGCGAGCGGTGCAGGCTGCTGCTTTCGCGACCGGCGATCAGGTCCAGTGCCTGTTCCATCGGTGCCAGCGCGGCCTGCGCGCCGTGCTGTGCGCCGGCCGCCATCTGCTGCAGCATGCGCACGGCCTGGCTGCCATCTTCCAACGGCAGCGACGGTGCCGGCTTGTCCGGCGCGTTGAGCTGGTATGCGCGGCTGGCCTTGGCCGGATCCACGCGGGTATCCAGCGCGGGGCCGTCGGCGGCCTGGCCGGACAGCTGGCGGCTGATCATGCCGGACAGGCCCAGCCCCTTGCCGCGGGTCATCGCCTCGGCGATCTTCTGGTCGTACATGTCGCGGAACATCTTGTTCTCGCCGGGAAACAGCGAGTCGCCGAAACTGGCATCACGCATGCTTTTGACCAGCATCTGTGCGAACTGGCCTTCCAGCTGGCGTGCGACCTTGTCGATCTTCGCCGGGTCGTTCTGCTGCGCCGGGTGCAGGTCGAATGCGGGATTGATGCGCATGTCAGATCACCTCGAGCTCGGCACTCAATGCGCCGGCCTGCTTCAGGGCTTCCAGGATCGCGATCAGGTCGCCCGGCGCCGCGCCCACGGCGTTCACCGCGTGCACGATCTCGTCCAGGGTGGTGCCGCCGCTGAACTTGAACATGCGGCTGCCGTCGTTGGTGGCGGTGATGGTCGACTGTGGGCTGGCCACGGTACGGCCACCGGACAGGGCATTGGGTTGGCTGACGTTGGTGTTCTCCTGGATCGTCACCGTCAGCGAACCATGCGAGATCGCGGCAGGGCCGACCCGCACCTGCTGGCCGATGACCACGGTGCCGGTGCGGGAATTGACCACGACCTTGGCCGGGGCGCTGCCCGGGGTCAGCTCCAGATTCTCGATGCGGGCCAGCAGGCCGATGCGTGCGCCCGGATCGGTCGGCGCAGTCACGGCCACGGTCACGCCGTCGACCGCACGCGCGGCGCCTTCGCCGAACGCGTTGTTGAGTGCGGCGACCATGCGCGAAACGGTGGTGAAATCGTTGTTGTGCAGGTTCAGCGTGATGTCGCCGCCATTGGCCAGCGGGTCGGGCAGGGCACGCTCGACCGTGGCGCCATTGGGAATGCGGCCCACGCTCGGTACGTTCACCGAAACCCGCGAACCATCCTTGCCCTGCGCACCAAAGCCGCCGACGATCAGGTTGCCCTGCGCGATCGCATAGATCTGGCCGTCGGCGCCGCGCAGCGGGGCCATCAGCAGCGAGCCGCCGCGCAGCGAGACGGCGTTGCCGATCGACGACACGGTGATGTCGATCGGCTGGCCCGGCTTGGCGAACGGCGGCAGCTCGGCATGGATCGCGACGGCCGCAACATTCTTCAGCTGCGGATTGACGTTGGCCGGTACGTTCACGCCCAGCTCGCCGAGCAGGTTCTTCAGGCTCTGCACGGTGAAGGGCGCCTGGCTGGTGCGGTCGCCGCTGCCATCCAGGCCGACCACCAGGCCGTAGCCCACCAGGGCGTTACCACGCACGCCGCCGACCTGGGCCAGGTCCTTGATGCGCTCGGCGCTGGCCGGGGCTGCCACGACCAGCAGCATCAGCGCGACGAACGACGCCACGCGGCGCTGCCAGGAAGAAGAGGGGAGGAGTTTCATGGCCATACTCAGAACGGCGTCAGGCCGGAATTGAAGAAGCGGCTCAGCCAGCCCATCGCGTTGGACTGCGCGACCGGGCCGCGGCCGCCGTAGACGATGCGGGCTTCGGCCACGCGGCTGGAAGGAATGGTGTTGTCCTGGCTGATGTCGCCCGGGCGCACGATGCCCTGCACCTGTACCAGTTCATCACCCTGGTTCAGTCGCAGGTTCTTCTGCCCCTGTACCACCAGGTTGCCATTGGGCAGGCGCTGGATCACCGTGACGGTGACACTGCCCTGCAGGCGGTTGCTCTGCGCGCTGTTGCCCTTGCCGGTGAAGTCACGCGCGCCCTTGGCCGTCGCACTGAGGATGTCCTTGCCGCCCAGGGTGACCGGCGCACCGAGGATGGACGGCGTGCCCAGGCTCAGGTTGGATTCCTTGTTGGTGGCCGTGTTGGCGCTGGTCTGCGCGGTGGTGTTTTCCAGCAGGGTGATGGTCAGCAGGTCGCCGACATCGCGTGCGCGGCGGTCCGAGTACAGCTGCAGGGTCGGGCCGGCAGCGTAGATCGCACCGGCGGTCGGCGCGGCCTGCGGCGGCATGATCGGCTGGATCGGTGCCATCGCCGCGTAGGGGCGCACGTCGCCGGCGATCACGCAGCCACCGAGCAGGGCGACCACGGCGCAGGCGAGGGCAGTGCGGGTGAATCTGGAAATGGGCGACATGGCGGTTTCCCGGTTGGGCCGGTCAGAGCTTGTTGTTGAGATATCCGAGCATCGAATCGGTGGTGGAGATTGCCTTGGCGTTCATTTCGTAGGCGCGCTGGGTTTCGATCATCGACACCAGCTCTTCGACCACATTGACGTTGCTGCCTTCCAGCGCGCCCTGCACCACGGTGCCGAGGCCGTTGAGCCCGGGATTGCCGTTCTGTGCCGGACCGGAAGCGGTGGTTTCCAGGAACAGGTTCTCGCCGCGTGCCTGCAGGCCGGCCGGATTGACGAAGTCGGTCAGGGTCAGCGCACCCACTTCCACTGACGCCGCGCCGTCGGCCATCTTCACGCTGATGGTGCCGTCGGTACCGATGGTCACCGACTGCGCGCCCTCGGGAATCTGGATGCCCGGCTGCACCGGGTAGCCGCTGTTGGTGACCAGCTCGCTGTCCTGGTTGATCTTGAACGAGCCATCACGGGTGTAGGCCGAGCTGCCGTCGGGCATCTGCACTTCGAAGAAGCCGCGGCCGTTGACCATCACGTCCAGCGCACGGCCGGTCTGCTGCTGGCCACCCTGCTCGAAATTCTTGGCGGTGGCGACCACGCGTACACCGGTACCCAGCTGCAGGCCGGTCGGCAGCTGGGTCTGCGCCGACGAAGAGCCGCCGGGCTGGCGTACCTGCTGGTACAGCAGGTCCTCGAAGCTGGCACGGTCCTGCTTGAAGCCGGTGGTGTTGGTGTTGGCGAGGTTGTTGGAAACCACCGACATGCGCATCTGCTGCGCATCCAGTCCGGTTTTCGCGATCCACAATGCCTGGTTCATCTTCGGTGTCCTGTCTGGGTAAAGCCGGCCGCGCGATGCGGCCCTTGGTAACGGGTGTGCAAGCGGTGTGCCAGCGCCGCGCCCGGGCGGCGCCGGAATTCCGTCAGCTGCCCAGGCGCAGCAGGTTGTTGGCACTGCGCGCGTTGTCGTCGCCGTGCTTGATCACCTGCACCTGCATTTCGTACTGGCGCTGCAGCTGGATCATCTGCACCAGTGCACCGGCGGCATCGACGTTGCTGCCTTCCAGCTGGCCGCTGTGCACGGCGGTGCCCTGTGCCGGTGCGAACGGCTGCAGTGGGTCGGTGTTGCGGAACAGGCCATCCAGGCCACGCTCGAGGCGCTCGTCCGGCGCCTGTACCACCTTGATCCGGCCGATCTGCGCCATGGTCTGCGGGCCTTCGCCCTGCGGGATGATCGAGAGCGTGCCGTCGGCACCGATTTCCATCGCCTGGTAGGGCGGAATGGCGATCGGGTTGTTGTTGTCATCCAGTACCGGACGGCCGCTGGAGGTCACCAGCTGGCCGTTCGGGGTGACCGACAATGCAGCGCCGCGCGTGTACGCCTCACTGCCGTCGCTGGACTGCACGGCCAGCCAGGTGCCGGTCTGCAGGGACAGATCCAGCGGCTTGCCGGTGATGTGCTGCGAGCCGGGCGTACGGTTGAAGCCGGCGTCGACGTGCAGCGCATCCACCCGCGAGGCAAAGCCCGGGCCCTTGATCGGGAAGGCTTCGGTGTTGGCCAGCGCTTCCTTGAAGCCAGGGGTGTCCGAGTTGGCGAGGTTGTGGCTGAGCGTTCCCTGCGCCTGCAGGGAGGCGCGGGCACCGGTCATCGCCACGTAAAGAGCTTTATCCATGCGGGGAGTTCCGTGACAGGGTCAGCAGCTCATCAACGGATGTTGATGACGGTCTGGGTGATCTGGTCCTGCGTGGTGATCATCTGCGCGTTGGCCTGGAAGTTGCGCTGCGCGGTGATCATGTTGACCAGTTGCTCGGTGAGATCGACGGTGGACGCTTCCAGCGAGCCGGCCTGGATCTTGCCGAGGTTGGAGGTGTCCGGCATGCCGGTGCGCGGCGTGCCCGATTCGAAGGTCTCCACCCACAGGTTGTTGCCCTTCGATTCCAGGCCCTGCGTGTTGTTGAAGGTGGTCAGGGCGACCTGGCCCAGTGGCTTGTCGTCGCCGTTGGAATAGCGGGCGTAGACCACGCCGGATTCGGACACGGTCACTTCGTTGAGCTTGCCGGCGGCATAGCCGTCCTGCTGGGTATTGCGCAGGGCGAACTTCTCGCCGTACTGGGTGGAGCCGCTGATGTCCAGCGTCATGTTCAACTGGCCGGCACCGGTGGTCGGGGTGAAGGTGCCGAGGCTGACCTTGCCGTTGGCAGGTGCGACCAGCTTGCCGCTGTTGTCGAAGGTGACCGGGGTCGGTGCGCCGGCCGGCTGGCCATCGACGTAATTGCGCACGGTCCATTCGTTGGGGTTGGCGCCCTTGACGAAGTACGAGACCTGGATGTGGCTCACGCCCAGCGAGTCGTACACGGTGATGCCACCGCTGGAGTGGTTGTAGCTGTTCGAATCGGCCGGGTCGAAGGTCGCCACCGTCGGCTGCTTGGCGTTGGCCGGCAGGGTGAAGCCAACCTTCACTTCGCTGGTCTGCTTCGGCGGGCTGTCGGTGGTCAGCAGCTGCAGGTCGACCAGGCGGCCGGCATCAAAGTTGGTGCCATCGGCATTCGGCGCGAACACCTGCAGGCGCGCACCCTGCGGGTTGACCACGTAGCCGGCCGAATCGGTCTGGAAGTTGCCGGCACGCGAGTACACGCGCGAACCATTCATGTTCATGGTGAAGAAGCCTTCACCGGAAATGGCCATGTCCAGGCTGCGCCCGGTCTGCTCGTTGTGGCCCTGGATGAACTGCTGGGCGACGTTGGAAACGCGCACGCCCGAGCCGGTCTGGTTCTTCGACAGGCCGTAGCTGGTCGAAGCGAACAGGTCGGCGAACTCCGCGCGCGACTGCTTGAAGCCGGTAGTGTTGACGTTGGCGACGTTGTTGGCGGTGACGCTCAGGTCGGTGTTGGCGGCGTTGATGCCGGACAGCGAGACATTGAAGCCCATGGGATGCTCCTGGTTGATGCGGAAGGTGCGGCTCAGCTGACGCGGAGCACGTAGTCGATCGGGGCCGTGCCCAGGCCCTTGAGGTTCAGGTACAGGCCGTCGGAACCAACGGTCACGCTCTCCACCGGCGCCTGTACGTAGGTGGACAGCTTGGTGCTCTTGCCGGCGGTGTCGACATGGTTGGCGACGATGGAGTACTTGCCCGGCTCCATGCGCTTGCCGTTGGCATCCTTGCCGTCCCACTGGAAGGCGGTTTCGCCGGCAGCCTTGGCTTCCACGCTCAGCGAGGTGACCTTGGCGCCGTTGGCGTCGGTGATGTCCACGGTGATGATGCCGGCCGACGGTGCAGCCACCGTGCCTTCGACATTGCCTTCCTTCTCCAGCACCAGCTTTTCCGACGGCACCAGCACCTGGTGGCCGACCAGCGCAGCGCCACGCAGCACCTGGTCGCTGGCCATCGACTCCTGGAAGCCCTTCACCGTCTTGTTCAGATCGGTGATGCCCTGCACGGTGGACATCTGCGCCATCTGCGCGACCATCTGCGTGTTGTCCATCGGCTTCAGCGGATCCTGGTGCTGCAGCTGCTCGGTCATCAGGCGCAGGAAGTCGGCCTGGTCCAGCGTGTTCTTCTTTTTCGTGGCGTTGCTGTTGGGGGCGTTCAGGCCCAGCGCGGAATAGACGTCCTGGCTGGTCTGGTTGTTGACGGCGGTGGTCATGGCGGTATCCGGTGCTGCGGGCCTCAGCGGCCCATGGTCAGGGTGGCCAGGGCCAGTTCCTTGGCGGTGGTCAACATCTCCACGCCGGCCTGGTAATTGCGCGAGGTCGAGATCAGGTTGACCATCTGCGCCACCGGATCGACATCGGGCTGGTAGATGTAGCCATCGGCGTCGGCCAGCGGGTGGCCTGGCTCGTAGCGCTTGATCGGCGCGGCCTCGCTCTGGGTGATCTCCTTCACCTTCACCGAGGTGATGTTGGGATCGTTCTTGCTGGTGACGGCCTGGAAGATCGGTTCCAGCGGCTTGTACACGGCGTCGGCGGAACCGGCGACGGTGTCGGCATTGGAGAGGTTGGAGGCGATGGTGCTCATGCGCACCGACTGTGCCTGCAGCGCGGAGCCGGCGATGTCGAAGATCGGCAGGTTGCTCATGGCTTATTGCCCCGTGATCGCGGTCAGCATGGAACGCACCTTGCTCTCGACGAAGCTGAGCGAGGCGCGGTATTCCAGTGCGGCGCGGCCATAGGCGGCACGCTCGGCATCGGGGTCGACGGTGTTGCCGTCCAGGCTGGGCTGCACGCCTTCGCGCGCGATCTGGAACGGGTTCAGGCCACTACTGATCTCGTAGTGCTGCTCATGGGTGGTGGCCATCAGGCCATTGGCATCCTGCCCCTGGGCGTGGCGCAGGGCGGCATCGAAGTCCAGGTCCTGGGCCTTGTAGCCGGGAGTGTCGGCATTGCCGAGGTTGCTGGCGATCAGCTTCATCCGCTGTTCGCGCAACGGCATGGCCTGGGCGTGGACGCCCAGGTAGTCGGTAATCAGGTTGCGCACGGTGCACTCCCACGGGAACGTTGCCCGGGAAGCTGCAAGGGGTGTGCCAAATGGAGAGGGGGTCAGATCCCCGCAGGGGCTCTGACCCCGTGGTTGACGCGTTGCGATGCGGGGTCGGAGCCCGTTCCGGGATCCGACCCCTCGGCGGGCCTTACGCCGCCAGCGCCACCTTGCGCAGGCGGTCCAGCACGAAGTCGGCCAGCTCGTGCGGCGAGTACTTGGCGACGAACGCATTGGCGCCGACGCGCTCGACCATGGCGTTGTTGAAGACGCCCGACAGCGAGGTGTGCAGCAGCACGTACAGGCCGGCCAGGCCCGGGTGGCGCCGGATTTCCGTCGTCAGCGTGTAGCCATCCATGGCCGGCATCTCGATGTCCGAGATGACCATGGCATAGCGCTCGGTCGGGTTTTCCCCCGAGGCGTGGACCTGCAGCAGGTGGTCCAGCGCCTGCTTGCCGTCGGAAAGCAGGGTGGCACCCACGCCCAGCTGGTCCAGCACGCTGCGGATCTGCTGGCGGGCCACGCGCGAGTCGTCCACCACCAGCACCTGCAGCTGCGGGCCGTCGGCGGGCATGGCCATTGCCGGGTCGAGTACCGCTTCTCCGCGCACCTGGGCGATATCGGCCAGCACGCTCTCAACGTCGATCACCTGGATCAGCTCGCCCTGGAAGCGGGTCACCGCGGTCAGGTAGCTCGACTCGGCGCCCAGCTCCGGTGGCGGGTGGATGTCTTCCACCGCGATGTTGACGATGCGTTCGACGCCACTGACCAGGAAGCCCTGGATCGAGCGGTTGAATTCGGTGACGACCAGGTAGCCGGGCGAGGTGTCCGCGTCCGGTTCGCGCTCGGGGTGGCCGATCGCCAGGCCCAGGTCCAGTACCGGCACCGAGCGGCCGCGCACGTCGGCCACGCCGGAGAACTGGCTGGGCAGGCCGGGCACCTGGAACAGCTCCGGGCGGCGCAGGACTTCCTGCACCTTGAAGACATTGACGCCAAAAAGCTGACGTCCGCCGAGGCGGAACAGCAGCAGCGCCAGGCGGTTGTGGCCGGCCAGTCGGGTCCGCTGGTCGATCCGGTTGAGCAGGTCATGGGACATGGCTGCTGTATCGGCGTGGTGGGGGCGGAACTTGAGGGCGCTCTGTCGTCCGCGCGCTCCACACCGCTTTTGTAGAGCGACTGTCAGTCGACTGCTCTTCGATCCGATCACGGGAAACCCCGCGCTTCGCGCGAAAGTCGACTGGCAGTCGACTCTACCCATCCGGTCGAATCCCCATCCCGGATCCGATCAACGGGACCCGGTCTCTGGCACACCCCTTGCACGCTGCTGGGCCAGATCCCATCGACAGGAGGCGCCATGCGCCGGATCACATCCCTACTGGCCCTTGCACTGGCCGCTGCTGCGCCGTGGGCGGCGGCTGCCGACTGGCAACCGGTGGCCAGCATCCGCGCGGCCGCATTGTCGACACTGCCGGCCGGCAGCGAAGGCGAGGCGCAGGTGGCCGATGCGCTGCGCCTGCCGAAATGTGGCAGCGCGTTGCAGGTGCAGCCCACCGCCAACACCACGGTGGAGGTGAGCTGTCCCGATGCGGGCGGCTGGCGCCTGTTCGTGCCGGTGAAGGTGCGGCGCAACCAGACCGTGCTGGTGCTCAACCGCGGAATCGGCACTGGAGAAACCCTCACGGCCGCCGATATCACCACTGCCCAGCGTGACGCTGCCCGGATTGCCGGCGCGGTGCTGTCCGATCCCAATGCAGCGATCGGCCGCATCGCCCGCCGTCCGTTGCAGGCCGGAGCCCTGCTGTCGAACAACGATCTGGTGGTCCAGCGTCTCATCAAGCGAGGAGACAATGTAGCCCTGGTGTCGCGTCGCGGCTCGGTCGAGGTGCGCATTGCCGGCCGTGCGATGGGTGATGCCGGTGAGAACGAGCGGGTCTCGGTCGAGAACCTGTCCTCGCGGCGGATCGTGCAGGGCACGGTCGACGCCGCAGGTGACGTAATCGTGGCGCGTTGATTTACCGCAAAATATCCCTAAAGATCACGGCCCTGCGGCCGTTATCCCTTGTGAACGGCAACTCCAGGACACCCCATGAGCCAGAAAATCGACGGCAACCTGCAGGTCCCCCAGGCACTGCGCAGCGTGACGACCCCGGCCAGCAAGCCCGGCGTCAGCACCGATGCGGCGGCGCGCCCGGTCGAGGCGGCCGACAGCCTGCGCCTGACCGGCGAGGCCACCAATCTGCAGGCCATCGAGCGTGAGCTGACCACCGCCCCGGCGATCGACGCCCAGCGCGTGGCGGCCGTGCGCGAGTCACTGCAGAACGGCACCTACAAGATCAATCCGGACGCGATCGCATCGCGCATGCTCGATCTGGACCAGCAGCTGCACGGATGACTGCGGCGATGAGCGAGCCGCTGCAGCGCCTCGCCCAGGCCCTGGACGTTGAGCGCCAGGCCCTGGTCGAGCACGACGTGCACGCCCTGATCCGGGCCACCGGCGCCAAGCTGGAAGCGCTGCGTGCGCTGGAAGGCGCGCCGCCGGTGGGCGAGGGCGAACAGCTGCAGGAACTGGCCGAGCGCAACCGCGCCAACGGCGTGCTGCTGTCGCGCCGTCGCCGCGAGGTGAACTGGGCGCTGCGCCAGCTCGGCCGTACCGAAGATGCCTCGGCCTACGATGCCAAGGGCCAGTCGCACACGGTCAGCATCGGCCGGCCACTCGCCGTCGCCTGACGCGACGGCGGTCGCACACCCCCTCCCGGTGGGCTGAAGCCCGCTGCATGACCGCGTATATTGGGCGCCTGTTCGAACGCCCCGAGTCGCCGTGTCCGCTGCCAACGCCCTGGTTACCGCCCCCCTTCCGCCGCAGCCGGTGCTGCAGGCCCTGCTTGAGCGCCTGCGCGAAGGCCTGCTGCTGTTCACTGAAGACGGGCAGGTGGCCCTGGCCAACCCGGCCGCGCAGAACCTGCTGGCCAGTGGCTCGGACGGCGGATTGCCGCCGCCGCAGCGGCTGCGCGAGCTGCTCCCCCCTGATGCACTGGAGCAGGCCCGCCAGCATGGCCACTGGAATGGCAGCCTGCCGCTGGGCGAGGGCGTGGTCATCGCCCACCTGTACCACCATGGTCCGGTCGGCGAAGGGCATTTCCTTGCGTTGTTCCGCCACATCGAAGGGCAGGAAGACTACGAGCGCGAACTGCAGCAGCGCCACGCCGAGCTGCGCCAGGCCTACCTGCGCCTCAATGGCACCCAGGAAAAGCTGCTGCAGTCGGAGAAGATGGCCTCGATCGGCCAGCTCGCCGCCGGCGTCGCGCACGAGATCAACAACCCGATCGGTTACGTGCACTCCAACCTGGGCAGCCTGCAGGAGTACCTGCGCAGCCTGTTCACCGTGATCGAAGCCTACGAGCGCGCCCTGCGCGCGCCGGACCCGAAGGCACTGATTCCGGAAATCGATGACATCCGTGACCGCCTGGACATCGACTTCATCAGCCGCGACCTGCCGCAGCTGATGGCGGAATCGCGCGAAGGCATCGAGCGCGTTACCCGCATCGTGCGCGACCTGAAGGACTTCTCGTATTCCGGTCGCGACGAATCGTGGAAGCTGGTCGACCTGCACGCGGGCCTGGAATCGACCATCAACATCATCTGGAACGAACTCAAGTACAAGGTCACCCTGGTACGCGAATTCGGCCAGTTGCCGCTGGTGGAGTGCCTGCCGTCGGAGTTGAACCAGGTCTACATGAACCTGCTGCTCAACGCTGGCCATGCCATCGCCGAGCGCGGCACGATCACCGTGCGCACCGGCGTTGATGGCGATCACGTGTGGGTTGAATTCGAAGACACCGGCGGCGGCATCTCGCCGGAACTGCGCCAGCGCATTTTCGATCCGTTCTTCACCACCAAGCCGGTCGGCAGTGGCACCGGTCTGGGCCTGTCGATCTCTTACAGCATCATCAACAAGCATCACGGCCGCATCGACCTGGACAGCACCCCGGGCGTGGGCTCGCGCTTCCGCGTGGTGCTGCCGGTGAAGCAGCCGCGCTGACCGCTTCCGAAGTGGAACCGGACACCCAGAGCAGCCGGCCAGCGGCCGGCTCTACCGGGGCCTATCGATGGTAGTGCCGGCCGCTGGCCGGCAACCTCATTGGAACCGGACACCCAGAGCAGCCGGCCAGCGGCCGGCTCTACCGGGGCCCATCGATGGTAGTGCCGGCCGCTGGCCGGCAACCTCATTGAAGCCGGGCACCC
>NZ_JCAFSD010000018.1:0-17618 GCF_059368915.1 Stenotrophomonas sp. YJH_SMC_105-26 | reverse complement strand
GGTGCGACCACACAGCAGCTGCGGTCGAATCCCGCCTGCCCAGTTCGCTGCCAACCACCGAGCACAACAAGCCGACAACGCAGTAACCTTCAACCCCGGGCTTTATCAGTAATCACTGGTATGGCCAGTGGGGGCAGGTCAAAGCTGAAGTCTGATCCGGATGGCCCAGATATCTTTCAGCTTGAGCGGAGCCTTCTGTCCGATCAGCTTTCCCTTGTTCCAAGGCTCGTGGGGCTGAGATGTGTGAAGAATTGCCATGACCTACTCCTGATGAAGGGGGTGGTCAGGGTTCTCCCACGTCAAGAATCAAGGCGTGATGCGACCCGAAGCGGACATCTGCTGATTGAGGGTATTGCCAACGGACTGTACAAGGCCGAGGTGATCCACCGTCGCTCCTGGCAAAGCCTCGAGGCCGTCGAGCTGGCCACGCTGGAATGGGTGAACTGGTTCAATCTTCGACGCCTGCTGGAGCCGATCAGCAACATCCCCCCCAGCCGAAGCTGAAGCAGCCTACTATCAGCAGACCCGTGAGCTCGCCATGGCGGCGTGACTCACACCAACGAGCCTCCGGGATTTCCGGGGCGGTTCAGCCAGCAGATCGCTGGATGTTGACGCTTGACTTTCGGCATGGTAAGCGCAATATCTTGCAAAGTTCTGCAAGAACTTCCTCAGGCGAGGCCGCGTGACGACGGAACTTGTGGGGGTGGTATGACAGCGCGCCAGCAGGCGATCTTCACACTCGACGAGTTGGCTGCCTACTTGAAAGTCGGCAAGCGGACGCTTTACCGGCTCGCCGCGCACGGGGACATTCCGGCCTTCAAGGTCGGCGGGACGTGGCGGTTTCGTCAAAGTGAAATCGATCGATGGATCAATGATCAGACCCAAGCAGGCAGAAAGAAGGAGGTGATACGCACGGATGAGCAGCCAAAGTCAGCGGAACAACCCGTGTCGCCAGGGCGCGCTGTCCGTCGCCGCAGGCAAACGGAGTGAGCGAGAGTCTTCAATTTTTCTTCTGGAGGTGTGACATGGACATTGATCTCAAGAAATTGGCTCCCTGGAACTGGTTCAAGAAGGAGCAGGAAGAACAACAGAGCACTGCCTCGCTGCCGGTGCAGCGCAATGACCTGCCGGTGGCGGGTGGGTCGGTCAGTCCCATCCTGCAATTGCATCGCGAGATCGATCGCCTGTTCGACGACGCGTTTCGAGGCTTCGGTTTCCCGACGCTGGCCATGCCACGCTGGCCGTCGGAGTGGCCGGGCCTGCTGAAGCCGGCCCTGGACATCCAGGAGACCGACAAGCAGTACAAGATCGCCCTGGAAGTGCCCGGGGTCGAGGAAAAGGACATCCAGATCACGCTCGATAACGATGTGTTGCTGGTGCGCGGTGAGAAGCATCGGGAACAGGAAACGAAGGATGGTGGTTTCCACCGCGTGGAGCGTTCCTACGGCAGCTTTCAGCGCGCCCTGAATCTGCCGGCCGATGCCAACCAGGAAACGATCAAGGCCGCTTTCAAGAACGGCGTGCTCACGATCACGATGGACAAGCGCGAGGCCAGTGCCCCCAGGCAGGGGCGCTCGATCCCGATCAACGGCTGACGCCGATCGGCTCGTCCTCCGAAAAACAACCAAGTGAATGGCGAGGCGCCGTGACCTTCGGTGCCTCGTCAAATCAGTCCCTTTAAGGAGCATCAGCATGGCCAGAAAGCAGTGCCAAGTCTGCGGCCAGCCCGCCACGGTGCGGGTGGAAGCCAATCTCAATGGTCGCCACAGCACCATGCTGTTGTGTGACGATCACTATCGCCAACTGGCGCGCCAGCAAAAGCGCACCGTCTCGCCGCTGGAGGCTCTGTTTGGCTCGCGCAGCGGTTTGTTCGAAGACTTCCTCGGCAGCGACTTCTTCCGCATCGGTGACGATGCACCGTCCGTGGCGGCCGATACCGACGAGGTCGTCGATGCCTCGTTCGGCGAATCCGCTCCCGCAACGGCGGGCACGGCGCGCCGCCGCGGCAGTGGGCTGGCCAGCCGTATCAGCGAACAGTCTGAGGCCCTGTTGCAGGAAGCCGCCAAACATGCTGCCGAGTTCGGCCGGCCCGAAGTCGATACCGAACACCTGCTGCTGGCGCTGACCGACAGCGACGTGGTCAAGACCATCCTGGGGCAGTTCAAGATCAAGGTCGATGACCTCAAGCGGCAGATCGAATCCGAAGCCAAGCGTGGCGACAAGCCGTTCGAAGGCGAGATCGGCGTGTCGCCACGTGTCAAGGATGCGCTCAGCCGTGCCTTCGTGGCCTCCAACGAGTTGAGTCATTCCTATGTGGGGCCAGAGCACTTTCTGATCGGCCTGGCCGAAGAAGGCGAAGGCTTGGCAGCCAACCTGCTGCGCCGCTACGGGCTCACGCCGCAGGCGCTGCGCCAGCAGGTGAGCAAGGTGGTCGGCAAGGGGGCCGAGGACGGCCGTGCCGAGACGCCGACCAATACGCCGGAACTCGACAAGTATTCGCGCGACCTCACCAAGATGGCGCGCGAGGGCAAGCTCGATCCGGTCATCGGCCGCGCGCAGGAGATCGAGACGACCATCGAAGTGCTGGCCCGGCGCAAGAAGAACAACCCGGTGCTGATCGGCGAGCCTGGCGTGGGCAAGACCGCCATCGTCGAAGGGCTGGCGCAGCGCATGGTCGCAGGCGAGGTGCCCGAGACGCTGCGCGACAAGCGCCTGGTGGAACTCAACATCAACGCCATGGTGGCCGGCGCCAAGTACCGCGGCGAGTTCGAGGAGCGTGTGCAGAAGGTGCTCAAGGAAGTGACCGAGCACCAGGGCGAGCTGATTCTCTTCATCGACGAGGTGCACACCATCGTCGGTGCCGGCCAGGGTGGCGGCGAAGGCGGGCTGGACGTGGCCAACGTGTTCAAGCCGATGATGGCGCGCGGCGAGCTGAACCTGATCGGCGCCACCACGCTCAACGAGTATCAGAAGTACATCGAAAAGGATGCCGCGCTGGAGCGTCGCTTCCAGCCGGTGATGGTGCCCGAGCCGACGGTAGCGCAGACCATTATGATCCTGCGCGGCCTGCGCGACACGTTCGAAGCGCACCACAAGGTCAGTATCACAGAGGACGCGATCATCGCCGCCGCCGAGTTGTCCGACCGTTACATCACCGCCCGCTTTCTGCCCGACAAGGCCATCGACCTGCTCGACCAGGCAGCCGCACGCGTGAAGCTGTCAGCCACGGCCCGCCCGGTTGCCGTGCAGGAGCTGGAGGCCGAACTGCACCAGCTGCGGCGTGAGCAGGACTACATGGCCTCGCGCAAGCAGTACGACAAGGCCGCCGAGCTGGGCAAGCGCATCGAGGCCAAGGAGGCCGAACTCAAGAAGCTCGTCGAGGAATGGGAACGCGAGCGCGCCTCGGGCAGCGCCGAGGTCAAAGCCGAGCATGTCGCGCAGATCGTCTCGCGGCTGACCGGCATCCCGGTCAGCGAGCTGACGGTGGAAGAGCGCGAGAAGCTGCTGCATCTGGAGCAGCGGCTGCACGAGCGCGTGGTGGGCCAGGACGAAGCGGTGCGCGCGGTGGCCGATGCCGTGCGTCTGGCGCGCGCGGGCCTGCGCGAAGGCAGCAAGCCGGTGGCGACTTTTCTGTTCCTCGGGCCGACCGGCGTGGGCAAGACCGAGCTCGCCAAGGCGCTGGCCGAGTCCATCTATGGCGATGAAGGTGCGCTGCTGCGCATCGACATGTCCGAGTACGGGGAACGCCATACCGTGGCACGCCTGGTGGGCGCGCCTCCGGGTTATGTGGGCTATGACGAGGGCGGCCAGCTCACCGAGAAGGTGCGTCGCAAGCCCTACAGCGTGTTGCTGCTGGACGAGATCGAAAAAGCGCACCCCGACGTCTACAACATCCTGCTACAGGTGTTCGACGACGGTCGCCTCACCGACGGCAAGGGCCGGGTGGTGGATTTCACCAACACCATCATCATCGCCACCTCGAATCTGGGCTCGGACATCATCCAGCGTCGGCTGAAGGCCCGTGGCGCCGCCGGCGAGGAATACGAGAGGACCAAGTCCGAGGTGATGGACGTGCTGCGCGGACACTTCCGCCCCGAGTTCCTCAACCGCATCGACGAGATCATCGTCTTCCATGCGCTGGGCAAGGAGGAGATCCGCCATATCGTCGGCCTGCAGCTCGATCGTGTGGCCCGCAACGCCGCCAGCCAGGGCGTGACGCTGACCTTCGATCAGACCTTGATCGATCACTTCGCGGAGGAAGGCTACAAGCCCGAGTTCGGCGCGCGTGAGCTCAAGCGGCTGATCCGCAGCGAACTGGAGACCGCATTGGCGCGCGAGATGCTGGGTGGCGGTATCGGCAAGGGCGATCACGCCAGCGCCCGCTGGGACGACAAGGCCGAACGCGTCGTCTTCGAGCGCAAGGAGCCACCCGCGCAGCCGGCCGAGCCTGATAAGTCCGATGCCGCGAACGTGGCCGAGGCACCGCCGAACGGCGAGAGCAAGCCTAAGCGCAAGAAGAAGCCGGCGGGCGGCGAATCTTGAGTCATGAGGAGGCTATCGTGTCCGACCCCAACGGGCTGACATGGGCAGCCACCCTCGTGTCGCTGGCGGTCGCTGTCCCCACGGCGGGGCACGCGGTCATCTACAAGCGTGACCCTCGATCGGCCACGCTGTGGATACTGCTGATCGCCTTGTTGCCGCTGGGCGGTTCGCTGCTGTATGGGCTGTTCGGCATCAACCGTTACCAGCGGCGGGCACGGCGGCTGTTTCCGGGGACGGATCTTGCTGTTCGACAGGATCTCTCGCCCACGGTGCCCGAGCCCGTATCGCCGCCGCTTGCCGGCCTGGCGCACCTGGTAGGACGCGCCACCGGCCAGTCGCTGACCGGCGGCAACCGCATCGAGCCGCTTGTCGATGGCGAGCGGGCCTACCCGGCCATGCTCGCCGCCATCGAATCGGCGCGGAACAGCGTCGCCTTGGCCTCGTACATCTTCGACAGCCAAGGCATCGGGGCGCAGTTCGTCGATGCGCTGCGCCGGGCTCATGAGCGCGGCGTGCAAGTGCGGGTGCTGATCGACGACGTGTATGCCCGCTGGACGCCCCGCAGCGCCTACCGCGCCTTGCAACGCGCCGGCGTTCCGGCGGCGACGTTCAACCCGACGTTGATTCCCGCGCGCCTGCATGCCGCGCATCTGCGCAATCACCGCAAGCTGCTGGTGATCGATGGCGAGGCAGGTTTCACCGGTGGCATGAATATCTGCAGCCCGTATTGGCGGCCCGATGCGCCGGGCCAGGCCTGTCACGATTTGCACTTTCGTCTGCGCGGGCCGGTGGTTGCGCATCTGATGCAGTGCTTCACCGATGATTGGTGCGATGCCACGGGCGAGCAGCTCGGCGAGGGTTTCTGGCGCGAATCGCCCGCAATGGCTGATGAGCAAGGGACCTCTTGGGCGCGCGGCATCGAGGCCGGTCCCGACGAGGCCCTGGACAGGATGCGCTGGACCTTCATGGGCGCTTTGAGCGCGGCGAAGCATTCGGTGCGCATCTGGACACCTTATTTCGTCCCCGATCAGCCGATGATCGCGGCGCTTAGCACGGCTGCGTTGCGCGGGGTGCGTATCGACGTGCTGACGCCCGCAAACGGTGACCATCCCACGGTGCAATGGGCCGCGCGCGCCCACTACTGGCAGGTGCTGGAGCACGGTGTGCGCATCTTCGAACGTCCTGGCCCGTTCGACCACAGCAAGCTGATGCTGATAGACGGCCAGTGGTGCTGCCTGGGTTCGGCCAACTGGGATGCGCGCAGCCTGCGCCTCAACTTCGAGTTCAATGTGGAGGTGTACGACACCGCGCTGTCTACGCGGCTGGAATCCCTTTTTGATGCCGCCCGTGATGCATCGAACGAGATATCGGCCATGGCGTTGCGCGCCCGCCCGCTGGCCATCCGCTTGCGCGACGGGGTGGCCCGTCTGTTCACCCCCATTCTCTAGCGACACGACTTGCGAGGAACATTGCCGATGGAAAAGAAAGATCAATGGAACATCGGCTACTGGATCGTCGCCGGCCTGTTGCTGCTGACGCTGCAGAACTACTGGCAGGCGGCGAAGACGGTTGAACCCGTTCCCTATAGTGAGTTCGAGAAAGCGCTGGCCGAGGGGCGCGTCGCCGAAGTACTGGTGTCGGACCGCACGGTGACCGGGCGCCTGAAATCACCGGACAGCCGGGGCAAGACCACCATCGTGGCCACCCGTGTCGAACCCGACCTGGCCGAGCGGCTGTCCAAATACGACGTGCCTTACGCGCGGGTGGTGGAAAGCACCTGGCTGCGTGATGTGCTCTCCTGGATTCTGCCGGCGGTGGCCTTCTTCGGCGTCTGGTTCTTCCTGTTCCGCCGCTTTGCCGAGAAGCAGGGCATGGGCGGTTTCCTGAGCATCGGCAAGAGCCGCGCCAAGGTATTCATGGAGAAGAACACTGGCGTGACCTTTGCTGATGTCGCTGGCGTCGATGAAGCCAAGGCGGAGTTGGTTGAGATCGTCGATTTCCTCAAGAATCCGCAGGAGTGTGGACGGCTCGGGGCGCGCATTCCCAAGGGCGTGTTGCTGGTGGGCCCACCGGGCACCGGCAAGACATTGCTGGCCAAGGCTGTTGCCGGCGAGGCGGCGGTGCCCTTCTTCTCCATCTCCGGATCAGAGTTTGTCGAGATGTTCGTCGGCGTGGGTGCGGCGCGCGTGCGCGACCTGTTCGAGCAGGCGCGCGGGCAGGCGCCCGGCATCATCTTCATCGACGAACTCGACGCACTGGGCCGCGCGCGCGGTGTCGGCGGCCCCATCGGCGGCCACGACGAGCGCGAGCAGACCTTGAACCAGTTGCTTACCGAGATGGATGGCTTCGACAGCTCGGTGGGGCTCATCATCCTGGCTGCCACCAACCGGCCCGAAATCCTCGACCAGGCGCTGCTGCGCGCCGGTCGCTTCGACCGTCAGGTGCTGGTGGACCGGCCCGACAAGAAAGGTCGCCTGGATATCCTGAAGGTCCATGTCAAGAAGATCACCCTGGCCCACGGTGTAGATCTGGAACAGGTGGCGGCGCTGACCACCGGCTTTTCCGGCGCTGATCTGGCCAATCTCGTGAACGAAGCAGCGCTGAACGCGACGCGGCGCAAGGCGCAGGCTGTGGAACTGCAAAACTTCACCGCCGCCATCGAGCGCATCGTGGCGGGCCTGGAGAAGAAGAACCGCGTGCTCAATCCCAAGGAGCGGGAAACCGTGGCCTATCACGAGATGGGCCATGCGCCGGTGGCGCTGGCGCTGCCCGGCACCGACCCCGTGCACAAGATCTCGATCATCCCGCGCGGCATCGGCGCGCTGGGCTACACCCTGCAACGCCCCACCGAAGACCGCTTCCTGATGACGCGCGTCGATCTGGAGTACAAGATCGCCGTGCTGTTGGGCGGGCGCGCCGCAGAGAAGTTGGTGTTTGGCGAACTGTCGACCGGTGCCGCAGACGATCTCGCGCGGGCCACCGACATCGCCCGCGACATGATTACACGCTTCGGCATGGATGAGGGCTTGGGGTACGTTGCTTTTGAGGCACAGATGCCGCGTTTTCTTGATGCGCCTGAACTGGTTCAGGGTGGCTGCCGGGTAGCCGAATCGACTCAGACACGCATCGACCAAGCCATCCGTGACATCGTGATGGGTGTGTTTGATCGTGCATACCGAATTCTCGAAATCAACCGAGAAGTGCTGGAGCGCTGCGCGCGCGAGCTGCTGGCGCGGGAAACGCTCGACGAAAGCGATATCCGTCAATTGACTCAAGGACTTGCTCGGAACTGAAAACAGTAGTAGGTGCCATTCAGAGTAAGCCGACGGCTCTGTTCAGTGCGTCATCCAATTCGCCGGCATTGTTCAAGGAGAACCGATATGTCTGCATTGACTCCGTGGGACCCCTTCCGGGAGCTGGATGAATTGCAAAACCGCCTGGCGACGATGTTGGGACGGACACCCCAGCGACAGGGCGCCCGTACCGGCAACGAAGCCATGACCACGGCGGACTGGGCACCAATGGTGGACGTCAGCGAGGATGAGAACGCATTCATCCTCAAGCTGGATCTGCCGGAGGTCCCCAAGGATGCCGTGCGCGTCAGCGCGGAAAACGGCGTGCTCACCATCAGCGGCGAGCGCAAACTGGAAAAAGAGGAGCAGGGCAAGAAGTTCCACCGCATCGAACGTGCGTATGGCCGCTTTGTGCGCAGCTTTGTCTTGCCTGACAACGTTGATCCGACCAAGGTGACGGCTTCGATGAAAGACGGCGTGCTGGAAGTGCGGCTTGTCAAGGCCGAGCAAGCCAAACCGAAACAGATTGAAATCTCAGTCAACTAACTTCAATCAGGAGCCCAAGATCATGAATATCAAACAGCCACAATACATCTTCTCCGCACTTGCCCTGGCGGTCGTCGTCGGACTGAGCGGACCGGCTCTGGCCCAATCGGCGGCAGGTTCTAGCCCAGGTGCTGCAGCACCCTCTGCCGCATCCAAGGCGGCACAGCCACAGGTAGATGACAAGGTCGCCCGGGAAGCCGCGGGAAAGCGCGCCAAACTCGCCCAAGATGCAATCACTGCGCTGGCCAAGACCCATGAGGCATTGATCCTCCTTGATGCAAGGAAGACCAAGGAGGCGCTCGCTGCGCTGGAACTGGCCAGCGGAAAGCTGGAACTGGTATTGGCGCGTGACCCAAAACTTGCTTTGGCGCCCGTCGATGTACGCGTCATCACCCATGACATCCACGCCGACGTGGAATCGGTCAAGAAAGCGGTCAAGTTGTCTCGGGAGTTGTTGGATGATGGCGAGGTGCAAAAGGCACGGCCCATCGTCGCCAATCTTGCCAGCGAAATCGTGATCGAAACCGACAACCTGCCGATGGCAACGTACCCGGCAGCGATCAAGTCGGCCGCACGGCTCATCGACAGCGGCAAGATTGACGATGCCAAGGCGGTGCTCGCCCGAGCGCTGAACACGATGGTGATGACCTCGGTCGCCTTTCCTCTGCCCGTGCTACGGGCCGAAGCCGCGATGGCAAAAGCGGAAAAGCTGGCCGAGACCGGCAAGCGCAATGCCAAACAGAGCGAGGAGCTCAGCGCCCTGCTGGCCTACGTGCGCACGGAAATCGAGCTGGCGCAGATCCTGGGTTATGGCAAGAAGGCGGACTTCAAGCCCATCTTCGATCAGGTGAAGGCTATCGAGCAGAAATCCGCCGGAGGAAAAAGCGGCAAGGGGTGGTTCGACGAGTTGAAGATGCGCATCCAAAGGCTGTCTTGATGTGGTGAAGGAGCTGACTGCACCATCGGCTAGTCTCGCGATGGGCGCAGTCAGCCCAATAGATTCGCCTATTTTCACTAACTCATACGAGACATATCACCATGAATGAGCAAACATCGAATCCCAATGCGACGAACAAAGAAATAAACGAACAGGCCGCGGTAAGCAGCCTTCCTGTCAGTCCAGAGGCCAAGCCTGAAGTCGTCACGGAGGTACAGCCTGAGGTTCAGAAGGAAACGGACTCGCAGGCGGCAGACAAACGTAAACAAGTCCTCGATGAGGCCGTCTCGGCCTTGGCGCTGACCAAATCAGCGCTGGCCGCACTTGACGGCAAGGACGCTGCACGCGCATTGGCAACGCTGGCCGAAGTGACGGGAAAGCTGGAGC
Source organism: Stenotrophomonas sp. YJH_SMC_105-26 (assembly GCF_059368915.1). Lineage (NCBI taxonomy): Bacteria > Pseudomonadati > Pseudomonadota > Gammaproteobacteria > Lysobacterales > Lysobacteraceae > Stenotrophomonas > Stenotrophomonas sp. YJH_SMC_105-26. The sequence continues at coordinate 7,913 of NZ_JCAFSD010000018.1, read as the reverse complement.
TGATCGTTGCGCGCGAACCCACGCTCGCCCTGGCCCCCGTTGATGTGCGCACCATCGTGCACGACCTGTTCGCCAACACGGACACCATTGAGGCGATGACCGACGAGGCGCTGGATGCCCTCAAACATGGCGAGGTGCAACAGGCACGTCACGTGCTGGCTTTGCTGGCCAGTGAGATCGTGATCGCGGTCACCAACATCCCTCTGGCGTCCTATCCCGCAGCCGTGAAGTCAGTCGTGCCGCTGATCGATCAGGGCAAGATCGAAGAAGCCAAAGCCGCGCTGCAGGCAGCGCTCAGCACGCTGGTCGAGACGCGCAGCGTGCATCCGCTGCCCGCCCTGCGCGCCAGGCTGCTCCTGAAGCGCGCCGAGCCCCTGGTAGAAGATGGTCAGCGCAGCGAAGCATCCAATGAGCGCCTGGAGACATTGTTGAACGAAGCCCGGCAGCAGTTGGAAATGGCAGAACTGCTGGGCTATGGAAAAAGGAAGGACTTTGAGTCCATGTACGATGAACTCAAGAAAATCAAGCAGAAGACGGGAGGGGGAGGCGGCGGAAAAGGCTGGCTCGATGAAGTCAAGGCAAAACTGTCCAGGTTGTTCTGAAACCGCTGGAGAGGGGGCGCATAGCGCCCCCTCTCTTGTCCCATGAGTGTTTGATTTTTCATCTCGTATAGGTCTTTAGGAGATATTGCATGAACACAGACACCATCGCCAATTCCAATGCGGATGACCCCACCAAAGCACTGTGTTCGCTGAGCCAAAATTGGTGGCTTTTTGCGCTGCGCGGTGTCTTGGCATTGATTTTCGCAGCCCTTGCGTTCTGGATGCCACAATCGGCTCTGTTGGCCACGACCTTAGTGTTCGGCGCATTCTCCTTGGTCAATGGCGCTTTCAACTTGGTTGCAGCGGTGCGCCATATCCAGAAAAAAGAGCGCTGGGGCTGGCTGCTGTTCAGCGGCATTGTCGGTATGCTTACCGGCGTTGTCGTCCTGGTTGCTCCTTTGGTCGCCACGATGGTCATGGCTTCTTTTTTATGGGCTAGCGTGGGGGTCTGGGCGATTTTCACCGGTGTACTGGAGATATCCGCCGCGGTTCGGCTGCGTCAAGAAATCAAGGGTGAAATCTGGCTTGCCTTCAGTGGACTGCTCTCGATAGTCCTTGGCGCTATCGTCTTGTGGATATTTTTCTCCCGTCCGGCCGAGTCATTCCTGGCCGCAGGCTGGCTGCTGGGCTTCTATGCGGCAGTCTATGGTGTCACGCTTTTGTTCTTGAGTTGGCGTCTTCGCAGAACGCGCCAGGGATAAGAGCGGGTCAAACTAAATTCTATGGATATGAGCATTTTCGGTTCGTGCCTCCATAGAAATGACATCAAAGGAGTCATACATGCAGACGCAATATAGCTATCGAGCTGTCGACAAAGAGTTTCATGAACCATGGCAGAGAGCTTTGGGAAATGCGGTCGAGCACGCCCTCAAGCCATTGCTCGACAAACACACTAAAGATTCAGTGCGACTTCGAATCGTCCTTGATCGCGACAAGACCAAGCGGCAATTTCTGGCCAGTGGCTATATGCACCTGCCCGGCAGAAAGATTGTCAGCGTTACTGCATCACATGACGAGCTGACGCCCCTCGCGCAGATGCTCGCACAGTCGTTGTGCCGTCAGGCCAAGAAGCATTTTGACCGGCTGCATGCTCAGGACCAGATCAAGCGCAAAGCACGACGCGAGCGCTTGCGCGAGCTCAAGGTGCGAATTGCCGCAAAACCCGCGTCAGCCGCCCATGAGGCCAAAGTGACCCGAATGCCTCTACTGTCGAAACTTGAGGCTGTCGCAAGGCGTGAGCTGGCTTATCTGCGTGCCGTCGGCGATTTACCGCGCGATTATCCGACGCTGCGCGACGTGGTGGATGAAGCGATTGTCCAAGCTGAGGTGGAATGGCAATCCGTGCCGGAAGAAAAAGCGGCTTACTTCGGTCTTCTGAAGCATCTGTTCGCCGTGCTGGATCACGAAGTGGCAAACAGCCGGCAATTTGGCGAATTCGTTTCTCTGGACGCGCCGGTCGAAGCGGATGCCCAGGACGTCGCCGAGGCCATGGTGGAAGAGGAAGTCTTCGAATTTTATCAGCCCGATGACACACTCAGGCTGGCCGATATCATCGCTGACAGTCAGCATCCCGATGCCGCAACGATCGCGGAACAGCAGGAGCTAGTTGATCGGTCGAGCGAGTTCGCTTTTGCATTCGACCTGCTGAAGGACATGCCGCGTTTGTGGCGGCGCATTTTTCTGCTTATCCGTGTGGACGGGCTGGATGCCAGCAGCGTCTCTGAAATCCTGCTGATTCCTAGTAAGGAAGATACTGTCCAAAGGTGGCTCATGCAGGCCGAAGCGTTCATCGCTGCTCATTTGGAAGAGGCCGGAGTAAGCAAAGACGGGAACGATTGGCTCCAAGGCGTTGATTGGTCGGCATTGTCTGTGACCCGAAGCGCGGCAGCCTCACTGTGGTCCAAGGAGGCGAACCATGAAGAATGATCTTCACCTCGTCTGTCCGCATTGCCAGTCCATCAACCGCGTACCGACTGCGAAGCTATCGGAACATCCCAACTGCGGCCGCTGCCAGCAGCCCTTGTTCACGGGCGAACCCATCGAGTTGACCACGGCGACGTTCTCGCGCCACGTGGAGCGCAGCGACCTGCCACTGTTGGTAGATTTCTGGGCACCTTGGTGCGGGCCGTGCAAGATGATGGCCCCGCAGTTCCAGCAAGCGGCGCGTCAGCTCGAACCCAGGGTCAGGCTGGCCAAGGTCAATACCGAGGCAGAACCCCACCTGGCCGCGCAGTTCGGCATCCGCAGCATTCCGACGCTCGCCCTGTTCCAAGGTGGGCGGGAGATCGGGCGTCAGGCGGGCGCCATGGGCGCGCAGGACATCGTGCGCTGGGCATCTGCACAGGTGGGGCGCTGACCGATGCAGGACTTGCTCGGCGCCACCCTGATCCTGCTGGCGGCATGCAGTCTCGCGGCGGTGGCGACGGCGGCGTTCAGAGTACCCGCCTTGCTGGGTTACCTCGCCGTCGGCGCCTTGCTGGGCCCGTCGGTCAGCGGTGTAGTCGCGCCGGGAGAAGCGCTTGATTTTCTGTCCGAGCTGGGCGTGGCCCTGCTGCTGTTCATGGTTGGGCTGGAGTTCTCCCTCGGGCACTTCTGGCTTTCCCGTAAAACCGTATTGGCGGCCGGCAGCTTGCAGATGATCGCTGTCGCCACGCCACTGACCTTGATGTTGATGTGGCTGGGACAGCCAGTTCAGTGCGCTGCGTTGCTCAGCACTGCGGCGGCCATGTCGTCCACGGCGCTGGTCAGCCGACAGCTGGCCGACCAAGGCGAGCTCACCACCCGCCACGGCCGCAGCGCCATCGCCGTGCTGGTCTTTCAGGACCTGGCCAGCGTGCCCCTGCTGGCCCTGCTGGCGATCTGGGCGCGCGGCGAGTCGCCGAAGATCGAGAGCGTGCTGCTCGAAGTGTTGGGCGTGCTGATGTTGTTCGCGGCAGCGGCCCTCGCCTCCCGTCGTCTGTTGCATGGCCTGCTGGGCTGGGTGGCGCGGCAGGGCCACGAAGAATCCTTCGTGCTGGTTTCCTTGTGCGTGGTGGTGGCTGCCGCCGCTGCTGCACACGCGGTCGGCGTATCCGCCGCCCTGGGTGCGTTTTTGGCCGGCATGGTGCTGGGCGAGAGCGACTTCCGTCACCACATGGAAAGCCACCTCAAACCGTTTCGCGATGTGTTGTCGGGGGTGTTCTTCGTGACCATCGGCCTGCAGTTGGACGGAGCGCAGATTCTTTCGGCACCACTGGCGGTGTTCGCGTGGCTGGCAGTGCTGGTACCGGTCAAGATCGGGCTCAACACCCTGGCCTTGCGGGCGACGCGCCTGTCCGCCTTCGATGCCTGGCGCACGGGCATAGCGTTGGGGCATGGCGGCGAGTTCGCCCTGCTGTTGTTGGGCATGGTCTTGCAGCAGCATCTGATTCCCGCGACCGTCGTACAACCCATGCTGGTCGCGCTGGTGCTCAGCATGGCCTTGGCACCGCTGCTGATCCGCCATCACGATGTACTTGCCCGGTTCTTGAGCCGCACCGGCGGCGTCATTCAGCCACCCCAGGCTGAAGAAGTTGAGATCACCGCGCAGACAGCGCGATTTCGAGACCACGTCATCATCTGCGGCGCAGGCGAGCTTGGCCTGACAGTCAGCGAAATTCTTCGACACGCGGGCGTGGCGCATCTGCTGCTGGAAGCAGACGAGCAGAAGGTCGAGGCCGCACGTGCCGCCGGCGCGCCGGTGTTCCATGGCGATGCCAGTCGCCCCGATACCTTGCTGGCTGCCGGGTTGGCGCAAGCGCGTCTGGTGGTGCTCACGTTCGACCATGCCCAGCAAGTGCTGCGCATCGCCCAGGCGATTGCCGAGCGCCGTCCGGCGCTGACCTTGTGGGTGTCATGCAGAAGTACGACCGCGGCCGATGCACTTCGCGCCATGCCCAACGTGCATGTACACCAGCAATCCTTTGCCGCGGCCCTTGGGCTGGCGGAACAGGTGATGTCGTCGCTTGGCATGTCGGCCGAGCTCGTCGAACGAAACATCAGTGCGATGCGCCGCCGTCTCGACAGCGGCAATGTCGCAGGGAGTCCATCTGCATGAAGTCAACAGGCCGCAATCCATTTCAGGTCTTCCGTGACCAATGGGCCATCATGAGTTTATACGATCGCTTCGAGCAGGTCGTCGCCCTCGTTCTGTCGGCGGTAATTGCCGTCATCATCGTGGTGTCGCTGTTCCAGCTCATCGCCATCGTCTTCACGCTGCTGGTCCTCGATGCCTTCAATCCCCTGGATCACAAGGTATTCCAGAGTGTGTTCGGCATGATCATGACGCTCTTGATCGCGATGGAGTTCAAGCATTCCATTGTGCGCGTGGCGCTGCGTCGGGACAGCATCATCCAGGTCAAGACCGTGATCCTCATCGGTCTGATCGCGCTGGCGCGCAAGTTCGTGATCCTTGACCCCGAGGCGAGCCCCGCAAAGATAGCCGCGCTGGCAGGCGCCACGCTGGCTCTGGGTGCGACCTACTGGCTGCTGCGCGAGCGCGGCGACCGCGCCGCCGAGACCTCTTGACCTGCCCCCACTGAGCCGTACCACGTGAAGCTGTAAAGTCCGTCAACCCGAGAGGACGGACATGCGCAAGAGTCGCTTCACCACCGAACAGATCATCGGATTCATCAAGCAGGCCGAGGCCGGCATGGCAGTCGCGGAACTGGGCCGCCAGCACGGCTTCAGCCCCGCCAGCTTCTACGCCTGGCGGGCCAAGTACGGCGGCATGGAGGCCGAGGACGCCAAGCGCCTGAAGGAGCTGGAAGCCGAGAACAACCGGCTCAAGCGGTTGCTGGCCGACGCCCATTTGGACATCGAGGTGCTGAAGATCGGCTTCGGGGTAAAACGCTAGCCCCGCAACGCAAGCGCGAGGCAGTCCGACGCATGCTCGACCAGACGGTGTTGAGCGAGCGCCGGGCTTGCCGCCTTGCGGGGCTGTCCCGCGATGCCTTCCGCCACCCGCCCGTGCCGACGCCTGCCACCCAGGCACTGTCGGCACGGATCATCGAACTGGCCCAGATCCGCCGCAGGTTCGGCTATCGCCGCCTGCACGACCTGCTGCGCCCGGAGTTCCCAGACGTGAACCACAAGAAGGTCTATCGGCTCTACAGCGAGGCCAGCCTCGCCGTGCGCCGACGCAAGAAGGCCAAGCGCCCCCCGCTTGAGCGACAGCCTCTGGCGATCGCTACGGCGCCCAACCAGGTCTGGAGCATGGACTTCGTCAGCGACGCCCTGGCCAACGCCCGGCGGCTCAAGTGCCTGACCGTGGCCGACGACTTCACCCACGAGTGCGTGGACATCACGGTTGACCATGGCATGGGTGGCGCCTACGTCGTCCGGGTCCTCGACCAGGCCGCCTGCTTCCGGGGCTACCCGCGGGCCGTACGCACGGACAACGTGCTAACTCTGGAGTCAACAACAAATTGGGAGCGAACGGATCCGCGGACGTCGCTGACGTCCGGTCAGGCAAGTCGCACCGCTATTTGCACCAAGTCCCGTGGGCTTCCACGTCTTCAGGGTCTCCTGGTCTGACCATAGTGAACACGAGGTCCAGAACGGCCTCGAACGTGCCTAAAACAGCATGGAGTCCCGTGGAAGGCCCGAGCATTATCTACAGGATCCTAAGAGGTCCCGACGGCCCTACGGAGAGGGGTCGATCCACGGGGTAAAGCATTTTCGAAGTAGCAGCGGTATTGGGTTTTTTGCTTGACCAGGCCATAGGCGACACGCGCCATCTTCGCGGCCACGGCAGTCAGTGCTTTTCTTTTGCGGTCGGCGTTGGATGGATCGTTCCGGATGTAGCGCTCGTACTTCTCCCGGAAGCTGTTCTCCCGCATCCGGATGGCCACTGTGGCGGCAAACCAGAAGGCGAAGCGAAGGCGCGCATTGCCGCGCTTGGACAGCCGCTCCTGGCCCTTGTATTGGCCTGATTGGCACTTGGCCAGATCGAGGCCGCAGTACTTCAGGAACTGGCGATGGTGGGCGAAGCGACGCAGGTCGCCAGCCTCGGCCAGAATGGTCAGTGCAAGCACAGGTCCAATACCCGGAATCGAACGCAGCGACTCATAGTCTGGGCGCCCCGAAAGGGTCTGGTGCGCCTGTTCCGCGAGCCGGTCGCGCTGCTGGACCAGCTCCTGGAAGCGCTGCAATTGCAGGCGGAAGCTCTGAACCTCGAGCGAGTCATCGGCGACAGGCAAGCCAATGCTTCGCAGGGCGATTTCATATAGTTCGCGTAGCCATGCCGCCTTGTTGACCTTGCGCCCCACCAGGTCCCACGCCTCCTTGCGGAACGTCTCGCAGTCACGCTGTTGGATTGATGCCGCAGTAGGAAAGCGGAGCATGAAGCGGGCGAACCAGTCCGCATGTGCGCTGTCGAAGTAGCGCTCGATTTCGGGAAAGTACAGCGGCAGATAGTGCGTCATCAAGCTGTGCTGCAGTCGCGTCCTTGCCAGGCTGATCTTATAGTGAGTCTTGGACAGCTCCTGCAATCCGTGGTGCCCGGCCAGCAAGGGATCAATGTAGCGCAGCGTCATGCCCTGCTTGAGCAGTGCGAGAATCACGCGGGCATCTTTCGGGTCGTTCTTGTCCCATGAGTTGAACATTGCTTCGCGGTAGCGGGCGCCAGCGACTGATGAGACAAGGCAAACGTCGAAGCCTTCCGTGAGAAGCCGGAAAGCCAGCGTTCGATGGCAGTCTCCAGTGGGTTCCATGGCGATCCTGGCAGGCTGGGGTAATCCACGCAGCAGAGCGACCAGACGATCGTGCTCTTCCATCGAGCTGGCCATCCGAAACTGCTGCTGCTTGCCGTCAGGCGTTTCAATCAGGACGGCATGGTGACGCTTGGCAATATCAATCGCGACCCACGTGGCCGCAGGCGTAGCATTGGGCTGGGCAGTCATCGTCGGCAAGCTCCTGTGGTGTGTGAGAACCATCAGGATGACCTTGGAGACGGTGGCTGCCCACGTCTTGGGGATGCTTCCAGATGTACTACGGCCCCGAGTTCACCAGCCGGGCCTTCATCGCATGGACGCAACGCCACGGCATCAAGCACCTGTTGATCGAGCCGGGCAGGCCCATGCAGAACGGCTACATCGAGAGCTTCAACGGCAAGTTCAGGGACGAGTGCCTCAACGAACACTGGTTCACCTCGCTCGCCCAAGCCCGCCAGGTCATCGCCGACTGGCGACGCGACTACAACCAGGTGCGACCACACAGCAGCTGCGGTCGAATCCCGCCTGCCCAGTTCGCTGCCAACCACCGAGCACAACAAGCCGACAACGCAGTAACCTT
>NZ_JCAFSD010000017.1:0-36549 GCF_059368915.1 Stenotrophomonas sp. YJH_SMC_105-26 | reverse complement strand
GGGGGGGTGGAGGCCGGTAAGTGGGGCCCGCGATTCGCGCAGCGAAACGCGGGAGCGACAGCACGCATGTGCCGAGCGTACCCGGCCAGCGGCCGGCACTACCGCCCCCGGAGTTCGGGGGCAGCGCCGCAGGCGCGGGGGAGTGGAGGCCGGTAAGTGGGGCCCGCGATTCGCGCAGCGAAACGCGGAAGCGACAGCACGCATGTGCCGAGCGTACCCGGCCAGCGGCCGGCACTATCGCCCCCGGAGTTCGGGGGCAGCGCCGGCGCCATCCAGCGGCCCTTGCCCCGGCCGCCGTTTCGCGGCACGCTTCGCGCTTCCGTACGCAAGCGTATCGACCATGTCGCCAGCCAACGAAAGCGCCTATCCCCATCTGTTCGCCCCGCTGGACCTGGGCTTCACCCAACTGCGCAACCGCGTATTGATGGGCTCGATGCACACCGGCCTGGAGGATCGCGCCCGCGACTTCCCGCGGCTGGCGGCCTACTTCGCCGAGCGCGCCGAGGGCGGCGTCGGCCTGATCGTCACCGGCGGCTTCGCACCGAATGTGGTCGGCTGGCTGAAGCCGTTCGGCGGCAAGCTGTCCTGGCCCTGGGAAGTGCGGCCGCACCGCCAGCTCACCGCCGCCGCGCACCAGCACGGCGCGAAGATCTGCCTGCAGCTGCTGCATGCAGGCCGTTACGCCTATCACCCGTTGTCGGTGGCACCGTCGAAGCTGAAGGCACCGATCAACCCGTTCACCCCGCGCGCGTTGTCGGCCAGCGGCGTCGACCGGCATATCGCCGATTACGCACGCAGTGCCAAGCTGGCCCGCGAGGCCGGCTACGACGGCGTGGAAGTGATGGGCTCGGAGGGCTACCTCATCAACGAATTCATCGCCCCGCGCACCAACAAGCGCACCGATGCCTGGGGCGGCGACGCGCGCCAACGCATGCGCTTCGCGGTCGAGATCGTACGCCGCATCCGCGAGGCCTGCGGCCCGGACTTCATCATCATCTATCGCCTGTCGCTGGTGGATCTGGTCGACGACGGCAGCAGCTGGGAAGAAATCGTGCAGCAGGCGCAGGCCATCGAGGCGGCCGGCGCAACGATCATCAATTCCGGCATCGGCTGGCACGAAGCGCGCATTCCGACCATCGCCACCTCGGTGCCGCGTGCTGCCTTCGCCGGGGTCACCGCCAAGCTCAAGCCGCATGTGAAGGTGCCGCTGGTGGCGACCAACCGCATCAACATGCCCGACGTCGCCGAGCGCATCCTCGCCAATGGCGGCGCCGACATGGTGTCGCTGGCGCGCCCGCTGCTGGCCGACCCGCAGTGGCCGAACAAGGCCCGTGCCGGCCGCGCGGAGGCGATCAACACCTGCATCGCCTGCAACCAGGCCTGCCTGGACCACGTGTTCGAGAACAAGCTGGCCAGCTGCCTGGTCAATCCGCGCGCCGCGCACGAGACCGAGCTGGTCTATCACCCCACCGCCACGCCGAAGAAGGTAGCCGTGGTCGGTGCCGGCCCTGCCGGCCTGGCCTGTGCCACCGTCGCTGCCCAGCGCGGCCACCTGGTCACCCTGTTCGACGCCAATGATGAGATCGGCGGCCAGTTCAACGTGGCCAAGCGCATCCCCGGCAAGGAAGAGTTCCACGAGACCCTGCGCTACTTCCGCCACAAACTGGCCGAAACCGGTGTGCAGCTGCGCCTCGGCACTTGCGCCGATGCCGCCCAGCTGACCGGCTTCGACGAGGTGGTGCTGGCCACCGGCATCACCCCGCGCAAGGTCGATTTCCCCGGTGCCGACCACGCCAAGGTGGTCAGCTACCTGGACGTGCTGCTGGGCCGGGTCGAAGTGGGCGCCAGTGCGGCGATCATCGGCGCCGGCGGCATCGGCTTCGATATCGGCGAATTCCTCAGTCACGCCGGCGAGTCCCCCTCCCTCGACCCGCAGCGCTGGATGGCCGAATGGGGCGTGGACAGCACCTTCGAGGCCCGCGGCTCACTGGCGAGGCCGGAGGTTGAAACCTCGCCGCGCCGGCTGTGGCTGCTGCAGCGCAGCCCGGGCAAGCCCGGCGCGCGCCTGGGCAAGACCACCGGCTGGATCCATCGCGCCACGCTGAAGGCCAAGGGCGTGCGCATGCTCGGTGGCGTCGAGTACCTCGGGGTGGACGACGAGGGCCTGCGCATCCGCGTGGACGGCAGCGAACAGCTGCTGCCGGTCGACCATGTGGTGATCTGCGCCGGGCAGGAACCGAACCGCACGCTGCAGGCCGAACTGCAGGCGGCCGGCGTCAACGCGCAGCTGATCGGTGGTGCCGACGTGGCCGCAGAACTCGACGCCAAGCGCGCCATCGACCAGGGCAGCCGGGTTGCCGCCGGGCTCTGATGAGCGCCTGAATGGGGGGCGGAATGTGATTTCCGTCACCCTCATTGAACCTGAATGTCAAGCCGAGCGGTTCACGATGCGTTCGGCTACGCCCCCCTACCTTGCGCCATCTTTCCGCTCACCAGCCAGTTTCCGGTGAGCCGGCGCAGCCCCACGATCGGTACTGGTCGTTTCTTTTGGGGCTGCCCAACGGGGCGGCCCCGATGGCCGCCTCCCCATGACGCCAAGTCGTACCCCGCCTCCTGTCGCCCTGCGGCCGGAACCGGAGGGTGCGGCCCATACGGAGCAAGGAGTTATATGAAACTGGCCTGGATTCTCTGGCTGTCGCAGTTGTTGCCGCAGCCGGCCGCTGATTCACTGTGTTTGAGCACCACCGTTTACCTGGAAGCCCGCGACCAGACCCTGCGCGGCCAGCAGGCCGTCGCCGAGGTCGCACTGCGCCGTCTCGACAGTGGCCTGTGGGGCGACTCGATGTGCCAGGTGGTCACCGCGCGCAAGCAGTTCGCACCGACCATCGTCTCCCCCGGCACCCAGTTGGGCAACGACGCGGCCTGGAGCGAGGCAATGAACGTGGCCTTCGACGCCGAGCGCAACTGGGCGCTGCCGGCCGGCGAGCGCCGCGAGATCGTGCCCGGTGCCAGCCACTTCGCCGCGCTGTCCATCGCCAGCCCGAACTGGCGCAATGCCTACCAGGTGGCCACCATCGGCGATCACACCTTCTATAAGGTGCAGAACCTCAAGCCGCGGCAGTCGTAACGATCCGTGCCGGCGGCAGCGTTGCCGCCTGCCGGCAGGCTCTGGGATAGTGGGCGTTTCCCGCCCGCATCACCTGGAGTTCCCATGAAGCTGTACAGCAAGCCCGGTGCCTGTTCCACCGCCGACCACATCGCCCTGCAGTGGACCGGCCAGCCGTTCGAGGTTGAACTGCTGAACAAGGACACCCTGAAGGGTCCGGAATTCCTCAAGATCAATCCGGCCGGTGCGGTGCCCGCGCTGGTCGACGGCGACTTCGTGCTGCTGCAGAACGCCGCGATCATGGGCTATATCGCCGACAGCTTCCCGCAGGCCGGCCTCGGCGGTGACGGCAGCCCGCGCCAGCGCGCCGAAGCCACCCGCTGGCTGGCGTTCGTCAATTCCGACGTGCACCCGGCCTTCTCGCCGCTGTTCGCGCCGGGCAAGTTCATTGCCGACGAAGGCCAGTACGACGCGATCCGCGCCGCCGCGCACAAGCGCCTGCGTGGCCTGTTCGAGACCGCTGACAGGCAGCTGGCCGACAAGCCCTGGCTGGCCGGCTTCCGCAGCTTCGCCGACCCGTACTTCTACATTACCCTGCGCTGGGCCGCCGGCACCAAGGTCGACCTGTCGGGCCTGGACAATCTGGCCGCCTACAAGGCACGCATGGATGCCGATGCCGGCGTGCAGGCCGCGCTGAAGGCCGAAGGCCTGGCCTGACCTTGGTCAGGGGTCAGAGCCGTTCGCGTGGCGGACGGATCTGACCCCACCGGCCACCAGACGGGGTCGGATCCGCCTGCGCAGCAGGCGGCTCCGACCCCTCGATATCATTCGCGCGATCAGCCGATCTGGCGGATCACTTCCCCCTTGGCATCGCGCAGGTAGGTCGGCACCACTTCGATGCGCAGCGCCCCCGCCACCGGGTAAACCCCGCGCTCGGCGCGCACCCCTGCCAGGGCCTGCAGGCCCGCCTCGTCCAGTGACCAGCGCGCGCTGTCGGCGGATACGTCCGCCGCTTCACCGCCCCCATGCGCGATGAACTCCCACTGCCGCTCGCGGCTGGCCAGTTCCAGCGATTTGCCGTGGCGCAGGCGCAGCGGCAACAGTTCGCACACGCTGGCGACCTGACCGGCGCCGAGCACCAGCGTGGTGACGCCCACCTCCTGCCGCCAGTCCAGGGTCTCGATGAACAGCATGCCGGTGCTGGAACCCTCGCGTTCGCTGCCGGCCTGCACCCGCTGTGCCAGCGCAGGGTCCTCCAGCAGGTTGTCGCGATGCAGATCGCTGATCCACAGCGGCATCGCCGGCAGCAGCGCCTGCAGCACGCCACGCGTCGACCAGCGCTTGACCGCCTCCATCTCCTCATCGGTCAATCCGACCAACTGCAGGAACTGCAGATGGCCGTTGGCCGTGTCCCGCGCCGGCAACTGCGGGTCCGCAATGAAGGCCAGATGGCACAGCCGCGTGCCGGTCTCCAGCGCGATCGGACCGTTGGCGTTGAGGTGATGGCCATCCTCGAACACGTTGCCACTGCCGAACACGTAGCGCGCCAGGTTCTGCAGCAGGTTCATCGGCCACACCGGCGGGGTGCTGCCGGCGTTCTCACCGGCCTCGGCAGCCAGACGGAAGGTCAGCTCGAAGCCATAACCGCTGGCATCTGCATCACTGCTCTCCTTGGCGTACAGCTCGGAGAAGCCGTAGGTGATGTAATGCCAGTGCGGTACCGGCGCATCCGCCCAGTACACGCTGATGCCATCCAGTGGATCCTGGCCACCGAGCGTGTACGGAAGCGCGGTGCCGAAGTGGCGCGGCTCCTGGCCGGCATACAGCGGCGCCAGCGCCGCATTGATCGCGTCCCAGCCTGGGGTGTCGGTGTCGTCGTGGTCGTCCTGCACGCGGGACTCCTTGTAGGGAAGTGAACCGATCACTTTACGCGGTGGCTCAGGCCTGCACGACCTCACTGCCAGCGTTCAGCACCGCCGACTGGGTTTCCTGCCACCAGCGCTGCGCCAATGCCGGGCTGCGCGCCTTGCCCACCGCCGCCAGCAACTCCGGGCACAAGCGCTCCAGCGCCAGCGCATCGGTGCAGCGTTCGATCTTCAACTGCATGAAGTAGCCCTTCAGGCCCAGGTGGCGGCGCACCGCCTCGCTCATCGCGTCGTACAACTGCTGGTACAGCGCCGGGTCCTGTTCGCGCCCGGTGCTGATGCCGCGCGCCGGCGCCACCTCTGCGCTTCCGCCGATCACTTCGATCAGGCCCTGTGCTGACAATTGCTCCAGTGCGTCCGGTGGTGCCCGCAGGCCTTCGAACAGGCCACGCAGTTCGGTGTCGTTGCGATGGCCATCGACCATCAGCAGGATCGAACGCAGTGCCGCCGGCAGGCGCCGGCTACGGTCTTCGATTTCCTGACGGCCAGCAGCCGTCTTGGCGTGCAGCAATGCCATTGCCTCCCCCTCGCTCGATGCGCAATGCCGGCGCGCCCTCGCGGGCACGCCCCCCTGTGTTGCCATCTCCGGACGGCACGCGCGTTCCCCGGCGCGAGCCGCGTATTGCAGGTCGATGACAGGCCGAGCTTAGCGCAAGTACTGCGGGTAGTGCCGGCCGCTGGCCGGCAACCTCGGGGTGGATGGGGGTGCCGGCCAGTGGCCGGCACGACCGGATCAACGGCCCAGCGCCCGGCGGATCTCCTCCAGCGCGCCGGGGTCGTCCAGCGTCGACAGGTCACCCGGGTCGCGCTGCTCGGCCAGCGCCTGCAACGAGCGCCGCAGCAGCTTGCCCGAACGGGTCTTGGGCAGCGCGTTGACCACGTGCACGTGCGCCGGGCGGGCCACTGCGCCGAGCGAGGTGGTCACCGTGGCCATCATCTCGGCCACCACTTGCGCCGGATCCTCGCCATCCAGGCCCTGCTTGAGGGTGACGAACACCAGCGGCACCTGCCCCTTCAATTCGTCCTTGACCCCGATCACGGCAGCCTCGGCCACGCGCGGGTGGCTCGAAATGGCCTCTTCGATCTCGCGCGTGCCCAGCCGGTGCCCGGCCACGTTGATCACATCATCGGTACGGCCGAGGATGAAGGTGTAGCCATCGTCGTCGCGGATTGCCCAGTCCAGCGAGCTGTACAGCAGTTCCTTGAAGTGGCTGAAGTAGCTCTGCAGGAAACGGTTGTCGTCGTTCCACACCGTGCTCATGCAGCCCGGCGGCAACGGTGGCGACACCACCAGCACCCCCTTCTGCCCCGGTGCGACTTCCTCGCCGGTGTTCTCGTCGATCACCTTCATCCGGTAGCCGAGGTTGGGGAGGCCCGGCGAACCGAAGCGCACCGGCTTCATCTCCAGGCCCGGCAGCAGGGTCAGCGCCGGCCAGCCGGTCTCGGTCTGCCAGTAGTTGTCGATGATCGGCTTGCCGAGCGCTTCGCTGATCCAGTGCGCGGTCGGTTCGTCCAGCGGCTCGCCGGCCAGGAACAGGTATTTCAGCGCGCGCAGGTCGTGGCGATGGATGAAGTCCGCATCGTGCTTCTTCAGCACGCGGATGGCAGTGGGGGACGAGAACATCGTGCGCACGTTGTACTGCTCGCACAGCGCCCACCAGATGCCCGGGTCCGGGTTGGTCGGCAGCCCTTCGTACAGCAGCGAGGTGCAGCCGCCGATCAGCGGGCCGTACACATTGTAGGAATGGCCTACCGCCCAGCCGACATCGGAAGTGGAGAACATCACCTGCCCCGGCCTGCAGTCGAACACGGTTTCCATCGACTGTGCCATCGCCACCGCGTAGCCGCCGACATCGCGCTGCACGCCCTTCGGCTTGCCGGTGGTGCCCGAGGTATACAACAGGTAGCTCGGCTCGCTCGATTCCAGCCACTGCACCGGCACGTCGACCTCACCGATCTGCGCACGCAGCGCGGCGTACTCCACATCGCGGCCCGGCACGCGTGGTTCGGCGGCATCCAGTCCGCGCGACACGATCAGCACGTGCGGCGGTGGCGACGTGGCTTCGGCGCAGGCTGCATCGACCATCGGCTTGTACGGAATCAGCTTGCCACCGCGCATGCCGGCATCGGCGGCGATCAGCAGCTTCGGCTTGGCATCGTCGATGCGCAGCGCCAGGTTGTGCGCGGCGAAGCCACCGAACACCACCGAATGCACCGCACCGATGCGCGCGCAGGCCAGCATCGCGAACACGGCTTCGGCCATGTTCGGCATGTAGATCACCACACGGTCACCGTGACCGACGCCGAGGTGCTTGAGCACGGCAGCGAAGTCGTTCACTTCCCGATACAGCTGGCGATAGGTGATCTCGCGGGTGCTGCTGGTCTCGGTGGAAATGGCAACCAGCGCGAGCTGGTCGGCGCGCTCGGCCAGATGGCGGTCGACGGCGTTGTAGCAGAGATTGGTTTCACCGCCGACAAACCAGCGCCGGAACGGCGGGTTGCTGTAGTCGAGTACCTGCTGCGGCGGTTTGTGCCAATGGATGCGCTTGGCTTCCTCGCCCCAGAAGGCCTCCGGCTCGTCGATCGAGCGACGGTAGGTTTCCTCGTAGTTCATGACGCAGCCCTCCCAGACAAAGTCATGGGTTCGAGGATAGTCCGGCGCTGCCGCGCGGGCCGCCCTACCTTGGTAGGGGGTGGGGTTTTCATGCAGGGCTGCGCCCTGCACCCGCGGTAGTGCCGGCCGCTGGCCGGCAACCTCAGAAGCAACAGCCGAAGCAACAGCGGGTTTCCCGTGGGATGGCGAGGTGGGTCCGGTTGCGGGGGACGCCGTGAATCCGTCCATGGAGGCTCGGTCGCCGCATCCATGCGGCTCACGCCCCCGCAACCGGACCCACCCCGCCTTCGACAGACTTCCGCGATCTGTCGGAGCACGGGGTCGGATCCCCAGATTCAATATTCAATTCGATATCTGACAGAAAAAAAATGTCGACCAAGGTCGACACCTACCAAGACCAACAGCGACAGCCGTTACCAACCGCCGCACAAATCTGTCGGGGGTGGGGCGGTGTGGGTTGGCAGGACCGTTGGCGCTATGGATGGCGCCATCGAGCCCCCATGGGTGAGGGCGCTTTGCTTGCGAAGCACTGCTTTGCAAGCGCCCGAACGCACAGCCGCCAGCGGCTGGGCCGGCCCCCGGAGGGGGGTTTACGGCGTGTCCTGCCAACCCACACCGCCCCGCCCAGCAAGCAGAAGACCAGAGCCGCCTTGGCCTTTGACGTTGCTCCGGTTCGTAGCAGGTGCAGGGCTGCAAGCCCTGCCGAACCCCTAGAACGGAGTGGCGGACTCGAACGCGAGCGCCTCGCCCGTCACCGGGTGGGTGAACCGCAGGCTGCGCGCATGCAGATGCACGCGCTGCGCAGGCGCGGCGTCATACAGCACATCGCCAACGATGGGATGGCCGAGACTGGCCATGTGCAGGCGCAGTTGATGGCTGCGGCCAGTAACCGGCTCCAGCGCCACGCGCGTGCGCTGCGCTTCGGCATCACGCGCCATTACGCGCCAGCGCGTCAGCGCCGGCTTGCCGCGTTCGTGATCGATCATCTGCTTCGGCCGGTTTGGCCAGTCCACGATCAGTGGCAGGTCCACGTCGCCGGCATCGCCTTCAAGCAGCCCCTCCACGATCGCTTCATAACGCTTGCCGACCTGGCGCTGCTCGAACTGCATCGACAACGCCACCTGCATGTCCTTGCCGCGCGCATGCAGCAGCAGGCCGGAGGTCACCTGGTCCAGGCGGTGCACGGTCAACGCATCCGGGTACAGCGCCTGCAGGCGCGCGACCACGCAATCCTGGTTCTCGGCGCCGCGGCCGGGCACGGACAGCAGGCCGGCCGGCTTCTCGGCCACCAGCAGCGCGTCGTCGATGTAATGCAGGTGGATCATGCGGCTCCGTATCCGTCCAAACAGAAACGGGGAAGCCGAAGCTTCCCCGTTCTGCGTACCGACCAACGGTCGGCACCTACCTCGATGGGAATGTACCGACCAGCGGTCGACACCTACCTTGATGAAAGAGGTACCGCCTCGAGCCGGTACCGCCTGCATCAGCCCAGCAGGTGGGCAACGCCGGCGCGCTCTTCTTCCAGCTCGGCCAGGGTCTTGTCGATGTACTTCTGGCTGAAGTCGTCGATCGGCAGATCCTTCACCAGGGTGTACTTGCCGTTCTCGGTGGTCACTGCGAAGCCGAAGATCACGCCTTCCGGAATGCCGTAGGAACCGTCGGACGGCACGCCCATGGTGACCCACTTGCCGTTGCTGCCCAGCACCCAGTCACGAACGTGGTCGATGGCAGCGTTGGCGGCCGAAGCGGCCGAGGACGAGCCACGGGCTTCGATGATCGCCGCGCCGCGCTTGCCCACGGTCGGGATGAAGGTGTTGGCGTTCCATTCCTGGTCGTTGATCGCATCGGCGATCGACGCGCCATCGGCGGTGGCGAAACGGTAGTCCGGGTACATGGTCGGGCTGTGGTTGCCCCACACGACCAGCTTCTCCATGCCACCGACCGGCTTGCCGAGCTTGGTCGACAGCTGGCTCAGCGCGCGGTTGTGGTCCAGGCGCAGCATGGCGGTGAAGTTTTCCGGCTTCAGGTCCGGGGCCGACTTCATGGCGATGTAGGCATTGGTGTTGGCCGGGTTGCCGACCACCAGCACCTTCACGTCACGGCTGGCGACCTTGTTCAGCGCCGCGCCCTGGGCGGTGAAGATCTTGGCGTTTTCCAGCAGCAGGTCCTTGCGCTCCATGCCCGGGCCACGCGGACGTGCGCCAACCAGCAGGGCGATGTCGGCGTCCTTGAACGCGACTTCGGCATCATCGGTGCCGACCATGCCGGCCAGCAGCGGGAAGGCGCAGTCTTCCAGCTCCATCATCACGCCCTTCAGGGCGGCCTGGGCCTTGTCGACCGGCAGTTCCAGCAGCTGCAGGATGACCGGCTGGTCCTTGCCCAGCATTTCGCCGGAGGCGATGCGGAACAGCAGGGCATAACCGATCTGGCCGGCGGCGCCGGTCACGGCAACACGAACGGGTGCTTTCATGGGGGTTTCCTCTTGCTTGCAAGCGTTTGATGGGACGCCGCGGGCAGAGCCACGCAGGCCTGGCGGGCGGCGGGGAACAGGGAAACGGCCACCCGTGGGTGGCCGTTTCGAAGGGGGATCAGGCGGCGAGGTGCTTGTTCCACTCCGCGACGCGGTCGGCCTGGGCGGCCAGCACGGCGTCGACGTCGCCTTCCAGGGTAATCGAATGGATCACGTCGCCCTGCTTGACCGAATCGACGATCGCCTGGCCTTCCAGGACCTTGCCGAAGACGGTGTGGCGGCCGTCCAGCCAATCGGTCTTGATGTGGGTGATGAAGAACTGGCTGCCGTTGGTGTTCGGGCCGGCGTTGGCCATCGACAGCGAGCCGACCTCGTGCTTCACGCCATTCTTCTCGTCTTCGAACTTGTAGCCCGGGCCGCCGGTGCCACGACCCTGCGGGCAGCCGCCCTGGATCATGAAGTCGGCGATAACGCGGTGGAAGATCAGGCCGTCATAGAAGCCGTGCTTGACCAGGTTCACGAAGTTGGCCACGGTCAGCGGTGCCTTGTCGGCGAACAGCTCGACCTTGATCGGGCCCTGGGTGGTGTCGAAAGTGGCGATGAGGGACATGAAGATCCTTGATGCAAAGGGGAATGCGTCTAGCCACCTAGTTTACACCCGCCTCGTGTCGGCGGCGGCTTCGACCATTGGTGAAGCGCCCCGCTTCAGCCCCCGGACGGGGAGCCGCGCAGCCGGGTCCTGGCGGCCCCGGCCGGGGCGGCGGATGCCCAGCTGAATGGGCCCCGTGACAGGCGTGAAATCCACCTTTTCGCGAATCGTCAAGTTCGACGTATAATGTTGGACTTCTTTTTCCAAATCCGGCGCCGACTGGCCCCCTTTCGTATGTCCATCGAAAATCTTCGCAACATCGCCATCGTCGCCCACGTCGACCATGGCAAGACCACCCTGGTCGACCAGCTGCTGAAGCAGTCCGGCACCCTGTCCGAGCGTACCGTCCTCGCCGAGCGCGTGATGGACAGCAACGACCAGGAAAAGGAACGCGGCATTACCATCCTGGCCAAGAACACCGCCATCACCTGGGAAGACAAGAAGACCGGCATCAAGAACCGGATCAACATCGTCGACACCCCCGGCCACGCCGACTTCGGTGGTGAGGTCGAGCGCGTGCTGTCGATGGTCGACACCGTGCTGATCCTGGTCGATGCGATGGACGGCCCGATGCCGCAGACCCGCTTCGTCACCCAGAAGGCCTTCGCGATGGGCTTCAAGCCGATCGTCGTGGTCAACAAGATCGACCGTCCGGGCGCGCGTCCGGAATGGGTGATCGACCAGGTCTTCGACCTGTTCGACAAGCTCGGCGCCACCAATGAGCAGCTGGACTTCCCGATCGTCTACGCCTCGGCCCTGAACGGCTACGCCGGCCTGGAAGACACCGTGCGCGACGGCGACATGACCCCGCTGTACGAAGCGATCATGCAGCACGCCCCGCGTCCGGAAGTGGACCCGGACGGCCCGTTCCAGATGCGCATCAGCCAGCTGGACTACAACAACTTCGTGGGCGTGATCGGCATCGGCCGCATCCAGCGCGGCACCCTGAAGAAGAACATGCAGGTCGCCGTCATCGACCGTGAAGGCAAGAAGCGCAACGGCAAGGTCGCCCAGGTGCTGGGCTTCCTGGGCCTGGAGCGCATCGAGCAGGAGACGGCCGAGGCCGGTGACATCGTGGCCATCTCCGGCATTCCGGAGCTGACCATCTCCGACACCCTGTGCCACCCGGATACCCCCGAAGCCCTGCCGGCGCTGACCGTCGACGAGCCGACCATCTCGATGACCTTCCAGGTCAACAACTCGCCGTTCGCCGGCAACAAGGACCTGTCCGGTGGCAAGTTCCTGACCAGCCGCCAGATCAAGGACCGCCTGGACCGCGAGCAGGTCCACAACGTGGCACTGAAGGTCGAACAGCTGGAAGACGCCGACAAGTTCCTGGTCTCCGGCCGCGGCGAACTGCACCTGTCGGTGCTGATCGAGAACATGCGCCGTGAAGGCTACGAGCTGGCGGTGTCGCGCCCGGAAGTGATCATCAAGGAAATCGACGGCCAGATGATGGAGCCGATCGAGCAGCTGGTGGTGGACATCGAAGAAATCCACCAGGGCGGCGTGATGGAAAAGCTGGGTACCCGCAAGGGCCAGCTGAAGAACATGGAACCGGACGGCAAGGGCCGTGTGCGCCTGGAATACCAGATCCCGGCCCGTGGCCTGATCGGTTTCCAGAACGAGTTCAAGACCCTGACCCAGGGTTCGGGCCTGCTGTTCCACGTGTTCGACCATTACGGTCCGAAGGAACAGGGCGCGATCGCCAAGCGCATCAACGGCGTGATGATCGCCAATGCGCCGGGCGTCACTCCTGCCTACTCGCTGGGTCCGCTGCAGGAGCGCGGCAAGCTCTTCGCTGCCGAAGGCGACAACGTGTATGAAGGCCAGCTGGTCGGCATCCACTCCAAGGACAACGATCTGACCGTCAACGCGATCAAGACCAAGCCGCTGACCAACATGCGCGCTTCGGGCAAGGACGACGCGATCCAGCTGACCCCGGCGATCAAGTACTCGCTGGAACAGGCCCTGGACTTCATCGAAGACGACGAGCTGGTCGAGATCACCCCCAAGGAGATCCGTCTGCGCAAGAAGTTCCTGACCGAAAGCGACCGCAAGAAGGCTTCGCGCGGCGGCTGAGCCAGCACCCCGTGGACCAGAGCGGCTACAACCCGGATCCGCACCGGCATCCGGGCCTCCACGTCATCGCCCTGCTCGAAGCGAGCAAGGCGATGCTGGCGCTGTTGGCCGCCACCGGGCTGGAAGTGCTCGGACCGCAGCCGCTGCGGCACGGCATCATGGTCCTGATCCGGCGTTTCAGCCTGGATCCGGACCATGGCACCCTGCCCTCGCTGCTGCACATGATCAGCCCCGACGCGGTCCACCTGGCCGCGGCTGGGATGATCGGCTACGGCCTGCTGCACCTGGTCGAAGCCTGGGGCCTGTGGCGGGCCAAGGCCTGGGCCTCCTGGCTGGGCTGCCTGACCGCCTCCCTGTACCTGCCTTTCGACATCTTCGCGATCATCCGCCATCCCGGCTGGCCATCGTGGACGATCCTGGCGATCAACCTGATCGTGGTCTACGTCCTCGCCCGCGACCTGCGCAAGCGCCACCGCTGAGCACCGGCTACACTGGGGATTGGAGCCGACCAAGCCGCCCCATGCGCCCGTCCTTGCCGCCTCTGCTGACCTGCCTGCTTGCCGCGCTGCCTGCGCTGCTTTCGGCTGGCTGCAGCCCTGCCGCGTCCAGCGCGCATGCGGCCGAACCCGCGAGCCGCAACGTGCCGTTCCCGTACGCCGAAACCGATGTCACCGACCTGCAGGCGCGGATGAGCGCCGGTGAGCTGGACAGCACCACCCTGACCCAGGCCTACCTGCAGCGCATCGCCACCCTGGACCGCACCGGGCCGCGCCTGCGCGCGGTGATCGAGCTCAACCCGGATGCACTGAAGGAAGCCGCTGCGCGCGACCGCGAGCGCCGTGATGGACGCCTGCGCGGCCCGCTGCACGGCATTCCGGTACTGCTGAAGGACAACATCAACGCCGCCCCGATGGCCACCAGCGCCGGCTCGCTGGCCCTGCAGGGGTTCCGCCCGGACGACGCCTACCTGGTGCGCCGGCTGCGCGACGCCGGCGCGGTGGTGCTGGGCAAGACCAATCTCAGCGAGTGGGCCAATTTCCGCGGCAACGATTCGGTGTCCGGCTGGAGCGCGCGCGGCGGCCAGACCCGCAATCCCTATCGCCTCAGCCACTCGCCCTGCGGCTCCAGCAGCGGCAGCGCGGTGGCGGTCGCCGCCAACCTGGCCAGCGTGGCGATCGGCACCGAAACCGACGGCAGCATCGTCTGCCCTGCGGCGGTCAATGGCATCGTCGGCCTCAAGCCGACCGTCGGCCTGGTCAGCCGCGAGGGCATCATCCCGATTTCCTTCAGCCAGGACACCGCAGGACCGATGACCCGCAGCGTCGCCGACGCTGCAGCCGTGCTGACCGCTATCGCCGGCCGCGACGATGCCGACCCGGCCACGGCGACCATGCCTGGCCGCGCGGTGTACGACTACACCGCGCGCCTGGACCCGCAGGGCCTGCGTGGCAAGCGCATCGGCCTGCTGCAGACACCGCTGCTGAAATACCGCGGCATGCCACCGCTGATCGAACAGGCGGCCACCGAGCTGCGCCGGGCGGGTGCCTTCGTGGTGCCGGTGGAGCTGCCCAACCAGGGCGCCTGGGCCGAGGCGGAACGCACGGTGCTGCTGTACGAATTCAAGGCCGGGCTGGAGCGCTACTTCAGCACCCATCGCGCGCCACTACGCAGCCTGGCCGACCTGATCGCCTTCAACCAGGCGCACAGCAAGCAGGAGCTGGGCCTGTTCGGCCAGGAACTGCTGGTGGCGGCCGACGCTACCGCCGGCCTGGCCGACCCCGCCTATATCCGTGCACGCAGCGATGCGCGCCGGCTGGCCGGCGCGGAAGGCATCGACGCCGCCCTCGCCGCCCACCAGCTCGATGCCCTGGTGGCGCCGACCACCGGTGTGGCGTGGCCGATCCGCAGCGAAGGCGACGACTTCCCCGGCGAGAGCTACAGCGCCGCCGCCGTCGCCGGCTATCCCAGCCTCAGCGTGCCGATGGGCCAGATCAATGGCCTGCCGGTCGGCCTGCTGTTCATGAGCACCGCCTGGAGCGAACCGAAGCTGATCGAAATGGCCTACGCCTACGAACAGCGCACCCGCGCGCGACGCCCGCCGCACTTCGACACCGACACCCTGATCGACGCCGGCGAGCCGTGATCGTGTTTCTGTAGAGCCGAGCCCACGCTCGGCTTCAACGGAAAATCGAAAGCAGCCGAGCATGGCTCGGCTCTACAGCGGCTGGTCGGGCTCCACCGGCACGATCGCCGCCTCACCGTCTTCAGCCCCCGGCGAACGCACATCCGCAGTGCGCGCACGTGGACCGCGCGGCATGTCCAGTTCGTCTGCATGCTGCAGCCGCGCACGCACCTGCGGCAGCGACTGCGGATGCTCGCGCGCGAGGAAATCGAGCATGCGTTCGCGCACCAGGCAGCGCAGATCGAAGGCATCACCGGAGCTGCGCGCACTGACCAGCAGGCGCACCTGGATCGCGCGCTCGCTGGTCTCGGTCACCTGGGTCACGCAGACCCGGCCATCCCACAGCGTTTCACCGCGGCAGATGCGTTCCAGCTCGGCACGGATCGCTGCCACCGGGGCACGATAGTCCAGCCACAGGAACGCGGTGCCGAGCAGGTCGGCGCTGCGCCGCGTCCAGTTCTGGAAGGGGTTCTCGATGAACCAGGTCAGCGGCACCACCATTCGCCGCTCATCCCAGATGCGCACCACCACATAGCTGCTGCCGATCTCCTCGATGCGCCCCCACTCGCCTTCGACGATCACCACATCATCCAGCCGGATCGGCTGCGTCACTGCGATCTGCAGGCCGGCGATCAGATTGCCGAACACGGGCTTTGCAGCGATACCGGCCACCAGGCCGATCAGGCCCGCCGAGGCCAGCAGCGCGGTGCCGATCTTCTGCACCATGGGGAAGGTCAGCAGCACCAGCGACGCGCCCAGCACGATGATGCCGCCCATCAGCACGCGGCTGAGCACCCGCGTCTGGGTCTGGATGCGGCGCGCCTCCAGGTTGTCGGAGACATCGATGGGATGGCTGCGCAGGATGGCACGTTCGCCCGCCGCCACCGCCCGCACCAGCAGCCAGATGAAGCACGCGGTCAGCGCGATATGCAGCACCCGTTGCAGGTTGCCCAGAACGGGATCCTGCAGCGGCGTGGCCTGCAATGCAGGGATCAACAGCAGCAGCGGCCATGCGGTGGCCATCGGCAGCCCGAGCACACGCCCGATACGCGCGCGCCGACGATCGCGCCCCTTCAGCCGATGGTAGATCCACAGGATCAGCCACGCGCCGATGCCGCCCACCACTACGGCCAATCCCAACGGCCATGCGTATGCCTGTGCGCTTTGCCAGTGCACCGTTGCCACCTCCACTCGAACAGCCAGGTGGACAGACTCGCGCATGGCGCATGAGCGCCACGTCAGTCGTTCGTAAGCAGGGTGTTGGTCGGCAGGGCTTGCAGCCCTGCACCTGCGGTAGTGCCGGCCGCTGGCCGGCAACCTCAACAGCAACAGCAACAGCGTGCATTCCGAGGGATGGCGGGGTCGGTCCGGTTGCGGGAGACGCCGTGAATCCCGCTCCGCGGTCCGGCCCAGCCGCTGGCGGCTGTGCGTTCGGGCGCTTGCGAAGCAGTGCTTCGCAAGCAAAGCGCCCTCACCCATGTAGGCTCCGGTCGCCGCTTGCTCGTGTGCGCTTTCCTGCGCACACGGCAAGACCGGGGTTGGGCGTCCTGCCCAACCCGCCCGAGGCATGCCTCGGGCCCATGCGGCTCACGCCCCGTAACCGGATCTGTCGGGACCTGCTGCTGATGGTGGGTGCCGACCGTTGGTCGGCACGGGGTCGCAGCCCATTTTGAATACTGTTATCTGACAGAAAAATCGTGTCGACCAACGGTCGACACCTACCAACAGCCGCGCATGCCAATCGCCGCAGTTACCAGTAGATCCACGCCATGCGTGGATGACTCATTCGATATCTGACAGATGTGTCGACCAAGGTCGACACCTACCAACAGCTGCCGTAATCTGTCAAAGGTGGGGCGATGTGGGCAGGCAGGACCGTTGGCGCCATGGATGGCGCCATCGAGCCCCCATGGGTGAGGGCGCTTTGCTTGCGAAGCACTGCTTCGCAAGCGCCCGAACGCACAGCCGCCAGCGGCTGGGCCGGACCCCGGAGGGGGGTTCACGGCGTGTCCTGCCTGCCCACATCGCCCCGCCATCCCACGGAATGCATGCTGTTGCCGTTGCTTGGGCCGTTGCCGTTGCCGTTGCCGTTGCCGTTGCCGTTGCCGTTGCGTCAGCAGGTGCAGGGCTGCAAGCCCTGCCGCAACGCCCTTACCGCACCTGCTCCTGCTTGCGCACGATCGCCATCGCGATCTCCAGCGACTGCTCGTAGTTCAAACGCGGGTCCACCGTCGAACGATACGCGCGTTCCAGGTCGCGCTCGGTCAGTTCGCGCGCGCCACCGGTGCATTCGGTCACGTCTTCGCCGGTCAGTTCCAGGTGCACACCGCCCAGTCGCGTGCCTGCGGCCGCATGCAGATCGAACGACATCTCCACTTCGCCACGCACGTTGTCGAAGCGGCGCGTCTTGAAGCCATTGGCGGTGCTTTCGGTGTTGCCATGCATCGCGTCACACACCCACAGCACGCGACGGCCATCGCGCTTGACCGCATCCAGCAGCGGCGGCAGCTTCTCGGCAATCTGCGCTGCCCCCATGCGGTGGATGAAGCTCAGTCGCCCTGGCTCGTCATGCGGGTTGAGCACATCGATCAGGCGCAGCAGCTGGTCCGGCGTCACCGACGGGCCGACCTTGATCGCAATCGGATTGCGCACGCCACGCAGGTATTCCACGTGCGCACCGTCAAGCGCGGCGGTGCGCATGCCGATCCACGGGTAATGCGTGCTCAGGTTCAACCAGCCCTGCTGGCGCGGCACCTGCCGGGTCAGCGCCTGCTCGTAGGGCAGCAGCAGCGCTTCATGCGAGGTGTAGAAGTCGATGCGGTTGAGGTTGTGCACGCGGGCCCCGGCCAGGGTTTCCATGAAGTGCACCGCATCACCGATCGACGCCACCATCTTCTGGTACTCGGCGGCCAGCGGCGAATGCCGCACCCACTCCAGGTTCCAGTACTCCGGATGATGCAGGTCGGCGAAGCCGCCATCGATCAGCGCACGCACGAAGTTCATGGTCATCGCCGAATGCGCATGCGCCTGCAGCATCCGCTTCGGATCCGGCAGGCGCGCCGCCTCGGTGAACGCCGGCGCATTGATCACATCGCCGCGGTAGCTGGGCAGGGTCACGCCGTCGCGGGTCTCGGTATCGGCCGAACGCGGCTTGGCGTACTGGCCGGCAAAGCGCCCGACGCGGATCACCGGCTGGCGAAGGCCATGCACCAGCACCAGGCTCATCTGCAGCAGCACTTTCAACCGGTTGGAAATCGTGCCCGATTCGCAGTCGCTGAAGTTCTCGGCGCAGTCGCCGCCCTGCAGCAGGAAGCGCTTGCCTTCCTGGGCCTCGGCCAACTGCTGCTTCAGCGCCAGGATTTCCCACGAGGTGACCAGCGGCGGCAGGCGCTTCAGCTCATGCAGTGCAGCGTCCAGCGCCACCGGGTCCGGGTAGGTCGGCATCTGCAGCGCGGTCTTGCCGCGCCAGCTCTCCGGCGACCAGGCAGCGCCAGCGGCGGTCGCGGCAGGATCGAGGACGGGCGGAACGGCGGACAGGCTCATTGCAGACTTCCGGGGAGGGGGGCGGTCATGGTCGCAGAGCCAGCCGCTGGCGCAAAGGGCTGGGCACGCCCTGCACATGACTGAACGCCGGGGAAAGGGCATCGCGATCGGCCAGAAACCGCATGGCCACGGCCGCCCGGACAGGCGCATGATTCGCCACGCACTGTTACGAAGTAACACTGCATCCCCGTCGGCCCCTTCCACAGCCTATCTGCCATGAAGCCCTCCCTGCTCGCTACCGGCATTACCTTCGCCCTGACCCTGGCCAGTCTGCCCAGCCTCGCTATGGCCGCCGATGCCGCCGCTCCCGTGAAGGACCTCGACACGGTCACTGTCAGCGCCCAGCTCGACCAGGCCCGCAATGCGCTGTCGCCGGACATCGGCAGCAGCCAGTACCAGATCACCGCCGAGGACATCCAGAAGCAGCCGCTGGGTGCCTCCGCGCCGCTCAGCCAGGTGCTGCTGCAGGCTCCGGGCGTGGTCCAGGATTCCTACGGTGGCGTGCACGTGCGCGGCGACCACGCGAACCTGCAGTACCGCATCAACGGCGTACTGCTGCCCGAATCGATCTCCGGCTTCGGCCAGACCCTGGATGCCCGCACCATCAAGAGCATCCGCCTGATGGACGGGGCGCTGCCGGCGCAGTTCGGCGAGCGCACCGCTGCGGTGGTCGACATCACCACCCGCAGCGGCGCCGAGCTCGGCAATGGCGGCAGCGCCGGTCTGACCGCAGGCTCGTTCGGCAAGATCAATCCGAATGCCTCGTGGTGGGGCAATCAAGGGCGCTGGAGCTGGTTCCTGACCGGCAACTACGACCAGAACGAGGTCGGCCTGGAGAACCCGACCCGCTCGCGCAAGCCGCTGCACGACGACACGCACCAGGGCAAAGCCTTCGCCGACCTGACCTACCTGGTCAACGAGAACACCCGCCTGAGCGTGTTCGCCGGCTTCGCCAACAATCGCTTCCAGATCCCGGTCAATCCCGGGCAGACCCCGCAGTTCGGTTACCTGGACACGACCACCTTCGACTCCAGCCAGCTGGATGAAACCCAGCGCGAGACCACCCGCTTCGGCATGCTGGTGCTGCAGGGCACGCTGGGCGGCACCGCCTACCAGCTGTCCGCCGGGCAGCGCTACAGCGACGTGGCGTTCAACCCGGATGTCATCGGCGATCTGGTATTCAGTGGCGTCGCCTCCCAGGTCCAGCGCAGCAACCGCGCCAACACGCTGCAGGCCGACCTCTCCACCCCGCTGGGCAACGACCACACGCTGCGCTACGGCCTGTACGGCAACTACGAGAATGCGCGCGCCAGCAACAACAGCTGGGTGTTCCCGGTCGATGGCGCCGGCCAGCAATCCAGCACCACGCCACTGCTGATTCCAGACCGCAGCGCCTTCCACGCCAGTACGCTGGCGGTGTACGTGCAGGATGAGTGGAAGATCGGCGACGACTGGACAGTGAACTACGGCCTGCGTGGTGATCGCTACAAGGCCTTCGGCCGCACCGAGGGCCAGCTCAGCCCCCGCCTGGGCGCGGTCTGGAATGCCAGCGACAGCACCACCGTGCATGCCGGCTATTCGCGTTACTTCACGCCACCGGCCAGTGAGTTGATCGCCAGCAGCGATATCGCCCTGTACGACGGCACCACCAACCAGCAGCCGGGCGGCGGCAACAACATTCCGCTGGCCGAACGCAGCGACTACTACGACATCGGCGTCTCGCAGCAGCTGGGTGAACACCTGACCCTGGGCCTGGACGCGTACGACCGCCGCGTCGCGCGCCTGCAGGACGAAGGCCAGTTCGGCGCCGCCTACATCTACTCGACG
Organism: Stenotrophomonas sp. YJH_SMC_105-26; assembly: GCF_059368915.1. Lineage (NCBI taxonomy): Bacteria > Pseudomonadati > Pseudomonadota > Gammaproteobacteria > Lysobacterales > Lysobacteraceae > Stenotrophomonas > Stenotrophomonas sp. YJH_SMC_105-26. The sequence goes on along the minus strand of NZ_JCAFSD010000017.1, from coordinate 16,151 downwards.
TTCAACTACCGCCGCGGCCATATCCGTGGGCTGGAGTTCAGTGCCGACTACAGCAACGGTCCGTTCAGCGCCTACTTCAACGCGGCGTACAACAAGGCCATCGGCACCCAGGTCATCACCAGCCAGTACAACCTCGATCCGGACGCGCTGGCCTATGTGGCCGACCACTGGATCCACCTGGACCACGACCAGAAGCTGACGTCGTCGGGGGGCTTCAGCTACGCCTTCGCCGGGCACAACCGGGTCGGTGCCAACTACGTGTTCGGCAGCGGCCTGCGTTCGGATATCGAGGGCGTGCCCAACGGCGGCGAGCTGCCGTCCTACCTGCAGGTGAACCTCAGCGCCGGGCATGATTTCAATGCCGACAGCGGCCATCCGCTGCACGTGCAGCTGGCCGTGATCAACGCATTGGATCGCAGCTACCAGCTGCGCGATGGCGGCGGTGTCGGCGTGTTCGCCCCGCAATGGGGACCGCGCCGCGGCGCCTACCTGAGCCTGCAGCAGGACTTCTGAGGAGACAGGGGTCGGATCCCTTTCCGCAGGAAAGGGCTCTGACCCCGCACCGGGAATGGGGTCAGAGCCCTTTGCGATGCAAAGGGATCCGACCCCATCCTGCTTCAGCGCTTGACCTTGCGCAGCGACACCACCAGTGCCCACAGCGCCAGCAGCACGAACCACACGCCCGACCACATCGGCATGGTCAGGCCCAGGAACGTCCAGTCGATGTTGCCGCAGTTGCCGGTACCGGTCAGCACCGTGCGGAACACTTCCAGCGGCCCCATGGTCTCGCGCAGGAAGCTCAGCGGCGGGCCACAGGTCGCGCCCATCTCCGGCGGCAGCATCTGCACGTAGACGTGGCGCGCAGCGATGCCCACGCCGACGGCCGCCGCGATGAAGGCGAGCACGCCGTAGGTGGCGCGGCCGGGACGGTTGGACGGCCCGTGCAGCGCACCGATCAGGAACAACAGGCCCAGCGCGGCAAAAGCCAGGCGCTGGAAGATGCACAGCGGGCACGGCTCCAGGCCCATCTTCAGCTGCAGGAAGATCGCGTAGCCGAGCAGGCCCGCGCAGATCAGGAAGCCCAGGAAGAACTGGGCGCGGAAGGGCCAGCGCAGTGGATTCATCGTCAACGCTCGAATGGATCAAGGCGCCAAGCGTAACCGAGAGCGCGCCCCGTTCGAACCGCCACAGGTGACGCCTGTCGGAACGGTGCGGGTCGGATCCCTTTGCGAATGCAAAGGGATCTGACCTGCGGTGCTGCCTGCTCGGGGTCAGAGCCCTTTCCTGCGGAAAGGGATCCGACCCTTGGAAACGCAAAAGCCCGGCAGGCGCCGGGCTTTCGCTGTGTCGCGTTGGAGCGGTCCGATTACTCGGCCACTTCCTCGGCCACGACCGGACGGTCAACCAGCTCGACGTAGGCCATCGGTGCGTTGTCGCCGGCACGGAAACCGCACTTCAGCAGGCGCAGGTAGCCGCCCGGACGGTTCGCGTAGCGCGGGCCCAGGATGGTGAACAGGTTGCCCACGGCTTCGTTGTCGCGCAGGCGGGCGAAGGCCAGACGGCGGTTGGCGACCGAGTCGACCTTGGCCAGAGTGATCAGCGGCTCGGCAACGCGGCGCAGTTCCTTGGCCTTCGGCAGGGTGGTCTTGATCAGCTCGTGCTTGAACAGCGAGGCGGCCATGTTCTTGAACATCGCTTCGCGGTGCGCGCTGGTGCGGCTGAACTTACGGCCAGACTTCTGGTGACGCATGGTGATATTCCTTGGTTAATGATGCGGCTGTGTGGATCGTTGTCGCCATCCTGGCGTTACTGCGCGGACTGCGGTTGGTCCTGGCCGCCCGTCCTGGACGACCTGCCCGCGAACCTGCGGTTCGTCGTGGCATGGTGTGTTGCGTTGAAGGCTCCACCGCGAGCGGTGGAGCCTCCAGGCATTACCGATATCAGCCCAGCATGCCGTGGCTGGCGACGCCGGCCGGCGGCCAGTTCTCCAGCTTCATGCCGAGGGACAGGCCGCGCTGAGCCAGCACTTCCTTGATCTCGGTGAGCGACTTCTTGCCCAGGTTCGGGGTCTTCAGCAGCTCCACTTCGGTCTTCTGGATCAGATCGCCGATGTAGTAGATGCTTTCAGCCTTCAGGCAGTTGGCCGAACGCACGGTCAGCTCCAGATCGTCGATCGGGCGCAGCAGCACCGGATCCACGCCGTTGTTGGCCGGCTTGGCCGCACCGCGGTTGCGGTGGGTGAAGTCACCGAACACCGACAGCTGGTCGCTGAGGATGTCGGCGGCGGTGCGCACGGCTTCCTCGGCATCGATGGTGCCGTTGGTCTCGATATCGATGACCAGCTTGTCCAGGTCGGTACGCTGTTCGACACGCGCCGCTTCCACGGCGTAGGCGACACGGCGGACCGGCGAGAACGAGGCATCCAGGACCAGGCGGCCGATGGCACGGGTTTCTTCGTCCGGACGACGACGCGCGGCAGCCGGCTGGTAGCCGAAACCACGTTCGATCTTCAGACGCATGTTGATCGCCGTATCCTTGGTCAGGTGGCAGATCACATGGTCGCCGTTCAGGATCTCCACATTGTGGTCGACCTTGATGTCGGCAGCGGTGACAACGCCCGGGCCCTGCTTGGACAGGGACAGGGTGGCGCTGTCGCCGGAGTGCATACGGATGGCCACGTCCTTCAGGTTCAGCAGGACTTCGAGCACGTCCTCCTGCAGACCTTCGACCGTGGTGTACTCATGCAACACGCCGTCGATTTCGACTTCCGTGATGGCGAAGCCCGGGATGGACGACAGCAGCACGCGACGCAGGGCATTACCCAGCGTATGCCCGTAACCCCGCTCCAAAGGTTCGATAACGACCTTTGCACGGGTGTCGGTAAGGCGTTCGATCTGCGGACCGCGAGGACGCAGAACCTGGTTGGCGGTAACCGTCATGTTGCGGGTTCTCCTAGTGAACCCCCGGCCGTCGCCGGGGGCTCTCCAATGTGAATTACTTCGAATACAGCTCGACGATCAGCGCTTCGTTGATGTCCGCAGGCAGATCCGAACGATCCGGAACAGCCTTGAAGATGCCGGTGAACTTGCCGGAATCCACTTCAACCCACGACGGGCTCAGGTCATGCTGGGCGGCGACGGTCAGGGCTTCCTGGACGCGCAGCTGCTTGGCAGCCTTTTCAGACAGGGCGATGGCGTCGCCAGCCTTGACCTGGTACGAAGCCAGGTTGACCGACTTGCCATTCACGGTGACGCCGCGGTGCGACACCAGCTGACGGGCAGCCGGACGGGTCACGGCGAAGCCCATGCGGTAGACGACGTTGTCCAGGCGGGTTTCCAGCAGCTGCAGCAGGTTCTCGCCGGTGTTGCCCTTCTTGGTCGAGGCCTTCTTGTAGTAGTTGCGGAACTGACGCTCCAGCAGGCCGTAGATACGCTTGACCTTCTGCTTTTCACGCAGCTGGGTGGCGTAGTCGGACAGCTTGCCCTTGCGGGCAGTGGCGCCGTGCTGGCCGGGCTTCTGCTCCAGCTTGCACTTCGAGTCCAGCGCACGCGCCGGGCTCTTCAGGGACAGGTCGGCGCCTTCGCGGCGGGCGAGCTTACAGGTAGGACCGATATAACGAGCCATTTCTTATCGCTCCCTTTAGACGCGACGCTTCTTCGGCGGACGGCACCCGTTGTGCGGGATAGGCGTCACGTCGATGATGTTGGTGATCTTGTAGCCGACGTTGTTCAACGAACGCACGGCCGACTCACGGCCCGGACCCGGGCCCTTGATGCGGACTTCCAGCGACTTCACGCCGTAGTCCAGCGCAGCACGACCGGCCTTTTCAGCAGCCACCTGGGCAGCGAACGGGGTCGACTTGCGCGAACCGCGGAAGCCAGCGCCACCGGAGGTCGCCCACGACAGAGCATTGCCCTGGCGGTCGGTGATGGTGACGATGGTGTTATTGAACGAAGCGTGGACGTGGGCAACGCCGTCGGTGACGACGCGCTTGATCTTCTTCTTGGTCTTAGCAGCGGGCTTAGCCATTTCTCAGTCCCTTACTTCTTGATCGCCTTGCGCGGACCCTTGCGGGTGCGGGCGTTGGTACGGGTGCGCTGGCCACGCAGCGGGAGGCCACGACGGTGACGCAGGCCGCGGTAGCAGCCCAGGTCCATCAGGCGCTTGATCGCGATACCGATTTCACGGCGCAGATCGCCTTCCACGATGTACTTGCCGACTTCGGCGCGCAGGCGCTCGATTTCCGGCTCCGACAGATCGCGGATCTTGGTGGTCGAAGCAACGCCTGCGACTTCGCAGACCTTCTTCGAACGGGTACGGCCGATGCCGTAAATGCTTTGCAACCCGACCCAGACATGCTTCTGGGCTGGCAGGTTGACGCCTGCAATACGCGCCATGACGCGGTTCTCCAGCTGAGTGATGGCCGACAGCGCGCCTCGGGCACGCCAATCCGGCAGGATGGATCAAAAAAGTGAACTAGCGATACTAACAAGGTTCCGGTTTACATGGAAGGCCGTGAAACCATTGGTTTCATGAACCCGGCCTGGGGAGTGTGCCCAGGCTCCGGCGCCGGATGGGGTTGGACCTGGGGTTTCCCCCGGGGCCGCCCGCGCTACTCCAGCGCGGGACCACCTCATCACACCCCCACCCGGAACCGCTGCGGGGGCCGCCCTTCGTTTGTGTGGCCGGAGTCCGCGAAGCGGAGGGACCATCACGTCAGGAAGACGAAAGTATAACAGGCCTATCAGCCGCGGGCAAAACCGCCGCGGTTGCCACCCTTCAGGTTGGCCTTCTTCAGCAGGCTCTCGTACTGGTGGGACATCAGGTGCGCCTGCACCTGGGCGATGAAGTCCATCACCACCACCACCACGATCAGCAGCGAAGTACCACCGAAGTAGAACGAGGCGTTCAGCTGCGTGCGCATCAGTTCCGGCAGCAGGCAGACGATCACCAGGTACGCCGAGCCCGCCGCGGTCAGGCGGGTCAGCACGCCGTCGATGTAGTCGGCGGTCGCCTTGCCCGGACGGATGCCCGGAATCAGCGCACCGGACTTCTTCAGGTTGTCGGCGGTTTCCTGCGAGTTGAACACCAGCGCGGTATAGAAGAACGCGAAACCGGTGATCAGCGCAGCGAACACGATCATGTGCAGCGGCTCGCCCGGGCCCAGGGCGTTGGCGACCTTCTGCAGGACCTGGCCGAAGCTGCTCTGGTTGGCGGCCTGGCCGGACCACATGGCCAGGGTGGCCGGGAAGGCCAGCAGGCTCGAGGCGAAGATCGCCGGGATGACGCCGGCCATGTTGAGCTTCAGCGGCAGGAACGAGGTCTGGTTCATGTACGCGTTGCGACCACCCTGGCGGCGCGCGTAATTGACCGTGATCCGGCGCTGGCCACGCTCGACGAACACCACGAAGAAGGTGAAGGCGAGCACGACGATGGCGATCAGCAGCAGCTGGATGAACTGGATGTTGCCGTCGCGGTAGGCATCGAAGGTGTGGATGACCGCACCCGGCAGGCCCGCCACGATACCGGCGAAGATGATCAGCGACACGCCGTTGCCGATGCCGCGCTCGGTGACCTGCTCACCGACCCACATCAGGAACATGGTGCCGGCGGTCAGTGCGACCACGGCAGTGAGCACGAAGCCCATGCCCGGCGCATACACGACCGGAGCGCCCGACGGCGAGACCTGGCCCTGCAGGGCCAGCGCGATCGAGCCGCCCTGCACCACTGCCAGCAGCACGGCGCCGATGCGCGAATACTGGGTGATCTTGCGGCGGCCGGACTCACCTTCCTTCTGCATCGCCTTCAGGGCGGGGAAGATGTGCACGGCCAGCTGCATCACGATCGATGCCGAGATGTACGGCATCACGTTCAGCGCGAAGATGCTGAAACGGTGCAGGGCGCCGCCCGAGAACATGTTGAACATGTCCACGATGCCGCCGCCCTGCTGTTGCATCATGGCAAGCATGGCATCGGGATTGACGCCCGGCACCGGCACGTAGCAGCCGATGCGATAGACGATCAAAGCCCCGACGACGAACAGCAAACGTTGGCGAAGTTCAGTGAACTTGCCCATTCCGCCCGCGAGGTTACCGATGCCAGCTTGCGCCATGATTTTCTTACTCCGTTACGCTGCCGCCGGCAGCTTCGATTGCAGCCTTGGCACCCGCCGTGGCAGCAATACCCTTCAGGGTGAACGCCTTGGTCACTTCGCCCTTGACGACGACCTTGGCCTTCTTTGCGGTGCTCGGGACCAGCTTGGCAGCACGCAGGGCGGCGAAATCGATCTCACCGGCCGGCAGCTTGTCCAGCGCGTACAGCAGCACTTCAGCGGTGTCCTTGGCGATCGGCGAACGGAAGCCGATCTTCGGCAGACGACGCTGCATGGGGGTCTGGCCGCCTTCGAAGCCAGCCTTGATCTTGCCGCCACCCTTACGGGCGAACGAACCCTTGTGGCCGCGGCCGGCAGTCTTGCCCAGGCCCGAGCCGATACCACGGCCGACGCGGGTGCGCTCGGTGCGGGCGCCCGGTGCCGGGCTCAGTTCATTGAGACGCAGAGTCATGGTCGATTACTCCTCAACCTGGACGAGGTACTGAACCTTGTTGATCAGGCCGCGTACCTGCGGGCTGTCCTTCAGTTCACGCACATCGTTGAGCTTGTTCAGGCCCAGGGCACGCACCGACAGGCGGTGACGCGACTGGGTACCACGCAGGCCACGCACCAGGCGGACCTTCACAGTCTTGTTGGACTCATTAGCCATGGTTGAGTTCCTCCACCTTCTTGCCGCGCTTGGCCGCGATGCGAGCCGGCGACTGCGCAGCAGACAGGCCCTTCACGGTGGCACGCACCAGGTTGATCGGGTTGCGCGAACCGGTGGCCTTGGCCAGCACGTTCTTCACGCCAACGGCTTCCAGCACGGCGCGCATGGCACCGCCGGCGATCACGCCGGTACCTTCCGAAGCCGGCTGCATGAACACGCGGGCTGCGCCGTGACCATCCTTGATGGTGTGCCACAGGGTGCCGTTGTTCAGGTCAACGCTGACCAGGTTCTTGCGGGCCTGTTCCATCGACTTCTGGATGGCGACCGGCACTTCGCGGGCCTTGCCATAACCGAAACCGACCTTGCCTTCGCCGTCGCCGACAACGGTCAGGGCGGTGAAGGTGAACTGGCGGCCACCCTTGACGGTCTTGCTGACGCGGTTGACCGCGACCAGCTTTTCGATCATGCCGTCGTCGATCTTCTCTTCGCGGTTACGGTCGCGATCGCGACCCCGCTGCTGACGCTCTTCTGCCATGTTGATTCCTTGGTTGTTTGGGTATGTACGGCTCGAGGCCGCTTATGGTTGTGGAGTGACGCGTTGTTCCGGTGGGCCACTGCAGAAGAGCGGCGCCGTCCAGCCTCGCTCAGGCTGGCGAGCAGGTAGGCAGGAGGCCATCGGCCCCCTGCCCTTGTCCCTTAGAACTGCAGGCCGGCTTCGCGGGCCGCTTCTGCCAGGGCCTTGATGCGGCCGTGGTAGCGGTAGCCCGAACGATCGAAGGCAACCTTCTCGACGCCGGCGGCCTTGGCGCGCTCGGCGACGATGCGGCCAACCTTGGCAGCGGCATCGGCGTTCTTGCCGTTCTTCAGGCCTTCCTTGACGTCGGTCTGGGTGGTGTTGGCGGCAGCCAGCACCTTCGAACCGTCAGCGGTGAAGACCTGGGCGTACAGGTGCTGGCCGGTGCGCAGCACCGACAGGCGGGCGACGCCGAGCTCACGGATGTGGGCGCGGGTCGACTTGGCGCGACGCAGGCGGGCGATGTTCTTGTTCATTTTGATTATTCCTTGAAAGCTGAAGGATGGGCTTCTCCCTGAGGAGTCCGCACATGGATGTGCGGGCTCTTGCGAGGGAATCGCACTTACGCCTTCTTGGCTTCCTTACGGATGATGACTTCGTCGGAGTACTTCACGCCCTTGCCCTTGTACGGCTCCGGCTTGCGGAACGCACGGATCTTGGCGGCGACTTCACCGACGACCTGCTTGTCAGCGCCCTGGACCAGGATCTCGGTCTGGGTCGGGGTGGTGATGGTGATGCCTTCCGGCGCCACGAACACGACCGGGTGCGAGAAGCCCAGCGACAGGCTCAGGTCCTTGCCCTGCATGGCAGCGCGGTAACCCACGCCAACCAGCTCCAGCTTGCGCTCGAAGCCTTCGGACACGCCCTTGACCATGTTGGACAGGATCGCACGCACGGTGCCGGTCAGTGCGACCAGCTCGGCGTTCTCGGTGCTCAGGGTGGCAACGCCATTGTCGACGTTGATGGCAATGCCGGCCGGCTTGGCCAGCGACAGGGTGCCCTTCGGGCCCTTGGCGGTGACGCTGTCCGACTGGACGTTCAGTTCAACCTTACCCAGGGTGATCGGCTTCTTGGCTACGCGGGACATAGTTCTACTCCTTTCGCCTTAGGCCACGAAGCACAGGACTTCGCCGCCGACGCCCAGCTGGCGCGCCTGCGCATCAGTCATGATGCCCTTGGAGGTGGAAATGATGGAGATACCCAGGCCGTTCATGACCTTCGGCAGCTCGCTCTTGCCGCGGTACTGGCGCAGGCCCGAACGCGAGAAGCGCTTCAGGGTCGCGATGACCGGCTTGCCTTCGAAATACTTCAGCACGATTTCCAGCTCGGACTTGTTGTTTTCCAGCTGGGTCACGCGCAGGTCGGTGATGTAACCCTCGTCCTTCAGGACCTGGGCGATCGCAACCTTGATCTTGGACGACGGGGCTTTCACCGTCTGCTTGCCAACTGCGGCCGCATTCTTGATGCGGACCAGCAGGTCGGCGATGGGATCAGTCATGCTCATATGAGTACCTTTGAGTGCACCGATATCCGCTTTCGCGAAAATCTGTTGTCTCCTGGAAACGGGCCAGGTCCCTTGATGCAGCGGGCCGGGGCCCACTCCTACAACCCCGTCTGCACAGGGCAAGACGCGGGAGTATACGCCAAAAGAGCCCGACTTGCGTCGGGCTCTTCGGGTTTTTTCGCAGAAAGGAAGCTGAACGCCTCCCCTCCCCGGTTCAGCGGCCCCCGCAGGGGCTGCTGATCGCAGGGCCGGCTGGGATTACCAGCTGGCCTTGCGCAGGCCCGGGACGTCGCCACGCATGGTGGCTTCGCGCAGCTTGTTGCGGCCGAGGCCGAACTTGCTGTACACGCCACGCGGACGACCCGACAGCTCGCAACGGTTGCGCTGACGGCTCGGCGACGAATCGCGCGGCAGCTTGGCCAGCTTGGTTGCGGCGTCGATCTTCTCTTCGTAGGTCGCGTCCACGGAGGACACGATCTTCTTCAGAGCCGCACGCTTCTCAGCGTACTTCTTGGCCAGCTTTTCCCGCTTGATGTCGCGGTTGACCATGGAGGTCTTTGCCATTTCGGTTTCCTCGACAGATCAGTTACGGAACGGGAACTTGAACGCTGCCAGCAGCGCCTTCGCTTCCGCGTCGGTCTTCGCAGTGGTGGTGATGGCGATATCCATACCGCGGATCGCGTCGACGGCGTCGAAGTCGATTTCCGGGAAGATGATCTGTTCCTTCACACCCATGTTGAAGTTGCCGCGGCCGTCGAAGGAACGACCGGAAACACCACGGAAGTCGCGCACGCGCGGCAGCGAGATGTTGATCAGGCGGTCCAGGAACTCGTACATCTTGTGGCGACGCAGCGTGGTCTTGCAGCCGATCGGCCAACCATCACGGATCTTGAACGACGCAACCGAGATACGCGACTTGGTGACAACCGGCTTCTGGCCGGAAATCTTGGTCATGTCCGCGACGGCGTTTTCCAGGATCTTCTTGTTGGTGGCAGCCTCGCCGACACCCATGTTCAGGGTGACCTTGACGAGCTTCGGTACTTCCATCGGATTGGTGTAGCCGAACTGCTTCATCAGCGCCGGCACCACTTCTTCCTTGTAGATCTTTTCGAGACGGGAAGTCATCTTCACATTCCTCAGGCGTCGAGCGCCTCACCGCTGGAGCGGAACACACGCAGTTTGCGTCCATCCTCCAGCACCTTGAAGCCAACGCGTTCGCCCTTGCCCGAAGCCGGGTTCAGCACGTTCACGTTGGAGATATGGATCGAAGCTTCGCGCTCGACCACGCCGCCGGCAACACCTGCCTGCGGGTTCGGCTTGGTGTGGCGCTTGACGATGTTCACGTTGGCGACGACCACACGGTCGCCGTCGACGCGGACGACTTCGCCCTGCTTGCCCTTGTCCTTGCCAGCGTTGACGACAACCTGGTCGCCCTTCTTGATACGGTTAGCCATGATTATCTCCTGTCGCTCACAGCACTTCGGGAGCGAGCGAGACGATCTTCATGAACTTCTCCGAACGAAGTTCACGGGTCACCGGCCCGAAGATACGGGTACCGATCGGCTCCTGCTTGTTGTTCAGCAGGACGGCAGCGTTGCCGTCGAAGCGGATCAGCGAACCGTCGGCGCGACGCACACCCTTGCGGGTACGCACCACGACGGCGTCATACACTTCACCCTTCTTGACCTTGCCGCGCGGAATCGCATCCTTCACGGTGACCTTGATGATGTCGCCGATGCCGGCGTAACGGCGCTTGGAACCACCCAGCACCTTGAAGCACATCACCTGCTTGGCACCCGAATTGTCCGCGACGTCAAGGTAGCTCTGCATCTGGATCATGATTCAGACTCCTTATTCAGCCGCACGCGTGATGACTTCCACCACGCGCCAGTTCTTGGTCTTGGACATCGGAGCAATCTCGGTCACGCGGACGACATCGCCTTCCTTGCAGGCGTTGTCGGCATCGTGGGCGTGCAGCTTGGTCGAGCGCTTGATGTACTTGCCGTACAGCGCGTGCTTGACCTGACGCTCAACCAGGACGGTAACCGTCTTGTCCATCTTGTTGCTGACGACACGGCCTTCGACCGTGCGCAGCGTCTTCTTTTCAGTATTGTCGCTCATAGCGGCCATCCTTACTTCGTGCTGCCGAGCAGGGTCTTGACGCGAGCAATCTCGCGACGGACCCGGCGAATGTCGTGGGTCTTCGGCAGCTGGCCGGTGACCTGCTGCATACGGACAGAGAACTGTTCCTTACGCAGGTCGATCAGGTGGGCCTTGAGTTCGTCAGCCGACTTTTCACGGAGAGTTTTGATATCCATCAGCGCACCGTACGGGTCACGAAAGTGGTGGTGACCGAGAGCTTGGCGGCGGCCAGGCGGAACGCCTCGCGAGCCACTTCCTCGGAAACACCCTCGATTTCATAGATCATGCGGCCGGGCTGGATCTGGGCCACCCAGTATTCCACGTTACCCTTACCCGAACCCATTCGAACTTCGATGGGCTTCTTGGTGATGGGCTTGTCGGGGAACACGCGGATCCACATCTTGCCGCCGCGCTTGACGTAGCGGCTGATCGAGCGGCGGGCCGCTTCGATCTGACGCGCGGTCAGCTGACCGTGTGCGGTTGCCTTCAGGCCGTATTCGCCGAAGCTGACAGCGTTGGCGCTCCAGCTCAGGCCATCGTTACGGCCCTTGTGTACCTTGCGGTACTTGGTTCGCTTGGGTTGCAACATTGTCGTTACCTCGCTTCACGGGCCGGGCGCTGACGGTCACCACGGTCGCCGCGATCGTGACGATCGTTGCGCGACGGGGTGTCGTCCTGCTTTTCCTGGCCAACCTGGGAGAAATCGAAGACCTCGCCCTTGTAGATCCAGACCTTGATGCCGATGATGCCGTAGGTCGTCTTGGCTTCAGCGAAGCCATAGTCGATGTCGGCACGCAGGGTGTGCAGCGGCACGCGGCCTTCGCGGTACCACTCCGAACGGGCGATTTCAGCACCGTTGAGGCGGCCACCAACGTTGACCTTGATGCCCAGGGCACCCAGGCGCATCGCGTTGCCGACCGAGCGCTTCATTGCACGGCGGAACATGATGCGACGCTCCAGCTGCTGGGCGATCGACTCGGCAACGAGCTGCGCGTCCAGTTCCGGCTTGCGCACTTCGGTGACGTTGATGTGCGCCGGGACGCCCATCATCTCGCTCACTTCCTTGCGCAGCTTCTCGATGTCCTCACCGCGCTTGCCGATCACCACGCCCGGACGGGCGGTGTGGATCGTCACGCGAGCGGTCTTGGCCGGACGCTCGATCAGGATCTTGCTGATGCCGGCCTGGGCCAGCTTCTTGCGCAGCATTTCGCGCACTTTCAGGTCGGCTGCCAGGTAACCGGCGAACTCGGCCTTGTTGGCGTACCACTTGGAGTTCCAGTCCTTGGAAATGCCGAGGCGGATACCAATCGGATGAACTTTATGACCCATGGTCTTTTCCTTATCCGCTTACTTGGCGGCGCCCACAACCACAGTGATGTGGCTGGTGCGCTTGAGGATGCGGGTACCGCGGCCTTTCGCCCGCGCCATGAAACGCTTCAGGGTCGGACCTTCATCAACCATGATGGTCTGAACCTTCAGCTCGTCGACGTCGGCGCCCTGGTTGTTCTCGGCGTTGGCAATTGCCGACTCCACCACCTTCTTGATCAGGTGGGCAGCCTTCTTGTCCGAGAACTTCAGCAGGTTGACCGCACGTTCGGCCGGCAGACCGCGCACCTGGTCAGCGACCAGACGAGCCTTCTGCGGGGAGATGCGCGCAGTGCGCAGGATGGCTTTCGCTTCCATTGTCATCTCTCCTTACTTGCCCGACTTCTTGTCACCACCGTGACCCTTGAAGGTCCGGGTGATGGCAAATTCGCCGAGCTTGTGGCCGACCATGTTCTCGTTGACGAGAACCGGGATGTGGTTCTTGCCGTTATGCACGGCAATGGTGATGCCTACCATGTCAGGCAGGATCATCGAACGGCGCGACCAGGTCTTGATCGGCTTCTTGCTGCCCGCAGCGGCCTCCACCTTCTTGACGAGGTGGTGATCGACGAACGGGCCCTTCTTGAGTGAACGTGCCATGGTCGATTAGCCCCTACGATCGCGGACGATGAACTGCTGAGTGCGCTTGTTATGGCGCGTCTTGTAACCCTTGGTCGGAACACCCCACGGGGTGACCGGATGCGGGTTACCCTGGCCGGCCTTGGCCTCACCACCACCGTGCGGGTGGTCAACCGGGTTCATGGCAGCACCACGAACGGTCGGGCGGACGCCGCGCCAACGCTTGGCACCGGCCTTGCCCAGCTTTTCCAGGCTGTGCTCGTCGTTGCCGACTTCGCCGATGGTGGCGCAGCACTCGACCGGAACCTTGCGCATTTCACCCGAGCGCAGGCGCAGGGTGGCGTAGATGCCTTCGCGAGCCACCAGCTGCACGGCCGCACCAGCGGCGCGAGCGATCTGAGCGCCCTTGCCCGGCTTCAGCTCGATGCAGTGGATGGTGGTGCCGACCGGGATGTTGCGCAGCGGCAGGGTGTTGCCGGCCTTGATCGGGGCGTCCGAACCAGCGATCACCTGATCACCGGCCTTCAGGCCCTTCGGGGCGATGATGTAGCGACGCTCACCATCGACGTAGCACAGCAGGGCGATGTGGGCGGTGCGGTTCGGATCGTATTCGATGCGTTCCACGCGCGCCGGGATGCCCAGCTTGTTGCGCTTGAAGTCGATGATGCGGTAGTGCTGCTTGGCACCACCACCGACGTGACGCACGGTGATGCGGCCGTGGTGGTTGCGGCCACCCGAGCGGCTCTGCGACTCGACCAGTGCGGCGTGCGGAGCACCCTTGTGCAGGTCGGGCGTAACCACGCGCACGGCCGAACGGCGGCCGGGGGAAGTGGGCTTGAATTTCATCAATGGCATGGGATGTACCTCAGGCCTTGGCCGTTACATCGATCGACTGGCCGTCGGCCAGGCGAACGTACGCCTTGCGCCAATCGCCGCGGCGGCCAGCACGGTTACGGAAGGACTTGTTCTTGCCCTTGACGTTGACCACGTTGACGGCTTCGACCTTGACGTCGAACAGCTGCTCAACCGCGGCCTTTACATCGGCCTTGGTGGCTTCGTTCGAAACTTCGAAGACATACTGGTTGGAGAGTTCCTGCAGGCGCGCGGTCTTTTCGGAGACACGCGGGGCACGCAGCACGCTGAAGATTTTTTCGTTGCTGTTCATGCCAGCCACTCCTCGACCTTCTTGACCGCGTCAGCGGTGATGACGACCGTGTCGGCACCCACCAGCGAGACCGGATCCAGACCCTGGACGTCACGCACCTGCACGTACGGCAGATTGCGGGCGGACAGGTACAGGTGCTCGGACGCTTCTTCGGTGACGATCAGCGGGCGCTTGCCCACTTCCAGGCCGGCCAGCTTGGCGATCAGACCCTTCGTGTTGGTCACTTCGACATCGAAGGACTCCACGATGGTCAGACGGCCCTGACGGTTCAGCTCGGACAGGATCGCGCACATGGCGGCACGGTACTGCTTACGATTGACCTTCTGCTCGAAGCTGCGCGGCTTGGCCGCGAAGGTGACACCGCCGCCGACGAAGATCGGAGCCGTCAGTGCGCCATGACGCGCGCCGCCGCCCTTCTGCTTCTTCGACTTCTTGGTGGTACCAGCCACTTCGGAGCGAGTCTTCTGTGCCTTGGTGCCGGCGCGACCGGCGTTGCGGTAGGCAACGACGACCTGGTGGACCAGATCTTCGCTGAAATCGCGACCGAACACGGCGTCGGAGACCGAGACCTTGTTGTTGCTACCCGTGATAACGAGTTCCATCGTCATCTCTCCTTATGCCTTGCTCGCCGGACGGACGATCACATCGCCACCCGCCGCGCCCGGAACGGCGCCGCGAACGGCGATCAGACCGCGCTCGACGTCGACCTTGACCACTTCCAGGTTCTGGGTGCTCTGCTGCACCGCGCCCATGTGGCCCGACATCTTCTTGCCCGGGAAAACGCGACCCGGGGTCTGGCGCTGACCCAGCGAACCCGGCGCGCGATGCGACAGCGAGTTACCGTGGGTTGCATCGCCCATACGGAAGTTGTGGCGCTTGATGGTGCCCTGGAAGCCCTTGCCCTTGGTGACACCCTGGACGTCGACGATCTGGCCGACTTCGAAGATGTCCGCCTTGACTTCGCCGCCAACGGCGAAATCGCCGAGCTGCGCGTCTTCAACGCGGAATTCCCACAGGCCACGACCCGCTTCCACCTTCGCCTTGGCGAAGTGGCCGGCTTCCGGCTTGTTGACCAGGGCAGCGCGACGCGCGCCGACGGTCACCTGCACGGCGCTGTAGCCGTCGGTTTCGACGGTCTTGATCTGCGCGATGCGGTTCGGGGTTGCTTCGATCAGGGTCACCGGGATGGAACGGCCATCTTCGGTGAACACGCGGCTCATGCCGGCCTTGCGGCCCACGAAGCCCAACGAATACTTCTTCGTCATGGTCGTAGTCCTCAGGTCAGCTTGATCTGAACGTCGACGCCGGCAGCCAGTTCGAGCTTCATCAGCGCGTCCACGGTCTTGTCATTCGGGTCAACGATATCGAGCACGCGCTTGTGCGTGCGGGTCTCGTACTGGTCACGCGCGTCCTTGTCGACGTGCGGGGAGACGAGAACGGTGTAACGCTCGATCTTGGTCGGCAGCGGGATCGGGCCACGCACTTGCGCGCCGGTCCGCTTTGCCGTTTCAACGATCTCGCTGGCCGAACGGTCGATCAGACGATGATCGAACGCTTTCAGCCGGATCCGGATCTTTTGGTCCGCCATGGCGGTAGGTTCCTTCGTTAAAAGAGCGACAGACAAAGCCTCTGGGTTGCTTTGCCCCATGAAATTCCTGAATACGGACGGCCCGCAGTCCTGCAGGCCGACAAGGTCACTCCATGGACCTCAAAAACGTAGGCAGACCAGTTTCCCGGCCTGCCCAGACGTAGAAGCATAATGGCACGCAAGGCAGCTGTCAACAGTCGCCTGTTGACGCCGCCTGAATGGCATTGACCCTTCCTGGTCCGGGGAACACAAGGCACATCCTGTGCCTGCTTTCCCATTTGATACGCCCCGATGCCCTACCCAGGCAACATCGGGGCGCAGATATTACCAGATTACTCGATGATCTTCGAGACCACGCCGGCGCCGACGGTACGGCCGCCTTCGCGGATGGCGAAGCGCAGGCCTTCGTCCATTGCCACCGGGTTGATCAGGGTGACGACCATCTTGACGTTGTCACCCGGCATCACCATTTC
>NZ_JCAFSD010000016.1:0-42121 GCF_059368915.1 Stenotrophomonas sp. YJH_SMC_105-26 | reverse complement strand
GCGGGAGTGTCCGCGGCATGGATGCCGCGGCCAAGCCCCCATGGGTGAGGGCGCTTTGCTTGCGAAGCACTGCTTCGCAAGCGCCCGAACGCACAGCCGCCAGCGGCTGGGCCGGCCTGGGGGTTTACGGCGTCTCCCGCAGCCGGACCCAACCCGCCACCTCACGGAATGCACGCTGTTGCTGTTGCTGTTGCTTTGGCCTCGGCGGGTGCAGGGCGCAGCCCTGCCAAACCCTACCCCTTGGCCATTGCCTGCCACCACTGCGACAGCAGCTCCGGTCTACGCAGGCGCTCGCGCCACCACCGCAGTGCCGCGCCGTCCTCGCCGGTGCGCCAGGCCAGCCAGAACGTTTCCTCCGGCTTGTGTTCCTCCACCTCGCGGATCACCAACTGGCCACGCGCCACTGCAGCGCGCGCGCACGGCTCGGGCAGGAAGCCGAAGCCCACACCTTCGCATTGCAGCTTCAGTTTGCTGGCCATGTCAGGCACGGTCAGCATCTCCTGCCCCATCAACAGGCCCACCGTGCGCGGCAGCAACCGCCGCGCCGAATCAGAAACGGCGATCGCGCAGTGCTCGACCAGCTGCTCGCGACCGAGCACGCCCGGCACCTTGGCCAACGGATGATCCGGTGCGACCGCGAACACGAACTCCACCGTGCCCAGCGGCTCGACCACGTAACCACCGCCACTGGGCCCCTCGCCCGGCGCCCCGACCAGCAGGTCGGCGCGCCGGTCCAGCAGGGCCTCCCAGGTGCCGGACAGGGCCTCGCCGATCAGCCGCAGCCGGGTCGGCGCCTCCGCCTCACGAAACGCGGCGATGTCCGGGCCCAGCAGCCAGGTCGGGAACACCGAGTCCACCGCCAGGGTCAGTTCGGTCTCCCAGCCCGACGCCACCCGGCGCACCCGCAGCTCCAGCTCGCGGGCCGCACGCAGGAGATGCCGACCCTCGTCCAGCAGGGCGCGTCCGGCCTCGGTCGGTTCGGCACGCGGGCCGACCCGGTCGAACAGCTGAACGCCGAGGTCCTCCTCCAGCTTGGCCACGGTGTAGGAAATGGTCGAGGGCACCTTGTGCAGGGCCTTGCCGGCGCCGGCAAAGGAGCCGCGGCGGTCGATGGCATCCAGGATCTGCAGGGCATCGAGGCTGAGCTTGAGCATTCGAATTTTTCGATGATGGCCGTCAAAACTATCCGTTTTTCAAACCCCGGGCGCAAGCAGATACTTCTCTCCAACGGGGAAACACGGCAACTACCGCCTCACCCCGCCCCATCGAAACCATCGAACAAGGAGATTCCATCATGCTGCAGATCCGCAAGAGCGCTACCCGTGGCCTGGCCGAGCATGGCTGGCTGTCCTCGCGCCATACCTTCTCCTTCGCCAACTACTACGACCCCCGCTACGTCAGCTTCGGCCCGCTGCGGGTGATCAACGAAGACAAGGTGATCGGCGGCCAGGGCTTCGGCACCCATAGCCACAGCAACATGGAGATCGTTTCCTATGTGCTGGGCGGCGCGCTGGAGCACAAGGACTCGATGGGCACCGGCTCGGTGCTGCGCTACGGCGACGTGCAGCGCATGAGTGCCGGCAGTGGTGTCAGCCACAGCGAATTCAACCACTCGGCCGACGAGACCGTGCACTTCCTGCAGATCTGGATCTTCCCGGACCGCGAGAACATCACGCCGTCCTACGACGAGACCCACTTCGCCCCGGAGACCAAGCGCGGCCAGCTGCGCCTGATCGCTTCGCCGGACGGTGCCGACGGTTCGCTGCGCATCCACCAGGATGCCCGCATCTTCGCCACCATCCTCGATGGCGGCCAGAAGCTGCACCACGCGCTCGGCAATGGCCGTGGTGCCTATGTGCAGGTTGCCCGAGGCCAGCTGCAGGTCAATGGCATCACCCTGGAAGCCGGTGATGCACTGCAGGTCAGCGACGAAGCGCAGCTGACCCTGGAAAACGGCAACGACGCCGAAGTGCTGGTGTTCGACCTGCCGCTGTAACCACAACGCCCGCGATGCCGCAAAGCATCGCGGGCGCATTTCCGTAGAGCTGAGCCCACGCTCGGCTGCGGTGTGACAGCCAGCCGAGCGCGGGCTCGGCTCTACAGGACCCGCGTCAGAACCTGTACGTCATCGCCAGCCGCACATTGCGCGGCTCACCCCAGGTGTAGGTGCTGTACCAGCTGAAGATCGTGTAGTAGCGCTTGTCCAGCAGGTTGTTGACGTTGAGCGTGGCCGACAGGCGATCACTGAATTCATAACGCGCCATCGCATCCAGCAACCAATACGGTTGGGTGCGATGTACCACCTTGGCCTGCGTGGCCGGGTTGGTGATCTCGCCGAAGGTGGAATCCTGTCGTGCGGTGCGACGCGCCGCGCGGGCTCAGCCGCCGATGGCGGCGCAGGCCTCCAGGATCAGCGCGGTCACTTCCTTCGGCTGCGAGGCCAGCGAGGCATGGCTGGCATCCAGCTCCAGCAATCGCTTGGGCTGGATGCGCGTGGCCATGGCCTTCTGGTTGTCCGGCGCGATCATGCGGTCTTGGCGGGACAGCTGGTACCAGCTCGGCTTGTGCTTCCAGGCCGGATCGCTGACCGCATCACCGAAGGTGCTCGCCAACGGCGCCTTCTGGGTCACCGCCATCACCCGGCCCTCGTCGGCGCTCAGGTCCTGGCAGAAGCTCTCATGGAACCTGTCCGCACGCAGCCACAGGTAGCCATCGCTGTCGGGTGCCAAGTTCGGCGCTGCCTCCGGCAGGTGCTGCTGGGTGATGCCACCGGGGCTCTCGCCGGCATCAGGCGCGAAGGCAGCGATGTAGACCAGGCCCTTCACGTTGGGCTCGCTACCGGCCTGGCTGATCACCGCGCCGCCGTAGGAGTGGCCGACCAGCAGCACCGGCCCGTCGATCTGCCGGATCATTTTCCGGGTGCGTCCTGCGTCGTCGGCCAGCGAGGTAAGCGGCAGTTCCACCGCCTGCACACGGTCGTGGCCGTTGCGATGCAGTTCCAGGATCACCTTGGCCCAATGTGCGGCCCCGCCCCAGAATCCATGGACAAGGAGGATGGTCGGTGTCGTGCTCATGTACAGGTCTCCGGCAGCGGCCGGCGGAATGCCGACTGTGCAGCCACTGTCCGTGCGTGGCGTTAATCGCTGGTGACGCAATCGGGTCACTGCAATCGTATGCGTCGTTTGATGTCATGCATGGCACTTGCCGACCTGGCCTGATAACGATTTCATGGAGCTCTCCCGGAGCTTCGCATCAAGCATGACGCCTTCATCCCCACGTGCCCAGCAGCACGCCACCCGCGCCGCCTTCTTCATTCCCGGATTCGCCACCGCCGCGTGGGCGCCGATGGTGCCCTACGCAAAGGCCAAGGCCGGGCTGTCCGACGCCAGTCTCGGCGCCGTGCTGCTGTGCCTCGGGCTGGGTTCGTTGCTGGCGATGCCACTGGCAGGTGCGCTGACCGGGCGACTGGGATGCCGTCGGGTGATGGTGATCACCTGCGCGATGATGCTGGGCGCCCTGCCCTTGCTGGTGCTGGCACCCTCGCCCGTGGCGCTGGGCGCAGCGCTGTTCGTGTTCGGCGCCGGCGTCGGTGCATTGGATTGCGCGATGAACATGCAGGCCGTGGCGGTCGAGCGCGACGCCGGACGCGCGATGATGTCCGGCTTCCACGCCTTCTACAGCATCGGTGGATTCGTCGGCGCCGGCTGCATGACCGGGCTGCTGATCCTCGGCACGCCGCTGTGGCTGGCCGCGCTGCTTTCGGTGGCCGCGCTGCTGCTGGTTGCCGTGCTGTCGGCACCGCACTGGCGTCCGCAACGGATCCTGCACGAAGGCCCGCTATTGGCGCTGCCGCACGGCGTGGTCCTGTTCATCGGCGTGCTGGCCTTCGTGGTGTTCCTTGCCGAGGGCTCAATGCTGGACTGGAGTGCGGTGTTCCTGGCGGAAGTGCGGCAGGTACCGCGCGACCAGGCCGGGGCCGGCTTTGCGTTGTTCACCCTGGCGATGACCGCGATGCGCCTGTTCGGCGACGGCATCGTCGAGCGCCTCGGCCGGACCCGCACGCTGATCATCGGCGGCATCACCGCTGCGGCGGGCTTCACCCTGGCCACGCTGGTGCCCTCGTTCCCGGTGGCATTGGCCGGCTACGTACTGGTCGGGCTGGGCTGCGCCAACATCGTGCCGGCGCTGTTCTCGATGGCGGGCCAGCAGCGGGTGATGCCGGAGAGCATCGCCATCACCGCGGTGACCACACTGGGTTACGCCGGCATCCTCGCCGGTCCGGCAGCGATCGGCGCACTGGCGCATGCCACCAGCCTCGGTTTCGCCTTCCTGTGCGTGGCCGCGCTGCTGCTCGGTGTCGCGGCGTCTGCCCGCGCACTGGCACGACGCGTGGCCTGACAGAAAAAGGGGACGGAGGGGATTAAGTCGTTTCCCGCACGCCTGGCCTGGAAACGACTTAATCCCCTCCGTCCCCTTTTTCTCAGCTGCGCGCCAGCCACTCAGCCTGGGCCGGCAGCTGCGGTGCCGGGCACGCGCTCTGCGGATGGTGCTCGTCGCGCGCCATCCAGTCATCGACCACGCCCGCCAGCAGGTCCAGCCGCAGCGGCAGGGTGATGTGGTCCTCGCCGCGCATTTCGATGTAGTGCGCGCGCGGGTTGGCCTGGGCCAATTCGCGGCCCTGGCTGACCGGAATGTGCTGGTCGCCCTGCCCGTGCAGCAACAGCACGCAGGCGCGGGTATCGGCCAACGCACGCGCGACGTCCACGCGGTCCAGATCGACGTCGATGCGGCGGCTGGCGGCGGCGATCACCTGGTTGATGTCCTGGCCGCCGTAGCGCCAGCGCGCGTACGACGCCACCGCCTGCGCCTTCAGGCCTTCCGGCTGCAGCCCCATCAGGTGCGGGATCATGGTGCGGATCGCCACGCCGGCATTGGCGAACGATTCCATCGCCACCACGCCTTCGACCTGGTCACCCAGCTTGTCGGCGGTGAACACCGCCGTGGCCGCACCATAGGACACACCGAACAGGTACAGGGGCCCGGTCACTTCGCCGCGCGCGCGCAGCTCGCCGATCACATCGACCACGTCATCCGACTCATAGGTGCCATAGCCGGACGGGCCGGTGCCGGACTGGCCATGGTTGCGCAGGTCGAGCGTGACCACGCGGTAGCCGGATTCGGCCAGCTGCAGCGACCATGGCAGCATCGAATCACCGTTCATCATCCACCCATGCAGCAGCACCACGGTGCCGCGCGGCGCCTGCGCGCGGAACGGCTGCGGCACGGCCAGGCTCAGGCCGGTATCCAGCGGCAGGCCGTTCTCGTGGCGCTGCGGCAGGTAGCGGTAACGCGCGCCGTAGTCGCCCGGATCGAATACGCGCCAGAAGATCGGCACGCCATCGCGGCCCGCCGCGAAGCCATGGCGGTTGGGCAGTTCGGCGATGGCCGCGGCGATGCGCGGACGATCGAGCAGGGTCGACACGCCGCCCGGCGCGATCAGCTGATCGGCGAGTGAGGTGGACGAGGCGTTGATCGAGGATGAGCATGCGGCCAGCCACAGGCCGGCGCACGCCAGCAACAACAGCAGCAGGCGCTTCATATCACGTCATAGGGGTGAATCAGACAGATTGGGACGGTAACGCCCAATAGACCGGCCATCTATCGCGCACGGATGACGGCTTGATGACAACGCAGGAACGATTCAGTTTGGTGTAAAAGCTGTATCCGTTCAGTCATTGATCCGGATCAATGAACGCGCGCCCGGGAGTGCCCACAGTGCCGCCATGCGCATCTCGTTCAAGCTCGCCATTGCCCTGGCCGCCACGGTGGCCGCCGCCTACGGCATCGCCCGCAGCACGCCCTACTGGTTCGCACCGCGACAGACCGCGCAGGTCGACATCCACGATCCGGCGCTGATCGCGCAGGGGCGCTACCTGTCACGTGCCGCCGACTGCGCGGCCTGCCACACCGCGCCGGGCGGCAAGCCGTTCGCCGGTGGCCTGGGCATGCAGACGCCGATGGGCACGATCTATTCGACCAACATCACCCCCGATCCGGACTCCGGCATTGGTGCCTACGACTACGCCGATTTCGAACGCGCGGTCCGCCGCGGCATCCGCCACGACGGCCAGCCGCTGTATCCGGCGATGCCGTATGCCTCGTACGTGATCGCCAGCGACGCCGAGATCAAGGCGCTGTATGCCTATTTCATGGGCTCGGTGCAGCCGGTGAAGCAAAGCAACGCCGACAGCACGATTCCATGGCCGGCCAACATGCGCTGGCCTTTGGCATGGTGGCAGCTGCTGTTCGCGCGCCCGCGCAGCTTCAACCCGGATCCGTCGCTGGATGTGGGCCAGCAGCGTGGCGCTGAGCTGGTTGAGGGCCTGGCCCACTGCGGCGCCTGTCATACACCACGTGGGCTGGCGTTCCAGGAGAAGGCGATGGCCGACGATGGCAGCCGCCAGTTCCTGTCCGGCTCGGTGCTGGAAGGCTGGTATGCGAAGAACCTGCGCAATGAATCGACCGGCCTGGCCAGCTGGAGCGAGGGCGAGATCGTCGACTTCCTGCGCACCGGGCGCACCGATCGATCGGCAGCCTTCGGTGGCATGGCCGACGTGGTCGAGCACAGCACGCAGTACCTGTCCGACGCTGACCTGCTGGCCATGGCGCGCTACCTGAAGCAGCTGCCGGCGCGTGAGGGACGCAGTGCTCAGTGGTCGCCTGGTACCGACACCACCACCGCCGCGCTGCGTAGTGGCGACTATCGCGTGGCCGGTTCGCTGGCCTATGCCGAGCACTGCCAGGCCTGCCACCGTGCCGACGGGCGCGGCATGCCACGCGTCTATCCGGCCCTGGCCGGCAACTCGATCGTGTTCGCCGACGACCCCAGTTCGCTGGTGCAGGTGACCCTGATCGGGGGTCGCACGCCGCATACCCCGCACGACCGCATGGCCTTCACCATGCCCGGCTTCGAGCAGCTGCCGAACGCGCAGCTGGCACAGATCCTGACCTTCATCCGCAGCAGCTGGGGCAACCAGGCCAGCGCGGTGAGCGAGGTCGAGGTGGCACGCATGCGCCGGGTGGTGCGTGACAAGCCGGTGCACTTCGATCCGCAGGAGGCCGCACGATGAAGCGTTCGCGCAAACGTTCCCGCCTGCTGCTCGGTAGTGCGATCACCGTGGTGCTGCTGGCCGGTGCGGGCACCCTCGCCTATCGTCACCTGCACCCGGGCCTGGATGCCGCCGTAGCCAGTACGATCGATATCCTCGATGCACAGGGCAAGTTGGTCGCCCACTACCACGCGCCCAGTGCCGAGGAGATCGCCGGACTGGGCAATGCCGAATCGGTGATGCTCGGCCGGCGCATCCTCAACGAGACCGCGCGCCTGCTTCCGGACAACGTCGGCAACGATCTGAACTGCAATTCGTGCCACATGGCCGAGGGCAAGCGACCGTTCGGCAACCACTACTTCAATACCGGCGGCGGTGCCTATCCGCGCTACATGCCGCGCCCGGGCAAGGTGATCGGGCTGACCGAGCGCATCAATGGCTGCCTGCAGCGCTCGATGAACGGCAAGCCGCTGCCGAAGGACGCACCGCAGATGCGCGCGATGCTCGACTACATGGCGTGGCTGAGCAGCCCGGTGCCAGAGGGTGCAACAGTGGCCGCGCCCAGTGAGGGCCCCATCGACAGCACGCTGACTCCGGACCCGGTCCGCGGCCAGGCGCTGTATGCCGTGCAGTGCGCCGCCTGCCATGGCGACAACGGCGAAGGCCGACGCGATGCCAGCGGTGACATCGCCTTCCCGCCGCTGTGGGGCGACCACAGCTTCAACATCGGTGCCGGCATGGCGCGCCTGTACAAGGCGGCCGGTTTCATCAAGCACAACATGCCACCGGCAGTGACCCGCGCACCGCCGCTGGGGCAGCAGGTGATGCCGGACCAGGATGCGGTGGACATCGCCGGCTATTTCATCAACCAGCCGCGGCCGGACTTCGCCAACAAGGGCAAGGACTGGCCGCGTGACCCGAAGCCCAAGGACGCACGGTACTGAAGCAGGCGGCGGGTGCCGGCCGTCGCACAACACGATTCCTGCATCGCCACGTCATGCCGATGTCATTGGCGCTGCCGACACTCCGGGGCTTCCCTGCTCTGAAGGTCCGGTCTCGATGCGAACGTCTGCGCGCTTTCCCCGTGTCTCGCTGCTTGCCCTGCTGATCGCTCCCGCACTGGACGCCCTGGCCGAAGCACCGCAGGGCGATGCCGCTGAAGCGCGCAGCAGTGAGGCCCGCACCCTCGACCAGGTGCAGGTGATCGGCCAGGCCACCAGCTATGCCAAGACTTCGGTGCGTGCGGAAACGCTGAACCGGCAGACCGTGATGAGCAGCGTCAACGACGCGCTCAACGAAGTGCCCGGCGTGGTGGTCAGCGAGGCCGATGCCACCGGCTCGTCGGTGTGGGGCACGCAGATCAGCATGCGTGGCTTCGTCACCAACCGTGATACCCAGCAGATCGGCACCACCATCGACGGCCTGCCCAATGGTGGCTCGGGTTACGGCGGCGGCTCGCTGGCCAACCGCTACATCGACACCCTCGACCTGGAAACGGTGGAAGTCAGCCAGGGCACCGCCGATATCTCCTCGCGCTCGAACGAGGCCCTGGGCGGCACCCTCAACTTCCTCACCAGCGATCCGCTGCAGGACAGCCGCCTGCGCTTCGTGGTCGGCGCCGGTGACAACGAGGCGCGCAAGTACTACGTGCGCTACGACACCGGCCTGCTCGGCGGCCACACCCGCGCCTGGGTCAGTGCCTCGTCGGCGCGCGTGCATGACTGGATCGATGGCAGCGGCAAGACCAGCAATGACCACATCGCCGGCAAGTTCATCACCGAACTGGATCGCTGGACCCTGACCGGCTACCTGTCCTACAACGATGCGGACGAGCCGGAGTACACCAGCGTCTCACCGAAGGGCTTCGCGACCAATCCGGATCGCGACAACCTGGTCGGTACCCTCACCGGCATTCCCTACCTGGACCAGAACTACCGTTCCGGCTCGCGTGCGCTGCGCGAGAACACCTTCGGCTACCTGCGCGCGGCCTTCGACGGTGGCAACGGCTTCAAGGCCTCGGTGGCCGCCTACGGGCACCGCATGCAAGGCCGCGGCGACTGGCTGCCACCGTATCTGGCGCAGGTCAGCGATGACGGAGCCGGTCGCCCGGAGTCGGAATACCTCGGTGGCAAGACCGTGTACGGCGGCAGCAACCGTGGCCAGATTTTCTTCGTCAATCCCGATGGCAGTGCCGCGCAGCGCCTGGCCAGCTGCAGCCCGCGCCTGGGCTTCACCGCCGAGTACGATCCGAACTGCTACGCCGGCAACGTGCTGGGCGCGCAGTCGTATCGCCACACCCACTACGACAACGACCGCATGGGCGTGACCGCCGACGGCGAATGGCGCCAGACTTTCGGCGCAGTCGACAACACGATCCGCGGCGGCCTGTGGGTGGAGAAGCTGGACCGTTCGGCACGCCGCGACTGGCATCGCCTGCTCAACGTCGGCCAGGACATCGCCTTCGACCACCAGCCGTACTGGGTACAGTTCGAGGACAAGTACAAGGTCGACGAACAGATGTACTACGTCGAGGACGTGGCCCGCTTCGGCCCGTTCAGCGCGCGCCTCGGCGTGAAGCAGTTCTTCGTGGACCAGTCGCGCCGCCGCGTGATCGGTGCCAGCGAGCACGTCACATCCGACTCCAGGTCCGATCCGCTGCTGTCCACCGGCTTCACCTGGGCGCCCGGCGTGGAAGGCATGGAGCTGTTCGCGGGCTTCTCGCAGAACTTCGCCGCCATCCCCTCCGGCGTGCTCGGCGAGACCGACCCGCAGCGCTTCCGCAACGTCGAGCCGGAGACCGCTGACAACATTGAAGTGGGCATGCGCATCAGCCGCTGGCCCCTGACCGCCTCGGTCACGCTGTACAACATCAAATTCGACAACCGCATCGTCTACCTGCCGGCCGGCTTCGTCAGCGGCATCGACTACCTGGGCGAGACCGACGGCGTCTACGAGAACTTCGGCGGCGTGGAAAGCAACGGCCTGGAAGCGGCGTTCGGTTACGGTTGGGACAACGGCTGGCGCCTCAACGCCGCCTATACCTACAACCGCTCCAAGTACCTGGGCAGTGGCGATGCCGCGCGTGATACCCAGCTGGGCATCGTCGACGGCGCCAAGGTGATCGGCCAACCCGAACAGACCCTCGTACTCTCGGCGGACTGGCAGGGCGAGAACTGGAACTTCGGCCTGTCCGGCCGTTACCTGGGCACCCGCTACCTCGACGCCGCCAACGTCAACAAGCTGCCCTCGGCCACCGTGTTCAACGCGAACATCGGCTTCGACCTGCAGGGCCTGTCGCCGCGCCTGAAGGGCATGGGTGCCAACCTGGTGGTGAGCAACCTCACCGACAAGCGGTATCTTGCGGGGGTGGACGGCCGCGACAACGCCTTCATCGGCGCTCCGCGCACCGTCGGCATCTCCTTCCGTGTGGACCTGTGAGTGAGCCCGTGACCGATATCGGCCGACGCCGGTTGTTGCAGGCCGGCGTTGCCGCCGGCCTTTCCCCGCTGCTGCCCAGCATCGCCCGGGCCGCCGCGATCGCCCCCGCCGCGCAAACCCGCAGCCTGGAAGACCTGCAGCACATCGTGGTGTTCATGCAGGAGAACCGTTCGTTCGACCACTACTTCGGCACGCTGCCGGGTGTGCGGGGTTTCGGCGATCGCTTCGTCGCTCCGGCGCAGGCACTGCAGGCCGGCGCCCGCGCGCGCAACCTGTGGCTGCAGCCCGATGCCAGCGGCAAGCGCGCGATCGCGCCGTTCCCGCTGGATACCGCCGCGCACTTCGGCTACATGCGCGTGGAAGGCACGCCGCACACCTGGCCGGATGCACAGCGGGCCTGGGACCACGGACGCATGGGGCAATGGCCGAAAGCCAAGCAGAACCACTCGATGGGCTACTTCCAGCGCAGCGACCTGCCCTTCCAGTTCGCCCTGGCCGATGCCTTCACCATCTGCGACGCCTACCACTGCGCGATGCAGGCCGGAACCAACCCGAACCGGGTGTTCCTGTGGACCGGCCACAACGATGCTGCCGCCCGCGCCGGCGGCCCGGTGATCGCCAACTCGCACGACAACTTCCCCGAGCACGGCGGGCATCCTGCGTCGTACCGCTGGGCCAGCTATGTCGAACGCCTGCAGAAGGCGGGGGTATCCTGGCAGATCTACCAAGACATGGCCGACAACTTCACCGACAACCCGCTGGCCGGCTTCGAGGCGTTCCGCCAGGCCTACCGCGCTGCGCCGGGGCATGACCCGCAGCTGCGCGCACGCGGGGTCAGCACGCGTGGCCTGGCGCAGCTGCGCCAGGACGTCATCGACGGACGCCTGCCGCAGGTCAGCTTCATCATCGCCGACGCGGCCGGCAGCGAGCATCCCGGCCCCTCCAGCCCGGCCCAGGGCGCGGCCTATACCGCGCCCGTGCTGGATGCACTGACCGCCGATCCGCAGGTGTGGAGCCGCACCGCCCTGCTGCTGATGTTCGACGAGAACGACGGTTTCTTCGACCACATGCCACCACCGGCACCGCCTTCGCCGGTGGACGGTGGCTGGGCAGGTGCGTCCTCGGTCAGCACCGAAGGCGAGTACCACCGTCACCCGGCACCGGGTGACGAGAAGTACGATCTCGCCGAACTGCGTGGTCGCCCGTACGGTCTGGGACCGCGCGTGCCCCTGTACGTGATCTCGCCGTGGAGTCGCGGTGGCTGGGTCGATTCGCAGGTGTACGACCACACCTCGGTCATTCGACTGATCGAACGCCGCTTTGGTGTGTCCGCGCCGGACATCTCGCCGTGGCGCCGCGCGGTCTGCGGCGACCTCAGCACTGCGTTCGACTTTGCCCAGCGCGATACCCGCCCGTTCGTCCGCGGCCTGCCCGACGTGAGCGCGGTGGCCGCACGCGCCGCTGCTTTGCCGGGGCGCACCGTGCCCGCGCTGCCAGAGGGGCTGAAGCCAGCGAAACAGGAAAGCGGTGTACGCCCGGCGCGTGCCCTTCCCTATCGACCGCAGGCATCGATTGCTGCGGTCGACGTCGCGGGCGTTGACCTGGCGTTGTCCTGCGAGGGCGCAGCGGCAGTGCTGCATGTCTACGATCGGCTGCGGCTGGAGGCGGTGCCGCGCCGTTACACGCTGCTGCCGGGCATGCCGCTGCGCGAGCGTTGGCCGCTGGACGCCCAGGGCCGCTATGACCTGTGGCTGCTCGGTCCGAACGGCTTCCACCGCCACTTCCAGGGTGCGGCCAAGGCTCCTGCCGTGCAGGCTTCAATTGATCGCGCGGATGGCCAGCTGCGGCTGCACCTGCGCAATCTGGGTGACAGTGCACAGCAGGTGCGCGTGCATGGCGGCGCCTATGCAGGACACATGCCCGAACAGACATTGGCGCTGCCCGCACATGCGCAGACTTCATTGGCGTGGGATGCAACGCCTACCGCCGGCTGGTATGACCTGCGCATCAGCGCGGGTGGGAGTGTGCTGCGTTTGGCCGGCCGCGCCGAGGATGGTCGCCCCGGCACCAGTGACCCGGCGATGGGCACCGAACCGCTGCGGTTCGAGCACGATTGAAGAATCCCTGTAGTGCCGAGCCCATGCTCGGCAGCTTTCGCCCCGGTCGCATTGCCCCGAAAGAAGCAGCCGAGCGTGGGCTCGGCTCTACAGCGCAGACCGCTAGATTCAGGCCTCCTGCAGCCCCGGCCGGCCGTGCTCCACCGCGTAGCGCTTCCAGCTCTGCACGGTACCGTTCGGCCGCATCACCGTATCCAGCGTCTTCATGTCGCCGATCCACGCATCACGGGTGACATCGCACAGCACATAGCCACGCTTGTCGGTGGTCGCCTTCAGATTGGGGCTGTGCGCAAGCTGGTTGCGGGCGTAAGCGTCCACGCCCTGGCCATCGGCCCCTGAAGTGATCGAAGTGGCAAGGAACTCGCTGGAGACCACGCCCGAATCACGATGGTCCTGCACCAGGTCGCTGGCGTAATGCCGGTGCGCGTCGCCACAGGCGGTCACCACGTTGCCGAAGCCGACCTTCTGGATGTGGTCGAGCAGGCGCCGACGGCTGTCCAGGTAACCCGACCATTGGTCATCGGACGACTGCACCACGCCGTCCTTCTCGCGCATGTAGTTGCCCAGCGCAACCTGGTGGGCGATGGTGTGCCAACGCGGTGCGGCATCAGCCAGGCCATCGAACAGCCAGCGCTCCTGCTTCGCACCGACGATGCTGCGCTCCGGCGATTCCACGTCCTCACGCAGCGCCATGTTCACCTGCTTGCTGCGGTACTGGCGTGTGTCGAGCAGGTGCAGGTCCATCAGCGTTCCGTAGCGTGCGCGCCGGTACAGCTGCATGTGGCCATCGCGCGGGAATGCCGAACGGCGCAGCGGCATGTTCTCGTAGTAGGCCTGGAACGCCTGTGCGCGCCGCAGCAGGAACACTTCGCTGGGCGTATCGTCCTGGTCTTCGGCGCCGGCCCAGTTGTTGTCCACTTCATGGTCATCGAAAGTGACGAACCACGGTGCCGACGCATGCGCGGCCTGCAGGTCGGCATCGCTCTTGTACTGGGCGTAGCGGCGGCGGTAATCATCCAGCGTGTAGGTCTGCGGGCCGACGTGGTTGCGCAGGTTGATGAACGGCTGGCCGTTCATCTTCCGCAGGCCAGGCTGGCTTTCACCTTCGTAGATGTAATCACCGTAGTGGAAGACGAAATCCAGCGGCTCCTCGGCGATGCGCCGCCACGCGGTGTAGTGGCCTTCTTCGTAGTGCTGGCAGCCGGCCACCACAAAGCGCACGCGATCCACCGCTGCCGCGGCTGCCGGCAGCGTGCGGGTACAACCGACTGCACTGACGTGGCCACCCACGGTAAAGCGGTACCAGTAGGGCCGTCCGGGCGCCAATCCTTCCAGTTCCACGTGCACCGCGTGGCCGAGTTCGGGATGCGCGAGCGCCGAACCCTGGCGTACCACCTTGCGCATGCCTTCGTCCGCCGCCAGCTGCCATTCGACCACCATCGGCCGGGTCGGCATGCCACCGCCGAACACCAGCGGCTCGGTCGCCAGCCGCGTCCACAGCACCATGCCGTCGGCCGTGGGATCACCCGAGGCAACGCCCAGGGTGAAGGGCGTGCTGGCAAAGCGCGGCTTGGCCAGCAGGTTGCGCGGGTTCAGCGTGGTGGCATCGGCCTGCGAGGCCAGCGCGCGTGCCGTGCCCATCCAGGCGCCGGCAGCGGACAGGCCGGCCAGGGCCAGGAATCGCCTGCGATTGATCGTCTCCACGGCTGTGCCCTCAGTTGTAGATGATGTGGAAGTAGAAGAAGCGGCCGTAGTCGTCGATCTCGGTACGGAAGCGCCCGTTCGGGCCGGTGCTGTAGGTCGGCTGGGTGTTGAACAGGTTCTTGGCTTCGTACTTCAGCGTCACGTGCCTGCTGACCTTGTGGCTGAAGGCCATGTTGAAGGTCATGTACGGGTCGTAGTACGAGTCCAGCCACTGGGTATCGCCGAAGTCGACCAGCATCCGGCTGCGGTAGGTTCCGGACAGGCGCAGTTGCGAGTTCTTCCACGGCATGCGCCAGATCACCGAACCATTGAGCGACCAGTCCGGCTGGTACAGCAGCCGGTCCAGGCGTCGCTCGGTGCCATCGGTGATGCGGTAGTTGGTCCTGCCTTCCAGCCGCGTGGCGTTGAAGTACATGTCGAAGCGCTGGCGGCCCCATTGCAGGTTGCGGTTGGCCACCGCGAACTCGACGCCGCGCAGCCTGGACTCATCGGTGTTCATCGGTTGGGTCACCCGGTAACGGGTATCGCCCACGTTCTCGAAGGTGGTCAGGGTGTAGATGTCGTCCTTGATTACCTTGTCGAACAACGCCACCGAGACCAGGCCGTTGTTGCCGTTGAAGTACAGGTCCCATGCAAGGTCGATGTTGGTGGAACGGCGCGGCTGCAGGTTCGCATTGCCCTGCTTGATGGTGCAGAAGCCCCTGCCCTCCTCGTCATCGCCACAGCTGGTGCTGGTGGCCTGGGCAATGTTGCTCGGCGTCGGCCGGCCCAGCGTGCGGCTGGCGGAGAAGCGCAGGCGCTGGTCCTCGCTCAGCTTGAACGTCGCATTCAACGAGGGCAACAGGTTGTTGTAGCCACCGCTCGTGTTGCGGAAGGCGGAGGTATAGGTGGTGCCGCCATCATTGCTGAACGGGCTGTAGGCATCGAAGCGGGTGTGGTCATGGCGCAGGCCACCGATCAGCAGCAGCCGGTCCCAGGCGTAGTGCGCGGACACGTACGCATTGGTGATGTCCTCCACGTACCTGTAGTCACTGGTGAAGTTGGCATTCGGATACGCCGCATTGTTGTTGCCCAGTTCCGGTAGCAGTTCCTCGTTCCACTTGCGGTTGTCGATCAGCGGGAAGCCCGGCACGCTGCCCAGCAGCGTCGATCCCGGATACAGGTAATCGTTGAGCGTGGCGCTGCTCTTGAAGTAGTCGAAGTCGATGTCCTGCCAGATCTTCAGGTGGCGGTATTCGGCGCCGGTGGCCAGGCCGAAGCCACGCGCATCGGCGTCGATGTTGTAGCTGAAGTCGGCGCGCAGGTTGTCGATGCTCTCCTTGGCATCGCGCGGGGAGACATAGGCCTGCGCCGGATTGAGCTTGAACGCCGAGCTGGTCAACAGGCTGGAATCGGACACCGCTACCGC
This sequence comes from Stenotrophomonas sp. YJH_SMC_105-26, assembly GCF_059368915.1. Lineage (NCBI taxonomy): Bacteria > Pseudomonadati > Pseudomonadota > Gammaproteobacteria > Lysobacterales > Lysobacteraceae > Stenotrophomonas > Stenotrophomonas sp. YJH_SMC_105-26. The sequence goes on along the minus strand of NZ_JCAFSD010000016.1, from coordinate 26,345 downwards.
GTTGGGGAAACCGTGGCTGTCGTTCTCGTAGTCGACGAACAGGCTGCTTGGGTAGGCGCGCACACCCCAGTAGACCTGGTTGTTGTGGAAAGTCTCTTCGGTATGGCCGCCACGCAGGCTCAGCCGCGAACGGTCGCCGATGTCCCAGTTGAAGCTGGCGATGGCGCCGCGGTTGCTGCGGTCCCATCGGTCGTGTCGGTTCTTGATGTAGATGCTGTTGATCTGGGTGGTGCCGCTGTCCTCGGTCTGGTTGCGGATCGGAAACTTGGCGTTGCCGTACAGGTCGGTCTTGTTCATCGTCGAGTTCTCGTAGAACCGGTACGAGTACAGCAGCAGCGATGCGTAGAACGGATCGTCCGACGGCTTCCATTCCAGCTTGGCCGAGCCGCCGAAGTTGGTGATGAAGTTGGTGTAGGTGCCCGTGCTGAAATTGCCGGGCGCACGCAGCCCGTTCCAACCCTTGGCCTCATCCGGCCCGGTGGTGCCGTCGGTGAGGTACTTGCCGGCGTCGTTGTAGTAGTAGTTCGACTCCACCCAGCGCTTGACGCTGTTGCGCGAACGCTGCTCATAGCGTGCCACCGCAACAATGCCGAACTCCTGCCCGGCGCCGAACTGGTTGGAGAACACCATCTTGGCGCTCTTGCCGAAGTGGCCCAGGGTTTCGTGGTTGCCGCCAGCGCTGCGCTCGACGTTGGTCTCGGCCGTGGAATAGATGCCTGCCACGTCGGCAAACACGTACTTGCCGGACCGGTCGAAGGCACTGCGGCTGATGATGTCGATCACGCCGCCGATCGCATCCGGTGCCTGCTCCGCACTGAAGCTCTTGTAGATGTCGGTACGGGTGCCGATGTCGCTGGGAATCAGCTGCAGGTTGTTCATGCGCTCGCCGGAGCCACTGCCACCCACGCTGGCAATCGCGATGCCATCGATGGTGGTGTAGTTGAGATTGGCCTGTACGCCGCGCACCGTCACGTAACGTGGCTCGCCGGCATCCTCCACCGCACTCAGGCCTGGAGCGGCCATCAGGCTCTCGGCCAGGGTCTCGTCGCCGTAGCTGTCCATTTCGTCGTAGACCACCGAATCCTTGATCACCGGTGAGGTCTTCTTCTGGTCGATCACCTCGTGCGCGGCAATCACCTTCACCGTGTCCAGGGTCGGCGCCACCACCGCCTCGGCCTCGCGCGGCTTCGGTGCGGCGGGCTTCGGCGCTTTGCGTACCGGTGCCGGATCGATGGCGATGACATTGCCATCCACCACGGTGTAGCCCAGGCCGGTACCGGCCAGCAGTGCATCCAGCGCCTGCCTGACGGTGGCACCGCGCGGCACCGCACCGGCCATGCGGGCATCGCCATCGGCCGAGTACAGGAACTGCACCCCGGAACTGCGTGACAACTGCTCCAGTGCACGCGCCAACGGCTGTGCCGCGATCTGCGTGGACACACGCGCCTCCAGGCCATCGGCGGCGGCGGCGAAGGCCAATGGCATGCTGCCGGGAGACAGGGCGAGGATGATCGACAGGTAGAGCGTGTTGCGCATCACGGGTCCTTGGAAGAGAGAAGGCAGCAGGCGCCGCTGCGCGGATCGGCAGCGGCTTCTCCCAAGTAAGAGCCCGCATCCACCAAAGTGGAGAACGCGGATTCAATGAATTTTTTCTGACAGTCCACGGCCACCTCGGCCTCAGCGGCTGCCAACCCGCACTATGTCGCCCTCGCGGCTCACCACGAAGCGCGGGTCACGTTCGAGGAAGGCCTGCAGCGCACCGATGCGATGCGCATCGAGGCTGCCGGACAACCGTGCCGATGCCGCGCCCTCGTCCAGCACGCGCACCTGCACCTGGTTGTGCCGGTTGAAGGCAGCAGCCACTTCGTCCAAGCGCTCGTCAAGGAAGGACACTTTGCGCTGCTGCCAGTCCAGCAGCATCGACAGTGGCATGTCCAATGACTCCACCGCATGGCTGCGCGCGTCGACCTGCACCACCCGGCCCTGCCCCAACTGGGCCAGGCGGCGGGCGCCCGCGCCCTGGCTCCAGACCTCGACCTCGCCGGAAACCACACCGATGCGCGTGCTCTGCAGCCGTCGCGACACGTCGAAGACTGTGCCGATGTCCCGGATCTCCAGGCCGTTCACCTGCACCTCGAAGGGGCGGCGGTCGCGTGCGATGTCGAACGTCGCCTCGCCCTGCAGCAGTTCCGCCTTGCGACTGAACCAGCCCATGCGTACCCGCAGGCGGCTGTCCGCGTTGAGCCGCACCTGTGTCCGGTCAGGCAGCACCAGGTCACGCAGTTCACCGTGGTCGGCGCTGTACAGCTGTTCGGTGGGCATCAGCTGCGGAACCAGGCCCACGCCGAGCAGGGCGATGCAGGCTGCGGCAGCCATCACCCACCCGCGCGTGCGGCGGCGCAGCGGCGCGGCGTGCGGCGCGGCGGGGGCACTATCGAACAGAGGCACCACTTTGGCGGCCGCCTGCCGTGGCGGCGCCGGCGCCTCCTCCGGCAACGGCGATTGCAGTGCCTCGCCGACCTGCCGGTGCAGCGCGAGGGCGTGCATATAGGCGCGCACGTGCTCGGGCGAGCGCTTCATCCAGTCCAGGAACGCAACCCGCTCGGCCTCGTCCAGCGCTCCCTCGCGATTGCGCAGGAACCAGTCCATTGCCTCGCAGGCGAGCGTGTCGTCGGCCATGGGCGATGCGTTTCGGTTCATGCGTGCTCCCTGGCGCCCAGCGCCTTCCTGCAGGCATCCAGACCTTTGCCGATGTGCTTGCGCACCATGTGCACCGACACCTGCAACTGTTGGCTGACTGCCGGGCAGTCCAGCCCGTCGCGGTAATGCAGCTCCATCACCCGTCGCGTGGTCGCCGGCAGACGTGCGATGGTGCTGCGGATATCGTTCCAGCGCTGCGCGCGCTCGAACTCACCCTCGATGTCTTCTTCGCTTTTCAGCACTTCGGCCAGCTGATCCACGTCTTCCAGCGGCGGCAGCGACAAACGCGCGCGCGCGTGCTCGCGTGCCAGGTTGGCCGCGACCGTGAACAGGTAGGCCTCCGGGTTCTCGATCGCTGCGGCATTCTCGCCGGTGGCCCGCAGCAGCCGCAGGTATACCTCCTGCGCCAGGTCCTCGGCGTCTTCGCTGGCAGAACCGCGACGCAGGAAGAAGCCACGCAGCAGCCGTCGGCGCAGCGCGTAGCTCTTCTCCCAGATCCTCACGCTGTTCACGGCCGGCCAACACCCCGAGGCTGGAAAGCCCCGCAGGGTGACGGCCATCGATGACAGTGGCGTTGCAGCAGGCGGCCATGCCAGGCACTCTCCGCCCGGCACATTCGCCCATGATACGGCGCACCGTGCCAACCCTTGCTTGCCAGAGACCCAAGCCGGGCCCGCCTATCGAAGCCGCGGGGCCGGGCCTACGCTTGCCTCCCCGGTGGCCGCGACGGTCGCCCTTCGCGTCACGGCCCCGCCATTGCGACCCCGCTCCAGTGCTGTGCGCCCTGCCGGTGTTGTCGCCCAGGCAGAGCCGGCGCCCTCTGGAGACACTCATGAACCAAGCCCTGACCCCCTTCGATACCGACCCGCTGGAAACGCGGGAGTGGCGGGAATCACTGGAGGCGGTGATGCAGGCCGGTGGCCGGCCACGCGCGCATTACCTGATCGACCAGCTCAGCGAGCTGGATGCGCAGCGGCACGGCGATCTGCATGCGCGCGCGTGGACCGCCTACGTCAACACCATCCCGCCGGAGCGCCAGCCGGCCTACCCGGGCGACCTGGCCATCGAGCGCCGCCTGAACGCGATGATCCGCTGGAATGCGATGGTGATGGTGCTGCGCGCCGGCAAGCACTCCAACGTCGGCGGCCACATCGCCACCTACCAGTCGGCGGCGGTGCTGTACGACGTGGGCTTCGACCACTTCTTCCGTGGCCGTACCGACACCTTCGACGGCGACATGATCTACATCCAGGGCCATTCCGCGCCGGGCATCTATGGCCGTGCGTACGTGGAAGGGCGCATCGATCCGGCACGGATGGACAACTTCCGCCGCGAAGCCGGTCGTGACGGCCTGTCTTCGTATCCACACCCGCGCCTGATGCCGGAGTTCTGGCAGTTCCCCACCGTGTCGATGGGGTTGGGCCCGCTGACCGCCGCCTACCAGGCGCGCTACATGCGTTACCTCGAGTACCGCGGCCTGAAGCAGCACCAGGACCGCAAGGTCTGGGCCTTCCTCGGCGACGGCGAGATGGACCAGCCCGAATCGCTGGCGGCGATTTCGCTGGCCGGCCGCGAGCGGCTGGACAACATCGTGTTCGTGGTCAACTGCAACCTGCAGCGCCTGGACGGTCCGGTGCGCGGCAACGCCAAGGTCATCCAGGAACTGGAAGGCACGTTCCGCGCGGCCGGCTGGAACGTGATCAAGCTGATCTGGGGCAGTGGCTGGGACGACCTGCTGGCCCGCGACCACAGCGGCCTGCTGCGCCAGCGCATGATGGAATGCGTGGATGGCGACTACCAGACCTTCAAGTCGCAGAGCGGTGCTTACGTGCGCGAGCATTTCTTCGGCCGTTACCCCGAGCTGCTGGAGCTGGTCGCGCACATGAGCGACGACGACATCTGGGCGCTGGCACGTGGCGGCCACGATCCGCAGAAGGTGTACGCCGCCTACCAGCAGGCGGTGAACACCCGCGGCCGGCCGACGGTGATCCTGGCCAAGACGGTCAAGGGTTTCGGCATGGGCGAAGCCGGCGAAGGCCAGAACATCAACCACCAGCTGAAGAAGATGAGCGCCGATGCAGTACGCGCCTTCCGCGACCGCTTCAACCTGCCGGTCAGCGACGAGCAGCTGGAGGAGATGCCCTATCTGCGCCCGGAACCGGGCAGCGCCGAGGCCGCCTACTTCGCCGAACGCCGCCGCATCCAGGGTGGGCAGCTGCCGGCGCGCCTGGCCAAGGTGGATCCGCTGCCGCTGCCGCCGCTGTCGATCTTCAACACCCAGCTGCAGGGCAGTGGCGATCGCGGCCAGTCCACCACCATGGGCTTCGTGCGCATCCTCACCAGCCTGCTGAAGGACCCGGATCTGGGCAAGCTGGTGATTCCGATCGTGCCCGATGAATCGCGCACCTTCGGCATGGAAGGCCTGTTCCGCCAGATCGGCATCCACTCCTATCTGGGCCAGCTGTACACGCCGCAGGATGCCGGCCAGCTGAGCTATTACAAGGAAGCCAAGGACGGCCAGATCCTGCAGGAAGGCATCAACGAATCCGGAGCGATCTGCTCGTGGATTGCCGCCGGCACCGCCTACAGCAACCATGGCCTGGCCACGATCCCGTTCTACATCTTCTATTCGATGTTCGGCCTGCAGCGCGTCGGCGACCTGGCCTGGGCCGCTGCCGACGCGCGTACGCGCGGCTTCCTGCTCGGCGCCACGTCGGGCCGCACCACGCTGATGGGCGAAGGCCTGCAGCACGACGACGGCCACAGCCACGTGCTGTCGTCGGTGATCCCCAGCTGCGTGTCCTACGACCCGACCTACAACTACGAGCTGGCGGTGATCATCCACGACGGCCTGCGCCGCATGTATGTCGAGCAGGAAGACATCTACTACTACATCACCGTGCTCAACGAGAACTACCCGCAGCCGGCACTGCCCGAAGGCGCCGAGGCCGGCATCCTGAAGGGCCTGTACCTGCTGCGTCCAGCAGCCACCGACAACGCCTCGCAGCCGCGCGTGCAGCTGATGGGCAGCGGCGCGATCCTGCGCGAGGTGGAAGCCGCGGCCGACCTGCTGCTGCAGGACTTCGGCATCGCCAGCGATGTGTGGAGCGCGACCAGCCTGACCGAACTGCGCCGCGACGGGCTGTCCGCCGAGCGCTGGAACCTGCTGCATCCGGCCGAAGAACCGCGCGTGCCCTACGTGCAGCAATGCCTGCAGGGTCATGAAGGCCCGGTGGTGGTGGCCACCGACTACATGAAGATCGTCGGCGACCAGATCCGTCCCTTCATCAACGACCGCCGCTTCACCGCATTGGGCACCGATGGCTTCGGCCGCTCCGACACGCGTGAATCGCTGCGCACGTTCTTCGAAGTGGATCGCCACTTCATCGTACTGGCGGCCCTGAAGTCGCTGGCCGACGAAGGCCGCATCGAACGCTCGCGGATGCAGGACGCGATCGACAAGTACGGCATCGACACCGGCAAGCGCGATCCGGCCGCCGCCGTGTAGGGCCGTTGCATTCACCACGCCTGCCCTGCGGGCGTGGTGAATGCAGCATCGCTACGGCATGCGCTTGAACAGGTTGGTCTGCAGGATCGGCGTACCGTCACGACCGTAGAACGCCTTGGTCTCGGTCATCGTCGCCTGGTCATCCGCCACGGTGTAGATGCGGGTGGAGGCCGGCGTGCCATGGTCCACCAGCTGCATCACCAGCGTGTTCGGTGCAGGCAGTTTCAGGTTGGCCTTGTCCGCGCCATAGGTGCCGGACAGGGCGCCGGGCGTGCCATCCAGGGCCAGCGTGCCGTCGGATTTCATGGTCTTGCCGTCGTGCAGGACGATGTCCACGTGCGAGCTCCAGCGGCCACCACCGGCGTCCTTGAACTCGAGCACCACGTGCTTCGGGCGCTGCGCTTCGGGTAGCGCAGACGTGGCGATATCCAGCGACCAGCGCCCCAGCAGTGGGGAAGGCGAAGTCTCCACTGCCAGCGCCGGAACGGCGGGGAGTGAAAGCGCAGACAACAACACAGCGGACAACAGCTTCATACGTTGCTCCGTTCCAGTGAAGAAGATTCTGCGTGACGCGTTGTGGGGCGCAGCGCCTCGGATCGTGCACAGCATCGGCGCCCGGCGCAAGGCGGGGCGCTGAACACGCGGCAACCTCATTCGCGCCCCCGCGATTTCGGTCTGGCGGCAAGGTCTCATCCGTCCTTGCCGATACAAAGAGTTACGTTATAACATTTCACTTCGCCTTCACGAGTCCTGCCATGCGTCGCCACCTGCTTGCTGCTGCCATTCTGTTCGCCGTCCACACCGCCCAGGCCGCGGACGAATCCACCCTCCCCACCCTCCAGGTCCAGGCCTCCCAGCCCTCGCGCATCGACAGCCGGGTCACCGTCGACAATCCGCAGGCGCAGAACCGCACCCTCGGCGGCCTGCTCGAACACGTCTCCGGCGTGCAGAACAGTGCTTTCGGGCCGAACGCGGGCGCCCCGGTCATCCGCAGCCTCAGTGGCAACCGCGTGCAGATCCTGCAGGACGGCCAGTCCATCCTCGGCATGAACGCGATCAGCGGCGACATCAACATTCCGTTCGATCCACTGTTCGTGCGCAGCGTCACCGTCAACAAGTCCTCGGACACGGTGCGCTATGGCGGCAATGCGATCGGCGGCAGCGTGGAGATCGATTCGGGCCTGATCTCGCGCAGCATGGAAGACAAGGACCAGTCGATGGAACTGGTCCTGCGCAAGGGCTTCAATGCCGCCGATGCGCAGGGCTTCCGCATGAACTTCAACAACCAGCGCAACCTCTCGACCAACCTGCAGGTCTCGCGCCAGCGCATCTCGCACTACGACATCCCCGGCAACAGCAAGGCCCGTGTCTGCAACACCCGACTGTTCCCGCCGACCGGCGGCGTCAACTCGGCGCTGGCCGACAGCTGCCAGAAGGAAGCACGCGTACAGCAGATCTACAACAAGGCCTCGCAGCCTTACATCGACCAGTTCATGACCGAGAATCCTGACTGGGCCGATGGTGACTTCTCGTTCTACACCAACAATCCGACCTCGGTCTGGCAGCGCCGCACCTATATCAACCCGGTCAATCCTGCCTATGTCGCCGGCACGCCGTCATACGTGCAGAAGCAGATCAACAATGATGTGACGCCCGACTACCATCATCGGCTGGGCAACAGCCATGCGCGCAACGCGCAGGTGGCCTTCGGCTCGACCCTGTTCTTTGACCGCGGCTACGTCGGTGTCAGCGTCGATGCCAAGGACAGCGAGTACGGCGTGCCGGGCTTCTCGATGCAGAACCTGTCGTTCGGTTCCAACCATGCCGATGGCCTGCCGGTGGGCGTGGTGATCAAGCAGCAGCGCTACGCGCTGGAAGCCCTGCTGCGTGATCCGCTGCCGTGGTTCGAGCGCGCGGAACTCCGCGTGTCCAGGCTGGACAACACTTCAGGCGAGCGGCTGGGTACCACCAGGGCAAACGACTACGATTTCGAGAGCACCCAGGCCGAGTTGCTGCTCAGCCATCAACGCGTCGGCCCGCTCAGCGGCCTGATCGGTTTCAGCCACCAGTCGCGTGATGTCAGCGGCAGCGGCTCGCAGCGCTACCTGCCGGACGTGGACACCCGCAGCAATGCGGTATTCCTGAAGGAAACGGTGGACGTCGGCTGGGTTACCTTCGATGCTGGCGTACGCCACGAACGGGTCGACCACGCACTACAGCCCAGCCGCTTCAAGACCGCGCGCAATGCCGCCAACACGAAACTGCAGGACCGCGACTACCGGCTCAACAGCTACAGCCTCGGCTCGTACGTCGAGCTCGGCCCCTTGTTCGCGGCCAAGGTCCGTTACTCATCCTCACAGCGCGCCCCGGAGATCAACGAGCTGTATGCCAGCAACGCGCACTATTCCGTGATGACACAGGAAGAAGGCAACCAGAACCTGGAACCGGAGCGCGCGAAGAACCTGGAACTGACCGGCCTGTTCCACCTCGGCGGTTTCGAGCTGTCCGCCACCGCGTACCGGATGCGGTACGAGAACTACCTCTATCTCGGCTATTCCGGCCTGCAGACCGCCAACCGCCTGCCGCTGAAGTACTGGAAGCAGACCGACACCACGGTGAAGGGCTTCGAGATCGACGCGTCGCAGGCATTGGACCTGGGCCGCTATGGCACGTTGAACGTCTCCGCCTTCGCCGACCTGGTGAAGAACAAGGCCGACCACCCGGATTCGCTGCGCGCCCACAACGACGGCGAGTATCTGCCGAACATGCCGACCAACCGCTACGGCGCCAACCTGCAGTGGCAGCGCGAAGGCTGGAAGGCACAACTGTCCAGCACCTACTACGACGCGCAGAAGTACCTGGGTCGCAATGTCAGTGAGGAAATTCCGCTCGACGCATTCAACCTGGTCGACCTGCAGGTCAGCCGCGAACTTCCAGTGCGCAACAGCTACATCGCAGGCGTGGAAGTGTTCGTCAATGGCAGCAACCTGCTCAATGAAGAAGCGCGGCCGCACAACTCGCCGCTGAAGTACATCGCGCCCCTGCCGGGGCGGGGCTTCCAGGTCGGCGTGACGATACGGCTCTGAAGGCCGGCCATAAAGAAAGACGCCTGCAGATCGAGGATCTGCAAGCGCTTCTTTGTATCTGGCGGAGTGAGAGGGATTCGAACCCTCGATAGAGCTTTTGACCCTATACTCCCTTAGCAGGGGAGCCCCTTCGGCCACTCGGGCATCACTCCGGGGTATTCTCCGCATCTGGTGCGTTGCACCTCAGCGGGGCGTGAATCATAACGTTAATCGAGTGCGAAGGTAAAGCGTTATTCGGCAGAATTTTCGCTACCGGTGCCACCGGCTTCATCACCACGCTGGATGCGCTGGTAGATCTCTTCGCGATGCACAGCGACGTCCTTCGGCGCAGTGATGCCGATACGCACCTGGTTACCCTTGACGCCAAGCACGGTGACGCTCACCGAGTCACCGATCATCAGGGTTTCGCCGACGCGGCGAGTCAGGATCAACATTTTTGTAAGTCTCCATGGAACCGTGTGGAAGGGTATCCCCCACCGGCTTGACGCTCCGTCAAGAAGCGCTACCACGACAAAGGGAAAAGATTCGCAATGGTACCGTCAGCCGTCCCGCTCCTACAAGGAGGGGGACGGCAGGGTTCATCACAGGCGGGGGCTGACCCATTCGACGACTGCAGCCAGCGCAGTGGCAAGGGCGGGCCCGTCCTCGCCACCACCCTGGGCGAGGTCCGGGCGTCCGCCGCCCTTGCCCCCGATCTGACCGGCGATATGGGACAACAGTTCCCCGGCCTTGACTTTGCCCATTGCGCTGCCGTTCACACCCGCGACCAGGGCGGCCTTGCCGTCCTGGGCACCGGCCAGCACGATCACCGCGTCGCCCAGCTGCTGCTTCAGGCGGTCCATGGCGTCACGCAGGGCCTTGGCGTCGAAGCCCTCCAGGCGGGCAGCCAGCACCTTCACGCCGGCGACCTCGACGGCCTGACCGGACAGGTCGGCCGTGGCACCGGCCGCGACCTTGGCCTTCACGGCCTCCAGTTCGCGTTCCAGCTGCTTCTGGCGCTGGCCGAGGGCACGGATCTTCTCGACCACGTCGGCAGCGCTGCCACCGAGCAGTTCAGCGGCCTCGGCCAGGCGGGCCTCTTCGGCGTCCACGTAGTCCAAGGCGCCCTGGCCGGTAACCGCCTCGATGCGGCGCACGCCGGCGGAAACACCGCCCTCGGAGGTGATCTTGAACAGACCGATGTCGCCGGTACGGTTGACGTGGGTGCCACCGCACAGCTCGGTGGAGTAGTCACCCATCTTCAGCACGCGCACGTGCTCACCGTACTTCTCGCCGAACAGGGCCATCGCGCCGAAGTCCAGCGCTTCCTGCATGGCCATGGTGTGCACTTCAGCGGCGTTGTTGGCACGCACCTGCTGGTTGACCTTGCGCTCGATCACCGCCAGCTCTTCCGCGCTGATCGGCTGGAAGTGCGAGAAGTCGAAACGCAGGCGGTCCGGCGCGACCAGCGAGCCCTTCTGCTGCACGTGGGTGCCCAGCACTTCGCGCAGCGCGGCGTGCAGCAGGTGGGTGGCCGAGTGGTTGAGGATGGTGGCGCCACGGCGCTCGCCATCGACCTGGCCGGACAGCACATCGCCGACCTTCAGGCCGCCTTCGGACAAGGTGCCGACGTGGCCATGGAACTGGCCGGCGAACTTCTGGGTGTCCTCCACCGCCAGGCGCACGCCGTTGCCGGCCAGCACGCCGGTGTCACCGACCTGGCCGCCGGATTCGGCATAGAACGGGGTCTGGTTGGTGATGACGATGACCGAATCACCGGCATCGGCCGACTGCACCGGACGACCGTCCTTGAGCAGGGCCAGCACGCTCAGGCCGTCGGCCTGCAGGCGGTCATAGCCCAGGAACAGGGTCGGGCTCAGCGTTGCCACCAGCTCGGCCGGCAGGGTCACGCCGCCGCCGAACTTGCCGGCCGCCCGTGCGGTTTCGCGCTGCTGTTCCATCGCGGCATCGAAGCCGGCGATGTCGACGGTCAGGTCGCGCTCGCGGGCAATGTCCTGGGTCAGGTCGAGCGGGAAGCCATAAGTGTCGTACAGGCGGAACGCGTCAACGCCCGGGATCACGCCATTGCTGGCCTTGCCGGCCACGTCCTCGAAGATCTTCATGCCGGCGTCGAGGGTTTCGGCGAAACGCTCTTCTTCGGCCTGCAGCGCACGGGTGACGGTGTCCACCGCCGCCGGCAGCTCTGGATAGGCCTCGCCCATCTGCTCGACCAGGGTCGGCACCAGCTTGCTGAAGAACGGCTGGCGCACACCCAGCATCCAGCCATGGCGCAGGGCGCGGCGGATGATACGGCGCAGCACGTAACCGCGGCCTTCGTTGGACGGCAGCACGCCATCGACGATCAGGAACGAACAGGCACGGATGTGGTCGGCAATCACGCGCAGCGACTTGTTCTCCAGGTCGGCGGTGCCGGTCAGCTCGGAAGCCTTGCGGATCAGCGCCTGGAACAGGTCGATCTCATAGTTGGTGTGCACGTGCTGCAGGATCGCCGCCAGGCGCTCCAGGCCCATGCCGGTATCCACGCACGGCGCCGGCAGCGGCACCAGGGTGCCGTCGGGCTGGCGGTCGAACTGCATGAACACCAGGTTCCAGATCTCGATGAAACGGTCGCCGTCTTCGTCCGGGGAACCCGGGGGACCACCGGCAATATGATCACCGTGGTCGTAGAAGATCTCGGTGCACGGGCCGCACGGGCCGGTGTCGGCCATCTGCCAGAAGTTATCCGAAGCGAACGGCGCGCCCTTGTTGTCACCGATGCGTACGATGCGCTCTTCCGGAACGCCGACCATGTCGCGCCACAGTTCGTAGGCTTCGTCGTCGGTCTGGTACACGGTGACCAGCAGGCGTTCGGCCGGCAGCTTCCAGACCTGGGTCAGCAGCTCCCAGGCCCAGGCGATCGCGTCCTTCTTGAAGTAGTCGCCGAACGACCAGTTGCCCAGCATTTCGAAGAAGGTGTGGTGGCGCGCGGTGTAGCCGACCTGGTCGAGGTCGTTGTGCTTGCCGCCCGCGCGCAGGCAGCGCTGCACGTCGGCCGCGCGCACGTAGCTGCGCTTTTCCGCGCCAAGGAACACGTCCTTGAACTGCACCATGCCGGAGTTGGTGAACAGCAGGGTCGGATCATTGCCCGGCACCAGCGGCGCCGACGGCACGATGGTGTGGCCTTTACCCTTGAAGAACTCAAGGAAGTCGCTGCGGATCTGGGATGTCGTGAATTTGGCGGATGCGTTCATTGGGGGCTGGCAGTCTGCGGGCCGGCGGACCCGGACCACCGGCCGCGTTGGCCAGGGTCGCGAGGGACCGCCGAAAACCTAAAGGGTATCAGGCCCGGCGCCGCCAGTCTCAGTCATCCGGGTCGTAGCGGGTCGCGCGGCGGATGCTGTCGCCGTCGAAGCCCCGCCGGGCCAGCAGATCGGCAGCCTTGCGCCGCTGCGTCAGGTCCTGCGGGCCGGCCTCGCCAAAGCGTCGGCGGACCAGATCACGGGCGTTTTCCTGCCAGTCGCCTTCGTAGCTGTCCATCGCTGCGGCAATCGCGGCACTGTCCAGGCCATGGGTCCCCAGCTCGGCGCGGACATGGATCGGCCCATAACCGGTGTTGGCGCGCATCCTCACCAGGTTCTCGGCAAAACGGGTGTCGTCCTGCCAGCCGGCCTCGGTCAACTTGGCGACAGCGGCCTGCGCGGCTTCGTCTTCGATGCCACGGGAGGTCAGCTTGCGGGTGAGTTCCTTGCGCGAGTGCTCGCGGCGGACCAGCAGGCCCAACGCCCGTTGCACGGGGGTCTGCTCACGCGGCCGGCGCTTGCGGCCGGTCGGAATGTCTTCGGCGTCGGACATGGGTACTCCAAGGGTGGCGCCATCCGTGGCGCCCAGCCCATCCCTGGGCGATTCAAACCTGCGGGACAGGGCGACGTCACTGACGGCGCCACCCTGCCCCACAGCAAGCCTTATTCGTCTTCGCCTTCGTCGTCGCCTTCCTCGCGGGCCGCTTCGGCCGGCTGGAATTTCTCGCGCAGCTCGGCCTCGAGCTTGGCGGCGACAGTCGGGTTGTCGCGCAGGTAGCCGCGGGCGTTGTCCTTGCCCTGGCCAATGCGTTCTTCACCGTAGCTGTACCAGGCGCCAGCCTTCTCCACCAGCTTGGCATCCACACCCATGTCGATCAGCTCGCCTTCACGGCTGATGCCTTCGCCATACAGGATTTCGGTGATGACCTGCTTGAACGGAGGTGCCAGCTTGTTTTTGACGACCTTGATCTTGGTCTGGTTACCGATGATCTCGTCACCCTTCTTGATCGCGCCGATACGGCGGATGTCCAGGCGGACCGAGGCGTAGAACTTGAGCGCGTTGCCACCGGTGGTGGTTTCCGGGCTCTGGCCCGGCATCATCACGCCGATCTTCATGCGCAGCTGGTTGATGAAGATCACCAGGGTGTTGGAGCGCTTGATGTTGCCGGTCAGCTTGCGCAGCGCCTGGCTCATCAGGCGGGCCTGCAGGCCTGGCAGCTGGTCGCCCATCTCGCCTTCGATTTCGGCCTTCGGGGTCAGCGCGGCAACCGAGTCGATCACCAGGATGTCCACCGAACCCGAACGGACCAGCATGTCGGCGATTTCCAGCGCCTGCTCACCGGTGTCCGGCTGCGACAGCAGCAGGTCGTCCACGTTCACGCCCAGCTTGGCGGCGTAGATCGGGTCCAGCGCGTGCTCGGCGTCGATGAAGGCCGCGGTGCCGCCCATCTTCTGGCATTCGGCGATGGCCTGCAGGGTCAAGGTGGTCTTGCCCGAGGATTCCGGCCCGTAGATCTCAACGACACGGCCCTTTGGCAAACCACCAATGCCCAGCGCGATGTCGAGCATCAGCGAACCGGTCGGGATGGCTTCGACGGGCTCGACCACGCGGTCGCCCATGCGCATCACCGAGCCCTTGCCGAACTGCTTTTCGATCTGGCCCAGAGCTGCAGCGAGGGCGCGCTTCTTGTTCTCGTCCATCGGATTGGTCCTTGCAGAGGTCGTGTCGTTGGAGGTGCTGTCTTTGGGGGTCTTCTTTGCCATGGGCTCACTTTAAGTCGGACGTATCGCACAGGCTGAGATTCTGCCCGGCGCTCTGAAAAGAATTATCGGACATCCGTACCAACCTCAGTGGAACCAGAGAATCGCCACAAAAGACCGCGGGGTAATGCGCTACGGAACGGGTCAACGGTTGGGCCGCAACAGGCCGCAATAGAGGCCCTCGATCGCGAAGTCCTGATCCGGCAGCACCTCGATCGGCTTGTAGTCGGGATTGCGCGGCAGCAGGCGGATGCGATCCTTGGCGATCTTCAGCAGCTTGACCGTGATCTCGTCATCGATGCGGGCCACCACGATCTGCCCGGAATGGGCGTCGCGGGTGCGGTGCACGCCGATCAGGTCACCGTCGAAGATGCCCTCATCGATCATCGAGTCGCCCTGCACCTTCAGCAGGTAGTCCGGCGCCGGCGAGAAGAACACCCGGTCCAGCACCACGAAATCGTCCGAGCCGATGTCGGCACCGATCGGCAGGCCGGCCGCAACCCGGCCCAGCACCGGCAGCCGCAGCACGCTGTCGGCCAGGCCCGGCTCGGCCAGCTTCTCGACCGGCGGTGCCTGCACCAGGCGGATGCCGCGGGCCTGACCCGGGATGCGACGGATCGCACCGGCCTGCTCCAGGGCTTCCAGGTGGTACTGGGCCGCGCGCACGCCCTTGAAGCCGAATGCGCGTGCGATTTCAGTCTGCGACGGCGGTGCGCCTTCGCTCTCGATACGCTCGGCGATCAACTGCAGGATCGCCTGCTGGGTGTCGGTCAGGTCCATGGTTAGTAGTATTACTACTAATATGCGCGACTGCAAGTGCCGGGGCGATCGGGGTGGTGCGGGCTTGTTGGGCCGAGGCATGCTCGGCAGTCGCGCGAATGACGGGGCCGACCCAGGCAAGAGCAGCCGAGCATGGCTCGGCTCTACAGGAATCGCTGCGCGATTCTGCGGTTCCTGTGGAACCGCAACAGGCGCACTTCGTGCACCTGCCTACGTGTGCTTGCCGCTTCTCCATATCGAAACCAGGATCCATACGCCGCAGAAGCCGGCGCCGATGAATCCGCACACGCCCAGCGCCAGCAACCAGCGGCTGGAAACCCCGCCGACGCTGTGCATCACGATCGACGAGCCGATGATCAGCGCGGCCGTGATCACGCCCACCACCAGTCGGTTCGCGGCCCGGTTCACCTGCTCGCCAAAGCCCTGCAGCGCGGTGGTCTCCACCTTCAGCTGGAGGCGCCCACGGCGCGCTGCCTGGACCAGCTTGCGCAGGTCGCGCGGCAACTCGCCGGCGAAGTCGACCAGGCCCAACAGGCTGCGCCGGCCGCGCTTGAGCAGCGCCCTGGGCGCATAACGCTGCAGCACCACACGCTCCAGGAACGGGCGGGCGGCGCTGGCCATGTCGAAATCCGGATCCAGCTGCCGGCCCATGCCTTCCAGGGTCAGGAAGGCCTTGATCATCAGTGCCAGGTCGGCCGGCAGGGTCAGGCTGTAGCTGCGCAGCAGCTGGGTGATGTCGCCCAGCATCAGGCCGATGCGCAGATCCTTCAGCGGCACGCCACGGTACTGGTCGACGAACTGGCTGATGTCGTGCTGCAGCCGGTTCTCGTCCACTTCCACGCCGCCGGCCCAGTCCAGCAGCACGTCCGCCACGCCCTGCGGGTCCTGCTCGACCAGGCCGTGCAGCAGTTGCGCGACCTGGAAGCGGCGCACTTCGGACAGCGCGCCGACCATGCCGAAATCGATCACGCCGATGCGGCCGTCACGCAGGTAGATGATGTTGCCGGGGTGTGGATCGGCGTGGAAGCTGCCGTCCTCCAGCACCATCTTCAGTACGATGCCGGCGCCACGCCGCGCCAGCTCGCGCCGGTCCAGGCCCGCCGCATCGACGCCGGCCAGATCGCGGCCGGGAATGCCGTCGACGAAGTCCTGCACGTTCAGGCTCTCGCAGGTCCACTGCCAGTGCACCTTCGGAATCAGTATGTCGTCACGGCCGCTGAAGTTGCGGGCGATGCGTTCGGCATTGCGGCATTCGGCGGCAAAATCCAGCTCACGGCGCAGCGATACGGTGAACTGCTGCACGACCTCGGCCGGGCGATAGCGACGCAGGTCCGGCAACCGGGCCTCGACGATCTCGGCCAGCCGCGCCAGCAGCCGCAGGTCGGCCTCGACCACGTCGCGGATGCCGGGACGCCGCACCTTCAGCACCACCTCACGACCATCATGCAGCCGGGCGCGATGGGCCTGCGCCAGCGAGGCGGCGGCCATCGGGGTTTCGTCAAGGAAGGCGAATACCTCCGCCGGCGACGCGCCCAGGTCGGCTTCGAGCTGCCCGCGGATCTCGGCGTACGGCAGGGCCGGCACCGCGTTCTGCAGTTCGGACAGCTCGGCAATCCACTCCGGCGGCAACAGGTCGACGCGTGTTGCCAGCACCTGGCCAAGCTTGACGAAGGTCGGGCCAAGATCCTGCATCGCACTGCGCACGCGCACCGGTGCGGTCATCCGCAGCAGCTCCTGCCGGTCCTCGTTCCAGTGCAACAGGCGCCCTGCCCGCTCCAGCGTGCTGGCCAGGCCGATGCGCCGAACCACGTCGCCGAAGCCGTAGCGGATCAGGACAACGGCGATTTCCTGCAGTCGGCCCAGGTCACGGACCGTGCCCAGCGTTTCCCACATCATGCGTGCTCCGGACGGTTACCGGAGCAGCATGTCACAGCTGGGCGTCGATACCGCGCAATGCCGCCGCCACGGTTTGCCGGCGGATGGCTTCGCGGTCGCCATCGAACTGGAACAGCTCGGCGCGGGCGTAGCCACCGCGGCGCTTCCAGCCGATCCAGACACTGCCGACTGGCTTGTCCGGACTGCCACCGCCGGGGCCGGCGATACCGGTCACCGCCACGGCGATGCCGGCACCGGAATTGACCAGCGCACCGGACACCATCTCCAGAACGGTTTCGCGACTGACCGCGCCGAACTGTTCCAGCGTCTGCGCACGCACGCCCAGCAGGCGCTGCTTGGCTTCATAGCTGTAGACCACCATGCCGCAGTCGAAGAACGCCGAAGAACCGGCGATGTCGGTCATGCACTTGGCGATCCAGCCGCCACTGCAGCTTTCGGCCGTGACCAGCTGCAGCGAGGCCTGTTGCAGGCGCTGCCCGAGCGCGGCGGACTGGGCATTGAGATCGGCGTCGGTGGGGATGGACATCGGCATGACGGTGGGGTGAAGAACCCCGTTGTACCGCAGATGACAGCCGGATGTCGCGCCCCTCCGGCACGATTGCGTTGCCGGCCAGCGGCCGGCACTACCAGCCATGGGCCGCTAGCTCACCACTCCGGCAGTTTCTCCGGCAACAGCGCCCGGATCGGCGCGCCATCGGCACTGGCGGCCAGCTTCTCGGCTTCGGCAATCGGCAGGTCCACCTGCAGCAGCCAGCCCTCTTCATCGGCCTGTTCGCTGCGGATCACTTCCAGCTGGTGCAGGCGCGCACGCAGGCGGCCGGCATCCGGCGGCAGGCGCAATTCACCGGTCACGTGCTGCAGGCCCAGGCGCTTGCCCAGCACTGCCTGCAGCAGCTCAAGGCCCTGCCCGTCACGCGCGGAAATCCAGACACGTTCACGACGCGACTCGTCGGGCACGCCATCCTGGCCATCGTGGCGGACGTCGGCACCGTCGATGCGGTCGATCTTGTTGAACACCAGCAGCTGCGGCAGGTCACCGGCACCGACCGCGGTCAGCACCTCGTCCACCTGGGCGATGCGCTCCTCGCGGTGCGGATCGGCGGCGTCGACCACATGCAGCAGGAAATCGGCCTCGCGTGCCTCGGACAGCGTCGAGCGGAACGCGGCGACCAGATCATGCGGCAGGTCGCGGACGAAACCGACGGTGTCGGCCAGCACCACGCTGCCGCCCGGGACCGCGATGCGGCGCACGGTCGGGTCCAGCGTGGCGAACAGCTGGTCGGCGGCATAGGCCTCGGCGCCGGTCATGGCGTTGAACAGGGTCGATTTGCCGGCGTTGGTGTAGCCCACCAGGGCCACGCGCGGCAGCTCGCTGCGCACACGCGCACGGCGCATCTGGGTGCGCTGCACTTCAACCTTCTCCAGGCGCTTCTGCAGCTGCTCGACCCGCTTCTGCAACAGGCGGCGGTCGGTTTCCAGCTGGGTTTCACCCGGGCCACGCAGGCCGATCGAACCGCCGCGCTGGCGCTCCAGGTGGGTCCAGCCGCGAACCAATCGCGTAGCCAGGTGACGCAGCTGCGCCAGCTCGACCTGCAGCTTGCCCTCGTGGCTGTGTGCACGCTGGGCAAAGATGTCCAGGATCAGACCGGTGCGGTCGATCACCCGGCGCTCGAGGAAGCGTTCCAGGTTGCGCTCCTGACCCGGGCTCAGCGCATGGTTGACCAGGATCAGGTCGGCGCCACTGGCATCGGCCGCGGCCTTGATCTCGTCCAGCTTGCCGCTGCCGATCAGGGTTGACGGATTCGGACGGTCCAGGCGCGCGGTGATCGTCGCGGCGATGCTGGCCCCAGCCGAGCGGGCCAGATCACCGAACTCTTCCAGCACATCGTCTTCCAGCTTGCCGAAATGGGGCTGGATCAACAGGGCGTGTTCGCCCTTTTTCGAGCGGTCAAACATTCACCGCTCCGGTATTACTCGTCTGCTTCATCACCTGCCTGACCACCTTCACCCGACTGCACGTAACCACCGCCCGGACCGACCTTCACGTTGCGTGCCGGAACCACCGTGGAAATGGCGTGCTTGTAGACCATCTGACTGACCGTGTTGCGCAGCAGGACCACGAACTGGTCGAACGACTCGATCGTGCCCTGCAGCTTGATGCCGTTCACCAGGTACACCGAAACCGGCACGCGCTCGCGCCGCAGTGCGTTCAAGAAAGGATCCTGCAGCGATTGCCCCTTGGACATTGCACACTCCTGATTATTGTTCTTATTGGGTTGCCGACGGTTGCCACGGCCCCCGAGCCGCCCGCCGACCGATGATGTTACACGGCTGGCGGGGGTTCAGCGTGCGACGAAGGCCGACACCGCGCCGGCAAGGCGCTCCTGGTCGATATGGGGGTCGAACCAGCGCGCATCAAGCTCGCCGCGCAGCCACGTCAGCTGGCGCTTGGCCAGCTGGCGGGTGGCGAAGATCGCCTTGTCACGGAAACGGGCGGCATCACCCTCCCCGTCCAGGTACTCCCAGGCCTGGCGATAGCCGACCGCACGCACCGCCGGCAGGTCCAACGGGGCCTCCACGGCGGCCATTTCCGGCATCGCGCGCAGTGCCCGCACTTCGTCCAGGAAGCCCTGCGCCAGCATGGTGTCGAAGCGCGCCTCGATGCGCTGGTGCAGTACCGCGCGGTCACGCGGGGCCAGGATCAGCTTGAGGGTGCGCACCGGCAGCGGCGCCACGCCCGGACGGCGCTGCCATTCAGTGATGGGCGTGCCGGTCAGGCGATAGACCTCCAGTGCCCGCTGGATGCGTTGCGGGTCGGTGGCATGGATGCGTGCGGCGGCGGCCGGATCGACCTCGGCCAGCTCTGCGTGCAATGCCGCCCAGCCCCGCTCGGCCGCCTCGGTGCTGAGTGCTTCGCGCATCACCGGGTCGGCCTCCGGCATCGGCGACAGGCCCTGCAGCAGGGCCCGGAAGTACAGCCCCGTGCCACCTGCCAGGATCGGCGTTTTGCCGCGTGCCACGATGTCGGCCACGACCCGGCCGGCATCGGCGGCGAACTCGGCCGCCGAATAGGTCTGCCAGGGATCGCGCAGGTCCAGCAGATGGTGCGGCGCCTGTGCACGCTCGGCCGCATCAGGCTTGGCCGAGCCGATGTCCAGGTGGCGGTATACCAGCGCCGAATCGACGCTGACGATTTCGCCGTCCAGTTGCTGTGCCAAAGCGATTGCGGTGGCGGTCTTGCCACTGGCGGTCGGCCCCATCACGGCGATCGCCAGCGGCCGCCGATCGACGCCCATCAGTCTTCGTCCGGCCAGAGGATCGTCGGCGCAGCGTCGGCACGCGGCGTCGGCACGGCCTCCACTGCCTGCCAGATCTTCAGCGCATCGACGGTGGCCGCCACGTCATGCACGCGCACGATGCGCGCGCCACGTTGGACCGCGATCAGGTGCGCGGCCACCGAAGCCGCCACGCGTTCGGAGGGCGTGTCGCGGCCAGTGAGTTCTCCCAGGCTGCGCTTGCGTGACAGGCCGGCCAGCACCGGCACCCCCAGTTCCAGGAAGCGCTCCGAACGCGCCAGCAGGGTCATGTTGTGGGCGGTGCTCTTGCCGAAGCCAAAACCAAGGTCGATCAGCAGGTTCTTCTTCGCGATGCCCGCCATCTCGGCAGCGAACAGGCGCTGCACCAGGAAACCATGCACCTCGGCGACCACGTCGTCGTAGTGCGGATCGGCCTGCATGTGGCCCGGCTCGCCCTGCATGTGCATCAGCACCACCGGCACGCCGGTTTCAGCGGCGGCGTCCAGCGCCCCCTCCTGACGCAGGCCGAAGATGTCGTTGATCATGCCGGCGCCAGCGGCCACCGCCGCGCGCATCACCTCCGGTTTGAAGGTGTCGATGCTGATCGGCACCCGGGTGCGTGCGGCCAGCTGCTCGATCACCGGAATCACCCGGCGCAGCTCCTCCTCGACCGATACCGGCGCAGCGCCCGGCCGGGTCGATTCGCCGCCGATGTCCAGCAGGTCCGCGCCCTCCTCGACCAGCTTGAGGCCATGTGCGACCGCGGCCTCGGTGGTGTCGTGCGCACCGCCATCGGAGAAGGAGTCCGGGGTGACGTTGACGATGCCCATGACCCGGGCACGGTCGAGGCGCAGGATGCGGCCGGCGCAATCGAGCTGGGGCGAGGTATCGAACATGGGCAATCCTGCAGGGACGACGGCGGGTAGTTTAGTTCGGCAGGGCGGCGCCCTGCACCCGCAGAGGCCCGGGCTACAGCAACAGCCGAAGCAACAGCCGAAGCAACAGCAGGTGTACTGAGGGATGGCGGGGTGGGTCCGGTTACGGGAGACGCCGTAAACCCGTCCTTGGGGGCTTGGCCGCGGCATCCATGCCGCGGACACTCCCGCAACCGGACCCACCCCGCCTTCGACAGTTTCTCGCGATCTGTCGGAATAGCGTGGGGTCAGATCCGTTTTCCTACGGAAAACGGATCTGACCCCGAATTGATTCGATATCTGACAGAGATTCATCCACGCATGGCGTGGATCTACCGTGTTGACCAAGGTCGACACCTGCCAACAGCAGCAGGAATCTGTCAGAGGTGGGGCGGTGTCGGAGGGCGGGGTGTCAGCCGCATGGATGCGGCTGCCAAGTCCCCATGGATGGGTTCACGGCGTCCCCGCCCTCCGACACCGCCCCACCAAATCGCGGAATGCAGCTGTTGCTGTTGCTGCTGAGGTTGCCGGCCAGCGGCCGGCACTACCGCGGGTGCAGGGCGCAGCCCTGCGGACACCCCTCAACGGCGGCGGCGCTTGCGGTCCACGTACAGGGTTCTGGCGATGCTCAGCACGATGCCGACACCGATACCCACCACGCAGCCCAGCAGCAGGTTGTCGGCGCCCAGCCCTACGCCCACGCCGACCACGGTGGCGATGATCATTTCGGCGGTGTGGGAAATCGGTTCGGGCTTCGGGGCGGACATGCAGGCTCCAGCATCAGTTCGGTTCGGAAGGGGCCGAAGGCCCGGAAACGACAAGGCCGGGTTTCCCCGGCCTCGTCTGGTGTTACGTGCAGCGGGCCGTCAATGCGATTCGGCCGGGCCTGCGATCGGCGGCAGCGGGCGGGCGTCGCCGCCCTTGTCGTTGCCACCGTCCTTGTTCGACTTGCTCCAGCCCGCCGGCGGCGGCGGATCGCGGCCTTCCATGATGGCGTCGATCTGCGGTGCGTCGATGGTCTCGTACTGCAGCAGCAACTGCGACATCGCATGCAGCTTGTCGATGTTCTCGGTCAACAGCTGGGTGGTGCGGGCATAGGCCTTGTCGAGGATGTTGCGCACTTCCTCGTCGATCCGGCGCGCCGTGTCGTTGGACACGCTCTTGTGCTGGGTGACCGAACGCCCCAGGAACACCTCGTCGTCCTCTTCGCCATAGGCGATCGGGCCGAGCTGCTCCGACAGGCCCCACTTGGTGACCATGTTGCGGGCCATCTTGGTTGCGCGCTCGATGTCGTTGGAGGCGCCGGTGGTGACCTTGTCCTCGCCGAAGATGAGCTCTTCGGCGACACGGCCGCCGTACAGGGAGCACAGCTGCGACTGGATCGCCACGCGGTTCATCGAGTACTTGTCGCCTTCCGGCAGGTACATCGTCACGCCCAGCGCACGGCCGCGCGGAATGATGGTGACCTTGTAGACCGGATCGTGCTCGGGCACCAGGCGGCCGACGATGGCGTGACCCGCTTCGTGGTACGCGGTCAGGGTCTTCTCGTCCTCGCTCATGGCCATCGAGCGGCGCTCGGCACCCATCAGGATCTTGTCGCGGGCACGGTCGAAGTGGTCCATGCGGACTTCCTTCTCGTTGCCGCGCGCGGCGAACAGGGCCGCCTCGTTGCAGAGGTTGGCCAGGTCGGCGCCGGAGAAGCCCGGGGTACCACGTGCGATCACCATCGGCTCGACATCGTCGGCCAGCGGCAGCTTGCGCATGTGGACCTTCAGGATGTGCTCGCGGCCCTTCACGTCCGGCAGGCCGACCACCACCTGGCGGTCGAAACGGCCCGGACGCAGCAGCGCCGGATCCAGCACGTCCGGACGGTTGGTCGCGGCGATCACGATCACGCCTTCGCCGCCTTCAAAACCGTCCATCTCGACCAGCAGCTGGTTCAGGGTCTGCTCGCGCTCGTCATGACCGCCGCCCAGGCCGGCGCCACGATGGCGACCGACGGCGTCGATTTCGTCGATGAAGATGATGCACGGGGCGTGCTTCTTGGCCTGCTCGAACATGTCACGCACGCGGCTGGCGCCCACGCCGACGAACATTTCCACGAAGTCCGAACCGGAGATCGAGAAGAACGGCACCTTGGCTTCGCCGGCAATGGCCTTGGCCAGCAGCGTCTTGCCGGTACCCGGCGGGCCCACCATCAGCACGCCGCGCGGAATCTTGCCGCCCAGCTTGGTGAACTTGGACGGGTCGCGCAGGAAGTCGACCAGCTCGCCCACTTCTTCCTTGGCCTCGTCGCAGCCGGCGACGTCGGCGAAGGTGACCTTGATCTGGTCCTCGCCCTGCAGCTTGGCGCGCGACTTGCCGAAGGACATCGCGCCCTTGGCACCGCCGCCACCGCCCTGCATCTGGCGCATGATGAACAACCAGAAGCCGATGATCAGGATGACCGGCAGGAAATTCATCAGGATCGCGCCCAGGGAGATGCCGCTGGACGGCTCCTCCTGCACGATCTCCACGTTCTTGGTGCGCAGCACGTTGATCAGGTCACGATCGAACGGCGCGGTGATGGTGGACGACTGCCCACCGCGGGTGGTGTAGGTCAGCTGGCTGGTGCCGCCGCGCATGTCGCCGCCGAAGGCGACCTTCTGCACGTTGCCGCTGTCCACCTGGTCCAGGAACTGCGAGTACGACGCGCCCTGCGCGCCGGCCCCGGAGGACTTCGGCGAGAAGCTCTGGAAGACCACCATCAGCACGACGGCGACGACCACCCATAGCAGGAGGTTCTTGGTCAAGTCGTTCATCCTCATTGGCTCCGGTGTTCCTCTCAGTGCTGGCGTTGCGTTGGGGTCGAACTTGCGTACGTTGCGAGCTTACTTCATGTGGGCGCGTTTTCCCTGACCCAAGGCATACACCTCGGGAGAGCGCTTGCGCGACGCCTCAGGCTTGCGGATGGAGACCTTGTCGTACCGGCGGCGCATGTCGCGCACGTAGTCGTCAAAGCCCTCACCCTGGAACAGCTTGATCAGGAACGCCCCACCGGTCTTCAGGTGGTTGTCGGCAAAATCCAGGGCCAGCTCCGCCAGGTGCATCATCCGCGGCTGGTCGACCGCACCTACACCACTCTTATTGGGGGCCATGTCCGACAGCACAAGGTCTACCGGCTGATCCCCGAGCATGGCTTCAAACTGCGATAGGACGGCTTCTTCCCTGAAGTCACCATGAAGGAACTCCACGCCGGCCAGCGGCGGCATGTCCAGGATGTCCAGCGCCAGCACACGACCGGTGTCCCCGATCTGTCTCCGAACCTGCTGAGACCAGCCGCCGGGGGCCGCGCCAAGGTCGACCACCACCATGTGCGGCTTCAGCAGGCGGTCACGTTCGAGCAGTTCCTCGAGCTTGTAGGCGGCGCGCGAGCGCATGCCCTCAGCCTGCGCCTTCTTCACGAAGGGGTCGGAGAAGTGTTCCTTGAGCCAGCGCTGGCTGCTTTTGCTGCGGGTAGCCATTGAAAATAGGGGCTGATGGGGTCCTCATGATACCCTGATCGTCCCATTCAACCGTGTTTTCCTGCATGTCCATCGCCCTGACCGCCTCCCAGACCCGTTTCCTGCGCGGCCAAGCCCACGACCTGAAGGCCCTGCTGCAGACCGGCGGCAAGGGTGTGACCCCAGCCTTCATCGCTGAGCTGAACGAAGTGCTGGAGCGCCACGAACTGGTCAAGGTGAAGGTCGCCGCAGAGGATCGCGACGCCCGTGATGTGATGATCGGCGAGATCGCCGAAGCCACCGAAAGCGCGCTGGTGCAGCGCATCGGCCACGTCGCCGTGCTGTACCGCCCGAGCAAGGAACAGCGCCAGATCGTGCTGCCGCGCGGCTGATCGCCCTACCGTCATGCAGCTGAACCACGAACCGCCGGATTACGCCTACAGCCTGCGTGCCGCAGATGGCCGCTCGGCCAAGGTGAATGAGCAGGTGCTGGGCGGCAGTTTCTTCCTCACCCCGGACCAACTGGTCACGCACTGGCCGGTGGCAAGTGCCGCCGCGCTGCAGTTGGCGGACCTGGAGCCGATCCTGGCGCTGAATCCGGCGCTGATCGTGCTCGGCACGGGAGACCGTCAGGTATTCCCGCCCGCGGTGGTGATGGCCGCCTGTCTGTCGCGTGGCATCGGCCTGGAGGTGATGAACAATCCGGCCGCCGCGCGCACCTTCAACATTCTGGCCGGCGAAGGCCGCAAGGTCGCGGCCGCCTTCATCCTGGAAGGCTGAGTTCGAGCCGCCGGGTGCGCCCGGGCACTAGCTGCCCGAAGGTGTGCAGCGGAACGCGGAGAACGCCTGCAGCCGACCGATCAGGTTGCCACCCTGCCCCCAGCGGATATCCATGACTTTCCAGTCCGGGCCCTGCCGCTGCAGCAGGACCCGGTCGGTCCAGCGATAGTCGCCCACGGCCATGTCGACATGGACCCAGGTGGCGTCACCGCTCGATCCGGGCGCTCCCACCGTTATCGTCTCCGGCCGGTCCGGCGCCAACAGATACGGGCTCTGGTCGAGCATGTGCGGCTTCTCGTCGGGCGCGGCCAGTGCGGTGCAGGCCTGTTCATATGCACGCTGCGCATCGATGGCTGAGCGGAGGGCATCACCCAGCAGCGGAGCAATCGCCGTTTCGTTCGACTGCGGCGCCTGGATGGCGTCGTAGAGGCGGGTGACCACGTCACGTGAATCGCTGGCGGCGGTCGCCAACGGCGCGACGATGAGCAGCGCGAAAAGGGCTATTGGGCGAGACATGCGGCACCGGATCGGGAGGCTGGTTCCGTTGAAGCATGCCGCCTCCCTGGCTTGTCTGGAAGCTTGAGATGTGCCACTCAAGGTCGCAAACGGCCACCCACGGCGGCCAGCGTACAGTGAGTCGAGCACGGCTCGACGCTACAGGTCGGGAACGCCGAGCATTGCCCGGCGCCACCCGTCCCACTACCTCAACGCGCCGGCAGGTACTGCTGCGGGTCGACCGGCTTGCCGTTGTAGCGGGTGAGCCGGCGGTGTTTGCGGCCCATGGGCCGCACCGTCGGCGAACGCCCGGCGCGCTGCGCCGGGCCGGGGATCCGCCCGGATTATGAATCGACGATCAGCGCGCCG
>NZ_JCAFSD010000015.1:0-52080 GCF_059368915.1 Stenotrophomonas sp. YJH_SMC_105-26 | reverse complement strand
TGTGGCTCGCCGGCCAGCGGCCGGCGCTACCGGATAGCCAAGGCCTCGGGACATTCGGCGTTCGAGGCCGAGAACGTGGACGCGCTGGTGCGCGCCACCGATGGCTTCGCCTGATCGGTAGTGCCGGCCGCTGGCCGGCAACGCCTTGCCGGGTCGTTTCGCCGCCGCCCGATGTGGCTCGCCGGCCAGCGGCCGGCGCTACCGGATACCCAAGGGTTCTGACCCCGCCGAAACCTTCATCCACGCATGGCGTGGATTTACCAATCCCCGGCCAGCAACGCGTCGGCCAGCACCTGCAGCTTTGGCGAGTGCTGGCGCGACGGTGGGTAGATCAGCGACAGCGCGCGGCTGCGGCCTTCAAGCGGCTGCAGCACGCGTTGCAGGCGGCCGTCAGCCAGCGCGTCGGCCACCGCGAAATCCATCACCTGCACGATGCCGATGCCGGCGATGGCCGCTTCCACCAGCGGATCGCCACTGTCGAACACCATCCGCGTCGGTGGGGTGAACTCGTGCAGTTGGCCCTCCTGCAGAAACTGCCAGTCCACCAGCCGGCCACTGCGCAGGTTGCGCACCGCCAGGCACGCGTGGTCCCGCAGCGCGGCCACATCGTCCGGTGCGCCACAGCGGGCCAGATACGCGGGGCTGGCCACCGTCACCCAGCGCAGCGGACGCAGCGGGCGCGCGACGATGCGCTGGTCGGCGATGACGCCGGTGCGCAGGGCGGCATCGAAACCTTCCTCGACCAGATCGACCAGACGGTCACTGAGCACGGCCTCCACCTGCAGTTGCGGGTGCTGTTGCAGCAACGGCGCCAGCAGCGGTACCAGCACCTTGCGCCCGAACATCGAGGGCGCGCTGATCTTCAGGGTGCCCGCGGGCGTGCAGGGACGGTCGGCCAACTGGCGTTCGGCATCCTCCAGGCCACACAGCAGCGGTGCCACCTGATCGACGAACTGGCGGCCATCCGGGGTCAGCGCCACGTTGCGGGTGTTCCGCTGCAGCAGCTTCACCCCCAGCGTGGCCTCCAGCCGGCCGATCGCGCGCGACAGGCCGGACTGGCTCAGGCCCAGCTGCCCGGCGGCGACGGTGAAACTGCGGGCTTCGGCCACCTGCACCAGCATGCGCACTGCATTGAGGTCCATCGAAGTTCCATTCATGATGAAAATCATGACAGATATGGCTGGCAGGGGGTTTATTGATTCGGTCGCATCAATGAGACTGCGCTCCCCCACCGCACCAGACCGCCGATGCCTCCCCTCAAGTACCCGCGCTGGGCGCTGACCCTGCTGGCCACTGCCCAGCTGATCATCGCCCTGGATGCCACCATCATCTTCGTCGCCCTGCACGACATGGGCCGCGCGCTGCAGATCAACGCGCAGCAGCTGCAATGGGTAGTCAGTGCCTACACCGTGGCGTTCGGCGGCAGCCTGCTGCTGGGCGGGCGCGCCGCCGACCTGATCGGCCGCCGCCGCTTCTACCGGCTGGGCATGCTGCTGTTCGCGCTGGCGTCGCTGTTCGGCGCGCTGGCGCCGAATGCCACCCTGTTGATCATCGCGCGCGCGGCGCAGGGCATCGGTGCCGCGTTGCTGTTCCCGGCCACGCTGGCGCTGATCAACACGTTGTATGCGGAAGGCCCGGTGCGCAACCGCGCACTGGCGATCTGGAGCATGGCCAGTGCGGTCGGCCTGGCGCTGGGCACGCTGCTCGGTGGCGTGCTGACCCAGGCGTTCGGCTGGCCGGCGGTGCTGGCGGTGATCGTTCCGCTGGCCACCGCCTGTGCAGTCGCGGCCGGCGCGTGGTTGCCGGCCGATGGCCCGCGTGTGCAGGGCCGTTCCTTCGATCTGGCCGGTTGCCTCACCGTCACCGCCGGCGGCAGCCTGCTGGTCACCACCCTGGTGCAAGGGCCGGAGTGGGGCTGGACGGCCCGCGCCACGCTCATCTGCCTGCTGCTTTCAGCCGTACTGTTGACGGTGTTCGTGCAGATCGAAAAGCGCAGCCGTGACCCGCTGATGCAGTTTGCGCTGCTGCGCCTGCCCGGCCTGCGCGCGGCACTCGGCCTGACCTTCGCCTTCATGAGCAGCTATGGCGTGCAGTACTACTTCCTGGCGCTCTACTTCCAGGATGGTTACGGCTGGAGCCCGCTGCAGGCCGGCATGGCCTTCCTGCTGCCGACCATGGTCTGCACCTTCGGCATCCGCATTGCCGAACGCATGCTGCGGCGCCGTTCGCCACGGCAGGTGCTGGCCTGGGGCTTCGCGGCCGGTGCCATCGGCATCACTGCGGTGGCGCTGGCGATGCCGCATGGCGCCGGTTACTGGCCGCTGCTGCCGGGCATCGTGGTGCTCAGCGTGGGCCAGGGCATGAGCTGGACGGCGATGTGGATCGTGGCCGGGCAGGGCGTGCCGGGGCCGCAGCAGGGTGTGGCGTCCGGCATGGCCGCCACCGCACAGCAGATCGGCGGCGCGTTGGGACTGGCGGTACTGGTGATGGTGGCCAACGCCGCGCGTGGCACGCAGGAGGCAACCAGTCCTGATGCGCTGCAGGGCATGGTCAATGCGCAGTACGGCGCCGCGCTGTTCGCCGCGCTCGGCGTGGCCATCGCGCTGGGCCTGCGCCCGGCGCCGGTCGAATCGGCTGCTGCCGTCTGCCCGGTCAACGAGGCATGATTGAAGGCGCTGCCGTAGGTGGATGTGCCACGCCTGCGGTGGTGCCGGCCGCTGGCCGGCAACCTCGGGGTGGTTGGATCATTGAGGTTGCCGGCCAGCGGCCGGCACTACCAATCCGGGATGGGACCACGCGCGTTCAACCGAACGCCAGCAACTGTGGCTGCAAGGCGCTGAAGATCCGCGCCAGCCGCTCCGCCCACGCCTGCTGCCCGGCGGCATCGGCGATCAGGTCCTGGCGGATCTCCAGTTCCACGTGCACCAGGCCGCGCCCTTCGCCGTGCACCGGTACCGCGTAGTCGCTGGTGCTGCTGACCGAATACGGTTCGTTGTCACCCACCACCAGGTCGCCTTCATCGCGCAGTGCCTGCAGCAGTGCATGCGCAAAGCGCGTGTCCTGGTGGTACAGCACGCCGGCGTGCCACGGCCGCTGCGTGCCGTTCATCACTGGCGTGAAGCTGTGCATCATCACCAGCAGGGTGGGGCGGCCGGCATCGCGGCGTGCATCCAGTTCCGCGTCGATGCGCGCATGGTAGGGCGCGTGGATCGCATCGATGCGCTGCTGCCGCTGTGCAGCCGACAGCCTGGCATTGCCCGGGACCACGGTGTGGTCGCTCACTTCCGGAATCAGCGTCGGCGAGGCCAGTGGGCGGTTGCAGTCGATCAGCAGCCGCGAATAGGTCTGTTCGATCGCCCATGCATCCAGCCGTTCGGCCAGTGCGCGGGTGGTGCCGGCGATGCCGATGTCCCAGCCGATATGGCGGTCCAGCTCGGCCTGGGCCAGGCCGAGCCCGGTCAGCGCGCGTGGCACCTGCTGGCCGGCGTGATCGGCCAGCAGCAGGTACGGCGAGGCGCCCTGCGGCCGGTGGAGGGTATAGATCGCCGGGTCATCGGCGCCCAGCAGCGCCGGCAGTGCGTGCAGATCGGCGTCAGCCACGCGGGCGCCCGTCCAGGTGGTGCTCGATCATCCACAGGCCCGCCCACAGCTTGGCATCCAGCTCATAGCCTTCGCCCATCTTCTGCACCAGCCAGGCCGCCGCCTGCGCGCGCGGAATCTCGTGCACGGTGATGTCTTCGCTGTCATCGCCGCCACCTTCGCCGATCCGGCGCAGGCCGGTGGCGCGTACGAAGGCGATCTTCTCGCTGCTGGCGCCGGAGGACGTCGGGCCGATCATCAGCACTTCGGCGTGATCGGCGGTCCAGCCGGTTTCTTCTTCCAGCTCGCGCACGGCCGAGACTTCGATCGATTCGCCGGCGTGGATGTCGCCGACCAGGCCGGCCGGCATCTCGATGGTGGGGGCCTGCAGCGGCACGCGGAACTGTTCGACGAACAGCACCTTGTCCTCCGGGGTCACCGCGATGATGATCGCGGCCAGGCCACCGGCATGGGTACGTTCGCTGTATTCCCAGGTGCCGCGTACCAGCATGCGCTGGTACTTGCCTTCATAGACGACACGCGGGGCTTCGGTGTTGCGCTGGCTCATGCGGGCTCGCTGTGGGTGGGAAGAATATCGGGCACGCCGGCGGCATCGAACAGCCGGCGGCGGGTCATCGGGCCGAAGCGCAGGGTCTGGCACAGGCCGCCGAGCAGCTCGGGGTCGGCGGTCTGGCGCAGCAGGCCGGGTTGGCTGCCTTCCAGCGGCGCGTCCAGCGCGATGGTGGTCAGCTGGCGCCAGAGCAGGGCGTGCTCGCGCTGCTCGCGCAGGCGCACCGCCATCTGGGCGGCACCGCGCAGGCGCAGGAACGGCACTTCGTCCAGGCGTTCGTACAGCGCATCCAAGCTGCCGAAATGGGCCAGCAGCACGGCGGCGGACTTGCTGCCGACACCACTGACACCGGGAATGTTGTCCACCGCATCGCCGCACAGCGCCAGGTAATCGGCAATCTGGTGCGCATGCACGCCGTGCCGTGCCTTCACGCCGGCCACGTCCCAGCGCTGGTTGCGGGCGTAGTCCCACTGTTCGTCGTGATCCAGCAGCAGCTGCGACAGGTCCTTGTCGGCGGAGATGATCACCCCGCGATGGCTGCCGCGGTGCACGTGCAGTGCGCTGCCGATCAGGTCGTCGGCTTCGTAGTCGTGGTGGGCGAGGACGGCAAGGCCCAACGCCGCGCACAGCGCCTTGCAGTGCACGAACTGGCGCTTGAGCGCTTCCGGTGCCGGATCACGGTTGGCCTTGTAGGCCGGATACAGGCGGTGGCGGAAGCCGCTGTCGAGCGCTTCGTCGAAGGCAATGGCGATGTGCCGCGGGCGCTCGCGCTCCAGCAGGTCCAGCAGGAAGCGGGCGAAGCCGTGCACGGCATTGGTCGGCCAGCCCTGCGCGTCCTGGAACTGGTCCGGCAGCGAGTGCCAGGCGCGGAACACGTAGATGCTGGCATCGACCAGGTACAGCGACGGCGGCGGTGCCGGCAGGGTCATGCCGGCGGCGTCCAGTCCTGCAGCAGGGTCGCTGGGTCGGGGCGCTCGCGCTCGGGCACGTCGGCCTTGGCGGTGCCGATGTGGATGAAGCCGGCGATGCGTTCACCCTCGACCAGGCCCAGGTGGGCCTGCACGATCGGATCGAAGGCCATCCAGGCCGTCAGCCACTGTGCGCCGAAGCCAAGCGCCTGCGCGGCCTGCAGCAGGGCGAAGCAGACGCAGCCGGCGGTCATCAGCTGTTCCTGTTCCGGCACCTTCGGGTCCGGGCGCGGGCTGGCGACCACCACGATCACCAGAGGGGCGTGGCTGAAACGCTGGCGGTCCTTCTCGAACACGGCCTCGCCGGCATGCGGGTCGCGCTGGCGGCTGCGCTTGGCCAGGAAGTCGCCCAGAGTGTGACGTGCATCGCCGGCGATCTTCAGGAAGCGGAACGGCACGCGCTTGCCGTGGTCGGGCACGCGCACGGCCGACGCCAGCATCCGCTGCAGGGTGGCCGGGTCCGGGCCGGGCTCGCCCAGTTGCCGCGAAGGCACTGAGCGGCGGGCATCCAGGGCGAGCAGGGCAGCGGGGTCGGGCATGGAGTCTGAACCGGTCATCACGGGTGTTTGATTATAGTCGGGGTGGTCAATGACGCCGTCTGTGTCGCGTCCGGCCCCTGAATACCAAACTGTGATGAACATCATGCCACTGGCGGGAAACGGACAGCCGCTTCCCCTCGCCTCGTGGGCCTTGCACGGCTTACGATACCCCTCTTGCCGGGCCGCCGGTCATGAGGTTTGAAGTGAGGACTGTTTCACTGTCCGTGACGGGCTGGCCGGCCTACCATCGACGTTCCGGTACATGGGGTGTGCCGGTCGTCGCGATGTCCATGCTGTCTGTCGTACCAGAGAAGGTGGGGAGCCTTCCCGAATGATGAGCGTGCCCACACCGATGGGATCGCCGGGCCGTGACCCGGCCCAGCTCCAGCTTGCCCGGGACATGGTCCTGCCCGCGCTGTGCCAGGCCTTCGGGGCCGCACTGGCGCGATTCGACGATGCCCTGTTCGACCGCGCCGGCAATGCCGGCTCGTCGCAGTTGCTGTTCCTGGACGCGATGCGCGAACTGCGCCGCCGCCGTGAGGAGATCGCTGCCGCCTTCGCCGGCCACCTGCAGCAGGCGTGGGCCGCATTGGCGGCCGGTGAGCCGCTGTCGGCCGAGGCGACCCTGTCGGGGCCGGCCGAGGATGGCCTGAGCCTGCTGGCCGAACACGTACTGGAATCGCGGTTGGCGGTGCGCAATTTCGCCACTGTATTGCTGCGTGACTTCAAGCCGGTGCTGGCGCGGCTGGACCGCCGCCTGGGCCGGTTGATCGGCGGCGTGGAACTGGACGCCGACCACAATCCCATCAGCCCCGAACATCTGGGCGTGGCCATCCACGAGGCCTTTGCCGGCTGCGAACTGGCCCCGGAAGTGCATCTGGTGCTGATCAAGCTGTGCGAGCGCGACCTGCGTGCACCGGTCGGCCGCATCTACGAGAAGCTGGACGAGCAGCTGGCCGCAGCCGGCGTGATGTCGCAGATGGGGGCTCCGCAGCGCCCACAACCGCCGGCACCGGATCCGCGCATGACCGGGATGCTGGATGACCTGGTCGAGCATCGCCACGGCGCGGGCGTCGATCCGGGGTTCAGCGATGACGAGCAGGCCGCACCGGCTTGGGCGCAGCGCTTTGCCTCCCGCTGGTCCGAGCGCCGCGGGCATATGCAGCAGCACCTGGGCGGCGATGACGGCGCCGCCGGCGAGGCCTACGCCGGCCAGCAGGGCATGCTGCTGGAAGCGTTGCACGAACTGCTGCAGCAGACCCGCCATGTGCGTGAGGACGCCACGTCTGCGGCACAGGTGGCGGTCGGCCAGCAGCGCCCGCTCAGCCAGCGCGAAATGATGTCGGTGCTGTCGCTGCTGCAGGCCACGCCGAGCGCGACCCTGCGCGCGGCCATCGGCGAGGACGGCGAATCGCTGGCGCAGCGGCTGAAGAGCGAAGTGCTGTCCAGCGCCACCCAGCTCGGCGTCGATCCGGGCCAGACCCGGCTGGACCCGCAGGATGAGGATGCCATCGACCTGGTCGGCATGCTGTTCGACGTGATGCTGGACGAGCGTGAACTGGAAGGCCGCTCGCGCGAACTGATCGGCCGCCTGGTCGTGCCTTTCGTCAAGGTCGCCATGCTCGACCGCCGCATGTTCGTGCAGAAGACCCATCCGGCGCGCAAGCTGCTCAATTCGCTGGCCGAGGCCTGCGAGGGCAACACCGGCGAGAGCCAGGCCGAGCGCATGCTGATGGCCAAGGTCGAGGAGATCATCGAGCGCCTAGTGGCCGAGTTCAACGAGAACCTGGCGATCTTCCTGACCCTGGAAGAAGAATTCCGCGAGTTCCTGGTGCAGCATCGCCGCCGCGTGGAAATCGCCGAGCGTCGCGCCGCAGAAACGCAGCGCGGCCAGGAAAAGCTGGAAATGGCCCGCACCCGGGCCGGTGCGGAACTGGATCGTCGCATCGGTGATGCCACCCTTCCGCCGGCCATTGCCGAGTTCCTGCGCCAGCCCTGGCAGCACCACCTGACCCTGGCGCTGCTGCGCGAGGGCGAAGAAGGCGCGTCGGTGGCCGAGGCACTGAGCCTCGGCGACGGCCTGCTGGAGGAAGTGGCCGAGGCACGCCGGCAGATTGTCGGCAAGCCATGGCTGCAGGCCTGGCAGCCGGTGCTGGCCAAGGTGTTTGCCAGCGTCGGTGTGCACGGCGATGCGGCTACCGGTGCGATCGACGCCCTGCACGACACGTTGCAGGGCATCGCCGAGTCGCGGCCGGAACTGCAGCGCGCGCTGCCCGAGCTGCCGCAGGTCGCGCTGCCGGCACCGCCGGTGGCCGAATCGCCAGCGGTGGAACTCAGCGGGCAGATCGATGCCGACGATTTCGACAACGCCGATGCCGACCGCTTCCGACGCATGGAAATCGGCAACTGGTTGGACTTCGTCGACAAGGACGGCAAGGTCCAGGCGGGCAAGCTGTCCTGGGTCAGCCCGATTTCCTCGCGCCTGCTGTTCGTCAACCGTCGCGGCGTGCGCTTCTGCGTGGCCTCGCCAGAAGAGCTGGCGGTGATGGTGCGGCTCGGCCGCCTGCGTGCCCACGTTGACGATGGCGCCTTCGACAGCGCCATGCAGGGCGTGATCGACCGCCTCGACCCGGGCAGCACCACCCTGCACTGAGTGCTGGCTGCCTGCTAGGATCGGGAAAACTCACCGATCAGCGGGGACCTGCATGGCCGTGGCGTTGCTGGGGATCAAGGAGACCGCGCCGGGTGAACGGCGCGTGGCGTTGACACCGGAAACCGCGCGCAAGCTCGGTGCCCTCGGCATTACGGTCTGGTACGAGGCCGGCGCCGGGCTGGCCGCCGGCTTCACCGATGCCGCCTATGACGACGCCGGCGCACGTGTCTTCGACGCGGGCCGCTGGGCCGAGATCGATATCCTGCTGTGCGTGCAGGCACCTCCTGCGACGGTGCTGGAGCAGCTCAGGCCCGGTGCCAGCGTGGTTGGCCTGCTGGCACCGGCCAACGATCCGGCGCTGGCCGCGCTGGCGGCCGATGATCGCCTGCAGCTGTTCCCGCTGCAGCAGCTGCCGCGAACCACCCGCGCGCAGGCGATGGATGTACTCAGTTCGCAGGCCGGCATGGCCGGCTACAAGGCAGCGCTGATTGCCGCCGAACGCGCGCCGCGCTTCTTCCCGATGCTGACCACCGCCGCTGGCACCGTGCGGCCGGCCAAGGTGCTGGTGATCGGTGCCGGCGTGGCGGGCCTGCAGGCCATCGCCACCGCGCGGCGCCTCGGTGCACAGGTGGAAGGTTTCGATGTGCGCCCGGAAACCCGCGAGCAGATCCAGTCACTGGGTGCGCGCTTCCTCGATCTTGGCGTGAGCGCGACCGGTGAAGGCGGCTACGCGCGTGCGTTGACCGACGAGGAGCGCGCCGAGCAGCAGCGTCGGCTGGCCGACCACCTGCGCAGCGTGGACGTGGTGATCTGCACGGCTGCCGTACCCGGTCGGCCGGCGCCGACCATCGTGACCGCCGCGATGGTGGAGGGCATGGCCACCGGCAGCGTCATTGTCGATCTGGCGGCCGAGAGCGGCGGCAACTGTGCACTGACCCAGCCGGGGCACTGCATCGAACACCAGGGCGTGACCATCGATGGTCCGCTGGGCCTGGCCAGTCGCGGCGCGACCCAGGCCAGTGAGATGTATGCGCGCAACCTGCTCAACTTCGTTGCGCTGTTCGTGCGCGAGGGGCGGCTCGGTTTCGACTGGGACGACGAGCTGCTGGCAAAGACGCGCTGGCAGGCATGAATGACGTGGGGTCAGATCCCTTTGCCTCTGGCAAAGGGATCTGACCCCGATCTCCCGCAATCTGCCAGGGGTCGGATCCCTTTGCGTCAGCAAAGGGCTCTGACCCCGTTCCCCGGGGCCTTACCGCGGCTTCGCCGGCGGCGGGTTGTCGCGCACCCAGTCCCGGCGCTGCTCCGGCGTCATCTGCGACCAGCGCTCGCGCAGCGCGTCGCGCTGTGCCGGCGGCATGTTGCGCATCTGCCCGAACAGGGCGCGTGCCTGTTCACGCTGTTCCGGGCTCATGTGCTCGAAGCGGCGCAGGCCGCGGCGGGCCTTGTCGCGCTCCTCCGGGCTCATCGATTGCCAGCGCTGGCCGTGCGAGAGCATGCGCTGGCGCTGGCCGGCATCAGCGCTGTTCCAACGGTCGCGCAGCGGCGCCAGCAGGGACTCTCGCTGGGATTCGCTCAATTGCTCCCACGCAGGCAATGGCGTGACCGGTGCGGCAGGGGCGGGCGTGGCGTTCTGCGCCAGCGCCGGAACGGCCGGCAGCAGCGCCAGGGTCAACAGCAGTGGCAGGGCAAGCAGTCGGGACATGATTTACTCCATCGCCAGGTCGGTATCGCCCAGCCACAGGTACAGATCGGGATTCTCGTCGTAGAGCGCGCCGTTGTCTTCCACTGAAGCAAGCACGGGGTCCGGCGGCGGACCCGCAAGCGTGCCATGGCCGGTGAACTGCAGGCCAATGCCCAGTGCAACCACCAGTGAGCAGGCGCTGGCCAGCCACCAGCGCCAGCGCCCACGATGGGTGGTGGCCGTGGCGCCGTGGCGAGCTTGGCGCAGCCGGGCCAGCGTTGCCGGCGACAGCGCCTGCAGCGACTGCGCGTGCAGGCGGCGCAGGGTGTCATCGGAAGGCAGGGAGCGGTTCACGGGTGGGTCTCCAGGTAGTCCTGCAGCGCCTGCCGGGCGCGTGCCAGATGGGTTTTTACCGCGCCTTCGCTGCAGCCCATGGCGCGGGCGGTGGTGGCCCCGTCCAGGTCCTGCAGCACGCGCAGGGTGAAGGCCTCGCGCTGGCGGGCGGGCAGGGTGCGCAACGCGTCCACCAGCTGCTGGTACTGCTGGCGCTGCTCATGTGCCTGTGCCGGGTCCGGGCCGGGATCGGCCCAGTCGATCTCGCCGCCTTCCGCGTCCTGGTTGTCGCGCCAGAACGGCAGGCGGAAGCGGCGCCGGCGCTGCAGGTCGATCACCCGGCGGCGCAGGATGCTCCAGAACAGCGGCGCCCATTCGGCGGCCGGCTTGTCGGTGTAATCCAGCATGCGCAGCAGCGCGTCCTGCACCGCATCCATGGCGTCTTCGCGCTGGCGCAGGCCGGCCTCGGCGAAGCGGAACGCACGCGGGCCGACGCTGGCCAGGAATGCCTCCAGCGATGCCGGCAGGGCATCGGTCTGGGCGCTCGGGGGGGCGGGGCTGCTCACCAGCACAGGGTACGGTTCCTCGCTCGGGGTCACCATCGACAACGCGTGAGCGGCGCTCCGGTTGACGCCGGGTGCGCGCCGGGTTCAGCCCATGGTTATGATGGGCCGACGAAGACAGAGCAGGAGCGTTGCCGGTGAGTGACGGGTTCGTAGCGCTGTACATCTTCATGCTGGCAGCCATCGCCGGCCACGTGATCATTTCGCGGGTGCCGGTGATCCTGCATACCCCGCTGATGTCGGGTTCCAACTTCATCCACGGCATCGTGCTGATCGGCGCGATGGTGGTACTGGGGCATGCGCAGACGCCGCTGGAGAAGGCACTGGGCTTCCTGGCCGTGGTGCTCGGCGCCGGCAATGCCGCCGGTGGCTACGTGGTCACCGCGCGCATGCTGGAAATGTTCAAGCCGAGCGCGCCCAGGGGCGGCAAGGACGAACCGAAGGAGCCGCAGGCTTGAACATCAGCACCGTCGAACTGCTCGACTGGCTGGTCAAGGCCAGCTACCTGGTCGCCGCCACGCTGTTCCTGCTCGGCCTGCAGCGCATGGCCTCGCCGCTGACCGCGCGCAGCGGCATCCGCTGGGCCGGGCTGGGCATGCTGCTGGCCACCGCGGCCACCTTCTTCCTGCCCGAACTGCACAACGTGCCGTTGATCCTGGTGGCACTGCTGCTGGGTGCGGGCCTGGCCTGGTGGTCGGCCGGCAAGGTTGCCATCACCGACATGCCGCAGATGGTGGCGCTGTACAACGGCATGGGTGGTGGCTCGGCGGCGGCGATCGGTGCGGTGGAACTGCTGCGCTATGCCTTCCTGGCCCACCGCGATACCAGCCACTGGAGCGCGCAGGCGCTGGCCGACCTGGCCGCGCGCCAGCCGTCCGGCACGATGCTGCTGCTGGCGGTGGTCGGCGCGGCGATCGGCGCGGTGTCGCTGTCCGGCTCGGTGATCGCCTGGGCCAAGCTGGATGGACGGCTGGACAAGCGCGTGACCTGGCCCGGCCAGCAGGTGATGAACCTGCTGGTGGCGCTGGCGGTGGTGGTGCTGGCGATCATCGCGGCCAGTACGCTCAGTGCCTGGGCAATCGTCGCCTTCTTCGTGCTGGCACTGGCGCTTGGCGTGCTGATGACGCTGCCGATCGGCGGTGCCGACATGCCGGTGGTGATCTCGCTGTACAACGCGTTCACCGGCCTGGCAGTGTCGTTCGAAGGTTATGTGCTGGGCAACGAGGCGCTGATCATCGCCGGCATGATGGTCGGCGCGGCCGGCATCCTGCTGACCCGGCTGATGGCCAAGGCGATGAACCGGCCGATCCGCAACGTGCTGTTCTCCAACTTCGGCGGCGGTGCTGGTGGCGAAGCGCAGGCGATCAGCGGCGCGCAGAAGCCGATCGAAGCCCCGGATGTCGCGGCGATGATGGCCTACGCCGAACGCGTGGTGATCGTGCCTGGATACGGCATGGCCGTGGCCCAGGCGCAGCACAAGATCTGGGAACTGGCGCAGCGGCTGGGCCAGCGCGGGGTGAAGGTGAAGTTCGCCATCCACCCGGTCGCCGGGCGCATGCCCGGGCACATGAACGTACTGCTGGCCGAAGCGGGCGTGCCCTACGACCTGATCGCCGACATGGATGACATCAATCCGGAGTTCACCAACACCGACGTGGTACTGGTGATCGGTGCCAACGACGTGGTCAATCCGGTCGCGCGTACTGATCCGGCCAGCCCGATCTACGGCATGCCGGTGCTGGACGTGGTCAACGCGCGCAACGTGGTGGTGATCAAGCGCGGCAAGGGCACCGGCTTCGCCGGTATCGAGAATGCGCTGTTCTACGCTGACAATACCCGCATGCTCTATGGCGACGGCGCCGAAGCGGCCGCCTCGCTGGTGAGCGAGCTGAAGGCGCTCGACGGCGGGCATTGAAGACCGGGGTCGGATCCCTTTCCGCAGGACAGGGCTCTGACCCCTTTGCCGGCCAGCGGCCGGCACTACCCCCATCCGCGCGTGGTGGTTGCATCTGGTAGGTGCGGACCTGGGGCCGCGCGCTTTTGCCGGCCAGCGGCCGGCACTACCCCCATCCGCGCGTGATGGTTGCATCTGGTAGGTGCGGACCTGGGGCCGCGCGCTTTTGCCGGCCAGCGGCCGGCACTACCCCCATCCGCGCGTGATGGTTGCATCTGGTAGGTGCGGACCTTGGTCCGCACGCTTTTGCCGGCCAGCGGCCGGCACTACCGGATCCGCGCGTGGTGGTTGCATCTGGTAGTGCGGACCTGGGGCCGCGCGCTTTTGCCGGCCAGCGGCCGGCACTACCCCCCATCCGCGCGTGGCGTGGATCTACGCGCTCAGCGCGCCAGCCAGGCGCCGACGACCACGGCCACGGCCAGCCACAGCCATTCCATCGCGCCATTGGCCAGGGTGATCAGGGTCCAGGCCAGGTGCGGGCCCATCCGCGTGGTGGCGTCCCACAGGTCCAGACCGATCGAGCCGCCCATCCAGGCGCTGGCGATGGCCCAGTTGGCCACGACGGCCACCAGCAGGGTGCCGAGCACGACCAGGGCGATGCGCAACCGGCCCGGGCCCAGTGTGCCCAGACGCAGCATGAACACCAGTTCCAGGGCGGACACTACCGCCATCCAGCCGACCTGTCGGCCGGTCATCAGCGCCAGGACCATCCAGGCGAGGGGAGCAACAAGCAGACCCAGCAACAGCATGAGGGACCAGAGCCAGGTGACGGTCCTGGCACGCGTGGCAATGGAGGACATCGAAGCTCCCTGAAGATCACCCACAGGATACTGTGGTTTGCCGCAGTGCACCGGCGGTGCCGGGGCGGCTGGGCTAGAATGCCGTCTTGCGTGGCCCCGGCCACGGCCCCATATCGGTCCCCATGTATTCCCGTAGCAGCGAACCTGTCCACTTCGAACGCGATTGCGAGGCCGTGATGGTCCCGCAGGGCGATACCGTGACCCTGCCTGCCGGCAGCTATGGGTACATCACCCAGTCGCTGGGCGGCAGCTATTCGGTGTTCGTCGAGGGCAACCTGTTCCGCATCGCCGGCAAGGACGGCGACGCCATCGGCAAGGAGGCGCCGGCACCGCTCGAGCTGCCGGCCGACGCCACCGATGAGCAGGTGGAACAACTGGTGTGGCAGCAGCTGCGCACCTGCTTCGACCCGGAGATTCCGGTCAACATCGTTGAACTGGGCCTGGTCTATGAAGTGGAGATCAAGCATCTGGACGAAGGCAAGCGCGAGATCGACGTGAAGATGACCCTGACCGCACCGGGCTGTGGCATGGGCGAGATCCTGGTCGACGACGTGCGCAGCAAGCTTGAAATGATCCCGACGGTGGCCGAGGCCGACGTCGACCTGGTGTTCGACCCGCCGTGGAACCAGCACATGATGTCCGAGGCGGCGCGGCTCGAGACCGGCATGCTTTGACCCAGGGCCCGCAGTGACGCGGGCCCGGCACTACCCGCAACCAGAACAGGAATCCTCCGGTGTCCCAGTCCATTCCCAGCTTCGCCGTCACCCGTTCGGACCACCCGCGCAGCGCTGAAGAGCGCGCCAAGATCCTGGAGAAGCCGGGCTTCGGCCTGCACTTCACCGATCACATGGTGGAAGTGCGCTGGGACAAGGATGCCGGCTGGCACAACGCCAGTGTGCGTGCCTACGGCCCGCTGCAGCTGGACCCGGCCGCGGCCGTGCTGCACTACGGCCAGGAGATCTTCGAAGGCATCAAGGCCTACCGCCATGCTGACGGCTCGATCTGGACCTTCCGCCCGGATGCCAACGGCCGTCGCCTGCAGCGTTCGGCGCAGCGCCTGGCGCTGCCGGAACTGCCGGTGGAGATCTTCGTCGAATCGCTGAAGCAGCTGATCGCCGTCGACAGCGAGTGGGTGCCGTCGGCCGACGAGTCGAGCCTGTACTTCCGCCCGTTCATGATCGGCGACGAAGCCTTCCTCGGCGTGCGCGGCGCGCACAAGGCCGGCTACTACGTCATCGCCAGCCCGGCCGGCCCGTACTTCGCCAAGGGCGTGGCCCCGGTGTCGATCTGGCTGTCCACCGA
Source organism: Stenotrophomonas sp. YJH_SMC_105-26 (assembly GCF_059368915.1). Classification (NCBI taxonomy): domain Bacteria; kingdom Pseudomonadati; phylum Pseudomonadota; class Gammaproteobacteria; order Lysobacterales; family Lysobacteraceae; genus Stenotrophomonas; species Stenotrophomonas sp. YJH_SMC_105-26. The sequence continues at coordinate 37,134 of NZ_JCAFSD010000015.1, read as the reverse complement.
ATACGCGCGCGCGGCCAAGGGCGGCACCGGCGCCGCCAAGTGCGGTGGCAACTACGCCGCCTCGCTGCTGCCGCAGCAGAAGGCGCAGGCGCAGGGCTGCTCGCAGGTGCTGTTCCTGGACCCGGTCGAAGGCAGGTACCTGGAAGAACTGGGCGGCATGAACGTGTTCCTGGTCTACAAGGACGGCACGCTGGTCACCCCGGAACTGTCCGGCAGCATCCTCGAGGGCATCACCCGCGAGAGCATCCTGCAGCTGGCGCGCGACCGTGGCATGAAGGTCGAAGAGCGCAAGGTCAGCATCGACGAGTGGAAGGACGGCGTGGCCTCCGGTGCGATCAGCGAAGTGTTTGCCTGTGGCACTGCGGCGGTGGTCACCCCGATCGGCCAGCTGAAGGGCGAGGGTTTCTCGGTGGGCGACATCAACGCGCCGGCCGGCGAAGTGACCATGTCGCTGCGCAAGGAACTGACCGACATCCAGTACGGCCGCCTGCCGGACCGGCACAACTGGCTGGTCAAGCTGGGCTGATCGCCCGCACCGGGTTGTAGACCCGAGCGCGCGCTCGGCTGCGTTGTTCCTGGAAAGCCCGTCCCTGTGACGGGCTTTCTGCGTTTTGGACAGGTGGGTGGGGTCAGATCCTTTTCCGTGGGAAAAGGGATCTGACCCCGGCTCCGACCCCGAATCGGCGGATGCCGATGTCGGCAAAGTCATCGCAGGACAGGTGATGACCCAGTCAGGTGTGTGCAGGAGATGAGAAAGTTCCTTCACCTTCACAAACCCTCGACCCGGGAAGTCTCAGAACGAACATTTCATCTTGCTGAAAAGACGCTGAAAATCTTGTGGTGTCCGGTTTTGGTCATTAGCGTCATCTGCACGGCGGATCGATAGGGGGATCCGCTGACTCGCCGGACTTCGAACCTCGCCAACGCAAGCCAGCCCATGGTTCGGGCCGGTGCTTCTGCCGATTCCGGCATTCACACCACTAGAAAGGGAAATACGATGTCCCAGGTAACGCAACCGCGTGTGCGTCGAGTGTGGGTGGTCCTTGGTGCGTCCGTTCTGTCATCGCTGCTGCTGGCCACGCCTGCGCTGGCCGGTGACGTCCAGCTCAGCGGCCTGCAGTCCGCGCCGACGCACCAGCGCTTCATCGTGAAGTACCGCGACGGCAGTGCGCCGGTGGCCAACACCACCGCACTGGCCTCTTCGCTGAAGAGTGCCGCCGCCGGCCTGGCCAGCAGCCAGGGCCGTGCGCTGGGCCTGCAGCAGGTCCGCAAGCTGGCCGTCGGCCCGACCCTGGTCAGGACCGACCGCCCGCTTGACCAGGCTGAATCCGAGCTGCTGATGCGCAAGCTGGCCGCCGACCCGAACGTGGAATACGTCGAAGTCGACCAGATCATGCGCGCGACGCTGACCCCGAATGACACCCGCTTCAGCGAACAGTGGGGCTTTGGTACCTCCAACGCGTCGATCAACGTGCGGCCGGCCTGGGACAAGGCCACCGGCACCGGCGTGGTGGTGGCCGTGATCGATACCGGCATCACCAACCATCCCGATCTCAACGCCAACATCCTGCCCGGCTATGACTTCATCAGCGATGCCGCGATGGCGCGCGATGGCGGTGGCCGCGACAGCAACCCGAACGACGAGGGCGACTGGTATGGCGCAAACGAGTGCGGCTCGGGCATCCCGGCGTCCAACTCCAGCTGGCACGGCACCCACGTCGCCGGCACCGTGGCGGCGGTGACCAACAACAGCACCGGCGTGGCCGGCACGGCGTTCAACGCCAAGGTCGTCCCGGTGCGCGTGCTCGGCAAGTGCGGCGGCTATACCTCCGACATCGCCGATGCGATCGTGTGGGCCTCCGGCGGCACCGTCAGTGGCGTGCCGGCCAATGCCAATCCGGCGGAAGTCATCAACATGTCGCTGGGCGGCGGCGGCACCTGCTCGGCCACCTACCAGAACGCGATCAACGGCGCGGTCAGCCGCGGCACCACCGTGGTGGTCGCCGCCGGCAACAGCAACACCAACGTGTCCTCGTCGGTGCCGGCCAACTGCGCGAACGTGATCGCGGTGGCGGCCACGACCTCGGCCGGTGCGCGTGCCAGCTTCTCCAACTATGGTGCCGGCATCGACATTTCCGGCCCGGGCCAGAGCATCCTGTCCACCCTCAACACCGGCACCACCACGCCGGGCAGCGCCAGCTACGCGTCCTACAACGGCACCTCGATGGCGGCGCCGCATGTGGCCGGTGTGGTGGCCCTGATGCAGTCGGTGGCGCCGAGCCCGCTGAGCCCGGCACAGGTCGAGAGCATCATCAAGAGCACCGCACGCCCGCTGCCGGGCGCCTGCTCGGGGGGCTGCGGCGCCGGCATCGTCGACGCCAACGCGGCCGTGGATGCGGCGATCAATGGCGGTGGCCCGAACCCGGGCGGCAACGTGCTGCAGAACAACGTGCCGGTGACCGGCCTGGGCGCCGCGACCGGTGCCGAGCTGAACTACACCGTCGCCGTTCCGGCCGGCAGCACCCAGCTGCGCGTGGCAATCAGTGGCGGCAGCGGTGATGCCGACCTGTACGTGCGCCAGGGCAGTGCCCCGACCGATACCACCTACACCTGCCGTCCGTACCTGAGCGGCAACAGCGAGACCTGCACCGTCAACAGCCCTGCCGCCGGCACCTGGTATGTGCGGATGAAGGCGTACAGCACCTTCTCGGGCCTGACCCTCAGCGCCCAGTACTGAGCCCAAGTCCCTCTCCAAGGGCACGCCCTGGCTTCGGCCGGGGCGTTTTTGTCCGGGTGGGTGCCGACCTCGGCCGGCTCGCTGTTCCTCAGACCGACTCGAAACGGTTCGCCGCCACGTTCTTGCGCACATGCTGCGGGTCGAAGATCCGCCCGTTCATCGCGATGTACACGCCGCTCGGCAGCGACTGCACCGCACCGATCGCACAACCGATGTTGAACTCCGCATCCGAGCCGCGGAAGCGTGCCGGGCTCAGCGCACCGGTCATCACGATGGTCTTGTCCGGGATCGTCGCCAGCACCTTGCCGGTCTGCACCATCGAATCGGTGCCGTGGGTCACCAGCACGTGCCGGGTGGGCTGCGCGGCGATGGTGGCGCGGATCAGCTCGCGGTCTTCGTCGTTGATGTGCAGCGAATCCTTGCGCAGGATCGGAATCACGTTGAAGCGGAACGTCACGCCCAGCTCGCGCAGGATCATGCCGATCTGCGGATCGCCGATCTGGTAGTCCGACTTGTCGTCGAAGTAGATCTTGTCGATCGTGCCACCGGTGGTGACGACCAGGAGCTCTTCCATCATGTGCATGCGCGAAACCAGGACAGGGACTGCGGCGCGGGGCCAGGAATGCAGATGATAAGGCCCTGGGCGCGCAGCGTCAGCGCCGCTTGCCGAAGCGGGCGCGCAGGCCGGGCAGGCTGGCGCTGAAGATCACCAGCAGCGCCAGCGCGATCTCGATCAGCGCCAGCCAGCGCGTTTCCGGGTGGCTCCAGGCGCTCATCACGCCGTGGCTGAACCAGCCCAGCGCCAGCACCGAGGCCCAGAAGCCGGCCTTGCGCCAGCCCAGGCGCACGGCGATGGCCAGCGCCAGCGGTGGCGCGGTGAACACCAGTTGGGTGGCCAGCCAGTGCCTGTCATTGATGAACCAGCCTGCGAACAGCGCGGCCAGCCCCATCAGGGCCAACAGCAGGACCGTGCGCGGCGCGCGGTTCATCGGGCCAACCGCTGCGCGATGTCGGCCACCCGGCGCCCCAGCGCGCGCGCCAGCACCGCTTCGTCGTCGGTCGGCTGCGGATCGTCGGCGGCACCGGCCACGTGGCTGGCGCCATAGGGCGTGCCGCCACTGGTGGTGTGGCTCAGCGCCGGTTCGGTGAACGGGATGCCGACGATCACGCAGCCGTGGTGCAGCAGTGGCACCTGCATCGACAGCAGGGTCGATTCCTGGCCGCCGTGCATCGAGGCGGTGGACGTGAACACGCCGGCCGGCTTGCCGGACAGGGTGCCATTGACCCATTCGGCGCCCAGCCCATCCAGGAAGTGCTTGACCGGCGCGGCCATGTTGCCGAAGCGGGTGGGGCTGCCGAGCAGCAGGCCCTGGCAGTCGACCAGGTCCTGCACGCTCACGTAGGGGGCGCCATCGTCGGGTACCGGTGGCTGCGCGGTCTGGGTCACGGCGGCCACCGGCGGCACCGTGCGCAGGCGCGCGGTCATGCCCGGCACTTCGCCGATGCCCCGCGCGATCTGGCGCGCCAGCCGTGCCACCGAACCGCCCCGGCTGTAGTACAGCACCAGAATCTCGCCCATCGTGCCCGCTTCTCCTCGTCGTGTGGCTACCAGTATGGCTATCCTGCCAGCATTCCGCATCGGGTACCCTTCCACCGATGGAACCTTTGGATACGCTCAACCTGTGGATGGAGCGCGCGCGGGATCGCGCACGGGCCATCAGTTTCGGCCGCTTCCTGTGGCATCGCTTCCTCGACGACCGCCTGTTCCAGGCAGCGGCGGCGCTGGCCTACACCACGGTGTTCGCGCTGGTACCGCTGGCGATCGTGGTATTCGGTGTGCTGTCGGCCTTCCCCGTCTTCGACCGCTGGAGCGATCAGCTCAGCGACTACGTATTCTCCAACTTCGTGCCCTCCGCGGCGCGTGCGGCCGAGGGCTACCTGCGGCAGTTCTCGGCCAGTGCCGGCCAGCTGACGGCGGCCGGCTTCATCGCACTGGTGGCCTCACTGCTGATCACGCTCAACAGTGTGGAAGAGACCTTCAACCAGATCTGGCGGGTTGGCTCGACCCGGCCCAAGCTGACCCGCTTCCTGGTCTACTGGACCGTGCTGACCTTGGGCGCGATGCTCGCCGCCGCATCGCTTGCGGTATCGGCGCGGGTGTTCGCGATGCCGTTGTTCGGTACCCAGGAGGGCCGTTGGTTGGCCGAGCTGGCGCTGCGGCTGGCGCCGATCCTGATCGAGTTCGTCTGCATCACGCTGATGTTCCGGGTGGTGCCGCACCACACGGTGAAATGGCGGCATGCCGTGCCCGGCGCGATCCTGGCGGCGGTCATCCTGGAACTGGTGAAGTGGGGCATCGGTGCCTATCTGGGCAGCTTCCAGTCCTACCAGAAACTGTATGGCACGGTGGCGTTCGTGCCGATCCTGCTGCTGTGGATCTACCTGTGCTGGGTGGCGGTGCTGCTGGGGGCGTCGCTGGCTTCTTCGATGGCCGCCTTCCGCTACCAGCCGGTGGAACTGCGCCTGCCGCAGGGGTATGAGTTCTATGGACTGCTGCGCCTGCTTGGCCGCTTCCAGCATGCACGGGCCAAGGGCAAGGGCCTGGCCGATGACGAGATCCTGCGGCTGGAGCCGATGCTGACCGATTCACTGCTGCAGGACCTGATCTGCAACCTGCAGGAGATCGACCTGCTGCGCCGCGACGAGCGGGGCGAGTGGCTGCTGTCGCGTGACCTGGACCAGGTCAGCCTGGCCGATCTGTACGAATGCACCCAGCTGCGCATCCCGGTGGCCGAGCAGCACCTGCCGTACCGTGATGACAGCCTGGGCCGTGCCGCACTGGCGGCGCTGGACGATCTGCGGCTGCCCCTGCGCGAACGCCTGAAGCGCAAGGTCAGTGATATCTATACCGACTCTGGAGACATGCCATGACCCGCAAGACGCCGTTGCCGCTGCTGCTCCCGTTGACCCTGCTGCTGGCCCTGGCGGCCTGCAAGCCGGCCCAGGAGCCGACACCGGCCAGCAGCCAGCCGCCGGCACAGGCGCCGACGCCGACCACTCCGGCACCGGTCGATGAAACCCCGGCCGAGCGCACCACTGCCGAATTCCCGACCTTGAAGATGAAGGCGGTGGATGGCAGCGACTACGATCTGGCCGCGCATCGTGGCAAGTGGGTGGTGGTGAACTTCTGGGCGACCTGGTGCGCCCCGTGCCGCAAGGAGATGCCCGAGCTGTCGGCGCTGCATGCGATGCGCAGCAACATCGAGGTGGTCGGCCTGGCCTACGAGGACATCGAAGTGCCGGAAATGCAGTCGTTCCTGACCAAGCATCCGGTGACCTATCCGATCGTGATCGTGGACCCGTTCGATCCGCCGGCCGACTTCGCCACGCCGCGAGGCCTGCCGTTGACGCATCTGCTGGGTCCGCAGGGCAAGCTGGCCCACACTTTCCTTGGCCCGGTGACCGCCGCCGACATCGAAAAGCAGATCGCGGCCGCCAAGTAGTGGGTGGGTCGGCAGGGCCTGCGGCCCTGCACCTCGGTACGCGCCATCGCATGCGCGCTGCCGCTCCCACGCTTCGCTGCGCGAACCGCGGGCCCCACTTACCAACACCCAAACCCTCGCCCCCTGACTCAGGGGGGCTCTGCCCCAGACACGATCCGACGCCCGCCAGGCCAATGGGATTGCCGATGGGGTCAGATCCGCTTTCCGCAGGAAAACGGATCTGACCCCGGTTCCATTTCGATATCTGACAGATGTGTCGACCAAGGTCGACACCTACCACAGCCGCAGGGATCTGTCAGAGGCGGGGCGGTTGGGTGGGTAGGACGCGCCGTAGACCCGTCCATGGGGCTCGATGTCGCCATCCATGGCGCCAACGGTCGTGCCCACCCACCGCGCCGCCATCCCGCGGATGCCCGCTGTTGCTGTTGCCGTTGCCGTTGCGTTGAGCAGGTGCAGGGTGCAACCCTGCCGAACAACCCTAATCCTCGACCGGGAAATCCTCGATGGGCTTCAGCACATCGTAGTGCTCGCGATGCAGCTTGCCCTTCAGCTTCGGCAGCTCCGGCAACGGCGCATCCACCCGTGTGTCCGGCAACCGGTCCAGCAGGTTGCGCACCAGGGTCAGTCGCCCCAGCCGCTGGTCGTTGAAATCCACCAGCGTCCACGGCGCAGCCTCGCGATGCGTCGCGCGCAGCATCGCCTCGCGGGCTTCGGTATAGGCGCTGTACTTGCTGCGCGATTTCAGGTCGACCGGGGACAGCTTCCAGCCCTTCAGCGGATCGAGGTGGCGTTCGGCGAAGCGCTTCTCCTGCTGCTCCTGGTCCACGCACAGCCAGTACTTGAACAGCAGGATGCCGTCATCCACCAGCAGCTGCTCGAACACCGGTGCCTGGCGCAGAAACTGCTGGTACTCGGTTTCGCTGCAATAGCCCATCACCCGCTCGACGCCTGCGCGGTTGTACCAGCTGCGGTCCATCAGCACGATCTCGCCGGCGGCGGGAAGATGCGAGGCATAGCGCTGGAAATACCACTGCGTGGCTTCGCGGTCGGTAGGCTTGGGCAGTGCTACCACCCGGCATTGGCGTGGATTGAGATGCTGGCTGATGGCCTGGATCGCGCCGCCCTTGCCTGCCGTATCCCGTCCCTCGAACAGCACCAGCAGGCGTTGCCCGCTGAGCTGCACCCAGCGCGCCATCGCGGTCAGTTCCAGCTGCAGCGGCAGCAGCAGTTCGTCGTAGTCCTTGCGCTTGAGCTTGGCCATCGTCACACCACGCGGGGAGGAAGCCCGAGCGTAACGCAGGGGTCGCTCAGGTGCTGTCGACGCCCTGCCAGCCGTGTTCACCGGCAAGCCGCTGCAGCAGGGCCGACAGGTCGCGGGCAAACCCGGCCATGTCGAACAGGCCACTGCGGTCGCGCGCCTGCGCCAGCTCGGCGCGAAGCGAGGCCAGTGCTGCGGGGTCATTGCCCAGTGCGCTGGCGGTGGCGATGAACGCCGCATCATCGGCGACATTCATCCGGGCCAGCCCCAGATGGTGGTTGAGGCTGCCGGCCACGCGCGCGGCGAAGGTGTCGCCCGGGCAGGTCAGCACCGGGCAGCCGGCCCACAGTGCATCGGAGGCGGTGGTGTGCGCGTTGTACGGATGCGTGTCGAGGAACAGGTCGGCCAGTGGGTAGCGGGCCAGGTACTGCGGATGCGGCAGCTTGGCCATGAACACCAGCCGCGCCGGGTCCAGGCCGGCAGCCTGCGCGGCGGTGCGCAGGCGGGCGTCGGCCTGGCCGGGGCCGGACAGCAGCCACAGCACGCTGCCGGGCACCGCCTGCAGAACCGCGAAGGCGCGGCCCATGCTGCGCGGGTTGAGCTTGTAGCTGTTGTTGAAGCAGCAGAACACCACGCCGTGCTCGGGCAGCCCGCACTCGGCGCGGGACGGCGACGGCTCCAGCGTGCGGGTGTTGTCCGAGGGCTGGAAGGCCCGCGGAAGGCGCAGGACGCGTTCGCTGAAGTGCGGTTCCAGCGCTGCCGGCAGTACGAATTCGTCGGCGACCACGGCGTCCAGCCATCGCGCGCCCGAGGTGCCGGGGTAGGCCAGCCAGTTCAGCTGCAGCGGGGCCGGGCGCATCGCCAGCACTTCGGGCGTGCCGCCGCCGCCCCAGCCGCGCAGGTCGAACAGCAGGTCGATGCCCTGTGCGCGGATGCGGGCCGCGATGTCGGCATGCCGCAGTGCGGCCACCTCATGCAGCCGGGTCGCGGACTGCAGGCGTCCGCGGATGCCGCTGCCATCGGCGCGGTTCAGCGCGAACAGGTGCAGCTGCAACGCCGGGTCATGACGCAGGTGTTCGAGCAGGGCCACGGTCAGCAGCCCGGTGGGATGGGCGCCGAAGCCATTGGAAAGGAAGCCGACGCGCAACGGGCCGCGCGCGCGTACCGTCACTGCCGGCAAGGGCCGGACCGAGGCGGCGATCAGTGCGGCGCGCGCACGTGCACAGGCCAACTGCTCGCCCGCGCTGGCGTCTTCGCTGAGGAAGGCGAAGGGTTCCACCGCACCGTGGCCGGCGGCGAGCGCGGCGCGTACCTGCGCAGCCAGCGTGTCCACGTCCTGCCAGTCGCACAGGCGGCGCTGCCACGCCAGGCGCTGCGCGGCGATGTAGGGTTCATCCGGCATCAGCGCATGCGCGCGGCGATAGGCCGCTGCTGCGCCTTCGGCATCGTCGGCGTCTTCCAGCGCATGGCCCAGCCACAGCGCGATGCCCGGGTGCTGCGGGGCCAATGCCGAGGCCTGGCCGAGCAGCTTCGCCGCGTCGGCGTGCGCGCCGGCCATCCAGGCCACGCGGCCCAGGCGCGCCAGTGCCTCGGGGTGGTTCGGGCGCAGCTGCAGCGCGCGTCGTGCCGCCTGCTCGCCGGCGGCGATGTCGCCGGCTTCCAGCTCCAGGTCGGCCAGCATCACCCAGGCGACGAAATCGCCGGGCTGGCGTGCGATCGCCTGCTGCAGGTGCTGTCGCTGCTGCCAGGCCGACATCGTGCTCAGCCCGCCGACAGCTGGGCCAGGGCATCGACCTGGTGTTCGTGGCTGAGCCGCTGCAGCAGCGGGTCGAGGTCGCCGGCGAGGATGTTGGGCAGGTCGTACAGGGTCAGGCCTTCCACGCGGTGGTCGGTGATCCGGCCCTGCGGGAAGTTGTAGGTGCGGATGCGCTGGCTGCGGTCGCCGCTGCCGACCTGCAGGCGCCGCGATTCGGCCTGCGCGGCGTCCTGGCGCTGGCGCTCGGCATCGAGCAGCTGCGCCTTCAGGCGCTTCATCGCCTTGTCGCGGTTGGCGTGCTGGCTGCGCTCGGTCTGGCACTCCACCACCACGCCGGTCGGCACGTGGGTGATGCGGATGGCCGATTCGGTCTTGTTGACGTGCTGGCCGCCGGCACCGGACGAGCGGAACGTATCCACCTTCAGGTCGGCCGGGTTGATGACGATGTCATCGACCTCGTCGGCCTCGGGAATGATCGCCACGGTGGCCGCCGAGGTGTGGATGCGGCCCTGCGATTCGGTGGCCGGCACGCGCTGCACGCGATGCGTGCCCGATTCGAACTTCAGGCGCGAGAACGCACCACGGCCGACCACGCGCGCCACCACTTCCTTGTAGCCGCCATGCTCACCGGGGTTGTCTGATTCGATCTCGACCTTCCAGCCCTGGCGCTCGGCATAGCGGGCGTACATGCGGAACAGATCGCCGGCGAAGATCGCGGCTTCATCGCCGCCAGTGCCGGCGCGTACTTCCAGGAACAGGTTGCCTTCGTCGCGCGGATCGCGTGGTACCAGCAGCAGGGCCAGTTCTTGTTCCAGTTCCTGCAGGCGCGCCTGCGCCGCGGCGATTTCCTCGTCTGCCAGTTCACGCAGGTCGGGGTCGGCGCGCATGCCTTCCGCGGCGGCCAGGTCGGCCTTGGCACGGGCTTCCTCGGCGAGCGCGGCAGCGACCGGTTCAAGTTGGGCGAATTCGCGCGAAAGGTCGCGGAAACGGGTGTTGTCGGCGACCACATCGGGTTCGGCGAGCAGGCGTTCCAGTTCTTCGCGGCGCTCGGCCAGCGCTTCCAGCTTACGGCGCAGGGTCGGCGTCATCGGGTCTCACGGGTGGGTGGCGGTAACCCGGCGTGGCCGGGAACAGGCGCTCGGCGGCGCGGGTCAGGTCGGCATCGCCACTCAGCGCGGCCGCGCGCAGAGCGGCGGTCGGCGGATGCAGCAGGCGGTTGGTCAGGCCATGGGCCAGCAGTTCCAGCACTTCGTCGGCGGGCTTGCCGTTGGCCAGCTGCTGCCGTGCGCGCTCCAGCAGTTCGGCGCGGGTCGCTTCGCCGAACGCACGCAGCTGCCGCAGCGGTGCCTGGTGGGCGCTGGCCTGCTGGGTCTCGATGAAACGCGACACCTGCAGGTCGATGATCGCCTCGGCCTCGGCGGCGGCCTCGCGGCGGCCACGACGGTTGTCTTCCACCGCGCGTTCCAGGTCATCGACGGTGTAGAGGAAGGCGTCGTTGAGCGTGCCGACCTCGGCTTCGATGTCGCGCGGCACGGCCAGGTCGAACAGCAGCATCGGCTTGTGCCGGCGCGCGCGCAGTGCCTTGGCCACCATCTCGCGATGGATCACAGGTTCGCGCGCGGCGGTGGCCGAGAACACGATGTCGGCCTCGCCGAGATGGCGGTCCAGTTCGGTCAGCGGCAGGGCCACGCCGCCATGGCGGCTGGCCAGTTCCTGCGCGTGGGCAAGGGTGCGGTTGGCGATCAGCAGCCGCCGCACCTTGCCCTCACTCAGGTGGCGTGCAGCCAGCTCGATGGTCTCGCCGGCACCGACCAGCAGCACGGTGGAGTCATCCAGGCGCGCGAAGGCGTTCTGCGCCAGGCGCACCGCCGCCGAGGCCACCGACACCGGGTTGGCGCCGACCTGGGTATCGGTGCGCGCACGCTTGGCTACCGAGAAGGTCTGCTGGAACAGGCGGTCCAGGCGCTGGCCGAGCAGGCCGTGGTCACGCGCGGTCGACCAGGCATCCTTTACCTGGCCGAGGATCTGCGGTTCGCCCAGCACCATCGAGTCCAGCCCGGTGGCGACCCGGAACAGGTGGCGCACGGCCTCGGCATCGGCATGCTGGTACAGGTAGCCCTGCAGGTCGCCTGCCTGGCTGTGCAGCCACTGGTCCAGCGCCTGTGCCGACTCGGCCACGGCATACAGTTCGGTGCGGTTGCAGGTGGACAGCAGCACTGCCTCGGCGATCTGCGGGGTATCGCGCAGCGAGCCCAGCGCACGCGGCAACGCCTCACCGGCGAAGGCCGCGCGCTCGCGCAGCTCCACCGGTGCGGTCTGGTGATTCAGTCCGAGCACCCACAGGGTCATTGTTCAGTTGCTTGCGATAAGCTGCTGGCCATTGGACGACATTTTAAGGCCCCGATGCCGACGATGCCCGCATTGATTCGCATCCCCAGTGTTCTGCTGCTGTCCCTGGCCTGCGCCCAGGCCCTGGCGGCGGTGCCGGCCAAGGCCCCCGTGCGGGCCGCGGCCACTGAGGAACTGGCGCTGGAACCGGTGATGGCCGGTGAGTTCGCCCTGCAGGCCGGCAAGCTGGCCGAGGCCGCGCGCTGGTACCTGCAGGCCGCGCAGCAGACCGACGGCGACGCCGGCCTGGCCGAGCGCGCGACCCGTATCTCCATGCTGGCCAACGATGATGCCAGCGCCGCCAAGGGCCTGGCCCTGTGGCAGCAGCGCGCCCCGCGCTCGTTGACCATGCGCAGCGCCGCCGGTGCGCTGGCCATGCGCCAGGGCGATGTGAAGGCTGCCCGCACCGAGCTGCAGGCGCTGCTGGCCGACCCCGACGAGCGCGGCTGGAAGTTCGCCCTGGCCGCGCTGATCGGCGGTGGCCGCGACCCGGCGGTGCCGGCGCAGGTGCTCGGCGAGCTGGTCGATGCCAATGCGATTCCGCCGAAGATCGAGGCCTGGCAGGAGTTCGGTCGCCTGGCCCTCCGCATGGACAAGCCCGAGTTGGCGCGGCGCATGATCGATGAAGTGGTCAAGCGCTTCCCGGAAGAGCCGCGCGTAGCGTTGCTGCGTGCCAGCCAGCTGCAGCAGGCGGGCGAGACCGACAAGGCATTGTCGCTGCTGCACGACGTCGAGCCGAAGACCCGCCAGGACCCCGAGCTGCGCAATGCGGTGGCCATCGCCTACGACAGCCTGGGCCAGCCGGCTGCGGCCGAGCGCGTGTTGGCGTTCGGCCCGCAGGACGTACAGACCTGGGGCATGCGCGCCTCGCTGCTGGCCAAGCAGGGCGACAAGGCGGCGCTGTCCAACCTCTACAACGAGCTGTCGCGGCAGGCGGCCAAGCCGGATCCGGCGCAGCGCCTGTTGCTGGGCAAGATCGCCGAATACCTTAAGCGTTACCCCGAGGCGGTGCAGTGGTACCACAGCGTGCCCGGTGGCGATGAGCTGAGCGAAGCGCGCCTGCGCGCGGCCAATGCCCAGGCCCTGGCCGGGCGCCTGCCGCTGGCGCTGGAGGAAGTGCACGCGATCCAGTCCGACGCGGTGGTCGACGACGATGTGCGCCGTGACGCCTACCTGCTGGAAGCCGAACTGCGCCAGCGTGGTGACGACAGCGCCGGTGAACTGGATGCGCTGGCCCGCGGCCTGGCCGCCTACCCGGACGACAACGGCCTGCTGTACGCACGTGCGCTCACCTGGGAGCGCCGCGACGACATCCCGCGCGCCGAGGCCGACCTGCGCAAGATCCTGGTGACCGACCCGGAAAACGTGCCGGCGCTGAACGCGCTGGGCTACACCCTGGCCGATCGCACCGGCCGCCTGCAGGAAGCGCTGGAGCTGATCGACCGCGCCCGCGTGGCCGAGCCGGACAACGCCGCCATCGTCGACAGCTATGGCTGGGTGCTGTATCGCCTGGGCCGCAAGGAAGAGGCACTGGTACAGCTGCGCCGGGCCTGGACCCTGGCCAAGGACCCGGAGATCGCTTCCCACGTCGGCGAAGTGCTGTGGGTGCTGGGCAAGCATGACGAGGCCCGCCACTTCTTCGACGAAGCGGCCAAGCTCGACCCTGAAAACCGCGCGCTGCTGCGCGCCCGTGAGAAATTCAATCCATGAGTGGTTCCCTGATCCGGCCGCTGCTGTTGGCGACCGTGACCCTGGCGGTGAGCGCCTGTACCAGTGTCGGCACGCAGAAGACCCCGGCGCCAGCGGTGGTCGAGATTGTTTCGGCTGAAGCGGCGCAGGCCGAGGCAGCGCGCGTGGCCGCGCTGCAGGCACAGCCGGACTGGGCCTTCCAGGGGCGGGTGGCGGTCAGCAAGGGCAAGGACGGCGGCAGCGGTCGCATCGACTGGAAGCAGGACGGCCGCCGCTACGTGGTCGAACTGAGCGCGCCGGTGACCCGGCAGAGCTGGAAGCTGACCGGCGACACCCATTCCGAAGCCGGTCGCCTGGAAGGGCTGTCCGGCGGTCCGCGCGATGGCGAGGACGCCCAGCAGCTGCTGCTGGAAGCGACTGGCTGGGACATCCCGGTCAATCAGCTGCCGGAGTGGATCCGCGGCCTGGTGGCCGGGGATGCTGCCGGTCCGGAAAAGGTCGAGCGCGACGGTGAAGGCCGGCCGCGCCGCATGCAGCAGATGGGCTGGCAGGTGCAGTATCTGGACTGGTACCCGGCCGACGCCGGACGACCGGCGCTGCCGCGACGGATCGAGGCCAGCAATGGCGACGCCAAGGTGCGCCTGCTGGTGGACCAGTGGGGGCAGGGCACGCCATGAGCGCCGGGCGCGACGAGGCGGGCTGGTCCTGGTGGCCGGCCCCGGCCAAGCTGAACCTGTTCCTGCACATCACTGGCCGCCGGGCCGACGGCTACCACGAGCTGCAGACCGTATTCCGCCTGCTGGACTGGGGGGACCGCATCGGCCTGCGCCTGCGTGAAGACGGTCAGGTGCGTCGGCAGGGCGAGGGCCTGGCCGGCGTGGCCGAGGCCGATGACCTGGCGGTGCGGGCCGCGCGCCTGCTCCAGGATGAGGCGAAGGGCGCGCAAGGTGCTGACATCATCGTCGAAAAGCACGTTCCTGCCGGTGGTGGCTTCGGCGGCGGTTCGTCCGATGCGGCCACCGTGCTGGTGGGGCTGAATCGGCTCTGGCGCGCCGGCCTGGACGAGGATGCCCTGGCCGCGCTGGCCCTTCGCCTGGGCGCCGACGTGCCGGTGTTCGTGCGTGGCCACAATGCCTGGGCCGAAGGGGTGGGCGAGCGCCTGCAGCCGATCACGCTGGCGCCGGCCTGGTATGTGGTGGTTGAACCGGGTGTTCATGTTCCTACGCCGGTCCTGTTTGCAGACCCGGATTTGACGCGCGACAGCCCAGTGGCGAAAATAGAGGACTTCGCTTCCGGGACCCTGGTCGGGAACGCGTTCGAACCGGTGCTGCGCCGCCGTGAGCCTGCCGTCGAGGCAGCGCTTGCCGCGTTGAGCGACATCGGCGCGGCGCGGCTGACCGGTTCGGGAAGTGGTTGTTTCGTCGAGTTCGCATCGCAGGCTGCTGCAGAGCAGGGGCGGTCGAAGTTGCCGAAGGAGTTGCGGGCAAGGGTGGCAGCGGGCGTTGCGCGTTCGCCACTGCTGGATGCACTCGAGCAACGCTGATTTATCAATGCAGGGGCGTCGCCAAGAGGCCCAAGGCACCAGGTTTTGATCCTGGCATTCGTAGGTTCGAATCCTACCGCCCCTGCCAATAGCGGCTGTGTCCGCGCCTTCCAGCGCATCGCCCGCGCGGGACGTGGAAACAACCGCGGTGTTGTCAGCAGCAAGGGTCCATCGGGGTCCTTGCCGACTCCGGATCCCCGCCACTCGTCCCCGCCCGAGACAATCATGATGCAAGAGTCCCCGAACCTGCTGGTCTTTTCCGGCAACGCCAACAAACGTCTGGCGCAGAACATCTGCAAGGAACTGGGGGTCCGCCCGGGCAAGGCGCTGGTGTCGCACTTCTCCGATGGTGAAGTGCAGGTGGAAATCGAAGAGAACGTCCGCAAGCAGGACGTGTTCGTGATCCAGCCGACCTGCGCGCCGAGCGCGGAAAACCTGATGGAACTGCTGGTTCTGATCGACGCGCTCAAGCGCGCATCGGTGGCCAGCGTGACCGCCGTGGTGCCGTACTTCGGCTACTCGCGCCAGGACCGCCGCATGCGTTCCTCGCGCGTGCCGATCACCGCCAAGCTGGCGGCCAAGATGTTCAGCACCGCTGGCGCTGATCGCGTGCTGACCGTCGACCTGCACGCCGACCAGATCCAGGGCTTCTTCGATATTCCGGTGGACAACGTGTATGCGTCCCCGCTGCTGCTGGCCGACATCTGGCGCGCCTACGGCACCGAGAACCTGATTGTTGTCTCGCCGGACGTGGGCGGCGTGGTCCGCGCCCGTGCGGTGGCCAAGCGCCTGGATGACGCCGACCTGGCGATCATCGACAAGCGCCGCCCGCGCGCCAACGTCTCCACCGTGATGAACATCATCGGTGACGTCGAAGGCAAGACCTGCGTGATGGTCGATGACATCGTCGATACCGCCGGCACCCTGTGCGCCGCTGCCGCTGCCCTGAAGGCGCGCGGTGCGCTCAAGGTCGCCGCCTACTGCACCCACGCGGTGCTGTCGGGCCCGGCGGTGGACAACATCACCAATTCCCAGCTCGACGAGCTGGTGGTGACCGACACCATCCCGCTGAAGGACGCAGCGCGGGTGTGCAGCAAGATCCGCCAGCTGAGCGTGGCGGAAATGCTGGCCGAAACGATGCGCCGCATCGCCTTCGGCGAGTCGGTCAGCTCGCTGTACGTCGACTGAGTTTTCGTCCCTGCCGGCAACGGCGGGGACATACCCGGATGCTTCTGGTCGCGGAAGCATCTTCAACCGCCACGCCGCAGGGCGCGGCAACAACCTGAGTAGTCGAAAATGTCGAAGACCCATGAAATCAAGGTCACCAAGCGTGAACTGCAGCGTAAGGGTGCGAGCCGCCGCCTGCGTCACGCTGGTGTGATCCCGGCCATCGTGTACGGCGGCAACGCCGAGCCGGTCGCCATCAGCCTGGACCACAACGAAATCTGGCTGGCCCAGCAGAACGAGTGGTTCTATGCCTCGATCCTGGACCTGAACCTGGATGGCCAGGTGCAGAAGGTCCTGCTGCGTGACATGCAGCGCCACCCGTACAAGCAGCTGATCATGCACCTGGACTTCCAGCGCGTGAACGAGAACGAAGCCCTGACCGCTTCGGTCCCGCTGCACTTCGTCAACGAAGACACCTCGCCGGCCGGCAAGGCTGCCGACGTCGTGGTCACCCACGAACTGAAGGAAGTGACCATCACCTGCCTGCCGAAGGACCTGCCGGAGTCGATCGAAGTCGACCTGGGCGAGCTGAAGGCCGGTGACGTCGTGTACCTGTCCAACATCAAGCTGCCGAAGGGCGTGGAAATCCCGGCGCTGGCGCTGGGCAAGGACCACGACGACGCCATCGTCACCGCCAAGGCCGGCAAGGCCGACGAGGCTGACGAAGAAGCGGCTGCCGCCGAGTAATACCGTTACGGTGCCTGCCTCCGGGCAGGCACCGTACTGGAAGGAACCATGGCAGGACTGCGACTGATCGTCGGTCTGGGCAATCCCGGATCGGAACACGCCCGGACCCGGCACAATGCCGGGTTTCATTTCGTTGAGGCCCTGGCGGAAAAAGCCGGTGCGCGATGGAATGTGGACAGCAAGTTGTTCGGCGAGACCGCCAAGGTCGAGATCGCCGGGCAGACGGTGTGGCTGCTCAAGCCCGCCACCTTCATGAATCTCAGCGGCAAGTCGGTCACCGCCGCGCAGCGGTTCTGGAAGATCGAGCCGGAAGAAACCCTGCTGGCCCACGACGAGCTGGACCTGCCGCCCGGTGCGGCGCGACTGAAGTTCGACGGTGGCCACGGCGGCCAGAACGGCCTGCGCGATACCATCCGCCTGCTGGGTCATGGCAAATTCCACCGCCTGCGCGTGGGCATTGGTCATCCCGGCCACAAGGACCGCGTGGTGGGTTGGGTGCTGGGGCGCCCGTCCAAGGAGGATGACGTGCTGATCGCACGCGCCATCGACGATGCGATCGACGTGCTGCCGCTGGCGGTGCAGGGCGATTTCAACGAAGCGATGAAGCGGCTGCACACCCCGCGCTGACCATGACCGACCCGCGTACTCCCTGCACCGTGTGTGGCGCCATGATCCTGCTGGCGACGGCGGCCCGGAACGATGGGCTCTGCATGCCGTGCCGGAATGGTACGCGGCAGAGCATGGAAGAGGCGAAGGTGCGAAACAAGGAAATGCGCGAAGAGCTGGACCGATACGAGAATTCCGCTGCGGGGCGCCACTGGAACTGGCTGGTGGAACAGGAAGGCGGCTCGGGCTGTGGATTCTCAGGTCTCCTGACGCCAGATCAGCGCTACTTCGCGGTTTCGGTGACAAGTAGCGAAGTCTGGCGTGGCGGCATTGGTACGTACTTCGACAGTTACTCGGGTGCCTATTACGAAGAGACGCTCGCAGGTCTTGAAGAAATGGGGCTGGTCGAATTGGGAGACGTGCTGAAAGAAGCCAAGATGGTGCTGTTCGGTGACGACGCCGTGCCCAAGGATGAAGGTGTCCGGTGGGAGAAAATGTACGGTCAGCATAATGAGTTGCCGGACGGTGTCGAAGCTCTGCTGGGCCGCTTGAGCCAGAGATTTTGTGAGACTGAGGAGAGGCTAGAGCTTTCTACTGCACTGCAGACCTACGCTGAGAAGCACAAGCTGTACGCTGCGTTCTAGCTTTGGCTACTGGAAGGACGATTGGGGATTGAGGGCATGCCCGCAGGCGAGCCTTGAATCCCGAATCATCCACTTACACTCAAACCCGGATTCAACCCATGGGTATCAAATGCGGCATCGTCGGCCTGCCCAACGTCGGCAAGTCGACCCTGTTCAATGCGCTGACCAAGGCGGGCATCGCCGCGGCGAACTTCCCGTTCTGCACCATCGAACCGAACGTCGGCATCGTGCCGGTGCCGGATCCGCGCCTGAACGAGCTGGCGGGCATCATCAACCCGCAGAAGGTCATCCCGACCGCGGTCGAGTTCGTCGACATCGCCGGCCTGGTCGCCGGTGCCGCCAGCGGTGAGGGCCTGGGTAACAAGTTCCTGGCGCACATCCGCGAAGTCGATGCGATCACCCACGTGGTGCGCTGCTTCGAGCACGGTGACATCGTGCACGTGGCCGGCAAGGTCGACCCGATCTCGGACATCGAAACCATCGACACCGAACTGGCGCTGGCCGACCTGGACAGTGTCGAGAAGGCGCTGAACCGTGCCGAGCGTGCGGCCAAGGGTGGCGACAAGGATGCGGCGGCGCGCAAGCCGGTGCTGGCCAAGTTGCAGGCTGCACTGTCGGAGGGCAAGGCTGGGCGCTCGGCCGGGCTGGACGAGGAAGAGAAGGCGCTGGTGCGCGACCTGTTCCTGCTGACCCTGAAGCCGGTGATGTACATCGCCAACGTGCTGGAAGACGGTTTCGACAACAACCCGCACCTGGAAGCCGTGCGTGCGCATGCTGCCGCCGAAGGCGCGCAGGTGGTGCCGGTGTCGGCCGCGATCGAAGAAGAGCTGTCCCAGCTCGACGACGAAGACCGCGATACCTTCCTGGCGGACCTGGGCCTGAGCGAGCCGGGCCTGAACCGCGTGATCAACGCGGCCTACAGCCTGCTCGGCCTGCAGACCTACTTCACCGCCGGCGTGAAGGAAGTCCGTGCGTGGACCGTGCGCAAGGGCGCTACCGCTCCGCAGGCTGCCGCCGTCATCCACACCGACTTCGAGAAGGGCTTCATCCGCGCCGAAACCATCGCGTATGACGACTTCATCAAGTACAAGGGCGAAGCCGGCGCCAAGGAAGCCGGTCGCCTGCGCCTGGAAGGCAAGGAGTACCGCGTGCAGGAAGGCGACATCCTGCACTTCCGCTTCAACGTCTGATCCTGCGGCATCGGATCGACCCCGGACGCCCCGCCCTGTGCGGGGCGTTCGCGTTTCCGGTGATGGACAAAAAAACACCAGGCTGCGAAACGCTTGCGGTGTGACGTTCGCCGGTACTTGTCCACAGCAAACTCCCATCGCTTTCCACGTCGGGTGTGGAAAACCCCGCGCGCCTCTGTAGAGCCGAGCCTGCGCTCGGCTCAGGTTGGCATCAGCCGAGCATGGGCTCGGCTCTACGAGGCTTGGCGGTGCGGTGTGGACAAATTTTCACCACGCTTCGAAACGCCTGCGGTGCAATGCTCACAACTACTTGTCCACACCTAGTTCCCATCGCTTTCCACGCGCGTTGTGGAAAAGAACTGCAGACGTGGACAAAAACTCACCACGCCCGGAAGCGCCTGCCCCGCAACGCTCGAACCCACTTGTCCACACCAAACCCCCATCGCTTTCCACGCCGCATGTGGAAAAAGTGCCCGGCATTCCCTTGCCGGGCACGTCCCGCGTCACCAGGTGTACGACACGCCCAGCTGGGCACCGACGTCGTGGAAGCCCATGCCACCGCTCTGCCGGCTCAGTTCACCCCAGCCGCGCCAGCCGCCGGACAGATCCACCTGCACGCCGGCCTTGGCTTCGTAGATGTCACGCGGCAACTGCCGCTGCAGGCGCTCGCCGTCCATTGTCAGGCCCGCACCATTGCCGCCGGACCACCAGTTCACCGCCACGTACGGGTGCACCTGGCCCTGCGCCGGGCTCAACCCACGGCGGTACAGGCGCAGGCCGAGGCGGGTGCTGGTCTCGCCACCACCGCGGTCGTCGACTACCGTGCCGTTGGCCTCGACCACGCGGTCGCTGTCATAGCGGCTGTGCACCACCTGCACCTGCGGTTCCAGGTAAATGCCGCGCTGCGCGGTGCGCCGCAGGGGCAGCACATAGCCGGCCTCGGCCGACGCACTCCAGTTGCGGGCGTCATAGCGCTCCTTCTGCAGGCCTTCGCCCTGCACGCTGTTGCGGAAGCGGCCGTATTGCAGCCAACCATCCACATAGGCGCCGCCTTCCATGCGCGCATCCTGAAGCCAGGTGGCATAGGCGCCCACGCTGGTGCCGGTGACCACGCCACGCGCGGTGTAGCCGGTCACCTGCGAGCGGCTGTCATTGCGCGCGCGGCCGTGGCCGAGCATCGCACCCGCCTGCAGCTCGCCCGTGCCACCCACTTCGAAGCGGCGGCCGACGCCGACCAGCACGCTGCTGATCTGCCCATCGACCTGGACCTGGCGGTTGCGGTCGTGGCTGTCGGGCTGCGCGCTGCGAAGGTGTATCCAGGCCACGGCATCACCGCGGGTGCCGGCCTGGGCGGCGGGATCACCGGCGCGGTCGTGCAGGCTGTGCCGGAACATGCCCAGCGCGGCGCTGCGGTTGGCCAGGTAGGCCGCCGGTTCCGGGCGTTCCACCTGCGGGCGCGGCGGATCGATCGGCGGCTCCGGCGGCAATGGTGGATCGATCGGCGGCTCCGGCGGCAACGGCGGATCGATCGGCGGCTCCGGCGGTGACGGTGGGTCGACCGGCGGTTCCGGCGGCTGCGGCGGGTCGACCGGCGGATCCGGCGGCTGCGGCGGGTCGATCGGGGGATCCGGCGGCTGCGGCGGATCGACCGGCGGCACGTACTCCGAGCGCAGGTACCAGTTGCCATCGTCCGGGGTCGACACACCGCCCTTGAACAGGAAGTAGTCGTAGGCACCGGCAACCGCGCGCCCCTGCAGGCTGAATTGTGCATCCGACTGGCCGGCCACGGTGATCAGGCGGATGCCCTCCTGGGTCAGCGCACCGGCGCCGCCGGCATTGCGCACACTCACGCTGGCGGTGCCGCTGCTGTTGCCGTTGATCACCAGCTGGTCGCCCAGCGAAGTGTCGTCGCCCAGCGCGCGGTTGAAGATCCACTGGCCACCGTTGCCCACGTAGTCGCCGCTGACGGTAACGGTCTTGAAATCGCCGGCCGCCGGCGCATCGAAAGCGATGGTGCCGGCGTGTTCGAGCGTGCCGACGCTGGAACTGGCGCGTACGTTCCACTGGCTGCTGCCATCCAGCGCCAGTTGTGCGACCTGGTAGCCGGAGTCGTTGCGCAGGGCGCCGCTGAACGTGGTGCCGTTGCCCAGCACCATGTGCACCTCAGCCGTTGCGCTGTCGACCACCACGTCACCGCGCAGCATGCTGGCGTCGGCGCTGAAGTCGATGCGACTGGTCGCCACGCTGCTGCCATCGGTGAATACCGTGTCGCTGACCCGCAGCAGGCGGCCGCTGCCGTCGCCCGCAGTCACATCGCTGCCATTGACGTTCAAGGCATGGTTGCTGCCCTGCAGCCAGAACGCTGCGCCGCTGGCGGTCTCTATGTGGCTGTCATTGAAGGTGGCACGGTTCCAGTACGGGCCGAACGCGGTCAGGTAGGAGCGGTAGCCGCCGCTGTTGCTGCCGGTCATGCGGATATCCAGGCGATCGGCCTGGGTCAGCCGCGCGGTGTTCATGTGCACGATGCCGAACACGTTCTCGCCATCGCTGCGGATCGCAACGGCATCGAGCAGCGCGGTGGCGGTGGAGCCGCCGATGAACACGCCACCGCCGCCGTTGCCGCGCACGTCGATCACGCTGCCGTTGGCTTCGATGCGGCTGGCGGTGCTGCCGGTGGAGCCGGTCACGCGCACGCCGTAGGTCGCATCACCGTGCGTGGTGATCCGGCCACCCTGCACGGTGGCAACGCCGCCGGCGATCTCAACGCCATAACCGTAGGTGTCGGTCCAGGTGTCGATGCTGCTGTCGGTCAGCTGCAGGCGCGACTCATCGCTGGCCAGCCAGAATCCGGAGTAGCCATCACGAACATCGAACGCGGCATCGCTTGCGGTCAACTGTCCCCAGCTGTTGATGTTCACGCCATAGCCACCGACGGTGTAGAAGCTGCCGCCGTTGATCACTGCACTGGAATAGGTCTTGCTGATGCGGCTGCCGAGCAGGCGCATGCTGCCGCCCACCGAATGGGCTTCCACGTTCTCCAGCAGCAGGCTGCCGCCGCTGTCGATATCGAACCAACCGCCCTGCAGGTAGGTGTCGTACAGCTCGGCGCGGCTGCCCACGCCGTTGGCCGCCACGCCGGCAAGGATGCCACCGGGGGCGAGGGTGATGCGGCTGTTGCGGATCGTCAGCAGGCCGGCACTGTCGGCGCGCAGGCGGGCACCGCCGTCGGCGCTCATCCGCAGATCGGCCAGGTGCAGCTCGCTGCCCTTGCCGGATGCACCGGCCAGCGTGCCACCGGTCCCGGTCATTGAAAGACTGCCCCCGGCATAGTGGATCACGCCACCGTTGTAGGCCTGCACGCTGCCGAATCCGCTGCCGTTGCGCGTGGCATCGATGTGGACATCGCGCGCATCGATCACGCTGCCGGCACCATTGGCATACAGCGCATAGAAGCCCGTGCCGGTCGCCGGTGCGATCGACAGCGTTGCGTCGCGCAGCTGCACCTGGCCACCATTGGCAGCGGACACGCCGCTGCCATTGCCGGTCACGTGGATGCGGCTGCCGTCGATCAGCGCATTGCTGCCGGTACCGGTGACCGCAAGTGCGAAGCTGCCCGCACTGTGGGTGAGGACGTCGTCGGCACCCAGCTGCAGGGTGTCACCGTCGTTGACCAGCAGCGGGCCGGTGAGGTCTGCGGCATGCGCCGGCAGGGCTGCCCACAGCGCAGTGGCCAACAGGCTGGGAATGAGGGGTACGCGCTTTCCGTGCGCGCGCCCGTACGCACGGCCGTGCCGTGTGGGGGAGGCGTTCATGCTGATGGACTTCCTGTGGCAGGGCGCAGCGAGGCTGCGCGGACTGACGCGGCAGGGCCGCGTCGCTGCGGAAGTCCCACGCCACGGCAATTGCAGGCGCCATCGGACTTCCGTCCCCCACGGCGATGCGGCAACAGCCGGCAGGCGCATCTTGGCGGGATGTCTCCAGCCTAGAAATCGGCACTGTCCGATGGAATCAGGCGTTTCCTAAAGCGGTTGCAGGCCCCGTCGCAGGGCCGGCGGGATTCAGCCGGGAGTGGCCTCAGCCGAACAGCGAGGCCTGCAGGCAGTACTCGATCAGCGCCTGGTCGCTGTCCACACCGAGCTTGCGCATCGCGCTGATCTTCTGCGTGCTGACCGTCTTGGCGCTGCGCTGCAGCTGGCGTGCGATGTCGCCCACGCTCATGCCACTGGTGAACAGGCGGATCACCTCCAGCTCGCGCGGCGACAGCCGCGCACGGACCGCATCCGCATCGGCCGGTTCGCTCGCGGCTACCGGCAGCAGTCCCGGGGGGCGGTAGACGCGATCGGCCAGCACCACGCGCAGGGCCTGTACCAGGCTGCCCAATCCATGGCTCTTGAGCACCACGCCACCGGCGCCGGCGGCATACATCGCCGCGACCAACGACGGATTGGACACCATCGTCAGCACCAGCAGGCGCGTCTCCGGGAAGCTGCGGCGCAGGAACGAGATCAGCTTGATGCCGTCCCCGAAGCGATCGCCTCCCGGCATGCTGTAGTCGGTGATTACCGCCTGTGGCCGGGTCCGGGTCATCAGCTCGATCAGCGTCGCCGGATCGGCCGCTTCGCCCACGATGTCCAGGTCCAGTTCCCCGGCCAGTACGTCGCGGATGCCGGCAAGCACGATCGGGTGGTCGTCGGCGATGAGGATCCGTGTGGTCATGGCAGGGTCGGGTCGTCGGGAAGGGAGGGGGATGCAGCGTCGCGCAACGGATGCAGCAGCTGCTCGAGGCGTCGCTGGAACCCGGCAAGAGCGGCCGCCTGGGTGGCCAGGTCATCGCCGCCGGCAAGGCACTGTTCGATCTGCAGGCCGCTGTCGACCAGCGCAGGTGCACCGACGATCACCAGCGCGCCGCGGATGCGGTGCAGAACCTGCGCCACCCTGGCGGGATCGGCAGCGGCGATCGCCTGGCGCAGGCTGTCCAGGTCGGCCTGCATGGTCTGTACGAACAGCGACTGCATCTTCGCGGGAACCTGCAGCGGGGGATCCTTGTCGTGCGACGCAGTGGACGCAGGGCGCTCCTGCATCGCGACGGCCGGTGCATCACCGTCGGTGATCCGGGTCAGCAGGCGCTGCAGGGCTTCCAGCGTGATCGGCTTGACCAGCACGCCCTGCATGCCCGATTCCTGGCAGCGTTGGCGTTCGGCCGGGTCGGCATTGGCCGTGGCGCCGTGGATGGGCACGCTGACACCCCGTGCCCGCAAGGCACGGGCCAGGCCGTAGCCATCCAGCCCGGGCATGTTCAGGTCGGTCAGCACCAGCGCGAACGCCCCTTGTTGCCAGTAGCCCAGCGCTTCATTGCCATCGCTGGCGACCACGGCGCGGCAGCCGAGCTGTTCCAGCTGGTCGCGCAGGATCGCCTGGTTGATCGGGTTGTCCTCGGCGACCAGCACCTGCAGGCCGAAATGGCGCGTCGCCGGCAGGCGCCCTTCGGCGCTGGCCGCCAGCGGTTGGCCGCTGGCCGCGGCCAGGGCCAGCACGATCGCGTCGAATCGATGCAGGCCGACCTGCCAGGCGCCATCGACCTGCCGTGGCCGCACCCCGCCTTCGCGGCAGGCGATCACGCGCGGTCCACCCGCCCATGCGGGCAGAGGGTCGTCCAGGACCAGCTCGAGCAGCACGGCGGACGATGGCAGGCCTGCTGCGCTGTCCTCCCGGTACACGCTGGCCTGTGCACCGCGCTGCTGCAGGCGCTCGCACAGCGATTGCACCAGTTCGCGCACGCTGCCCCGCACCTGTACCTGCAGGCCGGCGGGTAGTTGCGGCGGCGGGGCCTGCTGTGGATCCGGTGGAGCCGAGGGCAGCGGCAGTTCGACGCTGAAGCTGCTGCCCAGGCCGCTCTCGCTGACCACGCGCAGCTGGCCTTCCATCAACGCCACAAGATGCGCGCAGATGGCCAGCCCCAGGCCGGTGCCGCGCATCGCATCGGTGCCCGGGTTGGCCTGGAAAAATGGCTCGAACAGATGCGCCTGGTGTTCGCTGGCAATGCCGATACCGGTATCGGCCACCTGCCATTGCAGCCAGCAGCGTTGCTCCTGCCAGCGTGCCGAAACACGGACCACCACGCGCCCGCTGTCGGTGAACTTCAGTGCGTTGCTGATCAGGTTGTTGAGCACCTGTCGGATCCGCGCGGCATCACCGCACACCCCGGGCGGTACGTCGGCATCGATGCAGGCGTAGAACTGCAGCCCCTTGTTGGCGGCCGCGGCAGCATACGAGTCGAGCGCGTCCTCGGTCAGCCGCACTGGATCGAATGGGCTTGGCTCCAGGCTCAGTTGCCCGGCCTCGGCTTTGCTGACATCCAGGATGTCGCTGATCAGCTGCATCAGGGTCGAGGATGAACGCTGGATCGTTGCAAGGTAGTCCTGCTGCCGTGCATCCAGTGGCGTCAGCCCCAGCAGTTCAAGCGTGCCGAGCACACCGTACAGCGGCGTGCGGATCTCATGGCTCATCGTGGCCAGGAACTGGCTCTTCGCGCGGTTGGCCTGGTCGGCGGCGCGGCGCGCCTGCTGCAGCACCTGTTCGGCTTCATGCTGGCTGCTCAGGTCAATGAACAGGCACAGCACCGCCGGCTCACCGCGATAGCGCGCCGGTGTCGCCGTTACCAGCAGGTGGCGGCCTTCGGGCGTGGCGTAGGCCAGGCCATCGCCCAGCGTGGTGCCGCCGGCAGCCAGTACGCTGCGCCGCCACGGGCCATGCCAGCCGCCGGCGTGATAGTCCTCGCCCAGCCAGCGGCGGGCGAGGGCGTTGTCCAGCAGCACATTGCCATCGGTACGACGCAGCAGGCACAGCCCGATCGGCGCGTTGTCCAGGATCGTGCGACTGAAGGCTTCGCTTTCCAGCAGGCGCGCGTGGTTGCTGCGCAGCGGCTCGATGACCGAACGCCGGTACGCGCGCAGCACCAGCGTGCCGCCCAGTGCCAGCAGCAGGGCGACCACGGTCGCGCCCAGCAATGGCCCCTGCGGGTGCTGGAACACCTGCCGCCAGCCGACGTGGTAGACCGCCAGCCAGCCGCGCTCGCTGCGCATGCGGAACTGCAGGCCAGCGAGGCCGGCCTGCCAGGAGGTGCCAGCCTCGCTGGCATCGGCTGCATCGCCCAGCAGGCGCTGGCCGTTGGCATCGAACAGCGACAGCCGCTGGAACACCGGGACACCCAGCACCTGGCGATAGTCATCGACACGGCCAGGATCGAGCAGGCAGGCCAGTGCGGCCTGCGAGTCCTTGTCGTCCTCACCCCACAGGCGCGCATCCTGCGGGGCGTGGGCGATGGCCAGCAGCCAGGTCTGCCGGTCGCGCCATGGCACGCCCACCCAGACGATGCCACCACGTTGCACCGCCGGTCGCGTACCCAGCACCCGGTGGATGTCGGCGATCGCCGGGCGCAGGTGATGCGGGCTGTTCTGGCTCGCGTCGGTACCGGCGATCTGTACCGGTGCCAGCAGCCCGCGCGTGCCCTGGCCATCGACCAGCAGGCATTGCGGCGGTGGATAGCGCGAGGCCGACCAGAACGTGCCGTAGAAGCGCAGGAAACGGTCGCCCAGTTCAGTCGGTGGCGAAAGACTGGCCCCCTCGCTTCCGATCACCGCAAAGTTGGCGAACAAGGGCCCGCGTTGCAGCTCCACGCTGGCATCGGCCACCGGCTGCCCATGCGTGCCGACATCATGCAGCCGCCACTGGCGCAGAAAGCGCTCCTGCTCGCGCAGCGTCCCGTCCAGGCGGCGGAAGTGGTACTCGATCTTGCTGCGCTCTTCGTTGAACAGCTGCGAGCCGGCCGACAGCAGCAGTCCGGCCTGCAGCGTGGCCAGCACCACAACGCCGATCAGCAGGGCGTGGACGCGCAGTGAGCGGCGAGCGAGTCGGCGTACAGGAGCGGCCTCGGCCGGCATGGCAGGTCTCAGGGCAGGGAGCGGTCAGCGGCACCATGGACAGCAACGGAGGGACATCCGCCACCGCTGCACAGACAGGATCGTCAATGCCACTTGATGATTTCGTGAAGCGGACGTGGAATCCGTGTCAGCGCAGGGCGGCTCGCGGCGACTCGTCCAACTGCGGCGCTTCTTCGTCCAGCAGGCGGGTGAACTCGTCCGACGGCAGCGCCTGCGAGATCAGGAAGCCCTGCACCTGGCTGCACCCCAGCTGGCGCAGGGCAGCCAGGTCGGCATCGCTTTCCACGCCCTCTGCCACGATGGTCAGGCCCAGCTGGTTGGCCAGCGCGATCACCGTCGACAGGGTCAGGTGCAAGGCCGGGTCGCGCGCGCATCCGCTGACCAGCGCGCGGTCGATCTTGACCTCGGTGAAAGGGGTATTGACCAGGTTGTGGACCGAGCTCAGGCCCTGCCCGAAATCATCCTGGGCCAGGCCGAAGCCCTTCATGCGCAGGCGGCAGGCGCCGGCATAGAAGTCGCTGACGTGCCGCGTGGTGCTGTTTTCCATCAGTTCGAAGCACAATTCACCGGGCGTACCGCCGTTGGCCAGGGTCAGTGCCAGCAGTTCGTCGGGCAGGTCCGACTGCTCCAGCAGGTGAGGGGGCAGGTTGATCGATACCGGTACCCGGAACCCTTGCTTGCGCCAGCGTGCCTGCGCGCTGATGCTGGCCTTGAGCATCATCCGCAGAAGATCGCCCTCCAGCCCGTAGCGGCAGATTGCCGGCAGGAAGCTGCCAGCGGCCAGCGTGCCCAGCTGCGGATGTCGCCAGCGCACCAGTGCTTCGGCCGCCACCACGCGTCCTGACTGCAGTGACTTCTTCGGTTGGAACCAGGCCGTCAGGCTGCCATCGGCCATGGCCTGGCGCAGCTGCGATGCATCCGGTTCGGGCGCAGCCGCCGCGCGCGTAGGGGCCTCGCCGGCGGCCGGACGCGCCTGCGCCAAGGCCTCGAACAGGGCGTCCACATCGGCGGCCGCCACCGGCTTGGGCAGCAGGCCGACCACATCCAGCCCCAGCGATTCGGCCATCAGCCGTGCCGAGGTCATCATCCGCCGCGGGGCCGCGCTGACCACCGCGAGGCGTGGCGGGCGCGGCTGTGCCGCCAGCGCCTGGATGAACTGGATGCCGTCCTGCCCGGGCATCAGCAGGTCGCTGACCACCAGGTCGTAGGGCTGGCACGCACACAGCGCGATGGCCGCATCCACGTCTTCGCAGGCGTCGACCTGCACGCCTGCGTGGCTGCCGAACAGATTGGCCAGGAAACCACGCTGGAAGGGCTGGTCTTCCAGGATCAGGACACGCTGGGTCATGCGGGGTCTCCTTGGCGCAGTGAGGTGAGCGCCTTGCGCAGGCGTGCGATGTCGATGGGTTTGCTCAGGTAGCCCTGCATGCCACTGGCCAGGCAGCGCTCGCGCTCCTCGGCAGTGGCATTGGCGGTGGCGCCGATCACCGGCACCGGGTTGCCGTCCTCGCGCAGTTGCCGGGCCAACGCGTGGCCGTCCATGCGCGGCATGTTGATGTCGGTCACCACCAGGTCGAAAGACTGCTCTCGGCATCGCTGCAGGGCTTCCACGCCGTCCTGTGCCAGCTCCACGTCGCAGCCGAGGGTGCGCAGCTGCTCGGCCAGGATCACCCGGTTGATCGGGTTGTCTTCGACGGCCAGCACGTGCAGGCCCAGCGGCATCAGCGTTGCCGCGCGCGATGTTTCCGGCAGCGCCGCACGTTGCTGCTGCACGTTGGCCAGTGCATTGCCGATCGCGGTCATCCCATGCAGGGTCACCACCAGGCTGCCATCGGCGGCAACGGTGGGCTGGTCGCCGCCGTCGATCGATGCCACCACGCGAGGGCCTGCCCAGGCCAGCGGCATCCCGGCCTCGCCGTCCATCAGGATCGCGCCGTCATGGTCCAGCAGTGCAGGGTCGCCCTGCAGGGGCTGTGCGTTGGCGCCCCAGCGACGCAGCCAGCCGCAGGCACTGTCGACCAGTTCGCGATCACGGCCGCGCACCAGGATCGGCGGCTCCGGCAGCAGGGTCGGGCCATCCTCGGCGGCGGCCAGCACCGGCAAGGGCAGGCGCACGCTGAAGCTGCTGCCCAGGCCGGGCTCGCTCACCACCTGCAGCTCGCCGCTCATCAGGCGCACCAGGCGGTCGCTGATGGACAGGCCCAGCCCGGTGCCCTGTGCACTGGCCGCGCCACGGACCTGGCGGAATGGTTCGAACAACCGCGCCTGTTCCTCCGCGGCGATGCCCACGCCGGTATCGGTGACCTGCCAGGCCAGCACGCTCGATTCACCTTCGCGCTGTACCTGGCGCACGCGCAGTACCACCCGGCCATGCTCGGTGAACTTGATAGCGTTGCTGAGCAGGTTGCCCAGCACCTGGCGGATGCGGTCGGCATCACCCAGCACGCGCGTGGGCAGGCGCGGGTCGGTACAGACCAGGATCTGCAGGCCCTTGCAGGTGGCCGATGCGGCGAAGCTGCGCAGCACGCTCTCGGTCAGCTCGCGCGGCGAGAACGGCGCCGGCTCCAGGCTGAGCTGCCCGGATTCGATCTTGGAAACATCCAGCACATCGCTGATCAACTGCAGCAGGACCGATGAGGAACTCTCGATGGTGCGCAGGTACTGCGACTGCCGGGCGTCCAGCGAGGTGTGCCCGAGCAGCTCCAGCGTGCCCAGCACGCCGTAGAGCGGAGTACGGATTTCATGGCTCATGGTGGCCAGGAACGCGCTCTTGGCCTGGTTGGCCGCATCGGCGGCCTGGCGTGCCGACGACAGCGCGGCCTGTGCCTGGCGGTGCCGGGAAATGTCATGGAACACGCACAGCAGCACGTCGTCGCCCTGGTAGCGGCAGGACGCGTGCAGCACCTGCAGCTGACGACCGTCGCGGGTAGTGAATTCCAGTCCACGCCCGCGCTCGCCGGCATGTCCGCGCCATGGCGCCTGCCAGTCGCTGTGTTCGCCTTCTTCGCCAAGCCAGTCGCGTAGCAGCTGGTTGGAGAGCAGCAGCGCGCGGTCGCTGCGGCGCAGGACGCAGATGCCGACCGGCGCCATGTCGATCACCGTCGAACTGAAATCCAGGTTCTCCAGCAGCCTGCGCTGTTGCTGCAGGGCCGGCTGGATCAGCTGGAGGTCCACGCGATGCCGCAGCAGGCGCAGCGCGACGCCGGCCAGCAGCAGCAACAGCGCGCAGACCAGCAGCGGCACCGCCAGGTCACCCAGCAGCAGTTGCGACGGCAGGTGGTAGACCAACCGCCAGCCGTCGTTGCCGACACTTTTCACCAGCGCTACACCGCGCGGAAGCCCGCCACTCCACAGCGTGCCGAAGCTGTCGTCCTGGCGTTCCCGCAGGGTCTTCCAGCCCGCACCATCCAGACGCGGGGTCTGGCTGGACAATGCCGGCTGCCCTGCACGGTCGAGCAGCGCATAGCCGCCGATGCCCTGGCCGTCGATCATGCTCGCCGCCGCCGCGCCATCGAGCAGCAGCACCAGCCACTGCGTCGGATGCGGGCCGGCCTGTACCGGCTGCGCCAATGCAACGCCACTGTCACCCGGGCGCAGCCAGTGCACCGGGTCGGCCGCCTCCAGGCTGCCGCTGCGTGCCTGCAGCGCACGCAGCGATGGCAGGTGCGCCAGGTCCACGTCGACCTCGCCGCCGGCCAGCCAGTGCGTGCCGTGCGCATCGACCAGCAGCAGATGCGTCTGCAGTGCCTGCAGCGTGTGTTCGGCGCGCGCTGACAACAGCAGCCGCTGGCCCGGTTGGCCGCCAGCACCATCCAGCGGCACCTGGCGCATGCCTTCGCTGTCCGCCGCAGGTGCATCCGGGTTGCCCCTCACCACCGAATCGCCCAGATAGCGCAGCAGGGCTTCGCGCTGGTCGAAATAGATCTGGGCCCTGTAGGCCGCTGCATTCATCTCGCGGCGATGGGTCGAGATGTCCTCGGTGAATGCCGTGAGCAGGTAGAAGCCGGCCGCGGCGGCCAGGCAGACGAAGACGCACACGGTCAGGCAGCGCAGCAGCACCGACGCGGTGGTCGATGGCACGGCCTGCTGCAGCGAAGGGCGGGGGAAGCGGAACATGCAACGATGCTAGGGAGCGGCGCGCGCGGCGCGGAATCAGCTGTTTCCTAAAATCCCCGGCTGGCCGGTCGGGCCGGAGCCTGCGCGCGGGTACCGTTCAGGCGGCGGAAAAAAAGAACCCCCGCCGAAGCGGGGGTCTCCTGTATCTGCGCTGGCCGGGCGCTTACAGCGCGCTGCCACCGAACTTGTGGGTGTACTGCAGGTTGATCGTGCGCCCCACGCTGTCGAACCAGGACACGTCGTAGTACGGGTATGCAGTGTAGGTACGGTCCTTCGGCGGCATCTTGTTGAACACATTGACCACCGACAGCGACAGGCGCGAGTGGTCGTCGAAGCGGTACTGCAGCGAGGCGTTGTAGCGATAGGTCGCCTTCACGTACGGGCTGTCGCCGCTGTCCCAGTCGAACACCTGGTCGTAGCTGTCCGAGGTCGGCAGCTTGCCCAGGCGCGAACCGTACACCGTTGCCGACCACGCATCCTTTTCCCAGGTCACGCTCAGGCTGGTCTTGGTGCGTGGGATGTCGAAGCCGCTGTTCACTGCGAACTGGTCTTCGGTACGGTCGCCCGGGTAGCGCTGGAAGTCATGCTTCTTCACCCAGGTGTGGGTGCCGTTGAAGATGAAGTCGCCGATGCCCGTCTGCAGGCGGTAGCGCAGGCCGACGTCGATGCCGGAGGTGGATTCGCGGGCGACGTTGATCGGCGCCACGCGCACGCCATACAGGCGCCCGTCGTTGCTGCGGGTGATGCGGGCGAGTGCATCCACGCAGGTCGGCGAGGTGATGTCGGCGCTGCCCAGGCGGCAGTTCGCTTCGTTGGCCAGGATCGTGCGCACGTCCATGTCCTGCACCTGGTCGCGCATGTCGATGTCGAACCAGTCCACCGACAGGTCCAGGCCGACGGCCGGCGACCAGACGAAGCCGGCACTCCACGAGGTGCTGGTTTCCGGGTCGAGCTGGCGGTTGCCGGTGCGGCTGCGGATCAGGTTGCGCTCGTAGTCGGCGCAGTCGGTGGCGCCGTCGGCGCGGCAGCTGTACAGGTCTTCGGCGGTGGTCTCATCGTTGCCCGGGCCGGCGAATACATAGTGCAGGTCCGGCGCACGGAACGCGGTGCCATACGAACCGCGCACCAGCAGCGTGTCGATCGGGCGCCATTCCAGGCCACCGCTCCAGGTCGCCTTGCCGATGGTGTGGCCGGAATAGCGGTACTGGTCGTAGCGGCCGGCCACGCTCAGGTTGACCGTTTCGTGCAGCGGCATGCGCAGCTCGGCCGCCGTAGCCCAGCGGTTGCGCGAACCTTGGCCGTCCGAATCCTTCCAGCTGTAATAGTAGTACTGGGTCGCCAGCGGATCAGGATTGAGCGAGTACGCCTGCTGGCCCACTTCCACGGTCGCGGCGAAACCGGCGTCACCGCCGGGCAGGCCGAACAGCGCGGAATTGGTCAGAGTGAATGCCGCCGTCTCCGTGCGCGACTTCGGCGTGTAGGTGGTACGCGCGGCGATCGAATCGTACTCGGCGCGGGTCAGCGGCCGGTACAGGCGTGACGGGTCGGCGTTGTAGATCGGGAAACCGTCGTCATCCACGCCCAGCTGCGGGCCGAGGAACAGGTCATTGGCCTTGGCGGCGATGATCTGCGCCCAGCTGATCCGCGACTGGTACTGCGAATGGCTCAATGCCGCTTCGTAGTCCCAGTTGCCGGCCAGGTTGCCCTTGAAGCCGGTGGTCACGCTGAAGGTCTTCTGCGTGCTGCGCACCATGGCATTGCGCAGGCCGCCCATTTCCTCGGGCGAGAACTGGCGCTGCCAGAACTCGATCTCGCCGGTGGCTTCGTTGTTGAAGTAGCCCGACTCATCGCCGTTGGCGTCCATGCGGCCCCACTTGGTGACGTCGCGCATCAGCGACATCGTGTGGTAGCCCAGCTGCACGTCGGCGAACCACTGCTGGCCATTGTCGAAGTCATGGCTCAACGACGCGTAGCCGTTGGCACCGCGGCGCTTGCTGAGGATGGTGCCGTAGCCGATCGAGCTGTCGCTGCCACAGTAGTAGCCGTACTTCGGGCGGTAGGCGCGGTAGGTGCTGCCCTGGTTCTGGCCGGACAGCGCTTCGCAGGTGGCGGCGCCGGGGTCCAGATAGTCATCGTTGTAGTCGGTGCGCAGGTACGCACGGCGCGCGATGCGCGAACCCTCGGTGGGGCCGTCCTGGGTCGAGTCCTGGATGTCGCGCTCATAGGCCCACAGCGGCGTCTGCGACTGCAGTTCGACGCTGTATACCGCGTTGAAGTTGCCACGGCTGAAACCGCTGGCGATGCTCATGTCGAACGACTCGCCACCGCCTTCAGTGGTGGTGCCCATGCGCATGTCGATCGTGGTGCCGTCGGCCTTCTTCTTCAGGATGAAGTTGACCACGCCGGCGATCGCGTCCGATCCATAGATGGCCGAGGCGCTGCCGGTCAGTACTTCAATGCGCTCGATCATCCCCAGCGGAATGTTGGAGACATCGGTGAAGTTGCTGCGGCCCTTGAACGGCATCGGGAAGTCGGCGATACGGCGGCCATTGACCAGCACCAGCGTGTGGTTCGGGCCCAGGCCGCGCAGGTCCACCTGCTGGGCACCCGGCGAGAAGTCGGCGCCGCTGGAAGACTGCTGGCTCTGCGTCTCACCGCCGTTCTGGGTCATCGCACGCAGCACGTCCGGCACGCTGGTGAAGCCACTGGAGCGGATCTGTTCGGCGTTGATCACCGTGATCGGGGCGGGGCCTTCCACCTGGGCGCGCGGAATGCGCGAACCGGTGACCTGCACCGCGTCCAGTTGTTGTACCGGAGAGGACGCCGGAGCCTGGGCGGCCGCGGAAGCAGCCACACCCATCAACGCTAGCTGGATCGACCACGCCATCGCCTTTCTACGCATGAGGAATTCTCGGAAATGAAGCCGGCCCGCAGAGGAGGGGCCTGTCCCCCATTCAGATTTCCGGAATGGGCGCGCGCATTTAACGCCTTTTTTATGTCCTTGACTACTGGGTCCCTATCTGGCAAAGAGTGAAAACGCTTGCAAGTCGATTTTGTTCAGGGAGATCAAGATGCGACGCGTTGACCGGACCCTGCGTACCCCTGTTGCCTGGCTGGCGCTGCTCATGCTGGCCTGGCCGTCGGCCGCGCCCGCGCAGGATCTGCAGGGCCCGGGCTTTTCCTATTACGAGGTCGGCGACCTTGAGGCCCCACGTCCCGGGCCGCGTGCATCCGCGATGATGCTGATGGGCGGTGGCGAGTGGGTGCCGGATGCCTTCCAGTGGTGGTTGAAGCAGGCAGGCAATGGCCGTGTACTGATCCTGCGTGCCTCCGGTGGCGATGAACTGCAGGACCGCCTGTACCGCGAGATCGGCGGCACCACCGCGGTACAGACGCTGGTCTTCGACAGCCGCCGCGGTGCCGATGATCCAGCCGTGCTGCGCGTGGTCGCTGCGGCCGATGCCATCTTCATTGCCGGCGGCGACCAGTCGCGCTACATCCGCTTCTGGAAGGGCACCGCACTCAACCGCGCGCTCAACGCCCATGTACGCGCCGGCAAGCCGATTGCCGGTACCAGCGCTGGCCTGGCCATCCTCGGCGGCTATGCCTATGGCGCCATGGATGGCGGCAGCATCAGCTCGGCCGGTGCGCTGGCCGATCCGATGGGCAGCGCAGTCACCATGGACAGTGGCTTCCTGCAGATGCCCTACCTGCAGCGCGTGGTCACCGACACCCATTTCGACAAGCGTGACCGCCTTGGCCGCCTCATCGTGTTCGTGGCACGCGCCGCGCAGGACAGCGGCGACCCTGACATCGTCGGCATCGGCGTTGATGAGGACACCGCCCTGTGCGTGGAGCCCGATGGCCAGGCCCAGGTCTACAGCGCTGATGGCGAGGGCAAGGTCTGGGTGGTCAGCCCCGGTCGTGATGCCGATCGCCTGGTCGAGGGCGAACCATTGCGCTTCCATGCCGTTCCGGTGACCGTGGTCGCCAGTGGCAGCCGCATGCGCCTGGACGATTTCCAGGCCGAGGCCGACTACCAGGCCGTGGCCGACATCAGCGACGGCCAGATCGAGTTCACGCTTCGGTAGTGCCGGCCGCTGGCCGGCAACTCACTTCCCTGACCTGATGCGCCCCTTGCGGCCAGCGGCCGGCGCTACCCTGCAATCCATTCCCTTGTCCTGCTGGAGACGTACCTGATGAAACTGCGCCTGGCGCTGTCCGCGCTGCTGTCCTTTCCATTGATCGCCCAGGCCGCCCCGGCTGCGTCGCCATTGCTGGTCATCCATGGCGGCGCCGGCGTCGAACGCAAGGACCTGTCGCCGGCCGAAGAGAAGGCTGCGCGCGATGCGTTGCGCGCCGCACTGCTGAAAGGCCATGCCGAACTGGCGGCCGGTCGTCCGGCGCTTGCAGCGGTCACTGCGGCAATCACCGTGCTGGAGGACGATCCGACCTTCAACGCTGGCAAGGGCGCAGTGTTCACCCATGACGGCCACAACGAGCTGGATGCGGCGGTGATGGACGGTGCCACCCAGGCAGCAGGTGCGGTGGCCGGCGTGCAGCGGGTGCGTAACCCGATCCTGCTGGCGCAGACCGTGATGCAGAAGTCCAGGCACGTGATGATGGTAGGGCAGGGTGCCGAAGCCTTCGCGGTGGAGCAGGGCATTGCTCTGGTTGATCCCTCCTACTTCCGCACGGAGAAGCGTTGGCAGCAGCTGCAGCGCGCGCTTAAGGAAGAGGCCAATGGCCAGGCCCATGCCGACCTGGAGACCGCAAAGCACTTCGGTACCGTCGGTGCGGTCGCGCTGGATGCGCAGGGGCAGCTGGCCGCCGGCACCTCCACGGGCGGCATGACCAACAAGCGCTATGGCCGGGTGGGTGACTCGCCGATCATCGGCGCCGGCACCTGGGCCGATGCGCGCTGTGCGGTGTCGGGCACCGGCTGGGGCGAGTACTACATCCGCACCGCGGCCGCGCACGAGATCTGTGCGCGCATGCGCTACCAGGGGCAGAGCCCGGAGCAGGCCGGCAAGGGCGTGATCAACGAGACGATTCCGCAGATGGGCGGCGACGGTGGTGCGATCGTGCTTGCCGCGGACGGCAGAATAGCCACGCCGTTCAACACCCAGGGCATGTATCGGGGCTGGATCGGCGCCGACGGAGTCCCCCATGTCGCAATTTTCGCCAGCGAGACCCTGCCGGTCCCCGGTCAATAACCTTGCGTATCAATGGGTTTGCGACAACGTGTGAAAAAGATGGAAAAAAGCGTTGACAGCCCCCCGTCCCATCAGCAGAATAAGCGGCTCACCACCACACACCGCAACGCTTCGGCGGCAACGGAATGGGGTGGTAAGGAGGGATACCCAAGCGGCCAACGGGGGCAGACTGTAAATCTGCTGGCTTACGCCTTCGGTGGTTCGAATCCACCTCCCTCCACCAGTTTCACGTTGTGACATTCCCGGCGCGGGAGTAGTTCAATGGTAGAACCTCAGCCTTCCAAGCTGATGGTGCGGGTTCGATTCCCGTCTCCCGCTCCATTGAATGAACTTTGAATCTTATCGAGTTCATGTCATAATGCAAAACTCGGCTCACGTAGCTCAGTCGGTAGAGCACTTCCTTGGTAAGGAAGAGGTCGAAGGTTCGATTCCTTTCGTGAGCACCATCTTAAGCATCACCTCTCAGACGAATTCGAGATAAGCAGCCATGGCCAAGGGTAAGTTCGAGCGCACCAAGCCGCACGTCAACGTCGGCACCATCGGTCACGTCGATCACGGCAAGACCACGCTGACCGCCGCACTGACCAAGATCGGTGCCGAGCGCTTCGGTGGCGAGTTCAAGGATTACTCCTCG
>NZ_JCAFSD010000014.1:0-83712 GCF_059368915.1 Stenotrophomonas sp. YJH_SMC_105-26 | reverse complement strand
CCTTGACCGCCATGCCGGCGTCGGCTTCACGCAGGAAACCGATGATCTGTTCTTCGGAAAAGCGTTTCTTCACGTCCAATCTCCTGGTCAGGTGGGATTGGACTCCAATTCGCCGTGCTACTCAAAACCGGGGGGACGTCGCTATTGGGAGATCCCGATGTTGCCGGCAGGTTCTTCCGCCTGCGTCTAGGACATGAGATCCGCGAACACTTCGAGGTAGCGTTTCTTGATACCCGAAACCGCTTGATCGCCGTGGAACGGCAGTTCTCAGGCTCCGTAGATGGTGCTGAGATCCATCCGCGGATTGTCGTCCAACGTGCCTTGGCCTTGAACGCGGCAGCGGTCCTGCTGGCTCACAACCATCCTAGCGGGCATTGCGAGCCGTCAGAAGCGGATCGAGCCATCACCAAAAGGTTGAAAGAAGTGCTGGCGATGGTGGATGTGAGGGTCGTTGATCACCTTGTGGTGTCGGCGAGCCAAGGCACCTCGATGGCTCAGCTGGGGCAGATCTAAGGCCCGGATACTTAGGAGAACAGCATGAAGGAAAGGGAGACGTCCTGGTCATCGACCAGGGCGGCAATAGCTCGTGCCAAAGCGGCTGACCTGGATCGGCGGGCTCGGGAGATGGAACGTGCTGCTGATGGAAATTGGCGGCAGAGGGCGAGGATTAGGGAGGCTGCTAGCAGGCTTCGCATGAGAGCAGGGGTTTGCTTAGTCGAGGCGCTAAAGATTGAGGAGGCGGCCGACCTCTAGGGGGGCGTTCCGCCACCTTCAGATACCTATGCTCACTCGAGGAGAGATCCTGGAGGGACATCAAGAGCTATTGCGATCCGCTCGATGTTGTAAATCGTCACGTTCTTTTCGCCGCGTTCGATCATGCCCACGTATGTTCGATGGACGCCGGCCGCCTCGGCCAACTCTTCTTGAGAGAGTCCACGTTCTTTCCTCAATCGTCGGACATTTCCGGCGAAAACGGCGACCAATCGAGTTTCGTGGGATGCACGAGCCATCGACAGATGGTCTCGATTTGAATACTACTATTCGACATACTACGATTAGCATTGTGGGTATCTAGGTAGGGCAAAGGTCGAGCGCGGAGCTAGGTCCCTAGGGGCAGCGGAACTCACCCGCGAGCCATCGGGTTCTGGCAAAAACCGCTCGGCTACCGCTACTGCAGGGAAAAGGGATGTTCGAAGAAGACCACTACGAAGTCCTCGGGGTACGCCCCGAGGCGCCGCTCTGGGAAATTGAGCTCGCCTACAAGGGTCGGCGAAGCCAGTACCACCCTGATCGCTACGCCGCGGGAGACGCGTCGTCCGTGGCGTGGGCGACGGCCAAGATGCAGGCCATCAACAAGGCCTATGCCGTCCTCAAAGACCCGGCCCAACGGGAGCGATTTGACAGCTCCCGAGCCACAGCCGGACCCGGCTCCGAGCCAGAGGCTCCACAAACCAAGGCTACAGAGCCTCCCCCTCTCCGCTCGCTTCGGCAGGCCCTGGAGGGACTCGAGTTCAGCAATGAGCCCTTCGAGCGGGTGTTCGTGGCTCCGAACATCCCAAGGAAGAAGCTCCAGGGCGCTCTGGACAGCTACGGGGAGAGGCTGCGGGCCCAGGACGTTGTCGTGCTCATCGACGACACCGTGTTCGGCGGTGCCAGGGAGGGCGTTCTCATCACCGAAACCCAGATTCGGTGCAAGGCCAAGTTCGAGCAGGCTGAGATCCGGTTACTGGGTTGTCTGACTGAGATCACCGCCCACGGTGCGCACATCCGGATCCATGGCGAGCCCTTCATCACGTTGAGTGTTCCTAACCCGGATGACCTGCGACGGCTGTTCAGAGCCGTCAGCCACTACTTGCAAGAAATCAACTGATCTCAACCAACAGGGGAATGACATGAAGTACCTGATCGGCCTGTACGGCGTGACCGTACTGATCGCGGCCATATGTTTCGATATCTGGGGGCGCTACGCGTACAAGGGCTTCTTCTACAACTTGGGGCAGGGCCTGATCTGGCCCGCAGTGGTCTTCCCCTCGGTGGGAAAGATGATCGGCGGCGTGGTCTGGATCGTGGTGATCTTTGCCCTGCTCGTCCTGGTGAAGAGGCGATAAACATGGGATCAATAATCCGAAAGATGCTCGCCGTTGCTCTCATTCCGCTGGCTCTGTGCGCTTGTACCAGCGAGCTGGACAAGGTCCGGGGCCAGTTCATAGACAACTGCATGAGCAGCGGCGCGCCGAAGTCCAACTGCAAATGCGCCATCGACAAGTTGCAGGACCACTACGGCGAGCAGGGTCTGGTGGCTATCAACAGACAGGGCTACCCACCGTCCGACTTCGCCGAGCAGCTGTTCGTGGCAGCGGGCCAGTGTCGGAACCCCTGATAGCGCCTGACGTCCTGCCCACGAAGTAGGCCGCCGACAGTATCGCTCGTTGCCTCTGACGACCGAATGCCGGCCGCCCAAACATACAGACAAGGAATTCCATGAAAAGTATCAACTACGTTGCAGCCATGCTGGCTGCCCTTCTTCTTGGTGGATGCAACAAACCAGTCCTGGACTGGCGCAACGCAGAACTGAGTAACGGCAAGATCTACGAATCTGGGTCCAATGAGCCATTCGACGGGCAGGTCACCGGTGTACCGCACAAGCAGCTCGAACCGCTCCTGGGCTCTCTGAGGACCATCCTTCAGAACCTGAACACCAATCAGACCACCAGCATGACGGCGCTGCTGGGCAACTTGGACTATGTCTGCGATGTGGAGGTGGATGAAGGGTTGGTAGGTGGCCAGTACACCTGCCGCTATCCGCAGTCACAGGTCGTAGCCTACGAAGGCAAGCGGACCGACGGTGGTCTGGATGGGGAGACAGTGTTCCACACGAAGACGGGCAGTCCTGGCGTCATCCTGACGATGCAGAGCGGCCGCGTGGAAGGGCCGATCAAGATCTACTTCGCCGAAAAGCCCGGACAGCTCTCCTACCAGGCGATGGCTGTGAACAATGGTCTGGAAGGAGAGGCGGTCAGCTACTACCTCAACGGCCAGGTCAAGGTAAAGGCCAACTTCAAAGGCAGCGTGCCTGTAGGGCTGTGGGAAGCCTACTGGGAAGAGAACGGAGCAGTCTCGGAGCGGGGCCTATACGAGGGTGGAAAGCTGGTCTCACAGACCCATTATCTGCAAGACGGCACGGAATACCTGACGGAGCCGGAAATGTGGGCGCTCCATCGCTCGATCTCGGAGAGTGATGATTTCACTCTGACACCCAAACAGGATGTTCTGCTTACAGAGGCAGAGAAGCGATACAACGCAGTGCGCCTGCTGACGCCGGCCCAGCGCGAGGCGAGGTATCAGGCGGAGCAGGAGAGCATTCGGGCTGACAAGATCGCTCGCGGTCTGGATCCGGACTGTTGGGTCTGTGACGGATCAGACAAGAGGAACTGATGCGGTAGTGAAGGAAGATAGCGGGCGTGCTTGTGCACGCCCGCTCCATGCGTGTGGTTAGTTTTTTCCAAAACGACTCCAGGAGAGGGTATGAAGAAGGTAGGTATGTTGGTGGGAGCCATGTTGGCTGTACTGGCGCTTGTAGGTTGCAAGAAGGAAGCGGCTCTCACCCAGGCCGGTGACATCAACCTAGCCGGATGCGAAGTGCCGGCGGGTTTGACAGCTGCACAGGCGGAGGCGGTCAGCTGCGGACCTGCGCTGGCAGAGCCTCAGATCGCAGCAGAGACCTCAGTAGCTGCGTCGGATGAGAGCATCATCAATGAAGCACTGGCTCGGCAGGCTTTCATCTTCGATCAGGCTGATGAGAACGTAGAAGCGAGGAAGTTCGTTGAAGGTGACCTCAATGGCGACGGTGTCAGCGATAGGGCCGTGTTGTTTGTACTGGAGGCGACCAATGGCGGTAATGCTTATGCCACGCATCTGGCTGTCTTTGTAAGAGAGGCTGGCGCATTGGCATATGCCGACTCATTGCCGGTGTCTGGGTACGGTGAGGGCGTTCAGGGTTTCACGATCCAAGAAGGAACGGTTGCGATCAAGACCCTGGTACAGGGACCTGACGATGCCACCTGCTGTCCATCGGTGGAGAAGAATGTCAGCTACGTTCTTCATAACGGGAAGTTGACTGAGGCTAAGCCTGCCAGTGCAGCCTACTGATTCAACTGATGCTCGGAGCGTGATGAGTAGTTTCTTACTCCTATGTGCATAAGGTATGAGAGAAGCCGGCTACTAGTGCCTACATGACTACCCCCACTGACGTGCATAACATGAAATAGAAGGGAGGGGGGGAATGCAGAGCGCGCACTTACCGTTTCTCCAAACTCATCAGGCTAAGTAGCTTTCAAGCCACCCCATAGAGGCCAGTGACCAACGTCACTGGCCTTTTTCCCTTCCGACATTGAGGTTAACCATGAAGATCTTTCATTT
Organism: Stenotrophomonas sp. YJH_SMC_105-26; assembly: GCF_059368915.1. NCBI lineage: Bacteria > Pseudomonadati > Pseudomonadota > Gammaproteobacteria > Lysobacterales > Lysobacteraceae > Stenotrophomonas > Stenotrophomonas sp. YJH_SMC_105-26. Next base: position 79,293 of record NZ_JCAFSD010000014.1, on the reverse strand, counting down.
GCAGCTAAAGACTGGCGCCAAGGGAAAAGCCGTAGGGCATAGTGATTACATACGTCGCGAAGGACGGTATCGGTCACGGGAGGACTTGGTCGACGTAGGGTGCGGGAACCTCCCTTGTTGGGCAGAGGGGAGTGCTCGAGCGTTCTGGGCCGCAGCGGATGCACATGAGCGCATGAATGGTGCCGCGTACAGGGAGTTCATCGTTGCGCTCCCAAACGAGCTTGTCGGCAGTAGGTCGAGAGAGTTGGTGCAGGCTCTCATTCACTTCCTGGCAGGTGTGAAGCCCTACGAGTACGCGGTGCATTCACCCGAGGCGTCCCTCGAAGGAGGAATGAATATGCACCTGCATCTGATGGTGTCAGATCGCATGCCGGATGGGATCCAACGATCCGCCCCGCAGATGTTCCGGAGGTACAACTCCTATAGGCCTGAAACAGGCGGATGCAGGAAGGATGCGTGCGGCAGAACGAGCGTGCAGGTAAGTGAAAGCTTGATTGAAACTCGCCAAATGGTTGCGAGCATCATTAACGAACACTTGCAGCGCAATGGCATCACGGAGCGTGTTGATCACCGGACATTGAAGGAACAGGGTGTCGGACGCAGTGCGGAGCGTCATCTGGGGGCTTTCCGTATCCGAGGCATGTCGGAGAACGAGCGGTCGGCCTACGTGGATGCCCGGCAAGCCATGCGGGGGCAAAGGGTGCTTTGACCTAGGCCGGACCATGAACCTGAAAACCGAGCGATTTCGCCCCAACTGGGGCATTGTCGCATCGTGTGCATGTGCTTCCCGTCTGAAAAGGCCGGGGCCGCTCCCTTCTGGTAGTCGCCAGAACAGAGAAAGGCCGCTCCTCTCGGAGCGGCCCTTCTTGTGGGAACGGTTGGGGTCAGAGCGCGTTAGGGCGATCAAAGACGGCCGGGTTGAGTTCAATCACGAGCTTCCCAGTGCGGCCGTAACGACCTTCACGTACCACGCGAATAGCGTTGTCCTCCATCAGCAGGTCCAGAGCGGCTGCGAAGCGCCCCTGATGGCGAACAGGCCCGCTTTTACGAACGTCATTGCGGTATGCCCAGTCGCGGCAACGAATCCAGTACTTCGTGCGCATGTACTCCATCAAGGACCGGGCGTCCTTCTCGTCCTCCGGCAGATCATTGTGGTCGCCGAACTTCTCAATGAACTCCTCCTGGTAGAAGAGCGCGACGTTGATCGCACGCTGCAGCGTCGCGCGCTCGATCACGTCACCTTCGATCCCCTCAAAGTGATGGAAGATCCCAGCGATACGGCTGGCGATCTCCATGGTCTTCGAGGCAGCGTCACGGATGCTGTGGTAAGCGCCGCCTTTGGCGAGCTCCGGTTCGATGATGTCGTAGGTGTCCTTCCACAGTGCCTTGGCATCGGTGGAGAAACGCAGCACCTTCTTGCTGTAGTTGCCATCGGCATGGCGGTGGTCGCGAGCTTCCAAGAGCGCGGTCATACGCTTGTGGAAAGCCAGCACGTTAGCGCCGTGCACCGGCTCCTTGTCGGTCAGCTCCTTGGCAGCACGGTAACCCTGGGTTGACTCGGGATGGCAGAACACGAAGCGAGCAAGAAACCCGGATGCCCGTGCCGTACTGTTCTTCATCTTCAAAAAATCCTGGAACAGTTCCTCCTGGATCATGAAACTGAGCGTCAGGCGCGGGTCGGTGACTTGGACTACCTCATCAGCGCGGTCAAGCATAACCAGCGAAGGGGCATCCCACAGCTTGTTCAGGGTCGCCGAATTACGGAATGCACCGCTCTTCAGGAGCGTTGCTCCCTCATCGCTGAGCATGGCGATGGACTTGCTATCACCCTGCACCGCATTGATCAGGCCGCGCTCGGTGGCGTCCTGCACGATGATGCGATTGCATGCCGGCTTCACAGGTTCGGCTGCCTTGTGCACAGCAAAGCGCTGACGCAACTCGGTGGTGTCACCATCCTTTGCGATGGTGCTCGTAATCAAGCGATTGATCGCCTTGCTCTCGATCTCCCAGAAGCCGTGATCGACTTCGTACTGCTCCATCGCGGCCTTGTACATATTGGCGTAAGACAATTCATAGTCGTAGATCGGCTTCATAACCAGCTTGTCCGTAGCCGTCTTGCGCTCGCCGGATTCCGCGACAGTCGCCAGATACAGCGCACAGGGCGTTGTTGCCCCATAAGGCAGCACGACATCGACGTCGGACTGGCATGCGATCGACATGCCGGTCAGGAACGATGTGGCAACCAGGGAATCCGGGGCCTGGATTGTCTCCATGGTTTCCTCAATGGCCAGTGCAACCGACTTGTAAAACTCGTTCACCGGGAACGCGAAGGTGGGGATGCGCTTGTTCATTAGAGTGCCTTGTCGGTGCTGGAGCTGGAGGTGGAGGTGGTGGCGGCCTGCGCTGCCATGAGTTCCTTGAAACGGGCGGGGTGCAGCTTCAGGCCCATTTCGCCGAGCTTTTCCAAGATCGACTTCTGGGTCACGTTATGCTGCAGGAGATCGGAGATCACCGGATACAGGAGCGAGAACAGCTGGCTCTTACGATGCTGTTCGTTCGGCTTGAGGCTACGCAGGGCCTCGGCAATGCTGTCGGCGTGCGCTTGCACGTCGTCGTTGACGTCATTACTCATAAGTTGGGTCTTCAATAGGGGGTGTGAGCTGCCACAGCCGTGGTCAGCTGGAGCAGGCGGGCGTCACGTGCCGGCTTGGAGCAGTGCTAGCAAGTAGCGGGACTAATGCTCGGCTACACCTCCTCGGGCCTGCATCAGGCCACGGATGTAGTCATCGATCTCATGCTCGACGAAGCCGACACTGGAGCCCAAGCGGACGGGCTTGGGCAGATCGGGCTTGAAATAGGGCGACTTCTCGTCGATCCAGGTGTAGAGGGTGCTGCGGCCCTTGTTGAGTCGGGCCGCAGCGACGCGTACGGGGATGATCCGTAGCGGAAGTTGTGTGTTGCAGTTCATTACGCGCCTTCAGGTTGCTTGCCTGATGGCGACGTTACTCATTCTTTATAAATCATGTGCTTAGATAGCTATGCAAAAAAAAATATTGCAGCTATCTACTAAATTTGGCGGAGAAAAGATGATCGTTCACGACGCCGAATGGTGCTTTTTCTACTTGGTGGGCAGGCGGAATGCGCACCGCCTGCCATTTGAATGCCTGCGTACGGTTATCGATTTCTCTTTGCGGTCAACAGGGACTGAACGTCGTCACGTTTGCAGATATCCCTGAATTTCTTCTCAGAATTTTTGAAGTCTTTCAGCTCGGCAGTGATCTCGTTGTACTTCCTTTTCAATGAAGCCTTGTCCCAGCCTTCTCGGGGTGGATGTGCATCGAGGATTTTCTTAACGATGTCCTCTATCACCTTCCTTCCATTGACGCCCTTCGCCGTGCCACCAGCGCTTCCATTCTTACGTGCTGCGGTGTGCAGATCTTCTTCGTCATCACGAGCATACGTGGCGTGCTGAGATGCGATGAGGAAGCCAATTGAACGGGCCGCTTCTGTTAGAAAATACCAGGCGGTCTCGCTGTTGGGTTCGGCGCTTTTTGACTCTGCGAGCATATCCTCTGCATGGTCGATCCTAATTTTTCGAACAAAGATGGCCGAACTATCGGAGGTTCCATGTGGAGCATAGTCTGCAAGTGCTTCCACTAGCTCCTGATGCGCTTCAGAGAAATTTTTTGGTTCGCAGATGATCTCTGCCTCAAGGTTATGCATAGATGTCCTTTTCATTGTTGTTTGAAAGAATGCACGTGAGCACAACTTGTAAGGGGGCGATAGCCGCATGCCAGAAGTTGGAGGGTTCCTTGCATGAGAATTTGGAGGCACGATGATGCACGTCAATGACTATGGCGCCATGGAATTCTCTGGTCTAGGACAACTTCGGTGGGTGCGGCGTCCGCGACCCTTACCAGGCTATGGTGAGGTGCTGCTGCAGGTTGAGGCTTGTGGCATGTGCGGCGCGGATGTGTCCGATATTGCCCGTCCTGATGCTCAGGATCAGCATGGGCTGCCGGGACATGAGGTGGTCGGCCGGATCCTCGAAGTTGGCGAGGGCGTTCCGGACCGCTGGTACATCGGCCATCGAGTGGGCGTAGGTCGTCTGGGTGGTCCCTGCAACGCCTGTAGCTATTGTCGGCAGGGACGATTTGCACTCTGCACCGAGCAGGATGTGCTCGGTGTTACCCGTGATGGTGGGTACGCCGAGCTTATGTTGATGGGGCGGGGGCATGGATGAGGTGTCGAAAGTGGGCGTTGAGCGAGTACCAAATCAGTGATGCGCGGCAGCAGTCGCAGAATCGGCCTGGGCCGGGCCACAACACCGTGCTTTGCGACGGCGGCAAGGACCACCAAGTGTCCCATGCATCATACTATCCCAAGGATGATGGCCGGCCCCAGTTGCAATTGCTGCCGCTGACGTATGATCACGAAGCTTGGCCGCAGGCTTCGGTGATGGGCTAAAACCCCTCACCCGGCAGCATTGCGACGACGTCCTGCAGAACAGAGCGGCGCCATGCGCTAGGGCAGATTCATAACAGTTGCGGCCAGTTCATCGTAGTCCTCAAATCTGATGGAGCCCGTCTGCTTGCAGCGAGCTGATATGGCGTTTAGCGGTTGCACTCCCAGAGCAATATCCTTTGATAGGCCATCCACAAAACTGCTGATGACCTTGATTTGGTTTTCATATACCACATCAATGTCATCTTTCGGTGGCTGCTTTTTGGGGTCCTTTGAGAAGGCTTCTAGAACAGCAATTCCGTCAGTTTTCTTCCCCTGCAAGAGCAGGAGCATTCCCTTTAGATATCTGGCGCTTGAAGAATGGGTGGTCGCAAGATCATCGAGCATATTCTCAAGTAGACTTATGTCCTTAGCCTTTGGCATGTTGAGCAGGACGTCAAAGTCAAAGATGCTCATAAAAGCAATATCGCATCCGCCGTCGGCGGATACGACTAGGCACCGCAACGATTCAATATGGTTGCCCATGGATGCAAGGTGTGCTGCCATTTCGTAGCATGCCCCGACATGCCCTTGGTTGTGAGCCTTCGAGAGCCAAAGCAGGCAATTGTCATCCTTGATGTCTCGGAGTCCAGTGCCGATCCAGTACATGGCGCCAACGTGTCCGTTGCTCGCGGCCAGCAGTATTGCACGCTGCTCTGCCAATGAAAGCTTGCGCCGCGCAATCAGAAGAGGGATGCACGTTTCATTGATGACTTGTTTGAGCTTGTTGATGAGCTTGTCCCACTCAAGTCCAAAATCTCGCTTCGAGCAGCTATCCAGATGCTTCTTGGCTGAGGTGTGTTGCTTGTCGGGCTGAGTGGAGTATTCAGTCCTTTTCTCGGTCTTGTATGTGCCCGCTGTCTGCCTATTCGGCAGATAAAGTTCTTCAGTTGCGATCTCGGAGAGTGCTTCTGAGAGGTCGCTATGAAGATGCTTAAGCCAGCCCCCTAAGCGGAGATCATAAGTAACGCCGTTGTGTGAAACGGAAGTCGTTTGATGAGTCTTCATGGTCGCCCTCGCTTAGCTATGTGCTCGATCGCAATAAGCTTGCGCCGCGAAAACAGCCTGGTCGAACGACATGCCAGGATGGCGTTCCATGTAATCAATTGCAATGTTGAGCACGAGTCGCTCGAGACCAAGCGGGCCGGAGGCAAGCATCTTCTGCTCGCTATCAATACGCGCAAGCGTACGCCCTTTATGCTTGCGACGTTCAGGGGTGGCGAGGACGGACGGGGTGAGATCTGTCATTGTTCAGCTTCCTAGGTGAGATGCAGGAGGCTGGATAGCACTGGCGCGCGGATCCACCTCCCACTGTTTCAAACAAGTGAGAAAAGAGAATCCGTAATTTGCGCGTGCGCTGACCACGAATGAAGTCGTGATGATAGGTTAACGAGGCTTCGGCGGAAGATCAACTACGGCGCATCTCCTTGTTTGCTAGGAAGAAAAGGAAGGTCTGCGTCGCCCTTAATGGCCAGGGCTCGTAGAAGCATGAACTCGGCAGTCGCAAATCCGCAGGATGTCAGCTATTGGCCGAAAGCGGACACCAGCGAGGCAGGGGATTAGGAAGATTTATCGGGGGTAGGGCGGCTGCCCCCGGGCTATGCAGGCAGAAGGGCCGTGAAGACATGAAAAAGGTCCAAGCCGGGAGGGGGGCGTCGCAGTACTGTCTCAAAGGGATGGCGAAAGGGTAAGCTTAGAGCGTGCTTCTACGGGGGAAATGGAATGCCTAAGCTCAAAACCGTCACCATTCGTCGTTTCAAGCGTCTCGAACATCTAGAGTTGGAGCTGGGCGATGTGACCTTGCTGATTGGCGCAAACAACGCAGGGAAAAGCAGCATTCTCCAAGCCATACATTTCGCAGTTTCAATTGCCCAGAGCGCCCGATTAATCGGTGAGGGACTGGCATGGCGCCAAGATGCATTTGAGCTTTCGATCAACCCGGCACAGCTTCTCTATTCGCCTGTCTCGGATGTATTGTCTCTGGCGACGGGAGGCGAGCTTCTGGAGCCGCGACCTAGTCAGATCGAGATTGAGTTTGAAGATGATACGGGTGCTCGGTGCACTGTGGGTCTTCGCAGAGGTCGGAACCGTAACATCGCCGTCTCAATCGTCGGTCGTGCTATCGGCGAGAAGCTCATGAGTCTCGCGGAACCTTTCACTGTTTATGCCCCCGGACTCGCCGGCATCCCTAAAGATGAACGGCTTCTTTCTCCCGGACTTGTTCGTCGGATCGTCGCGCGAGGCGATGCCAACTTGACCCTCCGCAACGTTATTCGGTTGCTGCATCGAGATGCGAACGCATGGGTTGCTTTCATTGCAGATATGCGCTCCATCTTCGCCGACATCAACATTGAGATTGATTTTGACGAAGAAACTGATGAATCTATTGAAGTCTATATCCAATTCCCCGGGGGCCCTCGCTTACCGATTGATGCGGCCGGCACTTCCGTCTTACAAGCGTCCCAAATACTGGCATACATCTCGCTTTTTAAGCCGCAGATTCTTATCCTCGACGAGCCAGACTCGCATCTGCATCCCGACAATCAGCGCGCACTATGTGACTTGGTTTTCAAGATGGCGACCGATCGGGGATTTCAGGTGTTGCTCAGCACTCACTCTCGCCATGTGCTTGACTCATTTCAAAGCCGAGGCAAGGTGACCTGGGTCAGCAATGGGCAAAAAGTGGACAGCCAGGATCTCAACACTACGGCTGTGCTTTTGGATCTAGGCGCATTGGATTCAGTAGATTATTTTGCCGATGGGCATACCAAGTGCGTGGTCGCTACCGAAGATAGTGACCAAGATGCTCTGCGTGCGATTTTGTGGAGTAACGGTTTTGTCGAAGATGATACCGAGGTTGCCTCATACACGGGCTGCTCGAAGGCCGATGCCGCACTTGTTCTCGGGAGCTTTTTGAGAGATAAGGCGCCGCATGTATCGCTAGCCGTACATCGTGATCGTGATTACATGTCGCAAGAGGCTTCCGAAAAATTTGAGCGACGACTTCGGGAGGCGCACATCCAGCCTTTGCTCACGGACGCGAGCGATGTAGAGGGATACTTCTTAAACGCCGAACATCTGCACGCGCTAAATCCAGGAATTCCGGCAGAGCGAATCGTTGAATTGATTGCTCAGGCAACAACCGAAACGCGCGACAAGTCAGTTGAATCGATCATCAATCAGCGAACGCAAGAGGCCTTCAGGGCGCGCCAAGAAGGTGGTGGCGGCCCGAATCACGGAGCAATTGGCGTTCGCGCAGTCGCAGACTATGACGCCGACCCGGCCGTATATCGACGAGGAAAGCTCGTCCTTGGTCGATTGCATGCACTCCTGCAGACGGAGCTGGGCGCAAACCCGAGGGTATACCTTCCCAGCGATCGGCTACGAGTCGCCTCGATAGCGGAAATCGCGAGACGCATTTGGCTTCCTGCAGAGCCAGTAGATCAAGCAATCGTGGCTGCACCTTTCTTCGACCACCAAATAGCAGCACAGGTGCCAGCCCCCGCAGCAGATCTCGTGAACGGACCAGATCCGATCATTGAGGAGTAAAGCCCACGGAGCAAGTAACGACGGCAAGTGACGACCCCCGTGAGTTGCCGCTGACGTTGCTACAAGACGTCGAAGGTGTCGACCGCGACTACCCCGGTCGCACACTTACATCCGGACGCGTCCGAATCGCCCATCTATCCGCGTACGCCATTGGTGCATGACTACTTCAGCAGGTGAAGGACAGCACTCTCCACGCGGAACGTCGCGCCGGATGACCATTGCAAGTTCCTGCGCCTGGAAATCGGCCGCGGCCTGCGCAATGGGACATGTGTAGAGTTCCAGTAGGCTGGCCGCATGGGCCGCACATCGCTAAAAGGAGCCAATGCTTGCAACCCGCGACTTCAACTGCGCGCGAGATCCGGCCAATGCGCCCTGAATAAACTGAATCATGGTCCATGGGCCGCAGCCCTGCAATGCTGTAGGGCGCCAGAATGCCACCCAATGAGCGCACCACACCACCGTTCCCACTAGTGCGGCACCTTGTTGGTCTTCACCCTCCACCCAATACCATCCGAAAGGCATAAGCCCGCTCGCCCCGCCCATCGTATCGATCAAAAGCTCAGCCGGAACGACGAACAACTGGACGTCATCGTAACTATCATCGTGGTCTATTTGACCATTCCAAATTAGCTTTACGTCCGCATCGATCTTCTGACCTGGCAAGCTGCTGAGGAAAGCGAGTACCGGTGAGTGTCTGTCCTGCGCCATCGCGTGCATTGCGCGCCAGCAACACAGTCTTGCACAAAGCGCAGCCCCCTTCGGCAGCTCTTCGTATTCACGATAGAAGTAACGCGGCCCCCCCGGGACCGTCGACTCTTCGAACGGTGAATCTACCGTTCCACATTGGGGCGCGTTCCGATCAAGACCGTAAATGCGGGCGGGGTGTTCGGCCAGGCCCAACTGAGAGATTAGCTTGGCAACTGGATCTTCAATTGTGGATCCAAGCCCTCTATCACAGCTCTCGCACATCAGCGGCTGGGCCGGAAGCGATTGCGCTCCTGCCTTTTTTGTGACACGCAGCTTGCTTGTGCTTCCATCGATGTGGGACCTGTGATGAGGCATTCGAACGCTCTCACTCTTCTTTGGTGAGGTCCCAAAGAAAGCGTTACGCATAAATTCGCTGATGATGTGGCTACCAATTAGCTTGGCCCTCTGTCCGCAACGTATGCACAGTCCGACTGAGGATGGCATATAGAACTCCATGTTCGATTGTTGATGAACTCTGCCATGCGATATCTCGGACATCCAGTCCCAGGCTCAATCAGCATTAGCGACCCCAGAGCGAGGCATGGACCTTGGATACAGAGCAGAGGTGACGCGCTGCGTGCGTGCCGGCAAGGTGGTCGGGCTAGCCATTTGTTCTAGCCGTGCGGTTCAGAATCGATGGTGCTCGAGAGATTGGTTAGGGATGTTTATCAGGCGTAGGAAGAGTGTCCGCTTCTGGCCGACAACGGACGTCACCCATGACTTCGGGCTCTTTTCCCCGGGGACCTCTAGGAATGCCTTGAGGATTCCGAGCGACAGTTCCATGTAGCAGGAGATCTATTGCCAAGGGGGCGCGACAAACGGCGCTGCTGTCCAAGTAAGTCCAACCGCATCCAATCAACTAAGGGGTACAAATGGGGGTATTTTTAATTTTGAATTTATATTTATTGAATCAAAAACAAGTGGTTGTATCGACTATTTGGGTCAGATAAGCGCACCACATGGGAAGCGCCGAAACGCCTTGAAAATAGGGGTTTCAATAGAAAAGGCCAGCGCGGGGCGCTGGCCTTTTTACGTCTACCGGGAAAATTACCGGGGCTCGATCCGCGAGGCGGCGACCGTGTGGACTGCAATGGAACTGTCACCCCTGCAGACGCGGCTGACCGCGCTTAACGAATGGCTGGGCGATGAGGTGATCCGCTTCAACCCCTTCGACCTGGGCGCCGCAGCTTAAGGGCTGCTGGTCCACCTCAATGGGCATCTGCCTGGGAGGTGTGTTTTTGTCCAGAGGGGGGGGTTGCAGTGTACCGTGTATCGGTATACGATACGCCTGTCGCTACGAGTAAAGGAGGCGCCGGTGATAAAAACGTATGGAAGTAAGGATACCGAACGAATAGCCAGCGGTAAGAAGGTCAAACCTCTGGCAGGTATCGAGAGGCAGATTCAGATCAAACTGGTGTACCTGAATGCTGCGGTGACGTTACAAGATTTGAAGTCACCGCCCGGCAACCGATTGGAAGCGCTGAAAGGCGACCGAGCTGGGCAGCACAGCATCCGCATCAACAACCAGTACCGCATCTGTTTCAAATGGAAGGATGGTGACGCCTACGATGTAGAAGTCACCGATTACCACTAAGGAGAGTGAGCGCCGGCTAACACCGGCGCGGGCCTCCCAAGTAAGACCCTCAGTCCATCACGTAGAGTCTCATTTAAGAATCGAATTTCAGCTTCACACAATTGGAACATTCCGTAAGCATTCACACTCAAATAGGAGGCGCCGCGCACGCAACGTGCGGCGAAACTATCAAGTCCATGACACGCGCCAACGCGAAAACCGCCACCGCGCTCCCCGCAATTCACCCGGGAGAGATCCTGTCCGTCGAGTTTCTAGCCCCGCTGGGTATGTCCGCCCGCGCTCTGGCCCATGAAATTAACGTTACCCCGGCCCGCGTTTCCGACATTATCGCAGGGCGTCGCGGCGTAACTGCCGATACCGCTTTGCGCCTTGGGCGCTACTTTGGCACCTCGGCCGAGGTGTGGCTTAACCTGCAGGCCAACTACGACCTGGTGACGACCAGTGCTGAGTTGGCCGATGTGATCGACGAAATCACCCCTCGGGCGGCATAAGCCCAAACCTCGGTAGAAGGAAGGTTACCCTTCCTTGCCTTCTGTAGCGACCAAAGCCCCTGCCTCACGGCGGGGGCTTTTTGTTGCGCGGCTGTTGCCCGCACTTCACTGTGCACCAGCCGCCTCCGGGCGGCTTTCGTTTGCCTGGTCGGCCTCCGGCAATTCGGGCCTGAGAACCATGAGTTCGTCCTGTAGCGCTTCCAGCCTCGCCATGTGAAGGTCGTAGCTCCCTTCGGGTAGGTAGACCACCGCTTCGAGTGCACGTGCAGCATGGACCAGCGAGTAGGTGGCGAGCGAGAGGACGAGGAACAACACGTCGTATGCTACGGGCGCGCGAAGGATCAGCCCGCGCTCGCCTTGGTGCCGGAGCGCCAACGCAGTCAGATCGCTGTGGGTGAAGCTGCATAGCATCGTGTATGGCCCAATCAGTTCCGGCAGCCCTGCTGCGATGAAGTGATCGGCCTGGGAAGGCTTACCCCTGCGGAACTCTTCATGCAAAGGCTGATAGCGCGTCAAGCACTCAGCCAAGCGCGCCTCCAGCATCGCCCGGTCGTGCGGCTCCAGCAGGTCGGTGGCTAGCATCCGGTCGTAGAGCTTCTTCTCGCCATGAGCCTGCTCGTAGCGCATTCGCCGCACGTGATCGCTCTTGGAAGCAAGCTGGTACACGTCAGCCAGCGCTTCCAACATAGAGCGGACATGAACGCCGGCATGAGTAGTCAATCCGGCCTGAGCCAGCAGGACCGTCGCCTCAAACTGCTCTGCGATAGACAGGAATAGGACGCATTGCGGTCGTCCAGGGGCATCAAGTGGAGCGCGCATCTCCGCAACCATCGCCTGGGTGGCCGGGAACTGGGGCCTGTCGCGGCACTCGGTATGGGTGAACGGCGGGTGCCGGGCGGTGTTCCGCAATGTGTCCAAAGTGGCGTACAGCGCGCCGGCGGGTGATACCGCGCTGGGCTCCTGCAATATGCGCAAGGGCGCGCAGGGCACGCTGGTGACCCGGATGCCGGTGGGCAGCGATTACCAGGAACTGATCATCGATTATCCCGATGGCCGCTTCCTGTGCATGATGCGCAACAACGGCCAGGTGCAGAGCCTGACGCCGGTTCGTCGCCGCGGCGGTTGAGTTCATCGCGCCAGCGGCCTTATGGTGACCGCCCATACACCCGTCTGGTGGCACCTATATGTCCCATCTTCTGGCCAAAGCAGCTGAGAAGCAGGATCTCGCCCGAATCGACGCGCTGCTGGATGAGGGTGCCGATATCGAGTGGCAGCACAAAGGCACGGGGCGCACCCCGCTGCTATCGGCTGTGATCGCCGGGAAGGCTGACTCGGTGGAGCGGTTACTGGATCGTGGCGCCAACATCCAGCACGCCTGCACTGCACTGGGTTACACCGCGCTGGGTTGGGCTGCCAACGCAGGCGATACGGAAATCGGACGTGTGCTGATTGCTCGCGGTGCATTGCTGGATGCTGCTTCGCCGGAATCGAGGTACACGCCGCTGATGTTGGCGTCTTCGGGCGGCCATCTCGCGATGGTCGAACTGTTGCTGGATAGCGGAGCTACCGTCGCACCGTTGAACTTCGAGGGGACAAACGCACTGGCAATGGCTGATGCCCGCAAGCACGAAGACGTAGTGGCGCGTTTGAAGTTGGCGGGGGCGCAGTTGCCGCCGCCGTTGATAGAGGCGCCGGCGCTTGAGTGGCCCGAACCAGACGCCGAAGGTGAACCCGCCTCAGTGGTGCGTGGCTATTTGTTGGCCTATTACGAATGGGAAACGCGTGGCTACAAGGATTCCCGGTCCGGTGGCAACCTTCTGCGAAGCTCCGGCTTCCAGCAGGAGAAAGCGGATATTTTGACAGCCTGGTGCACCGACCGCCAACGTGTGTACTCGACTGGAATTTCAGTCGGCAGCCCCCGACGGTATGTGCCGGATGACCTACTGGTATCAGTTGCGAGGCTTGGGATCTCGAAGGCGGAAGTGCTGGTACGCGACGATCCTCAGAAGTCGAGTTCCTTGCGTTACGAGCACTTGTTCGTACTCAGACGCGTGAGTGGACAGTGGCGTATCGACGTGTTGAAAAGGCGCCCGTTCCGAGTTGAAAAGTGGTCGTCGGCGATCCTCTAAGCGCGGCCCGCCAAACGGTCGGTCACCAATTTTCCGCCGCCGTAAAGGCCGTCGCAGGCCGACATGACCGCCGTCGGCCGGGAGTCTAAAGGGGCAATGCGGCAAACATTGCCCCCGTCCCGTTACTGCTGGTTTACCGGGTCATTGCCCTTCTTGTAGGTGTACCCGGTGACATCCCAGCCGCCGCCATGGCCGGACGAGGGTTCCACCCAGGTGAATTCCCACGTCTGCAGGGAGCCGTCGGGAAGCAGGTTTTCCACCCGGTAGATCTCACCGGGAATGCCCTGCTCCGGCAGCTTTCCCGGAATCGATTCATCCGCGCGTGCAGACGCGCGCCCCACCGAGAATGCACGCCGTTCCACCTGTACGTTGCCGTAGCCCTGCGGGGCGAACGACGGCTTTACCCGCTGCGCCACCCAGTCGAGCACCTGGCGTGCGCTCGCCATCTGCATGGGATACGCGTCGGTGGTCACCGTATGCGTGATGCGTTGCGAGGAGGCATTGGCAGCTGCCGGAAACAGTCCGCCCAGGGCAATTGCCAGTACCGCAAATCCATTGAGTGCATGTTTCATGTGCGTCGTTCTCCAGGGTTGGGGAAATGAAGCCGCACCGTCCGGGTGCCGACGCAGGGTGGACACAAGGACCGCCGTGGGTAAGAGGCGATGCCGACTCGGGTGTGAAGTGGATCAAGGAAGGGCGGATTTCTGACCGCTCAGCGCTGGAATGCCTGACCGGGGCGCCTTTGTGCTCGCGGCGATCCGGGTATTGCCCTGCTGCACCGCCGCGAGTGGTGTCACACAGCTCTGGCTAGACTGTGCTTCTTTTTCCGCACCGCAGGAGGCACCCATGGCCCATCCCATCTCCGTATCCCTGATTGGCGTTCCCACCGATGTCGGTGCGGGCCATCGCGGTGCACGGCTGGGGCCGGAGGCGCTGCGCGTGGCGGGCCTGCCGGAGGCGCTGGAAGCACGTGGTGTGGACGTGCGTGACGTGGGCAATCTGGATGGCCCGCGCAACCCGTGGACCGCGCCGGTGGAAGGCTACCGCCATCTGGATGAAGTGGTGGCGTGGAACCATGCACTGATGGAAGCCAGCTACGCCGAGCTGCAGGCCGGCCGCATGCCCATCATGCTCGGCGGCGACCACTGCCTGGGGATCGGTTCGATCACCGCCGTCGCGCGCTGGTGCCGCGAGCAGGGCAAGACCCTGCGCGTGCTGTGGCTGGATGCGCACTCGGATTTCAACACCAGCGATGTCACCCCGTCGGGCAACATCCACGGCATGCCGGTGGCCTGCCTGTGCGGCCTCGGCCCGGAGGCGCTGACCCACCTGGGCGGCAGCGCACCGGCGATCACCCCGGCGCAGATGCACCAGATCGGCATCCGCTCGGTGGACCCGGAGGAGAAGCGCCTGATCAAGACCCACAAGGTGGATGTGTACGACATGCGCTACATCGATGAGAACGGCATGAAGCGCGCGGTGGAGGCGGCGCTGGCCGGCATCGATGAGAACACCCACCTGCATGTCAGCTTCGACGTCGACTTCCTCGACCCCAGCATCGCGCCGGGCGTGGGCACCACGGTGCCGGGTGGGGTGAACTACCGCGAGGCGCAGCTGGTGATGGAGATGATCGCCGACACCGGGCGCATGGGATCGCTGGACATCGTCGAGCTCAACCCCTTGCTGGACAAGCAGAATGCCACCGCCGAACTGGCCGTGGACCTGGTCGAAAGCCTGTTCGGCAAGTCCACCCTGATGCGCGACTGAGGGCCTGGCCTGAACGGATCGCCGATCCGTTCACACCCGCTCCACGCCGCTGCCGCCAGATTGCACTTCACGCGGCGGCGGTGGCAGTGTGCCCTCCCGCCGAGCGACAGAACCCCATCCGCGAATGAAGCGGTGTAGCGGCGAACCCAAGGAGAAGCCCATGAAGCGCGTAGTTGCCCTGATGCTGTTGTCGATGTTCTCGGTGGCCCTGCTGGCCGGTTGCAATACCGTTGCCGGTGCCGGCAAGGACGTGCAGAAGGCCGGTGAAAAAGTTGAGGACGCCGCCAAGGGCAAGTGAGCCCGGCGCGGATTGGAAAGCGAAAAGGCCGGGAATCTTCCCGGCCTTTTTTGTGCGCGCTGTTTGCCGCATGGCTGTCGAAGCGGAGTGAACCATTCAAGCAGGTGAGCATGTATTTCATTGCCGGTTGACCGGTACTCAACAGCCGCTGCGCGAAGCTGGAGCCACGGTAAGAACGCCGTTGCAACCAAGGACTCCCAGCAATGAACAAAGACATCATTTCCGGCAAGTGGTCGCAGCTGAAGGGCAAGGCCCAGGCCAAGTGGGGCGATCTGACCAACGACGATTTCGATGTGGCCGAAGGCAATGCCGAGTATCTGGCCGGCCGCCTGCAGGAACGTTATGGCTGGGCCAAGGACCGCGCGGAGAAGGAAGTGCGCGAGTTCCAGGACGCGGTGAGCAAGGACTACCCGGACTACAAGTAAGCGCTTCGGTTTCCCCCACAACACGACGCCCGCACCGTGAGGTTGCGGGCGTCGTGTTGTCTGCGCCGGACGATCAGCGCGCCGGCGGGTCCGGCACGTAGCGGTTGGGGAACGCCTGCGATTCGCGCGGCAGGCGCGAGGGCGAATCCACCAGGATGCCGCGCGCACGCAGGTTGCGGGCGCTGTCGTAGCGCAGCTGCAATACCTGTGCGGGGCTGCGGCTGGCGCGCTCGAAGTCGGTATCGCGCACCGAGGACTGCTCGCGCGCACCATGGCCGGTACCCAGCGCTGGGGCCTGCGACTTGCTGGCGTAGCCTTCGATGCGGCTGGCATTGGCACTGGCACTGGCATCGGCCGCCGCTTCGGCCGCCGGGGCCGGCAGCGGCAGGCCACGGCGCAGGATCGGCTCGGGGCGCCAGCGACGTGCCTCTTCGAACACCGCCACGCCCACAACGCCGATGTTGTCCGGGCGGCCGGTGCGGCTGGCATAGCTGCCGCTGGGGCTGCTGAACACGAACTGCGCCACTTCGTCCTGGCTCTTGCGCCAGCCGGTGATGTCGGCGCGCTGGCCGGGGTTGAGCACGTAGCCGGTCTGCGAGGGATCGGCATCCTCGCCGGAGATGGCGTTGACGCCGTCCACCGACAGCACCACCAGCACCCGGCGCGGGCTGTCGTTGTACAGGCGCACGGCGTAGCGGTGGCCGCGCTCGCCGGCCACCCAGCGCTGGCCCTCGGCGGGGTAGCTGCGCAGTTCGGTGCCACGGTCGCGGTCGACCAGGGTCATGCGCACCGGGCCGCCTTCGTAGGCCGGTGGTGGAGGCGGCGCCGGGCGGAAGCCGGCCAGGGGCAGGATCAGCAGCAGGGGCAGCAGGCGTTTCATCGGGCGTCTCCAGCGGGGTTGGGTGAATGAACGCACCGCAGGCCCTGACGGGGTTGGTGGCGTGCAAGGTAAACTGGCCCCGTTCATCGAAGGTTACCCCACGCAGTCATGACGACCCGAGTCCTTACCGGCATCACCCCCTCCGGCACGCCCCACCTGGGCAACTACGTTGGCGCCATCCGTCCGGCCATCGCCGCCAGCCGCGCGACGGGGATCGAGAGCTTCTTCTTCCTGGCCGACCTGCACAGCCTGATCAAGTCGCAGGACCCGCAGCGCACCCAGCGCGCGACCCTGGAGATCGCGGCCAGCTGGCTGGCCTGCGGCCTGGACCCGGAACACGTGTGGTTCTACCGCCAGAGCGACATCCGCGAGACCACCGAGCTGATGTGGTTCCTGACCGCCATCGCCAGCAAGGGCATCCTCAACCGGGCGCACGCCTACAAGGCCGCAGTGGACAAGAACCGCGAGGAAGGCGTGGACGAGGACGCAGGCGTCAGCGCCGGCCTGTTCATGTACCCGGTGCTGATGGCCGCCGACATCCTGATCTTCAAGGCCAACCAGGTGCCGGTGGGCCGTGACCAGATCCAGCACATCGAGATGGCGCGCGATTTCGCCCAGCGCTTCAACCACGTGTACGGCAAGGAGTACTTCCCGCTGCCGGACGTGGTGATCGATGAGCAGGTGGCGACGCTGGCCGGCCTGGATGGCCGCAAGATGAGCAAGAGCTACCACAACACCATTCCGCTGTTCGTGCCGCGCGAGGAGCTGAAGAAGCTTGTGTTCTCTATCCTGACCGACTCGCGCGCACCGGGTGAGCCGAAGGACACCGAAGGCTCGGCGCTGTTCCAGATGTACCAGGCGTTCGCCACGCCGGAACAGACCGCAGAGTTCGCCAAGGCGTTCGCTGCCGGCATCAGCTGGGGTGACGCCAAGCAGCAGCTGTTCGAGCGCATCGACAGCGAACTGTCGCCGCTGCGCGAGCGCTACAACGCGCTGATGGCCGAGCCGGAGAAGATCGAAGCGCTGCTCAAGCGCCGTGGGCAGCAGCTGCGCGAGCAGTTGGCGGCACCGCTGCTGGAAGAACTGCGCCACGCCGTGGGTCTGCGCGACCTGTCCACGGCGGGCGACATCGCCAGCGAAGATGCCGGCGTGGCCCGCGTGGCGCCGCCGCAATTCAAGCAGTACCGCGAGAAGGACGGCCGGTTCTACTTCAAGCTGACCGCCGGCGACGGCACGCTGCTGATCCAGAGCGAAGGCTTCGATTCGCCGCGTGATGCCGGCCAGCTGATTGCCGTGA
Source organism: Stenotrophomonas sp. YJH_SMC_105-26 (assembly GCF_059368915.1). NCBI lineage: Bacteria > Pseudomonadati > Pseudomonadota > Gammaproteobacteria > Lysobacterales > Lysobacteraceae > Stenotrophomonas > Stenotrophomonas sp. YJH_SMC_105-26. The sequence goes on along the minus strand of NZ_JCAFSD010000014.1, from coordinate 61,613 downwards.
TCAAGCAGGCCGAGCAGGGCGACCAGCTGCAGAGCGAGCTGTTCAAGCTGGACGCCGAGGTGGACGCCGTGCTGGCCGCGCTGGCCGTGCTGCGCGAAGCGGCCTGATCGCCGGGCCTGCCTGCCCTTTGTAGAGTCGAGCCATGCTCGACTTTGCTCCGCCCCTGTAGAGCCGAGCCCGTGCTCGGCTGGGTAGCAACGCAGCCGAGCATGGGCTCGGCTCTACAGGGACGCCCCCGCCGGCACGACCGTGGCACAGCACCCATGGCATGATGTCCGCGCGCCGCCGGCGCGATGACATGGAGTCTGCGATGGCCTGGTTGTCGCTGCTGCTGTTCCTGCCCTGGTTCCTGCTGCTGGGCAGCCTGTACTGGCTGTTCCCGCGCCAGCCGCGTACCGCGCGGCGGCGCCTGTTCGATGGCACCACCCTGGTATTGGCGTTCGCGCTGAGCATTGTGTCGATGCTGTGGGGCTACCGCATCGGCGTGGTGCAACCCGGCGCCGGCCCGATCTGGCCGCAGGTGCTGGCGGTGCTGTACGCCTACGGCGCGTTCCTGGCGGTGCTGGTGCTCGCGTTGCTGCTGCGACCGCGCTGGCTGGACCGGTAACCCCGCCTTTGTAGAGTCGAGCCATGCTCGACTGCACGCGCCCTCTGTAGAGCCGAGCCCATGCTCGGCTGATGTCTGGCAGAAAGGCAGCCGAGCATGGGCTCGGCTCTACGGAATCTGGACTCCGACCAAAGCCGCATCGAACCCGGGCCGCCTGCGCGCCTACCATGGGCGTCTGTTCCCGATCCTGCCAGGTGCGTGCCGATGACCGCCGACCCCAGCATCCACACCATCGATACCGGCTTCCAGCGCCCGGACTTCGACGCGGCTTACCTGATCGTTGAAAACGGCCGCGCCGCGTTTGTCGACTGCGGCACCGGCCTGTCGGTGCCGGCGATGCTGCAGGCGCTGGCGGATGCCGGCCTGGGCGTGGAAGCGGTGGACTGGTTGCTGCTCACGCACGTGCACCTGGACCACGCCGGCGGCGCCGGCCTGCTGATGCAGCAGCTGCCCAACGCAAAGGCGGTGCTGCACCCGCGCGGTGCGCCGCACATGATCGACCCGACCCGGCTGATCGCCGGTGCCACGGCGGTGTATGGCGCCGAAGAGATCGCGCGCAGCTATGGCCGCATCGAGGCGATTCCGGAGTCGCGCGTGGTGGTGGCCGAAGACGGCCACCGCATCGATCTGGCCGGCCGCGAGCTGGTGCTGCTGCACACGCCGGGTCACGCGCTGCACCACTATTGCGTATGGGATGCGCGCAGCCGCAGCTGGTTCACCGGCGATACCTTCGGTATCTCCTACCGCGAGCTGGACAGCGTGCAGGGCGCTTTCATCTTCCCGACCTCCTCGCCGGTGCAGTTCGACCCGGAGGCGATGAAGGCCTCGATCCAGCGCATGCTGGGCTACGGCCCGCAGGCGATGTACCTGACCCACTACGGTCGTGTGGAACAGGTGGAGAAACTGGCCGGCGACCTGTTCGAGCAGATCGATGCGATGGCCGCCATTGGCCGCCAGTGCGACGGTCGACCGGACCGCCATCGTTGCCTGTTGGCCGCGTTGCAGGCGCTGTATCTGGAACGTGCACAGCTGCATGGCTGTGCGCTGGACGATGCGGCAGTGACCACCGTGCTGGCGATGGATATCGAGCTCAACGCACAGGGCCTGGCCTGCTGGCTGGATCGCATCAGCAGGTAGATCCACGCCCTGCGTGGATGACGCAGGCCCAAGCCGCGCCGTGATGTCACGACCACGTTACACTCTGGTGACTTCCAAGCTAGCCGTGGTACTGCCGTGAATCCGATGCGCGTGTTGCTGCTGTCGTCCTGCCTGTTCGTCGGTGGCCTTGCCCATGCGGCCAACGACCTGCCGGGTGGCGGCATCGATCCGCAGGCGCTGTCGCGCCATGTGCGCGTTCTGGCGTCGGATGAATTCGAGGGCCGCGCGCCGGCCACCGAGGGTGAAGAGCGCACGGTGCAGTACCTGATCGAGCAGTTCCGCAGCTACGGCCTGCAGCCCGGCGGCGTGGATGGCAGCTGGGTGCAGCCGGTCCCGTTGGTGCGCGCGCAGCTGGACGGCCCGGCCAAGGCCAGCCTGTCGCTGAAGCAGGGCAAGCGTGCGCTGGCCAATGGCGTGGACGTGACCCTGCAGAGCCTGCAGCCGCGCAAGCGCGTGCAGATCAGGAATGCGCCGCTGGTGTTCGTCGGCTATGGCATCGATGCGCCGGAACGCCAGTGGAACGACTACAAGGACGTGGACCTGCACGGCAAGATCGCCGTGGTGCTGATCAACGATGCTGATTTCGAGGCCGATGCGCCGGGCGCGTTTGACGGCAAGGCGGTGACCTACTACGGCCGCTGGACCTACAAGTTCGAGGAAGCCGCACGCCGTGGCGCCGAAGGCGTGCTGATCGTGCACGAGACCGCGCCGGCCGCCTACGGCTGGGCCACGGTGAAGAGCTCGGGCACATCGCCGCTGTTCGACATCGAGCGCGGCCAGGACGAGGCGATGGCGCAGCACACGCCGCTGCGGGGCTGGATGCAGCGCGAGCTGGCCGAGGCGATTTTCGCCGACGCCGGCCTCGACTTCGATGCCGAGAAGCGCAAGGCGATGCGCGCCGACTTCCGCCCGGTGGCACTGGACAACGCCAAGCTGAGCGTGGACTTCGCGCTGAAGCGCGAGCAGGTGGTGACCCGCAACGTGGTGGCCAAGCTGCCCGGTGGCGAGCATGGCGACGAGGCGGTGATCTTCTCTGCGCACTGGGATGCCTTCGGTATCGGCCAGCCCGACGCCAAGGGCGACCGCATCCGCCGCGGTGCGATCGACAACGCCACCGGCGTGGCCACGGTGCTGGAACTGGGCCGGGTGTTCGCCGCCGGCCCGCAGCCGCAGCGCACGCTGTACTTCGTGGCGCTGACCGCCGAAGAGAAGGGCCTGCTGGGCGCCAGCTACTACGCCGCGCACCCGCTGGCGCCGCTGGACAAGACCGCCGCGGTGCTGAACATCGAGATGTTCAGCCCGGATGGCCCGACCCGCGACATCGCGTCGTGGGGCAAAGGCCGGGTCTCGCTGGAAGGCGACCTGGAACGCGTGGCCAAGGCCCGTGGCCGCAGCTACAGCCCGGACCCGAACCTGGAAGCGGGCTTCTTCTACCGCGCTGACCACTTCGCCTTCGCCCGCCTGGGCGTGCCGGCAATCACCATCGGCCCGGGCCTGGACAAGCTGGACGGTGGGGTTGAAGCCGGCCGCGCGCTGCGCGAGAAGTACTTCGCCGATTGCTACCACCAGGCCTGCGATGCCTGGACGCCGCGCTGGGACCCGAGCGGCCACGCTGCCGATACCCTACTGGTGTACGATCTGGGCGCGGAGCTGGCCAACAGCCGCCGCTGGCCGACGTGGGAAAAGGAATCGGAGTTCCGCGGCGCGCGCGACAAGAGCGAAGCGGCCCGCCGCTGAGGTAGTGCCGGCCGCTGGCCGGCAACTGCCTGCTCTTTCCGGAGGTTCATGAGGTTGCCGGCCAGCGGCCGGCACTACCGAAAGAAGGTGGCGTTGCCGGCCAGCGGCCGGCACTACCAAAGGAATGTGGAGGTGTCGGCCAGCGGCCGGCACGACCGGGTGTTCGTCAGCGCCGGCGCAGCAGCTTCCACGCGCCCCAGCCGCTGGCGGCGAGCGCTGCCAGATAGCACGCCACCATCGTGCGCAGGCCGACCAGCGATCCGCCGTTGACGCCGCGATGCAGGCGCAGTTGCAGCGAGCTGTGGCCGCTGCCCAGGTCCACTGCCAGCTGCAGCGCCAGTGCGGCGCAGAACAGCAGCAGGGCGATCCCGAAACCGATGCGTGGCCATGCGGCCTGTGCGCTGGGGCGGCGCAGCAGCCAGGCCAGTGCCGTGGCTGCGGCCAGCGTCATCGCGATCCACATCAGTGGAGGAGCGGGAGACGCAGCGGCCACCGGCATTGCACCGGTGGCCGCGATCAGGGCAACGCGCTTACTTGCGGGTGCCGTCGAGCCAGTTCGGGCCCTTGTTGGTGAGGAAGAACACATAGACCACCAACGATACCGCGATCGTGGCAGTCACGTAGAGGGCGAACCAATCGACGTGGCCGGTCTTCAGCGCGCCCTGGTACAGCAGCGGGGCGGTGCCACCGAACAGCGAGTTGGCCAGCGCATAGCCCAGGCCCACGCCCAGTGCACGCACGTGGGTGGGGAACAGCTCGGCCTTCACCACCGCGTTGATGGAGGTGTAGCCGGTGAGGATGACGAAGGCCAGCGCCAGGGTCAGGAAGGCCAGGGTGGCGTCATGCTGGTGCGGCAGCTGGGTGATCAGGTACCAGCTGTACAGCACGCCGCCGACGCCGAAGAACACCAGCAGGGTCTTGCGGCCGATGATGTCCGACAGCCAGCCACCGACCGGCTGCAGCACCATCAGGAAGGCCAGCACGCCCAGGTTGATCAGGGTGCCGGTCATCGGATCGTTGCCGGCGAAGGCGCTCTGGATCATCTTCGGGCCGTTCACCGAGTAGGTGTAGAAGGCCACGGTGCCGCCGGCGGTGATCAGGAAGCACAGCAGCAGCGGTCGCCACTGGTGCACGAACAGCTCGTACATCGAACCGGACTTCTGCGCCTTGCCCTCGCGCGCGGCCTCGATGGACGACTCCGACAGCGACTCGTCCATGCCACGGCGCAGCCAGAACACCACCACCGCGGCGATGCCGCCGATGCCGAAGGCGATGCGCCAGCCCCACTCGGAGATTTCCGGCTTGCCCCAGAAGGTCAGCATCAGCAGCAGGGTCAGCTGGGCCAGCACGTGGCCGCCAACCAGGGTGACGTAGTGGAAGGACGACAGGAAGCCGCGGCGGCCGGGAATGGCGGCTTCGGACATGTAGGTGGCGCTGGCGCCGTACTCGCCACCGGTGGCGAAGCCCTGCAGCAGCCGTGCGAACAGCAGGATGACCGCGGCCCAGATGCCGATGCTGGCGGCGGTGGGGGTGATGGCGATCAGGAACGAGCACAGCGCCATCAACGTGACCGAGACGGTCAGCGCCAGGCGGCGGCCATGGCGGTCGGCGAAGCGGCCGAAGAACCAGGCGCCGATCGGGCGCATCAGGAAGGTCGCGGCGAAGATCGCCCACACGTACATCGTGGAGTTCTTGTCGTCGGGCGAGAAGAACTGCGATTCGAAGTACACGGCGAACACCGAGTACACGTAGACGTCGTACCACTCCACCAGGTTGCCGGCGGAGCCTTTGAGGGTGTTGGAGATCGACCGCCGCAGGGCGGCGCGGTCGTTCGCGGGGACAGCAGGTTGGGGCGTGGTGCTCATCTGGGTGGGAATCCTCGATGCGGCGCGTCCGTGCGCAGGGAAAACGGCGCCCGGCCTTGGGGCGGCGCGGCCGGGCAGCCCTCTTGGTACTGCATCGACCGTCAACACGGGGTAGCAGACCAGAGCAGGGTGCATGGATGGATGACAGCGTGCCACCGCATGGGGTCCCGGACCATACTCAAAACGTCCTAGAATCCGCCTTCCCCCGGCTCCCTGGTGTGTCATGTCGGCTCCCCCCTCTTCGTCTGCGGCTGCCCCCCGGGGTGGCCTTGTCGCGCTGGCACTGCTGCTGGTCTACGTGGTCTGGGGCTCGACCTACCTGGGCATCGCCAAGGCCCTGCACGGCGGCGCACTGCCGCTGACGATGGTCTCCGGCAGCCGCTTCATCATTGCCGGCGGCCTGATGTTCCTGGCGCTGCGCCTGTTCTGGAAGCTGCCGAACCCGACCCTGCGGCAATGGCGCAACCTGGTCATCATGGGCGTGACCATGCTGGTGCTGGGCAACGGCATGGTGGTGCTGGCCGAGCGCGAGGTCTCCTCGGGCCTGGCCGCCACCGCGGTGGCCTCGGTGCCGCTGTGGATGGCACTGTTCTCGGCACTGCGCGGCCAGCACGCCAGCCGCGGTGAGTGGCTGGGCATCGCCATCGGCTTCCTCGGTGTGGTCTGGCTCAATGCCGGCAGCAGCCTGACCGCCTCGCCGACCGGGCTGGTGCTGCTGCTGATCGCGCCGATCGGCTGGGCGTTCGGTTCGGTGTGGGCACGCGGGCTGGACCTGCCGGGCCCGTTCATGACCGCGGCCGGGCAGATGATCTGCGGTGGCGCGCTGCTGGTGCTGATCGGCCTGGCGGTCGGCGAGCGCCCGAGCACGCTGCCCGATACCGGTGGCCTGCTGGCGATGGCGTACCTGTGCGTGTTCGGCTCCATCGTCGCGTTCACTGCCTACGTGTGGCTGCTGCAGAACGTGCGCCCGGCGCTGGCCGGCAGCTATGCGTACGTCAATCCGGTGATCGCGGTGCTGCTCGGCGCGCTGCTCAACGGTGAGCGTTTCGGCTGGCGCGACCTGCTGGCGATGGCGGTGATTCTCCTGGGTGTGGTGGTACTGACGATGGCAAGGACGCGAAAGAGATGAGCATGGACGAGAAAGAACAACGCCGGGGCCTGCTGGTCACCGCGTCCACCTTCGTGATCTGGGGCCTGGTGCCGGTGTACTGGCACCTGCTCAACGAGGTGCCTTCGTTCCAGATCATCGCCCACCGCATCATCTGGAGCACCGTGCTGGTGCTGGGCTGGCTGCTGATCAGCTCGCGCCTGGGCTGGTGGCAGAAGATCGCCGCGCAGCCGCGCGCGCTGCCGATCCTGCTGGTGTCGAGCCTGACCATCGCCTTCAACTGGGGCCTGTACATCTGGGCGGTCAACGCCGGCCATGTCATCGAGACCAGCCTGGGCTACTTCATCAACCCGCTGGTGAACGTGCTGCTGGGCGTGCTGGTGCTGAAGGAACGCCTGCGCCGCCTGCAATGGGTGGCGGTGGCGATGGCGGCGGTGGGCGTGGCCTGGCTGACCATCGACGCCGGCACACCGCCGTGGATCGCGCTCGGCCTGGCTTGTTCGTTCGGCCTGTATGGCCTGCTGCGCAAGCTGGTCTCGGTCGACCCGGTGGCCGGCCTGGGCGTGGAAAGCATGTACCTGTTCCTGCCGGCGCTGGCCTTCGCGATCTGGGCGGAAAACGGCCATGGCGGTGCGTTCTTCCATGGCTGGGGCTGGCGCAACGACCTGCTGCTGATCTTCGGTGGCGCAGTCACCGCCGTACCGCTGATCGGCTTTGCCTACGGCGTGAAGCGCATTCCGCTGTCGCTGGTCGGCATCCTGCAGTACATCGCACCGAGCCTGCAGCTGCTGCTGGGCGTGTTCTTCTTCCACGAAGCGTTCGATACCGCCAAGGCGATCGGCTTTGCCGCGATCTGGGCCGGCCTGATCCTGTTCGTCGGCGACAACATCCGCACGATGCGCGCCAAGCGCTAGCGCCGGCGGGGCTGCGGGGTCGGATCCCTCCGCAACGCGGAGGGCTCTGACCCTGTTCTATCCGTCGCGTGGGGTCAGAGCACTTCGCAGGGCGAAGGGATCCGAGCCGCTTCCACCCAAAAAAGAACGGCGCCCCGAGGGGCGCCGTTCTGCTTCCATCCACGGCCAGGAGAGAGGGATGGCCGTGGCGGGAACGCGGTTGCAGGCTTAGAAGCGCTGCTGGTACTTCATGTACATGAAGCGGCCGATGTCGAAGCCACCGTAGTAGGTGAAGCTGCTGTTCGGCTGGCTGTACATGATCGGACCCTGGTGGTTGAACACGTTGTTCACGCCCAGCGACACGGTGCCATCCGACGGCAGGCTGTAACGCACCTGCAGGTCGTGGAAGGTGTTGGAGCCCACCTTGTTGGTCGGCGACGCGCTGGTGTACGACGAGTTGAAGCCCGGCATGTTGCACTCATCCATGTACGAGCACTTCTCCTTCATGCTGGAGTAGTAGCGCGCGGTCCAGCCGATGCCGAGGTCGCCGTACTGCCAATCCAGGTTGAAGGTGGAGCGCACGCGGAAGTCGCCGGCCCAACCGGTACGCTGTTCCACCGGGGTGGTGGCGGCGCTGTCGTTGCGCTGCTCCAGGTAGTCGGTGTAGGTGGTGTTCCAGTTGACGGCGAACTTGCCGAACGCGGTTTCCGGCAGGCGGTAGCGCACGTTGATGTCATAGCCGGCGGTTTCGCGGTAGCCCGCGTTGACCAGCGAGCGGTCCAGCGAGTTGACCTGGCCGTTGCTGCCACGGGTGAAGCGGCCGCAGGCGGCATCCGAACCCTGCACGTAGCACTGTTCCAGGATGTTGGTGGCCGACTCACCGACGATGGCGTTGTCGATGCGGATCTTCCACCAGTCCAGGCTGACGTCCAGGCCCTGCACGAAGTCCGGGCTGTAGACCAGGCCGACGGTCCAGGTCTTGGCGGTTTCCGGCTTCAGGCCCGGGTTGGAGCCCGAGCTGAAATCGGTGGTGGCCTGCTGGCCGGGCTTGGTGGCCACGCTGCCATCGCTGTTGAGCTGGCGGAAGTTGGCCGGCACCTTCAGCGCCTGGCAGCGGGCAGCGACGGTCGGGCTGGTGGCGGCGGTACCGAAGGAGGTATCGCACGGATCGGTGAACGAGTCGCGGCTGCTGACGGTGCCGCCGTACAGGTCATCCACGGTCGGCGCACGGAAGCCGGTGCCGTAGGTGGCGCGCACCAGCAGGCTGTCGATCGGCTTCCACTTCAGGCCGAACTTGCTGTTGGTGGTCGAACCGAAGTTGTTGTAGTCCGAGTAGCGGCCGGCCATGTCCAGCGACAGTTCGCGGGCGAACGGCAGGTCGGCCAGCAGCGGCACCTGCAGCTCCAGGTAGACCTCGTTGAGCGAGTAGTTGCCGCGGGTCGGCTGGCCGCTGGTGCCGGCGATCTCGCCCTTCTGCACCATCGTGTCCGGAGTGTAGCTGGCTTCTTCGCTGCGGTGCTCGAAGCCCATCGCGGCCAGGATGTCGCCGGCCGGCAGGGTGAACAGCGAGCCGGAGATGTTGCCGCTGGCGACCTTGGTGGTGCTCTGCATCTTGTCGACGAAGCGGGTGAACAGGTAGTCCTGCACGTCCTGGTTGCTCAGCGAGCCGGGTCCGGTGTAACCCATCGGGGCGGCCGGGTTCCACGGCACGCAGCCGGCGATCACCGCGCCCGGCGCACCGCAGCGGGCCACGTTGCCGTCCATGAAGGACGGGCCGACGGCCAGGTTGACGTGCGGCTGGTACATGCTGCCGGTACCGATGCGCTCGCCTTCGTTGCGGTTGTACATGTAGTTGACGTTCCAGTCCCAGTACCGCGAACCGGTTTCGAAGCTGCCTTCCAGACCAATGCTGGCGCGCTTGGTTTCCAGGTTGTTCTCGGTGCCGCGCGGCAGTTCCTCGGTACGGTGCGCGAACAGCGCATCCTGGCCCCACAGGTTGAACGCGCTGTCCTTGGACAGGGCGGCACGGCTGCCATTGCGGGCCTGCGCGGCGCTGACCGAGTACGGGTAACCGGCCAGGTGCTTGGTCGACTCGCGCTTGCTGTACAACGCGTCGGCGACGATGCGCAGGTTGTCGGTGATCGAGAAGCCACCGTTGGCGAACACCGAGGTGCGTTCCAGGCCTGTCAGCAGGCTCATGTTCGACTTGGTGTTGGCACCATCAGCCGGGTCCGGCGCATGGAAGTTGCCGGCCTTGCCCGGGTCGCCGCCCGGGCCCACCGTCAGGTTCTTGCCACCGACGGTGACGTAGCCCCACGGGGTGTTGCCATTGAGGCCATCGTTGGGGTGGCGCGGGCCGTTGGTGTAACGGCTGAACTCGCGGTCCTTGCCCAGCACCTCATCTTCCTTGGTGCGCTCGGCGCCCACGCTGAACCAGCCGCGCTCGAAGGTCTTGCCGAAGGTCGCGCTGTAGGCGCGCTTCTGGCCGTCACCCTGGCCGTACTGGCCGACATAGACGCTGGCTTCGCCACCATCGAAATTCTTGCGGGTGATGATGTTGACCACGCCGGCGATGGCATCGGAGCCGTACAGCGCGGAGGCGCCGTCGGTCAGCACTTCCACGCGCTCGACGATGGACGACGGGATCGAGGCCAGGTCGGAGTAACCGCCGGCGCTGATGCCCATGCGGCGGCCGTCGATGAGCACCAGGCTGCGTTCCGGGCCCAGGTTGCGCAGGCTGACGTACATGCCGCCGAAGTCGCGCGAGGAGGTCAGCGACGAGGCGCGGCTCATGCTCGGCGCACCGGCGGCAGGAATGTCCTGCAGGATGTCAGCGACGTTGACGTAGCCCTTCTTCTCGATCTCGGCGCGGTTGAGCGCGACCACCGGCTGTGCGGTTTCGACACTGGCCTGGCGGATGCGCGAGCCGGTGATTTCGATGCGGTCGAGGTTGGTCGGGGTATCGCTGGTGCTCTGTGCGAAGGCGGGGGTGGTGCAGCTGGCGGCCAGCGCGATGACGATCGCGTTGCGCAGCGGATTGGTTTTCAGGGACATCCGTGAAATCTCGTGTTTCGGTAAAAACAAGCGCCCGTTCTATGGGCGCGTGGGGTGCTGCAAACCAACGTGGGGGGCGCGATTCTAGAATGTTTCCATTCGTAACTGTTTGTCTCGGCGCCGCTGGACGTGCGCGAAAATGAATCGCAACCAACAATCCACAGATGCGCTGTGCGCAGCGTCACGCGCGCTGCGTTTGCGATGGGCAGAGGCATCGATAGCGGCACGAAGCTGGCACGCTTGAGTGGTTGCGACAACGCGTCGCAGTACGCGCTTGTATGCAGGCGCGCAGGCGTTGTGATGCACGTGCCCGCATGAAATGCTCTTCGCCTTGTCATCGAAGGCAGGAGACGAAGGAATGATCCAGCTTGAAGAAGCACGCCGTCGCGTGGAGGCTGCACTTGCCAGCGACGATGAGCCGGTTGCCATCACGCATGAGCACGAAGTGGTCGAAGGCTGGCTGTTCTGCTTCCAGTCGCTGCGCTACCTGCAATCCGGCGAAATCTCGGATGCATTGGCCGGCAATGGGCCGATCTTCGTCGACCGGCACACAGGCGAGCAGCACGCGCTGGGCACGGCGTATCCGCCCGAGGAGGTCCTTCGCCAGCATCTGGCCGCGCGCGGCCCCGCCGTCTGATGCTGCGGCGGCGGATTTCTGAGTTCGGCAACGTGAAAGGGACGGAGCCTTCGCTCCGTCCCCTTGCGTGATGCGCAGTCCACCGCTGCGCGATGCTCAGGTTTCGCGCAGCGCCGTGGTGATCGGCAAACGTGCCGCGCGCAGTGCCGGGAACAGGCCGCCGACCAGGCCGATGCCCAGTGCCCATTTCAGGCCGGTCCACAGCAGTTCCGGCGACACATGGAACTTGAACACCACTGCGCTGAAGTTGCTGCCGATGGTGGACACGCTGTAGCCATTGAACAGCAGCCACGCCACCGCACAGCCGAGCAGGCCACCGAGCAGCGCCAGCAGCATCGTCTCCAGCATCACTGCCGTCACCACCGGCAGGCCGCGGAAGCCGATCGCACGCATGGTGGCGATTTCGCGGGCGCGCGTGGCGACGGCCGCATACATGGTGTTGAGCGCGCCAAACACCGCACCGACCGCCATGATCGTGCCGATCACCTTGCCAAGGATGTCGATCAACTTGGTCAGCCCGCCGCCCTGCTTGCTGTAGTACACGCGGGTGGTTTCCACGTCCAGTTTCAGGCGCGGGTCGGCGGCGACGGCGGCCTTGAACTGATCGAAGCCTGCCTTGCCCTCGGTGCGCACGCTGATCGACTGCCAGGCGCTGCGCTGGTAGGTGGTGGCCAGCGTATCGGCGTCGGTCCACAGTTCCGAATCATGCGCATCGCCGGTGGCGAACACACCCACCACGGTCCAGGTCTGGTTGCCCAGGGTCAGTGTCCTGCCCACCTCCATGTCGCGGAACTGGCCCTTGGCGCCCTGGCCGACCACGATCTCGCGCAGGCCAGTGGCGAACTTGCGGCCCTCGACGATCCTGACCTTGTCATGCACCGCCCACGCCTGCGGGCCCACGCCGCGGAACTGCGCGTTGACGTCGGTGCCATCGGACTTCGACACCAGGTTGACCACCTGCGACAGCTCCGGCGACAGCAGCGGCCGGCCCTGCGCATCGCGGCTGATGCCGGGCAGGGTGGACAGCATCGGTACCTGCTCGCGGGTGATCACCGAGTTGGTCTCGGCCTGCGAGCCACCGCGCAGCACGATGGCAGTGGTGTCATCGCCGGTGTTGTTGAGCGTGGCCTGGAAGCCTTCGCCCATCGCCAGCATTGCCACGAGCACGCCGACCACGCCGGCGATGCCGACCACGATCACCGAGGACGCGCCCCAGCGCTGCGGCAGGCTGGCCACGCCGATACGGGTGGCGGCCAGCGCCAGTCGCCCCCCGCGGGTCAGCAGAAGCCACAGGGCCACCAGCACGGTCACGGCCAGCACGCCGGTCCACGGCAGGCTGATCCACAGCACCAGGCCGACCGCCAGCAGCAGCACCGTCACGCCGTTGCCCAGCCACTTCTTGAGTTTGCTCTTGAACATGTCTGTGTTCTCCTCAGCGACCGGCCAGTGCGTCGACGATCTTCAGGCGCTTGGCACGCAGCGCCGGCAACAGGCCGACGATGATGCCGATCACCACGATCAGGCCCAGCCCCATCAGCCAGGTTGGCGTCGGCACGTGCGGCGGCAGCATGCCCATGCTCTTCGGGCCGATGGCCGGCAGGATCAGCGCGGCCAGGCCCATGCCGATCAGGCCGCCCAGGCCGATCAGCAGCACCGATTCCACCATCACCAGGGTCAGCACGGTGCTGTCCTTGAAGCCCAGCGTTTTCAGCGTGGCCAGCTCCGGCACGCGCTCGCGCACGGCCTGCGCCATGGTGTTGCCGGTCAACAGCAGCAGGGTGAAGAACACCGCGCCCATGATCGAGGTGACGATCATGCCGATATCCGCGAACTGCTTGACGAAGGCCTGCTGGAACGCCGATTCGGTCTGGGTCTTGGTCTCGTGGTCGGAGTTGGCCGAGATCGCGTCGATCGCCTGCGCCACCCGCGAAGAGTGGTCCGGGTTGTCCAGCGTTACCGTGTACCAGCTCACCTGGTTCTTGATGTAGTCGTTGGATTCATCGAAGTACTTCCAGTTCATCATCAACTGGCGTTCTTCGTTGGCGGCCAGCGCACGGTCCTTGGAACGGTAGATGCCCTTGAGCACCAGCGGCCAGTCGTTGCTGCCGCCACGCGGGAAGATCGTGGCCTGCAGCGGGATGGTGTCGCCGATCTTCCAGCCGAACTGCTTGGCCAGGGTTTCGCCGACGATGGCGCCGGTACGGGTCTGCTTCCAGTCTTCCAGCTGTGCCGGGTCGATCTGCAGCTCGCGGTAGACATCGAAGTAGTTGGGGGACACCGAGAAGTTCGGGAAGAAGTTCTTCGGGTCCTGGTAGATGCCACCGAACCACATGCCATAGGCCACGTCGCGCACGCCGGCCACCTGCCGCACCTGGGCCTCCAGGCGGATCGGCAGCGACTGGGTGATCGACAGCCGCGATGCGACCACCAGGCGGTTGGCGCCTTCCACGCTGCCGCCGGAGGTGAATGCCACGCGCACCGAATCGAGCATGCCGAACAGCAGGAACGCGGCCACCACGGAGAGCAGGGTCAGCAACGTGCGGGTACGGCTGCGGAACAGCTGCGCCCACACCAACGAGAAGTATTTCATCGCCGTGGCCTCCGTCAGTGGGCCAGCGGCGCGTCGGCCAGCTCGCCCTTGTCCAGGTGCACCGTGTGCGTGGCGTACTCGGCGGCCTTCGGGTCATGGGTGACCATGATGATGGTCTTGCCATGCTCCCGGTTGAGCTGCTGCAGCAGGCCGAGGATCTCCTCGGCGGACTGGCGGTCGAGGTCGCCGGTCGGTTCGTCGCAGATCAGGAAGGTCGGGTCGGAGACGATCGCCCGGGCGATTGCCACGCGCTGCTGCTGGCCGCCGGACAGTTCATTCGGGCGGTGGCTGCGGCGGTCGGCCAGGCCGACCAGGGTCAGCGCGATCTCGGCGTTGCGGCGGCGCTGCGCCGCATTGAGGTGGGTCAGCAGCAGCGGCAGTTCCACGTTCTTCTGCGCGGTCAGCATCGGCATCAGGTTGTAGAACTGGAACACGAAGCCGACGTGGTGGCTGCGCCAGGTCGACAGCTGGCCGCCGCTCATCTGGTCGATGCGCTCGCCCTCGATGCTGATCTCGCCGCCGCTGGGGTTGTCCAGGCCGCCGATCAGGTTGAGCAGGGTGGTCTTGCCCGAGCCGGACGGGCCCATCAGCGCGACGAAGTCGCCGCTGGCGATGTCCAGGTCGATGCCGTGCAGCACCTGCACTTTCTCGGGGCCACGCTGGTAGGTCTTGGTGATGTTGCGCAGTGAAACCAGGGTCGACATGGGTGGTTCTCCACGGAAGGCGGGAAACGGGGAAGCGCCACGGCAGGGGCCGCAGGCGTGCGTCGAGCGGTGCTGCCGGCGGCGCCCGTGGGCGCCAGGCCGCTACTGCGCTTGTTTCTGTTGCACCTTGGCGCCATCGCGCAGGCTGTCCGGCGGGTTCAGCACCACCGATTCACCTGCGCTCACGCCCTTGAGGATCTGGCGGTCCTTGCCCATCGCCTGGCCGGCCTCGACCGTGCGCTGCTGCACGCGGCTTTCGTCACCCAGCACGAAGGCAACCGAGGCGCCCTCGCGCTGGACCACGGCGCCCGCCGGCACGCGCACGCCCTGCGGTTTGGCGGCCGCCTGCGGCTGCGCCTGTTCCAGGAAGCTGACGCGCACGCCCATCTCCGGCACGATGCGCGGGTCCTTCACCTTCAGCGCCACGCGCACCTTCACCGTGGCCTTGCCGCGGTCGGCGGTGGGGATGATGGCGATCACCTCGCCCGGAATCTTCCACTCCGGATAGGCGTTGAGCGTGGCTTCGACCGGCATCTTCGGCTGCACGCGGCCGATGAAGGCCTCGCCGACCTCGACTTCGATCTCCAGCGAGTCCATGTCGACGATGGTGCCGATGCCGGTACGGGTGAACCCACCGCCCGCCGACAGCGGCGAGACGATTTCGCCGGGCTGCGCGGCCTTGGCAGTGACCACGCCGGAGAACGGCGCGCGCACGATGTTGTTGTCCACGCCCAGATCGGCGATGGCCAGCTGGTCGTTGGCCACCCTGACGTTGCGCTGTGCGGTGTCCAGCTGTGCACGCAGGCTGTCACGCTGGGCCACCGCCTGGTCGTACTGCGAGCGCGACACCAGCTGCTGGCCGACCAGCGCCTGCAGGCGGCTGGCTTCAGCGGCCGCCTGCCTCTGCTGCGCTTCCAGCCCGGCCACCTGGCTGCGTGCGGCCTGCAGCTGCGAGGCATACAGGCTGCGCTGCGCGTCGGCATCGATCGGGTCCAGGGTGGCCATGATCTGGCCCTGTTCCACGCGCATGCCTTCCTCGATCATCACCTCGCGCACCTTGCCGGTGATCTTGGCCGATACCGTGGCCATGCGCCGGGCGACCACGTAGCCACTGGCATCGAGCACCGAACTGCTGGCGCTGCCCTGCTGGATGGCCACGGCGGGGGCGGTTTCCACGTCCACTGCCGGCGTACGCCCGAACAGGGCGAAGCCGACAGCGGCCAGCAACAACACGACCACGATGATCGCGATCCACAGCCAGCGGCGGCCACCGCCACTGCCGCCGGAGGCGGGCGGCGGCGATTTGCGGTCGATACGGAGTTCCTTCAACAGCTCGGCAGAAGCGTTCATTCGTTCCATCACAGGCGTTTGGGCGGGTGTGGCCGGAAGGGCGGACGGCGGCGGTTCCGGCGGTGGAGCGTGCGGCACAGCATGCAGGCAGGCACAGCGATGACGGCAGTGACAGCTGTCACCCGATGACACTGACGGCGGCAACTGCGAAACGTGACCACGGCGGCACAGGATGGCAACGTCCCCGCTACCGGTACCGCCCATGGATCCGATCACCCCGTCGCTGGCCCGCCACAGCCGCGCCGCCAAGCGTACCGTGATCCGCGCTCGGTTGCGCCGGTGCCGCCCGGCCGGTGGTGGCGCCTGCGCGCAGGCGGCTGAACTGGCATGATCGGCGGCGATCGTCCCCGCCTGGAACCGCCCGTGCCGTCGACATGGCTTGCCTCGCTGCTGCGCCCCGCGCCGGACTCGGCGGTGGCCGATACGCTGCGCCGGGGAAAATCGCCCTGGAGCGAGGCAGTCCACCTGCTGTGGTCGGTGTGGATCTTCCTGACGCCCTTGCTTGGCCACGGCTTCACCCTGCGCTGGCTGCTGCTGACGCTGGCCAGCTACCCGGTGTTCCTGCTGCTGTACGCCAAGGTGATGGTGGCGCCGCGCCATCACGCTCCGCGCTATGCGCTGGGCCTGATCGCGATGTCGCTGGTGCTGCTGCCCTGGTATCCGTCCGGGCTGACCTACTTCGTGTTCGGCTGCGTGCTGCTGCGGGTGAGCGGGTGCGGTGGCTGGTGGCAGTATCTGCTGCAGCTCACTGGCCTGAACCTTCTGTTCTGCAGCCTCGCGCTGCTGTTCCAGTACCCGTGGCAGAGCCTGGTCTGGATCCCGGCCGTGTCCTACATCGTGGGGCTGGTCGTGAACGTGGAAGCGCTCAACCAGCAGAAGGATGCGGCACTGCAGCTGTCGCAGGACGAGGTGCGGCGGCTGGCGGCCACTGCCGAGCGCGAACGCATCGGCCGCGACCTGCATGACCTGCTCGGCCACACCCTGTCGCTGATCACATTGAAGCTGGAGCTGGCGCGCAAGCTGCACGACCGCGGCGACGCGCGCGCGCGGCTGGAGATCGGCGAGGCCGAGGCCATCGCCCGCGAAGCGCTGGCACAGGTGCGCAGCGCGGTTACCGGCATCCGCGCCAGCGACCTGGCCGGTGAGCTGGCATCGGCGCGGCTGCTGCTGGAATGCCAGCAGGTCCACCTTCAATACGCACCACCACCGGCGATGCCGGTGGATGTCGAACGCGGGCTGGCGCTGGTGCTGCGCGAGGCCGCAACCAATATCGTGCGCCATGCACAGGCGACACAGGCACGGGTGGAGTTCATGCTGGAGGGACGCATGCTGGCGATGCAGATCCGCGACGATGGCCGTGGCGGCGTGCAGGCCGAGGGCAACGGGCTGAGCGGCATGCGCGAACGCGTGGCCGCCCTGGGGGGCAGCCTGCAGGTACAGTCCGCAAAGGGTGAGGGCACGCGACTGACCGTGCGCGTGCCACTGGCTGCCGCGACCACACCGTTGCCGCCGGGAGCGCCGCCGTCGCTGGCACAGGACGGTGCCGCATGATCCGCATCCTGCTGGCCGAGGATCAGGCGATGGTGCGCGGTGCACTGTCGGCGTTGCTGGGCCTGGAGCCGGATATCGAGGTGCTGGGCAGCGCCGCCGATGGCGAAACCGCGTGGCGGATGCTGCAGCAGCTGCAACCGGACATCCTGGTCACCGACATCGAGATGCCCGGCCTGTCCGGGCTCGAGCTTGCCCAGCGCATCGCGCGCCACGAGCTGCCGATCAAGGTGGTGATCGTGACCACCTTCGCCCGCGCCGGCTTCCTGCGCCGCGCGCTGGAAGCCGGCGTGCTGGGCTACCTGCTGAAGGATGCACCGGCCGAGAACCTGGCCGATGCCCTGCGCAAGGTGAAACAGGGCATCCGCGCGATCGACCCGCAGCTGGCACTGGATGCGTGGTCGCAGGCCGATCCGCTGACCGACCGCGAGCGCCGCGTACTGCGGCTGGCGGGCGAGGGCCGCACCGCCAGCGAGATCGCCGAGCAGCTGGGGTTGTCGCACGGTACGGTGCGCAATTACCTGTCCGAGTGCATCGGCAAGCTGGGCGTGGCCAACCGGATCGAGGCGTACCGGCTGGCGCGGCAGAAGGGGTGGTTGTAGCGGATCATTTCCGCGCCTGCGGAGACGTGTCACTTTCTTTGCTCGTGCAAAGAAAGTAACCAAAGAAACACGCCGCCAGAGCGCGAGCCGTCGCTACGCGACGGTTCCCTGCGCTTCTCGGCGAATCAGGGGACGGCGCCGAACTCGCTGCGCTCAGACACCGGCGCCTCTGCGCCCCCTGATTCCCCTGCGATGCTCGGCTCGCTCAAGGCGGACCCAACGTCAAAGGCAAAATCTGCACCCGGTAGATCCACGCCATGCGTGGATGCTCTTGCTGTTGATCTTGACCTTCCAGTCCGCCTTGAGCGAGCCGAGCACCGCAGGACCGGCGAGGGCGAAGAGGCGCGGGTGTCTGAGCGCAGCGAGTTCCCGCGCCGTCCCTCGACGGACCGAGGAGCGCAGGGCACCGGCGTGCGAAGCACGCCGGCTCGCGGCCGGCGGAGCGTTTCTTTGGCTACTTTCTTTGCGCGCAAAGAAAGTGACACCCCCCGCGGTCGCGGAAACAATCCGCCGGGAACGCCCGGCGAATCCTTTCAATTCTTCCCGCGCGCCATCGCCTGGAACACCCCGTCACGCCGCACCCACAGGTGGAACAGCGCCGCACCCACGTGCATCAGCACCGTTGCGAACAGCACGTAGGCCAGCAGGCTGTGCGCATTGCGCAACGCGGCATACAGCGCCGGGGTATGCGGCACGATCGGCGGCAGGTGCAGGCCGCCCCACAGCACGATCGGGTAACCGCCGGCCGACAGCATCGCCCAGCCGATCAGCGGCATCGCCAGCATCAGCGCGTACAGCATCCAGTGCGAGGCCTTGGCCGCCATCACCTGCCACACAGGAAGATCCGCCGGCAGCGGCGGTGGGCGATGACGCAGCCGGTTGTACAGGCGCAGCAACACCAGTACGCCGATAGTGATGCCCAATGGGCGGTGCAGGTCGATCAGCATCGGCCGCAAGTGCAGCGAGGCGACCATGGTCACGCCAATGAACAGCATGGCGACGATCATCAGCGCCATGGACCAGTGCAGCACCCGCGCCAGCAGGTTGAAGTGGCCGTTGCCGGTGCTC
Organism: Stenotrophomonas sp. YJH_SMC_105-26; assembly: GCF_059368915.1. Lineage (NCBI taxonomy): Bacteria > Pseudomonadati > Pseudomonadota > Gammaproteobacteria > Lysobacterales > Lysobacteraceae > Stenotrophomonas > Stenotrophomonas sp. YJH_SMC_105-26. The sequence continues at coordinate 42,692 of NZ_JCAFSD010000014.1, read as the reverse complement.
ATCGTGCGGCCTCCTTCCGTTGCTCGACGTTGCCGGTGGCGCGCTCGCGTTCGCGGCGGTTGAAGGACTGCGAATACACGGCCGAGCGGGCCGCCAGGATCGGATCGTCACTGCCACGCACGCCGCTGGGCAGGATCAGCGGATCGAAATTGATCTGCCCGCAGGCGCCCTGTTCCTGCGACTGCATGCGGTCCAGGCTGAGTACGCCGGCCACCACCTGGTCACGCGATTCGGGCCACGGTACCGACGGATCATCGATGGCATCGCCAGGCTCGGCGGTGGTCACGACCAGGTTCCAGCGCACCGGGCCGCTGGCCAGGCGCTGCTGCAGTTCCTGGCTGGGGAAATCGACGCTGGCCTGCTTGCGGGTTTCCGCATCCATCTCCACCACCGGCGCCTGCGGCTGCCAGCGCCAGCGCACCGCGCGCTTCTGGCCCTGCGCATTGGTGAACCAGAAGCTGTTGACGCTGTTGAAGGTGGTGTCGGCCCAGCTGCTGGTCCACGGCGCGGTCTTGGCCCACTGCTGGAAAGCCTGCGCACTGGGGTATTTGGCCAGCACCGCGGCCATCTTCTGCGGATCGGGCTTGCCGGTGGCCGGGTCGGGAATGGAGGCGCGGGTCTGCTCGTAGAACGCCTCGGCGCTGGGCACGGCGAAGAACGGGAAGCTGTTCATCGCCATGCGCCATTCCTGGCCATCATCGCTGACCATCTGCACCGCGAGGCTGCGCACGCGTGCAGTGTTGTCGGCGCCGTAGGGGTCGCCGCCGCCGATCGACAACCGGCCCATCCCCGGCACGCGGCGCTGCGAGAACACCCGTGCGCTGGACAGGGTGGGGGCCTGCGCGCTGGGTTCGAACCAGCCGCTCACGCAGATGCCCTTGCTGTGCGCGCGGCGGAAGCCCGGGTGGGCCGGGCCGGTGGCCTCGATGGTGTCGGTGAAGCGCTGCGCGGTCAGGCGGTTTCCAATCCAGCCGGCCAGCCAGGCGAAGGCCAGCGCGACCGCACCCAGAATGAGTGCGATCAGTGCGATCCAGAGCAGGGGTGAATGCTTGCGTGGCGCGCCCGGCGTCTGGCCAGCGCGGGTGTAGCGGAAGAGCGACATGGTCGGAGTCCTGCCTTCACGGAGCGTGTGGGTGGTCGACCCACACATCCTCGCAGAACCCGGCCGGGGCCGAAATTCAATTTTTCGTCAGATTTTCCGGGGACGGGGTGCCGACCAACGGTCGGCACCCACCCGATCAGCTGTAGCGCTGCTTCAGCATCGCCCACGCCGAGCGCAGCGCCAGCGCTTCGCCACCGGCCGGACGGCCCGGGCGCTCGCCGTCGTTCCAGGCATACACATCCAGGTGCGCCCAGCGCTGGCCGTCTTCCAGGAAGCGTTCCAGGTACAGCGCGGCGGTCACCGAGCCGGCCATGCGCGAACCGGCGTTGGCCAGGTCGGCGATGCCGCTGCTCAGGTAGCGCAGGTAGGGGCGCCACAGTGGCATGCGCCAGACCGGGTCGCGGGTCGCGTCACCGGCCTGCAGCCACTGCTGGGCCACCGTGTCGTCGTTGCTGAACAGTGCCGGCAGGTCCGGGCCCAGTGCGATGCGCGCGGCACCGGTGAGGGTGGCGAAGTCCAGCACCAGGTCCGGCTTCTGCTCACCGGCGAAGGTCAGCGCATCGCACAGGATCACGCGGCCTTCGGCATCGGTGTTGTCGATCTCCACGCTCAGGCCCTTGCGGGTGGCGATCACTTCGCCCGGGCGGAAGGCATCGGGACCGATCGCGTTTTCCACCGCCGGCACCAGCAGGGTCAGCCGCACCGGCAGCCCACGTGCCATCACCAGGCCGGCCAGGGCCAGTGCGTGCGCGGCGCCGCCCATGTCCTTCTTCATGTTGCGCATGCCGTCGGCCGGCTTGATGTCCAGCCCGCCGGTATCGAAGCACACGCCCTTGCCCACCAGCACCAGCGCCGGGTCGGTTTCCCTGCCCCAGCGCAGCACGACCAGACGCGGCGCACGATGCGAAGCGCGGCCCACGGCGTGGATGGCCGGGAAATTCTGCTTCAGCAGTTCGTCGCCGGTAATCGCCTCGACCTGCGCACCATGTGCATCGGCCAGCGCGCGCGCGGCGTCTTCCAGCTGCTGCGGGCCCATGTCTTCGGTCGGGGTGTTGACCCAGTCGCGCACGCGCAGGCTGGCGGCGATCAGGTCGGCCACTTCGCCGGTCGGCGAGGCCACCAGCTGCGCCGGTGCGCGATTGCGCTTGCGATAGCGGTCAAAGCGGTAGCTGCCCAGGCCCCAGCCCAGCTGCAGCAGCGCCAGTTCGGCGGCCGGCAGTTCATTGGCCAGCTGCCAGACGCTGCCTTCCGGCAGCGCGTGCGGCGCATGCGCATAGCTGTAGGCATCGGCACGATCACCCACGCCCATCACGGCACCGGCCAGGCCATCGGCGCCCGGCAGCAGTGCCACGCTGTGGGCGCCGGCGTTGAAGCCCTGCGATGCCAGCCACGCCTGCGTGGCAGCCGGCTGGCTGTCCTTCCAGGCGGCGAACTGCTCGCGGTCCAGCACGTACAACGGCAGCGCCGCAGCGGTGTCGGCAGTGAAACCAGTGATCTCGCTCATGCGTCAGGTACTCCGGGGTGCGGCGGCGTCGAGGTTGGCATCCAACCAGTCGGCCAGGCCGGTAAGGGTGTCGAACTGCAGGTCCGGCTGCAGCTGCGGATGGGTCCAGGTGGCTGCGTCGCGGTTGATCCAGCAGCCGCGCAGGCCGGCGGCAATCGCTCCGGCCACGTCCATCTCGGCATGGTCGCCGACGTGCAGCACCTGTGCCGGTGCCACACCCAGGCGGGTGCACGCGGCATGGAAGATGCTGGCTTCGGGCTTGGCCGCGCCGTGTTCGCGCGAACCCAGCTGGAAGGCGAAATGATGGGCCAGGCCGATCCGCTCCAGATCGGCATTGCCGTTGCTCAGCGCCGCCACCGGTACCCGTGCGGCAATGCGCGCCAGCGCGTCGATCGCATCGGGATAGCACTCCACCTGGTTGCGCGCGGCGTAGAACACTTCATACGCAGGCTCCAGCAGATCGAGGCTGGCACCGCTGGTGTGCAGTGCTTCGTGCAGGGTCAGCCGGCGCAGCGCACTCAGGTCGTGGTGGAGGTACGGATGGGCGTGGTACAGCCGCTCGCGCAGTTCGCGCATGGCCTCCACCGGATACATCGCGGCGGTAGCGGGGCTGTGTTCGCACATCCAGGCGTGCAGGACCTGTTCGATGCGGGCGCCGATCGGAGCGAACGGCCACAGCGTGTCGTCAAGGTCGAGGGTGATGGCTTGGACGGGGAAATTCACCTCGCCATTCTACCCCTGCCCGCGCGGGCTTTCATGCGACGCGGCGGGCGGGTGGGCACTGTGGCTGGGCCGGGTCAGCGCAGGTTGTACGAGCAGGCGATGGTGGTCTGGCCGTCGAACTGCTGCACGTCCAGGTTGTGCCGCCCAACTTCCTTCGTGTAGGTGCCTGCTACCGGGTCGGACATCTTCGCCAGTGCCGCGACCTGTTCCACACTGGCCGAGCTGAAGTACGCGGTGAAACTGTCGATGCCATCCTCGCCGCTGTCGCCGTCATAGGACTGCAGCCGGTTCACGGGCTGGCCCAGCACCATCAAGGGCGTGGTCAGCCGGAACTCGCCGCTGGATTCGCCGTCCTGCGCCCTTGCCGGGGCCGGTGCCAGCATCCGGGCCATGGCGTCGAACTGCATGGGCGTGAGGTGCCGCTTGCAGGTAACCGCCTCAGCAAGCTGGGTGCGCGCCTGATCGGCAGTCGGCGGCGTCGCGGCGAACGCGGGAGCGGCAATGCAGGCCAAGGCAAGGCAACGCGTGGCGAGAGAGTTCATACGAGCGGATCCATCCGGGTAGGGCGCCATAGTCTGCCACTTCGTCCCTGTTTCTGGTTCCGCCACCTGCGTCCATCCGTTGTTGATGCCGTCACTCCAGCAGGCGTGCCCAGCCCTGCATGCCATCCAGGCGTGCCAGCACCAGCTTGATGCACACCAGCAGCGGCACTGCCAGCAGCAGCCCGATCATGCCCCAGGCCCAGCCGAACACCATCAGCGCCAGGATCAGCACCAGCGGCGACAGCTTCATCCGACGGCCCAGCACGATCGGGGTCACCATCTGCCCTTCCAGGGTGTGCAGGCCCAGGTAGGCGGCGGCCGGCAGCAGGGCCTGCAGCGGGTCGCGGAACTCGACGAAGCCCATCAACAGCATCAATGCCACGCCGATCAGCGGGCCCACGTACGGGGCGAAGTTCAGTAGTGCAGCCACCGTGCCCCACAGCAGTGCTTCCTGCAGGCCGATGCCGAGCAGCATCAGCACGCCGGCGAACACCAGCCCGACCAGGGTGTTGATGACGCTGATGGTCAGCACGTAACGCGAGACCTCCCGTTCGATCGAACGCAGGATGTCGGTGGTGAACCGCTGCTGCTGGCGGTTCGGGAACAGGGCGATCGCTGCGCGCTGCAGGCTCTGCCCGTAGATCATGAAGAACAGGGTCAGCAGCACCACCGCCAGCACCGACGCGGCCAGGCGCGGTGCACGGGTCAGCATGCGGTATGGATCGTCCAGCTGGGTGCGGATCACCTGCACCTTGTGGTTGCTGTCACCGCCGGCCACGCGGGCGAAGTTTTCCGCCGCCTGGTTGGCCTGCTGCACCGGCTTGGTCAGGTCCTGCACCTGCCGGGCCACCTTGCGCAGCTGCTGCGGTGCTTCCTGCGCCCATTCCATCGCCGGACCGATCAACTGCACCGCCAGCGAACCGGTCACGCCCAGCCCGGCGCCGAGGATCAGCAGTGCGCCCAGCGCGCGCGGAATCCACAGCTTCTGCAGCAGGCGCAGGATCGGGTTGCCGACCAGTGCGAAGAAGATCGCCAGCAGCACCGGCAGGATGATGTCCTGCGCGGCCCACAGCGTGTAGCCCACCGCCAGGGTGGCCAGGACCACCAGCGACATCGGCCCGCGTGGACGCGACGGGGGCGGCAGCGGCGCCTCCGCACCCTGCGGATCGGCTGGTGACGGGGACAGGAGGGACTCGCTCATCGACGCACCAACCGGGAAGGGGAGCGCATTATCCGCCGGCCGCGATCGGCGCGGCGGAGTGCGTGGATCAACGTTCGGACAGCTCGGTGGCGGCTTCGGCCGGGCGCGGTTCGCGCGGTTCCGGTTCGGGTTCCGGGCGGGGGGCAGGTGCCGGCCGTGCGTTGGCGGCGGAGGCCGCCGCCTGTGCCTGTTCGCTGGCATCGTCGGCTTCTTCGGCCGCGTCGTCGGCGGTCGCTGCAGCCTGTGCCGCCATCGCCGTGGCGAACGCCGCCTGGGCACTGGCGAACAGGTTCGAGACCGAACCGACCATCTGCAGCCAGCGCGCACCGTTGACCTTGCCGGGCACTTCCAGCTTGCCGGCGATGAAGCCACCGGCCAGGCCGACCACCACGATGCGCAACGGCGACCAGCCCTTTCGCCAGACGTCGCTGAGCGTGGACCAGTGGTCCTGGGTCTCGCCCAGGCGCACGGTCACCACCTGTTCGCAGCGTTTCACCCGCCGCTGCAGCGCGCCGAACTTCATGGCTTGCCCTCGGGCAGCTGCACGCCGGCATCAGGGTCGTCTTCGCTGGGCTCGTCGAACAGGCCCAGGCGTGACAGCTGGCGCCGGGTGGCATGCATGCCGGTGTGATGGAAGAAGTAGGACACCCGCCAGATCGCGTAGCCGGTCACGGCCAGGCTCAGCAGCGAGGTGATCAGCAGCGCCTGCAGCCAGCTAAGGCCCCAGCTCTGCAGCAGGGCGATGAGGGTGGCCGCCATCAGCAGCCAGGCCGAGGCACCAAATACGATCGCCACGCCGGCCCAGGCCAGGGCACGGCCGAAGGCACTGCGGGCCAAGGCGAAGTCGGCCGAGGCCAGCCGGCGCAGCGAGCGCACGGTGTGCTTGGCCGAATCGGCAGCGGCACGACCGGCCGCGCCGACCTGGCGGATGCTCTCATCCAGCGGCGGGGTGGCCGCCGGATCAGGGGCTTGCGCGTTGTCTTCGCTCACGCCGCGGCTTACTTGTCGCTGCTGCCGCGGGCCAGCTTGGCGATGATCCAGCCGGCAGCGAAGGCGACGCCGAACGAAGCCAGCGGACGCTCACGGATCAACTCGGCGGCGCTGTCGATCAGGTCCTTGCCCTTGTCCATCAACGCGTCAACCTGTTCCTTGGCAGCGGCACCACCGAATTCGGCGGCGGCCAGGCCAGACAGTGCGCTGTCGGACAGTTCGGCCTTGACGTTGGCCTTGCCGATGCGCAGCTCGTCGGTCGCGGCACCGGTTGCGCCCTTGATCGCACCGCCGGCGGCCGTGGCGGCCTGCTTCAGGTGGGAACCGGCTTCACCCAGGTGTTCCTTCAGGTTCTCGGTATTGGTGGGGCTCATCGAATCACTCCTGTTGCGATGGGGGAACGGGTGTCGGCGGTGCCGACCTGGACTGACAGCAATAGCATTGCCGGGGTATAGGGGGTGTTACGGCAGGGCGATCAGCGCATCACGAGCTGGCCCTGCTGCTGGCCATTGTTGCGCAGCACGCGCACCACCAGGGTCGGCGGGCGCTGCTGGAAGTTGGCGCGCCAGCTGGCCAGGTCGGCGAATTCACCCACGGTGGCGTCGGTGATGATGTCGCCCTGCTGCAGGCCGTTGCTGGCCGCGCGGCTGCCACGCTTGACCTCGCTGACCAGCACGCCGCCGACACCCGACTGTCGCAGCGACTCGGGCAGGTCGACGAAGGTGGCACCGGTCAACCGCGGGTCCAGGCTCTCGCCGGTGACCGCACGCGCCTGTTCCTTCAGCGTGGCCTTGATCTGCACGGGCTTGCCTTCGCGGCGTACGTCCAGCGTCATCGGGCTGCCGACCGCAGCCAGGCCTTCCACGTTGTGCAGGGCTTCGGCGCTGTCCACGCGTTGCCCGTTGGCCGAGACCACCACGTCGCCCGGCTTCAACCCGGCCGCGGCGGCCGCCGAACCGGCCAGCACGCGGGTGATCAGCGCACCGCGCGTTTCGCCCAGGCCCAGCCCCTGCGCGATCTGCGCGGTCAGGTTCTGGCTCTCCACGCCCAGCGTGCCGCGTACCACCACGCCGTGCTTGACCAGCTGGTCGACCACGCTGCGCGCCAGGTTGGACGGAATCGCCAGGCCCAGGCCGATGTTGCCGGCCATGCTGCCCTGCGGGTTGAAGCTGGCGGTATTGATGCCGACCAGCTGGCCCTGCAGGTCGACCAGGGCGCCACCGGAATTGCCGGGGTTGATCGACGCATCGGTCTGGATGAAGTTCTGGTAGCCCAGGCCACGGATGCCGCTGCGGCCCACCGCCGAGACGATGCCCGAGGTGACCGTCTGGCTGAAGCCGAACGGGTTGCCGATGGCCACCACGAAGTCACCGACCCGCAGCTGGTCGCTGTTGCCGAGCTTGATGTCGGTCAGGTTCTGCGCCGGGATGCGGATCAGCGCGATGTCGGTATCGCGGTCCGAACCGAGGAACTCGGCCTTCACCGTGCGCCCGTCGGCCAGTGTCACCTGCACGTCATCGGCGTTGTCGATGACATGGTGGTTGGTCAGCACCAGGCCTTCCTTGGCGTCGATGATCACGCCCGAGCCCAGCGATTCGTTGATGCGCTCCTGCGGGATATCCGGGAACAGGCGGCGGAAGAACGGGTCGTTGAAGAACGGGTTGCGCACGCGCACCACCTGCTTGGTGTTGACGCTGACCACGGCCGGCATCGCCTTTTCCAGCATCGGCGCCAGCGAAGGCACCGCCTGTCCGGCCACCGCGGCCGGCAACGCGGCGGTGGTCGGCAGCACCGCTGGCAGCGGTGCTGCATCGGCACGGTTGTCCAGGTGGGCATTGATGCCGGTGGCAACGAAGCCACCGAAGGCGGCGGCGATTGCGAGCGTAAGCAGGGTGGGAAGCGGTCGCATGGTTGTCGGTTCGCTGGCGTGGGTGGGGGCGGTTCGGCCCTACGGTAAAACAAGCTGAATGAGTGTGTCGCGATCTGGATAAATGCGCCATGAAAACCGCAGGCCGCGAAAGGCGAGTGAGGAGGCTGACAGCATGGCTGTGGCGACACCGCACAGGCGACGCCTGCACCACCGAAGACGATCGCCGGGGGCGCCGACACAGACCGATACCTGCGCAGTTCCGCGCAACCGGGTGCCGCAATGCGCCACAGCACGCATCGGATGCCGCGTCCGTGCAACGGCACGCAACGGCCATCTTCGACCACGCGCTTGCTGTGGCGTAGTCCTTAAAAAAAGGGGTTTCCTGTCAACCCGCCGCTTCTGCGGCAGTGGTGGGCTACACCATGGCCGTCGCATCAGATGCGATTGCGGGCGCGTGCCCCGTTCCACGATCGTCAATGTCGGTATAGCATCGCCCCGTTTTGATACTTAAGGCCCCCAGGAGGGCAACATGAGCAACGGTAATGGTGTGTCGGTCGTGACCGACGCCGTCGAGAACGTCAAAGAAGCCGCCACCAACGTTGGCGAGACCATCGCCCACGCCGCCGAAGACGCCGTGAAGTCGGTCAAGAAGACCGTCAAGCGCGCCACCAAGGCGGCCGGTACCCGCGTTGCCAAGGCCAAGAAGGCCGTGGCCAAGGTCGAGAAGACCGTTGCCAAGAAGGCCGACAAGGCCGCCAAGTCGGTCGGCAAGACCGTTGCCAATGCCAAGAAGAAGCTGGAAGCGGCCAAGAAGAACGCCAAGGCCGAAGCCGCTGCCCTGAAGAAGGAAGTGGCCAAGAAGAAGGCCGCTGCAGGCAAGGCTGTGACCAAGAAGGCCGCTGCCGCCAAGAAGACCACCAAGGCTGCCGGCAAGAAGGTCGCCACCGTGAAGAAGGCCGCCACCAAGAAGGCCGCCGTCGCGAAGAAGACCGTTGCCAAGAAGACCGCGGCCGCCAAGAAGGTGGTCGGCAAGAAGGTCGCCACCGCCAAGAAGGCTGTGGCCAAGAAGACCGTCGCCGCCAAGAAGGTCGCCGGCAAGAAGGCCGTGGCTGCGAAGAAGGTTGTCGGCAAGAAGGTTGCCGCCACCAAGAAGGTCGCCACCAAGAAGACCGCGGCCGCCAAGAAGGTTGTCGGCAAGAAGGCTGCCGTCGCCAAGAAGGCTGTTGGCAAGAAGGCCGCCGTCGCCAAGAAGGCTGTCGGCAAGAAGACCGCCGTCGCCAAGAAGGCGGTGGGCAGGAAGGTTGCCGCCACCCGCAAGACGGTCGCCAGGAAGGCTGCGCCGCTGAAGAAGGTCGCCGCCAAGAAGGCTCCGGCCAAGAAGGCCGTGCGCAAGGTCGCCAAGCGCAAGTAATCGCGCCGTGACCGAAGGCCCTGCCACCCACCGGGTGGTAGGGCCTTTCGCGTTTCTGGGGCGCTACCTGGGGCAAGATGCAGGTTCTTCCCGCCGGAGCCCCGACCATGCGCGGTATCGACTTCAGTTCCTGGCAGGGCGTGCTGTCCACGTTGGCCGGCCTGGTCCTGATCACCCTGCTCGGCGTCGGCATCCGCCTGCTGGTGATGCAGACCCTGCAGCAGCGCCGCGAGCGCGAGAACCGGCAGATCAACGAACGGCTGCGCACGCTGATGGCCGCCTACAAGACCCTGGGCGGTTCGTTCACCGGCGAGCTGGGCGTGGATCCCAGCCATCGTCGCGACCTGCGCCAGCGCGAAGATGCCGACGGCATCGCCGAGCCGCGCTCGGACCGTGCGCGGCGCATCCGCGATGCGGTCGAGGCCGCGCTGTCGGACATCCTGCTGCTGGGCACCGACGAACAGGTGCGGCTGGCCACGCGTGCCGCCAACGAACTGGCACAGGGGCGCCCGGTGCATACCCACGAACTGGTGGTCTCGCTGCGCGACTTCGTGCGCGAAGCGCTGGATCTGGCCCCGATTCCGGCCGATCTGCAGATTCCACCGCAGGGGCCGACCCGGCCCGTTGCCAGTGGTGGCGGCAAGGGCCGTAACGACGGCGATGCCAAGGGCGGCCGTGCAGGCGGTGGCGGTGGTGGTGGAATGGGCGCCGGCATGGGCGGCATGGGCCTCGGTGCCGGCGCCGCACTGGGCGCCGGCCGTGCTGCTGCCAGCGATGAAACGGACGCGCGCTGAGCACGTCCGCCGGGTTCAGCGCGTCAGCTCGTAGAGCGGCACGAAGCCGCCGTAGATCATCCGCGCGCCGTCGAACGGCATCGGATTCTTCGTTGGATCAAACCGCGGGTCCTCCATCATCTTCTTCATGCCGGCGTCGCGGGTCGGCTTGTCCGGCCATTCGATCCAGGAAAACACCACCGTCTCATCCGGCGTGGCTTTCACCGCGCCGAAGAAGTCGGTGGCCTTGCCGTGCGGCACGTCATCGCCCCAGCACTCGACCACGCGCAGCGCGCCGTACTCGATGAAAACGGGATCCCCTGTGCGTGCATGGGCGAGGAACTTCTCCTTGTTGGCGGTGGGCACCGCCAGGACGAAACCGTCGATGTAGCTCATTGCCTGCCTCCGGATGGACCGTGCCACATGCACGGCCTTCAGGTACACGACGAACCAGGGGATCGGGGATCGACAACGGTGGACGGTGAAGAAACCTGAAAAATGCACGCGCGCCGCGCGCGTATGCCAGACGCAGCCTGAATCAAGCCAAAAAATTCAGCAATGCGAAGACCGCTGTTTTCAGGGAGCGTTGTGGCGAATAACGGAGAATTTACATTCCCGATGCGATGGCGCCCTGGCGCTGCTGCACACCATAAGAAAGTAAAGGTGTACCCCCATGAAGAATTCGCTGATTGCTCTGGCCCTGGCCGCTGCCCTGCCGTTCACCGCTTCGGCTGCTGAGAACCTGTCCTACAACTACGCCGAAGCCGACTACGCCAAGACCGACGTTGAAGGCATCAAGGCCGACGGCTGGGGCGTGAAGGGTTCCTACGGCTTCCTGCCGAACTTCCACGCCTTCGGCGAATACAGCCGCCAGGAAATCGACCACACCAACCTGAAGGTTGACCAGTGGAAGGTCGGTGCCGGCTACAACGTTGAAATCGCTCCGAGCACCGACTTCGTTGCCCGCGTTGCCTACCAGAAGTTCGACCGCAAGCACGGTCTGGACTTCAACGGCTACAGCGCTGAAGCCGGTATCCGCACTGCCTTCGGCGCCCACGCCGAGGTCTACGGCATGGTCGGTTACGAAGACTACGCCAAGAAGCACGGCGTCAATCCGGATGGCCAGTGGTACGGCCGCCTGGGTGGTCAGGTCAAGCTGAACCAGAACTGGGGCCTGAACGGCGAGCTGAAGATGAACCGCCACGGCGACAAGGAATACACCGTCGGCCCGCGCTTCAGCTGGTAATTGCTGCCTCGGCGCGATTGCGCGCTGGAGACGCCCCAACAGGCCCGGCATTTGCCGGGCCTGTTGCGTTTGCGCCGTGGCAAACCGGAATACTGTCTGACTGGCGGAATGCGCGGGCCAGCCATTGCAAGGAATTGGATTCCGCCGCTGCGGGCACCGACCTACGTTGGATGTCCCATGTTGCCTGGACATGCCGCAATGCCGCTGACCCTCCCGCCTCTGCTGCCTGATCGGCCACGACGCCTGGCGCTGCTGGACCCGCACCCGGTACTGCGGTTGGGCGTGGAAGTGCTGCTGCGCCAGCACGCGGGTGTGCAGGTACGGGTGAGCCTGTCCAGCGAGGCGCACCTGCTGCACCTGCTGGAGCGCAGCCCGACGTGTGTCGACCTGCTGCTGATCGATGCGTTGCCCATGGGCGACCTGGGCGATGGGTTGGCCCTGTTGCACGTGCTGTCGCAGCGCTGGCCGGCACTGCCGGTGCTGGTGCTCTCGGCACACTGCAATGCCAGCACGGTGGCCACCGCGATGCGTGCCGGTGCGCGCGGCTTCCTGTCCAAGTCGACGCCACCGGACGTGTTGCTGCGTGCCATTGATGTGGTCGCCCGGGGAGGGCGCTTCGTGCCACCGGAGCTGCGCGCGGAACTGAACCTGCCGGGCACGCGTGCACGCAGAATGCCGGCCCCGGCACTGGTGCCGTTGAGCCAGCGCGAACGGGAAGTGCTCGGGCTGGTGCTGAAAGGGGTCAGCACCAGCGAAATGGCCCTGCGATCGGGGCGTTCAGCCAGCACGATCAGCTCGCAGAAAACCTCGGCCTACCGCAAGCTCGGCATCCGCGGGGACGGTGACCTGTTCCGCTTCCGCCACCTGCTGGAATGCGGATGAGCGGCGTTACTCGCCCTGGTACTGCTTCTCTTCCACCAGTGCAGAACCGGCCACGCGGTTGATCTCGTTCTTCACCTGCACGCGCTCGCCATTGGTGCCATAGACACCGCGTGCCAGCTGGATGAATGCATCATCGAACACCTGGGCCGCTTCCTTGTCGCGCAGCTGGTCCTGGATGTCCCACATACGCTCGTTGATCGCCTTCAACTGCTGCTGCAGCGCGGCCAGGGCCGGCTGTGCCTGCAGCTGCTGCTGCAACAGGGGCAGCAGGCCGTCCAGCTCGGTGCGCACGTTGGTCAGCTTGGCGGCATCGTCGATGCGCTCGGCCTTGATCTGGAGAATGGTGATCTTGTCGATCAGCTCGCCGATCGATACCGGGGTCAGGATGGCGTCCACGCGGTTGGTTCCTGGAAACAGGGCGCCATGATACCGCGCCGCTGGCGCATGGCCCCGATCCACGGGATTTACGCCGAATTTGCGCCGCGGCCCGGGCCGCACCCTCGATCCGTTACGGCCACGCGCTGGACACTGCCGTCCCGGCGGCGTGACCGCCTTCGACGAGGAACACAGTGCAGTGAACAGCAAGGGGATGATGGCGGCGGTGGTGGCCGCCCTGGCAGGGCTGCTTGGCATGGGCAGCGCGCAGGCACAGGTGCAGGTCAGTGGCAGTGCGGCCTTGACCAGTGACTACGTGTGGCGCGGCAGCTCGCAGAGCGATGGTGACCCGGCGGTGCAAGCCGGCGCGAAGATCTCGATCCCATCGGGCTGGTACGCCAGCGTGTGGGGGTCCAACGTCTCGTTCAAGCCGGACAATGGCGCGCGCAGCGAGTTCGACCTGGTGGCGGGCTGGTCCGGCGCGCTGGCACCGGACTGGACGCTGGATGCGAACCTGACCCGCTATGTGTATCCGGGTACCGGTCGTGCGCTGGACTGGACCGAACTCAACACCACCGTGACCTGGAAGCAGCGCGCCTGGCTGCAGGTCGCGCATTCCAACGATGCGTTGGCCGGTGGCCATCGCGGAACCTATGCCCAGCTGGGCGTGCGTGTGCCGCTGCACGAACGCGTCCGCCTGGAAGCAGCGGTGGGCCAGTACTGGCTGGCCACCGCGCAGGGCCCGGATTACCTGCATGGCCAGCTCAGTGCCATTGCCACGCTGACTCCGGCATGGGAGCTGCGCGCCACCGTGCATGACACCGACAGCGCGGCCAAGCGACTGTTCCCGGGCAATGCCGGTGGACGCTGGGAGCTGGCGCTGCAGGGCAGCTTCTAGTTCGACGATGCCGCCTGGCGCGCGCGCAGCGCGCCGGGCAGCCACAGCAGCAGGGCCAGCACGGCCACGGCGGCACCGGCCACGCAGACGCCGGTCCAACCGTAGCGCTGGTAGACCTGCGCCGACAGCAGCGAACCCAGCGAGCCGCCGATGAAGTAGCCGGTCATGTAGCCGGCATTGAGGCGGTTGCGCGCCGCGGGCTGCAGCGCATAGATCAGGTTCTGGTTGCTGACGTGCAGCAGCTGTGCGGCCAGGTCCAGCACCACCACGCCGATCAGCAGCGCCAGCAGCGAGTGGGCCGACAGCCCCAGTGGCAGCCACGACAGCAGCAACAGCACCAGCGCGATGGCAGTGGCGCGTCCGGTCTGGCCGCGGTCGGACATGCGCCCGGCCAGGCCGGCCGCCAGCGTGCCGGCTGCACCGACCAGCCCGAACAGGCCGATGGTGGCATCGCTGTAGGCGTACGGTGGCTGCGCCAGCAGGAACGCGAGCGGGGTCCAGAAAATCGCGAACATGGCAAAGCTGCAGGCACCCAGCAGGGTGCGCTGGCGCAGCACCGGCTCCTGCACGAACAGCACGCCGATCGAGCGCAGCAAGGCGAAATAGCCCAGGCCGGCGCTGTGGTGGAATCGCGGCAGGCCGCGCTGCAATGCCAGTGCGGTCAGCACCAGGGTGCCGGCAGCGATGGCATACACCAGGCGCCAGTCACCCAGGCTGGACAGCAGGCCGGCCACGGTACGCGCCAGCAGGATGCCCAGCAGCAGGCCACTCATCAGCGTGCCGACCACGCGGCCACGATGTTCCGGCGCGGCCAGCGTGGCCGCGAACGGCACCAGCACCTGTGCCACCACCGAAAACAGACCGGTGATCGCGGTCCCGACCAGCAGCCAGGCCAGCGACGGCGCGCAGGCACTGATCACCAGGCCACCGGCCGACAGCAGGCTCATCACCACGATCAAGCGGCGGCGCTCGAACAGGTCACCCAGTGGCACCAGCAGGATCAGTCCGGCGGCATAGCTCAGCTGTGCTGCGGTAACCACCATGCCGACCTGGCCGAACGGCACGCCGAAGGCATCTGCGATGGTGTGCAGCAGCGGTTGCGCATAGTAGTTGCTGGCCACGGCCACGCCGGTGGCGACCGACATCAGCAGCACCTGCCAGCGGTGCAGAGGGGGAAGGGACGGGCTCACGCGGTGTTCCAGGAAGCGGGGTGCACAGTGTCCGCCTGCTGCGGTCATGATGGAAATGAATCATCATCATCCTTGTCATCTGAAAACAAGATAGCTGGATGAACCTCAAGCAGCTCGAGTTTGCCGTCGCCCTGGCCGAGGAGGGCAATTTCACCCGTGCCGCCGAGCGCTGCCACGTGGTGCAGTCCGCGCTCAGCCACCAGATCGCCCACCTGGAACAGGAACTGGGTGCCACGCTGTTCGAGCGCCTGCCACGCCAGGTGCGGGCTACCGCCGCCGGCGAGGCGTTGCTGGTGCACGCACGCCAGGTGCTGGCCAGCCTGCGCCACCTGCGCGCCGACGTGGCCGCCGTCAGTGGCGAAGTGCGTGGCCTGCTGGCCATCGGGCAGATTTCTTCGCTGACCGACATCGACGTCGTGGCGATGCTGGCGGCCTTCCAGCGGGTGCACCCACAGGTGGAGTTCCAGCTGCGCGTGGACAAGAGCGAAGACCTGATCGCACAGGTGCAGTCGCGCGCGCTGGATGTGGCACTGGTCGGCCTGGCGCCGTCGGCAGCGCTGGATGGCGTCTGCCACCAGGTGCTGCAGGAAGAGGATCTGGTAGCGGTACTGGCGCCGTCGCACCGGCTCGCCGGGCGCACGCGGCTGCCATTGACCGCACTGCAGGATGAAGCGCTGGTCGACTTCCCGCGCGGTACCGGTGCGCGCCGGCAGACCGACGATGCCTTCGCCGCCGCTGGCCTGCCGCACACGGTGCGTTTCGAGGTCAACCTGATGGAACTGGTCGAGCGCTTCGTCCGCCACGGATTGGCGGTCGGCATCGTGCCGGCGTTGATCGCCGAAGGTTTCCAGGGCGTGGTTCAGATTCCACTGCAGCCGACCCCGACCCGGCGCGTACACCTGGTCTGGCAGCGGCTGCCGACGCCGGCCGCGCGCGCCTTCGTCGAGGCCGTGCTCAGCCGCGCAGGCGCAGGCTCAGGCCCTTGAGGAAGTTGCGCAGCATCTGGTCCAGGCAGCGCCGGTAGTTGGTGTGCCCGGGCTGGCGGAACAACGCACCGACTTCCGACTTGGACACGTTGAAGCCGGCGCTGGCGAAGATCTCCATCAGGTCCACGTCGCGCAGCTGGAAGGCCACGCGCAGCTTCTTCAGCACCAGGTTGTTGTCGATGCGCGTTTCCACCGCACGCTGCGGCTGGCTCTCGTCGCGACCGCGCAGGTGCACGATCAGGCCATCGAGGAAGTGCGCCAGTGCGCTGTCGTTCATCGCCTCGAAACCGGCTTCGTCCTCGCGGCGCAGCCAGGCCTTCACCTGCTCGGTATCCACGGCGAAGGCCGGGTCGGCCATCTGGCACAGGGTGACCACGTGCTGGTCACCCAGGTCCAGGGAGTAGCGCACGCTGCGCAGGACATCATTGTTGATCATGGCGCAATTGTACCGGTCACCCCGGCACGTGGGGTCGCCGCCGGGGGCAGATCCCTTTGCTCCGCAAAGGGATCTGACCCCGGATCCGGCCGATCCGGCAACACGGGTGCTGCCGGACGGTGCCAGAATGGAGATCTGGTTTTCCCCCTGGAGTTGCCTGATGACCCGCACTGTCCTGATTACCGGCGCCACGTCCGGCTTCGGCGCCGCCGCCGTCCACCGCTTCGCCCAGGCCGGCTGGAAAGTGATCGCCACCGGCCGCCGCGGCGAACGCCTGCAACCGCTGGTCGAGCGCTATGGCAAGGACGTGGTGCACGCCGCCGCCTTCGACATCCGCGATCCGGTGGCGATGGAGGCGGCCCTGCTGGCGCTGCCGCCGGCCTTCGGCGAGATCGACCTGCTGGTCAACAACGCCGGTCTGGCGCAGGGCACCGCACCGGCACAGAGCGCCAGGCTGTCGGACTGGACCACGATGATCGACACCAACATCACCGCGCTGGTCACCCTGACCCACCGCCTGTTGCCGCAGCTGGTGGAGCGCAAGGGTGCGATCATCAACATCTCGTCGGTGGCCGGCGTCTACCCGTACCCGGGTGGCAACGCCTACGGTGGCACCAAGGCCTTCGTCAGCCAGTTCTCGCTGGGCCTGCGTTCGGACCTGCACGGCACCGGCGTGCGCGTGACCACGATCGAGCCGGGCATGGCCGAGACCGAGTTCACCGTGGTCCGCACCCATGGCGACCAGAATGCATCGGACAAGCTGTACAGCGGTGCCAATCCGATGACCGCCGAAGACATCGCCGAACAGATCTTCTGGGTGGCCACGCTGCCACCGCACCTGAACATCAATCGCCTGGAGCTGATGCCGGTCAGCCAGTCCTTCGCCGGGTTCCAGGTCGCCCGCGAGGGCTGACGCCGTGTGTGGAGTCGAGCCATGCTCGACTCGGCAGAAACAAAAAAAGCCGGGCAATGCCCGGCTTTCGATGCAGTCCCGCAGAACGTCACTGCGCCTTGATGGCCATCGCCTGCAGGCCGGTGCCATCCAGCTTCTGCTTCGCTTCAGACAGTTCGCCGGCGCTGCCGTACGGCCCCATGCGCACGCGATACACGGTCTTGCCGTTGATCTGCGCCGACTCCACGCGTGCCGCCAGGCCCATCATGGCCAGCTTGGCCTTGGTGGCTTCGGCGTCGCCGGACGCACCGAAGGCACCTGCCTGCAGGATGTAGCGGGCGTTGTCGGCGGGCGCCGGTGCGGCAGTGGTCGCCGGCGCGGTGGGCGCGGCTTCCGCGCGCGGCGCGGGGGCGGCGGCCGTGCTGGTCGACGCCGGTGCGGTGCTGGCCGGCGGCGTTGCCGCGGCCGGGCGCTCGCTCAGCGGTGCCGGCAGCGGACGGTTGCTCGCGGTCACCGGTGCGGTGCTGGCGACGCTGGCCGTTGCGGTCGGTGCCGGCGTGGCCGTGCTCGCCGGCGGCACCGGCTTGCCCTCCAGCGCGGCCTGCGCGCGCGACGCTTCGGCCTTGGCCCGGCGCTGGTCCTCGGCACGCGCGCTGGCGGCCAGTTCGGCGTCGGACATTTCCACTTCCTTGCCCGGCAGCAGGGTGTAGAAGTCGTACTGCGTCGCCGCGGGCTTCTCCGGTTCGGCCGGCTTCGGCGTGGCCGGCTGCGCGGCTGGCTGGCTGCCGACATCGCTGTCTGCATCAGCAACCGGGGCCGGCTGCGCGTTCGGGTTCGGCTGCGGACCGGCGCGCAGGAAGCCGTCGCCTTCGCCCTTGAACAGGTTCGGCGCCGCCAGGAACACCACGGCGGCGATCGCCACACCGGCCACCAGCCACACCCATCCGGGTGTGCCCTGGCTGCTGCTGTTGCGTCGTGCCTGGGTTTTGCCGCGTCGTGCTGCCATGTGTACTGCGTCTCCTGATGCTTACATTTTTTCCGGGGCGCTCACGCCCAGGAGTTCAAGGCCGTTGGCCAGCACCTGGCGCGCCGCGCAGGCCAGGGTCAGCTTGGCGTTGCGATCGGCGGCGTCTTCCACCAGCACCGGCGTCCCGTGATACCACGTGTGGAAGGCATGCGCCAATTCACGCAGGTACTGCGCCACCAGGTGCGGCTCCAGCGCCACGCCGGCCGCTTCCACCACTTCCGGATAGCGCGAGATCTCGTTCATCAACAGCAGCGAGGCATCGTCGGCCAGGTGGCCAAGGTTGGCCAGGCCATTGCCCTGCTCGTACACCAGGCCCTTTTCCTGCGCCTGGCGCAGCAGGCTGCAGACACGGGCGTGCGCGTACTGCACGTAGAACACCGGATTGTCGTTGCTCTGCTGGCGCGCCAGGTCGATGTCGAAGGTCAGCTGCGAATCGGGCTTGCGCGCGATCAGGAACCAGCGGGTCGCATCGCGGCCGGCTTCTTCGATCAGGTCGCGCAGGGTGAAGTAGCTGCCGGCACGCTTGGACAGCTTCACTTCCTCGCCGCCGCGCATGACCGTGACCATCTGGTGCAGCACGTATTCCGGCCAGCCCTGCGGGATGCCCACTTCCATCGCCTGCAGGCCGGCGCGCACGCGCGCCAGCGAGCCGTGATGGTCGGCGCCCAGTTCGGTGATCGCGCGCTCGTAGCCGCGCTGCCACTTGGACAGGTGGTAGGCCACGTCCGGCACGAAGTAGGTGAAGGTGCCGTCGGACTTGCGCATCACGCGGTCCTTGTCGTCACCGAAGTCGGTGCTGCGCAGCCACAGCGCGCCGCCTTCCTCATAGGTGTGGCCGGACGCCTGCAGCTTGGCCACCGCTTCGGCAACCTTGCCGTCGGCGTACAGCGAGCTTTCCAGGAAGTAGATGTCGAAGTCGACACCGAACGCGGCCAGGTCCAGGTTCTGCTCGTTGCGCAGGTAGGCCACGGCGAAGCGGCGGATTGCCTGCATGTCGTCCGGGTCCTTGGCGCCGACCACGGTGCTGCCTTCCAGGTCGACGCTGGCACCGGCCATGTAGGCGCGGGCGACATCGGCGATGTACTCACCGCGGTAGCCGCCTTCCGGCCAGCCGTCCTGGTCGGGTGCGATGCCCTTGATCCGCGCCTGGGTGGACAGCGCCAGGTTCTCGATCTGCACGCCAGCGTCGTTGTAGTAGAACTCGCGCTTGGCGTTCCAGCCGTTGGCATCGAGCACGCGGGCCACGCAGTCGCCGATCGCCGCTGCGCGGCCATGGCCGACATGCAGCGGGCCGGTCGGGTTGGCCGACACGTACTCCACGCCCACCGTGCGGCCATTGCCGGACAGGTTGCGGCCGTAGTCGTGGGCTTCCTTGATGACCGAGGCGGTTTCGCGCTGGTACGCGGCCGGGGCCAGATGGAAGTTGATGAAGCCGGGGCCGGCGATCTCGACCTTGCTGACGTCCTCGCTGCGCGGCAGCGCCTCGACCAGCGCCTGTGCCAGTGCGCGCGGATTGCTGCGCGCGGCCTTGGCCAGCAGCATCGCGGCGTTGGTGGCGAAGTCGCCGTGGTCACGGGTCTTCGGGCGCTCGACCACGAAGTCCGGCGGCAGGGAGTCGGCGGGCAGGGTGCCATTGGCGCGCAAGGCTTCGATGCCTTGGCTGATCAGGGCGCGGAGGAGATTTTTCACGAGGCCTGCTGTGAGAATGAGCGGCGGAATCGCCCATTTTAGCGCAGATGCCCGCGCCCACGCTGACCAGGACATGCCTGCGGGGCGCCCGCCCGGCCCTGACCAGGGCCGTTCAGCCGAACAGGCGCGGCTGGGGCGGGGACAGCAGGCCCCGTTCAGCAAATGAAACGGGGCGGCCCTCGCCGACCACGAAGTGGTCGAGCAGGCGCACGTCCACCAGTGCCAGCGCCTGCTGCAGTTCATCGGTGATGCGGGTATCGGCGCCGGAGGGCTCGGGGTCGCCGGAAGGGTGATTGTGGCTGAGGATCACCGCTGCCGCATTGTGCAGCAGGGCTCGACGCACCACCTCGCGGGGATAGACCGGGGCGGCATTGATGGTGCCCTGGAACAGTTCTTCGCAGGCGATCAGGCGGTGGCGGTTGTCCAGGAACAGCGCCATGAAGATCTCGCGGGCCTGGCCGCGCAGGCGGTGCTGCAGATAGCGGCCGACCGCAGCCGGGTTGTTGCCGACGGCCTCGCCCTGCTGGAGTTCGGCCGCCAGATAGCGGTGGGCCAGTTCCAGCCCGGCGGCCAGTGCACAGCTTCGAGCAGGGCCCAGCCCCGGCAACCGGGCCAGCTCGCGGGCCGGGCGGTCCAGCAGCACACGCAGGGGACCGTGCGCCTGCAGCAGGTCGCGCGCGGTCTGCACCGCATCGCGTCCACCGAAGCCGGAGCCGAGGAACAGTGCCAGCAGTTCTGCGTCGGACAGCGTGGCGGGGCCGCGTGCGATCAGCTTCTCGCGGGGACGTTCCTGTTCGGGCCAGTCGTGGATGGGCATGCCTGCATCATCGCCAGTGGGGGCGATGCGGCCCATCAGGGCAGGACGCATGCCCGGGTCGGCCGTTGCCTCAGTCGCGTCGCGACTGCAGGTAGGCGAACAGCTCCTGGTTGTTCTGCAGCCCCAGCTTGCGCTTGGCCTCGGCCTTCTGCCGGCTGATCGTCTTGGGGCTGCGGCCGCAGTGGACGGCGATGGCGTTCACTTTCAGCCCGGCGGCCAACAGGTCCAGCACTTCCTGTTCGCGGGCGGACAGCGCCGCCGGTTCGCGCGCGAACATCAGGTCGCGCGCCTGCAGGTGGTGGCGCAGCTGCTGTGAGACGAACACCTGCCCTGCCATGGCCGCGTTCAGGGCCTGCGGCAACTCGCCGAAATCGGCGCACTTGTCGACCAGGCCGCTGACACCCTCACGCAGCAGGCCATCGAGCAGGCCGGGGTGGCGGGCGCCGGTAAGCACCACCACGGGCATGCGCGGGTGGCGTGCGCGCAGTTCAGCGATCAGTTCCGGGCCATCCGGGCCGGTGCCCGGCATGGAGAGGTCGGTCAGCACCGCGTCGCAGCCGTGGTGCTCGACCAGCTGCAGCAGCTCGGCGCCGTCACGCGCGCTGCCGACGACCTCCATCAGGTGGGTCTGCAGCACGATGCGGATGCCGTGCAGGACGACGGGATGGTCGTCGGCGATGATGATGCGCGGGTGCACGCGGAATCCTCGAAAAGCGAAGCGGCACACCTGCGGCGGCCACTGACGATTCTGCAAACGTGGCCGGCCTACAGGTATAGGAAAGTTCCGAATCGCAGTGTCTTGAACCCCGGAAGCGCTGTGGTGCAAGTCCCATCTGCTGATAGCTGCCCGCTATGTGCGCTGTGCACCGGGACATTACCGACCATCGGGTAAGCTAATGCCCTCGTTTGCACAGGAATTCCAGGTGGCTGACTCCCCCAACGCTTCCCCCGCGCCCGGCCGCGCGCTGGAAGGCCAGAAACTGCTGTTGTGCGTCGGAGGCGGGATCGCGGCCTACAAGGCCCTGGAACTGGTGCGACGCCTGCGTGATGCGGGCGCCCAGGTGCAGGTGGCGATGACCGCCGGCGCCCAGCAGTTCGTCACCCCCCTCAGTTTCCAGGCCCTGTCCGGGCAGCCGACCCGCACCACGCTGTGGGACAGCGCCGCCGAACAGGCCATGGGCCACATCGAGCTGGCCCGCTGGGCGGACCGCATCGTGGTCGCGCCGGGAACCGCCGATCTGCTGGCCCGGCTGGCCCAGGGCCATGCCGATGACCTGGTCAGCACCCTGTGCCTGGCCAGCACCGCACCGCTGACGATCTGCCCGGCGATGAACCATCGCATGTGGCTGCATCCGGCCACCCAGGCCAACATCGCCCTGCTGCGCCAGCGTGGTGCGCAGGTGATCGGCCCGGTCGATGGCCCGCTGGCCGAAGGTGAATCCGGTCCCGGCCGGCTGGCCGAACCCGGCGACATCGTGGCCGCGCTGGCCGCCAATGGCGGCGCCGCTGCGACGGTTGCCGCGCCGGAAACCCGTGCGCTGCAGGGGCTGCGCCTGCTGATCAGTGCCGGCCCGACCTACGAAGACATCGATCCGGTGCGTTACGTCGGCAACCGCAGCAGCGGCAAGATGGGCTTTGCCCTGGCCGCCGCTGCTGCCGCGCTGGGCGCGCAGGTGGTGCTGGTCAGCGGTCCGGTACAGCTGCCGACGCCGCCGGGCGTGCAGCGCATCGACGTGCGCTCGGCCGCGCAGATGCGCGATGCCGTACTGAAGTCGCTGCCCGCCGACATCTATATCGGTGCCGCCGCGGTGTCCGACTACACGCCGCGCCAGGTCGCCGCGCAGAAGCTGAAGAAGACCGCCGACAGCCAGTCGCTGGTGATCGAACTGGTGCGCACGCCGGACATCCTCGCCGAAGTCGCTGCACAGACGCAGTCGCTGAAGCTGGTGGTCGGCTTCGCCGCCGAGACCCACGACGTGGAGAAATACGCGCGCGGCAAGCTGGTCGACAAGCGCCTGGACCTGGTGATCGCCAACCAGGTCGGCATCAGTGGCGGCGGTTTCGAGAGCGACAACAATGCCGCCACGGCCTTCTGGCAGGACGGCGAACAGGTATTCCCGGCCACTTCCAAGCGCGAGCTGGCCGAACAACTGCTGGCGCTGATCGCGCGGAGACTCCAGGCATGACCCAGGCATCCACTTCCCACCCGCTGCAGGTCAAGCTGCTCGATCCGCGCTTCGGCGACAGCTGGCCGCTGCCGGCCTATGCCACCGAGGCCAGTGCCGGCATGGACCTGCGCGCGGCGCTGGATACCGCGCTGACCCTGCAGCCGGGCGACACCGCGCTGGTGCCCAGCGGCCTGGCCATCCATATTGCCGACCCGAACCTGTGCGCGGTGATCCTGCCGCGTTCCGGGCTGGGCCATCGGCATGGCATCGTGCTGGGCAACGGCACCGGCCTGATCGATGCCGACTACCAGGGGCCGCTGCTGATCAGCGTCTGGAACCGTGGCCGCGAGGCCTTCACCATCGAGCCGGGCGATCGCATCGCGCAGCTGGTGGTGGTTCCGATCGCCCGCGTCAGCCTGCAGGTAGTGGATACTTTCACCGACAGCGTGCGGGGCGCGGGTGGATTCGGCCATACCGGGGTGCGTTGACAGGGGACATCGATGAGCGGCATCGGGGAAGGACAGCGGGGACGGTCGTTGGGTCGCAGTGCACCTCTACTGGGGGTGCTGTTGATCCTGTTGGCCGGCTGGTTCGGATGGAGCGCGGTGCAGCAATGGCGGCAGGAGGCCAACGGGCAGGCGCTGGAAGAGGCGCGTGACCAGGCCGTGCAGGGCCTGCAGCAGGCTGCTGTCGGCCAGTTGCAGCAGCTGCAGCAGCAGTTGAAGAATGATCGCGTGCAGCAGGCGCTGCAGGCCGGCGACGCCGCTGCGGCGGCGCTGGCCGTTCGCGAGAGCTGGACCGGGGTCGAGCAGGTCGAGGTGCTGGCGGCCGATCTGGCCAACGCCTATGCCGATCCGGCCACCTTCGGGTATTCCCGCCTGGCGCTGCTGGAAGCGGCGCTGGCCGAGGCCAGGCCAAGCCTGCGCGTGGTCCGCGACGGCGGCGGCAACCGCCTGGGCCTGGCCGCGCCGGTGCAGCTGGGCAGCCTGGGGCCGGCCGTCATCTATGTCCGCCAACCGCTGCTGCGGCTGACGTCGCCGCTCGACCAGGTCAGCGCGCCGTCCGCCGGCTTCCTCGGCCTGCGCCAGGGAGCATTCGATCTGGTCACCCAGGGCGACCCGAGCCTGGCCGAAAGCGCGGAAGCGCTGGCGCGCCCGGTTGCAGGCACGCCGTTGCGGCTGGTCGCGTCGGTGCCGAATGTCGAGGCCGGTCCGCTCGGCCTGGGCGCGCTGGCCAGCGCCATTGTGGCGTTGCTGCTGGCGTTCATTGCCGTGTTGCTGGTGGTGGGGCGCGACCGGCTGCCGAAGTCGCTGCCGTTGCCGCGCCGCGCCGCCGCGTCCGAGGCCGACCATGGCCCGACCCTGAGCGAGAGCCTGCAGCAGGCGCCGCCACCGGTGGCCGCCGTGACCGGCAGTGGCGATGCCACGCCACCGCCGCCACCGCCGGTGCCTGCCGAAGAGCTGGCCGCCAGCATCTTCCGCGCCTATGACATCCGCGGCATGGTGGGCAGCGAACTGACACCGAAGACCGCGGCGCTGATCGGCCAGGCCATCGGCACCGTGGCACTGGAGCAGGGCCTGCGCGAGGTGGTGATCGGGCGCGATGGCCGCCTGTCCGGACCCGAGCTGACGGCCGGGCTGGCCGAGGGCCTGCGCCGTGCCGGCTGCGCGGTGATCGACATCGGCCTGGCGCCGACCCCGCTCGTGTACTACGCCGCCTTCCATCTGCGTACCGGCACCTGCGTGGCGGTCACCGGCAGCCACAACCCGCCCGAGTACAACGGCTTCAAGGTGGTGATCGGCGGCGAGACGCTGTCCGGCGATGCGATCACCGACCTCTACCAGCGCATCGTCGAGGGCCGCCTGGTGCAGTCCGCCGAGCCGGGTGACTACCAGCAGCGCGATGTCAGTGCCGACTACATCCAGCGCATCGCCGATGACGTGCAGCTGGACCGTCCGCTGAAGGTCGTGGCCGATGCCGGCAATGGCGTGGCCGGCGCACTGGCCCCGCAGCTGCTGGAAGCAATCGGCGCCGACGTCATTCCGCTGTACTGCGATGTCGATGGCACCTTCCCCAACCATCATCCCGACCCGAGCGAGCCGGCCAACCTGGAAGACCTGGTGCAGACGGTCAAGCGCTTCGGCGCCGACCTCGGCGTAGCCTTCGATGGCGACGGCGACCGGTTGGGCGTGGTCACCGGCGAAGGCAGGATCATCTATGCCGACCGCCTGCTGATGCTGTTCGCTGCCGACGTGCTGATGCGCAATCCGGGCGCGATGGTGATCTACGACGTCAAGTGCACCGGCAAGCTGTCCGACCATGTGCTGCGCAACGGTGGCAGCCCGCTGATGTGGAAGACCGGGCATTCGCTGATGAAGGCGAAGATGCGCGAGACCGATGCCGAGCTGGCTGGTGAGATGAGCGGCCACTTCTTCTTCAAGGAACGCTGGTTCGGTTTCGACGACGGCCTGTACGCCGCTGCGCGCCTGCTGGAGATCCTGGCCCAGCGCGAGGAAACCCCGGACGAAGTACTGGGCGAACTGCCGGAGATGGTCGCCACGCCGGAGCTGAAGGTTGCGGTGGCCGACGGGACGCCGCATGCGCTGGTGGCGATGCTGGTGGCGGCGGCGCAGTCGCCGGACAACCCGTATGTGGGGGGCCGCCTGTCGACCATCGATGGCCTGCGCGTGGACTTCGCCGATGGCTGGGGCCTGGTGCGCGCCTCCAACACCACGCCGGTGCTGGTGCTGCGGTTCGAAGGCAACGACGATGCCGCACTGGAGCGCATCAAGGCCTTGTTCCGCAGCCAGCTGCAGCCGGTGCTGGGCGACACCCCGCTGGGGTTCTGAGGTGGGGCCGGGCGGCGCCCGGCACCCGCCGAATCAACGTCAACGTCAAAGGCCGGCTATCCGTGGGGTGCGGGGTGGGTCCGGTTACGGGGGACGCTGCAAGTCCCCCTCCGGGGCCCGGCCCAGCCGCTGGCGGCTGGGCGTTCGGGCGCTTGCGAAGCAGTGCTTCGCAAGCAAAGCGCCCTCACCCATGTAAGCTCGGTCGCCGCTTGCTCGTGTGCGCAGTCCTGCGCACACGGCAAGACCGGGGTTGGGCGTCCTGCCCAACCCGCCCGAGGCATACCTCGGGCCCATGCGGCTCACGCCCCCGCAACCGGACCCACCCCGCCTTCGACAGATTCCCGCGATCTGTCCGAACCGCATGAACTGCTCTTGGTAGGTGTCGACCTTGGTCGACACAGCAGAGATCCACGCCATGCGTGGATGCTCTTCCGAATTTGCTTTGGTGGGTGCCGACCGTTGTTCGGCACACCCTCACCCCTTGAATCGCAAGCCCACGCCCGGTTCGGTGAACAGGTAGCGTGAATCCAGCGCCGAATCGCCCAGCTTGTGCCGCAGCTTGCCGACCAGGATGCGCAGGTAATGGGTATCGTGCTGGTGGGTCGGCCCCCAGATCTCCTGCAGGATCTGCGGCTGTGTCACTACCCGCCCGGCATTGCGCAGCAGCAGCGACAGCAACGCGTATTCCTTGCGGGTCAACGCCACCGGTTCACCCTGCAGGGCGACTTCGCGGCGCACCAGGTCCACGCGCAGGTGGCCGTCGTCGAACACCGGTGGCGTGCCATCACTGGGTACGCTGCGCGTGCGCAGCAGCGCCCGCACCCGTGCCATCAGTTCCTGCGTGCCGAACGGCTTGGTCACGTAGTCGTTGGCGCCGGTATCCAGTGCGCGCACCTTCTCGGCTTCGCCGGCGCGCACGGTCAGCATGATCACCGGCACCTGGCTCCACTGCCGCAGCTGTTCAAGTACCTCGTGGCCTTCCATGTCCGGCAGGCCGATATCCAGGATCACCAGGTCCATGTCCTCGCTGGCCGCCAGCTGCAGGCCTTCCTGGCCGGTGGCGGCCTGCCGCACCTGGTAGCCCTGCGCGCGCAGGCTGATGTCCAGGAACCGGCGGATCTGGGTTTCATCATCGATCACCAGCACGCGCGCGGCCGGCACGCTGGCATCAATCGGGGTCGGGCTCATCGTGGGAGGCTGGCTTGAGCAGGGGCAGGGTGATGCGGATCAGGGTACCGCGACCGTCGCGTCCGGGCAGCGCCTGCACGCTGCCGCCATGTGCGCCGATCATGCCCTGGCAGATGGTCAGGCCCAGGCCGGTGCCGTGGCGGCCGCGGTCGCCGCGCTCGACGCTGTAGAACATGTCGAAGATGCGCGCGCGCTCGTCGTCGGGAATGCCGGGGCCGGCATCGATCACGTCGATGCGCAGCTGGCCGTCCAGTTCGCGCGCCTGCACCTGCACGGCGGCGTCGGGCGGCGAGAACTTGGCCGCGTTCTCCATCACGTTGAACACGGCCTGTTCGACCAGCGCCGGGTGTACCCAGATCGGCGCCAGCGTGGACGGAATGTCCAGCTCCAGCCGCACCTTGGGCTGGTAGCGCTGCAGGCGCCGTGCGGCCGAGCCGATCAGTTCGTCCACGCCGATCCAGTCACGGTTGATCTTCAGACCTTCGTGGCCAAGGCGGGTCATGTCCAGCAGGTTCTGGATGTAGCGGTCCAGCCGCTCGCCTTCGACCAGGATGGTGTCCAGCAGGGCACGGCGATCGGCCGTGTCCATCGCCGCGCCGTAACTGGCCAGGCTGTCGGCCGAACCGATCATCGCCGCCAGTGGAGAGCGCAGGTCGTGCGACACCGAAGAGAGCAGGGCCGAGCGCAACCGCTCGGTCTCGTTGCTGACATGCGCCTGTTCCAGTTCGGCCACCAGCCGGGTACGCAGTGCGGCCTGCGCGATGTCATCGACCATCGCTTCGGCAAGCTGCCGCTGTTCGGGCAGCAGGCGTGCCTGTGCGCCGGGCAGGTACAGGCCGGCCACGCCGATCGCGCGATCTTCGCCATCCAGCAATGGCAGGAACCACCACTGCGCACCGGCCAGGGTGTCGGTGAAGCGGCCGCTGGGCTGGCCGTGGCGCAGCGCCCAGTCGGCGGCAGCCAGGTCGGTATCGCCGGGTTGGCTGCGGCCACCGGCGGCAGTGTCCGCGCCGATCCGCAGCCACGCCGGCACATCCATCGCCTGCTCCAACGCATGCCGACCTGCCTGTGCCACCTCGCCGTTGCCGGCGGCGCTGGCCAGCTGACGGCCCAGCTGCTGGCGTGCACGTGCATGGCGGTTGGCCGCACGCAGCGCAATGACCTGCATGCGCAGGCGCGAGGCCAGCCGTCCGGCCACCAAGGCGGCGGCCAGGAACAGGAACACGGTGATCACGCCCTGGCGCGCACCGATGGCGAAGGTGAAGCGGGGCGCGATGAACAGGAAGTTGTAGGCCAGGAAGCACAGGATCGCCGCCATCACCGCCACGCTGGCACGCGTGCGCGCCGCCACCAGCACCACTGCCACGATGAACACCATCGACAGGTCGGCCATGCCGACCCAGCGTTCGGCCAGCCAAGCCACCGCACAGGCCAGCGCGGTGGCGATCAGTGCCTGTACCGGCTCGTAGCTGATGCCGCGCATCGGTGGCAGCAGACCCTCGCGGCGCGAGCGCGCCCGGGCCTGCGGCGTGCTGATGATGGTGATCTCGTAGTGCGCCCCGCGCTGGATCAGCTGCTGGGTCAGGGTTCGGTTGAACATCCGCGCCAGCGGGCGCTCACGGGTCCGCCCCAGCACCAGGGTCGATACGCCGTTGTGCGCTGCATGGTCCAGCAGGGCATCGGCGATGCTCGATCCGTGCAGCAGTTCGGCGTCGCCACCCAGGCGCCGTGCCAGGGCGAAGGCCGCATCGATCTCGCGCCGCGTGGCCTCGTCCTGGCGCCGGCCCTGCACGGTCACCACCGTCCACGGTGCGTCGCGGCGCTCGGCGATGCGGCGCGCCACCCGCACCAGGTACTCGCTCTGGCCGCCGCCATCGATGGCCACCAGCACGCCGCGCCGCAGCGGCAGGTTGCCTTCGCCCCGTGCGGCGCGGGTTTCACGCAGGCTGCTGTCGACGCGGTCGGCGGCTTCCTGCATCGCCAGCTCACGCAGGGCGGTCAGGTTGGCCGGCGAGAAGAACGCCTGCAGCGCCTGCGCGGCCTGTTCGGGCACATAGACCTTGCCCTGCTGCAGGCGCGCGATCAGTTCGCGCGGCGGCAGATCCACCAGCACGATGTCGTGCAGGCGATCGAGCACGCCATCGGGCACGGTCTCGCTGACCCGCACGCCGGTGATGCGCATCACCACGTCGTTGAGGCTTTCCAGATGCTGGATGTTGACCGTGGTCCAGACGTCGATGCCGGCGTCCAGCAGCTCCATCACATCCTGCCAGCGCCGCTCATGGCGGCTGCCGGGCGCATTGCGATGGGCCAGTTCGTCCACCAGCACCAGCGCCGGATGCCGTGCCAGCACGGCATCCAGGTCCATCTCCTGCAGGGCGTGGCCATGATAGGCCACGTCCTTCAACGGCAGCTGCGGCAGGCCTTCCAGCAGGGCCTGGGTTTCGGCGCGGCCATGGGTTTCCACCAGCCCGACCACCAGGTCCACGCCGCGGCGCAGCTGCTCCTGGGCACGGGTCAGCATGGTGTAGGTCTTGCCCACACCCGGCGCAGCGCCGAGGAACACGGTCAGCTTGCCACCGGCTTCGCGTTGCAGGCCTTCCACCAGGGCATCGGCCTGGCGGGTACGCGCATCAGTCATGGGGGCCGCTGTCATGGCCGCCATTGTGCGCGCAGCCGATGCAGGCCGGCATCACGGCGCCTTGGCCGCATGGTCCAGCGCGAAGTTCAGCGTCACCACGTTCACCCGCGGCTGGCCGAACACGCCCCACTGGCGCCCTTCAGTATGTGCCTGCACCAAGGCCTGCACGCGCTCCACCGGCAGGCCGCGGGCACGTGCCACGCGTGCCACCTGCAGCTGCGCCGCCGCCGGCGACAGCTGCGGATCCAGCCCGCCGCCGGACTGGGTGACCAGGTCGGCCGGCACCTGCGCCGGGGCGACACCTTCGCGCGCGGCCACCGCCGCCGTGCTGGCGGCAACACGCTCGGCCAGCGCCGGGTTGCTGCGCGCCAGGTTGGAACCGGCCGCGGCCATCGGGTCGTAGTTGGCCGCCGACGGCCGTGCCTGGAAGTAGCCATCGCCGGTGAACGGCTGCGACAACCATGCCGAGCCGCGCACCTGGCCGCTGCCATCGCGCAGCAGGCTGCCCTCGGCCTGGGTGGGGTAGGCCAGGCCGGCGAAACCGGTGGCGATGCCGGCGTAGACCGCGCCGGCCAGCAGCAGGGTGGCCAGGCCCAGGCCGATCGCCGGGCGCCAGCCGGCGCCGTCCTGCAGGCTGGCCACGCGGGCTTCGGCCTTCGGTTCGCGGGGCAGGGAGGTGGAGGTGGAAGCAGAACGGTTCATGCGCCGAATACCAGGACAAGGAAGAGGTCGATCAGCTTGATCGCCGCGAACGGCAACAGCACGCCGCCGAGGCCGTACACCAGCATGTTCCGGCGCAGCAGCGCGGTGGCCGTGGCCGGACGGAAGCGCACGCCACGCAGGGCGAGCGGGATCAGCGCGGGAATCACCAGCGCGTTGAAGATCAGCGCCGCCAGCACCGCGTTGCGTGGGCTCGACAGCTGCATCACGTTCAGTGCGGCCATGGCCGGAACCGCAGCGGCAAACAGCGCCGGCAGGATCGCGAAGTACTTGGACACGTCGTTGGCCAGCGAGAAGGTGGTCAGCGCACCGCGGGTGATCAGCTGCTGCTTGCCCACTTCCACGACCGCCAGCAGCTTGGCCGGGTCTGAATCGAGGTCGACCATGTTGCCGGCCTCCTTCGCCGCCTGCGTGCCGGAGTTCATCGCCAGGCCGATGTCGGCCTGGGCCAGCGCGGGAGCATCGTTGGTGCCATCGCCCACCATCGCCACCAGGCGGCCACCGGCCTGTTCCTGGCGGATGCGTGCCAGCTTGTCTTCCGGACGGGCCTCGGCGATGTAGTCATCAACGCCCGCTTCGGCAGCGATGGCGGCGGCGGTCAGCGGGTTGTCGCCGGTGATCATCACCGTGCGGATGCCCATCGCCCGCAGCTGTGCGAACTTCTCGCGCATGCCGTGCTTGACCACGTCCGACAGCTCGATCACGCCCAGCACGTGGCGGCCCTCGGCCACCACCAGCGGGGTGGCGCCATTGCGCGCGACCTGCTCGACGCGGCCGGCCAGTTCAGCCGGCACGCTGCCGCCCAGTGCCTGCACGTGGGTGCGGATCGCATCGGCAGCGCCCTTGCGGATCTGCCGCCCGTGTTCCAGATCGACGCCGGACATCCGGGTCTGGGCACTGAAGGCCAGGTAGTCGGCACGGTCCGGCTCGGCGGTGGCGCAGCCCTGTTCGCGCGCCAGGCGCACGATCGACTTGCCTTCCGGGGTCGGGTCGGCCAGCGAGGACAGCAGTGCCGCCTCGCGCAGCTGGCTGGCGTCGATGCCGGCCAGCGGATGGAAGTGGCTGGCCTGGCGGTCGCCGTAGGTGATGGTGCCGGTCTTGTCCAGCAGCAGCACGTCGACGTCGCCGGCCACTTCCACTGCCTTGCCCGACTTGGCCAGTACGTTGGCGGCCAGCGCACGGTTCATGCCGGCGATGCCGATGGCCGGCAGCAGGCCGCCGATGGTGGTCGGGATCAGGCACACCAGCAGTGCGATCAGCAGCAGTGGATCGACCTGCACGCCCACGGCCGCGCCGATCGCCGGCAACGTGGCCACCACCACCAGGAAGGTCAGCGTCATCGCCGCCAGCAGCAGGGTCAGCGCGATCTCGTTGGGGGTCTTCTGGCGATTGGCACCTTCCACCAGCGCGATCATGCGGTCCAGGAAGCTGTGGCCCGGCTCGGCGGTCACCCGCACGATGATCTGGTCGGACAGCACCTTGGTGCCACCGATCACACCGGAACGGTCGGTACCGGCCTCGCGCAGCACCGGTGCCGATTCGCCGGTCACTGCCGCTTCGTTGATGGTGGCCAGGCCCTGCACGATCTCGCCATCGGCCGGCACCAGCTCACCGGCACTGACGATCACATGGTCGCCCGGGCGCAGCTCGGCGGCAGGCACCTGGGCTTCGGCTGCGCCCGGCTGCGGCGCCGCCAGCCGGCGCGCCACCAGGTCCTGGCGGGCACGGCGCAGCGAGGCGGCCTGGCCACGGCCACGCGCTTCGGCCACTGCCTCGGCGAAATTGCCGAACAGCACGGTCACCAGCAGGATGGCGGTTACCGCCAGGCCGAAGCCCAGCGGTGCATTGCCGGTCAGGGTGACGATCGCGGCGACGATCGTGCCGGCCATCACCACCGCCATCACCGGGCTGCGCACCAGATGCATCGGCGCCAGCTTGCGCACTGCTTCGACCAGCGCACGGCGCAGGCCGGCGCCATCAAGCAGGGCAGGGCGCGGTGCATGGGTACTACGGGTTGAACTTGCTTGGGTACTCATCAGGGTGTCCTCAGCGCAGTCCCAGGCTCAGGTGATCGGCGATCGGGCCGAGTACCAGCGCCGGCATGAACTGCAGCACGGTCAGGATGACGATCACCGAGACCAGGGTCAGGGCGAAGGTCGGGGTTTCGATCTGCAGGCTGCCGGCAGACTCCGGCGCCTGGCGCTTGGCGGCCAGCTGTGCGGCCACCACCAGCGGAATGATCAGCAGCGGGAAGCGGCCCAGCAGCAGTACCAGCGAGCAACTCAGGTTCCACCACAGCGTGGCGTCACCCAGTCCTTCGAAGCCCGAACCGTTGTTGGCGTAGGCCGAGACATACTCGTAGAACACCTGGCTGATGCCATGGAAGCCGGGGTTGGAGGTGCCGGCCAGGCCGGGCACGGCCAGGGTGATCGCAGTGAACACCAGCAGGGTGATCGGCTGCAGCAGCACCAGCAGGGCCAGCAGGCGCACCTGGGGCGTCTCCAGCTTGCGGCCGAACAGTTCCGGCGTGCGCCCGGTCATCAACCCGGCCAGGAACACACCCAGCAGCAGATAGACGATGAACTGCTGCAGGCCACAGCCGATGCCGCCCCAGATCGCGCTGACCAGCATGTTGACCATCGCGATGCCACCGCTCAGCGGCGCCAGCGAATCGTGCATGCCGTTCACCGAGCCATTGGAGACCTGGGTAGTCACCGCCGCCCACAGCGCCGTGCCGTCGGCGCCGAAGCGCACCTCCTTGCCTTCCATCAGCAGCGGGGTGGCGGCGCTGGCGCTATGCCCTTCGCTCCACATCATCGCGCCGGTGGAAAGCAGCGACATGCCCAGCATGCAGCTGAACACCAGGGCGCCGAAGCGACGCCGGCCGGTGAACGCGCCGATCATGAAGATCACCGCCATCGGCACCAGCAGGATGCCGACGATTTCCAGCGCGTTCGACAGCGGGGTCGGGTTCTCCAGCGGGAAGCTGCTGTTCGGGCCGTACCAGCCGCCACCGTTGGCGCCGAGCTGCTTGGCCGCGACCATCGCCGCCACCGGGCCCAGCGGCAGCTTCTGTCCGGTCATGCCGGCGCTGGCATCGATCGGCGTGGCCTGCGGGCCACCGGCCATCGTCGACGGCACACCCTGGCTGGTCAGCAGCAGGGTCCACACCAGGCACAGCGGCAACAGGAAGCGCACGCACAGGCGCACCACGTCCACGTAGTAGTTGCCTACCGCCACCTGGCGGTCATCGCCGGCACCGGTGGCCGCCGCAGCCTGCGGCGCACGCGAGAACAACGCGCGCAGCGTCGCCACCGCCAGCGCCAGGCCCATCATCGGCGTCACCACCTGCAGGCCGGTGATGCCGGTCATCTGCGAGAGGTAGGACAGCTGCGCCTGGCCCGAATAGTGCTGCTGGTTGGTGTTGGTCAGGAACGAGATCATCGTGTGCAGCGCGGTGTCCCAGCGCATGTTCGGGATCTGGTCCGGGTTCAGTGGCAACCAGGCCTGGGTCATGAACACCGCCTGGGTCAACACAGCGACCACCACGTTGCTCAGCACGAAGGCCAGCACGTAGCCGCGCCAGGACATCGCGCGCGAGGGATCGACGCCGAACACCTTGTACAACGGCTTTTCGATCCAGTTGAACAGCACGTCGACCTTCATCGGCGTGCCGCGCATCACGCGGGCCAGGTACAGGCCCAGCGGCCACGCCAGCAGCAGGCTGGCGGCAAGAATGACAAGCATCTCAGTCATGGCCGGCTCCGTTAGAACGATTCGGGCCGCAGCACGACATAGAGAAGATAGGCGGCGGCGACCAGCACCAGCACGCCACACAACAAAGACAGCCAGGGGGACATTTCAATAGCGACCTGGTGGAACCCCTCCACCTCAGGCCGTCATCGTCGTCCTGCCGCCCATAAACGCACTACGCGCCGGACCGGGCCGACGCGTAAAGAGTGCATAAATTCCGTGGGCCAACCCGTAACCAGGCGCCGCCTGCTGTAGAGCCGAGCCCATGCTCGGCTGCCCTTTCCCAAGGTCACGCGGAGCCGAGCGTGGCCCGGCGCTACAGGCGAATCACGGCGCCTGGCTCGCCTGCGCCACGCCCTTCAGCTCGCGATAGCGCTGCAGCGTGCTGTCGATCTCGGCCTTCAGCGCCTGCTGCTGCTGCAGGAACCCGGCCTGCAGGCGTTGCTGCGACTGCAGTTGTATATGCCGCTGGCGGATCGCCTCGGCCTGCTTGTCGGCCACCTTGCCACCGGCCAGTTCGCGGTCACCGGCGGCCGACAGCAGCGCCACCAGCGATTCGCGCAGGCTGGTGACGTTGTACTCGGCGGTCTTCAGGTTGTTGTCCAGCACTTCCTGGCGTTCGGCGAACACCCGGCGCAGGTCGTCCTCGCTGCCATAGGTGGACAGCATCGCCTGCTCGGTGCGCTGGCGGGTCTGCTCGGCCATCAGGTCCAGCTGCTGCTGCTGTGCCACGGTGCTGGCTGCGGCGCGCTCCTCGTCGGTCAACGCGCGCTGGACCTGCGCATTGCGCAGGCCGCTCTTCGCGTTGAACTCCTCGCGGGCGTGATTGACCGCATCGGCCGGCAGCGAATCACTGCAGATCCGCTCCTTGCCCTCGTTCCAGCAGTACAGCTTCTTCTCCACCTTGCCGCCGTCGCGCGACTGCGCCGGCACGGTGAACGGCACGGCCAGCAGCAGGCCGGCAAAGAGAACAGCAGGAACTCGGGACATGACCTTTCCCCTGGTCGGTCAGCGGATCGAACGGACGCCGTACTGGGCCCGGTAGGCTTCCAGCGGCTGCCGGTAACCGACAAGTTCCGGGTTGCCGGAGGCGAAATCAAGGAGATCGGCCAGCGACGCCACGGCGATCACCGGAATGCCGGCTTCTTCGGCCACCGACTGTGCCGCCGAGCGACGGTCGGCTTCCGAGGCGATCTCCTGGCGGTCCAGTGCCACCACGATGCCGGCCGGGGTGCCGCCGGCAGCGCGGATGATGCCCAGCGCTTCGCGGATCGCGGTACCGGCGGTGATCACGTCATCGACGATCAGCACGCGCTTGCCATTCAGGTCGGCGCCGATCAGCTGGCCGCCTTCACCATGGTCCTTGGCTTCCTTGCGGTTGAACGACAGCGGCAGGTCGCGGCCACGCTGGGCCAGCTCGCAGGCCATCGCGGTGGCCAGCGGAATGCCCTTGTAGGCCGGGCCGAACACCACGTCGTACTTGATCCCGGTGGCATCGATGGCATCGGCGTAGCAGGCGCCGAGCTGCGACAGCAGCGAACCGGAGTCGAAACGACCGGCGTTGAAGAAATAGGGGCTCAGCCGGCCGGACTTGAGGGTGAACTGGCCGAAGCGCAGGGCGTCGGCAGTCAGGGCCAGCTGCAGGAAACGGTGGCGGTGGTCGCTCATCAAAACTCGATTCATCTTCATTTGGAGCACAAATCCTAATCCAGCTGGGCGTTTCGCGCTCGTCCAGCGCCATGTGAAAGCCGTCCAGGCCCGGCCTGGCGGACTGCGCAGCCCTGCGGGCAACCGGTATGCTTGCCCGGTTTCCCGCCGCAGGTCCCCCGCATGCGCATCATCAGTTTCAACGCCAATGGCATCCGTTCCGCCGCGACCAAGGGCTTCCTCGACTGGTTCCGTGCCCAGGACGCCGACGTCCTGTGCATCCAGGAAACCAAGGCCCAGGAAGACCAGCTGACCGACCCGATGTTCCGTCCGGACGGCCACCACTGCTTCTATCGCGATGCCATCACCAAGAAGGGCTACAGCGGCGTGGCGATCTACAGCAAGCGCGAACCGGACCAGGTCATCACCTCGCTGGGTTGGGCGCCGTTCGACGACGAAGGCCGCTACATCGAGGCGCGCTACGGCAATCTCAGCGTGGTTTCCTTCTATATCCCATCGGGCAGCTCGGGCGACCTGCGCCAGGGCTTCAAGTTCGAAGTGATGGAATGGCTGCGGCCGATCCTCGAAGCGTGGGCGCGCAGCGGCCGCGACTACGTGCTGTGCGGTGACTGGAACATCGTGCGTTCGGCGCTGGACATCAAGAACTGGAAGTCCAACCAGAAGAACTCCGGCTGCCTGCCGGAGGAGCGCGACTGGCTCAACGCGCTGTGCGCCGACCACGGCCAGACCACCGATGTCGCCGGCGGCCGTGGGTGGGCCGATGCCTACCGCCTGCTCAACCCCACCGGAGAGGACTACACCTGGTGGAGCAACCGCGGCGCCGCCCGTGCCAACAATGTCGGTTGGCGCATCGACTACCAGTTCATCACCCCGGGCCTGCGTGACCGACTGCGCAGCTGCTCGATCTACCGCGACGAGCGCTTCTCCGACCACGCCCCGTTCACCGTGGACTACGACCTGTGACCGAGGCCGCCACGCCGGTCAGCTACAAGGGCTGGGCCGGCATCAAGCGCGCCTTCGGTACCCCGTCGGCGCTGACCATGGCCATGCTCGGCTTCGGCAGTGGCCTGCCGTTCCTGCTGATCGCCTCGCAGACCCTGTCCACGCGCCTGCGCGACGTCGGGCTGGACCTGGGCAGCATCGGCCTGATCAGCCTGGCCAGCTTCTTCTACCTGCTCAAGTTCCTGTGGGCACCGCTGCTGGACCGCTACGCCTTCCCGCTGCTGGGGCGGCTCGGCCGCCGCCGCTCCTGGCTGCTGGTGTCGCAGGTGCTGGTGCTGGTCGGGCTGGTCGCGCTGGCCTTCGTGCGGCCCGAACAGGGCGTGTGGCCGTTGGTGATGTGGGTGCTGGTGGCGTCGTTCGCCGGCGCCACCCAGGATTCGGCCGTCGATGCCTACCGCATCGAGATCGCGCCGCAGACCGCCCAGGCGGCGCTGGCCGCCACCTATACGCTGGGCTACCGGATCGGCCTGATCCTGGCCGGTGCCGGCGCGCTGTACCTGGCCCAGTTCGAAGGCTGGATCGTCGCCTACCTGGCGATGGCCGCGCTGATGCTGCTGCCGATCGTCACCACCCTGCTGTGCGCCGAACCGCAGCGCCCGGCCACCGCCGTGCAGCGCCGCATCGATATTGCCGAAGCGTTCGTCCAGCCCATCTCCAGCTTCTTCAGCCGCAATGGCGTGGCACTGGCGCTGGTGCTGCTGGCGTTCGTCGGCCTGTTCAAGTTTCCCGACCAGGTGATCGGAGTGATGGCCGGGCCGTTCTATCTCGACTCGGGGTTCGACAAGGCCGACATCGCCACCGTCTCCAAGCTGTTCGGTGTGTGGATGGGCATCGGCGGCGCGTTCCTTGGCGGCATCGCGGTGGCTGCGTTCGGCTTCCGCCGCATGCTGCTGGTGGCCGCGCTGGGCGTGGCGCTGTCCAACCTGGCCTTCCTGCTGATGGCGCACAATCCGGGCAAGCTGTGGGCGTTCTACGCCGCGCTCAGTGCCGACAACCTGTTCCAGGGCTTTGCCGGCACCGTGCTGGTGGCCTTCATGTCGTCGCTGACCGACCGCAACTTCACCGCCACCCAGTACGCATTGCTGGTCTCGCTGGCCAACCTGCCGGGCAAGTTCGTCGGTGGCGTCTCCGGCTACATCGTCGAAGCCACGTCCTACAGCACGTTCTTCATCCTCAGCTCGATCACCGTGGTGCCAACCCTGCTGCTGCTGGCGTGGCTGTGGCCGCGGATCGCCGATCGCGGGCCGCCGCCGGTCGCCTGATTGCCTGCCCGCCCGGACTGCGGGATCATCGCCCCCGACGCGCCGAGGGGGCGGTGCCTTGCGAACGGGGAAGTGAGCATGGCCGACGTTGTGCTGCGGGACCTGGACCCGCTGCT
This sequence comes from Stenotrophomonas sp. YJH_SMC_105-26, assembly GCF_059368915.1. Classification (NCBI taxonomy): domain Bacteria; kingdom Pseudomonadati; phylum Pseudomonadota; class Gammaproteobacteria; order Lysobacterales; family Lysobacteraceae; genus Stenotrophomonas; species Stenotrophomonas sp. YJH_SMC_105-26. Next base: position 4,771 of record NZ_JCAFSD010000014.1, on the reverse strand, counting down.
GCTGGAACGCATCCGACGGGTCGCGGTCGCCCGCGGCTGGACCCACGAACAGACCTGCGCCGCCTTGCTGGAGCAGGGGCTGTTCAGCAGTGAACTGGAGGTCCGCTCCGGCTTCGGCGATCCCGAAGTGGACGCCCTCTCCGCCGCGATTGCCGCCCTGCAGGCCCTGCCGGCAGGGCAGGGCTTCGATTAGCGCCTTTGTAGAGCCGAGCCATGCTCGGCTGCTCTTGGCCCGGCCCGCGCTAAGCCGAGCAGGGCTCGGCTCTACAACGGCGCCTCACCTGCGCGGACGGCCCACCTCACGCCAGGTGGATCGCCCCCAGGATCCGCGGGCCCGTTGCCCCGGTCACGCTCGGCAGGTTGCCCGCCAGCCCGTCCATCGTCCGCTGCGCCAGCCAGGCGAAACCGATCGCCTCCACGTACTCCGGGTCCAGCCCATGCACCGCGCTGGACTCAACCTGCACCTCCGGCAGCCGCGCCGCCAGCCGCTTCATCAGCTGCCGGTTGCGCACACCGCCGCCACAGACCAGCAGGCGCCGGGTCTGCGGCTGCTGCGCCAGCAACGCATCGGCCACGGTCGCCACGGTCAGCTCCAGCAGGGTGGCCTGCACATCGGCAGCGGCGTACTCGCCTTCCCCCATGTGGGCTTCGGCCCAGGACAGGTGAAACTGTTCGCGCCCGGTGCTCTTCGGCGGCGGCAGCGCGAACCACGGGTCCGAGCGCCAGCCGGCCAGCAGGCCCTCGTCCAACGTGCCACTGGCAGCGTAAGCGCCATCGGCATCGAAGGTGCGGCCGGTATGGCGCTGGCACCAGGCGTCCATCAGCGCATTGGCCGGGCCGGTATCGAAGCCACGCACCGCGCCTTCGCGCGGGATCAGGGTCAGATTGGCGATGCCGCCCAGGTTGAGCACCGCGCGGTCTTCGTCGGCGGTGCCCAGCATGCCCAGGTGGAAGGCCGGCATCAGCGGCGCACCGTGGCCCCCGGCCGCCACGTCGCGGCGGCGGAAGTCGGATACCGTCGTGATCCCGGTCAGTTCGGCAATGCGGTTGCCGTCGCCCAGCTGCACGGTGAACGCCGGGTCGGCCAGCGGGCGGTGGCGCACGGTCTGGCCGTGCGAGCCGATCGCGCGCACCTGGCTGCGGTCCACGCCGGCCTCGGCCAGCAGTTGATTGGCGGCCCCGGCGAAGTTGATCGCGATCCGCGCGTCCAGTTCGCCCAGTTCCTCCAGCGACTCCAGCGGGCCACCTTCGCCCAGCGCCACCAGCCGCGCGCGCAGCACCGGCTCCCAGCGGGCGGTCAGGCCGTGCACGAAGCGGCAGCCACCGCCGGCGGGGAACTGCACCAGCGCGGCATCGATGCCATCGGCGCTGGTGCCCGACATCAGGCCAAGGTACAGGGGGGCGTCAGCGTCGGCAGTCGTGTTCATGGCAGGCATAAAAAAAGGACGCGGCAAGCTTGGGCTGCCGCGTCCTTCTTCGTCAACGCAAGACGCTCAGCCGCGCTTGCGGCCGGTCGCCTGCTTGTCCTTGGCGCTGGCCACCTCGGGCGCAGCCTCGTCGCGGCTGGTCGGTGCCGGGCTGGCGTCGGCGTAGATCAGCTTCTCCATGCCCTGGATGCGCGCCATCGCCGGCGCGGTCTGCGCGCGGAAGGCGACCAGCTCGGCGCCCTTCAGCGGTTCCGGCGGCGGCATGGTCACGGTCAGCGGGTTGCGGTGCTCGCCGTTGACGCGGAATTCGTAGTGCAGGTGCGGGCCGGTCGCCAGGCCGGTCGAGCCGACATAGCCGATCACCGTGCCCTGGGCCACGCGCTGGCCGGTCCTGATGTTCGCAAAGCGCGACATGTGGCCGTACAGGGTGGTGTGGCCGCGGCCATGGTCGAGGATCACCACGTTGCCGTAGCCGCGCTGCACGCCGGCGAACTGCACGCGGGCATCGCCGGCGGCCATGATCGGAGTGCCGGTGCGCGCGGCGTAGTCCACGCCCTTGTGCATGCGCATCTTGCCCAGCACCGGGTGCTTGCGTGCGCCGAAGGTCGAACTCAGCCGCGCGAACGGGATCGGCATGCGGATGAAGCTCTTCTTCAGCGAACGGCCGTTGATGTCGTAGTACTCGGACTTGCCGTTGCGGTCGAAGCGGAAGCCGGAATAGGTCTTGCCACCGGTGGTGAAGGTCGCCGCCAGGATCTTGCTGGTGTCCACCTTCTCGCCTTCGCGCCAGGTTTCATCCATCACCACGCTGAAGCGGTCGCCCGGCTGCAGGTCCTTGGAGAAGTCGATGTCGTACTTGAAGATGTCGTCGGTCATCGTCGCGATCGCCGACGGCGACAGCCCGGCCCGTCGGGCCGCGGCATACAGCGAACTGGTGATCTCGCCGCTGGTGACCACGGTGCGCGTGGAGGACTCGCGCTTGGTCACTTTCTCCTTGATGTCATCGCCGGCCAGGCTCAGTTCCACGCGGTTGTCGGCATCGCGGTCGAAACGGATGCTGCGCAGGTCGCCGGACAGCGGCATGTCGAAGGCGATCTCGGCACCCGGGCGCAGCTTGGTCAACGCCTCACGCGCGCCGGGGTGGTCCAGCACCCGGTGCAGGGTGGTGGCCGGAATGCCAGCCTTGTCGAACAGGTCGCTCAGGGTCTGGCCACGCTGCACGCGCAGCACCTGCCAGCTGTCACCCGGCACCTGCTGCTGGCGGGCCATGGTCAGCGGCGGCAACGGCAGCGCCAGGCTGGTGTGGCTGTCGGCGTAGGGGGCATCGATGGTGTGCGAGAAACCGGGGACGATCGTCGCCACCAGGGCGCCGATGGTCGCAAACAGGCTGGCATGCATCCAATGGCGGCGGGTCCAGCGCTCATTGAAGGCGGCGGGAAGATGTTGCCTGAGCTTCCGATGCAGGGTGTTGTCGTGCAGGACGTGGAGGCGTTCCTGGAAGCGCTGCTTGCGTGCGCGCCCTTGTTCGGAATTGTGCATCGGCGGTTTTTTCCTGGCGGCCTGGGAGTGCGGGCCTGATCGCCGGTTACCATAGACACCTGAGAAAACCGCGTCAAACCCTTGTGCCCATTGGCTTTTGTGAAGCCAATCGGGTTAACTTCGCTTTAACACCCCACACAAGAATCGGCGTTGCCGGGAGTAGTCACGTGTCCTCGATTGAAGAAGCCCTTGCCCTGATCGGCCGTGGTGCCGACGAGATCCTCAAGCTCGAGGATCTGCGTGCGCGCCTGCAGGAAGGCCGTCCGCTGCGGATCAAGGCCGGCTTCGACCCCACCGCGCCCGACCTGCACCTGGGCCATACGGTGCTGCTGAACAAGATGCGCCAGTTCCAGGACCTCGGCCACCAGGTCATTTTCCTGATCGGCGACTTCACCGGCATGATCGGCGACCCGTCCGGCAAGAGCCTGACCCGCAAGCCGCTCAGCCGCGATGACGTGCTGGCCAACGCCCGTACCTACGAGGAACAGGTGTTCAAGGTGCTCGACCGCAGCCGTACCGAAGTCCGCTTCAACTCGGAGTGGTTCGGCAAGATGGGCGCGGCCGACATGATCCGCCTGGCCGGCCAGCACACCGTGGCGCGCATGCTCGAGCGCGACGACTTCGCCAAGCGCTATGCCGCCCAGCAGTCCATCGCCATCCACGAATTCCTGTACCCGCTGGTGCAGGGCTACGATTCGGTGGCCCTGGAGGCCGACGTCGAACTGGGCGGTACCGACCAGAAGTTCAACCTGCTGATGGGCCGTGGCCTGCAGGAACACCACGGCCAGAAGCCGCAGGTGGTGCTGACCATGCCGCTGCTGGAAGGCCTGGACGGCGTCAACAAGATGTCCAAGTCGCTGGGCAACTACATTGGCATCAGCGAGCCGGCCATCGACATCGTCACCAAGACCATGAAGGTGGACGACACCCTGATGTGGCGCTGGATCGAACTGCTGTCCTTCGACATCAGCCAGGCCGAAGCCGTGCAGCTGCGCGAGCAGGTGGCCAAAGGCGGCTTGAACCCGCGTGTGGTCAAGCTGCGCCTGGCGCGTGAACTGGCGACCCGTTTCCACGACGCCGCGGCGGCCGAGCAGGCCATTGCAGGCTGGGAAGCAGCGGTGACCGGGCAGGGTGACATTACCCAGCTGCCGCTGCAGGACGTGGCGATTCCGGCCGAAGGACTGCGTATCGCTGCGCTGCTGACGGCGGCCGGCCTGACCCCGAGCAACTCTGAAGCCAATCGCAAGCTCAAGGAGCGCGCGGTCAAGGTCGACGGTGAAGTGGTCGAAGATGGCCAGCAGGTGCTGCAGCCGGGCTTCGAAGGCCTGCTGCAGGTCGGCAAGCGTACTTTCGCCCGCGTGCGCCTGGTCACTGCCTGACAGCAGGGAAGGGCCGGCGCCAGCCGGCCCTTCCTTATGCTCTTGTAGAGCCAAGCCTACGCTTGGCTGCGCTTCGCGGGTTCCTACCGCAGCGCGACGGATGAACAGATGCAACATCCGGTGAAAAAAATCGCCACACCCCCTTCACAAATGATGTGGATGGGGCCATACTTCTCCTCCCCCGTCGCAGGGGTCGCCACCAAGGGGCTTCAGCGACATCAGGGTGCCCACCACCGCCGAACGAGATGATCGAACGAAGGTGTTGACGGACTGAAAAAGTCTGGCATAATGGGCGGCTCGCTACGAAGGAAACTTCGCAGCACACGGGAACGGCGCTGAGGCCACTTCCCCGGATCTTTGAAAGTATGCGCAGGTATCTTGTGAAGGCGCCTGCAGGAAGGATGATTGTCCATCTTGCAGACGTTT
>NZ_JCAFSD010000013.1:0-105236 GCF_059368915.1 Stenotrophomonas sp. YJH_SMC_105-26 | reverse complement strand
GTCATCGCGATCTGGTCGAAGAGCAGCCGAGCATGGCTCGGCTCTACAGGAGCGCGAAGGTGAACGACACGTCGTTGTAGAGCCGAGCCCACGCTCGGCTTGCGCACACAGCGCGGGCGTCATCGCGATCTGGTCGAAGAGGAGCCGAGCATGGCTCGGCTCTACAGGAGCGCGAAGGTGAACGACACGTTGTTGTAGAGCCGAGCCCACGCTCGGCTTGCGCGCATGGCGCGGGCGTCATCGCGATCTGGTCGAAGAGCAGCCGAGCATGGCTCGGCTCTACAGGAGCGCGCAGGAGTGCGCGCAGTCTATGCCGGCGGCAGCACCTTACCGGGGTTGAGGATGCCGTCCGGGTCCAGCGCGGCCTTGATCGCGCGCATCGTTGCCAGCGTTTCCGGGGTGAAGGCCTGCGCCATGAAATCGCGCTTGGCCAGGCCGATGCCGTGTTCGCCCGACAACGTGCCGCCCAATGCCAGCGTCAGCTCGAAGATCCTTGGCAGCGCGGCATGCGCGCGCGTGTTCTCGTCGGCATCGTCCGGGTGGTAGAGGATGTTGACGTGCAGGTTGCCGTTGCCGGCATGGCCGAAGGTGACGATGGTCAGCGTGTAGTCACGTGCCAGCGCCTGCACGCCGGCCACCAGCTCCGGAATGCGCGACACCGGGACCACTACATCTTCATTGATCTTGCCCGGCGCCACACTGCGCAGCGCAGGCGACAGCGCCTTGCGCGCCGCCCACAGCTGGTCGCGTGCGCGGCCTTCCATCGCCACGTCCAGTTCGATCATGCCGTCGCCTTCGGCGGCGCTGGCCAGGGCCTGCAGCAGATAGGGCAGGGTGTCGTGGTCACCATCGGCCTCGACCAGCAGCATCGCACCGGCCTCTGGCACGTCAGCACCATTGAGCCGCAGCAGCTCCAGGCTGCGCGCGTCCATGAATTCCAGGCGGGTGGGTACCACCGGCTGCGACATCAACCGCGACACGGCGGCCGCAGCAGCATCGGCATCGCGGTACAGCACGCGCAGCCCGGCCTGGCTGACCGGCAACGGGGTCAGCTTCAGCGTGGCTTCCACGATCAGTGCCAGCGTGCCTTCGCTGCCCACAAGCAGATGGGTGAGGTCGTAGCCGGTGGCGTCCTTGGTGTAGGCACCACCGCAGCGGATCAGCTCGCCGGTGCCGGTCACCGCCACCAGGCCCAGCACGTTGTCGCGGCTGGTGCCGTACTTCACCGCGCGCGGGCCGCCGGCATTGCAAGCGAGGTTGCCGCCGATGCTGCAGATCTCGGCGCTGGAAGGATCCGGCGCCCAGAACAGGCCATGCGGGGCCAGTGCCTGCTGCAGGGTGCCATTGAGCACGCCGGGCTGCACGACCGCGCAGCGATCACCGGCGCGGATCTCGATGATGCGGTCCATGCGGGTGAACGACAGCACGATGCTGCCCGGCTGCGGGACGGCTGCACCGGTCGTGCCGGTGCCGGCGCCGCGCGCGACCAGCGCCACGCCATGCGCGCGACAGGCACGTACCAGTGCCTGAACCTGTTCGACGTCGGCGGGCAGCGCCACGGCTGCCGGACGCTGGCGGCGCCATGAATTGTCCTGCGCGTTGGCCTCCAGCGCGCTGTCATCCATGCGCCAGCCCTCCGCGCCCAGCAGGACGGACAGTTCGGCAACCAGGGCAGCAGGCAGGGCAGGACTCATGACGGATCTCGAGAGGCAGCAGGAGCGGGTTGGATCAGTTTCCAGGCGACAACGGCGCCGGCCAGCGGCAGCCACACCCAGCGCAGTTCGGAGAGCAGGGTAGCCACGCCGCGTGCGCTGAAGAACTGTGGGGCGAAGGGTGAAACGCGGATCGGTCGCCACGGCGCGAAGAAGCGGTGTTCGCTCCACGGCCAGGCCAGTGCGACGCCGAGGCCGCCGGTGGTCATCGCATCCAGCAGCGGATGGCTGGCGGCACAGACGAAGACGAATACAGCGGCTTGTACGGTCGATGCCACCGTTGGCCCTGCCTTGGTAGGTGCCAACCTTGGTTGGCACGAAACCGCCGACCAAGGTCGGCGACTACCGGGGCTGTGCTGCGCCGACCAAGGTCGGCGACTACCGGGGCTGTGTGGTGCCGACCAAGGTCGGCCGCTACCAAAGAATGCGAACGCCGCCGCCAATGCCGCCAGCACGCCGGCAAACAGCAGCGAATGGCTGGCACCGCGATGGCCGAAGGCATCCGCATAGGGAATGTGCAGCGCAAAGGCCAGTACATCGGCATCGGGCAGCATCGCGGCGATCACGCCTGCAACCAGCAGGCGCGGCGGGATGCGGCCACGATCAGCGGCGCACCACAGCGCCAGCGGCACGGCGGCATGGGTGATGATCGAAGGCATCAGTCACGCACCATGGTAGTGCCGGCCAGGCTGCGCTCTGGCGGGGGCCAACCTTGGTTGGCACAGACGCGCCGACCAAGGTCGGCTTCTACCAAGGCGGACAGTACACATCAGCAATCATCCAGCCGGAATGCGTCACGCAGCCAATGCAGCTGCGGCGGTTCGCCACTGGCTTCCACCACGTCGAAGCGGCAGGGCGCATTGGCCAGCGCGGGGTGGTCCCGCAGGTACAGCTGCGCGGCATGCGCCAGGCGCCGGCATTTGCGCGCATCGACTGAAGCGGCACCGCCACCGTACTCCGATCGCGCGCGATAGCGCACCTCCACGAACACCACGATGCCGGCATCGTCCATCACCAGGTCCAGTTCACCGCCGCGATAACGCACGTTGCGCGCGCGCGGCTGCAGTCCGGCCTGTTGCAGATGCTGCTCGGCGGCGGCTTCCACCGCCGAGCCACGTTGGCTGCGCTCAGCGACCACCGACGATCGGCATCGGCCGGCCGCCATTGAAGGTCGACCATGCCGGCTGGCGCAGGATGTTGCCGTTGCTGTCCAGGAACAGGGTGCCGGTGGCACCGTCCAGGCCGCCTTCGTTGGACAGCTTGTCCAGATAGGCGGTGATCTTCCAGGCGTCGGCGCCGAACGCGAACAGGCGGCCGGCCGCACCGCGTGCGCTCGGCAGGGTGCTGGCCACCTGGCTGGCCGAGGGCAGGCCGGACACGCTGCGCACGTTCCAGGCTTCATTCGGGTAGACGATGCCGTCCAGGGCCACGTCTTCTTCCACCTTGCCGCTGCCGACGGTCAGCTGCGAGGTGCCGACGCGGGTGGCGCCACCGGCACCGGCCAGCGCCAGCTGCGGCGCCAGCAGGCGGGCCTGCGGTGCACGCACGGCGAGGAACACCGCATCGACCTGGCCGGCATTGCGCACCTGCGCGCCGACATCGCCAACGGCATCGCTGACGTTGAAGGTGGCCACCACCTGCCCACCGCGCTGTGCGAAGCGCTGCGCGAAGGCGGCGGCGGAACGGCGGCCGGTGTCGTCATTGCTGCTGATCACCAGTGCGCGGTTGCGTTCGCGGCCACGCAGGTATTCGGCGGCGACGATGCCGTCGTCTTCCGGTGCCAGCGAGAAACCGGCGCTGCCGGCCGGCGGTGCGTCCTTGCCACGGTTCAGGGCCAGCACCGGCACCTGCAGCTGCTGGCGGCCGTAAACGGCGTCCACTTCGTCGCGGCCCAGCGGTCCGACTACGAAGTCGGCACCGGAGGCGACCGCCTTGTCATAGGCGGCGAGGGCACCGGCCGGGGTGCCGGCGGTGTCGAAGAAGTTGATGTCCGGACGGCGGCGGCTTTCACCGTAGTAGGCGCTCAACAGGCCATCGCGCACCGGCTGCGCGGCGGTGGCCAGGCGGCCGCTGAGCGGCAGCAGCACGGCCAGCTTGGCCGGCGGGCGGTAACCGTCGCTCATCGCCGGCGGGCGCTTACTGGTGTCGAACTGGGCCGCGCCATCGCGGTCGAACGGGCGCGGCAGCGGCAGGCCGCGCGCGATCAGCGCACGGCCGGCGAAGTTGTACAGCGGGTCGTTGGCCGGCAGCGCGGCGGCACGGCTGCGCAGGGTGGCGTCGTCGAGGGTGCCGAGCAGGCCGGCGATGGCGGCCTGGTTCTCGCTGCGCGTGCTGCCGGTCAGGCCGGCATGGGCACGGGCGCGCTCGTTGGCGGCACCGAAGGCATCGCCGGTGCCCTGCAGGGCCTGGGCGCGGGCCAGCAGCCAGCGGGTGCGCAGGCCGACCGCAACGCTGTCGGCATGATCCTTCAGCAGGGCCAGCGCCTGCGCCGGCTGCTTGTCGGCCAGCGCCAGCTCGGCACCGGTCAGCTGGTAGCGCTGCAGGCTGGCGCCGGACAGCTGGCGGGCGGTGAGCTGGCCCAGCAGGCTGCGCGCGCGGGCACTGTCACCGGCCAGGTGCCAGGCCCAGGCCGCATCGGCCAGTGCGTTGCTGCGGGCACCGCCACGCAGCGTGGCGGCCAGGCCTTCCAGCTGCAGTGCGGCGTCGCGCGGCTTGCCCTGTTCGATCAGCGCCAGCGCCTGGCCCTGGGCCGGCGAATCGGGGGTGCTGGTCAGGCTGGTGGTGGCACAACCGGCCAGCAGCATCAGCGACAACGACAGGGCGGAGAACCGTGCGGCGGGCTTGTTCATGATCGGGTCCATGCGATGAGGGCAGCGGCCTTGGCCGGGTACACGCTACGATTCTACCCTTGCCCCGTGAGTACCGCTGAAATGAGTGTCCCAACCCTGTACGTCGTCGCCACCCCGATCGGCAACCTGGCCGATCTGAGCCCGCGCGCGCAGGAGGTGCTGCGTTCGGTGGCGGCCATCTGTGCCGAGGACACCCGCCGCAGTGGCCAGCTGCTGTCCCATTTTGGCATCCAGCAACCACTGGTGGCCCTGCACGAACACAATGAAGAGGCCCTGGCGCAGCGCTTGGTCTCGCGCCTGCAGGCCGGCGAGTCGCTGGCGCTGGTCAGCGATGCCGGTACCCCGCTGGTCAGTGACCCCGGGTTCCGCCTGGTGCGTGCCGCGCGCGCGGCGGGCATCAAGGTCAGCCCGGTGCCCGGTGCCTGTGCCGCCATCGCCGCGCTGAGCGTGGCCGGCCTGCCCAGCGACCGTTTCAGTTTCGAGGGCTTCCTGCCGGCCAAGGCCAGCGGCCGCCGCGACCGCCTGCAGGCGCTGGCCGGCGAAGTGCGCACGATGGTGTTCTACGAATCGTCGCACCGCATCGCCGAATCGCTGGCCGACATGGCGGCGATCTTCGGTGGCGAACGCCCGGCGGTGCTGGCCCGCGAGCTGACCAAGCTGTTCGAGACCGTGCTCGATGGTGACCTGGCGGGCCTGCTGGCGAAGGTCGAGGCCGACGACAACCAGCGCAAGGGCGAGTTCGTGGTGATGGTGCAGGGCGCGGGTGATGACGAACAAGCGCAGCTGGCACATGGCCGCCGCGTCTACGCGAAGCTGAGCGAGCACCTGCCACCGTCGACCGCCGCCAAACTGGCCGCGGAACTGACGGGCGCGCCGCGCAAGGCGTTGTACGGTAGTTGATTGATCGTGCGGACCAAGGTCCGCACCCACCAAAGCAGAATCCGCACCCACCAGAGCGGCGGAAAAGATCCACGCCATGCGTGGATGGATGAACCGGACGCCGCGATCAGCACGGCAGGAAGGACCTGCGTACGCTAGAATATGCGCTGGCGGAGCCGGCCAGACAGTCGCGTCATCCCTTCGGGGGTGCCGAGGAAAGTCCGGGCTCCATAGGGCAAGGTGCCAGGTAACGCCTGGGCGGCGCAAGCCGACGGAAAGTGCAACAGAAAGATACCGCCTACGTCTTCTTCGGAAGGCCGGTAAGGGTGAAATGGTGCGGTAAGAGCGCACCGCGAGTCTGGCAACAGACCGGCACGGCAAACCCCACCTGGAGCAAGACCAAATAGGGATCCTTTGGCGCGGCCCGCGTTGGATCCGGGTAGGTTGCTTGAGCGTTGCGGTGACGTAACGCCTAGAGGAATGACTGTCCACGACAGAACCCGGCTTATCGGCCGGCTCCGCCTCCTTCTTCTTCCACGCATGGCGTGGAGCTACCGTGATTGCGGCGTCGGGTCCCTTTCCGGAGGAAAGGGACCCGACGCCACGCCCTGCTCAGCCCGGCGTGCGGTACTGCCCGGCGGAAATGAACTGCGAGAAGCGCTCGCACCACACCACCACCGTGGTGTAGTCGTCCACGTCCACGTTCGCGGGCACATCCACCAGGAAGCGGTTGAAGGTCTTCACCTCGCCGATGCGCTGGGCCTGCGCCTTGATCTTCAGGAAGTCGGCCTTGTTGTCGACGAAGTCGCGGACCAGGTAGACCTTGTAGTCCGGGCCCGGTCCCATCTTGCCGTCGAAGGCAACCTGGGTGGCGCTGACGCTGACCTTGCCTTCGGCCCAGTGCACCGCGTCGCTGCCTTTGAGGTCGCGACGGAAGGTGGTGCGATAGGTGGCGTCGTTCATCGCGGCCTGCACCTGCGTGACCGGCGGGTCATCGGGGGCGATCAGGATCGGCAGCAGATAGATGCCCAGGCCGAAGCCCAGGCCGAGAGCAAGCAGGTGGGTGGCGAACTGGATGAGAATGCGACGCATGGGGCCTCCTTGAGGGTTGTGGTCGATGGCGCGGCGCGATGCCGGGCGCGACCACCCTGGGAGGTCAGGGGCGACATTTATAGACACAGTGCCGATTGCGAAAAGGGCACAGTCGGCTGGCTGTGATGCTGAAACCGCTGTGGCGCGGACGGATCGCGGTCGCGGCTGGAAGCTGAATGACGTTTCAGGCCCGCTGCGATGACGACTGCCGTCGCGTGGATCGCGACAGCACGCTGCGGGTAGTGCCGGCCGCTGGCCGGCAACTTCATGCTGCATCCGAAGATCCAGAGGTTGCCGGCCAGCGGCCGGCACTACCCCCCCCCCGCCAAGAGCATCCGGCCAAGGGCCGTCATGACCGGGTCAGAAAATGACGTGGCTCTGGCCGCTGGGAGCGCCCTGCGGGCCGAAGCGGCGTTCGTGGATCTCGCCATGGCCGTCGGCGTCGATCAGCAGCACGGTGCTGGCGCGGGTGCCGTAGTCATCGCCACGGATGAAGGCCGGGCTCAGCCAGCGCTCGCGTTCCAGGCCGATGCCGGTGTCGGGCAGGTCGCTGTCGGCAGGGCGGTGTTCGTCGGCCAGAGCATTCCAGAGTGGGGTCAGGTCCGGGGTCAGATCCCTTTCGCTGTGCGAAAGGGATCTGACCCCGTCTTTCTGAAGCCAGGCTTCAAGGGCCGCCATCAGCCGCCGGGTCTTCGGCCAGGGCGCGTCCAGCGCGCCGTTGGACATGCCGTGCACGCCCGGGCCGAGGGTCTGCCGTTCGGCGGGATGGTTGCCGAGGTACTCCAGGCTGTCGCTATCGGCCAGCAACAGATTGAACGGGGCATAGGCGCCAGCCACGGTCGCCAATCGGTCGATATGCACAGCGGCCGGGTCGCGGCCGCGCAGGAAGTCGGCCACCAGCGCGCCCCGCGACGGGCCGGTCTGGGCCGCCAGCGGGTCGCGGACGTTGGTGACCACCGCCATCCGGCCCGAGGCGCCAACCCCGGCCCAGCCACCGCCGGAGCGCAGATCGCGCCCGCCGATGACGGACGTCTCATCCTGCCAGGGGGCCAGCGCCGCCGTCGGGCGGGCGTGGAACTCATCACGGTTGCCGGCCATCACCAGCCGCCAGCGCGGGTGGTGCATCCAGCCAAGAGCGAGCAGGCACATGGCCTCATTGTGCACGGTTTGCGCAGTTCGGCGCCGTTTCCGGCCCGTTCCGGATGAATGCGCGGCCGATGTTTCACGCCCTCTCCACGCCCCTGAACTTCCGTTCAATCTCAAAAATTGAGACGGATCAGCAACTTGTGGATAAGCCTTGAACAATTCTCTAAAGGTTGTTGCAAGCCATTGATGCGGCTGGCGATTTCCCCGCTGAAAAGTTGTTGACAACCCTCGGCCCGCTGCTAAGGTGGGCATCAGAGGGAAATCCGGGTGTTTTGTGGGTTTTCGTGGTTCAATGTTTCACCGGGCGAAGGACAAGGTGCAGGCGTCGTGTTCCAGGGCGAGACGGCCATCACAGTTGACGACAAAGGGCGCATGGCGGTTCCCACCGCTTACCGCGACCTCGTCGCGCGCGCCAGCAACAACCGTCTCGTGCTGACCTACAACCCGTTCGAAGCCGGCTGCCTGTGGCTGTATGCAGAGTCGGAATGGGAGCGGGTCCGCGACGATGTGATGTCCAAGCCCAACACCCAGCGCGTCGTGCGCCTGTTGCAGCAGAAGCTGGTCGGCTCGGCCGCCCATCTGGAACTGGACGGCAACGGTCGCATCAGCATCCCCGCCAGCCACCGCGGTGCGGTGGGCATTGAGAAGAAGGCGGTATTGCTCGGTATGGGCGACAAGTTCGAATTGTGGAGCGAGCAGGCGCATCGGGCCCTGATCCAGCAGACGTTGTCTGACGAGGATCTGGGTGATGGGTTGCTCGACCTGAAGTTGTGAGCCGGGGTGCCCGGATGCGCCCAGAAGCGCAGGCCGGTCACCTTCCGGTGTCGCAGTCGCCGGCGGTGCACCTGCCGGTCCTGTACACCCAGGTCCTTGAAGGCCTGAGGGTGATCGAAAACGGACGTTATCTGGATGGCACGTTCGGTCGTGGCGGTCATGCACGTGGCGTGCTCACCCAGCTCGGTCCCGAGGGGCGCCTGCTGGTCATGGACAAGGATCCGGAAGCCATCGCCGTTGCCGAGCGCGATTTCGCGCCGGACCCGCGCGTGTCCATTTTCCGGGGCAGCTTCGCCCAGCTGCTGCAGTGGGACGCGACGGCCGAAGGCCTGGACGGCGTGCTGTTCGACCTCGGCGTGTCGTCGCCGCAGCTGGACGTGGCCGAACGTGGCTTCAGCTTCGGCAAGGACGGCCCGCTGGACATGCGCATGGATCCGGACAGCGGTGAAAGCGCCGCGCAGTGGATCAACCGCGTCGAAGAGCGCGAGATCGCTGATGTGCTGTGGACCTACGGCGAAGAGCGCCAGAGCCGGCGCATCGCCCGCGCCATCGTGGCCCGCCGCGAGAAGCAGCCGTTCTCCCGCACCGCCGAACTGGCCGAGCTGATCGCCTCGGTGATGCCGCGTGGGAAGGACAAGATTCACCCGGCCACGCGCAGCTTCCAGGCCATCCGCATCCACATCAACCGCGAGCTGGCCGATCTGGAAGCCGGGCTCGATGCGGCGGTGGAACGGCTCAAGCCCGGTGGCCGCCTGGCGGTGATCAGCTTCCACTCGCTGGAAGACCGCATCGTCAAGCAGTACATGAACCGCCTGGCCAAGGCGCCGCCGGCCAACCGCCGGCTGCCCGAGGCGGTTGCGTTCGTGCCGACGCTGGACCTGATCGGCGGCGCCATCAAGGCCACCGACGAAGAGCTGGCCGCCAACCCGCGTGCCCGCAGCGCCGTGCTGCGCGTGGCACAGAAGCGGGGGGGCGATGCATGAGCCGGCTGCTGCTGATCATCCTGCTGGCCTGCACCGTCGCCTCGGCGATCGGCGTGGTGTTCGTGCGCCACCGCCACCGGCAGACCTTCATCGAGCTGTCGCGTGCCGAGCGCAAGCGCGATGACATCAACCTTGAGTTCGGCCGCCTGCAGCTGGAACAGGCCACCCTGGCCGAAGCCAACCGCGTGGACCGCATTGCCCGCGAGAAGCTGGGCATGAAGTTCCCCGAGGCCGCTGACATCGTGGTGGTGCGCCCATGAGCAAGACCGGCCGCAACCGCCCGCGCAACGCCTTCAACCTGCGCCAGCGCCTGCGCTGGGTCGCGCTGGCGCTTGGCCTGTGCTCGGTGTCGCTGGTGGGTCGCGCGGCCTACGTGCAGATCATCAACAGCGATTTCTACCAGCGCCAGGGCGAGGCCCGCTACCTGCGCGAGCTGCCGATCAAGACCTCGCGCGGCATGATCACCGACCGCAACGGCGAGCCGCTGGCGGTGTCCACCCCGGTCGCCTCGATCTGGGTCAACCCGCAGGACCTGCTGCGTTCGCCCGAGCGCATCCCGGAGCTGGCCCAGGCGGTCGGCATGTCGGTGGATGAGCTGAGCAGCCGCCTGTCGCAGAAGTCGGACAAGGAATTCATGTACCTGCGCCGCCGGATCAATCCGGACGAGGCAGAGAAGGTGGTCGCGCTGAAGATTCCGGGCGTGGCCGCGCAGCGCGAGTTCCGCCGCTTCTACCCGCAGGGCGAAGCGATGGCGCACGTGCTGGGCTTCACCAACATCGACGACCGCGGCCAGGAAGGCCTGGAACTGGCGTTCGACGAATGGCTGCGCGGCAAGGCCGGTGCCAAGCGGGTGATCCGCAACCGCAAGGGCGAGACCGTCGAAAGCGATCTGCTGCGCGCCGCCGAGCCGGGCAAGGACCTGACCCTCAGCATCGACCGCCGCATCCAGTACCTGGCCTTCAAGGAACTGCGCAACGCGCTGGTGGCCAACAAGGCGGCCGGTGGTTCGATGGTGATCATGGACGTGACCACCGGCGAGATCCTGGCCATGGTCAACCTGCCGACCTACAACCCGAACTCGCTGACCGGTGCGATCCCCGATACGCGCCGCAACCGCGCGGTGACCGACCTGGTCGAGCCGGGTTCGACGATGAAGCCGCTGACCATCGCCACCGCGCTGCAGGCCGGTGCGGTGACCAAGGACACCATCATCGACACCAACCCGGGCTACATGACCCTGGGCCGCTTCACCATCCGCGACGTGCCGCGCAACAACGGTGTGCTCAACGTGACCGGCGTGATCACCCGCAGTTCGAACGTGGGTGCGGCCAAGGTTGCGGCGAAGATGCCGGACCAGACCTTCTACGACGGCGTGCGCCGCTTCGGCTATGGCTCGGCGCCGCACAGCGGTTTCCCGGGCGAATCGGCCGGCGTGGTGATGCGTCCGGCACGCTGGTCGGGTACCACCAAGACCACCATGTCCTATGGCTACGGCCTGTCGGTCACGCCGCTGCAGATTGCCACCGCGTACTCGGCGCTGGCCAACGGCGGGCGCCTGATCGCGCCGACCTTCGTCAAGGGCCAGCGCAATGAAGGCCAGCAGATCATCGACGAGAACGTCGCCCGGCAGGTGGTGGCGATGATGGAAACGGTAGTCACCCAGGGCGGCGCCAAGCAGGCGGCGGTGCTGGGTTACCGCGTGGCCGGCAAGACCGGCACCGCGCGCAAGGCCGGCCCGGGCGGTTATGAGCGCGGCCATTACAACGCGCTGTTCGCCGGCGTGGTGCCGGCCACCAACCCGCGTTTCGCCACCGTCATCGTCATCAACGACCCGCAGGCCGGCAAGTTCTACGGCGGCCTGGTGTCGGCGCCGGTCTACCACAACGTGATGGAAGGCACCCTGCGCCTGATGGACGTGCCGCTGGACGACCTGCAGTCGTGGCTGGCCGCACAGCAGTCGGGCAAGGTCGGCCATTCGGCCTCGATCCTGCCTGCGCCGCCGGCCGAGACCGCGCTGCCGGTCGATGCCGCCGCTGAATTCGACGCTGCGCTGCCGAGCGCGCAAGCCCAGACGCCGCCCGCTACGGGAGGCACGCAATGAGTCCTTCGATGTTGCTTTCGCAGTTGCTTCCGGACGTGGCCCTGGCGGGTCATGATCCCGTTCTGACCGGCCTGGTGCTGGACAGCCGTGCCGTGCGCCCCGGTAACGCCTTCGTCGCCATCGCCGGTTTCGGCGCGCATGGCCTGGGCTTTGTCGAGCAGGCGCGCGCTGCCGGTGCCAGTGCCATCCTGTTCGAACCGCCGGCACCGGCCGATCTGCCGGCCCCGGCTGATGCGATCGCCGTGCCGGGCCTGCGCGCGCGCATGGGCGCGATGGCCGACCAGTTCCATGGCGCGCCATCGCGGGCGATGGCGATGGTCGGCGTGACCGGCACCAACGGCAAGACCTCCACCGTGCAGCTGCTGGCCCAGGCCTGGCATCTGCTCGGAACGCCCAGTGGCAGTATCGGCACGCTGGGTGCCGGACTTTATGGTGCGGTCGAGCCGACCGGCTTCACCACGCCGCTGGTGCTGCAGATGCATGCGCTTCTGGCGCAGCTGCGCGACGCCGGTGCGCGCGCGGTGGCGATGGAAGTCAGCTCGCATGCGCTGGACCAGGGCCGCGTGGACGCCGTGCACTACGACGTGGCGGTGTTCACCAACCTCACCCGCGACCATCTGGACTACCACGGTGACATGGCCAGCTACGGCGCGGCCAAGGCGCGGCTGTTCCATCGCCCGGGCCTGAAGGCCGCGGTGATCAATCTGGACGATGCCTTCGGCCGGCAGCTGTTCGCGGGCCTGCCGGCCGGCGTGCAGGCGATCGGGCTGAGCTCGCGTGGTGCCACTGACGCCAGCGTGCGCGCCGAGGCGCTGCAGCTGGACGGTCGTGGCATCGCCTTTGAACTGGTCATCGACGGCCAGCGCGCGGCGGTGCAGTCGCCGCTGCTGGGCCGCTTCAACGTGGACAACCTGCTGGCCGTGGCCGGTACCCTGCACGCGCAGGGCCAGCCGCTGCCGCGTATCGCCGAAGTGCTGTCGGCGCTGCAGCCGATCCGCGGCCGCATGAACCGCCTGGGCGGTGAAGACGGCCTGCCGACGGTGGTGGTCGACTACGCGCACACCCCGGATGCGCTGGAACAGGCGCTGGACAGCCTCCACGGGCACCTGCAGGGCACGCTGTTCTGCGTGTTCGGCTGCGGCGGCGAGCGCGACACCGGCAAGCGCCCGCAGATGGCGGCGATTGCCGAGCGCCTGGCCAACCAGGTCATCGTCACCGACGACAACCCGCGCGGCGAAGATGGCGATGTGATCGTGGCTGACATCCTGGCCGGCTTCCAGAACGCCGATGCCGTGACCGTGCAGCGCAGCCGCGCGCGTGCGATCGGCCTGGCGGTGAAGCGTGCCGGTGCAGGCGACATCATCCTGATCGCCGGCAAGGGCCACGAGCCGTACCAGGAAGTGAATGGCGTGCGCCATGACTTCGACGACACCGAAGTGGCCGCCGCCGCACTGGCGGCCAAGACCGGTGTGCTCAGCGCGCAGGCCGGGGAGGGTGCCGCATGAAGCGCACCCTGCTTTCGCTGATCGCACACTGGGCCGGTGGCGAGATCCACGGCGACGACGTGGCCATCGATGCGGTCAGCAATGACACCCGCAATCTCGGTCCGGGCAGTCTGTATGTGGCGCTGCGCGGCGAGCGGTTCGACGGCCATGACTTCGCGGCCGACGCGCAGGCGCGCGGTGCCAGTGCGCTGCTGGTCGAGCGCCTGCTGCCGGTCGAACTGCCGCAGGTGCTGGTGGCCGACAGCGAACTGGCGCTGGCGAAGATCGCCACAGGCATGCAGCGTGACCGTGGCACCGAGGTGTTCGCGATCACCGGCAGCAATGGCAAGACCAGCGTGAAGAGCCTGCTGCTGTCGATCCTGCAGCAGGTGGCCCAGCACGCGCACAAGGTGGTCTACGCCAACCCGGGCAACCGCAACAACGAGATCGGCCTGCCGCTGGCGGTGATCGATGCGCCGGAAGATGCCGACTACGCCGTCTACGAGATGGGCGCCGGCAAGCCGGGCGACATCGCCTACCTGACCGACATCGCCCGCCCGCGTTATGCGCTGGTCAACAACATCGCCCCGGCGCACCTGGAACGTATGGGCAGCCTGCTCGGCGTGGCGGTGACCAAGGGCGCGATCTACGCCGCGCTGCCGGCCGATGGCGTGGCGGTGATCAACGCCGACGATGCCTATGGCCGCTGGTTCGAACAGCATTTCATCAGCACCCCGGCGCGTTGCCGCGTGCTGCGCTATGGCCTGGAACACTCGGCGGACGTGACCGCGCGCGATATCCGCGCCGGTGCGCAGGGCAGCCAATTCACTCTGGTCGCACCGGCCGGCGAAGCCCGCGTGGTGCTGGGCCTGCCGGGTCGCCACAACGTCAGCAATGCGCTGGCCGCCGCCAGCCTGGCGCTGGCCGCCGGTGTCGATCTGGCGCTGATTGCCGCCGGCCTGGCCGAAGCGCAGCCGGTGCCGGGTCGCCAGATCGCCCATCAGCTGCGCAATGGCGCGGTGCTGGTGGATGACAGCTACAACGCCAACCCCGGGTCGCTGGCCGCGGCCATCGATGCCCTGGCCGCGGCGCCGGAAGAGGGCTGGCTGGTGCTGGGCGACATGCGCGAGCTGGGCCCGGACGCGGAAGCGCTGCATGCGCAGGCCGGCCTCCGCGCACGTGCTGCCGGCCTGAAGCGCCTGTATGCACTGGGCCCGCTCAGCGCCGCGGCCGCCTCCGCCTTCGGCGAAGGCGGCCGCCATTTCGCCACCCACGACGCGCTGTCGCAGGCGCTGAAGGACGAGCTGCACGCCGGCGTGCGCTGCCTGGTCAAGGGTTCCCGTGGCAGCGCCATGGACACGATTGTCAAAGCGCTGCTGGCGCAAGGAGAGGAATCCCCGCATGTTGTATGAACTGGCTCGATGGTTGCAGCAGTTGGAGAGCCTGTTCGGGCTGTTCAACTACCAGACGTTCCGCGCCATCCTTGCCGCGCTGACGGCCCTGTTCCTGTCGCTGTGGCTGGGCCCGGCGATGATCCGCAAGCTTGCCCAGTTCAAGGGCGGCCAGCCGATCCGCAAGGACGGTCCGCAGACCCATTTCTCCAAGGCCGGCACGCCGACCATGGGCGGTTCGCTGATCCTGCTCACCATCACCCTGTCGGTGCTGATGTGGGCCGACCTGCGCAACCGCTACGTGTGGCTGGTGCTGGCGGTGATGCTGTGCTTCGGCGCCATCGGCTGGTATGACGACTGGATCAAGATCGTCCGCCGTGACCCGAACGGCCTGAAGTCGCGCTGGAAGTACCTGCTGCAGTCGATCTTCGGCCTGGCTGCGGGCCTGTTCCTGTTCTACACGGCCGACGTGCCGGCAGCGCTGACCTTCTACATCCCGATGTTCAAGTCGGTCGCGCTGCCGCTGGCCGGCATCGGCTTCGTGGCCATCGCCTACTTCTGGATCGTCGGCTTCTCCAACGCGGTGAACCTGACCGACGGCCTTGACGGCCTGGCGATCATGCCCACCGTGCTGGTGGCCTGCGCGCTGGGCGTGTTCGCCTACGCCTCGGGCAACGTGGTGTTCGCCAACTACCTGCAGATCCCGCAGATCCCGGGCGCCGGCGAGCTGGTCATCATCTGTGCGGCCATCGCCGGCGCGGGCCTGGGCTTCCTCTGGTTCAACACCTACCCGGCCATGGTCTTCATGGGCGACATCGGCGCACTGGCACTGGGTGCGGTGCTGGGCACGATCGCGGTGATCACCCGCCAGGAGCTGGTGCTGGTGATCATGGGCGGCGTGTTCGTCATCGAAACGCTGTCGGTGATGATCCAGGTCGCCTCGTTCAAGCTGACCGGCAAGCGCGTGTTCCGCATGGCGCCGATCCACCACCATTTCGAACTGAAGGGCTGGCCGGAGCCGCGCGTGATCGTGCGTTTCTGGATCATCTCCGTCGTGCTCGTGCTGATCGGCCTGGCCACGTTGAAGGTGCGCTGAGATGAACGACCTGTCCCGCCAGGCAACACGCCTTGAAGCCATCGAAGGCAGCTACGACAAGTGGCTGCTGGGCGCGATCATCGCGCTCACCGGTGTCGGCGTGGTGATGGTGGCCTCCAGCTCGATCGCGCTGATGAGCAGTCCGTTCTATTACCTCAACCGCCACCTGATCTTCCTGGCGGTGGGTATCGTGCTGGCGGTCATTGCCGCCCGCACCGAGCTGAAGTCGATCGAGCAGTACAACCAGATGCTGCTGCTGGGCTGCTTCGTACTGCTGCTGGCGGTGTTCGCACCGGGACTGGGCAGCACGGTCAACGGTGCGCGCCGCTGGATCAACCTGGGCATTTCCAAGTTCCAGACGGTCGAAGCGGTGAAAGTGCTCTACATCGTCTGGCTGTCGAGCTACCTGGTGCGTTTCCGCGACGAGGTCAATGCGACCTGGCCGGCAATGCTCAAGCCGCTGGGTGTGGCCGGTGCGCTGGTGGTGCTGCTGTTGCTGCAGCCGGACTTCGGTTCCTCGACCCTGCTGCTGGCGATCACCGCCGGCATGCTGGTGCTGGGCGGGGTGAACATGCCGCGCATGTCGATGCCGGTGATCATCGGCCTGGTCGGCATGAGCGCGCTGGCGATCATCGAGCCGTACCGCATGCGCCGCATCACCTCCTTCCTGGACCCGTGGGCCGACCAGCAGGGCGACGGCTACCAGCTGTCCAACGCGCTGATGGCGGTGGGCCGTGGTGAATGGACCGGCGTCGGCCTGGGCAACTCCGTGCAGAAGCTGTACTACCTGCCTGAAGCGCACACCGACTTCATCTTCTCGGTCACCGCCGAGGAATTCGGTTTCCTGGGTACCTGCGTGATCGTGGCGCTGTATGCGCTGCTGGTCGGCCGCACCTTCTGGCTGGGCATGCGCTGCGTGGAAATGAAGCGCCACTTCTCCGGCTACATCGCCTTCGGCATCGGCCTGTGGATCAGCATGCAGACCTTCGTCTCGATCGGCGTGAACCTGGGCATCCTGCCGACCAAGGGCCTGACCCTGCCGCTGATCTCCTCCGGCGGTTCGTCGGTGCTGATGACCTGCGTGGCGATGGGCCTGCTGCTGCGCGTGTCGTATGAACTCAAGCGCGCCGAGCGCCGCCAGGCCGTGCGCATCGGTGGCGCCGAAGACGCCGCGGCCGAACCGATGGACAAGCCCGCCGCAGCGGTGGACGCCAGCGTGCCGATGCGTGCCGAGCCGGTCGCACCCGCGTCCGCTGCAGCGAGCGCCGCACGTGGCACCAGCCGCCTGCAGTCGCGCATCGAACCGACCTTCGGGAGGCTGTCATGAGTGCAGCCACCGAGAGTGGGCGCCCGGTGATGATCCTGGCCGGAGGCACCGGCGGTCACATCTTCCCCGGCCTGGCCGTGGCCCGCGTGCTGCGCCAGCGCGGCGTGCCGGTGACCTGGATGGGCGCCGACGGTGCGATGGAAACCCGCCTGGTGCCGCAGCACGACATCGCCATCGATACGCTGGCCATCACTGGCCTGCGCGGCAAGGGCAAGCTGGCCCTGCTGGCGGCGCCGTGGCGGCTGATGCGCGCGCTGCGCGCGGCCGGGCTCATCATCCGCCAGCGCCAGCCGCGCGCGGTGGTCGCCTTCGGTGGCTTTGCCTCCGGCCCCGGTGGCATGGCCACGCGCCTGCATGGCCTACCGCTGATCGTGCATGAGCAGAACCGTGCGCCGGGCCTGACCAACCGCATCCTGTCGCGTTATGCGCGTCGCCTGCTGACCGGTTTCCCGGGCACCTTCGCGAAGGGCGAGGAGTTCGTCGGTAACCCGGTGCGCGCGGAAATCGCTGCCATCGCGCCGCCGGAACAGCGCTTCGCCGACCGGCAGGGCCCGCTGCGGGTGCTGGTGGTGGGCGGCAGCCAGGGCGCGCGTGCCCTCAATACCGGCGTGCCGCAGGCGATTGCCGCGCTGGGCGCCGGCCTGCCGGTGCAGGTGCGCCACCAGAGCGGCGAGAAGATGCATGCCGAAGCGGTGGAGGCTTACGCCAAGGCCGGTGTGCAGGCGGAAATCACGCCGTTCATCGCCAACATGGCCGAAGCCTTTGCCTGGGCTGACCTGGTTGTCTGCCGCGCCGGCGCGTCCACGCTTGCCGAGCTGTGCGCGGTCGGTGTCGGCAGCGTGCTGGTGCCATTTCCCGCTGCCGTCGACGATCACCAGACCCGCAACGCGGAGTACCTGGTCGAGCGCGGCGCGGCGGTGTTGCTGAAGCAGGACGGAACGCTGGCCGACGGCATTGCCGCAACGCTGCGCGATCTGTCCGAAAATCCCGCCCGCCGCATGCAGATGGCGCAAGCCGCGCGTGCCCTGGCCAAGGTCGATGCCGCCGAGCGCATCGCCGATATCATTCTCGAGGAAGCTGTATGAAGAAGGCATGCCACCGCGCCTGCCCTGCGCGAGGCCGCGCATGATCCGCCGCCTGCACGACACCAACGACCTGGTGCGCGCGTTCCCGCGCGTGCATTTCGTCGGCATCGGCGGCACCGGCATGAGCGGTATCGCCGAAGTGATGCTGACGCTGGGCTATGAAGTGTCCGGCTCGGACAACGCCGATAACGTTGCGACCCGCCGCCTGGCCAGCCTGGGGGCGCGCATCATGCGCGGCCACTCCGCGGCCAACGTGCTGGGCACCGACTGCGTGGTGGTCTCCAGTGCCATCCGCGAAGACAACCCGGAGCTGATGGAAGCGCGCAGCCAGCGCATTCCGATCATGCCGCGTGCGGCGATGCTGGCCGAGCTGATGCGCTTCCGCCGCGGCATCGCCGTGGCCGGCACCCATGGCAAGACCACCACCACCAGCCTGACCGCTGCGGTGCTGAGCGAAGGTGGCCTGGACCCGACGTTCGTGATCGGTGGCCAGCTGCTGGCCGCTGGTGCCAACGCCAAGCTGGGTGGCGGGCAGTGGCTGGTGGCCGAGGCCGATGAAAGCGATGGCAGCTTCCTGCGCCTGAACCCGCTGATGTCGATCATCACGAACATCGATGCCGACCACCTGGAAAACTACGGCAACGATTTCGCCCGCGTGCAGGCGGCGTTTGCCGAGTTCCTGCAGCGCCTGCCGTTCTACGGCCTGGCGGTACTGTGCATCGATGATCCGGAAGTCGCCGCGCTGGCCGCCAGGACCCCGCGCCACGTGATGAGCTACGGCATGAGCCCGCAGGCCGACGTGCGCGCCGAGAACGTGGTGCAGGAAGGGTCGCGCATGCGCTTCACCCTGCGCCTGCCGCAGGGCACCAGCCAGGAAGTGGTGCTGGCGCTGCCGGGCAGGCACAACGTGCTCAACGCGCTGGCCGCCGCTGCGGTGGGCTGGCAGCTGGGCGTGGCCCCGGACGCGATCGCACGCGCGCTGGAGGGCTTCGCCGGTGTCGGCCGTCGCTTCAACGATCTGGGCGAGGTGACCACCGCCAGTGGCGCCAAGGTCCGCATCATCGACGACTATGGCCATCACCCGAGCGAGCTGGAGGCAGTGTTCGCCGCCGCTCGTGGTGGCTGGGCCGACAAGCGCCTGGTGGTGGCCTTCCAGCCGCACCGCTACAGCCGTACCCGCGACCAGTTCGACAAGTTCGCCGCCGTGCTGTCGAGCGTTGATGCGCTGGTGCTGAGCGAGGTCTACCCGGCCGGTGAAGAACCGATTGCCGGCGCCGACTCGCACGCGCTGGCCCGTGCCATCCGCGCGCGTGGCCGCAGTGAGCCGGTGGTGGTGGGCAAGGCCGCCGAGCTGGCCAGCGTGCTGCCGGACGTGCTGCAGGACGGTGACCTGTTGCTGATGATGGGCGCCGGCGACATCGGTGCCGTGGCCACCCATATCGCGGTGGAAGGTTTCAAGGGGGAGGGCCAGGCGTGAGCACGCTGACCTTCCCGCCGCTGCGCGTGACCGACCCGGCCGAGTTCGGCCGCGTCGCCGTGCTGCTGGGCGGCAGTTCCAGCGAACGCGAGGTGTCGCTGGATTCGGGCCGCAACGTGCTCGAAGCCCTGCAGTCGCGTGGCGTCGATGCGTTCGCGGTGGACGGCATTCCGGCGCTCGCCAGCGCGCTCGCCGCCGGTGGCATCGATCGCGTCTTCAACATCCTGCACGGCCACAACGGTGGCGGTGAGGACGGCATCGTGCAGGGCCTGATGGACGCCTTCGGCGTGCCGTACACCGGCTCGAACGTGCTGGGTTCGGCGCTGAGCATGGACAAGATCCGCACCAAGCAGGTGTGGCTGTCGCTGGGCCTGCCGACCCCGCAGTACCGCAAGGTCACTGCCGAGGACGTGCACGCCAATGCCGCCGAACTCGGCCTGCCGGTGGTGGTGAAGCCGGCCAACGAAGGCTCCAGCGTGGGCATCAGCCGGGTCACCGATGACGCCGGGCTGGATGAAGCGGTGGCCCTGGCCGCGCGCTACGACGGCCAGCTGCTGATGGAGCAGATGGTGGTCGGCGACGAATTGACCGTGGCCATCCTTGGCGACGTCGCACTGCCGTCGATCCGCATCGTGCCCAAGGGCCAGTGGTACGACTACAACGCCAAGTACATCGCCGAGGACACCCAGTACCTGTGCCCGGGCCTGGACGGTGGCGACGAAGAGGACATCCGGCGCATCGCGCTGGCCGCGTTCCGTGCCGCCGGGTGCCGTGGCTGGGGCCGCGTGGACGTGATGCGCGATCGCGACAGCGGCCGTTTCTTCCTGCTGGAAGTGAACACCGCGCCGGGCATGACCAGCCATTCGCTGGTGCCCAAGGCGGCCCGCCAGGCCGGCATCGGTTTCGAGGAGCTGGTGTGGCGCGTGCTGGAACAGACCCTGGAGGCCTCGCACGCATGAACGCGGTGCTGCGCATCTTCGTCTGGCTGTTGGCGCTGTCGGTGGTTGCACTGCCGGTGGTGGCCGTGGTCAATGGCTGGGTCGGCGCCGAGCGCTGGCCGCTGGCGAAGCTGCGCGTGCATGGTGAGTTCAAGCGGGTGCCGGCCGAACAGCTGCAGCAGGTGCTGCTGCCGTATGCGCGCGCCGGCTTCTTCGCGGTCAAGCTGCAGGACGCGCAGGACGCCCTGGAAAAGCTGCCGTGGGTGGAAAGCGCGCAGGTCCGCAAGCAGTGGCCGGACGTGCTGGAAGTGACTCTGGTCGAGCACAAGCCGTTCGCCCGCTGGGGTACCGACCGCCTGGTGTCCGAGCAGGGCAAGCTGTTCCCCACGCCGAAGAAGCTGTCCGACCTGGCGCTGCCGGAGCTGGATGGCCCGGACAGCCAGACCGCGGAAGTGATGAAGCTGTACAGCGACTCGCGTGCATTGTTCGCACCGGCCGGCGTCGATGTGCGCCGGGTGACGATGGACGCACGCGGCAGCTGGTCGCTGGTGCTGAGCAACGGCACCGAAGTGGTGGTCGGCCGCGACGACGCGCGCTCGCGCATGCAGCGCTTCGTCAAGGTACTGCCGCAGCTCAACCGTCAGGACGCGCCGATCGAGCGCGCCGACCTCCGTTACACCAATGGTTTCACGCTGAGCTGGGGTACCCCGGCCACGCCGGCGAAAACGCCGGCGACCCCGGCCAGAAGCACGCAGGAAAGGACATGAATCGCAAGGGTGACAAATCGCTGATCGTTGGCCTGGACATCGGCACCTCCAAGGTGGTGGCGCTGGTGGGCGAGTATTCGCCGGGCAACCCGATCGAAGTGATCGGCATCGGCTCGCACGAATCGCGCGGGCTGAAGCGCGGCGTGGTGGTGGACATCGAATCGACCGTGCAGTCGATCCAGCGCGCGGTGGAAGAAGCCGAGCTGATGGCCGGCTGCGAGATCCGTTCGGTGTACGCCTCGATCTCCGGCAACCACGTGCAGTGCAAGAACTCGCCGGGCATCGTGCCGATCCG
The DNA here is from genome assembly GCF_059368915.1 of Stenotrophomonas sp. YJH_SMC_105-26. Classification (NCBI taxonomy): domain Bacteria; kingdom Pseudomonadati; phylum Pseudomonadota; class Gammaproteobacteria; order Lysobacterales; family Lysobacteraceae; genus Stenotrophomonas; species Stenotrophomonas sp. YJH_SMC_105-26. Next base: position 83,840 of record NZ_JCAFSD010000013.1, on the reverse strand, counting down.
CGACGGTGAAGTGACCTGGGGCGACCTGGATCGCGTGCTCGACGCGGCCAAGGCGGTGGCGATCCCGGCCGACCAGAAGATCCTCCACGCGATCCCGCGCGAGTACGTGCTGGACGATTCGCAGGAAGGCATCCGCAACCCGGTCGGCATGACCGGCGTGCGCCTGGAAGTGCATGCGCACCTGGTGGTGTGCGCGCAGTCGGCCGCGGCCAACATCAGCAAGTGCGTGCAGCGCTGCGGCCTGCAGGTGGACGACCTGGTGCTGTCCTCGCTGGCCTCCAGCGTGGCAGTGCTGACCGCCGACGAGCGCGAGCTGGGCGTGGTGCTGGTCGACATGGGCGCCGGCACCACCGACATCGCGGTGTTCGTGCAGGGTGCGATCTGCCACACCGCCTCGCTGCCGATCGCCGGCGACCACGTGACCAACGACATCGCGCACATGCTGCGCACGCCGACCCCGGAAGCCGAGCAGATCAAGGTGCGCTATGCCTGCGCCCTGGCCCAGCTGGCCACGGCCGAGGAGAGCATCCAGGTGCCGTCGGTGGGCGACCGCCCGCCGCGCCGCATGCCGCGCCATTCGCTGGCGCAGGCCGTGCAGGGCCGCTACGAGGAAATCTTCGAGATGGTGCAGGCCGAACTGCGCCGCTCCGGCTTCGAGGAGCTGGTGCGCGCCGGCATGGTGCTGACCGGTGGCGCGTCGAAGATGGAAGGCGTGGTCGAACTGGCCGAGGAAATGCTGCAGATGCCGGTGCGCGTGGGTATCCCGCAGCACGTCACCGGCCTGGGCGAAGTGGTCGGCAACCCGGTACACGCCACCGGCGTGGGCCTGCTGCTGATGGGCAGCCAGATCGAGCACCCGCGGCGGCCGTCGCTGCCCACCGGGCGCGCCGGAAGCATGTTCAAGAAACTCAAGACCTGGTTCCGCGGCGAGTTCTGACGCGGAACCCGTAAACCCGGGCCTCGCCCGGGCGCAACACCCGCAGTACCCGCATCACAACGCAATACCGGCTACACACAACCCACACAGCCGCAACGTCGGCATGCAGCAGGACGGCAGGACGCCCGAATGCCCATGCCAGCCAAAGCGGATACAACGAGGACACGGACATGGCGCATTTTGAACTGATCGAAAAGATGGCACCCAATGCGGTGATCAAGGTGGTTGGCGTGGGCGGCGGCGGCGGCAATGCCGTGGCGCACATGGTCAACTCGGCGGTGGATGGCGTGGAATTCATCACTGCCAACACCGACTCGCAGGCCATCAAGAATTGTGGTGCCAAGCTGCAGCTGCAGCTGGGTACCAACGTGACCAAGGGCCTGGGCGCAGGCGCGAACCCGGAAGTCGGCCGCCAGGCCGCGCTGGAAGACCGTGAGCGCATCATGGACGCGCTGCAGGGTGCCGACATGGTGTTCATCACCGCCGGCATGGGCGGCGGCACCGGTACCGGCGCTGCGCCGGTGGTGGCACAGCTGGCCAAGGAAATGGGCATCCTGACCGTGGCCGTGGTCACCAAGCCGTTCCCGTTCGAAGGCCGTCGCCGCATGCAGGTGGCGCTGAAGGGCATCGAGGAACTGAGCCAGCACTGCGACTCGCTGATCACCATCCCGAACGAGAAGCTGATCACCGTGCTGGGTCGCAACGCGACCATGATCCAGGCCTTCCGCGCTGCCAACGACGTGCTGCAGGGCGCCGTGCAGGGCATCGCCGACCTGATCGTGCGTCCGGGCCTGATCAACGTCGACTTCGCCGACGTGCGCACCGTCATGTCCGAAATGGGCCTGGCGATGATGGGTACCGGCACCGCCCGTGGCGATGACCGCGCCCAGGCCGCTGCCGAATCGGCGATCCAGAACCCGCTGCTGGACGATGTGAACCTGGCTGGTGCCAACGGCATCCTGGTCAACATCACCGCCGGCGCCGATTTCACCATGGCCGAGTTCGACGAGATCGGCCGCACCATCGATGGCTTCGCTTCCGAAGATGCCACCGTGGTGGTCGGCACCGTGCTCGATCCGGACATGCAGGACGAAGTGCGCGTGACCGTGGTGGCCACCGGCCTGAACCGCGTCTCGGCCAGCAAGACCCAGCGTCCGGGCGAGCGTGCGCCGATCAAGCTGGTCCGCAACGCCACCACCGGCCAGCCGGAGTTCGGCGAGTTCGACAACGGCGGCGATGCCGTCTCCAAGGCGGTGGGTGGCATGGGCCTGGGCCTGCGTCGCGCCAGCAGCGATACCGCAGCGGCCTCCGCCCCTTCGGCCCCGGCCGCTTCGGCCCCGGCGGCGGCGGAACTGCCGAACGATTACCTGGACATCCCGGCGTTCCTGCGCCGCCAGGCGGACTAAGCGGGGCGGCCCGGGGTTGTCCTCCCCGGGTTGCGCCACCATGTCCTGAAAACGCGGGCGCCGGGCCAGGATGGGCCCGGCCGCCCTGCTTCACGCGCTTTCCAGCGGCGTGCCGGTGGATCCTGCCGGTGGCTGCAACTGGCGTTTCAGCCGGGGTAGGGGAGTGCGCGTGTTAATCTAATGTGTCACTTCCGGTCCATCCCCCATGATCCAGCAACGCACCCTCAAGAACACGATCCGCGCCACCGGCGTTGGCCTGCACAGTGGTGACAAGGTCTACATGACCCTGCGCCCGGCACCGGTCAACCATGGCATCGTGTTCCGCCGCGTGGACCTGGACCCGGTGGTGGAGGTGCCGGCCAAGGCCGAACTGGTCACCGAAGTGACCCTGTGCACCGGCCTGACCTGCAACGACGCAAAGATCCAGACCGTCGAACACCTGATGTCGGCGCTGGCCGGCCTGGGTGTGGACAACATCATCGTCGAACTGTCCTCGGCCGAGCTGCCGATCATGGACGGTTCGGCCGGCCCGTTCGTGTTCCTGCTGCAGTCGGCGGGCATCATCGAACAGGATGCGCCCAAGCGCTTCATCCGCGTGCTCAAGACCGTGGAGGTGACCGAGGGCGACAAGGTGGCCCGTTTCACCCCGTACGAGGGCTACAAGCTGGGCTTCACCATCCAGTTCGACCACCCGATGATCCCGGCCAAGCAGTCGCGGCAGGAAATCGAGTTCTCGACGCTGGCCTACACCAAGGAAATCTCCCGCGCGCGCACCTTCGGTTTCATGCGCGACCTGGAATACATGCGCGAGCGCAACCTGGGCCTGGGCGGTTCGATGGACAACGCCATCGTGCTGGACGAGTTCCGCGTGCTCAACGAAGACGGCCTGCGCTACGCCGACGAGTTCGTGCGCCACAAGATCCTTGACGCCATTGGCGACCTCTACCTGGCCGGTGGCCAGGTGCTGGGCGCCTACGAGGGCTTCAAGTCCGGCCACGCGCTCAACAACAAGCTGGTGCGTGCCCTGATGGCCGACGCCAGCGCCTGGGAATGGGTCAGCTTCGACTCGCCGACCAGCCCGGATCCGGTGGAATATGCCACCCCGGCCTACGCCTGATTCCATAGATCGTTGAATTTCAAGATAAAAACGCCGCCTTCCAGGGCGGCGTCGTTGTTTCCGGGGCTTGCGACGCATTCAGCGTGCTTGAAAGGCGTCAAGGCCGGTTCAAGGTCACGGTTTTGTGAACCTGTTGGATCGGAAGCCTGAATTTAACGAAGTTTTAACTTCAATCTAACGACAGGCCCCCGGATGGCCGCTAGGATGCGACCCGGCCCCCGAAATGTTTCACGCCGTGGTGACACGCGCAACGGGGAGCGGAGCCGGATGCTCCGTTGCCATCAGGACCGTTTCTTCGGCTTCGAGGGAACGTCCTGCAGGCAAGCCAAGGCGTCGCGTAGCCCTTTGTGCGTGGCGGCTGAAACTGCGTGGGGGCCATTCCGGTTGTCGATCGCTGGGGAGCGTGAGGGAGTGGTGGACGCAGTCTTGATGGTCACCCTGGTGGCCTTCAGCCCGATGGAACGGGCCGCGTCGAGCAACTGGGCTTCGGCAAGCCGCAACTTGGCATGCCAGACCGGGGACTCGACGAGAAAAACGAGGTGTTCCCCGTCCACATTGGCCAGCCGGCAGCGGCTGCGCAGAGGTGGCGGCAACTGGGGGCGCAACTGCCGGTCCAGCGCGTCGAGCCACAAGGCCCGACGCAGCGGGTTCCCGCTTTTGTCCGCCATTACCGCATCCAGCGCCGGTTTCGGCACTGACGCGGGGCGAACGCTGGATTTCGGCTCAGACATGAAAACTCACTGATGGCATTCAAAAAGATCGTAATCAAAACGCGTGAAGGACAGGCCAAGGCGTCGCCGATCACGCGTTTGCGGTTCTATTTCGAGGACCGCCCCCGCGCCCTGCTGGGCAGCGTGCTCGGGGTAGGCTGCATTATCGGCCTTGCCGGCGGCATTGGCGCCAGTGCGCTGAATGATTCGCGCCTGCAGGCCAAGGTCGAGCGCCAGGATGCGGAGCTGGCCAAGGTCAAGCGCGATGCGCAGACCCAGGTCAACGCGCTGGCCGCCCGCCTCGGCGAGCTGCAGGCGCAGGCCACCCGCCTGAACGCCCTCGGCGAACGGCTGACCCAGATGGGCAAGCTGGAAGATGGCGAATTCGACTTCAACGAGACCCCCGGCCTCGGTGATGGCGACGCCGGCGGCCCGACCAGCGACATCCCGGTCAAGGACGTCAACGCCGACTTACAGGTGCTGGAGCAGCGCTTCGCTGCTTCAGGCCGCCAGTTGTCGGTGATGGAATCGCTGATGTTCGACCACCAGCTGCAGCAGAACGCCGTGCCGTCGCGCATGCCGATCCGCAACAGCTACGTGACCTCCGGCTTCGGCACCCGTGCCGACCCGTTCGGCCGCGGCGCCGCCACCCACAAGGGCATGGACTTCCACGCCAAGGTCGGTGACCCGGTGATGGCCGTGGCCGAAGGCGTGGTCAGCTTCGCCGGTGTGAAGGGCGGCTATGGCAACGTCGTCGATGTCGACCACGGTAACGGCTATGTCACCCGCTACGCGCACAATTCGCGCCTGGTGGTGAAGGCCGGTGACCTGGTCCGCGCCGGCCAGGAAGTGGCCAAGGCCGGTTCCACCGGCCGTTCGACCGGTGCCCACGTGCACTTCGAGGTGTGGGAGAACGGCAACGTGGTCAACCCGCGCAAGTTCCTCGGCGACGGCGGCAACACGCCGGTCGGCCGCGTCAGCCGCGGCTGATGCCCGGGTCGGATTCCTTCCGCGCCGCGGAAGGGCTCTGACCCGATTCGGTTGAGGGCTGGGGTCAGAGCCCTTTCGCCATGGCGAAAGGGGTCCGACCCCGCATCCGTGTTTCTTTGCCGAATCCGGGGCGATTGCGACCGGATTGGCGCTTGAAACCTCAGCCGCCCGTCCCAAGCTACAATGGGTGTTGCCATCGACAGGGCGCCAGGCGCCCTGTTTCGTTTGCGGCGGACGGATCCCAAGGGGGAGGCCGGGCGTCGTGTCCATCCAACCCGGTTCCTTCAATGATCAACAGCCTGCTTACCCGCGTATTTGGCAGTCGTAACGAACGACAGCTGCGCCAGCTCAACCGCATCGTCGCCAAGATCAATGCGCTGGAGCCGGAGATCGAGAAGCTTTCCGACGAGCAGCTTCAGGCCAAGACGCCGGAGTTCAAGCAGCGCATCGCCGGCGGTGAAGCCCTGGACAAAGTGCTGCCGGAAGCGTTCGCGGTCTGCCGCGAAGCCGGCCGCCGCGTGCTGGGCATGCGCCATTACGACGTGCAGCTGATCGGCGGCATGGTGCTTCACCTGGGCAAGATCGCAGAAATGCGCACCGGTGAAGGCAAGACCCTGGTGGCGACCCTGCCGGTGTACCTCAACGCGCTGGAAGGCAAGGGCGTGCACGTGGTCACCGTGAACGACTACCTGGCCCGCCGCGACGCCGCGCAGATGGGCAAGCTGTACAACTGGCTGGGCCTGAGCGTGGGCGTGGTGTACCCGGGCATGCCGCACAGCGACAAGCGCGAAGCCTACGCGGCCGACATCACCTACGGCACCAACAACGAATTCGGCTTCGACTACCTGCGCGACAACATGGCGCTGTCCAAGGCCGACCGTTACCAGCGCGGCCTGCACTACGCCATCGTCGACGAAGTCGACTCCATCCTGATCGACGAAGCGCGTACCCCGCTGATCATCTCCGGTCCGGCCGATGATTCCCCGGAGCTGTACATCCGCGTCAACCGCGTCGTGCCGCACCTGGTCAAGCAGGAAGCGGAAGACGGCGAGGGCGATTTCTGGGTCGACGAGAAGGGCAAGCAGGTGCACCTGTCCGAAGCGGGCATGGAGCACGCCGAGCAGCTGCTGGTTGAAGCCGGCATCCTCGACGGCGAGACCGAAGGCCTGTACGCGGCGCAGAACCTGACCGTGGTCCACCACCTCAACGCCGCCCTGCGCGCGCACGCGATCTACCAGCGTGACGTGGACTACATCGTGCGCGACGGCGAAGTGGTCATCGTCGATGAGTTCACCGGCCGTACCCTGGCCGGCCGCCGCTGGTCCGACGGCCTGCACCAGGCGGTGGAAGCGAAGGAAGGCGTGCCGGTCCAGCGCGAGAACCAGACGCTGGCGAGCATCACCTTCCAGAACCTGTTCCGCATGTACAAGAAGCTGTCCGGCATGACCGGTACGGCCGACACTGAAGCGTTCGAATTCCAGAGCATCTACGGCCTGGAAGTGGTGGTGATCCCGACCAACCGCCCGACCATCCGCAAGGACAGCCCGGACCAGGTGTTCCTCAACCGCAAGGGCAAGTTCAATGCGGTGCTGGCCGACATCGAAGAGTGCGCCAAGCGCGGCCAGCCGGTGCTGGTGGGTACCACCTCGATCGAAACCTCGGAAATGCTGTCCGAGCACCTGAGCAAGGCCGGCGTGAAGCACGAAGTGCTCAACGCCAAGCAGCATGACCGCGAAGCGACCATCGTCGCCAACGCTGGCCGCCCGGGCGCAGTGACCATCGCCACCAACATGGCCGGCCGCGGTACCGACATCGTGCTGGGCGGTTCGCTGGAAGCCGAGATCCACGCCCTGGGCGAGGACGCGACCGACGAGCAGAAGGCAGCGGTCAAGGCCGAATGGCAGAAGCGCCACGAGGCAGTGAAGGCGGCGGGCGGCCTGCACATCGTCGGCACCGAGCGCCACGAATCGCGTCGTATCGACAACCAGCTGCGCGGCCGTTCGGGCCGCCAGGGTGACCCGGGTTCGTCCCGCTTCTACCTGTCGCTGGAAGACAACCTGATGCGCATCTTCGCCTCCGACTGGGTGCAGAAGGCCATGCGCATGATGGGCATGAAGGAAGACGACGTCATCGAGGACCGCCTGGTCAGCCGCCAGATCGAAAAGGCGCAGCGCAAGGTCGAGGCCCACAACTTCGACATCCGCAAGAACCTGCTGGACTTCGACGACGTCAACAACGACCAGCGCAAGGTGATCTACGCCCAGCGCGACGAGCTGCTGGATGCCGAGTCGGTGAAGGCGAATGTCGATGGCATCCGCGACGACGTGATCTTCGACATCGTGGCGCGCTTCGTGCCGCCGAACTCGATCGACGAGCAGTGGGACCTGCGCGGCCTGGAAGCGACCCTGGAGTCGGACTTCGGCCTGCAGATGTCGCTGACCGACCTGGTCAAGGAACACGAAGAGCTGGACGCCGAGGCCATCGCCACCAAGGTCCAGGAGCGCGTCAACCAGCACTTCGCCGAGAAGGAAGCCGGCCTGGGCGAAGAAACCATGCGCGCGCTGGAGAAGCACGTGATGCTGACCGTGCTGGACCAGAGCTGGAAGGAGCACCTGGCGCGCATGGATTACCTGCGCCAGGGCATCTACCTGCGTGGTTACGCGCAGAAGCAGCCGAAGCAGGAATACAAGAAGGAAGCCTTCGAGCTGTTCTCGGACATGCTGGAGAACGTCAAGCGCGAAGTGGTGACCCTGCTGGCCCGCGTGCGCATCCGCAGCGACGAGGAAGTGCAGGCGCTGGAAGCGGCCGAGCGCCAGCAGGCGCAGGCGCGCCTGAGCCAGTCGCAGTTCCAGCACCAGGATGCCGGCGGTTACAGCGCCGACGAGGAAGCCGCGCAGGTCGAAGCCGCCCAGCAGGGCGTGGCCACGCTGCAGCGCGACGAGCCGAAGATCGGCCGCAATGATCCGTGCCCGTGCGGCAGTGGCAAGAAGTACAAGCACTGCCACGGCCAGCTGAGCTGACCCCGGAAGGCCCCGCGCAAGCGGGGCCTTCTGCTTTGGCGCGGGCGATCCGGCGCGGATTCGTGATTGCGCTGGCCGCCCTGTTCTGGGCATGCTGGCCCCATGGTTTCTCCCACCCGATCGATCCATGTCGTGGCCGCCGTCATCACCGACGCCCGTGGCCGCGTGCTGCTCAACCGCCGTACCGAGAACCGCGACATGGCTGGCCTGTGGGAGTTCCCCGGCGGCAAGCGCGAATCCGGCGAGACCTCCGAACAGGCGCTGGTGCGTGAACTGCGCGAAGAGCTGGGCATCGAGGCCGATGTCGGGCCCTGGCTGATGGATGTGCCGCAGCGCTATCCGGACAAGCACCTGACCCTGGAAGTGCGCCACGTGCGCAGCTGGAAGGGCACACCGCGCGGGCGCGAGGGCCAGGCGATCACCTGGGTGGCGCAGGACAAGCTGGGCCGCTATTCCATGCCACCGGCCGACTTGCCGGTGGTGGCCGCACTGCGCCAACCGGATCGCTACCTCATCACGCCGGCGCCGGCCGAAGATGCCGGCGGCGTGCAGCACTGGCATGAACGGCTGCAGCAGGCAGTGGCGGCGGGCCAGCAGCGCATCCAGCTGCGCCTGCCGCCGGAGCATCCGCAACGGCAGGCGATGATCGAACAGGCCGTGCGCGCGCATCGTCGCGGCGTGCAGTGGCTGCTCAACCGCGATGTCGCGTTGGCCCGCACACTGGGCGTGGGCGTGCACCTGGGCAGCGAGCAGTTGCTGGCCCTGCAGGAGCGGCCCTTGCCGGAAGGACAGCTGGTCGCCGCGTCCTGCCACGACCTGGAGCAGCTGCAGGCGGCGCAGCAGCTGGGCTGCGACTTCGCGGTGCTCGGCCCGGTGCAGGCCACGGCCAGCCATCCCGGGGCGGTGCCGCTGGGCTGGGAGGCCTTCGCTGCGCTGCGCGCGCAGGTATCGCTGCCGATCTACGCGTTGGGCGGCATGGTCGCCGGCCATATCGCCGAAGCGCGTCGGCATGGCGGGCAGGGCATCGCTGCGATTCGTGGGCTGTGGCCGGCGTGAGCCGGCATGCAGGGTCAGATCCCTGCGCAGCAGGGCTCTGACCCCATCGCGGCAATCCGGGGTCGGAGCCCTTTCCGCTGGGAAGGGATCCGACCCCTCCCGATCACAACGTGATCCAGAAGCATCCGTATTGCCGCCGCAATCCCAGCACCGTGGACGCTCGCGACGCGCTGCCGGGCAGCGTCTGCTCCAGGCGCAGGCCGACCGGATGCCGTGGCGCTGGCGGCTCAGGGTCGGATTCCTGCGCCGCAGGGCTCTGACCCTCTTCCTGCGAGGACGCCAGCCCCTGTGGCGGATACACCGGCACCACGTCCACCAGTGGCCGCCGTGCCAAGGATTCCAACTGGCCGAGGATGCGCTGCGCGCCGGCATCGGAGACCGCACCCCACAGGTACAGCGAGGACAGCCGGTTCACATCGTTGCTGACGATGCCGGTGCGCAGTGCCTCCACCAGCTCGCTCAGGCGTCGTGGGCAGCGCGCACCCAGGGTGTCGCGTGGCAGGGTGCTGCCGGTGGGCGCGGGCGGTGGCAATCGCGACCGGGCGCCAACGCTGTCGCAGGGGCGGTCGGTATACACGCTCTGCCCCTGCGCATCGGTGCAGCGGTTCAAGCGCGGGGACTGCGCATGGACAATGCTCGATACCGAACACAACGACAGCAGCAACAGCAGGAAGGAAAACCGGTTCATCGGCGCAGGGTAGCGCCGATCGCGGTGGCATGGCGTGCTTTCAGCCGTGCAGCAGCTTCAACACCGACGTGGTCGGCTTGGCCAGGTTCAAGGTGTAGAAGTGCAGGCCCGGCGCGCCGCCCTCGATCAGGCGCTGGCACAGTTTGGCCACCACTTCGGTACCGAACGCCCGCACCGATTCGGCGTCATCGCCATAGGCCTGCATCTTGCGGCTGATCCAGCGCGGGATCTCCGCACCGCATTGCTCGGAGAAGCGGCGCAGCTGGCTGAAGTTGGCGATCGGCATGATGCCGGGCGTGATCGGCACCTGCACGCCGAGCCGGCGCACGGCATCGACGAAGTGGAAGTACGCATCCGGGTTGTAGAAATACTGGGTGATCGCCGCGTCGGCGCCGGCATCGATCTTGGCCTTGAAGTGCTTCAGGTCGGCCAGTGCATCGGAGGCCTGTGGATGGGTCTCCGGATAGGCACCGACTTCGATGCGGAAGGCGGTGCCGTGTTCGGCGCGGATGAAGTCGATCAGCTCGGCGGCGTAGCGCATGTCACCGGGGAAGCCCATGCCGGAGGGCAGGTCGCCACGCAGCGCGACCAGGCGATGGCAGCCGATGGCGCGGTACAGCTTGAGCAGTTCGCGGATTTCCTGGCGGGTGCCGCCGACACAGGACAGGTGCGGTGCAGCCTCGAAGCCGTGGTGCTGGTTGAGGTGGCGCACGGTCTCGGAGGTATAGCTCAGGGTCGAGCCACCGGCGCCGAAGGTACAGGACACGTACTCGGGGTCGTAGTCCTTCAGCCTGGCCGCGGCGCGGTCCAGCTGGCTGCGCTGTTCGTCGGTCTTGGGCGGATAGAACTCGAAGCTGATGGCGGTCATGGCACGGGCGGCAGCGGCGGGTGCGGGTCAGTATATCTCTTCATCAAGATGGATGTTAGTTGGCTGCATGGACTGGCACCGTCCGCCGCCGGCGACCGTTTGCCCGGGTCTGCGGCCGTTGCTCCGGAATCGCAACCTGGCTGCCGTAGCCGGGCGCACGCTGCTCCCATCCCGGCACCCCCCACCTGATGAAGGAGCACACGATGAAGATCTTCCTGGCACTCTGGTACGCGATGAAGGCCCTGGCCCGGCTGGCGATGATCGGCATGGCGATGGCCGTGCTCGGCTCCGGTTCCGCGCATGCCGCCACCGGCTCGACCGCTGGCAAGGTACAGGTCGAGGTGGTCGGCATGGGGCGACCGCTGCTGATGATCCCCGGCCTCAACAGCAGCGCCGAGGCCTGGCGCGAGACCTGCCTGGCCCTGAAGGACGTGCAGTGCCACCTGGTGCAGTTGCCGGGCTTTGCTGGCGCGGCAGCGGCCGACCCGCGCCCGGCCGGCTTCCTGCCGGCGATGCGCGGGCAGCTGCTGGCCTACCTGCATGACCAGCACCTGGGGCCGGTGGTGGTGGTCGGCCACAGCCTCGGTGGCGTGCTGGGCCTGCAGATGGCGCAGGCCGAGCCGAAGGCGATCAGCGCACTGGTGGTGGTCGATGCCCTGCCGTTCCTGCCGGCGGCGCGCGACCCGAGTGCCACCGCTGACAGCGTGCGGCCGATGGCCGACCAGCTGCGCAAGGGCATGCTGGCCGCCGATGCCGCGCAATGGCAGGCGCAGTTGAAGGCGGGCCTGCCGGGCATGACCCGCGATCCGCGGCGCCAGGCCGAACTGGGCCGCTGGGGCGAAGCCAGCGACCGCCAGACCACGGCCGATGCGATGCATGCGGTGATGACCACCGACCTGCGCGACAGCATCGCTTCGATCACCGCGCCGACGCTGGTGCTCGGCAGCTGGGCCGGCTACCAGCCGATGGGCGGCACCGAGGACGGCACGCGTGCGGTGTTCCAGGCCCAGTACGCGAACCTGCAGGGCGTGCAGATCGCGATGAGCGCGCAGGGTTTCCACTTCCTGATGTGGGATGATCCGCGCTGGTTGCAGGAACAGGTGCAGCGATTCCTCGCCGCGCATCCCTGACCCTTGTCCGCCCTCCTGCCACCGCCGAGAGCCCGCATGGACCACCACGCCTTCCCGCCGTTTCTGGACGCTCAATGCACTGGCATGGGCCGGCTATGCGCTGTACGGGCTGTGGGTCGGCATGCGGATCGGTGGCGGCATCGTGTTCAGTGGCATCGTGCTGATCACCGTCAGCGTCGCGGTCTCACTCTGGCTGTGCAGCGGCGCATTGCGTTCGGTTGCACTGCGCCAGCGCTGGTGGGAGGGCAGCCTGGGCAGCCTGGTGCTGAAACTGGCTGCCGGCGTGGTGCTCGGGGCCAGCGTCGCACAGGCGGTAACGGCGGCGCTGCTGCTGCCGGCGCTGGCGCTGGGTTGGGTGCAGCTGCCTGGCGGCCATGCGGATTACCAGTGGTCTTCGGTGCTGCTGTACTGGATGAACACCGCGTTGTTCCTGCTGGTGTGGACCGGTTTGTGGGGGGGCCTGCACGGCCTGCGGCGGGCACGCCACAGCGAGCTGGCACGCCTGCGCGCCGAAGCCGAACGCAGTGTGCTGGAACGTGACGCACTGCGTGCGCGGCTCAATCCGCATTTCATGTTCAATGCGCTGAACAACCTGCGTGCGCTGATCCTGGAAGACCCGGAACGGGCCCGTGACATGGTCACCCGCCTGTCGCGCACGCTGCGCCAGGCGCTCGCCCACAACCGCAGCGAGCAGGTCACGCTGGCCGAGGAACTGGCGGTGGTCGATGATTACCTGGCCATCGAGGCGGTCCATTTCGAACAGCGCCTGCAGGTGCGGCAGCAGATCGATGCCGATGCCACGCAGGCGCAGCTGCCGGCGATGGCGTTGCAGTTGCTGGTGGAGAACGCGATCAAGCACGGTATCGCCAGCCGACCCGGCGGCGGCGAGGTGCAGATCCGCGCCACGCTGGACAATGACGTGCTGCGGTTGCAGGTGGACAATCCACTTCCAACCGGCAGCGAACCCACCCATGGCCATGGCGTCGGCCTGGCCTACCTGCGTGCGCAGCTGGGCATGCGTGGCCGATTCGTGCTGCAACCGGCCGGTGACCGCATGCAGGCCCTGCTGGAGATTCCGCAATGACTGGCATGCTGCGCGTGTTGATCGTCGATGACGCACGGCTGGCCCGGCAGGAGCTGCGCACGCTGCTGTCGGCGCTGCCGTGGGTGCAGTGCGTGGGCGAGGCCGACGACGTGCCCGCCGCACGCGAGGCGATCACCACGCTGGCACCGGACCTGGTGCTGCTGGATGTGCAGATGCCCTCCGGCAGTGGTTTCGACGTGCTGGACGGCCTGGACACGGTGCCGGCCGTGGTCTTCGTCACCGCCTACGACACCTATGCGGTGCGTGCGTTCCAGGCCAACGCGCTGGACTACCTGGTGAAGCCGGTGGAGGCGCCGCGGCTGCTGGAAGCGCTCGAGCGGGCGCGGCAGTGCGAGGCGGTTGCGGCCGACGTGCCGGAATCGCGCGGCACGCTGGGCGCGCACGACCAGGTGTTCGTGCGCGAGGGTGAACGCTGCTGGTTCGTGGCAGTCTCCGAGATCCGTCGGCTGGTGGTGGATGGCAACTACACGCGGCTGTGGTTCCGCGACCAGAACGCACTGCTGACCCGCAGCCTGAGCGCGCTGGAAGCACGCCTGCCGCCGGATCTTTTCTTCCGCGCCAACCGCAACACACTGGTCAACCTGCGCCGTATCCGTGGGGTGTCGCCCAGCATCGGCGACGGCTATGACCTGACGCTGGATGATGGCAGCGAGGTGGAGGTATCGCGGCGGCAGGCACGCGAGCTGCGCGAGCGGATGGCGTTGTAGGTGCTGCCAGCGGTTACCCTGTGCAGCGGATTCCCAGATCACGCCGCGCCATGTCCATCGTCCTCACCGATTTCGCCCGTCCCCGCCTGTTCCCGCGCGTGCCACGCGGCAATACCATCCAGGACTGCACTGCCGAGCAGTTCGAGGCACACCTCAATGCGCACGCGCCGCTGAAGGTGCTCGACGGCTACGCCCCGTTCTGCAAGTTGTTCGTCTACGAGAACTGGACCAGCACGCGCTGCCTGACGGTGCCGGTCACCGAGGCCAACCGCCACCAGCTGCGCAGCGGCTACGAAGCGCGCAACCGCGAGGAACTGCCGGTACTGGTGCGCTGGTTCGAGGGCGTGGAGTCGCCGCGCGCGAACTACCTGGTGGTGATCCTGTACAACGCCGAGCAGCTGGCCAGGGAAGGCTCACCGATCGAAGCCGACTGGGGCATCGTCGGCTGCATCTATACCGCCGAACCGGAAGAGGTGCCGATGGCGCCGATCACCATGATGCGCAATGCGCTGGGCGTGGAGGAGGGCGGTTCCGGCGTGCCATTGGACAAGGAGGCCTACCGGCGCTCGGTGGAGTTCTGGGAGAACAACGCCAACTGGCGGCCGGGGTCGGATCCCCGCATCGCAGGGCTCTGACCCGATCATTCGAGCTCCCGGTCGAAGCCTTTTCCTGAGGAGGGGATCCGACCCCAGGCGCGCGCTATGATCGGGCCAGGCAAACCCAAGGAGGGCAGGGCATGGCGGTCTGGGCAAGGATGATCCTGATGTTGCTGGCGGGCACGCTGCCCGCCACCCAGGTACTGGCCGCGAAGCCCTCTGCCGGGATGGCCTGCGAACCCATGGCACGCCTTCCCGGGCTGCGCGATGCAGGCGTGACCGCGCTGTCGATGCAGCCGCAGGACGGCCGCTGCGTGATTGAAGTGGCGGCGGCCAATGGCAACGCGCTGCGTCGGCAGCAACGAATGCTGGAGGCGCTGGTGCAGCATGCCTGCGCCGCGCCGGCGCACGTGACCGTGAATGAGGTGCAGGTATCCCTGCAGCTGCGCCTGCCGACGTCCTGCGCGGCACGCAGCAACCGGGATCTGTTCGCGGGTGAAGGTATTCCCTGGCTGCCTCCACGCGGCGTGTCGCCGCGCTATCCGGTGGAGGCCATGCGGCAGGGGCTGTCCGGCCGCAGCATGCTGAAGGCGTTGGTCGATGCGCGGGGGCGCGTTGCGGCCGTGATCGTGGAGACCTCCAGCGGTCATGCGTTGCTGGATGACGCTGCAGCGGAGGAGCTGCAGGGCTGGCGTTTCAGCCTTGCCGATGCGAAGGGTACGGTGCCGGCGTTGACCCTCGTGCGCATGCCGATGCGGTATGAATTCGTGGAGTGAGCGTCATCCACGCATGGCATGGATCTGGACGTACCGCAGCGGAGCCACGCCGTGCGTGGCTGCATCACTGTCAGAGGCGCTTCCACTCCCACCACGGGTAGTGGTATTCACGCTCGGTGGCGCTCCACGGCTGCGTGCAGGACGTGCACGTCACCCGGTAGCACTCACCCCAGCCATCCTGGGCCTCGCCTCGTCCGAGCAGCAGCACGTGGCCCTGTTCCAGCAGCGGTGCAGGGTTAAAGAACACATAAGAAGGGTAGAGTGCGCACAGGCACCCCTCACGCGCCTGCCAGTAGCGCAGCCGTTGCAGGGCCGCCTTCAGGTGCGCCTGGTTGCTGATCAGCATGCCGCCAAGGGCGATGCCCTCGCAGCTGCGTTCGATCGTATCCACATGTGCGACCAACGCGTCCAGCGACGCGGTGCTGAACAGCCGTGCCACCGTGCGTGCGGCATCGGTGATGCGCGTGGCATCGCGCGACAGCAGGTCCTGCAGCAGCACGTCGGCCTGTGCATCGTCGAGCCGGGGTACCGGCGCTGCAGACCACGGCCAGCGCATCAGCGTGACTTGCCGATGGCAGCGTAGTGGCCGGCGGTGAGGCGCAGAAGGTCGGCCGGTGCCAGTTCTACCTCGAGGCCGCGGCGCCCGGCGCTGACATGCAGCGCGGGCAGCGCTTCGGCACTGGCGTCCAGGAACGTGCGCAGGCGCTTCTTCTGCCCCAGCGGGCTGATGCCACCGACCAGGTAGCCGCTCGCGCGCTGTGCGGCATCGGCGGCGGCCATCTCGCACTTCTTGCAGCCGGCGGCTTCGGCCAGCGCCTTCAGGTCAAGCTGACCGGCGACCGGCACGATCGCCACCAGCAGTTCGTGTGCTTCCGTGCTGGCCAGCAGGGTCTTGAACACCTGGGCCGGGTCGAGGCCGAGCTTGTCGACGGCTTCGCCGCCATACGATTCGGCGTGGGCGTCGTGCACGTAGCTGCGCACGGTGTGGGCGATCTTCTCGCGCTTGAGCAGGTTGATGGCCGGGGTCATGGGCGCATCCTAGCGCGAGGTAGGGATATTGCCTTGACCGAAACTCGCGCATCAACGCAGGACGGGCCCCCGAAGGCGCCCGTCCCGGCTGTGATCGTCGGCATCCCGCGTCAGCGCGACATCGACTGCTGCGTCTGAATCTGTTCCTGGGTCTGTCGCTGCGACAGTTCGTTGTCCAGCGCCTGGCTATGCCGCGTGCTGTCCTGCAGCGTGTGGTTCGCCGCCTGCGACAGATCGACGTAAGTGCGGTGCATGGCGGGATCGCCAAGCTGGCCCTGCACGGCGAACACGCCCTGGTTGTCCGGCCGCGCCAGCACGGTATCGACCTGGCTCATGCCGGCCAGCTTGGACTCGTAAGCCACCAGGCCTGCGGCGTTCTCGAGCTGGCTGCGGTCATTGAACAGTGGCGCCAGGCCACCCTGGCGGCGTTGTTCTTCCAGCGTTTCCAGCTTTTCCACGACCTGCTGGTAACGCGGGTTGTCGGCGTGGCCGGGGGTGGCCATGGTCGGTTCGGCGGCCCGCTGTTGCTGTTGCGCGGTGGCCTTGTCGAGCGCACCCAGGGTGGTGGCACCGACCTTGCCATCGACGGTGAGCTGGTGCTCACGCTGGAACTGCTTGACCGCTTCCAGGGTGCCGGGCCCGAAATCGCCATCGGCTACCAGTGGCTTGCCGTCCTTGCCCAGATAGCCCAGGTCGGCCAGCTTCTGCTGCATCGCCTTTACCTCATCGCCCCTGGCGCCGCTGACCAGTACGCCGTTGCCGCCGGGCGCGCCGGGCGACCCGTGCGAGGGGGCATGGGTGGGGGTGATGCCCAGCTGGGTCATGGCCCGGTCGAAGCGCTCATCGCGGCTGGTCACCGCGGCCGGCGACTGGATGCCGTACTTGGTGGCATCGACGAAGTTCTGCACGTCGCCGCGGGTCGGTGGATTGCCGGCCTGGACCGTACCGCCCTGCAGCTTTTCCGCGTTGCCGGCCAGATAGCTGATGAACTGCGGGCCCATGCCGCCGAACTGGTTGTCATAGTCGGCCATGGCCAGCTGCAGTTCGGGGTTGGCCGCGATGGCATCGGCGGCGGCCGGGTTGGTGGCACGCACCTTGGCGATGGCTTCATCGACGCGCTCGATGGCGCTGTCCAGCTTGTCGTTGGTGAGCTGGTCCATCTTCGCCTGCGGAATGGCCTGCAACTTGGCGTCAAGCGCCGCCAGCTGCCGGGTGCTCAATCCGCCCTGCTGGGACAGCAGTTCGATGTCAGCGGCGGTGAAGCCGTTGTCGCGCAGGAAACGCCTGGCCTGTGGATTGCCGCCGACATCGAACTGCACCAGTCCGAACGAGTAGGTGCTTGCGCCTTTCTGCGCGTATGAGAAGTGGTCCAGGTGGCGGGTGTTGCCGCCCAGCTCCGTGTTGAGGAACAGCGTGGACAGCTGTTCGCGGGTAAGGGTGGAATCCTTTGCCATGGTCATCGTCCTTCAATGTGGGAAAAAGCGCCGGGCGCACCCAGCGGATGTCAGCCGGCGCAGTGCTGCTGCGTGAAGCCGAGCAGCTGGCGGACGGCCTGGGTGCCGTAGGCGGCCGATGCCGGTACGAGGGCGAACTGGCCGACCATCTGGTTGCTGCACAACTGCACGTTGCGCTTGCCGGCGGTGGTTTCCTGGATGCAGTTGGCCGCCAGCACGGCGTTGGGGCCACCGCCCACGTTGGTGGCGGCCGTACAGCCCAGCAGGCGGCCTTCCTGGCCGTTTTCTCCCAGCAGCGTGTTGAAGTTCGCCAACTGGCTGTTGGGGTCGCGCAGCACCAGCAGGTCCACGCACTGCTGCTGGCCGTCGGGCACTTCGCAGGCGTCCTCGTCGATCAAGCCCTCGCGCGTGGCCGAGAGCACCTTGAGGCGATCGGCAAATACCTGTTGCAGGCAGTGCGCGTCACCGCACAGGTCGCGCGTATGCTGGATCCAGCGCTGCTGCTCGGCCTGCAGCTTGTCCTTGCCGGCGGCATCGAGGGTGTCGCGTGCGGAGGCTTCGGCCTTGGCCAGCTCGGCTTCCTGCTGCAACAGGGCGGGGTCGTTGCAGATCAGGGTCTGCACCAGTGATGCCCCCTCGGCGCAGGCAGCGCTGCTGCCCGTGGCCGCTGCCGGGGTGCTGGTTGCCTTGCCGTCGGTGCTTGCCTGGCCGGTGTTCGCTGCCGGCGCGCTGGCACCGGCATCGCTGCCAGGCGGGCTGCAGGCGGCCAGCAGGGCCACCCAGCACAGGATCATCAGGGGCTTCATCGCCCGGGTCACTCGGTCATTGTTGCGCGGCATGTCCTGTCCTTTGCTGTCTGCGTCCCGGCGCATGGCCTGCAGTTGGCAGTCCATGGGGGCATAGAGACTAGCAAGCGGCTTCTTAGGGCACTGTGACAGGGCGCGCGGATCTGCTGCGGGGCGACGCAACGCAGAACGGGCGCCCGAAGGCGCCCGTTCTGTCTGCATCTGTTGCCGGGGTCAGCGCGCTTTCCTGCGGAAAGGGATCCGACCCCGCCTGCGCCGGTAGTGCCGGCCGCTGGCCGGCACCGCGCACGATCAGTAGCGGTAGTGGTCCGGCTTGAACGGACCTTCCACCGGCACGCCGATGTAGTCGGCCTGTTCCTGGCTCAGGGTGGTCAGCTTCACGCCGATCTTTTCCAGGTGCAGGCGAGCCACTTCTTCGTCCAGCTTCTTCGGCAGCAGGTACACCTTCTTCTCGTAGCTGTCCTTGTTCGCCCACAGGTCGATCTGTGCCAGGGTCTGGTTGGCGAAGCTGTTGGACATCACGAAGCTCGGGTGGCCGGTGGCGCAGCCCAGGTTCACCAGGCGGCCTTCGGCCAGCAGGAAGATCGCATTGCCGTTCGGGAAGATGTACTTGTCGACCTGCGGCTTGATGTTGACGTGCTTGATGCCGGCGAAGGACACCAGTGCGTCGACCTGGATCTCATTGTCGAAGTGGCCGATGTTGCAGACAATGGCCTGGTCCTTCATCGCGCTCAGGTGCTCGATGCGGATGATGTCCCTGTTGCCGGTGGTGGTGACGTACAGGTCGGCACGGCCCAGGGTCGATTCGATGGTGTTGACTTCATAGCCTTCCATCGCCGCCTGCAGGGCGCAGATCGGGTCGATCTCGGTGACGATCACGCGCGCGCCGTAGGCACGCAGCGACGCGGCGCAGCCCTTGCCGACATCGCCGTAGCCACAGACCACGGCTACCTTGCCGGCCAGCATCACGTCCATCGCGCGCTTCAGGCCGTCGGCCAGCGACTCGCGGCAGCCATACAGGTTGTCGAACTTGCTCTTGGTGACCGAGTCGTTGACGTTGATCGCCGGGATCAGCAGGGTGCCGGCCTGGGCCAGCTGGTACAGGCGGTGCACGCCGGTGGTGGTCTCTTCGGAGACGCCCTTCCAGTCCTTGACCACGCGGCCCCAGTAACCCGGGCGCTCCTTGGCGACCCGCTTGAGCAGGTTCTTGATGACCTGTTCTTCGTGCGAGGCGGACGCGGTGTTGACCCAGTCGCTGCCGTTCTCCAGTTCGTAGCCCTTGTGGATCAGCAGGGTCACGTCACCGCCGTCGTCCACCACCAGTTCCGGGCCGGTCAGGGTGCCGTCGGCCAGGGTGAAGGTCAGCGCGTCCAGGGTGCAGTCCCAGTACTCTTCCAGGGTCTCGCCCTTCCAGGCGAACACCGGGGTGCCGGTGGCGGCGATGGCGGCAGCCGCGTGGTCCTGGGTCGAGAAGATGTTGCACGAGGCCCAGCGCACGTCGGCGCCGATGTCCTTCAGGGTCTCGATCAGCACCGCTGTCTGGATGGTCATGTGCAGCGAGCCGGTCACGCGCACGCCCTTCAGCGGCAGCTCGGCCTGGTACTTGCGGCGGATCGACATCAGGCCCGGCATTTCGTGCTCGGCGATGTCCAGTTCCTTGCGGCCCCAGTCGGCCAGCGTGATGTCGCGGATCTTGTAATCACCTTCGGTGGAGAAGGTCTTGGCAACAGCGTTCATTCGTGTGCTCCGGTTGTGGGCGAGCGGGTGCTCGCATCTAGCCGGGCGCCGTTGTTACAAAGCCACCTTACCGAGCCTGGCCGGGCCTCATCGGATCCGGTCGCAGCGCCCCTCGGCAGGGGAGAACCCCCATTATATCGCGGCCCCGGCATGACATCCGGATGACCCAACCATCGGCAGATGGGGGCGCGTGCACGGCCTGTTAAGGTCGGTGCTTTCACGCATCACGCAGGTAGAACGATGAGCATGCACGCGCGCCGTACGCGGCGCTGGACCGGCCTGGTCCTGTCGATGGGACTGCTGGCCGTGGCCCCGCTGGCCTGGGCGGTGGCCCCACAGCCCGCTGCAGCACAGGCCCAGGGTGCCAATGGCTACGAACTGCCCTCGGCGGCGCTGCAGGCGGTGGTCGACGCACCGCGCGCGCCGTCGCTGCACCTGTCGCCTCGCCGCGACATGGCCGCGTTGATGCAGATGCCGTCGCTGCCGTCGATCCGGGTGGTGGCGCAGCCGGAATTGAAGCTGGCCGGCCTGCGCATCAACCCGCGCACGTTCTCCGACAGCCGTTTCAGCTTCGGCGAGAAGCTGTGGCTGATGAACGTGGCCGATGGCAAGGAACGGCAGATCAGCGGCCTGCCGGCCACGCTGTCGATCGCCAGCCTGATGTGGTCTCCGGATCAGAAGTGGCTCGCTTTCAACCAGGTCGACGCCACCAGCGGCGCCAACGAACTGTGGCTGGTGGACGTGGCCGCCGGCAGCGCCCGCCGCCTGGTTGCCGGCCTGAACACGGTGATCGGCAGCGGTTACCAGTGGCTGCCGGACAGCCGCGGGCTGGTGGTGTTCACCCGCCCGGCCAACCTCGGTGCGGCCCCGGCCACCGACGGCATCCCGACCGGCCCGGCCGTGCAGCAGACCCGCCGGGGCGATGGCGTGGTGTCGATCCGTACCTACCAGGACCTGCTGAAGAACGAGGCTGACGCGCGCCAGTTCGACTACTACGCCACCACACAGCCGGTGGAAGTCAGCCTGGATGGCAGCACCCGCGCGATCGGCGCGGCCGGCATCTTCATGGGCTTCTCCGTGTCGCCGGATGGCCGCTTCGTGCTGCGGCAGCCGGTGCAGCGCCCGTATTCCTACGTGGTGCCGGTGAGCAGTTTCCCGCGCCGCATTGAAGTGATCGACCGTGCCAGCGGCAAGCTGGTGCATACCGTGGCCGTGCGTCCACTGGTGGAAGGCCTGCCGACCGGCAACGACGCCGAAGTGACCGGCGTGCGTGACATCGGCTGGCGTGGTGATGCCGACGCGACCCTGGTCTGGGCCGAAGCGCAGGATGGTGGCGACCCGAACAGGGATGCCAAGGTGCGCGATGCGGTGCTGATGCAGGCCGCGCCGTTCGACACACCGCCGGTGACGCTGGCCCAGCTGGGCAGCCGCCTGGCCGGTATCAGTTGGGGCCGTGGCGACCTGGCCCTGCTGACCGAATCGTGGTGGAAGACCCGCAGGACCAAGACCTGGCTGATCGCCCCGGACAATGCCAGCGCCGAACCGCGCCTGCTGTGGGATCGCGATGCGCAGGACCGCTACGCCGATCCGGGCCGGCCGCTGCGGGCCAGCGACGAGCGCGGCCGTTCGCTGCTGCAGACCAGCGCCGATGGCGGCAGCCTGTACCTGGCCGGCGCCGGTGCTTCGCCGGAAGGCGACCGTCCGTTCGTGGACCGCTTCGACATCGCCACGGGCAAGGCAACGCGCCTGTTCCACTCGCAGGCACCGAGCTATGCGCTGCCGGTGGCATTGCTGGACAAGCAGGGCAGTTCGCTGCTGCTGAGCCGCGAGAGCCCGGACGAGCCGGCCAACTTCTACGTGCAGTCGCTGGCCGATGCTGGGAGCGCACCGCGCGCGCTGACCCATTTCGCGCATCCGCTGCCGCAGCTGAAGGGTGTGCAGAAGGAGCAGATCCGCTACAAGCGCAAGGACGGCGTCGACCTGACCGCGACCCTGCTGCTGCCGCCGGGATACGACCCGAAGCGCGACGGCCCGCGCCCGCTGCTGATGTGGGCCTACCCGGGCGAGTTCAAGAGCGCGGCCGCGGCCAGCCAGGTGACCGATTCGCCGTATCGCTTCAATGCGGTCAGCTACTGGGGTCCGCAGGCGTTCCTGGCCAAGGGTTACGTGGTGCTGGCCAGCCCGTCGATGCCGATCATCGGCGAGGGCGACAAGGAGCCGAACGACACCTACATCGAACAGCTGGTGGCCAATGCGCAGGCGGCCGTGGATGAAGTGGTGCGGCGTGGCGTGACCGACCGCGATCACATCGCCATTGGTGGCCATTCGTACGGTGCGTTCATGACGGCCAACCTGCTGGCACACACCCGCCTGTTCAAGGCGGGCATTGCGCGCAGCGGCGCCTACAACCGCACGCTCACGCCGTTCGGCTTCCAGGCCGAGGAGCGCAACTACTGGCAGGCGCAGGACGTCTACCAGAAGATGGCGCCGTTCAATTACGCCGACAGGATCAAGGATCCGATCCTGTTCATCCACGGCGTGGACGACAACAACTCCGGCACGTTCCCGATCCAGAGCGAGCGCATGTTCGCGGCGGTGAAGGGCCTGGGTGGCACCGCGCGGCTGGTGATGCTGCCCAACGAATCGCATGCCTACCGCGCACGCGAATCGATCATGACCATGCTGGCCGAGAGCGAGCGCTGGCTGGAGCAGACCATCGGCCCGGCCGAGCAGGGCACGGCGAAGAAGAAGCGCTGATACGTGCATGAGGGTGGCCGCTGCAACAGCGGCCGCCTGTGCGGCTGCGCCGCCGCCCGAGCGTGGGCTCGGGCGCTACACGGTGTCACGCGCCATGACGCTTGTAGAGCCGAGCCCATGCTCGGCTGCGTCCGCCATGGATACGTGCAGATGAAACCATTCTTGCATCGCAGCACGACGCCCGATCTGGGATAGGCTTGGGGTCTGGATCCGTTGACCGAGGCCTGTGCGTCGCCGATGAACGAGTACCGCAGCAGCATCGAGTTTGCTTCCCCCGATCTTCCGCTTCGCGATGACGTGCGCCGGCTCGGCGCACTGGTCGGTGACCTGCTGGTCGAACAGGTTTCGGCCGCTTTTCTCGACGATGTCGAGGACGTGCGCACCCGCGCCATTGCCCGCCGCGAGAACCAGGCGCCGCTGTCGGAGCTGGCCGAAGGGCTGGCCGGGCGCACGCCGCAGCAGGCCGAGACCATGGTGCGGGCCTTCAGCACCTACTTCCAGGTGGTCAACATTGCCGAGCGCGTGCATCGCATCCGCCGCCGCCGTGATTACCAGCGTGCCGGTACCGCCGGGGCGCAGCCCGACGGCCTGCAGGATGCGCTGCAGCATCTGAAGGCGCAGGGCGTGGGCCTGGATGAGCTGGCGCAGTGGCTGCCGCGCATCGACATCGAACCGGTGTTCACCGCGCACCCGACCGAAGCGGTGCGCCGCGCGCTGCTGGAGAAAGAGCAGCTGATGGTGGCCAGCCTGGTCGACAACCTCGACGGCCAGCGCACGCCGGGGGAAGCGGCCGCCGATGCTGCGCGCTTCCGCATGGCGCTGACCGCTTCGTGGCAAACCACCGATTCCTCGCCGGTGCGGCCTACCGTCGATGACGAGCGCGAGCACGTCGGCTTCTATCTGGTGCAGGTGCTGTACCGGGTGATCCCGGTGCTGTACGAATCGCTGCAGCAGGCGCTGCGCGATACCTACGGCGAAGAACTGCCGCTGCCGCGCCTGCTGCGCTTCGGTACGTGGGTGGGCGGCGACATGGACGGCAACCCGAACGTGGATGCCCACACCATCCGCACTACGCTGGACGCGCAACGGCAGGCCGTGCTGGGTCGCTACCAGAAGGAACTGCTGCAGCTGGCCAGCCTGCTCAGCCAGTCCACCGAGCGGGTGGGCGTGAGCGAGGCGCTGCAGGCGCGCGTGGCGCACTACCAGCAGCTGCTGCCGCAGGTGCAGTCGCGCCCGCGCCATGCCGACATGCCGTACCGCCTGCTCAACGACCGCATGCGCGCACGCCTGCAGGCAACGCTGGACGATGGCGAGGGCGCCTACGCCGGCCCGGACGAACTGATCGACGACCTGCAGCTGATCCTCGACAGCCTGCGCGCCAACCGCGGCGAACATGCCGGTGGCTTCGCCGTGCAGCGCCTGCTGTGGCGGGTGAAGACCTTCGGCTTCCACCTGGCGCGGTTGGACGTGCGCCAGGAATCGAGCGTGCACGCGCGCGCGCTGGCCACGGTGCTGGGCGGCGACGCAGCGTGGGACGGTCTGGATGCAGTGGGCCGCGCACGCCTGCTGGCGCCGCATGCCAGTGGTGACGCGCCGTTGCCGAAGGGCGACGACGAAGGCAACCGGCGACTGGACGCCGTGTTCGCCGCGCTGGCCGATGCCCGTGCGCGGCATGGTGGCGATGCACTGGGCAGCTACATCATCTCGATGGCACATGACCGCAGCGACGTGCTGGCGGTGCTGGCGCTGGCGCGCCGTGGCGGCCTGGTGGAAGAGAACGGATCAGTACCGCTGGATATCGCGCCGCTGTTCGAGACGGTGGAGGACCTCAAGCGCGGCACCGCGACCCTGCGTGATCTGCTGGCCGACCCGATCTATCGCGCGCACCTGCAAGCGCGCGATGACGTGCAGATGGTGATGCTGGGCTATTCGGACAGCAGCAAGGACGGTGGCATCGCCGCATCGCGCTGGGGCCTGCAGCGTGCACAGGTGGAGCTGCTGGAGGTGGCGGCCGAGGCCGGCATCCGCCTGACCTTCTTCCATGGCCGTGGCGGCTCGATCAGCCGCGGTGGCGGCAAGACCACGCACGCGGTGGACGCATCGCCGCGCGGCAGCATCGATGGCCGCCTGCGGGTGACCGAGCAGGGCGAGGTGATCCATCGCAAGTACGGCATCCGTGCGCTGGCCCTGCGCTCGCTGGAGCAGGCCACCGGTGCGGTGCTGCGTGCCAGCCTGCGCCCGCGTGCCGCCGAGCCGCGCGAGGATGAGTGGCGACCGGTGATGGACGCGGTGGCATCGGCCAGCAGCGAGGTGTATCGCGCGTTCGTTGGCCAGGCCGGTTTCATGGACTACTTCCGCACCGCCACGCCGATCGACGTGATCGAACGCATGACGCTGGGCTCGCGGCCATCGCGCCGGCTCGGCCAGGACGCCGCGCTGGGCAACCTGCGTGCGATTCCCTGGGTGTTCGCCTGGAGCCAGGCGCGCGCGGTGATTCCCGGTTGGTACGGCGTGGGCAGTGGCCTGCAGGCGGCGGTTGATGCCGGCCACGAACAGACCCTGCGCGAGATGGCGCGGGACTGGCCGTTCTTCCGCACCTTCCTGGACGACATCGCGATGGTGCTGTCTAAGGGCGATATCACCATCGCCGAGCAGTTTTCGCTGTTGTCGGGTGAACTGCACGGGCACTTCTTCCCGCAGGTGCAGCGCGAACTGGAACTCACCCGGCACTGGCTGCTGGCGCTGATGGACCAGCGGACGCTGCTCGACCACGATGCGCGGCTGGCGCTGTCGATCCGCCTGCGCAATCCCTACGTCGATCCGATCAGCGTGCTGCAGGTGGACCTGTTGCAGCGCTGGCGGGCCAGCGGGCGCGAGGATGACGGGTTGCTGCGCGCGCTGGTGGCCTGCGTGAACGGTGTTGCGCAGGGCGTGCAGAATACCGGTTGATCCGCATCCGCCGGGCATGGCCCGGCGAATTCGCAATGGTAGTGCCGGCCGCTGGCCGGCAACCTCATGATGTCCGGCAGCACGCGCGAGGTTGCCGGCCAGCGCCCGGCACTACCTCACTCCTCCGGTGACGGCGGATTCGATGCCAGCAGTTCCAGATGGCGCTGTTCCATTTCCTGGCGCAGCTGGCGGCGGATCTGCGCGGCGGCCTGGCGGCGCTTCTCGTCGGACGTCGCCGGCTGCAGGGGCGGGACGGGCGTCGGCCGGCCTTCCTCATCCACGGCCACCATGGTGAAGAAGCAGCTGTTGGCGTGGCGCACGCTGCGCTTGAGGATGTCCTCGGCCACCACCTTGATGCCGATCTCCATCGACGAGGTGCCGGTATGGTTCACCGAGGCCAGGAAGGTGACCAGCTCGCCCACCGCGATCGGCTGGCGGAACATCACCTGGTCCACCGACAGGGTGACCACGTAGCTGCCGGCGTAACGGCTGGCGCAGGCGTAGGCAACCTGGTCGAGCAGGCGCAGGATGGCGCCGCCGTGGACCTTGCCGGAGAAATTGGCCATCTCCGGCGACATCAGCACGGTCATGGACAGCTGGTGGGTTTTCAGTTCGGTCGACATGCGGCGATTGTATCGGCGTGGCGTAGCTCTTGTAGAGCCGAGCCCATGCTCGGCTGCTCTTGTCGCAGGAAAAAGAAAGCCGAGCATGGGCTCGGCTCTACAGAAAGCAGAAGGGCCGCGTGAGCGGCCCTTCGTGTTTCTTACTTCAGCTTCGCATCGGCGCGCAGGGCGGCGGCGCGGTCGGTCTTCTCCCAGGAGAAGGCCGTGGCGTTGACGGTCTCGCCTTCGCCGTTGAGGTAGCTGAACTCCTTCGGCTTGCGGCCGAAGTGGCCGTAGGCCGCGGTCTGCTGGTACATCGGGTGCACCAGGTCCAGCATCTTGATGATGCCGTACGGGCGCAGGTCGAAGTGCTTGCGGATCAGCTTCTCGATCTTGTCGTCGCTGATCTTGCCGGTGCCGAAGGTGGTGACCGAGATCGAGGTCGGCTCAGCCACGCCGATGGCGTAGGAGACCTGCACTTCGCAACGGTCGGCCAGGCCGGCGGCCACCACGTTCTTGGCGACGTAGCGGGCCGCGTAGGCTGCCGAACGGTCGACCTTGGACGGGTCCTTGCCGGAGAAGGCACCACCACCGTGACGGGCCCAGCCGCCGTAGGTGTCGACGATGATCTTGCGGCCGGTCAGGCCGCAGTCGCCCACCGGGCCACCGATCTCGAACTTGCCGGTCGGGTTGATGTGGAACTTGGTGCCCTTGTGCAGCCACTTGGCCGGCAGCACCGGCTTGATGATCTCTTCGCGGACGGCCTCGATGAGGTCCTTCTGCTTGATGCCGGGGGCGTGCTGGGTCGACAGGACCACGGCGTCGATGGCCGAGACCACGC
Organism: Stenotrophomonas sp. YJH_SMC_105-26; assembly: GCF_059368915.1. Taxonomy (NCBI): domain Bacteria; kingdom Pseudomonadati; phylum Pseudomonadota; class Gammaproteobacteria; order Lysobacterales; family Lysobacteraceae; genus Stenotrophomonas; species Stenotrophomonas sp. YJH_SMC_105-26. The sequence continues at coordinate 56,559 of NZ_JCAFSD010000013.1, read as the reverse complement.
CGTTTTCATAGCGCAGGGTGACCTGGCTCTTGGCGTCCGGACGCAGCCACGACAGCGGCGAGTTCTTCTTCTTGCGGATCTTGGCCTGCTGCTCGACCAGGCGGTGCGACAGGTGGATCGCGGCCGGCATGTAGCTGTCGGTCTCGTTGGTGGCATAGCCGAACATCAGGCCCTGGTCGCCAGCGCCCATTTCTTCCGGCTTCTTGCGATCCACGCCCTGGGCGATGTGCGGCGACTGCTTGCCGATCAGGTTCAGCACGCCGCAGGTGGCGCCGTCGAAACCGACGTCGGAGCTGTCGTAGCCGATGTCCGTGATGACCTTGCGGGTCAGCGCTTCCAGGTCGATCCAGGCGCTGGTGGTGATTTCACCGGCCACGATGGCAACGCCGGTCTTGACCATGGTCTCGCAGGCCACGCGGGCGCGCTGGTCCTGGGTCAGGATCGCGTCCAGCACCGCATCGGAGATCTGGTCGGCAACCTTGTCCGGATGGCCTTCGGAGACCGACTCGGAGGTGAAGAGATAGCTGGACATCAGGCGTAATATCCCTTGATTCGGATGGAAAGATGGGCGCGCATGATACACGGGGTGCGCCGCCTGTGCATTGTGAACCTGTGCCGGTTGCCGGTGGTTAAGCCCGCGTAGGCCTGGAGGGGCCGTCCCTTGGGGATTGGGGTCCAGCCTTGAGGCCCAGTGTTCCACCAGCGTGACAACAGACGGGACGGCTGCCGGCCCCGACCGCGCAGGCAGCGACCTCGCCGCGAAGGCGGGCCGGCCGTCATCGTTCTGCCCCGAAACCGCCATCTGGCTGCCGCCTGCCGGGCGCAGGCTGTCGGCCAATCCGGCCGCCGGGCATCACTGGATCCGCCATGCAGGAACTCGAACAGCGTCTCCAGCAACGTTTCCCCGATTGGTTCCATGGCCGTCGCGGCCAACTGGCGCGGCCGCTGCTGCGCAGCGTCGGGCGCTGGTCGCGCCTGGACCAGATCGAAGCCTTCCTGCAGCGCAGCTCAGGACTGCGCGGCTTCGGTTTCGTCGCCGCCGGCCTGGAATTCATCGGCGGCCAGTACCAGGTGGATCCGGCCGCGCTGGCCAGGATCCCGGCCACCGGCCGCCTGCTGATCGTCGCCAACCACCCCTCCGGGGCACTGGATGCCCTCGCACTGCTGGACGCGGTTGGCCGTATCCGCCGCGACGTGCGGATCGTGGCCAACGATCTGCTGGGGGCGATCGCGCCGCTGCAGGACCTGCTGCTGCCGGTGCGCATCCTCGGTGGCAAGGCCCGGCGCGGCAGCCTGCATGCGGTGGAGGAAGCATTGGCCGCCGAGCAGTGCGTGATCGTGTTCCCGGCCGGCGAGGTCTCGCGCCTGTCGCTGCGCGGCATCCGCGATGGCCGTTGGCAGCGGGGATTCGTCCGCTTTGCCCGCGCGGCCGCTGCGCCGGTGCTGCCGGTGCGGGTGGAAGCGCGCAACTCGGCGCTGTTCTACGGCGCCTCGACCCTGTTCAAGCCGGCCGGCACCGCGCTGCTGGCGCGCGAAATGTTCGCCCGTCGTGGCCGCCCGCTGCGGCTGAGCATCGGCGAGCCGATGCAGCTGGGCAAGGGCGGTGACCCGGGCGCACAGCTGCTGGCGGTGCGCCGCGCGCTGTACGCGCTGGGCCGCAACGGCGCGGCCGGCAATGCCGCTGCGTGCGCAGGCCCCGAGCCATTGGCGTCTCCGGTGCCGCCTTCGCAGGTCGCCGCCGGCATTGCCGCGGCCACCCAGCTGGGCCAGACCGCCGATGGCAAGCAGATCCTGTTGGCGACCTGTACCGCCGATTCACCGCTGCTGCTGGAACTGGGCCGCCTGCGCGAGCTGACCTTCCGCCAGGTGGGCGAGGGCACCGGGCGCAGCCGCGACCTGGACGACTACGATCCACAGTACGAGCACATCGTGATCTGGGACCCGGCGGCGCAGCGCATTGCCGGTGCCTACCGCATCATGCGCGGCGCCCAGGCCCTGGCCCGGCACGGCCTGTCCGGGCTCTACAGCGCGTCGCTGTTCCGCTATTCCGACGATGCCATCACCCACATTGCCGAGGGCCTGGAGCTGGGCCGCAGCTTCGTGGTGCCCGATTACTGGGGCAGCCGCAGCCTGGACTACCTGTGGCAGGGCATCGGCGCCTACCTGCAGTGCCGGCCGGGCATCCGCTACCTGTTCGGCGCGGTCTCGATCAGCGCAGCGCTGCCGCGCGATGCGCGCGAGCAGCTGGTGGCCTACTACCAGCGCTACTACGGCGGAACCGCCGGGCTGGCCGAATCGAACCGCCCCTTCCAGTACTTCGCCGCACCGCCAAGTTTCGGCGAGCTGGATGCGGGTGCCGCGTTCGATGTGCTCAAGGCCAACCTGGCCGCACTGGGTACCGGCGTGCCGACGCTGTACCGCCAGTACACCGATCTGTGCGAACCCGGCGGCGCGCGCTTCCTCGCCTTCGGTATGGACCCGGACTTCAGCGATTCGATCGACGGCCTGATCGAAGTGGACCTGTGCGCGATCCGGCCGAACAAGCGCAAACGCTATCTGCGCGACGCGGGTGCGCCGGCATGAGCACGCTGGCGAACCTGTCGCCGCACCGGCGCGCAGTGTTCGTCTCCGACGTGCACCTGGGCTCACGTCATTGCCACGCCACCGAACTGGCGCGGTTCCTCTCGCAGCTGCGCTGCGAGCGGTTGTACCTGGTCGGCGACATCATCGACCTGTGGTGGATGGCGCATCGCCGCGCCAACTGGCGGCAGTCGCACAGCGAAGTCATCCAGGCCCTGCACGCGCTGCGCCGTGCAGGGACCGAGATCATCTACATTCCCGGCAACCACGATGCCTCGCTGCGCCAGGTGTGCGGGCTGATGTTGCCGGCCATGCAGGTGCGCCGCCGTGCCATCCACGTGACCGCCGATGGCCGCCGGCTGCTGGTCGCGCATGGCGACGACTACGACGGCGTGACCCATTTCGGTGGCCTGCAGGAAAAGTTCGGCGACTGGCTGTACTACCGCATCCTGACCGGCAACCAGGCGCTGAACGCGGTACGGCGCCGGCTTGGCATGCGCTACTGGTCGCTGTCGGAGTTCCTGAAGAAGCGCAGCGGGGCCGCCGAACGCTACATCGAGCGCTTCGTGCAGGCCGGGCTGGACGACGTGCGCCGGCGCGGCCTGGATGGCATCGTCTGCGGCCACATCCACCGCGCGGCGCTGGTCGAACGCGATGGCCTGGTCTACGCCAACGACGGCGACTGGGTGGAGAGCCTGACCGCACTGGCCGAGGACCATGATGGTGCGCTGCGCCTGCTCGACCACAACGGCCAGACCCTGGTGGAACTGCCAGGCGCGCGGTTGTCGCAGGCGGCGTAACCCGCGTCTGTCCTACTGCAGAGCCGAGCCCATGCTCGGCTGACGTGGCGCAGAACGAAGCGCAGCCGAGCATGGGCTCGGCTCTACATGCACCGCCCGCAAGCCGCTAGCATCGGCCCATGGACTCCCTGACCCAGATCGTGCTCGGTGGCGCCGTCGCCGCTGCCATCGCCCCGCCCGGACATCGCCGCGCGGCCCTGCTCGCTGGTGCCGCGCTTGGCACCCTGCCGGACCTCGACGCGCTGTGGCTCGGTTTCACCGCAGCCGATCCGGTGGCGAACATGATCGAGCACCGCAGTTTCAGTCATTCGCTGCTGGTACTGCCATGGGTGGCGGCATTGATCTGGTGGCTGTTCAAGCGCTTCGGCAATGGCCGCGTCGCGCAGTCACCGCTGCGCTGGTTCTGGGCGATCCAGCTGGCGCTGGTCACCCATCCGGTGCTGGATGCGTTCACCGTGTATGGCACCCAGTTGTGGTGGCCGCTGCGCCCGCATCCGACCATGGGATCCAGTGTCTTCATCATCGACCCGGGGTATACGGTGTGGCTTCTGCTGGGCTGCGTGCTGGCCTGGTTCGGCCGCGCCCGGCCCTGGGCGGGCAAGGTGCTGGGCGTGGCCCTGCTGCTCAGCAGTGGCTACCTGGGCTGGGGCCTGATCGCCAAGTCACAGGTCGACCGTGCCGCACAGCAGAGCCTGGCCGCGATGGGCCTGGGCGATGCGCCGCGCTTCTCGGTACCGATGCCGTTCAACACCCTGCTGTGGCGGGTGGTGGCGATGACGCCCAATGGCTACGTGGTGGGTGACCGCTCGCTGGTGGCCGACCACCGGCCGATGCGGTTCGAAGGCCATGCGTCCAACGTACAGGCCTTGCGCGAAGCGCAGGCCATCCCGGCGGTGCAGCAGCTGACGTGGTTCAACCGCGGTTTCATGCGTGCGCAGGTGGTTGACGGCCGGTTGGTGCTGAGTGACCTGCGCATGGGGCTGGAGCCGGACTACACCTTCAACTTCGTCGTGGCCGGGCAGGCCGACGGGCAGTGGCGGGCGATCGTTCCCGAGCAGGTGCGGGTGGACTACAGCAGTCCCGCCGCGCGTGCCGACGCCGGTCGCCGCCTGGCGGCGATGTGGCAGCGGATCTGGCAGGAGCCGGCGGCGGCGCCGGGCGCGGCCGACCACACCGCTGTGCATTGATCAGTGGATCCACGCATGGCGTGGCTCTACGGCCCCGATCGGCAGCAGAACACCGGATCAATACACCGTGGCGCGGCCCTGGACGAACGAGTAGAAGAACACGGCGTTCGGGTCGTTCTGCACCAGGCGGAACTCGCGGCGCATGCCTTCCACGGTTTCCACGTCCACCGAGCCGGCCTGCAGCAGCTGGTCGGCGGCCGACAGCAGGAGCTGTTCCCAGAACGCGATCATCGTCTTTCGACGCGCCGGTTCGCGGTTGTCCAGGTGGATGGTCTTGATCTCGGTGTGCACGTCGCGGAAGCCGCCGGCCAGCAGCAGGTTGCCCAGCTTTGCACCGACGAACGGGTCACCGCCATGGTCGTACTGGAAGTCGTTGAAGGCCATCCAGTAGCGCCAGATGTGCGGCGAGTACGGGTCGAGCAGGAACGAGGCATTCATCACTTCGGTGATGTAGACCGGCGAACCCGGAGCCAGCACGCGGCGCACTTCGCTCAGCACCCGCGCCGGTGAAGGCACGTGTTCCAGCACCCAGCACAGGAACGCCGAGTCGAAGCTGCGTGCCTCGAACGGCAGCTCGCCGGCGTCGGCCTGCTGCAGGGTGTATCGGTCGCTGCACCACGGCGTGCGCGCCAGGTTCTCGCGCGCGGTGGCCAGCTGCGTTTCACTCAGGTCCACGCCGGTCACGTGCAGCTCGGGGAAGCGGCGTAGCAGGATCTCGGTCTGCGCACCGACGCCACTGCCGACTTCCAGCAGGCGCCGCGCGCCGCCGTAGTCGATCTGGCCGAAGATGCTCGATTCCAGCAGCCGGGCCTGGGTCATCAGGCGCTGCTGTTCGGTGCCGGAAAATCCGTGCAGATAGGTCGGGGAGGAAATCGGCGGGGTCATGGGGCGGGCTCTTGTAGCGTCGAGCGTGCTCGACGGCTCTGGAAATTCAGTCGAGCAAGCTCGACTCGACGGCATGGCAGTACGCTCAGGCAGCAGATGACAACGCGGGTTCCCCGGCGATCAGGCGGTCGAAGTATTCCGTGGTCAGCGCGATCTGGCCCTGCGGGTCTTCGGCACGGTTGACCACGGCGCGGAAGGCGGCGTTCTCCGGCCGGTCCTTGGCATACCAGCCTAGGTGCTTGCGCGCGATGCGCACGCCCTGCGGCTCGCCATAGAACGCATGCAGCGCATGCAGGTGGCCGAGCAGGATGTCGCGCACTTCCGCCAGCGACGGCGGTGGCAGTTCCTCGCCGGTGGCAAGGTAGTGCGCCACTTCGCGGAAGATCCACGGCCGGCCCTGCGCGGAGCGGCCGATCATCACTGCATCCACCCCGGTCTGCTGCAGCACGTGGGCGGCCTTCTGCGGTGAATCGATGTCACCGTTGGCGATCACCGGGATGCGCAGCGCAGCCTTGATCTCGCCGATGGTGGCGTACTCGGCCTGGCCGGTGTAATGCTGGTCGCGGGTGCGGCCATGCACGGCCAGTGCGGCGATGCCGCTGGCCTCGGCGATGCGGGCGATCACCGGGCCATTGCGATGGTCGCAGTCCCAACCGGTGCGGATCTTCAGCGTGACCGGCACGTCCACTGCGTTGACCACGGCTTCGAGGATGCGCGCCACCAGCTGCTCGTCGCGCATCAGCGCCGAGCCCGCCCACGCGTTGCACACCTTCTTGGCCGGGCAGCCCATGTTGATGTCGATGATCTGCGCGCCGTGGTCGACGTTGTAGCGCGCGGCCTCGGCCAGCTGCTGCGGCTCGGTGCCGGCGATCTGCACGCTGATCGGGGCCGGCTCGCCGTCATGGTCCATGCGGTGGATCGACTTTCGCGTGTTCCAGAAGCGCGGGTCGCTGATGGTCATTTCCGAGGCGGCCAGTCCCGCACCCAGCCGTTTGCACAGCAGGCGGAAGGGCTTGTCGGTGACGCCGGCCATGGGTGCCAGCACGACGTTGGGGGCAATGGTGTACGGGCCGATCTGCATGCGCCCATTGTAGGGCGCGGGCGGCGGTACGGCCGTGCCGGGCGCGGTCCGGTTCAGGCCGATCGGCACCGACCTCATGCCGTACCGGCATCAGCAGATGCTTGACGGTTGCTTCCGCCGCCCCCACGGGCGGGCGATGGTGGGCGGCTACCCCAGGCTCTGCCAGGCCTGGCGGGTACCCAGCGCGAAGGCCAGCCCCAGGCCCAGGCAGACCAGCGAGCTGACCGCCCAGAAGCGCGTGCCGTTGTACCCCGGCCGGAACAGCGCCAGGCCGAAGCCCATCGCGGCACGCAGCAACAGCAGCGCGGCGATGCCGGGCAGGACCAGGCGGCTGGCCGGCAGCGGCGAATGCCAGCCCGCGGCGGCCAGTGCGTACAGGGTCCAGGCCACCAGCACGGCAGTGATGCCGGCGGTCATCAGCGGTGGCCACCAGTGCCCCGCATGCGCCAGCCGGACCACGCGCTGGCCGGCACCGAAGTACCTGTACCACGCGGCGCCGAAGGCGATGCAGCCGATATGCAGCAGCGCCGCCACGGCACTGCCGGCGGCCGCGACCAGCAGCCAGGGGAATCCGTCCATGTCCTGCCCGTGCGAGGAAGCTGCGCGGATGGTGGGCGAGGGGCAGGATGTGGGCAATGCGACAGGCGGTCGCAGGGGCTGGGCAATGGGCAAAAGAATGGCCCGGGTGTCTGCACACCCGGGCCTTGTCATCCACGCGTGGCGTGGAATTACCTGGCTTCAGCGTCGGCCGGGGTGAAGCGCGGCATCGCCGCAGCGGCGCCTTCCTTCTCGGTCGAACGGCCGGCGAACTGGTTGGCGAAGCGCACGTGGCGGGCGAACGGGGCGTCGGCCACCTGCGCCAGCGACGCGGCCAGCGCACCGTTGAAGGCGTCACCGGCACCGGTGGTGTCGATCGCCTGCACCTGTTCGGCACCCACGCGGTAGTACGGCTGGGTATCGCCGCGCAGGTTCTCGTCGGCATGCGACACGAACACGCCCACCGAACCCAGGGTCACCACCACGGTGCCGTTGCCGACCAGCTTGCGGCACAGCGCGTGCAGGCTGGCGCCATCCAGCGCGGCGACGTCGTTGGCATCCACGCGCTCACCGACATGGCGGCCGAGCAGGGCAGCGAACTCGGTTTCGTTCGGGGTGATCACATCGGCCAGCTTGAGCAGGCCGATGGTCGAGGGCGCATCGGCCGGTGCGGTATTGAGCACGGTGGTGACACCGGCCTCGCGGGCCGTGGCCAGCGCCGCTTCGATGGTCTGCACCGGCGATTCCAGCTGCACCAGCACCACCTTGGCGCGGGTCAGCAGGGCCTGCTGCTGTTGCAGGAAATCGGTGCCCAGCGCGGCGTTGGCACCCGGGCCGATCACGATGGTGTTGCGGCCACGCGCGTCCACGTAGATGCCCGCGGTGCCGGTCGGTTCGCTGCTGGCCTCGGCGATCAGCGCGAAGCCATCCTGCGCAGCCAGTTCACGCGCGGTGGCGCCACCGGCGTCATCGCCCAACGCGCACACGAAGTGCGTGTCGGCACCGGCGCGGCAGGCCGCCACCGCCTGGTTGAAGCCCTTGCCCCCGGGGCCGGTGCTGTAGCGGCCGGCAATGGTCGCACCCGGTGCCGGCAGCGACTCACACCGCCACACGTGATCGACATTGAAGGAACCGACGACAACGACACTGCTGCTCATAGGGAATCTTTTCTCAACCAAGGGTTCAACTGAAGTGCGTCAGCACGCCGGCGATGGTCGCCGTCATGAAGGTGGCAATGGTACCGCCCAACACCGCGCGCAGGCCGAACTTGGCCAGGTCGTGGCGACGTTCCGGGGCCAGGCCGCCGATGCCGCCGATCTGGATCGCGATCGAGCTGAAGTTGGCAAAGCCGCACAGCGCGTAGGTGGCGATCAGGCGACCTTCCTCGGACAGGCTCACGCCGGCCACCTGGCCGTTCACGATCTGCGACAGTTCGGTGTAGGCGACGAATTCGTTGATCACGACCTTCTGGCCGATCAGCGAACCGACGGTGGTGGCATCAGCCCACGGGGTACCGATCACCCAGGCGATCGGGGCCAGCACGTAACCGAAGATGGTCGACAGGTTGGTCGGCTTGCCGATGGCAGCGGCCAGGCCGGTCACCTCGCCGATCCAGGTCAACGGGGCGTTCAGCAGCGCGATCAGGGCGATGAAGGCCAGCAGCATCGCGCCGATGTTCAGCGCCAGCTTCAGGCCGTCACCGGCACCGGCAGCGGCCGCGTCGATGATGTTGCTGGAGGTCTTTTCGACTTCCATCTTCACCGTGCCGCGGGTCAGCGGGGTGCCGGTTTCCGGAATCAGCAGCTTGGCCACGACCAGGGTGGCCGGTGCGGCCATGATGCTCGCTGCCAGCAAGTGCTTGGCGTAGAAGGCCTGCTGCGCCGGGTCGCCACCGCCGAGCATGCCCACATAGGCCGCCAGCACGCCGCCGGCGATGTGGGCCATGCCGCCGATCATCATGGTCAGCAGCTCGGACTGGGTCATCCTGGCGATGTACGGGCGCACGGTCAGCGGCGCCTCGGTCTGGCCGATGAAGACGCTGGCGCAGACGCTGGTGGTTTCCGCGCCGGACACGCGCATCACCTTGGTGATCGACCACGCCATCACGCGCACGATCGCCTGCATGACGTTGAGGTGGTACATCACCCCCATCAGCGCCGAGAAGAAGATGATGGTCGGCAGCACCTGGAAGGCGAAGATGAAGCCGTAGTTCTTGGTGTCCATCAACGAGCCGAAGATGAAGCCCGAGCCTTCATTGACGAAGCTGAGAACCCTGACGAAGCCCTTGCCCAGCGCATCGAACACGTCGCGGCCGCCCGGCACCAGGATCACCAGCGCCGCGAACGCGATCTGCAGGGTGATACCGGTGGCAACCAGCTTCCAGTCAACCGCACGCTTGTTGTTGGAAAACAACCAGGTGATGCCGATCAGCACCGCCAACCCGAACAGGCCGAAGCCGATCCTGCCCAAACCTTCGACCATGTGAGTGACTCCCCTGGGGCGTCGCGAAAAACGGGAAGCCTAGTGCAGGGCAGGGGCCGGGGCAAGAAAAAGCAGCGTGCGCGCATCTATCGGTACCGATCAGGCCAGCAACGGCAAGGGCTTGCGGCCGGCGGCGGCAGGTAGAATGGGGCTCGATCCCGGCCCGGATGCGGGCCCGCAGCAGGAGATTCGCATGCAATACCGTCGCCTGGGCTCCACCGGCCTGCCGATTTCCGCCCTGTCCTTCGGCGCCTGGGTGACCTTCGGTGACCAGATCCCGCGCGACGAGGCCCGCAACCTGGTGGCCGCCGCCTGGGACCACGGCGTCAACTTCTTCGACAACGCCGAGGGCTATGCCAACGGCCGCGCCGAACAGGTGATGGGCGATGTGATCGCCGACCTGCGCCTGCCGCGCGACGGCATCTGCGTCTCCAGCAAGGTGTTCTTCGGCAGCGCCAAGGACCCACGGCCGACCCAGCGCGGCCTGTCGCGCAAGCATGTGACCGACGCCTGCCATGCGGCGCTCAAGCGCCTGCGGGTGGACTACCTGGACCTTTATTACTGCCATCGCCCGGATCCGGACGCGCCGGTCGCCGAGACCGTGCATGCCATGGATACCCTGGTGCGGCAAGGCAAGATCCTCTACTGGGGGACCTCGGAGTGGTCGGCGGTGCAGATCCAGCAGGCGCTGGACATCGCCGAGGCGCGCAACCTGCAGGGCCCGTCGATGGAGCAGCCGCAGTACAACCTGCTGCACCGCGAACGGGTCGAGGTCGAGTACGCGCCGCTGTATGCCGGTGCCGGCCTGGGCACCACCATCTTCTCGCCGCTGGCCTCGGGCCTGCTGAGCGGCAAGTACGACCAGGGCATTCCGGCCGATGCGCGGCTGGGCCGCGAGGGCATGGAATGGCTGCAGGCGCTGGTGCTGGGTGACGACGCCGAGGCCCGCCTGGCCCAGGTGCGCCGCTTCAGCGAGGTGGCGCGTGCGCTGGGGCAGGCGCCGGCCACGCTGGCCATCGCCTGGTGCCTGCGCAACCCGAACGTCTCCAGCGTGATCCTCGGTGCCAGCCGGGTCAGCCAGCTGCTGCAGAACCTGCAGGCGCTGGAGGTGCTGGAGCAGGTCGACGCCGCCGGCTGGGCCGACGTCGAAGCCGCCTTCGCCTGAACCCCGGGGCCGACCGGGCCTCGGGGGCGTCGGGGGCCTCGGTAGAGTCGACTCTACACGGCTGCGTCGCCATTTGATTGACATGATCTATCGAATTTCAGAATTCGATCATTAATCTCATCAATCAAATTGAGAATGGTTGTTGATTGTCAACTGAGAATCATTATCATTTGACTCGTCCCTCGCACGAGTCCAGATGCTCATGAATGCTCAACCTGTACTGCTGCGCCCCGAAACGCTGACCCTCCGCGATCGTCCGGTCCGTGTCGTTCCGCCGGAAGAGGTCATCGACAGCGAAGCCCTGCTCAAGGGCCGTCGTGAAATCCTGATCCAGCACGGCGACCGCTTCTATCGCCTGCGGCACACCAGCAACGACAAGCTGATCCTGACCAAGTAATCGCGGCCTGGTCGCCCGCCCCCCTCCCTCCTGCCGGCCGCGCCGGCAAGGTGGGCGACCCGTCCGCTCCCGCTCTCTCCCCCTCGGTCTACCGCGTGCACCCTCCGGGTGTGCCGGTAACCGGGGGTTCCCCTGCCTGACCGAACGAACCCGATGACCCGCCCTACCGCCCTTTGCCTTGCCGTCTGGATGGCCCTGCCGCTGTCTGCCCATGCTGCTGCCGCGGCCACCGCCGCGCCCGATGCGCGCGAATTCGACCGTGTGCAGGTCACCGCCACCCGCACCGAGCGGGCGGTGAGCGATGTGGCGGCCACCGTGGACGTCATCGACCGCGAGCAGATGGACCGGCACCTGGTGCAGGACATCAAGGATCTGCTGCGCTACGAGCCGGGCCTGTCGGTCAGCCGCAGCGCCCCGCGCTTCGGCCTTGGCAGCATCCGCATCCGTGGCCTGGACGGCAACCGCGTGCGCGTGCAGACCGACGGCATCGCCATGCCCACCAGCTTCAACATCGGCTCGTTCTCCAACGCCAACCGCAATTTCACCGATCTGGATACGCTCAAGCGCGTGGAGATCGTGCGCGGCCCGGCCAGCTCGCTGTATGGGTCCGACGCGCTCGGGGGTGTGGTGGCCTTCGTCACCAAGGATCCGGCCGATTATCTGAAGGATGGCAAGGACAGCTACGTCGGCCTGAAGTTCGGCTACGACGGTGAGTGGAAGGGCCTGCTCGGCGGCGTGACCAGCGCGTTCGGCGGCGAACACTGGAGCGGCATGGTCAACATCAACCATCGCCAGGGCCAGGAAACCGGCAACAAGGGTGATGTACGCAGCCTCGACAATACCCGCACCGCGCCCAACCCGCAGGACCGCGATGGTCGCAGTGGCCTGGCCAAGCTGGTCTATGCGCCGAGCGAGGACCAGCGCTTCCGGCTGACCGTGGAAGGCAACGAAGACAACACCGATACCAACGTGCTGTCCTCGATCGACCGCACCACCACCACCGGCATGAAGGCGCGCGATACGCAGAACCGCACCCGCGTGTCGTTCGCCCATGAAATGGATGCGCTGGACAAGGGCTTCGCCGACAGCCTGTATTGGCAGCTGTATACCCAGCACAGCGAAACCACCCAGATCACGGATGAGGACCGCGCCAACCGCAGCCGCCGCCACCGCGAGTTCAGCTTCGACCAGCGCGTCTACGGCCTGCAGGCGCAGTTCAACAAGGCGTTCAGCACTGGCAGCGTCGAACACGCGCTGACCTACGGTTTCGAGGGCGCGCATACCGAGATCCGCCAGAAGCGCGACGGCTACCAGGTGCTGGCCAATGGCCAGACCAGCACCACCATCCTGCCCGACGCCTTCCCGGTGCGCGATTTCCCGATCAGCAAGACCACCGAGCTGGGCCTGTACGCACAGGACGAAGTGCGCATGGCCAACGGCAAGCTGTCGCTGGTGCCGGGCGTGCGCGTGGACCGCTACGAGCTGAAGCCGGAGGTGGACAGCATCTTCGCCGAAGACAATCCCGGCGTTGCGGTGGCCAGGCTGACCAAGACCAGCGTCTCGCCGAAGCTGGGCATGGTCTATCGCTTCACCGACGAATGGTCGCTGTTTGCCGGCTATTCGCATGGCTTCCGCTCGCCGCCGTACAACGACGTCAACCTGGGCTTCACCAACTTCGCCTTCGGTTACACCGCCATTCCCAATCCGGACCTGAAGCCGGAAACCAGTGACGGCATGGAGCTGGGGCTGCGCTTCCTGTCGCCAGCGGCCTACGTCAGCCTCAGCGGCTACTACAACGAGTACAAGGACTTCATCGAGTCGCAGTCGCTGGTCGGCACCAACGCCCAGGGCCTGATGGTGTTCCAGTCGCGCAACATCGCGGATGCGCGCATCTACGGTGCCGAGATGAAGGCCGGCGTCGACTTTGGCCAGATCAGCCCGGCGTTGCAGGGCTGGGCCCTGCGCAGCTCGGTGGCCTGGTCGCGCGGTGACAACAGGACCGAAGACACCCCGCTGGATTCGGTCGACCCGCTGCGTGGCACCATCGGCCTGATGTACGACACCGACACCTGGGGCGTCGAACTGGCCGGTACCTTCGTCAAGCGCAAGGACCGCGTCACCGCCGCCACGGTGTACCGCCCGGCCGGCTACGGCGTGGCCGACCTGATGGCGCACTGGAACTTCGCCCCGGGCGCCACCTTCAACGTCGGCGTGTTCAACCTAGGCGACAAGCGTTACATCGACTGGTCCAACGTGGGTTCGACGCTGTCGCCGGGCAGCCGCGTGCTGGACCGCTATACCAGCCCGGGCCGCACCCTCTCCGCCAGCCTTGCCGTTTCCTGGTGACCTCATGAGCCGAGCCTTGTCCGCACGCAGGAACGACGCCATCGCCGCGCAGGGCAGCGCGGCCTGGCCGACGCCGGCACAGCTGGCCACGCTCGGCACCGTGTTGTGCCTGTACCGCGCCGACGGCAACGAGCTCGGTGGCTGGCGCCAGGCAGTACGCGTGCATGCCTGCCAGGGCGTGGACAGCGAGGGCGTGCGCGAAAGCCTGTGCTTCCTCGATGCCCGCGGCCGCTGCGTGTGGCGGCTGTACCTGTTGCCCGACAGCGATTTCCTGGCCTGGGACCGGCTGGTCGCGGCGCTGCCGCCGGGCCCGGAGCATGACAGCGAGGGCAGTGTCGGCGAACGCCTGTGGCGGCGCCTGGCCGGCCATCTCGGTGGCCAGCGCTGGCGACTGTGCGCGCTGCGCCTGCATGCCGCCGACGACGGCCGCACCCTGGCTGCAAGCCTGTCGACGTTGTCCTCGCTGGGCGCAGCCACCGCGCGTCGCATCGCGCGGCTGGAAGGTGCCGAAGGCGAGCTGGCGATCGACGATTGCTGCTGCGCCGATGCTGCACGTCGCTCGGCGCCGCGGGTTCCCGGCGACCTGCCGCTGATCCGGCTGTAACCCTTTCCCGATGGAACGCCTGTCGGCCACGGACGGCCTCTCACTGCATCTGCAACCCCGAAGGAAGACCCCGATGAAGCTCCAGACAGCCAGCGTCCTGCTGCTGCTCGCCACCAGCGGCGTGGCCAGCGCGCAGCCCTCCGGCATCGCCCGCGACCACGACAGCATCCTTGCCATGCAGGGCGAGTACACCGTCGATTTCGCATTCGACGAGACCGTGCTGCTGAAGCCCGGCTACGAGCGCGCCCCGGCGATGCGCAGCGGCGGCAACGAACTGGTGATCGTGGTCGAGGACACGCCGAAGCGCATCGTGCTGCAGCACCTGCTGCTGGACGAGAAGAGCGGCCACATCACCAAGCACTGGCGCCAGGACTGGGTCTACGAAGCACCGAACCGTTTCGAGTTCAGCGCCGACCAGACCTGGCAGGTACGCCGCATTCCCGCGGCGGTGAACCAGGGCGCCTGGACCCAGTGCGTGTACGAAGTGAGCGACGCACCGCGCTACTGCGGCACCGGCAAATGGAGCTACACCAACAACGTGCCGAGCTGGACCAGCGACCTCAGCTGGCGCCCGTTGCCGCGCCGTGAGTACACCAAGCGCAGCGACTACAACGCGCTGGCCGTCGTCAACCGCCACACGCTCACGCCCAATGGCTGGACCCACGAGCAGTTCAACACCAAGGTGCAGCGCAACGCCGACGGCAGCCAGGTGGAGATCGCACGCGAGTTCGGCTTCAACGACTACGTGAAGACCACCGAGGTCGACTTCACCCCGGCGCGTGACTACTGGAAGGCCACTGCCGGCTACTGGGCCAAGGTGCGCCAGCGTTGGGACGGCTTCCTCGGCCAGGCCCCGGGCGTGCACCTGAAGACCAAGATCGATGGCATGGCGATGATTATTCCGCTGTTCACCCAGGCCGAAGCGATCCAGTCCGGCAAAAAGGTGAAGGACAAGCAGATCGACGAGGTGTTCGCCAAGTACGTGGAAAAGGCGCCGAAGGAAGGCTGATCGCCGCGATGGAGAGAGGTGCCGGGGGTACCCGGCACCGCATTCACCGGCTGCCGGTGGGGGCCGGGCTTGCTCGGCACGCCATCCGGAGGCGCAACTGATTCAGGCCTCGCGCAGTGCCAATGCCGGCGGCGTATGCAGGATCGCCCGCGTACCCCACCAGCCCGCCAGCAGGCTCAAGCCGATGCCGACCACGCCGCCGATCAGCAGGCCCGGCCACGGCGGCAGCAAGGGCAGCTCGAACACCTTCTGCGACACCGCCACGCCGATCGCTGCGGCCGCGCCCACCGCCAGCAACGCCGCCAGCGTGCCCAGCGCGCCGAACTCCACCAGCACCGCGCCGCGCAGCTGGCGCCGGGTCGCGCCCAGCGTGCGCAGCACCGCGCTGTCGTAGCGGCGCTCGCCGGCGGTGGCCTGCAGCGCCGCCAGCAGCACCAGCACGCCGGCCAGCAGGCTGAACACCATCACCAGCTGCACTGCCTGCGCCACGCGCTCCATCACATCGCGCACCTGCGAGATCACCGCGTCCACGTCCAGCAGCGACAGGTTCGGCTGCGCGCGCACCAGCTCGCCCAGCCCGGCCGCGTTGCCGGACGGCAGATGGAAGGCCGACAGCAGGTTGTGCGGGGTATCGCCCACCGCATTGGGGTTCAACAGCACGAAGAAATTCGGGCGGAACGTGTTCCAGTCCGCCTTGCGGATGCTGGTGACGGTGAACTCGCGCTGCTGCTCGCCTACGGAAATCGTAATGCGATCACCCAGGTGCGCGCCGTAGCGCCGCGCCCAGCCGGTTTCCACCGAGGCTTCCGCCGCGGTGCTGCCGGCCTGCCAGAAGCGGCCCTCCAGCAGCGCATTGGCGGGTGGGAAGCTGCTGCGCCAGCTGAAGTTCAGCGGCCGGTTCTCGTCGTCGTCCTCGCGCGGGCCGTTGTTCGCGCCGTTCCCCTCGGCGGCGGCCTGGTCCACGCGCAGCGGCGGCTTGCCGTTGATCGCGATCAGGCGGCCGGTCGCCATCGGCTCGATACTGGCGTCGCCGGCGCCCAGTCCACGCAATGCGGCCAGCACACCGTCGCGTTGTTCGGGCTGGATGTTGATCAGGAAGTAGTTCGGCGTATCCGCAGGCAGGCGCTCGCGCCACTGCTGCAGCAGGCCGGGTCCGGTCACCGCCAGCAGCAACAACGCGCACAGCGACAGCGACAGCCCCACCAGCTGCATCACCGCCAGCAGCCGGCGCCGGGTCAGCGCGGCCAGGCCCAACCGCCAGTTGCCATGCAGGCGGTGCTGCAGGCCGCGCAGCAGCTGCAGAAGCACGAAGCCGACCGCACCGGCCGCCAGCGCCAGCGCGGCCAGGCCGCCCAGCACCCACAGCGCCAGTTTCAGATCGCCGGTGACCTGCACCGCCAGCAGCAGGCTGGCCGCCAGCGCCGCCACATAGGCCAGCAGCGACGCCGGCGGCAGGGCGGCGAAGGAACGGTTGAGCACCCGCATCGGCGGCACCCCGCGCAGGCGCAGCAGCGGTGGCAGGCCGAAGCCGAACAGCAGCAGCAGGCCGATGCCGGCACCGGTCAGCGCCGGCATCGCTTCCGGCAGCGGCAGGCGCTGCGGCACCAGGCTGCCCAGCACCTGCACCAGGCCTTCCTGCGCGGCCATGCCCAGGCCGATGCCGAGCGCACAGGCTGGCACCGCCAGCATCAGCAGCTGCAGCGCCAGGCCCAGCAGGATGTCGCGCTGGCGTGCGCCCAGGCAGCGCAGGATCGCCACCTGGTCGATGCGACGCAGGGCGAAGCGGTTGGCCGCCAGCGCGGTGGCCACACCGGCCAGCAGTACCGCCAGCAGCGCGCTCAGGCCGAGGAAGCGCCCGGCCAGATCGAATGCCTGGCGCACGCCACGCTGGGTGTCGTCCACGCTCAGCAGGCGCAGGCCTTTCACCTGCGGCAGCAGCCACTGGCGCAGCGCCGCGATCGGCTCCGCTGCGCCGGCGAACATCAGCCGGTAGTTGATACGGCTGCCCGGGCCGAGCAGGCCGGTGCCCTCCACATCAGCGCGGTTGACCAGCAGGGTGGGCGAGAGAGTCAGCAGGTCGCCACCGCTGTCCGGCTCGGCCTCGATGATGCCGGCGATGCGCAGCGTGCCGGCGCCGAACTCGAGGTCATCGCCGGCCTTCAGCCCCAACCCCTGCAGCAGGCGTGGGTCGGCATAGGCCTGGCCCTTGGGCGGCATGCCGGCATCGGCGATCAACGCACCGCCGGGCGTGGCCCGGACCCGCAGCGTGCCGCGCAGCGGATAACCCGCCTGTACCGCCTTGATGCTGGCCATCTGGCTGGCATCGCCGTTGAACAGCACGCTGCCGAAGCTGGCGATGCGGGTATGCGCCAGGCCGCGCTGTTGCGCCTCGTCGGCGAATGCCTGCGGCGGATCATCGCGCCCGGCGATGCCGAGGTCGCCGCCGAGCATTTCCGCCGCGCTGCCGGTCAGCGCCAGGTTGACCCGGTTCACCAGCGTGCCCACCGCAGTCATCACCGCCACGCCCAGCACCAGCGCGGCGAACACGGTCAGCAGGTCGCCGGCCAGCGCCTCGCGGCGCAGCGCGCGCCACGCGTGGCGCAGCACGTTCATGCCTGTGCCCCACGCTCGACCGGCAGCAGGCGGCCGTCATCGATGCGGTGGATGTACTGGCAACGCTGGGCCAGGCGCAGGTCGTGGGTGACCAGGACCAGGGTGGTGCCGCTGCCGGCGTTGAGTTCGAACAGCAGGTCGCTGATGTGCTGGCCGGTGGCATGGTCCAGCGAGCCGGTCGGTTCGTCGGCGAACAGGATGCGCGGGCGGGTGACGAAGGCACGTGCCAGCGCCACGCGCTGCTGCTCGCCGCCGGACAGCTGGCGCGGGTAGTGGCGGGCGCGATGGGCCAGGCCGACCTGCGCCAGCACCTCGTCCACCCGCGCCCGGTCCTCGCGTCCGGCCAGTTCCAACGGCAGCGCGACATTCTCGGCGGCAGTCAGCGCCGGCAGCAGGTGGAAGCTCTGGAACACGAAGCCGACCGCACGCGCGCGCAGCTGGGCCCGTGCTTCTTCATCCAGGTCGCCCAGGTTCTGGCCCGCCAGCGCGACGTGGCCGCGGCTGGGCAGGTCCAGTCCGGCCAGCAGGCCGAGCAGGGTGGTCTTGCCGGACCCCGAAGCGCCGACGATGGCCACACTGGTGCCTTCATGGACGGTCAGGGTGATGTTGTCCAGTATGTGGACTTCACCCTCCGGGCCCTGCACGGACTTGCCGACCTGGTCGACGGCGATGGCGACGGGCGTGCTGCGGGGGGACAGGCTGTCGATGAGGAGACTCCAATGCGCAAGACGGGATGGAGCCGGCGAGCCGGCGCGATGATGGTGCTGCTGCTGGGATTGCTGCTGCCCGGGCTGGCCGGAGCCAAAGACCCGGCAGGTACGGTGCTGGTGCTCGGCGATAGCCTCAGTGCTGCCCACAATATCCCTGCCGACGCCGGCTGGGTCAGCCTGTTGCAGCAGCGGGTCAGGCAACAGTCGAAAACACCGGCGCGCATCGTCAATGCCAGCATGAGCGGGGAAACCACGGCCGGCGCGCTGACCCGCCTGCCGGGCCTGTTGGCGAAGGAAAAGCCGACGGTGGTGGTGATCGCGCTGGGCGGCAACGACGCGCTGCGCGGGCTGACCCCGGCACAGGTGCAGGGCAACCTGGAAAAGATGGTACAGGCCAGCCAGAAGGCCGGCGCCAGGGTGCTGCTGCTGGGCATCGACGTGCCGCCCAACTATGGGCCCGCTTACCGCCAGCGCCTGGCGGCGGCCTACAAGGCGCTGGCCACGCAGTACAAGGTGCCGCTGCTGCCGTTCCTGCTGGAGGGCGTGGCCCTGCAGCCGGGCATGATGCAGGCCGATGGCCTGCACCCCACGGCGCAGGCGCAATCGAGGGTGCTGGACAACGTCTGGCCACTCCTGCGGCCCCTGCTCTGAACGATTTACAACCCTCTTGACGGAACTTCACATCGCGTCCACCGTCGATCCGGCATGTTTCACAAAGCTGAAGTTAGAGGGAATCACATGCGTCAGACGAAGGAGACCTCCGGCTTGGTGCTGGTGGTCGAAGACAACCGCAACATCTCCGAGATGATCGGGGAATACCTGGAAGGTCGCGGCTTCGAAGTCGACTATGCACAGGACGGCCTGGATGGCTACCGCCTTGCGGCGGAGAACAGCTATGACGTCGTGGTGCTCGACCTCATGTTGCCGCGCCTGGATGGCATCGAAGTATGCCGTCGCCTGCGCAACGATGCGCGCAAGTCCACCCCGGTGCTGATGCTCACGGCACGCGACACGCTGGACGACAAGCTCACCGGCCTCGGTTTCGGCGCCGATGACTACCTGACCAAGCCGTTCGCGATCCAGGAGCTGGAAGCCCGCCTGCGCGCGCTGATCCGCCGTGAACGCCGCCAGGTGGGTTCGGAAGTGCTGAAGGTCGCCGACCTGGTGCTCGATCCGGTCAGCATGCGGGCCACCCGTGCCGGTACCGAACTGCAGCTGTCGCCGATCGGCCTGCGCCTGCTGACCATCCTGATGCGCGAATCGCCGCGCGTGGTCACCCGCCAGGAGATCGAACGCGAGATCTGGGGCAATGGCCTGCCGGATTCGGACACCCTGCGCAGCCATCTGTACAACCTGCGCAAGATCATCGACAAGCCGTTCGACCGTCCGCTGCTGCACACCGTGCAGAGCGCCGGTTACCGCATTGCCGATATCGCCCAGCCGATGGCCTGATCGGGGCCAGGCCGGTGCAGCATCAGGCCCGGCCGGGCAACGACCCCCGCACCGGGCACGGATGACCGGCCGGCACTGCCGCCGGTCATCCTCCGTGCACGACTACGGCGCAGCGCGCTGCCTATAATCGCAGCGCTCTGACCGGGACCCCGCAATGCCGCACGGCCTGCCGCGCAAGATCCGTATCGCCTTCATCCTGCAGGCAGTCCTGGCCAGCCTGGGCATCCTGCTCGGTGCCTGGCTGGTTTCGCTGGTGATCAAGCACAGCCTGGTCGGCGCCGCCCTGCGCGAGGAAGCGGCCTATTACTGGACGCTGCACGAGGCCTCGCCGGTGCAGCCACCGCCCAACACCCAGAACATCCGCGGCTACCTGCTGGAAAGCGGGCAGTCGGCGCTGTCGTTGCCGGCCAACCTGCGCAACCTGGAACCCGGTTTCCACGAGCTGCCCAAGGATGACCAGCTGGTACTGGTCGATGTGCGTCCGGCCGGCCGCCTGTACCTGGTGTTCCTGCGTTCGCGTGCGGAGATGCTGGCGTTCTGGTTCGGCATCGTGCCGGTGCTGCTGACCCTGTTGGCGGTGTATGGCGCCAGCTGGGTCACCTACCGGGCCTCCAAGCGCCTGGTGTCGCCGGTGAACTGGCTGGCACGGCGCGTCTCGCGCTGGGACCCGGGTCACCCGGAGGCGGCCGACCTGGAACCGAACAAGCTGCCCGCGGACATGCAGGGCGAGACCCGGCAGCTGGCGGCCGCGCTGCATTCGCTGGCCAACCGGGTCAGCGCGCATGTGGCGCGCGAGCGCAATTTCACCCGCGATGCGAGCCACGAGCTGCGCACGCCGTTGACCGTCATCCGCGTGGCCAGCGACATGGCCCTGGGCGATGAAACCCTGCAGCCGCGCCTGCGCCGCAGCCTGCAGCGCATCCAGCGCGCCGGCCGTGACATGGAAGCGGTGATCGACGCGTTCCTGATCCTGGCCCGCGAGGCCGACGTCGAACCCCAGATCGAGCTGTTCGACGTCAACGACATCGTCCGCTACGAGGTGGACAACGCCAACGAACTGCTGGGTACGCGTCTGGTGTCAGTGCACCTGCACAGCGAAGGCCCGGTGCACCTGCACGCCCCGCCGCGGGTGCTGCAGGTGGTGGTCAGCAACCTGGTGCGCAACGCCTGCAGCTACACCGACGAAGGGCGTATCGACGTGCACGTGCTCAATGACCGGGTGGTGGTGCGCGACACCGGCATCGGCATGTCCGCCGAGGCGCTGTCGCGCGCGTTTGAACCCTTCTACCGCGCCGAGCCGAGCCGCCCGCAGGGCACCGGCCTGGGCCTGTCGATCGTGCGCCGGCTGTGCGACCGCTTCGGCTGGAAGGTCAGCCTGGCCAGCCAGCCGGGCAAGGGCACCGAAGCCACGGTGGTCTTCCGGTAACGCGGCGACCTGCCGGGGTCGGATCCCGTTGCGGCGCAACCGGCTCTGACCCCATCCCGCTGAAATGTCGGTAGATCCACGCCATGCGTGGATGGGGTGCGGTAGCGCCGGGCCATGCCCGACGTCCACAGTGCCTCAATTGCAGTTGACCTTCGGCGCCAGCGCCTTGGTCCAGATCGCATAGCCGGCCGGGGTCATGTGCAGCATGTCCTCGCGGAACAGCGTCGCGTCCGGCTGTCCATCGGCGCCGAGCATCGGCGTGTAGATGTCGGTGAAGCCGGTGTTGGGCAGCCTGGCCAGCGCAGCCTTGATCAGCGCGTTGGCTTCGTTGATCGCCGGCAGCAGGTGCGCGCGCGACGGGCTCGGCTTGATCGACAGGTACTCGACCCTGGTCTTCGGCAGGTCGCGGTGCACGCGCTGCACGAAGGCGACCACGTCATCTCGCACCTGCATGGCGCTGCGGCCGCTGTTGAGGTCGTTGTCACCGGCGTAGAAGAACACCTTGCACGGCGCATACGGCACCACGATCTGGCCGGCATACCAGGTGCTGTCGCGCACTTCCGAACCGCCGAAGCCGCGGTTGAACACCGGCTGGCCGGGGAAGTCGGTGGCCAGGCTCTCCCAGAAGCGGATCGAGGAGCTGCCGATGAACTCGATGCCACCACGGGGCGGCGGGTTGGCCTGGTCGGCGCTGGCGAAGCGGGCCATGTCGCCGGCCCAGGCCACATTGGAGACCTGTTCGGGCACCTGCGGCGGCCTGGCCGGGCTCAGGGCCTGGGCAAGCGGTGCGGCAGTCAGCAGGCCCAGCATCAGCAGGCAGGTACGGCGACGGGACATCAGGCGCTCCAGCAGGCAAGGGGAGCTCCATCATAGAAGCACGGCCCAGCCCGGTGCTTGCCCCTGGCAGGCCGTTCAGCGGGCCGGTGCGGGGTGCGGTTGGCGGCCTTGTGGCAAAATGGCGGCCATCTGCCTATTCCTGTGCACCCATGATTTCCTGCCGTGCGTCTGAGCGGTCGCTGCGCCGCGCCCCTGTTGCTGGATGTTCCACCCGTGGCTGATCAGTTCGGCCACATGCCCCGCGGCCCGCGCCGCATCTTCCAGGCCGCCCGCTGGTCCTGGCAGGGCCTGCGCGCCGCCTGGCTGCACGAGTCCTCGTTCCGGCTGGAGGTATACCTGCTGGTGATGCTGACTCCGGTCGCGATCTGGCTGGGCCAGACCCCGGTCGAACGCGCGCTGCTGATCGGCTCGATGCTGCTGGTGCTGGCGATGGAGCTTGCCAACTCGGCCATCGAAGCGGTGATCGAACGCTACGGCAGCGAGATCCACGAGCTGGCTGGCCGCGCCAAGGACATGGGCTCGGCAGCGGTGTTCGTGCTGATGATGAACGTGCTGCTGTGCTGGGCGCTGGTCGTGGTTCCGCACGCGCTGGCCGGCAGCTACGGCTGAAACCCCATTCCCCCACTGCCTTGAAGAGTTTCCATGTCCTTTGAGTTCCTCGCCGACCCCAATGCCTGGGTGACCCTGTTCACGCTCAGCGCGCTGGAAATCGTGCTCGGCATCGACAACCTGGTGTTCATTTCCATCGCGGTCAGCAAGCTGCCGGAAGAGCGTCGTCCGTTCGCACGCAAGCTGGGCATCGCGGTGGCCTGCATCACCCGCATCGGCCTGCTGGTCTCGCTGGCCTACCTGGCGCACATGGCGGCCAACCTGTTCACCGTGGCCGGCATGGGCATTTCCATCCGCGACCTGGTACTGATCGTTGGTGGCCTGTTCCTGATCATCAAGGGCTGCATGGAGATCAAGGAACTGATCAGCGGTGGCGAGGACGAAGACCCCAGCACCACCAAGGCCTCGGCCGTGTTCGGCTACGTGATCGCCCAGATCGCGGTGATCGACATCGTGTTCTCGCTCGACTCGGTGATCACCGCCGTGGGCATCGCCGACCACATCCCGGTGATGGTGGCGGCCATCCTGCTGTCGGTGCTGGTGATGCTGCTGGCCGCCAACCCGCTGGGCCGCTTCATCGACGCCAACCCGACCGTGAAGATGCTGGCCCTGGCCTTCATCCTGATGATCGGTGCGGTGCTGATCCTGGACGGCCTGGACGTGCACGTGCCCAAGCCCTACATCTACGCCGCGATGGGCTTCTCGGTGCTGGTGGAGTGGCTGAACCTGCTGATGCGCCGCCGCGCCCGCGAACACAACGTGCCGGGCGCCGGCAACTGGTAAGCGCGCCATTGGCACGTGTGTCACCCAGAACCCCCGGCCTGGCCGGGGGTTCTGCGTTGTGGGGCGCGGCTCTACAACGAACGGCGCTGCGGTTTTTGCACTTGCGGCGGCGTTCCGGCCTCCACTTGTGAATCAGGATCAACAGTGTTTTCCCGGGCCGAGGCTTAATCCGGCGCAGCAAAGCGCGCAGGCTACGCACTCCCGATTCCCGCCCCCCAGGAAACCCCCCATGAATTCCAGAGCCGCCTTGCTGGCGCTTGCCGTTGGCGCCTTCGCCATTGGAACCACCGAATTTGCCCCGATGGGCCTGTTGCCGGTCATCGCCGACGGCGTGGGCGTTGGCATCCCCACCGCCGGCATGCTGATCACCGCCTACGCCGTGGGCGTGATGCTGGGCGCGCCGGTGATGACCCTGCTGATGGGCCGTTTCGGCAAGCGCACCGCGCTGATGCTGCTGATGTCCATCTTCGTGGTCGGCAACCTGCTGTCCGCGCTGGCACCGAATTACGGGCTGCTGCTGCTGTCGCGCCTGGTCACCAGCCTCAACCACGGCGCCTTCTTCGGCATCGGTGCGGTGGTCGCCGCCAGCCTGGTGCCGAAGGAAAAGCAGGCTGCGGCCGTGGCCACCATGTTCATGGGCCTGACCATCGCCAACATCGGCGGCGTGCCGCTGGCGACCTGGGTCGGCCAGCAGCTGGGCTGGCGCCTGTCCTTCGCCGGTACTGCGGCGCTGGGCCTGATCGCAATCACCGCGCTGGGCTTCGCGCTGCCGGCATCTGCACCGGGGCCGCGCCCGGACGTGCGCCGCGAACTGAAGGCGATCCTGCAGCCGCCGGTGCTGCTGGCGATGGCCACCACCGTGCTTGGCGCAGGTGCGATGTTCACCCTCTACACCTACGTCGCACCGGTGCTGACCGAATTGACCGGCGCCTCCAATACCTTCATCGCGATCTCGCTGGCGCTGATCGGCATCGGCTTCACCCTCGGCAACGGCATCGGTGGGCGCATGGCCGACTGGTCGCTGGATGGCGCCACACGGATCCTGCTGGCCGTCCTGGCGGTGCTGATGTTCGTGCTGCCGCTGGCCTTCATGAGCCATGCCACCGCCGCCCTCGGTGTGCTGCTGTTCGGCGCGGCGACCTTCGCCCTCGTACCGCCGCTGCAGATCCGGGTGATGCAGGCGGCCAGCGAGGCGCCGGGCCTGGCGTCGTCGATCAACGTCGGTGCGTTCAACCTGGGCAATGCCGTGGGTGCCGCGCTGGGCGGTGCGGTGATCAGCTCGGGCCTGGGCTATGCCGCGATTCCGGTGGCCGGTGGCCTGCTGGCGGCATCGGGCCTGCTGCTGGCATGGCTGGGGCGTCCCCGCACTGCGGTGGCTGAGGCCTGCTGAGGGGAGAGGGTTTACGGCAGGGCTTGCAGCCCTGCACCCGCCGAATCAACGTCAACGGCAAAAGCCTGCATTCCGTGGGTTGGCGGGGTGGGTCCGGTTGAGGGGGACGCTGCAAGTACGTCCATGTAAGCTCGGTCGCCGCATCCATGCGGCTCACGCCCCCTCAACCGGACCCACCCCGCCTTCGACAGATTCCCGCGATCTGTCGTAACGGCGTTCCGCTCTGGTAGGTGTCGACCTTGGTCGACACGAATGCCTGAAGAACCGGCTTTTGCTTTTCATTTTTTCTTTTGATCCTCCCGCGGTGCGCAGGAAATTGTCCGTGGCCGGGAGGGTGGGTTGGCTGGGGGCGTGAGCCGCATGGATGCGGCGACCGAGCTTACATGGACGTACTTGCAGCGCCCCCCAGCCAACCCACCCTCCCGGCCGACCCCGATAACGCTTCCTTGCCACCCACCGCGGAGGGGGCGGCGCCCGATGGCCGGTCTTTCACCCGAACCGTGGCATGCTCGGTGCCCAGTCCACCCGGAACCTCCGCCATGCGCCTGTTCACCCGTGTCCTGCCCCTGATGCTGCTGGCCTCCCTGCTCTCCGGCTGCGGCTACAACGCCATCCAGCAGAAGGATGAGGCGGTCAAGGCCAGCTGGTCCGAAGTGCTCAACCAGTACAAGCGCCGCGCCGATCTGGTGCCCAACCTGGTGCAGACGGTTAAGGGTTTTGCCAGCCAGGAAGAGCGCGTGCTGACCGAAGTCACCAACGCCCGTTCGCGCGTCGGCCAGATCAACGTCAACGCCGACGACGAAGCCTCGCTCAAGCAGTTCCAGCAGGCCCAGGGTGAACTCGGCAGCGCACTGTCGCGGCTGCTGGTGGTCACCGAGAACTACCCGGTGCTGAAGTCCGACCAGAACTTCCGCGACCTGCAGGCCCAGCTGGAAGGCACCGAAAACCGCATCACGGTTGCGCGCGGCCGCTACATCCAGCAGGTGCAGGACTACAACACCTACATCCGTTCGTTCCCCCAGGTGATCACCGCCAAGATCTTCGGCTACAAGACCAAGCCGAACTTCACGGTGGACAACGAAGCGCAGATTTCCAACGCGCCAGCGGTCGATTTCGGCAACGCGCCGCAGCAGCAGCCGGCGCCGCAGCCGGGCCATTGACCGATGCGCCTGGCCACTGCGCTGCTGGCCCTGCTGCTGTGGCTGCCGTTGGCAGCGCAGGCACAGCCGCTGGCGCCGATTCCTGCGCTGGACTCGCCGGTGGTCGATACCACCGGCACGCTGGACGCCACGCAGAAGCAGGCGCTGGTGCAGCAGGCGATCGAGCTGCAGCAGCGCAAAGGCAGCCAGCTGCAGGTGCTGGTGGTGCCCACCACCCAGCCGGAGGACATCGCGCAATACACCACGCGGGTCTTCGACCAATGGCAGATCGGCCGCAAGGGCGTGGATGACGGCGTGCTGCTGGTGGTGGCCAAGGATGACCGGCGCGTGCGCATCGAGCCGGGCTACGGCCTTGAAGGCGCCATTCCCGATGCCATCGCCAACCGGGTGATCCAGGAATACCTGGTCCCGCGCTTCCGCAGCGGCGACTATGCCGGCGGCATCACCGATGCCACGGCGGTGCTGGTCAAGCTGATCGACGGCGAACCGCTGCCGGCACCGGTCAGCGGTCATCGCGGGCGCGAGCCCGGTGGTGGTGGCGATACCTGGTTCCTGGCGCTGTTCATCGGCGTGTTCGCCGGCAGCATCCTGCGCGGCGTGTTCTCGCGCGTGCCGCGTCCGCTGCGCGGCCTGCTCGGCGGCGCGGGTGCGGCGCTGGCAGCATTTTTGTTCACCTCCACGCTGCTGGCCAGTGGCCTGGCCGGCGTGGTCGGCCTGATCGTGGCGATGCTGTCCGGCCACCCGGGTCGCTTTGCCGGCGGTGGCGGTTGGGGCGGTGGCAGCTGGGGTGGCGGAGGCGGTTTCGGCGGGGGCGGTGGATTCGGTGGTGGTGGTGGCTGGGGCGGTGGCGGCGGCCGTTCCGGTGGCGGTGGCGCTTCGGGAGGCTGGTGATGATCCAACGTCTGTTCCGCCATGTATTCTCGCCCTCGGTGCGGCGTGCCTTCCCGCCGGCCACATTGCAGGCGATCACCGAGGCCATCGCGGCCGGTGAGCAGCGCCACGGCGGGCAGGTGATGTTCGCGGTGGAAGCGGATCTGCCGCTGGGGGCGCTGTGGCACAGGGTGACCCCGCGCCAGGCCGCCGAGCATGCCTTTGCGCGCCTGCGAACCTGGGATACCGCCCACAACAACGGCGTACTGATCTACCTGCTGCTGGCCGATCACGCGATCGAGATCGTTGCCGATCGTGGCCTGCACGGCCGGGTCAGCCCGGCGCAGTGGCAGCGGGTCTGCACCCACCTGCGCGAGGGCCTGCGCGGGGCCCATCCGGTCGAGGCATTGCAGGATGCCATCGACGAGGTCTCCAGCCTGATCGAAGGGCACTTTCCGGCCGCCACGCGGTCCGAGCATGACGCGTTGCCTGACGCGCCGCAGATCCTGGACTGAACCCTGATCTGCGGCGTGGTCCTCCGCCCGTGCCGGCCCCGGCCCCGGGCGGGGCAGGGACGCTAAAATACCCGTACTCCCGCCAGGCGTTTTCCATGATCTATTTCCACGACATCGACCCCATCGCCCTTTCGCTGGGGCCGATCAAGGTGCACTGGTACGGCATCATGTACCTGCTCGGCTTCACCGCAGCGTGGCTGCTGGGCCGCACGCGCATTGCCGCGGGGCGCCTGCCGGGCGTCGATGCCAACGGCTTCTCCGACCTGCTGTTCTACGCCATGCTCGGCGTGGTGCTGGGCGGGCGCATCGGCTACATGCTGTTCTACGCGCTGGGCGATTTCCTGCACAACCCGCTGCTGCTGTTCAAGGTGTGGGACGGCGGCATGAGCTTCCACGGTGGCCTGCTCGGCGTGCTGGGCGCCTGCTGGTGGTGGTCGCGCAAGCACAAGCTGCATTTCTTCGACACCATGGATTTCATGGCGCCGCTGGTGCCACTGGGCCTGGGCTTCGGCCGCATCGGCAACTTCATCGGCGCCGAGCTGTGGGGCAAGTACACCGACGGGACCTGGGGCGTGGTGTTCCCGTCCGGCCTGCCGGCCCCGCTGAACCAGCTCGACCACGCGACGCTGCAGGCGCAGTTCGCCACCGGCGCATTGAACCCGTACGCCCGCCATCCGTCGCAGCTGTATGAAGCGTTCCTGGAAGGCCTGGTGATGTTCGTGGTGCTGTGGGCGGTGTCGGCCAAGCCGCGCCACCGCTACCTGGTGGGTGGCCTGTTCGCGTTGATGTACGGCCTGTTCCGCTTCGCGGTGGAGTTCGTGCGCATGCCGGACAACGGCGTCTACGTGGCCTTCGACTGGCTGACCCGTGGCCAGATCCTCAGCCTGCCGCTGATCGCCTTCGGCCTGGTGCTGCTGGTGATGTCGCGCCGCGCGCCGGTATTGCAGCCGCAGTTGCCGGTGGCTGCCGAGGGCAAGCCATGAAGCCCTACCTGGACCTGCTGGCGCACGTGCTCGAGCATGGCGCCGAGAAGAGTGATCGCACCGGTACCGGCACCCGCAGCGTGTTCGGCTGGCAGATGCGCTTCGACCTCACCGAAGGCTTTCCGCTGGTCACCACCAAGAAACTGCACCTGCGCTCGATCATCCACGAGCTGCTGTGGTTCCTGAAGGGCGACACCAACATCGGCTACCTGAAGGACAACCAGGTGCGCATCTGGGACGAGTGGGCCGACGAGAACGGCGACCTCGGCCCGGTCTACGGCAAGCAGTGGCGCAGCTGGGCCACCGCCGACGGCCGCCAGATCGACCAGATGCAGTGGCTTGTGGACGAGATCAAGCGCAACCCCGATTCGCGCCGGCTGG
Organism: Stenotrophomonas sp. YJH_SMC_105-26; assembly: GCF_059368915.1. Lineage (NCBI taxonomy): Bacteria > Pseudomonadati > Pseudomonadota > Gammaproteobacteria > Lysobacterales > Lysobacteraceae > Stenotrophomonas > Stenotrophomonas sp. YJH_SMC_105-26. The sequence continues at coordinate 27,758 of NZ_JCAFSD010000013.1, read as the reverse complement.
TGGTCAGTGCCTGGAATGTGGGCGAGCTTTCGCAGATGGCGTTGATGCCATGCCATAACCTGTTCCAGTTCTACGTGGTGGACGGCAAGCTCAGCTGCCAGCTGTACCAGCGCAGCGGTGACATCTTCCTTGGCGTTCCGTTCAACATCGCCAGCTACGCGCTGCTGACCCACATGGTGGCGCAGGCCACCGGCCTGGGCGTGGGCGACTTCGTGCACACGCTGGGCGATGCTCACCTGTACTCGAACCACTTCGAGCAGGCCCGCGAGCAGCTGTCGCGCGCGCCGCGCGCGCTGCCGAAGCTGTGGTTGAACGCTGAGGTGACCGACCTGTTCGGCTTCCAGTTCGACGACATCCGCATCGACGGCTACGATCCGCACCCGGCGATCAAGGCGCCGGTGGCGGTATGAGTGCCCTGAAGCTGTCGATGATCGTGGCGCTGGACCGCAACCGTGGCATCGGCCAGGGCAATGCCATGCCCTGGCACCTGCCGGATGACTTCAAGCACTTCAAGGCGCTCACCCTGGGCAAGCCGATCCTGATGGGGCGCAAGACGGCCGAGTCGATCGGCCGCGTGCTGCCGGGGCGGACCAACCTGGTGCTGACCCGCAGCGGCCAGGTGCCGTTCGAGGGCATGCGTGCGGTGGCGTCGCTGGACGAGGCGAAGGCGATTGCCGAAGGCGAGGGCGCCAGCGAGCTGTGCATCATCGGCGGCGGCGAGATCTTCCACCAGTTGCTGGACCAGGCCAGTGACCTGTACCTGACCTGGGTCGATGCCGAAGTCCCCGCCGATACCCATTTCCCCGAAGTGGACGTGCAGGACTGGCAGGAAATGAGCAGCGAGCCGCACCCGGCCGACGAACGCCATGCGTACGCGTTCCGCTTTGTGCACTACGTGCGCCGCTGATCGCAACGCACCTGTAGAGCCGAGCCATGCTCGGCTGCTTTCCGCGGACACATCCCGGAGCCGAGCATGGCTCGGCTCTACAGGATTGCCTACGGCATCCGGTAATGCCCGATGATCGCGTGCTGGAACAGCAGGTTCTCTTCGCGCGTGCCGCGCGCGATGTTGTGCAGCACCAGCGGTGTGCCGTTGGCCAGGCGCCGGTCAGAAACGATGCCCACGTGCAGCAGGCCGTTGCCATTGAGCTTCCAGGCAACGATGTCGCCGGCCGCGTAGTCGGGGGCGAGGGCCGTGACCGGTTGCTGCCAGTCCTGGCGCTCGAACCAGCGCATCAGGTTCGGTACACGACGATGATCGATGTTGCGGTCCGGCCGTGACAGGCCCCAGATCGCCGGATAGGCACTGAAACTGCCGCGCATGTCCTCATGCACGCGTGCCTGCAGGTCCAGGCCCAGATCGCGCAGGGCGCGCACCACCACGTCCGTGCACACGCCGCGATCCAGTGGCACGTCGCCGCCGGGATAGGCCAGTACCTGGTAAGCAGGATCGTAACGGATGGTGACGCCGACCTGCGCGCGGGCTGCGGCCACCAATGGCGGCGAAGGGGCCTGCGGCTGCGTCGGCGCATGTGCGGCACCATCCGCAGCCGTGGTAGCAGGCGGCGAGCCGGGCTGGCAGCCGCTGGCCAGGGCCAGCGTCAGCAGCACCGTCCCTGGTGCCCAGCCGCGCCGCGTCACGCCTGCGGCGGGGGACTGTTGTGGGTGCCGCCACCCGCGCCGCCCCCTCCGCCACCACGACGGCGACGGCGGCGTGGGCCACGGTTGCCCGGGGTGGCAGCGGCGTTGCCGCCCTGTTCCTTGCCCTGCGTCGCAGCGCCGGGGCGCTCGTGCGCCGGTCGCGCCGGCGGGCGGGCGTTGGGCACGGGTGCCGGTACGTCGCGGCCCGGAACCTGCACCACGCGCAGCTCGTCGGTATCAAGCTGGAGCGCGGTCAGCTTGCCGCCCCAGACCGCGCCAGTGTCGATGGCGTGCACGCCCTGGGTGATGGTCAGGCCCAGCGCCGACCAGTGGCCGCAGACGACCTTGAGGTCGCGCTCGACCCGGCCGGGCACTTCGAACCAGGGATACAGCCCCTGTTCCTGCGTGCCCGGCGTGCCCTTGTCCTCGATGCCGATGCGCCCCCGCGGGGTGCAGTAGCGCATGCGGGTGAGCACGTTGATGATCGCGCGCGAGCGGTCGTAACCGGACAGGTTCGGGGCCCAGCTCGGCTTGTCGCCGTACATGTTGCGGAACAGCTTGCGGTAGCCGGCGCCATGCAGTTGCACCTCGACCTCGGCGGCATGCTTCTCGGCCATCTGCGTGGTCCACTTCGGCGCCAGGCCGGCGTGCACCATCATCCAGCCCAGCTCGCGGTCCACGTGCACCAGCTTCTGCAGGCGCAGCCAGTCCAGCAGTTCGTCGCGGTCCTCGGCCTGCACGATGCGCAGCAGGTCCGGGTTGACCTTGCGCTGTTCCTCTTCGGTACGCGAACCGACGGCCAGCAGCGAAAGATCATGGTTGCCCAGCACCACCACGCTGTGCTCGCGCAGCGAGTGCACCAGCCGCAGCGTTTCCAGCGACTGCCCGCCGCGGTTGACCAGGTCGCCGCAGAACCACAGGGTGTCCTGCGCCGGGTCGAAGCGGATCTTCTCCAGCAATCGCTGGGTGACGTCATAGCAGCCCTGCAGGTCGCCGATCGCCCACACACTCATCGTTCGGCCTCCGTGTCAGTGCAGGGTACGCGGCACGGCCAGCACGAAGGGTGCGACCGGCGCGGCAAATTCGGTGCCATCGTCGGCGACCATGTCGTAGTGCCCCTGCATGGTCCCGTGATCGGTCCCCAGCATGACACCGGACGTGTAACGGAAGTCTTCACCGGGGCGCAGCCGCGGCTGCTCGCCGATCACCCCGTCGCCATCGACATGCTCGACACGACCATTGGCATCGGTGATGCGCCAGTGGCGCGCGACCAGGCGTGCCGCGACCCGCCCCTGGTTGTGGATGCGGATCGTGTAGGCGAACGCAAAGCGACCGTCTTCCGGCGCGGATTGATCGTCGAGGAAGCGCGGCGCGACTTCGACGGAGATGGCATAAACGTCAGCGTCTTCCATACCGGCAGTGTAATCAGGAGGCATTGGCCAAAGCGATGAATTCGGCCACGTCCAGCTGTTCGGCGCGGGCATCGGGACGCACGCCGGCGGCGATGAACTGCTCGGCGGACACCACGTTGTTCAGGGCATTGCGCAGGGTCTTGCGGCGCTGCCCGAAGGCGGCCTTGACCACCTCGGCGAAGCGCTTGTGGTCGTTGATGTTGATCGCGGCCGGGTCACGCGGCACCAGACGCACCACGGCCGAATCGACCTTCGGCGGCGGCCGGAACGCGCCCGGCGGCACCACGAACAGCGAGGTCACCTGGCAGTAGGCCTGCAGCATCACGCTGAGGCGGCCATACACCTTGCTGCCGGGGCCGGCCGCCATGCGGTCGACCACTTCCTTCTGCAGCATGAAGTGCATGTCGCGGATGACCGCGGCATGCTCCAGCGCATGGAACAGGATCGGCGAGGAGATGTTGTAGGGCAGGTTGCCGACCAGGCGGATCGGCTGGCCGGCAGCCAGTTCGGTGAAGTCCACGCGCAGCACGTCGCGATGAACGATGGTCAGCTCGCCCAGCGGCTCGGCGGCGGCGGTCAGCGGCGCGATCAGGTCGCGGTCGAACTCGATCACCGTCAGCGTGGGGTGCACGCGCAGCAGCGGCAGGGTGATCGCGCCCTGGCCAGGGCCGATCTCGACCAGGCGGTCGCCGTCTTTCGGGTTGACCGCCATCACGATCTTGTCGATGTAGTGGCGGTCGGCCAGGAAATGCTGGCCAAGCTGCTTCTTGGCCGGTGCGGTGAACACCGGGCCGGAGGGGGAATGCGGGGAATTCATGCGCCCAGTGTACGTTGCCGCGCAAGCTGCGCACACAGCGTCGTTGCCGCCTGCAGGCTGGAGGGATCGGCGATGCCGCGGCCGGCCAGCTCCAGCGCGGTGCCATGGTCCACCGCCACGCGCGGATAGGGCAGGCCCAGGGTCAGGTTCACCGCCTGTTCGAAGCCGGAATACTTCAGTACCGGCAGGCCCTGGTCGTGGTACATCGCCAGCACGGTGTCGAAGCCGGCCAGCTTGGCGGGCAGGAAGGCGGTATCGGCCGGCAGCGGCCCGACCAGGTCCATGCCCTCCGCGCGCAGGCGCTGCAGCAGCGGGATGACCAGATCCAGTTCTTCGCGGCCCAGGTGGCCGTCTTCGCCGGCGTGCGGGTTCAGGCCGAGCACGGCGATGCGCGGCGCAGGCAGACCGAACTCACGGCGCAGTGCGGCGTGCACCGTGCGCAGCGTGTGCTCCAGGCCGGGCGCGGTGATCGCATCGGCCACCTCGCGCAGCGGCAGGTGGGTGGTGGCCAGGGCCACGCGCACGATGTGGTTGGCCAGCATCATCACCACCTTTACCCCGGCCTGGTCGGCCAGCAGTTCAGTGGTGCCGCTGTAGGCGATGCCGCCTTCATTGATGACCGCCTTGTGCACCGGGCCGGTCACAACACCGTGCAGTTCGCCGGACAGGCAGGCCTGGCCGGCGCCGAGCAGCGCGCCGATGACCGCGCCGGCATTGGCCGGATCGGCCTGGCCGAAGCGGCTGGGCGCAGCGTTGCGGACAGCGCGCAGGCGCAGATCGCCGGGGGCGCGTGCTTCGGCGTCCTCGGGCAGCAGCTGCAGGGGCAGGTTCAGCGCGGCCGCGGCCGCGTGCAGGGTGTCCGGATCGGCGAAGGCCAGCAGCCGGCAATCTTCACGCGGCTGCTGGACGAGGCGGACACATAGCTCCGGGCCGATCCCGGCGGGCTCGCCCGGTACCAGAGCGAGCTCGGGGCGCATCGTTCAGGACTGCGGCGGGGTGGCGGTGTTTTCCGCGCGGTCGCCGCTGCGGAAGCTGACGTAGGCTTCGCCACGCAGTTCCTGCAGGAAGCGGTTGTACTCGTCTTCCAGCTTGCGGCGGCCGATGGTCTCGCGGACCTGGGCACGCTGGTTGTCGGTGGTCACGTCGGTCTGGCGGGTCGCCACGCGCTGCACGATGTGCCAACCGGCATCGGTACGGAACGGCTGGCTGACGCCACCGTCCTGGAGGCCTTCCACCTGCTGGCCGAAGGCCGGACCGAACGCGTCGGCCGGGAACCAGCCCAGGTCACCGCCCTGGCCCTTGCTGTTGTTGTCCTCGGAGGATTCCTTGGCAACGGTCTGGAACTCGGCACCACCGGCGATGCGGGCACGCAGGGTGTCGATCTTGGCCTTGGCGGCGGCGTCGGTCTGGTGGTCGTCCACGCGCACCAGGATGTGGCGGCCGTGGAATTCGGTGACCGTATGCTCACCGGCGGCGGCGGAGCTGGCGTCACGCACTTCTACCAGCTTCAGCAGCTGGAAGCCGCTCGGGCCACGGATCGGGCCGACCACTTCGCCGGGCTTCATCTTTTCCATCATCTGGGCAAAGGCCTGCGGGATTTCATCCAGGCTGCGCCAGCCCAGGTCACCGCCTTCCAGTGCATTCGGGCTGTCCGAATAGCGCACGGCTGCAGCGTTGAAGTCCAGCTCGCCCTTGTCCAGCAGGGTCTTCACACCATCGGCCTTCTTCTGGCCGGTGGCGATCTGGTCGGCGTTGGCACCGTCGGGCAGGGCGATCAGGATGTGCGCCAGGTGGTACTGGTTGCCCACCGTGGCCTGCTGCTTCAGCGCGGCGTCGACTTCACCCTCGCTGACGCTGATGCGGCTCTGCGCGAAGCTCTGGCGCAGGCGCTGCACGGTGATCTCGTCACGCACCGAGGCGCGGAAATCGTTGAAGTCGATGCCGTCATGGGCCAGGCGCTGGCGCAGGGCGTCCAGGTTCGAACCGTTCTGCTGGGCGATGGAGTTCATCGCCTGGTTCAGCTCCTGGTCGCTGACCCGGATGCCGCTGCCCTGGGCGCGGGCCACCTGCAGCTTGACCAGCACCAGGCGCTCGAGCACCTGGCGGCTGAGCACGTCTTCCGGCGGCAGCTGGTTTTCGCGGCCGGCGTACTGCGCCTTGATGTTGGCGATCGCACGCTGGAGCTCGCTCTGCAGGATCACGTCCTCATCGACGACGGCGGCGATGCGGTCAAGCGGCTGCGCCTCCTGGGCAAGCACCTGCAGGGGGGCGGACACGCTGGACACCGCCAGCAGCGAGGCGAGAAGAACGGGGAAGCGCTTGGTCATGGGATCAGGTTCGGATCGTAGTCATCCCGGGTCGCCCCGGTGTTGCTCGGCGGCACGAGATAGAGGTCGTCGCGGTTGTAGCCGAGGATAGCACGGCGCAGGGTACGGTCCGTGTCCTGGCCCAGGGAGCTCAGGCCCTTGAGCACGAACTCCAGCTGGATGGCGTTGTTCATCTCGCCTTCGCGGTTGCGGACGTAGCGGCGCGCGACCGCACGCACGGCCAGGCAGCAGCTGTCCCACTGGACGCCGGCGATGATCTCCAGCGGTTCCTTGTCCTGCAGCGAGTAGTAGTAGCGGCCGACCAGGCTCCAGCGCGCATTCAGCGGGTACAGGAACGACAGGTCGGCCTGTTCCAGCAGCGTGCGGTCATGCTTGTTGGCGGTGGCCGGGGCGCCGGAGTTGATGCGGTAACGGTAGCTGAGGTTGATCACGCCATCGTTGGGCATCAGGTAGCGGGCGCGGACGCTGGCCAGATCCTCGCGCTTGTACTTGGGGTCCCACTGGTAGGTGGCACCCAGGGTCCAGCGGTCGTTGATCATGTAGTTGCCGTCAGCGATCCACGCCGACTTGCCCTTCTCCACCGGCGCGCCACCCGGGGTGACGGTCACCCGCGATTCGTCGAAGTACTGGATCTGGCCGATGGAGGCCGAGAAGCGTTCCTTGCCGGTGGTCTGGTCGATGAAGCGGGTGCTCAGCGCCATGGTCAGCTGGTTGGCGTCGTTCTGGCGATCGGCGCCGGTATAGCGAGAATCGCGGAACAGCTGGCCCCAGCTGAAGGTGAAGTCGCGGGTGTCGAAGATCGGCAGCTCGTCCTGATCGCGGTAGGGCGTGCGCAGGTAGAACAGGCGCGGTTCCAGGGTCTGCAGGAAGGACTTGCCACCGATGCGGGTCTCGCGATCGAAGAACAGGCCGGCGTCGATGCTGCCGATCGGCAGGCTGCGGCTGGGCGAGGTGTTGCCGCGCAGCTGTTCCGGTGTGGCGGTGTTCGGGTCGATGCCCTGCGAACGCAGGATCTGGCCGCGGATGCCGTTCACGCCATCAACCAGGCCACGGTCCAGCTGGTAACCGGTATAGCGGTAGGCCAGGGTCGGCGTGACATACCAGGCCGCGCCGCTGATCGGGAACGACACGTAGGGTTTGACATCAAGCCGCGAGCCGCCGCTGACACCGATGCCGTCGGTCTGACGGCTGCCGTTGCGGGTGTACTGCAGGTCGGGTCCCGCATCAGCGCCGTACTTGAAGTTGATGTCGTCGTGGGTGAAACGCACGGCTTCGGCGTAGATGCCGGTTTCCAGCCACGGCAGGACCGGCTTGTCCCAGTTGAAATACAGGCGCGGCTGGCGGTTGTAGGCCAGCGCACCCTCGTTGAGGGTGTAGTCGGTCAGCTGCCAGCGGTCGGCCATGATGCCGGCCGTCCAGTTCCTGCCAGTGCCGTACAGGCCGATGGTGCTCTGCAGGTTCGACGCGGTGACCCCCACCAGGCGGTTGGCGAAGTCTTCCACATAGCGTTCGTCGCTGACCCAGGCCAGGTTGGCGCGGGCCTGCCAGTGGTCGTCGAGGTTGTGGTAGCCGCCGAACATCACCCGGCCGCGGTCGCGGTCGCGCAGTTTGTCGTTGGGCATGAACGCGGTCAGCAGTTCGCCGCGGCCGCCGTTGTAGAGGTAGCGGAATTCGTTGTCGAGCATCAGGCCGCGCCGGCTCATGTAGCGCGGGGTCAACGTGTCGTCGTAGTTCGGCGCCAGGTTGAAGTAGATCGGCTGTGCGTAATCGAAACCGTTGCGGCCGGACATGCCCAGCTGCGGGAACAGCAGGCCGGTCTTGCGGCGGTCGTCGATCGGGAACTTGAAGTACGGCGCCCACAGCACCGGCACCTTGCCGATGCGCAGCACGGCGTTGCGGGCGGTACCGAAGCCTTCGTCGTTGTCCACTTCGATCTGCGGCGCCGACAGCTTCCACACCGGCTGCGACGGGTCGCAGGTGGTGTAGGTGGAGCGGTGCATCTGGCCGACCGCGCCCTGCAGGTCGACCGATTCGGCATCGCCGTTGCCGCGGCGCGACACCAGCTGGTACTTGATGTCGGTGATCTTGTGGGTGTCGCTTTCCTGGTTGCCCTCGGCGCGCTTGGCGACCATGCGGATCGAGGAGTCCTGGTAGCGGACATTGCCGTCGGCGATGTAGTTGCCGGTCTCGGTATCGAAGCTGAGCTTGTCGGTGCCGACGAACTGGTCGCCACGGCGCAGGGCCACGTTGCCTTCGTACTGCGGCACGGTGGTGGTGCCCAGCAGCTGGTCACCCTCGATGTCGGTCGGCTGCTGCTCGCGCGCGGCGCTGGCGGCGGCCTTGTCCTGCCCCGGGACCGGGACAGGGGCATCGGTGAACGCGGGAATCACGTCGGTAGCCGGGCACAGGCCCCAGTTGAGCGGCTTTTCATCGGCCATTGCCGGCAGGCAGATGGCGATGCTCAGAGGCAGGGGAAGCAGGCGGAGGGCTCGGCGCACGCGGTTCGGATTCGGGCGAAAACGGACGGTAGCTTGCCCCATCCCTTGCATAGGGGCAATGAAGGGCGTCGGATCCTGCCGGTTCGGGTTCATCCGGAGACGCTGCCCGGTGGGGGGGGCAGCAGGGCCCGGACATGGGCCACGCTGCACTCGGCAAGGGCCTGCAGGTCATAGCCGCCTTCCAGCATCGAGACCACCCGGCCGGCCGCATGGCGGCGCGCCAGCGCATGCAGTTCGCGGGTGATCCAGGCGAAATCGTCGGTTTCCAGCATCAGGTCGGCCTGCGGATCGCGCAGGTGGGCATCGAAGCCGGCCGAAATCAGCAGCAGCTGCGGCCGGAAGTCGTCGATGGCCGGCAGCATCTCGTCGGCCCACACATTGCGGAAGCGGAAACCGCCGCTGCCGGGGGGCAGCAGGATGTTCATCAGGTTGCCGGCACCGCGGTCGCGGCGCAGGCCGGAGTTGGGGAACAGCCCGGCCTGGTGGGTGCTGTAGTACGAGACCCGGGCGTCGTGCTGGAAGATGTCCTGGGTGCCGTTGCCATGGTGGACATCGAAATCGACCACCGCGATGCGCTCCAGGCCATGACGGTCACGGGCGTAGGCGGCGGCGATGGCGATGTTGTTGAGCAGGCAGAAGCCCATCGCAGTGCTGCTGGTGGCGTGGTGGCCCGGTGGCCGCACCGCGCAGAACGCCAGCGGGTCCTCGCCCAGCATCACCGCATCTACCGCCGCCACGCCGGCGCCGGCGGCATGCACGGCGGCACTGGCCGAGCCGGGCGAGGTCCAGGTGTCCATGTCCAGCTGTCGCAGCGGCGCGGTCTGCGGCTGCAGCACGAAGTCGAGCAGGGCGCTGTCGTGGACCCGGGTCAGTTCGCCGAACTTGGCCGGCGGCGCCTCGCGCCAGTCCAGCTGGCCGGGGAAGGCGGCGTGCAGGGCATCGAGCACATGCTGCAAGCGTTGCGGGCACTCCGGATGGCCAGGGCCGGGGTCATGCAGCAGGCAGGACGGATGGGTGAAGACCAGCATCGTGCCGACTCAGCGCTGGCGCTGCTGTGGCTGCCACAGCGCTTCGCCATGGCCATCGGCACGGGCCAGCACCCGGGCCAGCACGAACAACAGGTCCGACAGCCGGTTGAGGTACTGCAGCGCCTCGCTGCGCACGGCGTCGTGGCGGGCCAGGGTGACCGTCTCGCGCTCGGCCCGGCGGACGATGGTGCGCGCCAGGTGGCAGCGTGCGGCGGCCTCGCCACCGGCTGGCAGGATGAATTCCTTCAACATCGGCAGGCTGGCGTTGTAGTGATCCAGCTGCTGTTCCAGTGCCGACACATCGGCGGCGTGGATCGCGGCGTGGCCGGGGATGCACAGTTCGGCGCCCAGGTCGAACAGCTGGTGCTGCAGATGCACCACCAGCGCGCGCACGTCTTCGGGCAGCGCCGTGGCCAGCAGCAGGCCGAGTGCGGCATTGGCTTCGTCGACAGTGCCGTAGGACGCCACGCGGGCATCATCCTTGGCCACGCGCTGGCCGTCGCCAAGGCCGGTACTGCCGTCGTCGCCGGTGCGGGTATAGATGCGCGAGAGGCGATGACCCATGGCGCGGCTCAGTGCCGGATGTCGCGGCGGGCCTGCTGGAGCTTCAGCACCTGCTCCACGGCCAGCTGCAGGGCGGCGGCCAGCGCCACGTAGATGGCGGTGGTGCGCAGGTACGGCCCGAACCACTGTGCGTAGTTCTGTGCCCAGCCGGCCAGCGTCGGTTCGGCCACGTTGCGGCTGGTCCAGTAGAAGCCGCCCTGCGCGAGCAGGTGACAGACCGCCACCGAGGCCACCAGCAGCAGCGCGCCCTTGGCCAGTACCGGCCAGCGTGCCCCCTGGTAGTTGCGGCCCAGCAGCATGCCGCCGGCCCACAGCGAGAAATACGCCGGCAGCAGCAGCCAGTAGCCCGGCGACACGCAGTAGTGCTGCCAGAAATCCAGGCCGCTGCTGCGGATCACGATCCAGTCCACCAGCACCGCGAACACCATCAGCAGCGGGAACGCCCAGCGGGTCCAGCCAGCCAGGTAGAAGCCGCCGATGAAGAACACCGCCCAGGAGGCATCCGGGATCGCCGCGAAGTGGTTGACCCGGGTCGCCGCCAGCAACAGCACGAGTACGGACAGGACGAAGGCACGGTTGGCGGTGGCGGACATGGCAGCGGGCCCGGAGCGGATTCAGGTTTCATTCTAGCCCGCCGCGCCGGTTGGCGCAGGTCGGGGGCTGTTGGGTGTTCGGGCGGGGCGAGCGCGTATCATGAACACCATGAGTGAACGACATGACGTGCTGATCGTCGGTGGCGGCCTGGTCGGTGCCAGCCTGGCCATTGCCCTGGACCGGTTGGGCCGCGACGTGGGCCTGCTCGAAGCCAGCCCGGCCGGCGAGCTGCCGGCGGTGTTCGACCAGCGCAACCTCAGTTTCGCCGCGGCGACCGTCAACGCGCTGACCGCGTTGGGGGTCATGCAGAAGCTGGCGATGGCGCCGGGCCCGATCCGCCGCATCCATGTCAGCCGCGCCGGCGATTTCGGCCGCGTGCAGCTGGAGGCTTCCGACTACGACCGGCCGTGGTTCGGCCAGGTGGTTGTCGCGCGTGACTTCGGCCAGGCGCTGGAAGCGCGCCTGCAGGAGCTGCCGCAGCTGCGGCGCTACCGGCCGATGCGGTTCCTGGGCCTGGGCGAGGTGGTCGACGGCTACCGCCAGGTGCGGGTGGCCGACGAGACCGGCGAGCGCGTACTGCTGGCACGGCTGGTGGTCGGTGCCGATGGCACGACCAGCGGTGTGCGTGGCGCGCTGGGCATCGAGGTCGACCGGCATGATTTCCAGCAGACCCTGTTCGTGGCCCGCGTGCGCAGCCAGCGTGCGCCGGATGGCACGGCCTGGGAGCGCTTCACCGATACCGGCCCGACCGCCCTGCTGCCGCGCGGTGACCGCCACTTCGGCACCGTGCATGGCGTGGCCCGCGATCAGGCCGATGCGGTGATGGCGCTGGACGATGCGGCCTGGCTGCAGCGCCTGCAGGACGCGATCGGCTGGCGTGCCGGCCGCCTGCTCGAATCCGGTCCACGCAGCGCTTATCCGCTCATCCAGGTGCTGGCGCGCGCATTGGCCGGTGAACGCACGGTGCTGCTGGGCAATGCCGCGCAGACCATCCATCCGCTGGGTGCGCAGGGCTTCAACCTGGGCCTGCGCGATGCGCTGACCCTGGCCGAACTGCTGGAGGATGCGCACGAGGATGCCGGCAGCGATGTGCTGCTGCAGGCCTATGTTGCGCGCCGCCAGGAAGACCGACGGCAGACGGTGGCGTTCTCGGGTGGCTTGGCACGGCTGACCAGCAATCCGGCACCGCTGATGCGGCCGCTGCGCAGCCTCGGCCTGGTGGCCGCGCAACGCGCCTCGGTGCAGTCGATGCTGGTCGGTGGCGCGATGGGCTTCCGCGGCGAAGTGCCGCGCCTGTGCCGCGGAGAAGCCGCATGAGCCGGCGCATGCGCCTTGATGTGGCCATCGTCGGTGGTGGCGTGGTCGGTGCCGCGTGCGCGCTGGCGCTGGCCGATGCCGGCCTGTCGGTTGCGCTGGTGGAAGGTCGTGAGCCCGCGCCGTGGCAGGCCGCACAGCCTGACCTGCGCGTGTTCGCCTTCGCTGCTGACAACGTTCAGCTGCTGAACCGCCTCGGTGTGTGGCCGGCGATCGCGCAGGCCCGTGCCTGGCCCTACCGGCGCATGCAGGTGTGGGATGCGGCCGGTGGCGAAGATCTGCTGTTCGATGCCGATCGCTTCGGCCGTCGTGAACTGGGCTACATCGTCGAGAACGGCCTGCTGCAGGATCGCCTGTGGGCGGCGTTGCCGGCGGCGGGCGTGCAGCTGCACTGCCCGGCACGGGTGGACGCGCTGGAGCAGGACGAGGAGGGCGTGCGCCTGCGCCTGGATGACGGGCGTCGCCTGGAAGCGGCGTTGGCGGTGGCCGCCGACGGCGCCGAATCGACCCTGCGCCAACTGGCCGGGATCGAGGTTGAAAAGCATGACTACCACCAGCGTGGCGTGGTGGCCTACGTGGACAGCGATCTTCCCAACCAGGCCACCGCCTGGCAGCGTTTCCTGCCGGGCGGGCCGCTGGCGCTGCTGCCGGTGGCCGAGCGCCGCAGCTCGATCGTCTGGACCCTGCCCGAGGACGAGGCGGCACGTGTGCTGGCCTTGGACGAGGACGCCTTCAACCGGGAACTGACCCGCGCCTTCGCGGCACGGCTGGGTGAGCTGCGACTGGCGTCACCGCGTGCGGCCTTCCCGCTGCGTCGCCAACTGGCCCGTCACTACGTGGCCGGCCGCGTGCTGGCATTGGGTGATGCCGCGCATGTGGTGCATCCGCTGGCCGGGCAGGGCGTGAACCTGGGCCTGCGCGATGTCGCCGCCCTGCAGCAGTGGCTGGCGCCGTCGGCCGAGCGCCGTGGCCAGCCGCGGCTGTCGCCGCAGCGCCTGCAGCGCTGGGCACGCGAACGGCGCAGCGACAACCAGATCGCCGCCTACAGCTTCGATGCGATCAACCGCCTGTTCTCCAACGACGAGATGCACTTGACCCTGGCCCGTGGCCGCGCGCTGGGCTGTGTCGGCAAATGGCCGCCGCTGGTACAGGCGTTCTGGAAGCGCGCCGCCGGCGTCTGAAGCAAAAAGGGGACGGAGGGGATTAAGTCGTTTGTGCACATACGACTTAATCCCCTCCGTCCCCTTTTTCAATCCACCAGCCAGCCGGCCAGGTCGGTGCGGTCCAGCTTGCCGCGGTGCCTGCGGTCCAGCGAACTGAATTCGTCGGCCAGCGCCGGATTGGCCTGCGCTTCCTCGCGGCTGATGAAGCCGTCGCCATTCACATCCAGCGCGGCGAAATGGATGCGGTACTGGCCGACCACGCTGCTCGGCTCCAGCGAACGCACGGTCACCTGCGCCTCGCCGGCCGGCTGCGGAATCTCGACGCTGCCGCTGACCCGGCCCGCATCCAGCGGTTGCTGGCGGATCGCGCCGCCGGTGGGGCCCAGCGGCTGGCTCTGCGCCGGCGTGGACGGGCCGTGCTGGGCGATGGCCGGTACCGAGGCCATCAGGATGGTCAACAGCAGCGCAGCACGCGGAAGGTTCATGACAGGCTCCTTGCCAGAGGGTACCGGGAGCGTACTCCCGGCAACCTGTGCCGCCGATGACGGATCAGCGCAGCGGCGAAGCCAGCACGGTGATCTCTTCACGATCGTGATAGAGCTGCTTGGCGCGGACCACCAGCGGCTTGCCGGCCTGGTCCTGGAACAGGTCCAGGCACAGCCGGGTTTCGTCCCAGCGCTTCTTCATCGGCAGTTTCAGATTGAAGATCGCATGCCGGCACCAGCCCTCGCGGAACCAGGTGGCCATGCGTTCGGCCACGCGGCGCGGCTGCTCGACCATGTCGCAGACCATCCAGTCCAGCGGCTGTTCCGGGTGCCAGTGGAAGCCATCGGCGCGCAGGTGCTCGACCAGGCCGGTATCCAGCACATGCTGGCGCAACGGGCCGTTGTCGATGCTCAGCACGTGCATGTGCTGGCGCGTCAGCACCCAGGTCCAGCCGCCGGGTGCGGCGCCGAGGTCGGCCGCACGCATGCCGGGCTTGGCCAGCGCCTCGCGTTCTTCCGGCGTCAGCAGGGTCAGCAGCGCCTCGTCCAGCTTCAGCGCCGAACGCGAAGGCGCCTCGGGCAGCAGCTTCAGGCGCGGGATGCCCAGCGCCCACGGTGCGCTGTCGGCCGGGTCGGCCACGCAGACGAAGGCATGGGTGCCATCGACGAACACCACGTGCAGGCGCGGCAGGCGGTTGTTCGGCTTGTCAGTGAGCTTGCCGGCCTTGCGCAGCGCCGGGCGCAGTGCATTGCCGAAGGCACGGGCCAGACCGGACAGTGGCTTGCCGGCGTCCGAATCGGGGTGTTCCACCCACAGGTCGCCGAAGCGCGGCGCATCGGCCAGCACTTCCAGCATCGGGGTGATCCGGTCCGCCGGGTCCAGCTGCGGCAGTTCGGCCAGCACCACCAGCTTCTGCCGCGCGAAGATCAGCTCGCGCCAGCGCAGGCGCGGCGCCAGCGCGGCGGCTTCGTCGCACATGAAAAGCACGTAGCCGTCATTGCGCTGGGTGCGCGCATAGCCGGCGAAACCGGCTTCACCGGCGCGGAACTGCAGCTCGCCGGCCAGCTCGGGCTCGAAGCCCTGCCGGCACAGGCACAGCAGGCCGATGCCGGTTTCAGTAACGGGCGCCATCGCTTTCCCCATAGGCACGCAGCACGCTGCGCGCGGCGTCGCGGTTCAGGCCTTGCACCACTTCGATGCCGCGCTTGTTGAGTTCACCCACCCAGTCGGCCGGCAGCGGGCCTTCATCGAACGGGGTCAGTTCCTCGACGTCGGCCGAGTTGGCACCGATCAGCAGGCGGTCGATGCCGGCCCACACGGTGGCGCCGTAGCACTGGCAGCACGGCTGCGAGCTGGTGGCCAGGGTGACCGGCGACAGCACCGCGTTCAGGCGCGGGGTCTGCAGGCGCTGCTGGGCCAGCATGTAGGCCATGTTCTCGGCGTGCGCCAGCGAGGTCGCGTGCGGCATCACCCGGTTCACGCCGGCGGCGATGACCTTGTCGTCCGGTCCGAACACCACCGCACCGAACGGACCGCCACTGGCGTGCTCGACGTTCAGCCGCGACAGCTCGATCGCCAGCGCGACCTTGGCCTCATCGCCCGGATATCGACGATCCAGGTCGATCTGGTCGTGGATCCAGGCGGGAAGGGTCAGGTGGACTTGCGCGTACAGCATCGCGGGGGTGCCTCGTGTGGGATGGGAAAAAGTGCGGTTGCTTGGGGAAACCGGCGCGCAGTGTAGCCGCACCGGCCTGTACCGCGCGTGGGCCGGGCTCAGCCCGGCGAGCCGGTGCGGATCACCACGTACTGCTTGCGGAATTCCAGCCCGGCCTGCGGCCAACTGGCAGCATAGGCGCGCAGCAGGGGCAGGGCGGCGGCGAAGTCGTGGCCGTTGACCCGGCAATCGGCCTCGCACAGGCCGTCGGCATCGCGCGAGGCGAACAGGCGGATGGCGAGGAAATGGCGGGCTTTCAGCAGCTCGTCGAAGGCCTCCATGCTGCGGGTGAACAGGCAGCAGGGGCAGGAGCCATGATCGTCTTCGCTGCAGGTGGAGGCATCCACGTCCTGTGCACGGTAGTGCGCCAACGGCCCCAGCACCACAGTGCGCTCGTGTTCCTCGCCATTGTCACCGGCCGGATAGGTCAGGCCCATCATCGGCAGGCCCTGTGCGTCTTGGGCGCCGATCGCGGTCTGCAGGGTCACCAGGTCCACCCGGGCCCAGGCCTGGAAGCCGGACAACAGCGATGCCTGCTCATCGGCACCATTTGCGTGCTGGTACTCGAACAGGCCATCGGCGAACAACTGCGGATGCTGGCTTTCAATGACGGTGGAGGTCTGCCAGCCGCCGTTGTCGCGCGCTTGCGCGGCCATTGCATGCGGGGTCAGGCGCAGGCCGCTGTCCAGCAGCAGCGCGTTGCCGTCGATGCGGCTGGCGGTGCCGGTGTCCTGCAGGGCCTGCTGCAGCAGCGGGAGGAGGGCGGTGGCGCTCGTGGTCATGTCAGGCCTGTGGATGGATGGGGCGGAACATCCAGGCAGGGCCTGGGGCTAGCGGTCGAGTGCGTCGAGCTCGGCGCGATATCGCTGCGCGTCGGATTGCTGCTGCTGATCGTTGCCGTGGTCGCGCAGCCAGCTTTCCAGCTCGCGGCGATAGTCCGCGCGGAAACCGGCATTGCCCGGGCTGAAATGCAGCTTGCGTGCCGCCACCTCCACCCGCTCGCGCGCGCTGGCCCGGGCCTGGGCGACGCCGTGCGGTGACTCGTTGGTGAGGATGACGAAGTTGCGTGGGAAGCCCGGCGTGTACTTGACCACGAACGGCTGGTCGCGCGCCGGGATACGGATGGCGTTTTCCAGCGGCCACAGCGAAGCGGTGTTGGTGTGGAACACCACGTCCACGTCGCGGCCCTCGGCGGTACGCAGCACCCCTTCGTAGCGCCAGATGTACTGCTCGTTGAGCGTGGAGCTGGTTCGCTCGGTCTTGACGATCACCGCTTCACCACGCTCGCCCACCACGTTGAGGAAGGCGGCGTTGAGGAAGTGGCCGAGGAACATGTTGAGCATCGCCAGCGGGAACACCACGATGGCGTAGCCCGGAAAGCGCCGCCACCACGAGACCAGCCCGGCCAGCACCATTGCTGCAAAGAACGTCAGCAGCGGATGCTGCGAGATGAACCAGAGCAGGACGGAAAGGGCGGTGATCATCGTCGCGGTCGTGCGGGCGCCATCCAGGCGCCCGCGCAGGCCCTCAGGCCGACCAGGTATCGCGCAGGGTCACGCTGCGGTTGAATACCGGCGTGGCTGCGGTATGGTCGCGGCGGTCGGCCACGAAGTAGCCGGTACGCTCGAACTGGAACGACTGCTCCGGCGCGGCGCTGGCCGCGGCCGGCTCGACATAGCCGGTGACAGTGCGGCGCGATTCCGGGTTGAGGTAATCGCGGTAGGTCTTGCCTTCCGATTCGTCGTCCGGGTTCGGCACCGAGAACAGGCGGTCGTACAGGCGGATCTCGGCCGGTACGCCGTGCACGGCGCTGACCCAGTGGATGGTGCCCTTGACCTTGCGGTTGGCGCCTTCCATGCCCGGACGCGATTCCGGATCCAGCCAGCCACGCAGCTCGGTGATGGTGCCGTCGGCATCCTTGATCACTTCGTCGCAGCGGATGATGCCGGCGCCGCGCAGGCGCACTTCGCCCCCCGGGACCAGGCGCTTCCAGCCCTTCGGCGGCACTTCGGCGAAGTCCTCGCGGTCGATCCACACTTCGCGTGCGAACGGTACTTCGCGGCTGCCGAAGCTTTCGTCCTTCGGGTGGTTGGCGAAGGTCAGCTGCTCTTCGTGGCCTTCCGGCAGGTTGGTCAGCACCAGCTTGACCGGATCGACCACTGCCATGCGGCGCGGTGCGGCACTGTCCAGGTCCTCGCGCAGCGCGCCTTCCAGCACGCTGAAGTCGATCAGCGAATTCTGCTTGCTGATGCCCACGCGCTCGGCGAACAGGCGCATCGCGGCCGGGGTGTAACCACGGCGACGCAGGCCCTGCAGGGTCGGCATGCGCGGGTCTTCCCAGCCGTCCACCAGCTGTTCGGTGACCAGCGCCATCAGCTTGCGCTTGCTCATCACCGTGTAGTTGATGTTCAGGCGCGAGAACTCGATCTGGCGCGGCTTGGCCGCTTCGCGCGGCAGGCCGGCATCGACCAGCGGCTGGGTCAGCGCGTCGTCATGGGCGAAATCGACGTTGTCCACGCACCAGTCGTACAGCGGGCGGTGGTCTTCGAATTCCAGCGTGCACAACGAGTGGGTGATGCCTTCGATCGAATCACCCAGCGCGTGGGCGAAGTCGTACATCGGGTAGATCGGCCACGCATTGCCGGTGTTCTGGTGCTCGACGTGCTTGATGCGGTACAGCGCCGGATCGCGCAGGTTGATGTTGCCGCTGGCCATGTCGATCTTCGCGCGCAGGGTGCGCGCGCCATCCGGGAATTCACCGGCGCGCATGCGGCGGAACAGGTCGAGGTTTTCCTCGACGCTGCGGTCGCGCCATGGCGACGGGCGGCCCGGCTCGGTCAGGGTGCCGCGGTAGGCGCGCACTTCCTCGGCCGACAGGTCGCAGACGTAGGCCTTGCCCTGTTCGATCAGCTTCTCGGCGGCCAGGTAATAGGCCTGGAAATAGTCCGAGGCGTGGCGCAGCTCGTTCCACTCGAAGCCCAGCCAGCGCACGTCGTCCTGGATCGCGGCCACGTATTCCGGATCTTCCTTGGCCGGGTTGGTGTCATCGAAGCGCAGGTTGCAGACGCCGCTGAATTCACCGGCGATGCCGAAGTTCAGGCAGATCGACTTGGCGTGACCGATGTGCAGGTAGCCGTTCGGCTCCGGCGGGAAGCGGGTCTTGATCGCCTGGTGCTTTCCGCTGGCCAGGTCCTCGCGCACGATCTGGCGGATGAAATCGCGCTTCTCGTGGCTGTCGGCGGGGGTCTCGGGGCTGGCGGGGGTGTGCTCGGACATGAGTCGGCGAAAAGAAAGGCAGAAAGACCAACAGTCTAGCGCGTACGGGGCAGGGCTGCCCGGTGGGGTGTGGAGATGCCGGCCCCGCCCTCTGGTAGTGCCGGCCGCTGGCCGGCAACTCTCCGATCCCGCCCCCGGCACCATTCAGCCCCCGGGCGTATGCTGGAGCCCTGCCCCGAGGAGCCGCCGCATGCACATCGTGTACAAGGCCGACAACCTGTTCGACGCCCATCTGGTCAAGCACGCGCTGGAGAACGCCGGCATCCCCGCCTTCGTGTTCGGCGAGCAGCTGCTGGGTGGCATGGGCGAGCTGCCGTTGTTCGGTGTGTTGCGGGTCGGCATCCCCGACGCGGCGCGGCCGCAGGCGGAGGCCATCATCGCGGCGCTGGACTTGGGCCAGGCCGCCGCCGACCCCATTTCCGATGCAGACGATATGGCCGGACTGCCGGCGTAGGAGCGCATCATGTTGGGAATTGGCCAGGGCATCCTCGGCATCGGGGCCTTCAAGCAGCGCCTGCCGCGCCCGGAAGAGGCATTGCCGGGGCGCGAGCAGCCATTGCCGCTGCACAGCAACCAGCACTTCGTGAACAGCCATCCGCTGAAGGACCGCTTCGCCGGCCTGCAGCAGATCCGCTTCGCGCTGGGCTGTTTCTGGGGCGCCGAGCGCAAGTTCTGGACCGAGCCGGGCGTGTACAGCACCTCGGTCGGCTACGCCGGCGGCATCACCCCGAACCCGACCTATGAAGAAGTGTGCTCGGGCCTGACCGGGCACACCGAAGTGGTGCAGGTGGTGTTCGACCCGGCGGTGGTGAGCCTGGAACGGCTGCTGCAGCTGTTCTGGGAAAGCCACGACCCGACCCAGGGCATGCGCCAGGGCAACGACACCGGCACCCAGTACCGTTCGGCGATCCACGCCACCGACGAGGCACAGTACGCTGCCGCGCTGGCCAGCCGCGAGGCCTACCAGGCCCAGCTGGATGCGGCCGGCTACGGCCCGATCACCACCGAGATCGTGTACCCGGCACCGGCGTACTACTACGCCGAGGACTATCACCAGCAGTACCTGGCGAAGAATCCGAACGGCTACTGCGGCATCGGCGGCACCGGCGTGAGCTGCCCGATCGGGTTGGATGTGGAGGCGCCGCGCTGACGCGCGGTGGTCCGCCTGCGGCGGGCAACGTCAACGGCTGAAAGCCAAAGCCAAAGCCAAAGCGGCTCTGGGTTGCTGCTTGTTGGGTGGGGCGGTGTGGGTTGGCAGGACACGCCGTGAACCCGTCCCTGGGGGCTCGATGGCGCCATCCATGGCGCCAACGGTCCTGCCAACCCACACCGCCCCACCCCCGACAGTTTCCCGGTGACGGTGGGAAAGAGCATTGGGTTACTGACGAACTGATGGAAAACAAAAAGGACGCGGCCTTCGCCGCGTCCTTTTTGTTTGGTTCTGCATTGCCCTTGTAGAGCCGAGCCATGCTCGGCTCCAAGCAAGCGAAGCGCGCGACCCGCGTTTGCTCTTCTTTCTTCCGTGGCGGGTGGCCACCGGAAACTGTCAGAGGGCGGGCGGGTTGGGTTCGCGGGAGTGTCCGCCGCATGGATGCGGCGGCCAAGCCTCCAGGGATGGATTCACGGCGTCTCCCGCGAACCCAACCCGCCCGACCCAGCGCGGCTTTTTGCTCTTTGCGACCAACCGACCTGCCACGAGGGGCTCAGCCGTTGGCCGGAATCCTCACAGTGCCGCGCGGATCCGCTCGCGCAGCGCTTCCAGATCCTTGGCAAACGCATCGATACCGGTCGCCAGCTTCTCGGTGGCCATCGGATCGGCCGCCAGGTCTGCTGCGAACGTCGCCGCATCGATCGGGGGCACCGCCGCGCCATCAGCGGCACCGGCCACCAGCTTGCGCGGCAGCGCGCCGTGGTCGGCGTCCAGCTTCTCCAGCAGGTCCGGCGAAATGGTCAGGCGGTCGCAGCCGGCCAGCGCTTCGATCTGTGCGGTCGAACGGAACGAGGCGCCCATCACCACCGTCTTCGAACCGCGGCGCTTGAATTCGGCATAGACGCCGCGCACGAACTTCACGCCCGGGTCTTCGTCGATGCTGGCCGGGGTCTGGCCGTTGGCCACGTACCAGTCCAGGATGCGGCCGACGAACGGGGAGATCAGGAACGCGCCGGCCTCGCTGCAGGCCAGCGCCTGGGTCGGGTTGAAGATCAGGGTCAGGTTGCAGTCGATGCCTTCGGCCTGCAGGATGCGCGCGGCTTCCACGCCTTCCCAGGTCGCGGCGATCTTGATCAGGATCTTCTCGCGCGGCACCCCGGCATCGGCGTACATCTGGATGAGCTGGCGGGCCTTGGCCACGGTGGCGGCGGTGTCGTGGGCCTGGTCGGCGTCCACTTCGGTGGACACGCGGCCCGGCACCAGCGTGCTCAACAGCGCGCCGACGCCGATGGTCAGGCGGTCGGCCACGGCGTGCACCACGGCTTCGCGGTCGCCGGCCTGCTGGCGGCCCCAGGCCAGTTCGCGTTCGATCAGTTCGGCGTAGACCGGCAGGTCCAGCGCCTTCTTCACCAGGGTCGGGTTGGTGGTGCAGTCCACCGGCTGCAGGCGCTTGATCGCCTCGTAGTCACCGGTATCGGCAACGACCACGGACAGTTCGCGCAGCTGGGACAGTTTGGACGGGGTACTCATTACGGCTCCTGGTGCAGGGGGATCGAATCGCGCGCGGTGCGCAGCGGTAATCAGGGGCGGTCGTTGTGGACCGCGGTCACGCGCAGGCGCAGCTTGCGGCCGCCGGGCGCGTTCCAGTCGATGCTCTGGCCGATGGCCAGGCCGAGCAGGGCACTGCCGACCGGGGCCAGCACGGAGACCTTGCCTTCATCGACATTGGCTTCGCGGGGGAAGACCAGGGTCAGGACGTGCTTTTCGCCCGACACTTCATCTTCGCACTCCACGCGCGAATGCATCATGACGATGCCTTCGGGAATCTGGTCCGGTGCCAGCACGGTGGCCCGGTTGAGTTCTTCAGCAAGCGCGAGCGCGGCAGGCGTCTGGCTCAGCGCAGGGGATTCGAGCATGGCGTCCAGGCGGTCCATGTCGAAGGTAGAAACGGTGATCGACGGCGGCAGGCCGCTGGCGGTATTCATGGTGAAGCTCCTTGGTTGAAAGCCATGCAAAAGGCGGCACCTGCTGGCGCCGCCTGTCTGTATTGTGGGGACAAATGCGGCCGGAATCGACTCCTGCCGATTCCGGGCCGGTGCTGCGGGGGCTCAGCCGTTCAGCGCGGGGCCGGGCAGGGCCGGTGCATCGCTGCCGGCATCGAGCGCCTCCAGCGTGAACAGTGCCTGCGGCAGGCGCTTGAACTGGTCGGCCAGCTCCATCAGGAAGTCGTTCATGGCCGAGCTGCGGCGCCAGATCATGGCGATGCGGCGGCTGGGACGGCCTTCGCCGGTGAAATCGAGCAGCCGGATGTTGTTCGAGCGCGGCACCGGCGGCTGCACCGACAGGCTCGGCAGCAGGGTGATGCCGACGTCGGCAGCGACCATCTGCCGCAGCGTTTCCAAGCTGGTGGCGCGGAATTCGGACTTCTCGTTGGCGCCGAACAGGCGGCAGACTTCCAGCGCCTGGTCGCGCAGGCAATGCCCGTCTTCCAGCAGCAGCAGCTTCTGCGTGGCCAGTTCCTGCACGTCCAGGTGTTCGCGGCGGGCCAGCGGGTGGCGCCCGGACACGGCCAGCAGGAACGGTTCCTCGAACAGGAATTCGGCATGCAGCTGGTCGTCGATCACCGGCAGGGCCAGCAGTGCGGCGTCGAGCTTGCCTTCGCGCAGGCGGTCCAGCAGCACGTCGCTCTTTTCCTCGACCAGCAGCAGTTCCAGCTCCGGGAAGCGCTCGCGGATGCGCGGGATCACATGCGGCAGCAGGTACGGGCCGAGGGTCGGGAAGATGCCCAGGCGCACCGTGCCGGCTTCCGGATCGCGGCTGCGTCGCGCCGCTTCCTTCAGCTGTTCCACTTCGGACACGATCACCCGCGCCCGTGCCGCCGCTTCCTGGCCGGCCGGGGTCAGCATCACCTTGCGCGGTGCGCGTTCCACCAGCGGCAGGCCCAGCTCTTCTTCCAGCTTGCGGATCTGCGTCGACAGCGTGGGCTGGCTGACGAAGCAGGAGGCGGCAGCCCGGCCGAAATGCTTGTGGTCGGCCAGGGCTACCAGGTACTTCAGATCACGTAGGTTCATCCTTACACCCCAGGGGTAACGGACCGGCTGACGGCGTGGTTACCCGACAGGCAGACAATGTTCCCGGTGATCTGGGAACGGTGGATCAGGCTGCTTCAGCAACGGCACCGCTGCTGTTGCTCACCGACGAGCGGATCAGGTGGTCGAACGCACTCAGTGCGGCGGTCGAGCCGGCGCCCATGGCAATGATGATCTGCTTGTAGGGCACCGTCGTGCAATCGCCAGCGGCGAACACGCCCGGCAGGTTGGTCTGGCCGCGGTCGTCGATGACGATCTCGCCGCGCGGCGACAGCGCCACCACATCCTTCAGCCACTCGGTGTTGGGCAGCAGGCCGATCTGCACGAAGATGCCTTCCAGCTCGACGCGGTGGGCATCGCCGCCGACGCGGTCCTTGTAGACCAGGCCGGTGACGCGGCTGCCGTCGCCCAGCACTTCGGTGGTCTGCGCGCTGGTCAGCACGGTCACGTTGCCCAGGCTGCGCAGCTTCTTCTGCAGCACTTCATCGGCGCGCAGGCTGGAATCGAACTCCAGCAGGGTTACATGCGACACGATGCCGGCCAGGTCGATGGCCGCTTCCACGCCGGAGTTGCCGCCGCCGATCACCGCCACGCGCTTGCCCTTGAACAGCGGGCCATCGCAGTGCGGGCAGTACGCCACGCCCTTGTTGCGGTACTGGTCTTCGCCCGGCACGTTCATCTGCCGCCAGCGCGCGCCGGTGGACAGGATCACCGAACGCGACTTCAGTACCGCGCCGTTTTCCAGCTGCACCTGCACCAGGCCGTCTTCGCCGGCCGGCACCAGCGCACTGGCGCGCTGCAGGTTCATGATGTCCACCTCGTACTCGCGCACGTGCTGCTCCAGTGCCGTGGCCAGCTTGGGGCCCTCGGTCTCCTTCACCGAAATGAAGTTCTCGATCGCCATGGTGTCCAGCACCTGGCCACCGAAACGCTCGGCGGCGATGCCGGTACGGATGCCCTTGCGTGCGGCGTAGATCGCCGCTGCAGCGCCGGCCGGGCCACCGCCCACCACCAGCACGTCGAAGGCGTCCTTGGCGGCGATCTTCTCGGCATCGCGCTTGCCGGCGTTGGTGTCCAGCTTGGCCACGATCTGCTCGAGGGTCATGCGGCCCTGGTCGAAGATTTCACCGTTGAGGTACACGGTCGGCACCGACATGATCTCGCGCTTCTCGACTTCGTCCTGGAACAGGGCGCCATCGATGGCCACGTGCTGGATGCGCGGGTTGAGCACTGCGGCCAGGTTCAGCGCCTGCACCACGTCCGGGCAGTTCTGGCAGGACAGCGAGAAGTAGGTTTCGAACCGGTAGTCGCCTTCCAGGTTCTGCACCTGCTCGATCAGCTCGGCAGTGGCCTTGGACGGGTGCCCGCCGACCTGCAGCAGCGCCAGCACCAGCGAGGTGAACTCGTGGCCCATCGGCAGGCCGGCGAAGGTCAGGTGGATGTCCTGGCCCGGGGTGCCCAGGTCGAAGGACGGCACGCGGCCCTGGCCATCGCGCAGCACCTGCAGCGAGATCTTGTCCGACAGGCTGTCCAGGGTCTGCAGCAGTTCCAGCATTTCCTGCGACTTGGCGCCGTCGTCGGCGTGCGCGGTGATCTGGATCGGGCGGGTCACGCGCTCCAGATAGGTCTTCAGCTGCGACTGCAGGTTGGCGTCCAACATCGGTCTTCTCCTGGCTTCAGGCAAACAGAGGGCGTGGCACCGCTGTACAAGGTAGCGGACCAGCTGGGGGTAGGGGTGAACCCAAGACAGCGACCGTGGAAGGGGCTGGCTGGCCAAGGCGGGCGAGCGTTGGCTGTCTTGGGTTCACCCCCACGCCGGCGGGGGGACCGGCACGGGGATGAAGGGCGCGCCGCGGCGTGGGGCCACGGCAGGCCGGTACTGCCTTAGATCTTGCCGACCAGGTCCAGCGACGGGGTCAGGGTCTTCTCGCCTTCCTTCCACTTGGCCGGGCAGACCTGGTTCGGGTTGGCGGCGGTGAACTGGGCAGCCTTCAGCTTGCGCAGGGTCTCGGACACGTCACGGGCGATCTCGTTGGAGTGGATCTCCAGGGTCTTGATCACGCCTTCCGGATTGATGATGAAGGTGCCGCGCAGGGCCAGGCCTTCTTCCGGAATGTGCACGCCGAAAGCGTTGGTCAGCTGGTGGGTCGGGTCGCCGACCAGCGGGAACTGGGCCTTGCCGACGGCCGGCGAGGTCTCGTGCCACACCTTGTGCGAGAAGTGGGTATCGGTGGTGACGATGTAGACCTCGGCGCCGGCCTTCTTGAACTCGGCGTAGTGGTCAGCTGCGTCCTCGATCTCGGTCGGGCAGTTGAAGGTGAAGGCGGCCGGCATGAAGATCAGGACGGACCACTGGCCCTTCAGGCTGGCGTCGGAAACCTTGATGAACTCGCCGTTGTGGTAAGCGTTGGCTTCGAACGGCTGGATCTGGGTGTTGATGAGGGACATCATTTTTCCTCTTGGTGAAGGGAGTGGGTGAATCGACAGGAGCTAGGTTACCCATTCGCTGGCGATAAGAACAATGCATTGATTGCATCTATTTGATAGGTGGAGTCTATCAAAATGCACTGAGCAGGCACTGAACCCGGCCGCTTTCATCCTGCAACTGCCTGTGTGACAAGGAAAATCTCGCCGGACCGCTGCCTGGGGCCGATAGCCCCTCCTTATCCCGTCCGGCGGAACCTGAACGGATTCCGATTTTGTAGAGCCGAGCCCGCGCTCGGCTGCTCCAGAAGCAGCCGAGCGTGGGCTCGGCTCTACAATTGCGGAATGTCTTTCCAACCCGAACCCACCCTGCGCCAGATCGTGGCCGACGCCAGTGCCCGCTTGGGCGGCGTCGAAGCCCGCCATGAGGCGGAGCTGCTGCTGCTGCATGTGCTGGAACGCCCACGCAGTTGGCTGTTCGCGCATGCCACCGATCCGCTGGCCGGCGCCGACCAGTCCGCCTTCGAAACGCTGTTGGCCCGCCGCATGGCCGGCGAGCCGGTGGCCTACCTGACCGGCCGCCGCGGATTCTGGACGCTGGATCTGGAGGTCGACCCGGCCACGCTGATCCCGCGCCCGGAGACCGAACTGCTGGTCGAGCTGGCGCTGGAACGCCTGCCGCAGGACCGTGCGCTGCGGCTGGCTGACCTGGGCACCGGCAGCGGCGCGATCGCCCTGGCGCTGGCCAGCGAGCGGCCACAGGCACAGGTGCTGGCCACCGATGCCAGCCCGGGTGCGCTGGCCGTGGCCGCGCGCAATGCTGCGCGCCATGAATTGCGCAACGTTCGTTTCGCCGAGGGCGGGCACGACTGGTATGCACCGCTGCAGGGGGCACGTTTCGACCTGATCGCCAGCAATCCGCCGTACATCGCCAGCGACGATCCGCACCTGCGACAGGGCGACCTGCGCTTCGAACCGGCCTCCGCGCTGGCGTCCGGTGTGGACGGCCTGGATGACATCCGCCGCATCGTCGACGGTGGCCAGGCCTACCTGCTGCCCGGCGGTTGGTTGCTGATCGAGCACGGATGGGACCAGGGCGCGGCGATCCGCGCGCTGTTCGACGCCGCCGGTTTTGCCGAGGTGCAGACCGTGCAGGACCTGGAGCAGCGCGACCGCATCACCCTGGGCCGGCGACCGGCCTAGAATGGGGGTTCTCCTGCCCCGGCAGGGCATCACCCTGGAGCTGCAAGCATGCGTACGCTGTACCCCGCCATCACCCCCTACGACGTCGGCACCCTGAAGGTCGACGACCGCCACACGCTGTATTTCGAACAGTGCGGCAACCCGGACGGCAAGCCGGTGGTGATGCTGCACGGTGGCCCGGGCGGTGGTTGCAGCGACAAGATGCGCCAGTTCCATGACCCGTCCAAGTACCGCATCATCCTGTTCGACCAGCGTGGTGCGGGCCGATCCACCCCGCACGCGGACCTGGTGGACAACACCACCTGGGACCTGGTCGCCGATATCGAGAAGCTGCGCGAGCACCTGAAGGTCGATCGCTGGCAGGTGTTCGGTGGCAGCTGGGGCTCGACCCTGGCCCTGGCTTATGCCGAGACCCATCCGCAGCGCGTGACCGAACTGGTCCTGCGCGGCATCTTCATGCTGCGCCGCTGGGAGCTGGAATGGTTCTACCAGGAAGGCGCCAACCGCCTGTTCCCGGATGCGTGGGAGCATTACCTGAAGCCGATCCCGTCGGTGGAGCGGCATGACCTGATCTCGGCCTTCCACCGCCGCCTGACCAGCGACGACGAAACCACCCGCCTGGAAGCGGCCAAGGCCTGGGCGGTGTGGGAAGGCGCGACCAGTTTCCTGCACGTCGATGACGACTTCATCAACAGCCACGAAGACCCGCACTTCGCCCTGGCCTTCGCCCGCATCGAGAACCACTACTTCGTCAACGGTGGCTTCTTCGAGGTGGAAGACCAGCTGCTGCGCGACGCGCACCGCATCGCCGACATCCCGGGCGTGATCGTGCATGGCCGCTACGACGTGGTCTGCCCGCTGGCCAACGCCTGGGACCTGACCAAGGTGTGGCCGAAGGCGAAGCTGGAAATCACCCCGGCCTCGGGCCATTCGGCGTTCGAAGCCGAGAACGTGGACGCGCTGGTGCGCGCCACCGATAGCTTCGCCTGATCGGTAGTGCCGGCCGCTGGCCGGCAATGCCTTGCCGGTCCGTTTCGCCGCCGCCCGATGTGGCTCGC
>NZ_JCAFSD010000012.1:0-115704 GCF_059368915.1 Stenotrophomonas sp. YJH_SMC_105-26 | reverse complement strand
CGCCGGGAATACAACGAGGAGAGACCGAAGAAAGCACTGGGCGGGCTGACGCCCGCCGCCTACGCCAAACGGATGGCCAAGATCGGCTACCCTAACCCCGGACTCTAAATGGCCCCGCTACTGAAAGCGGGGGGACGTCGACGTGGGCGTCGGGGCGGATCTGCCACCGCTGGTCAGGCCATGGCACCTGGATCACGCCCATCCCCCGCAACGTATCTAGCACCAGCAGGGCTGAGTGGTGGGTTGGGGCCAAGGCGAGTCGATCGGCATGTGCCTTCAGCAGTGCCGCCAAGAACAAGGTCCCGCGCAGGCCCAGTTCCTCCAGCGTGGCAATCTGGCTTGCGCCGGAGGGCGTGTGCGTGGAGGCCCCGGGATCGGAACCGGCGGTTGGTGCGCTTGGGCGGGACATGACAACTGCGGAAGGCAGGATGGTTGCTTGAAAACTAAGAATATCTTAGTATGCAACATAGGGTACATGCGCCATCCTTACGGTATTGCCATAGGGTGCGCGTGTGCCATCGTCCGCCGACTCACTGCCGACCTTTGCCCGTCGCCTGAAACAGGCCCGCCTGCGTGCGGGTCTGCCGCAGAAGGAAGTGGGCATCCGGGCCGGTATGGATCCCTATGTGGCCAGCCCCCGCGTAAACCAATACGAGCGTGGCAAGTATGAGCCCAAGCTCGAGACCAGCGAGCGACTGGCCGAGGCTTTAGGCGTACCCCCGGCCTTCCTGTACACCAGCGATGAACTGCTCGCCAAGGTCCTGCTGCGATGGAACGGGCTGACCCGGCAGCAGAAGCGCGATGTGCTGCGGATGATCGAGCCCGCACCCGAGAAGTGACGTCCTAAGTCTGGATAGGTTGCGCTCCGGTATGGCCGTGCACGGCTTACAACGCAGGGACAGCAGTGGAGGCCCATCACCGATGCGATCGGTAGAAGCAATGGGCCGTCAACTGATGAGAGGTATCTGGCGGAACGAAGATTAGCTCAAGACTTAGATATCAGCCTCGCTCAGTCAAGTGAAAGGGCGGGGCTGAGAATGCCCGGGCAGAACGAGCCACGCATCTCGACATCGAAGCAATTCATGCGAGCTATCAATTCTTCGCGCGTTTAAGGATCACTCAAATTCGGCCTGCCCCAGCCAAAACGATCGGCGACCACGTTTTGGTTGCAGCTGCAAGTTTGCTTGTTGCCCCGATCCTGGCGGGCCTATGATCAGGCCGTTTCTGGGACGGTCCAAGGAAAGGAGCTATATGGAGAGGCCCCTGGTTGGCTACGGCTTTCGACAATTGAAAAGCAGCTTGATTCTCAAGCTGTCGCAGGGTGGTCTAAGCGATGTGTCCAGAGTTCGCCTACTCGCGTTTGTCAACATAGCTCGTATGCTAATGGTGGCAAGTGAAGAGGAACAATCGACGATGGCTGCGATGTCACGAGAATCGGGCAAGAGTCGCCTCGATGACTTGGAGCATGAGTTGCTTGCCAACCTATCGGACCCAACTCTTAGCGAGGCATTGAGGGAGCGCCTAGTTGCCTACCTCAGCATGATCCGAGTTCTCATGGTGGCTAACGAAATGGAACAACGAGAATCCGGACTCGATCTGCTTAACCTATTCGAGCGTTTCTGCTTGGGTGAATCAGTCGCGAGCGTGCTCTCTTCGCTAACCAGACCAAACTAATGCCATTGCTGACTGTCTCTTGCCGATGCGCGGCAAGCCAATCTTTGCACTAGAGAGCGGCGATACCAGTAGTGGGCGATGGCAGTTCATTGCCGAGGCCGACCCTCTCTACGACGGCTTGGGTCCATCCGCAGCTGCGCCCGTTGGGCAGAAAAGGCCCTCGCGATAACTTTCGGTCACTTGCTGTCGGATCGGACCCTTAAAGTTCAGCCAAGCGGGGCCGCTAAGGGGAGGAATATCGATAAAAATTCTACAGGATTGCGAGATGCGCTCATTCTTAAAGCAGGCACGGGCCCGAAGCCGTTTTCTTGTCGGGTGCCAGGATGAGCGTTCTCAAATTACTGCCGTCAATCGCGTGATGGCCGTCATCGAGTTTGATCTGGAGGGCAGAGTCCTGCACGCCAACCAGAACTTCTTGAACATCATGGGCTACAGTCTTGATGAGCTCAAAGGACAGCATCACAGCATGTTTGTGCCGCCATCAGAACGTAGCGATGGCGACTACCGGACATTCTGGGACAGTCTCCGAGCCGGGAACTTCGAAGCTCGTCGTTTTCGCCGCGTTGGAAAAGGCGGACGAGAAGTGTGGTTAAACGCTTCATATAACCCGCTTCTGGACAAAGCTGGAAAGCCATACAAAGTCGTCAAGTACGCGACTGACATCACCGATCAGATGCATCGAACGAGTGAGTACGAAGGGCGCATTGATGCTATCGACAAAGTTATGGCTTCAATTGAGTTCTCACTGGAGGGGACTATCCTGAGCGCCAATCAGAATTTTCTAAATACGATGGGTTATCGATTGGATGAGATCCAGGGCAGGCATCACAGCATCTTTGTCGATCTCAACACCAAGAATTCTGAGGGGTACGCTGAATTCTGGCGGAAACTCAGTCAAGGAAGGTTTGATGCCGGTCGCTACAAACGAGTGGCAAAAGGGAATCGGGATGTCTGGATACAGGCTTCGTACAATCCTGTACTAGATTCTTCAGGCTTGCCGTACAAGGTGATTAAGTACGCTACCGACATTACAGAACAGGTGACGATCTCTGCGGATGCAGAGGGGCGCATAAAGGCAATCGGAAAAGTCATGTCAGTCATCGAATTCTCGATGAGCGGACTGATACTCGATGCCAACGAGAACTTCTTGGCTGCGATGGGCTATCGGCTAGACGAGGTTCGCGGAAAGCATCACAGCATTTTTGTGGATGCAGACTATGGGCGCTCGGAAGAATATCGAACTTTCTGGGGAAAGCTAGGGCGTGGTGAATACGATGTTGGTCGGTACAGGCGCCTCGGAAAGCTCGGTCAGGAAATATGGATCCAAGCTTCCTACAATCCGATTTTTGACGCTTCCGGACATCCATTTAAGGTAGTTAAGTATGCAACGGACGTGACAGAGCAAGTCCGCTCCGCCCACGAAATGCGTCAACTGGTGATTCAAGCCACGGATATCGCACAGAACGTGCGTACCGCTGCTCGTGGCATCGCTGCTAGCAACCATGATCTGGCAGGACGCTCTATGTCTCAATCTGAGTTTGTCCGCCAGACTTCAGAGTCGATTGAAGGATTAGCCCACAATGTGCGCGCCAACTCCCAACATGCTGACGATGCCCGCCAGGTAGCCAAGAACTCTGCGGATGCCGCTAAGCGTGGAGTCGCAGTGATCTCGGAAGTCGTTACGACTTCAGAAGAGATTAGGGCAGCCAACGAGCGCATGGCGCAAATAATCGGAGTCATTGACGGCATCTCGTTCCAAACCAATATTCTTGCGTTAAATGCAGCCGTGGAAGCGGCGCGCGCAGGAGAGCAAGGGCGAGGATTTGCCGTGGTGGCGCAGGAAGTCAGAAGCCTGGCGCAACGCTGCAGCGTTTCTGCTAAGGAAATACGCGACCTGATTGGAAGCGCTAGAGATCAAGTGACTGATGGAACGCGCTTGACCATGCAAGCCGGCAATGTCATGCAAGAAGTTCTCGGCGCTGTTCTCAAAGTAACGGCAACCGTCGAACAGATTGCGGGCGCGAGTCAGCAGCAGAGTGAAGGCGTTCAGAGCGCCAACCAAGCATTGCAAGCAATCAACAAGCGCGTTCAACAGGACACGCGTCTGATCGATGGGATTTCTTGCTCTGCCCGGGCATTAGAGGCGCAGGCTGAGGCGCTTTTCAGTATGGTCGCGAGCAGTGGAGGGGCATCGAACAGTGACTCTTCTAACATCGCTTCTTCTGCTGCCTAGAAATTTAGTAACTGAGTTAGATCGCTGATCTTCGCTAAGAACTAATGCCGCTGGACTGTATGGATACGCTATGTCTGGAACTTACAATGATATTCTGGTTCTACTTTCGCTTCTTGTAGCAATTCTCGCTTCCTACACTGCATTGGACATGGCAGGCCGGGTGGCTGCAACTAAGGGCGTCGCGTCGCGCTGGTGGTTGATCGGCGGCTCCCTTGCGATGGGCCTAGGCATTTGGTCGATGCATTTCGTCGGGATGTTGGCGTTCGACTTACCGATACCGCTCGGTTACGACCTTGCCATTACACTTTATTCGATGATTGCCGCGATCGGCGCGTCGGTTTTCGCGCTCTGGCTGGTCTCCAGGCCCAAGCTCCCGGTTAGCAGGCTGATGCTTGGCGCGACCCTTACGGGGCTCGGCATCGCGATGATGCACTACCTGGGCATGGCTGCGCTTCAGATGCAGCCCGGAATAGAGTACGACCCCACTTGGTTCGTCTTGTCCATTTTGATCGCAATCGCAGCGTCAGGCACCGCGCTATGGATTGCCTTTCGTCTTAGAGCAGGTGCGCGCGGACAATACCGTTGGCGCTTTGTTGCGGCCGTGATCATGGGGCTTGCGATCGTAGGCATGCACTACACTGGCATGGCTGCTGCGCGGTTCTTGCCGGGCAGCTGGTGCGGTGCAGCGCGTGATGGTGGTGTGCCAGCACATTGGCTGGCAGTCTTGGTAGTTGTCACTACGGTCGCGATTATGGGAGTTGCATTGATCGTATCGGTGCTGGATCGCCAAATGCATCTAAGAACGCGCCATCTTTCCAGGTCGTTGGCGCGTGCACACGATCAACTCGTGCAGGCCGCTCTACATGATCCGCTGACAAGGCTTCCCAATCGCGTTCTCCTTCAGGATCGACTTGAACAGTCTATTGAGAAGGCACAGCGAAAACGCGAACAGTTTGCTGTCATGTTTCTTGATTTGGACGGATTCAAGAGCATAAACGACGCCTATGGTCACCAAGCCGGCGATGCCCTTCTCCTGAGCGTCGCTGAACGGATCCGCGAATTGCTTCGAAGCCAAGACACTTTTTCGCGCATGGGCGGCGATGAGTTCGTCTTGATCGTGCCCACCAGTGATTCTCAGGATGCTGCTGTTGTAGCTCAGAGGATAATCGACACAGTAGCCCTCTCTATTAGTATCGAGTCTGCTGAAGTGCATGTCACAGCTAGCATTGGCGTGGCTATGTATCCTTCCGACGGAGCCACTGAGCGAGAGCTAGTGGCACATGCCGACGCAGCGATGTACCACACTAAGAACAATGGCAGGAACGGATATACGTTCTATTCGCCTTCCATGAACGTCAGCGCTCATCAACAGCTTGAGCTTTTGAGCGACCTACGAAGGGCCATAGATCGTAAAGAACTTGTTCTACATTACCAGCCAAAATTCGCCGGCCCAGATTGCTCGTTGGTTGGCTTGGAAGCACTTGTCCGTTGGTGTCATCCAGAGCATGGTCTCTTGCAGCCAAGTGAATTTATTCCAGTCGCGGAGCGCAGCGGGTTGATTCTGGCACTGGGCGACTGGGTTCTGAATGAGGCTTGTCGGCAAACAAGGGAATGGAAGAACGATGGATACCAGGTTCCGAGTGTGGCGATCAATCTATCGCCGCTTCAGTTCTCTTCAGCCGCCCTTATCGATACGGTAAGGATGGCATTAGAAAGCAATAATCTTGGCCCTGGTTTGCTTACGCTCGAGATTACAGAGACGACGGCCATGCGCGATGCCGGCGCAACTTTGAGGGTCTTGGACGAACTTACGGCAATGGGTGTACAGATTGCTATCGATGATTTCGGTACCGGCTATTCAAGCCTCCTGTATCTGAAGCGATTGCCTGCAACAGAGCTAAAAATCGATCGCGCCTTCATCACCGATCTGGAATCGAACTCTGAAGATGCTGCCATCGTTGCCTCAATAGTTGCGTTGGGGCGAGCGCTGAATCTACGTGTTGTTGCAGAGGGTGTAGAAACCCAAGGGCAGCGCGAACATCTCAAACAGCTGGGCTGCGATGTGTATCAAGGTTACTTATTGTCGCGCCCCCTAGAGCCGAATCAACTAACGCATCTGTTTGCAAACGTTCGCTCAAAGGGCTGAGTGGTATCAGTGCCCTTAGCACTTCAGTGAGAGGTTCATAGCTGCCGGCTCTGACCTCTTCGCTGACTGACCTCTAGCGGTAGATGCCAATTTGGTACCAATTGGCGTATGTGGCCAAGATGGCCAGTCCAGAACTAGACGCTCGCTAGTAAAGAGCGCCCACCCCCTCCAATTCTCTCGGCCTCCGCTATGGTTTGTGAGGCTTGGCAACCGCTTTGGTTGGTCCTACGGGAAGGCGCTCCACCATTTATGAATGTGACGGTGGTTGTCGTGAAATGTGAATTTCACTAACATTTGTGACGCACAGCGTCATTCTCGCGCGCCGCGTATCACTGATTGCGCCGCTAGCAGTGCCATTTATCACAACCCACTACTTGGCATGGTTCCTGCTCAACAGGATCCGTACAGGAGAGTACGCCTTGCATACAGCCACCATTGAGAAGGTGGACCGGCCAGAGTTCTGTAGACACTCAGTCGCCGCTCTGCGCGTAGCGCCTTTCAAACTCTACCGGTGACAGTCCGCCAGCGGAACCATGCCGGCGGATCGGGTTGTAGAACATCTCGATGTAGTCAAACACGTCCGATGCCGCCATGGCGCGTGTCGGGTAGATCCGCCGCTTGATCCGCTCCTTCTTCAAGACGCTGAAGAAACTCTCGGCCACGGCGTTGTCGTGGCAGTTCCCGCGTCGGCTCATGCTCGGCACCATCCGGTACGCTTTCAGGAACGACTGCCAATCGCTGCTGGTGAACTGACAGCCCTGGTCGGAGTGCACCATCACGCCAGGACCGGGCTTGCGCCGCCACGCCGCCGCCACCAGTGCCTGCAGCACCAGATCGCTGGTCATCGTCGAAGCGGTTGCCCAACCCACGATCTGGCGCGAATACAGGTCCATCACCGCCGCCAGGAACAGCCAGCCCTCGTAGGTCCGGATGTAGGTGATGTCGGTGACCCAGACCTTGTTCGGTGCCTGTGGCCCGAAGTCCCGGTTGAGCACGTTGGCCACCACGCCCGCCGGGCCGCCGCGATGACGCGGCTTGCGGCCATAGCCGACTTTGGCACGCAGACCTTCTGCCCTCATCAACCGCAAGACGCGGTGCCGACTGCATTGCTCGCCGGCCTCGCGCAGGTCCAGGGTGATCTTGCGATAGCCATACACCGTGCCGCTGGCCAGCCAGTTGTGCTTGATCAGCCCCAGCAGACGCTGATCTTCGCGCTCACGAGCGCTGGCGCCATGGCGCAGCCAGGCGTAGTAGCCGCTGCGCTGCACGCCAAGCACCCGGCACATCGCCACCAAGCGGAACTCCCGGGCGTGCGCGCGCATGAACGCGTACTTCGCCCTTACCCCTTGGCAAAGTACGCGGCGGCTTTTTTTAGGATGTCGCGCTCCTCGGTCACCCGCCGCAGCTCAGCCTTGAGCCGTCGGATCTCGGCCGAGTCGCTCGGCGCAACCGTGGCTCCAGGGGCCGGTACCGTCTTCTTGGCCGCCTGCACCCAGCCATACAACGTGTGCTTGGGAATCCCGATCCGGGAGGCGACATCCACGACCGTGAAGCCACGCTCGATCACCTGCTTCACCGCTTCGGCACGGAACTCATCCGTGTACTGCTTGCTGTTGCCCATAAACACCTCGGTCATTGCCATGAATTATGGCAACCGGATGTCTACGAAAGGCTGGCCGGTCCAGAAAGTCCTTCAGCACACGTGGAGGCGCACAACAGGCGGTGCGCACATCGTCTGCCGTTCATGCGAGAAGTCGCCCGACGCAAAGACCACACCACTCGCACCGTCGAACATCACTTCCCGGCCGACTGCAGAAGCGTCGCATACGAAACCTCACCAAAGTCGGGTCCCGGGAAGGTGCGGGCCAATCGAGTCTAATCTCCAATTGGGGCGCCTCGTACCGACCAGCAGTCTCGCGCCCCGACATGCGGACTTGAAAGCCTGGGCTGCATTTACGCCCGCTCGCATCACAACCTCAATCAAGGAGAAAGATATGAAACGCAAGTCACCGATATTTCTCTTGCTGCTTCTCGCGACGTGCGGGAGCACACATGCCGCTGAGCCTGCTCTCTTTGCTCCGATACGGTCTAACGACGTCCCCGCGTTGCTTGCGTTGACGCAGAAGGACCCCACTTCGATTGCTGAACGCTCGGATCAAGGCGTCTCGCCGCTCCTGTTCGCCGCCTACAACGAGCGTCAAGAGATGGTTTCCATACTTCGGGAACGCACGAGCGAACTTAGCTTCTTCGAAGCGTGCGTCGTTGGCGATCTAGCCGCCGTCCGTCGCTTCATTGCACGCGGAACGGACGTCAACCAGTACGCCACCGATGGCTTCACGCCACTTGGACTTGCAATTTTCTTTCGTCAGCCCGCCGTGGCCAAGCTCCTCATCGACGCCGGCGCGAATGTTGACGCGAAGGCGAGCAACACATTGCAGGTCGCGCCGATCCACGCTGCGGTAGCGAGATCAGACTACGGTACTTTGCAGTTGCTCCTCGAGTCTGGTGCCGATCCAAATGTGACGCAGCAGCGACTAATGCGCCCGATCCATGAAGCCGCTGCTGCGGGAAATCTACCTGTTGTGGCGATGTTGTTGCTCTATGGTGCAGATGCAAAGGCACGTAATGAGGAAGGCAAGCTCGCGAGCGACTTTGCATACCAAGCCGGGCATCAGGCACTTGGTGATCGCCTCGCATTGATCGCGAGTCTCCCGAAACCGTAGATGCTTTTGGAAACTCCAACTAGCACCAATAAAACCCTCCACTACGACCACTAGGGAATAAGAGAATCATGCGCACGAGCCTGTTGATCGGCCTTCTGGTTGGCCTTGCCACGGGGCTTTGGATGTGGACCGAATTCGCGCTCGGGCTTCACTCCGAGAGCACCGACATTGGTCGGTTCACTGGCTTTTTTTCGATCATCTTTCCGATCGCCGGACTTGTGGTTGCGCTGCGACGGTCTCGCACCCGTATTGGCCACCTGACCTATCGTTCTGGAACACCGGACGTCATCGCCGTTTGCGCTGGCGCGGCAACGACGACATCGCTGATCAGCGCAATTTATATCCTCTGGCTCAATCCGGAGTGGCTTAGCAAAGCTGACATGACCGCCGCTGGATTCGTCACTCAAGGCACGGTGGCGGCATTTGTCGGCGGGCTTGTTGTTGGCATGATCGTTCTGGCTTTTTTGCGCACTCGGCCTAGCCAGGGGGGGACGCCATGACAACGCGCCGCTCGCAGCCAGGAGCTACGCCAGGCAACCATGCTCCAAAGTCACTTTTCGCTGCACTTCGCGATCTACTTGGCTCGTGCACGACCGGACTTCAGGTTGTGCATGACGAGCCATCGCACTTCTTCGCAAATTGCGGCCTGCCCGACGCAAAGGGCAAACACCCGTTCTTTGGCGCAGTGAAGGTGTCGAACCGAAAGCACCTTTTCCACTTTATGCCCGTGTACGAGTTCCCGGAACTGCTTGATAACATCAGCCCTGCGCTGCGGAAGCGAATGCAGGGTAAATCTTGCTTCAACTTCGAGGCGCTCGATCCGCCGCTCTTCTCTGAGCTGGAAACCCTCGTTGCCCAAGGTGTGAAGCGCTACAAAGTAGCCGGCAAGCTATAGCCGCCGCGCAGAGTCAAGGCACTTCATTCGCCGCCTCGCCGGCGACATTTTGGCCGCTGGCTATCGAGGGATGCCAGAGCGCGAGTATCGATCTGCAGAGTAAAGTTCCGACCAAGCCGCAGTCTTACTCGGAGCGAATCGACGCGAGCGAAGGAGCGCCATTATCTCGCTCTCCTTGACCATGGCGCGCGAACCCTTTGTCCTAAGGACCCAGATCTGCGCGCCCTCAGGAAGATACCGTACCAGCCCGTCGAGCAGCTTAAGATCTTCATGCGTCAAAATGGCTATGTAGGCCAGTTTAGCCTCCGCTTGTTCGACCCTATCCGCGCCCATCTCCACAAGCTGTGCCGTTATCTCAGGCGGTGTTCCCACGACATGAACAGGAATGCCGCGGAGAACTCCCAGCTTCTTCGCAAGCGACGGCGGATTCGAAATGCGGTCTAGCCACTTGCGCGCTTCCGTCAGGCCAAGGGACAGGCGCACGTGGCCTTGTGGTGTTTCGGCCTCCAGTATTTCACCTTCTACCCTGGCGAACCGGAGGTCAGAAAAGCTCAGCGTTGCATTGAAGTCGCCGCGAATCCGAAGTTCATGGCTTTCGAGTTGCGCCAGAACCCCGCCTGATTCTCGGCCCAGCTGGCCATTGCACAGCGCTTCACGACCCACCGCCCTCCTCCTCCTCGAATGACTGCTCCAAGTCGTCGAGATACGCGTCCATCGTCCCGGCGTGACCAAACACGTAGTGGCTGAGCGCGCGAAACACTGGCGATCGCACAACGCCTTCCTCGCGAATTGTTACACGGGTTGCGCTCTCATCAATCGCATCAAGTCGAATCAGCCAGCGTCCGCCAAACGGCAAGTCAGGCGAAACGATACGGCTTTCGAAGCGCCAGTCACCTTCTAAGTCTCGCATCTCGAAAGCGATCGTATCGCCACCCGTGTATTCGACGTAGCGAGCCCTTCCTGGCTCAGACATCTGGACTTCGATACGCGTCACATCGCGTCGCCAATGCGGCTGCGCCTGCACGCTTCGCACCCGCTCAGTTACATGCTCGACAGTGGCGCGCACTTTTCGCGAGCGCTCGGCAATGTGCTCTTCTGGCAACGCAAAGCCGGCGACGTAGAC
Organism: Stenotrophomonas sp. YJH_SMC_105-26; assembly: GCF_059368915.1. NCBI lineage: Bacteria > Pseudomonadati > Pseudomonadota > Gammaproteobacteria > Lysobacterales > Lysobacteraceae > Stenotrophomonas > Stenotrophomonas sp. YJH_SMC_105-26. The sequence continues at coordinate 104,910 of NZ_JCAFSD010000012.1, read as the reverse complement.
GCATGCGCCTGCGAGGACCAAGACGCCCGTAACTCCAAAGACGATCGACCACGAATTCATGCAAGACCCTCTTGACATTGATTGCACCGGTGCGTCAACGCGCAGGGCTTCAATGTCGCCGCCGCTGCCCGACGCTCCTAAGTTGCGATACGGCTGAGGAAAAATCTCGTCTTTCGAGCATGGGTCGGAGACCCCGTTCCCGAGACCAGATGATCCTGCCCGGGAGCGGAACCAGCCGATCCGATAGTCACCGAACCGGTCAGTTGTCGTTTGCTCGGTGGTTTCGCCCAGGGCTTAGCTCACGAGCAAAGAAGTCCTTTGTCAGTTCCCACGCGCGAGCCGCGGCTGCACCCTCACTGTCCAAGTCACGCGATCGCGGATCCGCATTGGTTGTCCCGTAGACCCTTGGCGGGTAGGTTCCGTCGCCACAGATGCTGTGCCCCGCCCCTTGAAAAACGTGCACGAGCGGCTGACGCTCTGCCGGCAGCCCATTGAATCGGCGAGCCAGTGCCAGCGCCATGGCACCCGATGCCCACACTTCGTCCTTCTCGCCCCCCAAGAGAAGGAACTTGGCCTCGCTTTGCTCGATCGGTATGGCCGCGCTTTCTGCTCGCTTAGGGTCATCCTTCCGAGAAAGCTCATACCGCTCGGTGTTATTGAAGTACTCCTGAGGTTGACGCCAATGAAAGGGCCGGAGCTTGATGTATGGCAGTGGTGCGCCCCTCCAGCTCCAGGAAGAAACGAACTCAGGCGCGGCCGATCTGTTCTCAGGCCGATTTCGCTCATCGTCAAACCCGTAGCCCTCCCACACAACATCGGTCGGGACGCAGGCGACAACCGCGTCGATCCACGGATACCGAACTGCAGCGACGGCGGCGAACTCCGCGCCTTTTGAGTGGCCGTAAACGCCGATGCGGGACGCATCAGCTTCAGGCTGATCGGCCACCCAGTGCCTGGCCGTGTCCAGCCACTCGATGGGCGTATTCACGTGTTGATGCGACACCCCGCTGATCCCGGCAAGGTCGTATGCGAAGTAGATGACCGCAAATGCCGCGTATCCTTGTGCTGCATATCTGACGGCAAGCTCTCGGGCACCGTCCCTGCTCCCACCTTCGCTGCCATGCAGTAACAACACGACCGGATGGACCTTGCCGTCAGTGGGTGCTGCATATACACCGGCAATGCCCCCCTCGTTCATTCCCACCACGCGAAGCCCTTCCGGTTCGCCGCTACTCAGCGTTCCGCGAGCTAGCTCCGTTGTCCCGGATTGGGCGACAACGAACGTTTTTCCGGGACTCGAATCGCTTGCTGCGGGCATTCCGGCGTTGGCAACGACCGGATCATCACTAGTCCTTCCCGACCACATCAGACCGTAGGGATCTCGTCCGCGATAAGTGCCCTGAAGGCTGGGCATGGCCGTGCTATCGACACGCCCTTTCACGGCCACAAAGTCTGCCCAGGCGTAGAGCGTCACGGGAACTTCCACCCACCGCCCTTCCACCTCCTGCCACTTGGTGAAACTCCTTACGGTCCAAAGACGAACAACTTGGCCGTCCGCAAGACCCGTGACCTGCACGATCGGCGGCGATCCTGGTTCGATTGGCGGCGTCCGAAATTCGATGCCCGCAGCGCCCGCCGTGCGGCAGGCCATGACTAGGATGACAGCTAGGGCTAGTCGCATGGATTTTCCTTGGTGAACGGCCGAGCATGCTTCAGCGAAACTCTGGCTCGAAGGAGATGATCTTGCTTGCCGGCCGTGGAAGGCTCTGCCTGCAGAGACCCATCGCATGGGCCGGTGGGCGAACCCTCAAGACTTGCCTTCTGCAGTGGAGGGCCCGACGCTGGACATAAGGCCCAAGGGCCGGCCTTCGTTATCCTTCAGAAACGCCATCCATTCCTCCGTCCCGTCGGCATGCTTGTGAATCATGTGCGGTGCGTTGACGAACTCGATTCCTCGCGCCTGAAGCGACTTCACCACAGCGTGGATGTCCGTCACGCGGAAGTACACGATGGAATTGGCATCGCCATCGCCTTCCGCTAGGAAAAGGCGCAGTCCACCACAGTCGAAAAAGGCGATGTTTCCGAAGGCGTATAGGAACGGCAGGCCAAGCACCTCGCCGTACCAGCGCTTGGCGTCCTCGATGTTGGACACGCTGCGCGAAATTTGCCCGACTGGGCCGAGTTGAATGTTCATAGATCGCGACATCTCGCTTTGTGGCAGCGCGCTAGATCTGGCCACACCAGACCACTGCATCAGCGCCTTTCGGTTGCTGAGTCCCAGCTTCTGAAGTGCGTTGGCGACGTGGTACTTAACGGCATCCACGCTGACCCCCTGTCGGCGCGCAATGTCAGGATTGCTGAGTCCATGACGAACTGCCTCAACTACACGCCACTCCGCAGGCGTGAGTAGGTCGGGAAACGGCGGGCGGCCTCGGGAGTGCGTCATTGAATTCAGCCTAGGAATCAAACAACCGAATTACCCTACCCGAGTATCGGGATTCCCCATTGATGGCAGTGAACGTCGCTGCGAGACGGACGTCCATCGGTTGCCACTCTGGATCTCGAGAACACACTACGGTTCTTTCCAGTATCGGTCGGGCGAAATCTCGGCGCGCAAGTGGAGGCAATCGCCGGCGTCGAGGCAGGTGCACGAATCGCTTTGGCGCCAATGCCATGCTGCAGGCGAATCAGCGCGTCAGCATATCTGCGCCCCCTTGATCAGCCAATTGCTCGCCCGTGGCATGTTAGTCCGACGCTCCCCCGGCTTTGAATGGCAAGGAGTCTAAGAGTCCGAGGCAGTGGACGAAGGTCTGCTTTGGGTCGGAAGCTGCCATGCCATCGGCCTCCCCGATAAACATCCTTAACCTCCTTTCCTGCATGCGCAGTACGGCCGTAGACGCCACCAGGGCATCGCTGTCCGGCAAATGCAGGAGGGAGTTCAGCGCGGTGATCGAGGCCTCGGTGTAAACGGCACTCAACCGCTACTACCCGCTCCACGCCGAGTGGCTTCGAACCGAAGTTATGCTCAGCGGAGGTGCCGGGGGGTCAGGAGCGAATCATTGGAGGCAGATCCTGCGATCCAGACGCTTAGCGTCATACGCAGTGCGTCAGCCGCATCGTGAATGTCCAACTCGCTATCACTAGTCGCCCCTCGCAGGAAGGATATGACGTCCACGCTCCACGCAACGGATGTGGCGCTGGCCCTCAGGATGTTTTTCTCTGGCTCGTTCATCCGTCGCAGGATAGCCCACGCCTGTCAATACTTTGAAAAACATGCCTCATGGAGCACCTCTCCCCAGCTTCGATCGAAAGCGGGTTACAAGCTGTGCCCCAACGGGTTGGAAACCCGTCGCTAATGTCGGCCTGAAGGTCGGCCTTAGCCGTAGTACTTTCGACACGCAGTTGCATACTCGTTTATCTACTTGCGGCTACAAGTGGACACCCACCTCTGGGAGCGAGTTCAGCTCTCTCGAGAGTCAAAATTAGCTTGCCTGTATCTGAAGCAAGCGGTGACAGCGAACTGTCCGTCGGTTATCGCTCGAGTGGCGTCTCTCGAATCGACCAGTGTCGCTTTCATCGGGTGACGTGTAGGCGTACTTCAACGCGGCGGTTCGGGATCAGGCACTCGCGCAGCGCGGCCTGAGGCTTCACGCCGTCGCACTGCTGCACCTGATCACCATCCCCCTTGAAGCTGTAAGTGACGTTGGCGGCATCAATGCCACGCTCCAACAGCAGCGCACGCACGGTCTGCGCGCGACGCTCGGACAGCGCTTGGTTGTAGTCGTGGCCGCGACCCTGCAGACGGTCGGCATGGCCGACCAGTTCGACCTTGGCCAGGGTGAGGCCTTCCTCGCGCAGGCGGGCCAGTTCGCGGTCCAGGCTCTGCAGCGAATAGGCGCGGATGTCGCTGCGACCGGAGCGGTCGAACTCGAACAGCACGTTCGCCGTCAGCACCGTGTCCACCGGCAGCACCGCCGGCGCCGCGCCGCATTGGCGCGTGGAGGCTTCGGCATCGCTCACCCAGTCTTCGGCGATCTGGATGTACGGCTTGGCATGCCGCCACTGCTGCTGGTTGAACTCGTTGCCCGCATGGACCAGTTCAACCTCGCCGCAGGCCACGGCCTGCTGCGCACACGCAAAGCCCGGCGTGCCATGGATCGCGCCCAGGCGCTTCCACAGGTCTTCGCGCACGCGGGCGGCACCATTGACCAGCGGCGTATCGGTCGGCAGCGGCGTGACGCCCTGCTCCATGCCCACGATCAGCTTCTCCGACTCGGTCAGCGCTTCCTGCGGGAAGGCGCTGCGGTCGTTGCGCGAATACTCGTGGAAGGACACGTCCAGCCAGCATTGCGCCTTCGACAGATGGTAGTCGCGGATCGGGCGGCCGCCGTCGTTCAGCGCCTGGATACGGCCCTGGGTGTGCTCGTAGCCGGTCAGGTCGGCGTGGATCGTCTCGTCGGTGATCCGATCGCGCGCCGGCGTCAGCTGCGTCTGCTGCGCACCGGCGGTGAAGGCGATGCAGGCCAGCACGGCCGCGCACAGGAGGGAGGTTTTGGTAGTGGTCATGTCGGTAATCCTCAGCGCACCGGATCGCGGTAGCGGGCGTCTTCCCTGCGGAAGAGGTCTTCGTCGAACTTGAAGCGCAGGCGGATGAACGCGCCCTGCTGCGTGTACTCGTAGCCGGTCAGGTCGTTGTCGCCGCGGAAGCCGGTGGCGTTGTAGCCCACCGACAGCCACAGGTTCTGCCGCAACAAGCGACCCACTTCCATGCCGAACGCGTACTGGTTGGCGCCGTCCTGGCCGCGGAACGTCGAGCCCAGCACGCCGATGTCCCAGTTCTCTGTGATGTCGTAGACGATGCGGCCGGACAGCAGCACGGCGTTGAAATCGTCGTCGACGCGACCGGTGTCGGCGTAGAAGAAGCTGTCCTGCTGCCACTTCGCCGCCACCCGGCCGGTCAGCCACCACGGACGCGACGGGTGCCAGTCCGCGTGCGCCGAGATGATGTGCGCGCTACTACGGATGTCCTGGCCGGTGTCTGAGCCGAAGCCGGAGCCGTCCATGCCGCTCTCGTCCTTCTCCAGCTTGTACTCGTAGCGGGCCAGCGCGTTGACGCGGTTGGTATCGGTGTCGCGATACGCCGCGCCGATCTGGAAGCGGTCCTGCAGCACGTCGCCGCGCGCGTCGTACTCGGTGCGCAACAGGTAGTTGCGTGCCAACAGCGTCCAATCGCGGCTCAACTTGCGCGCGGCCAGGAACTGCAGCAGCGTCGTGTTGTAGCCCTCGTTGGTCGGCGTGCCGGCGACGTCGTCGGAGATGCGATGCTCCAGGCGCACGTTGCCGCGCCACAGCGGGTTGGCGCTGTAGTCCAGCGCGAAACCGATGCCGGTGGAGTCACCGATATTCCCCGAGATGACGTTGGTGTGCTCCAGCGTCGTATCCAGGCGCAGGCCCTCGCGCAGGTCCCAGCGGTTGCGCATGCCCGAGGCGGCCTGGATGTCGCGGCCCGCGATGGCATCGCGCAAGCGGTACTCGGAGAACAGCTGCGTGTCCTTGATGAAGCTGGTGTCCACGCCCAGTGCCACCGTGTCCGCCTCGCGCCCGTCCTGGGTCAGGCCGTTCACGCCGCTGATGCCGGTCTGCTTCTCGTAGCGGCCGTAGATACGGCTGCGTTCGCGCAACTGGTAATCCATGCCCAGCGCCACGCGATTGCGGTCCTCGCCGTGGATGTCCTGCTCCACTTCGCCGCCGAGGCTGAAGCGGTCGCTGGCGCGGTAGCCGAGGCCGATGCGCAGCATGTCCGACGACAGTTCGGTGCCCACCGGCAGGCCGCTGGCCACGTCGTTGGGATTGCCGCTGCTGATGATCGGCAGGCCGGTCAGCGGATCCAGCGGTTGCTGGCCGTAGCCGAGCGCACCGCCGCCGGAACCGGTGGCGTAACCGCCCGTGAGGCCGCCGATGTTGCCGTAGCCGCTGCTGGTGGCCCACGTGTAGTACGCGCCGACCGTCTCGCGGATGGCGCGGTAGCCGACATCCAGCGTCAGCCGGTCGGTGAGCTTCACGCGCGTGCCCGCACTGGCGGCATCGCGTTCGCCGCCATCGGGGTTGCGGTCCTCGCTGCGCAGGCCTTCGGCGTACAGCTCGAAGCGCTCGTTGAGGCGCCAGCGCGTGGTCAGGCTGTACTCGCCGCGGCCGCCGTACAGCGACGAAGCCGGGTTGTTGAACGCAGGATCGGACTGGCCGGCGAACAGCTTCAGGCTCAGCGCTTCGCCCGCATGGCCCAGCTCGACGCGCCACGCATCGCCTTCCACCAGCCCGCTCAGGCCCTGCAGGCCCGGCGTGCCGTACTGGTTGACGCTGTTGGTGTTCACCTCGCTGCGCGTACGCGCGGCTTCGGCCACCAGCCAGGTGTTGGCGCCCAGCTTGTAGCCGATATTGGCGCTGCCCATTTCGAACGCCGCGAAGGGATTGCGGTCGTCGACGTAGGAACCGCCGATCTCGCCGCGTTCGCCCACGCGCAGTTGCGCGTCCGCGCCCAGCACGAGGAACTTCTCGGTGCCCTGGTCCAGTTCGTAGGTGATGCGCAGCGACACCGGATTGAGGTCGCTGTCGAAGGAGGGCAGGAAGCTGTTGAGCAGGATGCGGCCGGAGAACGGCTCGAAGCTGTAGTCCACCAGGCGGCCCAGCGGACGCACCGAGACGATGCGCGAGGGCTGGTTGCGGTCGCGCACCACCACTTCCACCCGCTCGCTGCCTTCCAGCACCGCGTTGTTGCGCAGGCCGTAGGGACCGCTGCCGGCGGCCGGCAGTTCCTCGATCACCTGGCGCAGCGAGTCCTCAATGGCGAAGACGTTGCCGCGCACGCGCGCATTTTCGAAATGCCAGCCCAGGCCGGTCGCGGTGCGGTTGTAGGTGCCCAGCACGCGCTGGCCCGCCTGCGTGCCGAAGTCGACACCGGTCTGCGTGGCGATGTTGTCGCCGGTCTGGAAGTCGCCGTACAGCAGGTAGCTGCGGTCCTTGTCCACGCGCACGTACAGGCGCTCGGCCGAGCGCGCATCGAAGCCGCGCAACGACGCATCGCCGTACACCGGGTAGAACTCCTCCGGTTGGATGTCGCGCAGCAGGCGCGCCCGCACGTCCTTGTCGGAGTCGTAGGCCGCGGTCAGCAGGTACTCACCCTTGATCGTGCCCTTGACGAAGAACGCGGCACGCGCGGCACCGTTGGCCTTGCCGTTGTTGAACTGCTTCTCCCAGCGCCGGATCTCGCGCTCGAAGCCATCGCCCTGCTGGGTGCCGTTGATCAGGCTGTCGCCCTTGCGGCGGAAGTTGATGACACCCTCGATCAGGCCGGTGGCGATCAGCTCGCGCATCTCCGGCACGAAGCCGATCACGCCCTCGGCACTGTGGCCGCCCGAGGTCACGCGCAGCAACACGTCCTGCGGATCGTGCGGGGCCAGCAGTTCGAACTCCGCGCGACCGTTGTGCACGGCCAGCTGGATACCGGGGGTGACCTCGTCGGCGTCCAGCCGACCCGGACCGAATTCATCCGTGCGGCCATCGGCCAGCTTGATGCGACCGCCACTGTGCTCGATGGTGGCGAAGGCGTCGCCGGCCATCGGCTTGCCATCGGCACCGTACAGCTGCACGACGACCTTCACCGGCGACTGCCCGTCGGCGGGCACGCCATCGCGATCGACCTCGACCAGCACGCGGTCCACGCCCACGTTGACGCTGTAGTCGACGTTGCCGGGCTGTGCGTACAACGGTTGTGGCGCGCGGTCCTGCGATTCGGGCGACTGCGGATAGAGCGGCGTGGCCTGGCCGAGGACCGGCGTGAAACGCTGGTCGCCGGACACGGCCTGCGCCTGCACGAGCGTCGGCGTCACCGCCAGGGCCAGCGCCAGCGCGAGGGGGTGGAACGAAGGACGCGATGCGCGCATGGCACGGGATTCCATGAAGGTCGACGGACGCGGGGCGGAGCGGCTCATGGCTGCACCTCCCCGTTGCGCGCGTCATCCGTGCCGGTCGGCGCGCTCGTCGTAGGCCTGGGTTCGACGATCGGCCGCTGGTTGGCCGAGTCGGTGCCCTGCTGCGGGGCACGCGCCGGCTTGCTCTCGAACCGCAGCGGCTGCTGGTTGCGCTCGGTTTCCGGCGCACGGATCTCGCCCTGCGTACGGCGCGCCTTGACCTGCTCGATCACCGGGTTGGAGCAGCTGCCCTCGATGAAGTCGGCGCGGTGCAACTCGCCGTTCTTCAGATCGATGAACAGGCTGTCCGCATCGCCCAGGTTGCGGTTGCTGCTGGTGGTCAGGCGCGAGCCCACGGGCAGGGTCGACGGATCGACCTTCAGCGTGTGGCTCTTCGGCGGCAAGCCGCAGTAGCTGTACTTGCCTTCCGAGTCGCTCACCATCCAGGTGCCATCCTCGAAGTACATGCGCACGCCGGGGATGCCGAGCTCTTCCTTGTCCTGCACGTGGTTGACGTTGCAGTCCACGAAGATCTTGCCCAGCACGCAGCCTTCGTCGGCGAACACGCCGCCGCTGACGATCACGCGGTACTCGGCCGGGTTGGACGGCACCACGCCCCCGTTCGGATACGGCATCAGCGTGGTCGGATCCACGCAGCCGCCGTCGATCGAGCAGCCCCAGGCGCGCGCGCGGTTGATGCCGTCGCCCTGCTGGCTGCCCACGCCCACGCGCACGCGGTACGTCAGCACCTTCTGCTGGCCGACGGCGAGCGCGCCGACGTCGAACACCAGCGTCGGGCCCGGCTTGCCGAGCGGATTGGCGATGCCGGCGTTGTCGACGCGCGCGGTGCCATCGATGTAGGTGAAGCCGTGCGGCAGGCGGTCGATCACGTTGACCGTGCCCATCGATGCACCCGCGGTCTGGCGGATGGTGATCGTGTAGACCAGGCTGTCGCCGACTTCCACCGTCTTGCGATCGCCGGTCTTGGTGATGACCAGGCCGGGCGCGATCTGCGGATCCAGCGGAATGTGGTTGTGCACCGGCACCGCCACGCCCGAGCCCAGGGTCAGCTCCAGGTAGTACGTGGTCGAGGTACCCACCGGACCGGTCGGCGCGGTCGCATTGGTCTGCACCGGGTAGCCCTCGCCCGGCGTGGACGGCGGCGTCAGTGGCGACGTCTCCGCCGGGATCATGCCGGACTCGAACGTGTAGCCTGCCGGCGGCGTCACCGCCAGCTGGAAGCGGCACGAGGCCGGTGCATCCGGGCCCAGCAGGAACTGGTAGAAGCCTTCCGCACCGACCGTCATCGATACCGACGTGCCCTGCACCGTGTAACCGCCGAGCGCGGCGTTCAGCACGTGCTGCTCGGGCGTGTAGCCCGCGCAGGTACCGATCGGCGTCAGCGTGACGCGCGAACCGGGCACCGGGGTGCGCGTCGTCGCGTCATAGACCACGCCGCCGGGATTCAGCGGCAGGCTCTGCTGCGGCAGGTTCGCACCCGGCGCCAGCACCACCGACAGGTGCGTGTTGCCGCCCTCGTTGCTGCGGCACGAGCTGGCGGTGCCGTTGGCGATCGCGCTGCTGGCATCGCAGGGCACCGGCGGACCGGCCACCGTTTCGCCACTCACCGGAAGACCCCACACCACGCCCGTCGCCGGATCGCGGAAGCGGATGTTCAGCGGAATGCCCGGCACCTGGTCGGCGATCGAGTAGGAGCCATCCGCGCCGGTGGTCGTCGTGCCGACGACCTGGCCATTGCCGTTGACGACTTCGACGATCCAGCCGGACAGGCGGCGATCGCCGCTGTCGATATGACCGAAGTCGCTGCCCTGGTCGAACCACACCGTGCCCGACACCGAGGCCGACAACTGCACCGGCGTCGGCAGGCGGCACGCGTTCTGCGTGATCGCCGGATCGCACACCGGCAGGTCGCCCGGATTGCCTTCGAAATCGGCACGTTCGTCCGGCGTCGGCGTGCGGAACTCGTTCTCGCCGCCGCCCTCGACGATCACGGCATTGTTCACCGGCGATCCCGTCGCCGCCGATGCCGCCACGCGCACCGGCGCGACAATCGTGTCGGCCGAAGTCACGCCCGCCGCGATCACCGCACTGCTGGTGCAGCGGAAGCGGTCTTCGCCGGCTGCACCGGTACAGGCCCATCCGGCACCCGCCGGCGTCGCCGCCAGCGTCAGGCCGGCAGGCAGGCGGTCTTCGACCACGTACTCGCCCGCGCTCGGCTGCTGCCCGATGTTGCGCACGCGCAGCGTGTAGGTGGCAGTGTTGTTGACGGTGAAGACGGCCGGCGTGGCGGTCTTGCTGACCACCAGGTCGGGCGAATCGCCGATCTCGCCGAAGTTGTTGTCGATGGAATCGCCACCCGGCGGCAGCACGATGCCGCTGATGGCCGACGGCGTGGTCGTCACCGGCGTCGCGGTGCCCACGACGGTGCCGTCGATCGTGCCGGCACTGGTGATGCCGTTGAGCGTTTCCACCGGCTGCGTCGGCTCGGTCACCGTGTAGGTGCCCGGACGCAGGCCGTCGAAGCGGTAACGGCCTTCGGCGTCGGTGGTGACGGTGACGTTCACCGCCTGGCCCAGGTCGTCGGTGCCGGTCAGCACCACCTGCACGTTCGCGTAGCCGCCCTCGCCCGCATCGATGGCGCCGTTGTTGTTGCCATCGTTGTAGACGCGGCCGCTGATCGCACCGGCCGGGACTTCGCCGAAGTCGTTGCCGGTGATGTCTTCGCCCACGCCCAGCGTGATGCCCGTGATGACGGACGGCGTGGACGTCGGGGGCGTCGCGGTACCGCCCCCGGTACCGGCATTGGTGATGCCGTTGAGCGTGCCCGCAGGCTGCTCGGGTTCGGTGATCGTGTACGTGCCCGGCGGCAGTTCGGTGAACGCGTACGTGCCGTCCGGCTGCGTGGTCACTTCGCGCGTGACGGTATTGCCGGCCGGGTCGGTGCCGGTCAGGCGCACGACGACATTGCCGATGCCTTCCTCGGACGGATCGACGACGCCGTCGTTGTCGCTGTCGCGCCACACGCGGCCGCCGATCGAGCTGTTGAGCGGGATCTCGCCGAAATTGTTGCCGATCGAGCTCGCGCCCGGCGTGGTCAGGTCGATCGCCGCGATCGCACTGGGCACAGTCGTGATCGGCGTGGCGGTGCCCGACGGCGTGCCACCGATGGTGCCGGCCACGGTCTGACCGTTGCTGGTGCCGGTCGGCTGGGTCGGTTCGGTCACCGTGTAGGTGCCGGGACGCAGGCCGTCGAACGCGTAGTCGCCGTTGGCGTCGGTCGTGGTGGTGAGCGACACGCTGGCGCCGGTGTCGTCGGTACCGGTCAGCGTGATGGTCACGCCGTCGATGCCGGTTTCGGCCGCGCCCGACTGCAGACCGTCGTTGTTCGCGTCGAAGAACACGCGACCCGACAACGCCACGCCGAGCGTCTCGCCGAAGTGATTGTTGATCGACGCGCCCCCAGCGGGCAGCACGATGCCGGCCACCGCGCTGGGCACGGTCGCGACCGGCGTGGCGGTGCCGCTGGCGCTGCCGCCGACGGTTCCGGCCACGGTGGTGCCGTTGATGGTGGTGATGCCGCCCACCACCGGCTGCGCGGCCTGCTCGCTGACGGTGTACGTGCCGGCCAGCAGATCGTCGAAGCGGTAGTTGCCGCTGGCGTCGGTCACGACCGCCGCCACCGCGTTGCCCAGTGCATCCACGGTGCCCGCCGGCAGCGATACGCTGACGCCGGCAATCCCGTTCTCGCCGGCGTCGCGCACGCCGTTGTTGTTGGTGTCCAGCCACACGCTGCCGCTCAGCGACGCGGCGCGTTCGCCGAAGTCGTTGCCGCTGGAACCGCTCGCCGGCAGGTTGGTGACGGTGATGGTGTTGGTCGGGTTTTCCTGGCCGTCCGCCAGCCCGGTGGGCTGCGTTTCGACGATGCGGTAGTTCTGGCCGGTGATCGCACCGCCATAGCTGTAGCCGCCATTGGCGTCGGTGGTCAGGGTGACCGGCGGCAGATCGTCGGGCGTGCCGAACAGGCCGTCCGGGCCTGCGCCTTCGATCACCACGGTCACGCCCGGCAGGCCGGGTTCACCGGCATCCTGGTTGCCGTCGTCGTCGCGGTCCAGGTAGACCGTGCCGCTGATGACGGCGTTGGCGAGTTCGCCGAACAGGTAGCCGGTGGCCGCCTGGCCTTCGGTGATGACGATGCCGTCGATGACGTTCGGAGTGGTCGCGCTGCCCGGCGTCGCCGCGTTGCCCGGCGTGTGCCGGCCATCGATGTAGCCGGCGGGCTGCGTCTCGGTGAGGGTGTAGCTGCCGGTGGGCGGCAGCAGATCGCGGAAGACGTAGGCGCCGGTGGCGTCGGTCTGCACGGTGACGTTGACCGGATTGCCGAGCACGTCGGTGCCGGTCAGCACCACGGTGACGTTGGCGATCGGGTTTTCACCGCCGTCGAAACTGCCGTTGTCGTTGTTGGCCGCCGTCGTCGAGAAGTCCTCGAACACCACGCCCGCCAGCGAACCCAGCGTTTCGCCGAAGTCGCGATCGGACACGCCGGCAGACGGCAGCGCGTTGACGTCGATGACGTTGGTCGCGTGCTCGGTGCCGTTGCCGTAACCGGTCGGCTGCGTTTCGGTGACGCGGTAGTTCTGTCCGACCACCAGGCCGGTGAACTGGTACGCGCCATCGGCGTCGGTCTGCAGCACGACCGGTGCCGGATCGTCACCGGTGCCGAAGATGCCGTCGGCACCGGCGCCGGTCAGCGTGATGGTGACGCCCTGCAGGCCGCCATTCGGACGCGAATTGACCGTGCCCGCATCGCCGGCATCGAAATCGCCGTTGCCGTTGCGGTCCACGTAGACGCGACCGCTGATGCCCGACACCGCGTCTTCGCCGAAGTTGAACAGCGTGCCGTCGGTACCGGCGCCCAGGTCGATGGCGCTGATGCGGTCGGTGGTGGCGGCATCGCCGCCCACGCCGCTCCCCGGCGTGCAGCCGGTGGCACAGGCCATGCCACCGATCAGGCCGGCATTCACCGCCGTCGGACGGTTCTGGTAGCTGCCGGCCGGCAGTACCTCGCGCAACGTGTAGACGGTCAGCGGATCGAGGTTGGTGAAGCTGTAAGCGCCGCTGGCATTGGTCGTGGTGGTGGCCACGACGGTGCCGGTGGCGGCATTGAGCAGTTCGACGGTGGCGCCGGCGATGGCGCTGTCGCCCCCATCGCGCACGTTGCTGAAGTTGGCGTCGACGTAGACGAAGCCGGACAGCGATGGCTGGCGTACCTCGGGGAAGTTGTAGCGCACGCCGGCCTGGTTGGCGCCGACGGGAATCGCGCTGATCACCGAGTTGGGCGACCCCGCCGCATACGTGCCACCGAGCGACGGCGCACTGCCACCGGCCGCGGGCGGATCGATCGGACCGTTGACGTAACCGGCCGGCTGGGTCTGGGTGATGGTGTAGCCCGACGCATCGGAGGGCGACAGGTTCTCGAAGCGGTACGCACCGTCCGCCGCGGTAGGCAGGGTGAGGTTCACCGCGTTGCCGTAGAGGTCGGTACCGGTCAGCACGACGGTGACGCCGGCGATGCCGGGTTCGCCCGTGACGGTCTGCTGCGTGCCGCCGTTCCCTGCCGCGCGATCGCGGTCTTCGAACACCAGGCCTTCCAGCGACGAACGCGTGACTAGGATGTCTTCCGTGGCCGTGTTGTTGCCGGGGTTCGGATCCACCTGTTCGGTGGTGATGCTGGCGGTGTTGATCTGCGCACCGGCACCGGGATAGATGGTCCAGCGCACGGGAACGATGACGCGGACCTTGCCGGTCACGGTCACGTCGCCCAGGCGACAGGTCAGCGCCAGGCCGGCAGCGGTACACGTGCCGGTGCCATCGGGCACTTCGTCGCCGCCCGGGTCAGGCCCCTTCTTCTGCCACGTGGCCGCGCCCAGGATTTCCAGGCCGGCGGGCAAGGTGTCGGTGATCACCGTACCGGTGCCGTTCAACGGGCTGGTGCCGGTGCGGTCGCGCGACAGGCTGGCGCCCGGACCGTTGTTCACGCCCTCGATCACCCAGTAGAACGGCTGGCGCAACGCCACCGCCGTGGCGGGCGATGCCGGCAGCGCAACATCCGGGTCGCTGTCCGGCAGGTCGGTGAACACATGCTTGGTCACCCCGACATCAGCGCGCGTGCGGATCGAGGTCTGCTCGTCGACCGCGTTGTCGGATGTATTGGGGTCCGTTTCGGCATGCACCACGCTGACGTAGTTGCGCGCCGTATCGCCGCTGGCGCCGGGCGGCGTCTCGTAGCGGTACTGGACGTAGACGTAGCTGGTCGCGTTCACGCCCAGCACGCCGGGCGCATTGCTGCCGCCGAAGCCCGCACCCGGCACGTCGCACTCGATGCTCAAACCCGCGTCGGTGGGCGTGGTGCCCGTGCCGGTGAACGGATTGGCGCTGGTCACCGTACATCCGGCGGCGCTGAAGGCCGTGGACGGCCCGCCGATCGGGCCGGGCGCGATACCCATGAAACGCACCTGGCGGCCACTCGGCACGCGGTAGGTGTCGTTGATGCGCACGCTGGTCGCGACCGAGGGACCGACGTTGCGCACGGAGATGCGGTACGTGATCAGGTTGTTGGCGGGATTGAGGGCGTCGTAGCCCAGCGGATCCACGCCACCGGTGAAGCCGAGATCGGTCTTGTTGACGATCAGGTCGGCGACGCCCTGCTGGAACGTCAGCGACGCCGTCTTCTGGTCGTCGGCCGCACTGGTGTTGCTGTTGTAGTTGAACGCGCCGTTGGCGTCGCTGCCGGTGGCGCCACCGGTGATGCCAAACGTGGCGACGTTGTCGAACTGGCGGCCGGCCGGATTGTTGCCGGTGTTGACGTTCGGGCGGATGGTGACCAGCATGTCCTCGCTCTGGCGATGCGACATCGACAGCGCCGGACATTCGATGGCCAGCTGCAGCGGCGCGCCGGTCGGGTTCGCGTACGAGGTACCGCCCGCCGTGGCGGTGGCGGTCAGGCCGCCGTCAGGCGTGGCCGTGCAGGCCACCGTGCCCGGCGTGCGCGTGGCCGAAACCAGCACGAAACCGGCATCGTTCGCCGGCAGGGTGAAGGTGTCGCGGAACACCACGCCCGGCACCGTCGCGGTGCCTTCGTTGAGGTACGACATCACGTACTGGCTGTCCACGCCGGCGCGGCCGACGTTGCCGGTGACGATGTTCTTCGCCGTGGTGCGCACGTTGGCTTCGCGCTCGATGCGCACCCAGTCGCTGGCCTGGTTGTTGGCGCCGTTGATTTCACCGACCGAATCCGGTACCGCCGGATCCACGGCGACACCCGCGGTATTGCAGAACGCACCGGTCGCCGGCGCACCCGCGCCGCAGCTGCCGGGGCTCTGGCCCATGCTGTCGAACAGCGGTCGCGCGACAGTGATGACGATGTCCGCGGACGCACCCGGATTGAGGGCGGTGGCACCCGAGCGGCAGACGATCGACGCGCCGGTGACCGGGCAGGTCCAGCCGGCCGGGGCACTGACGGTGATGCCTGTGCTGGGCAGCCCACCGGACGCCGGCACGAAGCCGGGCAGCGTGTCGTTCACCACGATGCCGGTGGCCGGCACCGCGTCGGTGATCGCCAGGTTGGTCACGCGCAGGGTGTAGGTGAAGCTGTTGACGCCCACCGCGATGGTGTTGTCGCCGGCACCGGGCGCGTTGGTCCACTTTTCGATCTGCAGGTCGACGCGATCGTTGGTGGTGCGCGTGCCATCGCCTGCGCAGTCGTTGTTGGGGTTGCGGTCTTCGTCGATGCTGCCGGTGATGGGCTCGAGCGAACCGCCCGAGCCGCCGGTGCACGCGTTGTTGGTCAGCGCCAGGTCGGCGCTGCGCGCACGCGTGATGATGCGCAGGTCGGGCGCATCCGCGTTCCTCGCCAACGGATACCGCGAGGCATCGAGATCGCAGGTGACGACCTGCGCCGGTCCGCCCCCGTTCCACGTCGGCGGCGCGACGGAACACGACCACTCGCCCGCGTTGCCGCCGCTCACGTACTCCTCGCCCGCGGCCAGCACGTCCACCACGCGCACGTTGCCGGTGGCTGCGCGCGGGCCATAGTTGTGCACCTCGATGGTCGAGGTCATGCGGCTGTCGCTGTCGTCACCGCTGCCCGGCCAGATCGCGACCAGTGCCGGCGCCTTGCGCTTCGCCAGGCCGAGATCCGCACCATCCGGCACCACGCTGAACGTGGTGCTGCCGGTGTTGTTGGTCGATACCGCATCCGGCGTGTCGGACGTCACGGTGGCCGTATTGGTGACGTTGCCGCTGCTGTTGGTGCCGTTGGACGGCACCACCGCCTGAACGGTGAAATTGACGATCGCGCCGACGGCGAGATTGCCCGCGAAGGTGCAACCACGCACCGTGTCGCCACTCGTCGTCGCACAGGTCCAGCCGGCGGGCTGGTTGCCGCCGGTCACGGTGAACCCGGTCGGGAGCGTGTCGGTCCAGCGCGGATTGGTCGCGGCACTCGGGCCGAGATTGCGCACCTGGATGTTGAACGTCACCGGCTCGCCGGCGACCGCAGGCGCAGGATTGGCGCTCTTGCTGATCATCAGGTCGGCACCGGGCGTGACCGGCGTGGTCACCTCGTCGGTGTTGTTGCCCACGTTCGGATCCGGCATCGCACCGGCGTTGACCACGGCGGCGTTGGTGATGTTGCCGCTGCCGACATTGACCTTGGCGCGGAAGCTGAAGGACGCGCTGTCGCCATTGGCGACGGCACCGGCGTGGGTCGCCGTCATCGTGCCGGCGTTGAAGGTCCAGCCGGGCCCGATGAAGCTGCCGGCCACCAGCGTGACGCCGGCAGGCAACGTGTCCACCACGTTGAAACCGGACGACGCATTCGGACCGTCGTTGAACACCTGCAGGGTATACGTGACCTCGCCGCCACCGATTACCAGCGACGGCGTCGCGGTCTTCTGCAGGCGCAGGTCGCCCGACTGCTGCAGCGTGGTGCCCTGGCTGAGCTGGTTGTTGTCGGTGTCGCTGTCGCTGCCGAAGAACGGATGCGACGGCGGCAGCGTGTTGAGCGCCTCGCCCGCAGCAGGCAGCATGCCGGCGAAACCCACGGCGCTATGGATCTGCACGGTACCTGCGGCCATCCCCGCCGTGTTCATCTGGATATCGAACGCAACCGAGGACGATGCCTGCGTCAGCGTGGGGATGTCGCAGCGGATACGAACCGGCGAACCGCCCAGGCTCGCGCAGAACGCCGGCAACGTGCCCGGCGTGGCACCGGCCGGCAGGTCGAACAGGGCGACCGCGTCGGAGACCGTGTCGATATCGCCGTTCTCGACTACCACGTGGTAGACGACGGGACCGCCGACTGGCGTCGGGTCGTACCCGGTGTCGGACAGGTTGCTGATCTGCAGGTCGGCCGCGAAAGCCGTGGGTGCTACGCAGCACAGCGCCAGCAACGCCAGTCGCCGCCAGAGCGAGGATGTCGACGTGGATCGCTGCGAATGCTCCCGCTGGAGCAATTCAAATTTCGCGCGCGCAAACGCAGCGACACGTTCCACCGCGCAAGATTGCTTCATCACTTCGAATTTCCCCTGTACCGCACCCATCGCCGTGCGTGATTGCAGCTTTTCAACCCGGCCTCTAAGATGCCTAGATCAGAAAAAGTCAGTGCGTCGATCGAACTTTATGCGGCCAGCAGAGCAGCCCGCATACCCCGACTACAGGCTCAGTATAACTCGAATCACATTAGGTCAAGTTGACCATCACAAATGTGATGTACTTAAACGCCCTCATGTGCGCGCGTTTCGGAAGCGGCCTGCGAAACCGAGCCCGGAGGCCGCTTGGGAACCGCTTGCTGCTTAGGCCTCCGTCTGTTCGGACATCTCTAGCGCGTCCTCAACCTCGATCCCGAGGTAGCGCAGAGTGCTCTCGAGCTTGGTGTGGCCCAGAAGGATCTGGACGGCCCGCAGGTTCTTCGTGCGCCGATATATCAAAGATGCCTTCGTTCTACGCATGCTGTGCGTGCCGTAGTTGTGTCGGTCGAGGCCAATGGCAGTGACCCACGATGAGACGATACGAGCGTACTGCCTGGTCGATAGATGTCCGACATGCTTGGCTCGGCCAGGGAACAAGTATGCTCCAAGCATAATCTGAGCCTGCCGGGCCCACTCGGCAACCGAAGCTCTGGTTAAGTCCGTTAGCTCGAACTGCACCGGCCGATCAATCTTTCGCTGCAGCACGATCGCCCGCTTCGCGATCACTCCACCGTGGGACACATCTCGCAGTCGTAAGCTGACGAGGTCGCATCCCCTGAGCTTTGAATTGAGCATCTCAATCATCAGCCGGACCACACTGCGAGGGGTGTAGAACTCGCCGGCCTTCTTGTTGGTGACGTCGGCGAACTTCTTGATCAGATACTCGTAGGCGTCGCCCAGCACGTCAGACCGGACCTGTTTGTTGCCCAGCGGAAGGCGGGAGTAGTGCTCGATCAAATCCTTGAGGAGGGCGTCGGACAGGCGCTCCTTGTTCGACCATTGGGCGTCGCCAAAGACCCCATAGAGAGTATCCGGGTTGGCCTTCTCGATCTCGCGCATGGCCCGCTGCAGGGTCGTGCCGACATTGGTGGCCTTGGCACGAACGTCGTCCCAGTGGAAGCCATCCGGGATCTGAAAGCGGTGGGATTCGGGGAACATGGCCAGTTCGGCGTCACCGCTCTCCTCGACGATCTCTTGGTACTCCTCGTCCCAGACGTCGCAGATCCGCTTGAAGAACAACAGTGGGAAGATGTACGTCTTGAAGTCGGCCGCATCTACGGGCCCGCGCAGTATGTTGGCGGACTCCCACAAATGAGATTCGAGTTCGTGAAGTGTTACAGATGACATGTGTTGCAGATCCCCTTGGTATAACTTTCACGTGACGCCGTCTCACGACACGAGACCAAATCTCGGCTCACGGTCAAACGGAGCCTCATACGTTCAAAGGTTCTCTTTGGCAGCTTTACCCTTGCGCCCCTTCTTTTCGCGACGGCCCGACCGATTCACCTCAGGTAATGGCTTGTCCAATGCGAGCAAGTCCATCCGAACATTGTTTGCATACGCGTTGTATTGCCAACGACGGAACTGATCGAGAAGTAATTCATTCGTCGCCTCGAGCCGTGCAACTTGAGCCTCCAAGTTCACTATATGTCTGGTGGCAGTCTGTAGCGTGAAGTCTCTCGGCTTTGCATGCGCTGCCAGTCGAAGATCCTTTTGTCTCCTCTGAAACCCCTCTTTAATCGTTGGATACAGATACATCGTGTGCTTGGAGACGGATTCCACGCCAATGACTTTGGCGACGCGATCACAAAAAAGAGGCCATGTGAGCTTTCCCTCCCAACGATCGAGCTCGCGTAATACCTTGGGAAGAGTCGCCTTCGTGATGATCTTCTTGGGCATGGCAACTCAAACCAAGCGAAGTGGAATTGTCGCAGCGGCGACAGTATCCGAAGGCAGCTCAATCAACCCGAGATCCATCAGAGCACGCTGAACAGGAGACGGGTCATGCCCGTCCGGAATACGCAGCACCGTGCCATCCGGAAGCGCCTCCTCCTCGAGCATGATTCGCATGGTCCTCGTATGCGCAAGTTTCCATTTGTGATTATCGACCCAGCGATCCGCGCCAAAATCGCCGTCGATGTGCGCTTGTTGGGCCTTCTCCAGGAGCTTCTGCGTTTGCGCTTCCAACAGCCGAATCCTGTCGAGCGTGACATGATCACCCTTGATGCATCTGTGCTCTTTGCAGGTCATGCATTCACGCTGCTTCATGCAAGGCGCCATTGCATAGTCATGCGTACACATGCCGTATAACGTTGCCTTGGCCGTGCCCAGACGGTCGACCCCAAGCTCTTGATAGGTAACAGGCTGCCGATTCTTGAATCGCTCCAGCAAGCTAGGCGCCTCTCTTACGATTAGGGCCCTTGCCTCCGACAAGCGTTCTTCTGGGCTGCGGTGGTCGTAATGCCGATTATCGGTGGGCTTTGCCCGGCCCGCCCATTGTGCCAATGTAAAGTCATCCATCCCCGCGCGCTCTGACATCGTGCTTAGCCAGTGACGTGGCTGGTGGGTAGTCAACTTGATGGGATCTCCATCTACCTCCTTGAGACCGGCAAGCAGATAGGTCCCGCTCTCCGGGTCCAGGCGAGCGTTTACGTCATTGGCCGTTGGCAGGCGCCACGAAAATTCCTTGACCGAAAAATTCGCGTGAAATTCATACTCACGATGCAGGCAAAGCGCATCCCATACTTTCACGACCTTCTTGGCATTGATGAAGGGCCAGTCGCCGCCTTGGTATTGCTCCTTAACGAACTTCGCAAGATCGCCGTATGTGATATCGGCCCGACCCACGAATTGCTTCAGGCGCTTCGTTCTTGGGACATGTCCATCTTTTGCGTAGCGCCCATCAAGGTTCAAGGCGGCAAACACTTCCTTAGTACTTAGAGGCTCACCATCGCTGAGTTGATCGGCGGAGCTAAGGCCAGCACTCCGCAT
Organism: Stenotrophomonas sp. YJH_SMC_105-26; assembly: GCF_059368915.1. NCBI lineage: Bacteria > Pseudomonadati > Pseudomonadota > Gammaproteobacteria > Lysobacterales > Lysobacteraceae > Stenotrophomonas > Stenotrophomonas sp. YJH_SMC_105-26. The sequence goes on along the minus strand of NZ_JCAFSD010000012.1, from coordinate 84,404 downwards.
GAAAACTCCAGGATTCTCAAAGGCAAATCGCGCCGCTAATCGAGCGGGCCTGCCGATCTCCTCCAGCCTCCGCACAGCCTCAACGACCACGTCCTCCATCACCGGCAGGACCCACTTCTTCATACGACCTTTTCCCTTCGCAGCCACCCAGCGAAGGCACATCCTTTCTGCGCCTGAATCATCCGGCTCGCGACCAATACAATCCACTGGAAGGCTAAGCACTTCTGAGATTCGACTTGGCGTTGCCATCAAGAGAATCGCAATAGAAGAGTAGAACCGAGTATGTGGGTCGGCGGCACCTGCGAAGAGATCCGCCAACGCGAGCATGCTGGCGTTACTTGGCAACTTACTTTCACGATGCTCGCGCCCAGCCTCTCCTAGGTCCTCGGTCAGAATTGCCGGCTTCTTGAATGGCGACCTCCACTGAGGCAGACCCAGCGATACGAATTTCTCGCGGCAAAAATCAAATACCCCAGCTAGGGTGAGGCCGGTTTTGTGATAGACATCCTCGGAAGCATAGAACTCGCGGCACTTCTGCGCACTGAGGTCCATCACCGCCCCATTGAGCAACAGCACATCTGCCTTCAAGCCTGACTCGATCAGCGCGGCTTCAATACAGCGTAGCGCTTGCAGCCAGTACTGCACTGAGATCACTGGTCTATGACTGTACTTATAGCGAACGTAGGCCTTTGCGAAATCCTTGAATGGTTGCGCTAGAGGTGTGTACCGATATGGCGTCAACTCCTGCAACTGGGTCGCAAAAACAGCAACGGTCTTTCCTTGCTGCCAACGATCCTTTGGCCAAGTATCAGCACCAAAAGCCGTCAGATCTTCTCTAGCCAGACGGATAAAGTCGTCCAGATTTGTCCTGGCATCTCGACCCGCCTTCGGAACGAATAGGATGACATCAGACACAGGCCATCTCCTCATCCGAGTCTGGAATGGCTAGCTTGTCCTTGAATTCGCTGCACAAGGTAATGCAATGTTCGACGGCAAGTATCAATAGGTCGTTTGCCGACACCACTACATCTGAACAACCCGCATCACGCGCCCGAGACTTTTCCGCATACAGATCCTCTAGCACCTCTTGATGCGGTCCATGGACCCACGGTTGGAAGTGGGTGCATGTGTAACAAGCGCGATACCCGCTCGCGCAGAACCCGTAGTTTCCGCATGTGCCGACACCGTTTGATCTGTCGTTCGCCACACGGCTACGCGGATCATCTCCTCGGATAGCGTCTCGTTCCAATCGAACGAGCCTGCCAAGGCAGGCCTGCGCGAAAGGAGCCAGCTTTGGACCAATGAACTCATCAATGATGGCCACTTCATTCGCGGTGTTTTCCGTATATACGCGGACATTCTGAATGTCGGAATGATCCAACAACTCCGCAATTACGAACGCACCGAAACCCTCACGTCGAAGCTTGGTGCCACGCGTGTGTCTGAAGCGCCTGGCAGACAGGCGAATAAACTCACCAGTTCGCTCTGATCGCGCGGTGTTCGCACGCGCGTACCTCAGCAGGGCTGAGTCCAGAGAGCTAGTCGTTGCGTGCAGAGCGTCTGGCTTGGAGCCAGCAAGCAGGTCTCTCAACTCCGCAACACTCTTTACCTTCGCAGCCGCATCCTCGTTGATAAATATCGGAACTTCTTTGCGTAGGTCGTCATCCAATTTCGCTCCAATTGTTGCCTCCACATCTGCCACCGCTCTGCGATGGAGACTGTCGAGCACGAGAAACAGATCTTCAATGATCGGAATGGAGCGAAACTTCCCTCGAAATCTCAGATTCCGTTGTTTTGCTCGTGGTACGTTCAAATAAAGAGACGCAACTTCTTTCGGATTCCCCTTCAAGTCTCTCCCTCGAAGTGCGGCCAACTGAACCGTACGGCGAGCAGTCATTGCGAGAGCCAAGAGGTACACAAAATCCTTGAACGTGATCTTGCGCTTGATTACAGCTGAATTTGCCCAGTCAAGCAGGGCCGCCATCTCCAAGTCCGTGTATGGCCCTGTTTCGGGGCAGCCGGTGGCCACAGCTGCACCCTTCTCGTTTCCTTTGATTGTCCAGCCGCGAAGGAGTTCTGCTGTCTCCTCCGAAACGCCATTGAACCCGAATTCATGCCAGGCCAACAGAAAGCCTTTCAGAGCTCCCAGACGCCACTCCCCATCTGCACCCAACGATGCGCGCCAATTCAATAGGTCTTTCGGCGTTACGCACTTCGCGCCTGTGTCGCGCAAGTATCTCTTGAACGCCTCCGCCATGTTGTATGTGTGATGAGCCGAAAGCTCCTCGGCATAACGTTGTAAGGTCAGACGAAATCCGGATTGAACCGCATCCGGAAGCATCGCCACCAAGCCAAGTGCAACCGTAACGTCCTTATCGAGCTGCCAGTACTCATCAAGAACATTAAAAGCATAGCCAGCCTTTGAGACGGCCTCTTTCGGCCGAGGTGTCTCTTTAGTCTTTTTTGATGCGCTCATTGGGCGACTCTCCTGCCGCGAATGACGCGCCCCAAGCCAGACTGCAATTCTCTAACCGCTGCATTGCTAACTTCACGGACATGGCGCTGGTTGTAAACGGCCCCGGATGATTTATTCCAATGGCCGTTCAAGAAGGCCCTCATATCCAGCTCCTTTCCTTCTCGAATCAGGGCTCCTTCGGTTTCGCCATCCTTCACCCTAGCGTTATGCGCATCGATGGCACACGAGAGTTCGTAGTTGAAGTGATGACGCAAAGCATGAGGATGGATAACGTTGAACGCTGGATCAACCTCACGAATTTTGCTCACGATCTCGCCGACCGCCGACAGTGACAATGGCTGTCCATACCACTTGCCGGGTTTGTGCGTAACAAAGAGGTAGGGATGCTTGCGTGCAGCGGGGATCAGTGAGCGGTGCTTCATGACATACGCATGAATATCGTTCGCCAAGCCATCTGGAATTGGAATTGGACGCTCTTTTGTCTTGGATGACGGCTGATTACGTCGAGAATCAAACGGATCGTCTTGATTGCGCCTCACCCAGACGTACGGTTCTTCGCCAAAATCAACTTGGTCAATCCGCAGACTCATAAGCTCCCCTCTCCGCATTCCGGTGTATCTAACGAGGTGGAACATGATTGCGTTGCGAAGACGTACGGCTTGAGCGCCGAACGGGTTCTTCGGAGAGTCGATCGCTATGACTTCCAGGAATTGGTCAATTACCTCCGAAGGAGGCGAATCATCATTAGGATCACTCTGCCGCCGCAGCGACGCCCCTTTAGGGCGATGCTTGCGAATTAGCTTCGCCATGCGTGCAATGTCTTGGGCGCGCTTTTGACGATCCTTAACGCTAATGGCGTCCGCCATGAACTCAAGATAGTCCGCGATCGTGCTCAGTCGGTTGTAGTGCTGCTGACCCGCCACTTTCCTGCCGGGTTTCACCGTCCCAATCCGGCCTTCGAGCATTTTCACACCTGAGTCGTCAGCCCACTGACTTTGGCTGTCGGATTCCAGATCGCGCATGTCACGTGATGCAAAGTCACGAATGGACATGACGTCGGCGAGTGTGAGGAACTCGCCTCTAGCGAACTCAGCCTCCAAGTCTCTCGCAGGCTTCTTGGATGCCTGCCAGCGCAGAAGAACGAGGATGTCCGCCAGTTTGTTGCGAATCGTATTGACCGCAATGCCCGCGTTTCGAAGCTTCGCGGTTGCGAAGAGTGTCGGATAAAAAAGCGGAAGTCCACGCGCATCTTGCAGCAGCGGAACGCGCTCACCCTCTCCGAAGACATGTGCAGAAAGCCGATACATCGCTCGCTCTCTTTATCGCCTGTTTTAGCAACTGTAGCACTATAGTTTTTTTTTCAACAGTTCTTGACAACGAGACAAAGAAAAAAGCCCTCTGAAACAGAGGGCTCCTTCGTTCTAACTCACCGAAAACAGATTATCTGTATCTCAAAACGGAATGGTGTCCTCGTCATCTTCGGCGGACTGCACCGAAGAGGAATTTGGCGATGGGGGTTGTTCAGGCGAAATCTGCTGCCAATCGGCGGCGATAGCCGCCCAATCGACAGATCTTTCAACAGGCTGCCCATTTTCGTCGGTTTCGAGATTTTCTCCAGACCACACCGACCAGAAGTCGGGGTCGTTCGACCGGGGTTGCTGGTCAGCCGGCAGACTGTTCATTTGCACAAGAACAGGCAGTTCGGAAGCCCAGCCAAGCAGAATGGCGTGGCGGGATGGCAAGGACGGAAGGTCGCGGAGTAGGCCGCGCAGGTTGTCAGGGACCAGTTTGTGTACCAGCTCCTGGTCGCGGTCATTACTGATGCGGTGGAGCAAGTAACTGTTGCACTGCGAGAGCACGGTGGGCGATAGCTCACTGGGGCGCTGCGAAGAAAGCACCAGCCCCAGGCCGAACTTGCGGCCTTCGCGGGCGATCTTCTCGAAGACTTGGCAGCAGATGGCGGCGGAACTTTGGTTTTCCGCATCGTCCGGGTAGCGTCGGATGAAGGTGTGTGCTTCCTCCATCACCAAGACTGTCGGAAGAGTCTTGCCATGATTGAGCTTGCGGTAGCGCTGCAAGGCTTCCAATGTCATGCGGGCGATAACGGCGGTGATGACGTGGACGACTTCCGCCGGAACCAGCGACAGGTCGATCACCGTGACCGACCCGTTGGAGGCTCTGTCGTCGCCGATGTAGCTGCTAAGCCAGTCGTGAAGCGTGGTTTCCACGGGGCCGCTGATGATGTTCTTCATGCGGCTATCCGAGAGAATCGTTCGGATGCGCATAAGCATGGTCTCTACGTATTCAGAGACGCCCGTCAGCTCAGCATTGGCTTCGACACTGCGCAGTAGCTGGTCGCCAGTGAAGGGGCGAGGAACATCGGCGTCGATAGGAAGGACATCCGTGTTGGATCCGCCGAAGGCGGAATGCGCGGCCTGAGCCAGATGCAAAAGATCATCGACCTCCTGCTTCGCGAAGTCGTAGGTCGGATACTGTCCGCTACGGGCATTGGTGAATTCGGTAATCTTGTCTCTGAAAGCCGTCAGAGCATCATTCTCTGGCTGGCTGAAAGAGGCGTCGTCGGAAAGTCCTTCTTGCCATTTCCTGATCTTCTCCAGGAAATTCTTGGGATGAGGGAACTTTCCCCATGGACTCCCGGCATTGCGTTCAATCTGGATTATGGAAACCAGCGTTCGTAGAAAGCGACGCATTTCATGGCCAGGGGTGACGGACACACCCATCGCGCCATCGCGGACGGAACGAAGCGCTTGTATCAGTGTTGGACGCTGAGTCTTTGCGCTGGCTTGGGTGAATGCGCTCCATTCCGCGCTGTTCCAGGACCACATAGGAACATGGAGCTGCTCAATCTCCGCGGATGCCTCCACGGCGAATGTCCGGACCTTGCCCATACCCTTGAAGGTGCTGGCGTACTCTCCGTTAGGGTCGAGGACAATGAAGCGGGCATTCGGATCGCTGCCCTTGCGCGCCTTCCGCGCCGCATCCATTGACCACCGGATCAAGCCAGCGACTGAACACGACTTCCCGCTACCGGTATTACCCAAGACTGCCAAATGACGGCCAAAGATACGGTCGGGATCGACCTTGACCTCGGCGTTGGCGGCCAAGGGGCTGATACCAATCTTGATGCGCCGCTTCTCACCTGATTCGACGATGGCGCGCAGCTGCTCCTGAGTAGGCAGGATGACGGGGTCGCCAACTGACGGATAGGCTTCAACGCCCCGCCGGAACTCGTACTTCCCCTCTGAGTAGAACAAGCAACCCAAAGGGTTGAGGCTCATTTTTCGCAGTGGATAGGGCAAATCCACCAAGCCGAAGTCCTGCATGCCCTTGCGCTTCGGGTACTGGGAGCGCTCGATGGTGATCCATTCCACCTGGGCAACAAGATAGCCTTGGTCGCTGGGGGCCAATACGTAACCATTGACGCGCGGAAACGGGCGAGGGACGCCGGTATTGAGCGCGACTCCATCGGGCGCCTCGATGTCCAGCAACACCTTGATGCCGTCTGGTGAGACGTAGTCGATAGTGCCGATCCGCAACGAGTCGGCATACGCCAGCGGAGACAAGGTCATATCAGATCTTCCACGTCGCTCGAACCAGAGCCCTTGCCAGTCGGCTTCGACGATTGCTGGGTCTTCCAGCGTTGATTCAAGAGCTCGCCCATGCGGAAGGTGGTCTTGTCGATCGCGGCCTTGGGCATGTAGTGCTCGGTCAAGGCGGTTAGATCGGCTAGGACGGGGCCGATCAACAGGCTGATCTGAGAGGGCCTACCCATTTCCTTGTAGGTCTGCATGATTCGGCCTAGCGGATCGCTATAAGCAATCACTACCAGGTGCGTGGATGGGATGGTGAGCATGTCGCGGATCACGCGGTTGATATGCTCATCGCCAAAACTGTAACCGTAGGTCACCAGAGTGCTGTTCGGGCGACAGACCGCTGCTGCGAAGTCACGGAAAAGTTCAACGTATGGGTAGTCTGCTGTCTCCCTGTCCTTGGCAGAATTGGGGTAGATCATCAGCTTGTGGGCTGTTGCTTCGTTTAGGCCGGGAGCCTTCAGAAAGGGGGCGATGTCGTTCGCTCCAAAGGGTAGGCCGATGCGTCGGATGTCCTTGTTGACCTGTACCCAGTCCACAGAACCATGCAGCTTGGTGAAGCGTGCGACGCCCTCCAGGTAGCGGGGCTCGCCTCGAATGCCGGGAGGGTTGTAGTGCATGTCGAGATCAAGGCGCGACGAACGGAAGATCGGCGTCAGCGTGCCAAGAAAGCGATCCAGAAGATGCAGGCCCGCGAGCTCTGCACCGGCCTCGATCAGGCGATCGTAGTTGGTGGTGAAGATATTGAGACGGTCGCGTACGCCAGTGCGGCTGGCAAAGCTCATCAAGAAGGTGACGAGCGTATTGAACGCGTCTTCCCGTTTGGAGTCGTCAGAAGTAACGATCCCGCTCTCGCTCGCCAAGATGGACTCGGCAAACTTCCCCATTCCGTCTGTAATCTCAGTGCGAAGGGCTGCATCACTTTTATCTCCGAGGATTTCCAATCCACGAAGAAGCTCATTGGCAACCCGCAATTGATCTTCCAAGTTGTCAGCCTTACGCCCCGCAGCATCAGCAGATTGCTTGGCTGACGCACTGATCTTTTCGCTGTGATTGCTAAGGGCGAGGGCGTTCATGCCAGCCGCCCGCTTCCCAGTGGCTTGCTGGTGGACCGCGTGGGTCAAACCGGAGCCTGCGAGAAGCGACAAATGCTCGGACTGGAAGAGCGAGGTCAGCCAAGGCTCAATCCGGGCCCGCAAATCCTTTTGGGTGAATTCCTTCGAGTCACCATCCGCCCAAGTGACATCAGCAAAATCGTCGAGAACGAATTTCCCATCAGTGCTGTCAAATCCAATAGGCTCCCGATCGTCTCGGACCTTAACGATGTTTGGCCATTGTTTCGCTTGCTCGCTGCTGGAAGACACGTGACTGACTCCGGTGTTCGCTATCGGGACGTGTGGCGCTACTCCGCCAAATCCCGAATGTTGGTGGGCTCAAACTGAATTAAGTCCGTTGCCCTCAAATGCCCTTGGTTTGGAAGCTACCCAGAGTGGGGCTTCCACCGCCAAATCCGGTGCTCTTCAAGACTCCCATCGAACGGATGACGTTCCGGCGTGCGCCTCCGAGCGAGACAGCGATGCGTGGATAGGGGGTTTCCAGATCTGGATAGCCGGTGCGCAGCCATTCCGGGAAGGATCTTGCCGCTGCAACGGGGATGGTCTTGCCGTGCGCCGTCACCGTACCTTCGGCCAATTTCCGGACCATCGGCAAGGTGGCCCCGCCGCCGGTCAGTACGATGGTGAGATTGTGGCTCGGATTGGCTTGTACCCAGTTGATCCATTCCTTGTCCGCGGATTCAAGGATTTCGACCAGCGTCTTACGCAAGGACTTCTCGAAGGCTGTGACTTCATCCAGCGCTAGGAACTCAGTTAGTGAGACGTCCACCGCATCCCCGTTGTAAAGGGGGACATAGACGGACCCGGAATTGAAAAGGGACTCCTTGTAGTCGCGGATGTCGCGCTCAAGCGCGTGGCTGATGTTCTGGAACTTATCGTGCGAGCCGCTGACACCAGCCTTTTGCAGGATGAAACCTTTGAGCAGCTTGTCGAGGTGGTTACCCGCCTCGGTGATGCCGCGCGCAGTGCCATCCACCTCGCCTGCCGTGGTTCTGGTCTTGTCGATGCTGCCATCGTCATTCACAGTGACCTTCAGCCGATACAAGCTAAAGTCGCTAGTACCTGCGCCGATGTCCACAACCAACGCCAGTGAATCGTGATTGGATTGCCAACTGAGCAAGGAACCCGCCACGCCAAGCGGCTCGGTGACGCTACCTTCAATGAACGTGTAGTCGCGCTTCTCGGCACGTAGCTGCCTCAAGGCCGAGAGGAAGCGATCCAGGGGCAGGCCTTGGTGGACTTCATCTCCGAAGGTGTCGGCGAGAATCTGCGCCTCACCGAGTAGGGTCTTTAGTTCACCCTCGACAACGCGTGCGTTGGCCCGCGGGAAGCACGGCATGGCGAAACGTCGTTTGAAATTCCGGGCCACCACGGGCGATTCCACATCGTTCTCAAGCGCATAGCTGATGGTCCACGTGAAGAAGGTCAGATAGGCAAGAACGATGTCCTTGTAAGTAAGCGGGTGTGGTGTCGGGTTGTAAGTGGCATCCACGGGGACGTTCAAGTTCCCTTCGGACAGGGCGCGCTTTATGTTGTCGATCCTTGATCCGGTACCGTCCACGGCATGCTTGACTGCATTCTGGCCGAACCAGAGGAGCCCATCGGAGTCGATGAATACCGAGGAAACCAGCATGACTTCATCGATTTCCTCTTGGTCGCCGGGAATGCCTAGCTTGAGTACCTGGATGTCCTCCATATCCTCATATTCGTTGTCATAAACGAAGCTGGCCTTGGACATGGCTGTGCCAAAGTCGAGACAGACGCGATAGGTCGCATCGGTTTCAGGCAAGGACAGCGTGGACAAGTCCAGAATGACCGGCACTTCCGTCGCTGGTTCTGATTCAGGCTGAGAGATCTGTGGTTCAGCGGTCGGGCTGACAATCGGCACAACAACCGCTGGTTCGGGACTGGGCGGGGCGCCGGTTGGCGTGGATGACGAATCAAGGCTGTCTGGCTGGTTGGAAATGAAAAAATCCAGTGCCTCTAACTCGCGCTGGGTAATGACGCCTTCGAGACGGAACTTCCCATCACTACCTACCTCGATGCGCTCGCGCAGATTGGCGAGGATGATTTTCGCTTTCGTGAATTCCATGTCTATTCCTCGGGCTCAACGCGTGGCTTTACAAGTGTTTTAATTTTTCCACCAAACTCTTTCAGGATGCCGTCACGTACTACTTTGACCCGGCGAATGCCGGAACGATGGCCGCCTTCCATATCGTGTTCGATGGGGTTGTATTCGACGATGCTGCCCAATAGATCGGTCTTGCTCAGCTTGCGCATGCGGGCCAGTCGCTCGGCGACTTGAGCAACGCCTTCGTAGCCGGTGGCAGCACGTTCAACCGTGGCAGCCTGATAGGCGTCGAAAGTCTTCAAGACAGGTACGACGGCACTGTTCAACTTGCCCATGCTGTCGCGGTTCGCGTCGAGCTGGATCAGCAGCTCGCCGATCTGCTGGTCTTCCGTGTTGCCGAGCTTGTGTTCCGCAGCACGTTCGCTTTGGGAGACGCGGCCAACCTTCAGCCAGTAGTCGGCCACTTCCGGGTCAACATCAACCGCTCCCTTGAAATGCAGCTTGATGGCGCTGGTGATCATGGACGTGGAAGGCCAGCTGGCCTCCATCACACGCAGGATTTCCTTGTCCGTTCGGTTCTGCCGAGCAAGGACAAGTGCGGTCTCCAGCAGGTTCATCTGCACTTTCGGGATGACCGCCGAGGCTTCGATGTAGCGTGTCCATGGACCTTGTGTGAGAAGCTTCTTTCCGTCCTGCAATAACTGGTAAGTTTCGGCGTGCAAGGCGTGGGAGTAGCGCAGTTCGATCACACGAACGAGTACGCCGTTGGCGGCATCCAAGCTGGCATGAAGTGCGTCTGTATCTGCACTGGTTGTGCCGCGTAGGAAGGTGTTCGTCAGGCTTGCCAAGGCGGTTCCTGGCTCCAGGCCGACATTCCCTTCGTAGCTTCGTATTACCTCGGTAATCGACTCAAAGATGCGGCGAACCCGTTTGATGCGGGTGTCGGGAGATTCAATGCCCTTTACGATGTCCGCAGCTTCGACCAGACGATGGACGAAGCTCGCCAGGTCTTCGCTGTTGCTGAGTAGGATCCGTAGCAGCTCCTTGCGGGCATTGTTGGCCGTGTCAATCGCTAACGATTCGCGGGCGCAGTAAATAGGAAGCCAATCTGCCTCGGTGTAAGCCAGCATCTTGGCGGCATACTCCTTGGCGTCGCCGTCTGCCAGGGTCTCGATAGAGGGGGGCTCGTCGGTGAAAAGCTCATTCACGCGAGAATGCACTTCGGCTTCTCGCCCGCGGGCAACGGCGGCTACTCGCCCCAGTATCGCCGCCGCAAAGAGCTCCTCTTCGACGGGTACGGTTGCCGCGAGACTGACGACAGCTTCGACCACTTGCCCAAGATTTGTATCTTTAAGCAAGGCTTGTTGCTGCTGCTGCCTCATCACCTGAGTTAGCAGGTCATTCAAAGCCTTCAGGTCGGTTGAATCGACGACTTGGCTCAGAGTGATTTCTGGTTGTTCTGCCATCTTGCGTAGCTCGGGTTTGTTCGCGGAGGCAATAAGCTTTAGATAGCCAGCTTGGTCAAGCTGGGTTCGTAGTTTGCGTACAGTGGCATTTAGCTCAACCTTTCGATTGAACTGCTTTTCTTTCTCAAGCGCTGAGATGGCCTTGGCCAGCTCGCCCTCCAAAGTGCGAATATTCCCAAGCCGATCTATCAGGGCACGAAGAGGTTCTCGGGGGCGTGCCGGCAGCGGGATCAATCGCAGCAACAGGCGTTCGTATAGGCCGTGCAGGTTTAGGCTCGTGGGCAGATCTGTGCGCGGACTGTCGGCGGATCGCCATTCAGTTTCGAAGTATTCGGAGAGGAGAAGCTTGCCTCCGTTATCTCCACCGCGCGGACGTTTGAAGCAGGCAATTACCTGCACGAGGTCGGCGTGGTAAAACTCGAAGATAATCGGATGCTCGATGGCTCCGTCAATGCACCGCAGCACGTCGTGGCTGAGTTCTGGTGTTCTTAGCTGGATGCCGAGAATCTGGATTTCGGACACGCCGTCCTTGGCCGACAGGTTGATGGTCTCTGGGGCCAACTTGTATAGCCAGGTGACCTGCTCGACTTCCTTGACGAACAGATCTTTCAGGCGAGCATTTACAGTTCCATGTTCGTAGAACTTCGATTTTGGAACGACGCGATTGACTTTCGCCTTTTCGGGCCATGCAATCAGGGCATGGTGCTCGGCGTTGCTCACGCTACCTCCTGCACCACGAGGAACGAGATCAGTTCGAAGTCGTCCAACCCGGATATCGTCTGGGTCAGTGCGCTGGTCTTTCCAGGCGAGAACAGGCTGTCGATGTCCTTCTCTTCCTTGACCTCGATCATAGAGCGGATGGCTCCACCCAGCAGATCGGAGTAAGGGCGCATATTGCGGCCGTCAGCGGTAGCCTTGTTGAACGCGGGGCAGAGATCTGCGAACGGTTGGTCCTGGCCCTTGCAGCAAGTGCGGGCCAGATCGAGTAGGCGCTTGACCTCGGTGTGGTCGTGAATGACTTGCCCATCTTCGCCCATGTAGATCAGGTAATACGGGTGCAGGCGGTTGTGCTGCGGCAGATGGGCGGGTGGGTTCACGCCCGTATTACGGTTGCGCAGGGTGAAGAACACGCCGGGTTGCAGACCCAGCTCCGCATTGGCGGGCACGATGGCATGCAGACCATTGGGCGATCTGTCCAGCTCACCATGTGCCTTGACATAGTTCAGTAGATCCATGCGGAAGTCGTTGAGACCAAGGTCAGTGATCGAAACGCCGGTCTTCAAGTCCTCCAGTTCGATGACTTCTTCCTGCAAGCGGCGCAACTGCTCCTTGCGATAAGAGACATCGTTCGCCTGCGCTGATAGCACGTTGTCATCGCCGGTTGCGGTGACGTCGGCAATCATCATCCTGCTCTCGACCCGCTCCTTCAGTCGGATGTACTCATCGAGCGAGATGTCCGGCCAGTAGTTGACTAGCTGGATGCAGGCATTCTGCGAGCCGATGCGGTCCACGCGGCCGAAACGCTGGATGATGCGAACCGGGTTCCAGTGGATGTCGTAGTTGATCAGGTAATCGCAGTCCTGAAGGTTCTGACCCTCGGAAATGCAGTCGGTGCCGATCAGGATGTCGATTTCCGCCGGTTCGTTGGGCAGGACAATGTTCTTGTCCTTGGATCGTGGAGAGAACAGCGTCAATAGTTCCTGGAAGTCGTAACTCTTGGCCAAGGTGGACTTGGGGGAGCCTTTGCCGGTGACCCTGGCGGTGTGCAGCTTGTGCGCCGTCGACAGCGCAGGAGCCAGATTGGCGTACAAGTAGTCTGCCGTATCGGCGAAGGCGGTGAAGATCAACACCTTCCTGTTGCCCGGATTGATTGGATTGGCGATTTTCGCGAGCACATGCGCCTTGAGGTGCTGGAGTTTGGCGTCGTGTTCCGGGGTGATTTTCTCCATCAGGGACAACAAGTCCTCAATGTGCTCCAGATCCTGACCCAGGTCGAACTGCCAACGGGGCAGGTCCATGTCGGCCAGGTTGATCTTGACCTTGCCGCCAATATCGGTGTCCTGCCCCAGATCGAGCAGATCGTCATCGTCCGCTTCCAGTTCGCCCAGCGCTTCGGTCATGTCTTCAACGCAGCCGCCACCGACTTGGCGGAAGTTGACGACTTTGTCCAACGTGCGCAGGTGGTTCTTGCGCAGCAGTTGCAGGGTAAGCCGGAATGCCGCGACAGAGCTTTCAAGGCGTTTCAGCAGGTTGACCGTCATCAGAGCCTGCAAGCTTTTCTCGCGATCCGCTTGGCGCAAGGTGCCTTTGCTTCCCACCTTGGTGTCGTACATCTCCGCATACTTCGCCATGCAACTGGGAAGTATGTAGCTCACCGGGGCGTACACCGACAGCTTGAGCCGGGAAAGCTTGTCGAAGATATCGTTGAAGCTGGGCGAGCTATCCAAATCGGACAAGGGGCTTTGGAACGACAGCGGCTTGCGTCGTTCTGGGAACTGGCCGATGCCCTTGGTGTCGTAGAAGGTCTGGATGTGCTTGCGCGAACGGGCGATGGTCACGCTGTCCAGCAGCTCGAAGAAATCGAAGTCCAGACCATCCAGGATGGCGCGAGGGGTACGTTCTTCGGGGGGAAGCTTCGACCAGACGTTGAAAGCCTTCTGCGCATTGCGGAAGACTTCTTCCACGGACTTGCTGGTACGAAGCTTCTTGCTCAGGTTCTCGGAATCGCCCTCGTAGGCCAAGGCCAACTGGTTCCGCAGATCGTTGAACCGGTTATTAACCGGCGTGGCGGAAAGCATCAGTACCTTAGTCTTCACGCCTTCGCGGATGACCCTGTTCATCAACTTCTGGTAGCGGGTTTCCTTGTCCTTGTATGCGTCGTTGTTCCGGAAGTTGTGCGATTCGTCGATGACGACCAGATCGTAGTTGCCCCAGTTGATGCGATTCAACGGCGTGCCGAACGACTCGCCGCTGGTGCGGCTGAGGTCGGTATGGCACAACACGTCATAGCTGAACCGGTCGCGGGCGAGGATGTTGGTCTTCAGGTTGCGGTTGTAGTTGAGCCAGTTGTCCGCCAGCTTCTTCGGGCACAACACCAGGACGGACTTGTTGCGAAGCTCGTAATACTTGATGACCGCCAACGCGGTGAAGGTTTTGCCCAAGCCGACGCTGTCGGCCAGGATGCAGCCGCTGTAGGTTTCCAGCTTGTTGATGATGCCGGTGGCCGCGTCCTTCTGGTAATTGAAGAGCTTGTTCCAGATCAGGGTGTCCTGATAGCCGGTTCGATCGTTCGGCAATACGTCTTCGTCGATGTCGTCCAGAAACTCATTGAAGATGTTGTAGAGCATCAGGAAGTAGATGCTCTCCGGCGAGTTCTCCTGATAGACGGTGGCGATGTGCTCGCAGATCTGCGATGTCACGTCCTCCAGCTTCTCAGGGTCTTTCCAGATCTGGTCGAACAGGCTCAGCCAAGTCGCGGTGAAACTGGGCTCGTCCATCTTGTTGACCAGGTTGGAGACGGCATTCCCCGACTCATAGCCCAGGTCAACCGCGGTAAATCCGTGCAGCGGCATATAAGCCGTATCCGCCCCGTCAGCTTGGACGCAGGCGAATTGCTGCATTGGGGCCTTGCTGCGGTTGCTCTTGAACGTCGCCTTGCGCCGCAACCAATCGGCGCACTCGCGGGCCACGGCGCGCTGGGTCAGCTTGTTGCGCAGCTGGATTTCGAACTCGCTGCCGTACAGGCTGCGCTCCCGATCCAGCTTGGGGATATGGAACTCCCGCCGCTCCTTGCGAATCCGGTCGGTGACCTCATCAGGCAGGAAAGTGGGGGAGGTGAATATGAAGTCCAGCTCCTCGATCTGCTCCAGCTCGGCCTTCAGTGCCTCGTAGGCGTACATGGAGAAGCATGAGGCCGCGACCTTGAGCTTGGCACCCGGCTTCAGGGAGCGTTTGAGGTCGTCGCCAAGCAAGCGGCTGATGTTGTTGATGATCTCCATTCAGCCAAGTTCTTTCTTGGTAGGGGGGCGTTGGTTGGAGTTCTCGCCGATCCAAGGTTCCAGCTCTGAGCGGCGGAAGCGCCAGGTGCCGCCAAGCTTGAAGGCGGGGATATCGCCGTTCTGGGCAAATCGGTACACCGTCCGCTTCCCGGCTTTCAGGAACGCAGCGACTTCATCCAGCGTCAGGATTTCCCCGTCCGAATCGGTATTGCCCATCTAGGTTGTCCCCTGCTTGGCGGCGTCTTGCCAAGATTAGCCAATTCTCCCACACCCCTGCATTTTTTGACCATGAGCCCAAGCGTCGTCAACCAGTGCGCTTTGGCGCAATCGAACTAACGCGAATCGCCACTGATTCGGGCCGGCCGACCGCGATTCTGCAATGACTTAGGTGACCGGTGCATGGTGAGCGCCACGTGGATCACCAAGGCATTGGATGCCTTAAGAGCGCTCAATGTAGAACACCGCAACTACAGAACGGTCATGCGCAGGATCGCCTCTTCATGCAAAGCGATGTTCCGAGGCGAGCTGTTGGTGCTCTTGGGACCTCCCCGAGTCGGAAAGACGAGATGTGTGCGTGAAACTCTAGGTATCCCGCCGGAGTGCCACAGGGTTTGTCGCCCGCGCAGCAGTTCTCGGGCAGGTAGTCGACCAAACTGGCCATCACGTCGAAATTGGCGCGATAGCAGACGGTGCGGCCACGCTGCTCGGAAGTGACCAAGCCAGCGCCGGCCAGCTCCTTCAAGTGGAAGGATAGGGTGGCGCCGGGGAGAGTCAGTGCTTGGGCGATCTCGCCGGCCAACTTGCCACCGCAAATCGAGTTCGACTTGAATGAATTGTCAGGCCGGGACCTGTCGATCATTAATGACTGAAATTGACTCTGAACGTATAGATCCGCGTTGTCGCTGGCGTGGTGAATTGGGCAACAACAGCCTTGGAGGGATCTGTTGCAGCGAGATCGGTCAATATTGAGCGGCATCCATCTGCGTCCTGCGCGATTTGCACCGGGTACTCAAATGTAAGCATATATTGGCCAGCCTCCTCAGGGTGGAAGGTTAGTGCCACACCGCATTCTTTAGTTTGACCAAAGCTTGGCTCCAGAGTGTGCATAACAAGCTGGATTCTGCGGCCAGAGCGAAGCAGGACAGTCTGATCTTTGCTTTTGTGCCGGAACTTCACTATTCCGAGCAGCTCTCCTGCAGGATTGTCTGTGAAGTCCCATAGGGTAAGGTTGGACCAACTGTCCAGCCCGCTCCTTTCCTGCAGCCAAGGGACTGAAACTCCAACTCGTGTGTCTGCGTCCGACGGCGCGGTATAGCGCTTTGCGGCCTCAGCGGGTCCTGTCAGAAAAATTAGTACTAATAAGACCCAACTTCGCATTTGATTTCTCTTTGAGAAAGCTCCGTAAGTGTCAAGCCACCTATGAGGCCTAACTCTGGATTATGCCGAACCGCGCAGCGGGTTTGGTTAGGTAGCGGTGGCTCTGACCGAACCCCTGGCCAACGCCGCCTTGCTTGTGCAAACCTCAGCGAGCCGATGATGCCACTGCTCGCAGGACGGAACTTGCCTAGGAACCCTTGCCGAGCGCTACTGCCGAAGGAAGAACGGTCAGCCAACCTTACACACCGGCGCTGAACTACCTAATAGATGGGCCCGAAGGTCGATTATACGATTTATCCACAAGGCACCGAATGGTAATTTTTCCCTTGGTATATCTCAACCTTAGGGCGGCTGGCCCGGCTAACAAGCCAACGTACAACCGGACCCATCAGCAAGATCCGTGACTGGATCAATGTCCGCATTGGGCGGAAGCGGACTCCCCGGTCGGTGCCGCCCTGCGGGCCGCCAAAGCTGGAATGGTGATGTAGGGCATCAACGCACGCAGTTGCAGTGCGCGCTTGGAATCTAGATAGCGGGCGGCATATACTGGCCGCGGCGCCCGCCCTGCTTGCACACGAGCAAAAACAGGCTGTATCCCCTGATCAACTCTTCTTCTGGCCAGCTGCCGGGAACTTAAACGTGTGCGTCTGACCCGGATCGGCTTGGCCATCGAGGACGAGTCATGACCATCAAGCAATACGCGTTTAATGCCCATGCGCACCTTCGGGCCCAGGGCCTGCCGTCGCTTACCCGCAGCCAGGTCCATGAGCTGCTGGCTGCGGCCGCTGGATTTGCCACCCATGCCGCGCTCCAGCACCAAGCGGCGTGGTGCGACGTGCCATGGCGCGCTACCGCCTTCCCGCCGGATGAGGACCGGGTCATCCAGCGGTGCCTGCAGTTCGGGCTGTCAGCCGAAGAGGCGGCGCGTGCCGCCCAAGGCCTGGCCGACTTCCTGGCTGCGTCCGGCTACGCGCCGGTGCGGTTCGAGGAGCTGATTGCCGCGTTCGAGGACAACGAGGACGAGTGGTCGAAAGCTGAGGAGGCGGAGGCGCCTGCCGTCGCCGAGTGGGTATCGAACGCCCTGATCAGCCGAATGGATCAGGGGCTTGAGACACTGCTCGAGGAACTTCCGCTGCTGCTGGAAGGACTGGAAGCGGCCGCGGCCCGTGGTGTTGCCGCTGCGCACCTAGCGACCGCGTACATGCTCGAGCCGTACGGTGGCCTGCCGGAAGAGGACGACCGCCGCTTCGGGCGCGAGCTGCGCCGGCACGCGCAGTGGTCTGCCGAGCCAGTTAGCTTCGCGGAGATCACCACGGGGGTCGGCGGGTTCGTTCGGGTTGTGGCGAAACACCGGTACCACCTCCTTGCGGCTGCACGGGGCGGGGACAGGCGCGCAATGCTGGTCACCGCGGAGCGCTACGGCGATCCTTCGGCGCTCGAGCTCGAACCGTCGGATGAAATGGACCCGTACGACATGGCTGACCTGGCCGATGCACATGGTCGACCCGAGCTGGCGCACAAATGGCTGACCGTGCTTGCACGCGACGGCGACGTATCGGCCATGCGCGCGCTTATCGAAGACAGGAACGAAACCCCGTTCCGCTCTTGGGTCTGGATGCACCTATCACGTATGCTGGATCAGGACCTGAGCCAAGACAGACACGAAGCGATCAACGAGGACGGCACACTCTATGACGATGATGTCGGCGGGCCAATGTATGTGGGGGGGGGCGACGGAGTCGAATTGGCGCCACTCGCGCCCGAGGACAACGCCCGCGCCAAAGAAGAGGCTGCTCAGCTGTTCTCCGGAATCGAGGAGCGCTACGACCTGACCTGATCATACTAGGTCTTGGGCGGGCTCCCGCTCAGGGGGCTCGCCCGGGTTTTCTGCGCCCGACGTCCCCCCGGCCTGAGTAGAGGTCGGGTTTAGAGTCCTGTTTTGATCTTATCTGTCTTCGCCGCCAGCTGCGCGGCGTACTGGGCAGGTGTCATTCCGCCGAGTGCTCTTTTGGGTCTTTCTTCGTTGTAGTCACGTCGCCAGCTTTCGATGCTGGTACGGGCATGGAGCAATGTTGGGAACCAGTGTTCGTTGAGGCATTCATCGCGTAGCCGGCCGTTGAACGACTCAACATATGCGTTCTGATTGGGTTTCCCGGGCTCGATCAGGCGCAGGGCGATTTCCTTGTCGTGAGCCCAAGCCACCATCGCTTTTCCGCAAAATTCCTTGCCATTGTCCGTCCTGATGACTCGCGGCAGGCCG
The DNA here is from genome assembly GCF_059368915.1 of Stenotrophomonas sp. YJH_SMC_105-26. Lineage (NCBI taxonomy): Bacteria > Pseudomonadati > Pseudomonadota > Gammaproteobacteria > Lysobacterales > Lysobacteraceae > Stenotrophomonas > Stenotrophomonas sp. YJH_SMC_105-26. The sequence continues at coordinate 66,030 of NZ_JCAFSD010000012.1, read as the reverse complement.
CGCTGAGCTGCCAGCCTGTCCAGTACCCTGGATACCCCTTGGCCCGATATCGCTCGCTCCACTTCGATGGCAACTGCCTCATGGGTCGCATCGTCGACGATGGTCAAACACTTGATCACCCGACCCTCAGCAGTTCGATCAAACACGAAGTCCATCGACCACACTTCATTTGCAGCGAACGGCCGTATCAGCGGCTGTCGCTCGCCGACTGCGACCTTCTTGCGCTTCCTGCGGCGCACTTGTAGACCGGCTTCCTGGTACAAGCGCTCCACCCGCTTGTAGTTCACAACAAGCCCTTTTTGCCGCAGCTTCAGATGAATCATGCCCACGCCGTAGCGTTTGTGCCGTTGCGCCAAAGCGGCGATCTGCTCACGAAGCTCGGCGTTGTTGTCGGGCCTGGGCACATATCGCAACGTGCTGGCGCTCATGCGCGCTACCGCCAGCGCTCGTCGTTCGCTCAACCCCTTCTCAACCATGCTCCGCACCAGCAGCCTGCGCGCTGGTGCAGTCACCACTTTTTTCGCAATGCGTCCTTGATCACGTCGTTCTCGAATACCTGCTCAGCCAGTAGCTTCTTTAGGCGCGCGTTCTCCGCTTCCAGGTCCTTCAGCCGCTTGGCGTCGGGCACGCTCATACCGCCGAACTTGCTGCGCCACAGGTAGTACGAGGCCTCGCTGAAGCCGTGCCGGCGGCAAAGATCCTTGATGGGCATGCCTGCTTCAGCCTCACGCAGGAAGCCAATGATCTGTTCTTCGGTAAAGCGCTTCTTCACGTCCAATCTCCTTGTCATTGAGGATTGGACTCCAAACCCTTGTGCTACTCAATCTTGGGGGGATGTCGCGCCATGCCCGCACCGTTAGATCGGACTCATGCGTCGTGGTAAGCGGGATGCTTCGCTGTAATCGACCAGGTCCGCTTTCGGCCAGGAACGGACATGCTCCCGAATGATGGCCAGCTTCAAACCGGAGCGCTTCAAATTTCCGTCTACACAAGAATCTGCACACACATCGTGCTCAGTTTCCACTCATCCCCGTGCGGTCTGCTCGCCAAAGGCCAACCGTAGCGCTTCGGTGTCGCCGCTCAGCGCGGCACGCATGCGGCCTTCGTCCAAAGGGCGTACCACCCAGTCGACATCCCATTGGAAGCCATTGCGTCTTGAAATCGGAATGGCCAGATACCAACTTGGCCCGGGCCCGACGCAGTACCAGAATGCATCGTCTGAGGCCTGTGCCATCCAGCGCGGCCCCGGTTGCTGCATACCATCGAACCGTCCGTGCACCTGCTTCACCACCTGTACCTGGGCACCGGTGAAGGCAGCACCATCGCGCGACGGAAACCGCAGCTGCTCGAATGTTTCCTGGCGGGCAGCCCGCAACCGCTGCGGGCCGTTGAGTTGCGCAGCCGCCGCCATCACCACCCCCATTCCCAGCAATATCACCAATGCGCTCTTCATTACGCCCTGCCCGTAGTACTACCGAAATCGTCAATGATAGCGATCAGCTGCAGCAGGACGCTGCACTACGGCACCGGAAGGAAAGTGTCGAGTAAGCGACCAGAGCTGGAGAGCCGCAGCCGGATTGACCCCTGCCCCCTCAACTTGAATCACCCATTTCTTTCCAGACAGCGTAGGTCTGCTTTGGGTCGGATGACGCCTTGCGGCCAGGAGCGTACGTTCAACTCTATATTGTCTGCATTTCCTTAAGCAGAGGCTCGAGCTCGACGATCCGCGAGATGGTAACGCTCTCTAGCGCGCTGGCGTGGATGAGAGGCTGGATGCTCCCGCCGTGGTACTGGCTGGACTGGAACTCAGCGCTAGCCTCGCGATATCGAAGCCACATCTGCTGAGAATTCTCGAATGAGTCTAGGCGGCCACCAGAAAGATGCTTTCGCAAATCTTCAACCAGAGCGGCAAGCCTTTCTTCGGCTCTGTGAAACGACGCTGCAGCATGTCGATTCATGTCCGCTTGAGTCATGTGTTCCGAGTGATCAGTGGCGTAGATCTGGAAGGCCTGCTCTTGGTAGGCGGCGGCCAGTGTCTTCGCTGAGTTGGCCTTTCCCATAATCGTGTCTTCAAGCACCTTCAGATCATGAAGGGTAGTACCTGACGCCTCTAAGTTCTTCTTCAGATCGAGCAGCTTTTGCTGCTTATCGATCTGTTCGAACATGGGTTTCTGCTCGATGCGGCGCCGCACGAAAAATCCAACTGCCGCCATCAGTGCTCCGAAAACGGCATAGAGGAATTTCTCTAGCATTTGCCACGCACCCCTAAAGTCTACAAGGCCATCCAACTACCCAATAGCCGGACCCGTGGGTCCGGCTACACGACTTGCCCTCAATGCACCGTTTGGTGGACTTTCCCTCTAACACGGCTCGATCTTAGGGCGCTGGGGTCCAGCTAACAAGCCAGCGTATAAAAGGACCCAGCGGTAGGATCGGCGCCGGCACGAATGGCCGCTGTGGGTCGATAGCGCCCTGCGCGACAGCAGCCGCGCAGGGCAATCTAAGACTTAAAAGGGTAGGGTCAGCCCACCAACTTTAGGTGCGGCTGACCTTTCCCTTCAGCTTATCCAAGTAGTCTGCCCACGCTTGCATCATCTTCCTGCGCTCAGGCAAGTGTTCCGCTCGATTGTAGGCAGCCTTGATGGGATTTCTTTCAGAGTGAGCAAGCTGTCTTTCGATCGCATCTGATGTCCATCCCATCTCATGAAGCAAGGTGGACGCCATGCTTCGGAAGCCATGCCCGGTCATATCGTCAGTCCCGTAGCCCAGGCGACGAAGCGCTGCATTGACGGTGTTCTCGCTCATTGGATCCCTCGAATTCCGAACGGACGGAAACACGTAGCGTCCATTCCCCGTGACCGGCCGTAGTTCCTCAAGTAACGCAGCTGCCTGCTTGGACAGCGGAACAACGTGAGCTACGCCCATCTTCATTTTCTTCGCAGGGATGTTCCATTGCTTCGCAGCAAGATCGAACTCTCCCCACTCCGCCTTACGCAATTCACCCGGACGAGTGAAAACCAGAGGAGCAAAGCGGAGCGCACATTGCGTGACAAGTTGCCCCGTGTACCCATCAATGGCCCGCATCAGCTCACCGACCTTCGCTGGATCGGTTATTGAAGCGTAGTGCCTATTCTTCGCCGTCTTCAAAGCACCACGAAGAGCACTGGTCGGGTCGCGATCTAACCTTCCAGTGGCCACGGCATAGCGAAATACCTGCCCACAGATTTGGCGAAGGCGCTGCGTGGACTCGATCTTCTCCTGAGCCTCCAACCTACGCAGGACCGCCAACACCTCAGCGGTAGTGATCTCATGGATCTGCCGCTTACCTAGCCAAGGGAAAGCGTAGGTTTCCAGCATCCAAGCTGCCTTCTCCCGCGTTGACTGCGCCAAGTCCCCACGGGACTCAAGCCATTCCACGGCTATCGTCTGGAAGCGGGTATCTACTGACAACTTTGACGTGAGCTTGCTCAATTGCTTGTGCTCGGAAGGATCGCGTCCAGCACGAAGCTTCGCCCTAGCCTCATCACGGGCCTCACCGGCCTCCTTCAATGACACTTCGGGATACACCCCGATCGACAGCAACTTCTCCTTGCCATCCCAGCGGTACTTCATTCGCCAGTATCTGGCTCCGTTGGGCATCACGTGCAGGTAAAGGCCTGCCCCTGCCGCCAGCTTGTAGGGCTTGTCCTTAGCCTTCGCATTTCGCGCGGCCATATCTGTCAATTGCTTAGCACCCATTGGGGGTACATCCTCCTTGCTGAACTCCGTTTTTCGAAATGTACCCCCACTTGTACCCCCAAAGCTCTTGGATGTACGTGGACAAGCTCGGACCAAAGCGCACAAAAAAGCCCGCATTTCTGCGGGCTTAGTATGAATTCTGGACTTACTTGGACGCCATGGGACCAGGCGATGGTGCCGCTTATCCGAATCGAACGGATGACCTACTGTTTACAAGACAGTTGCTCTACCAACTGAGCTAAAGCGGCATGGGTGGTGCACCGGCGGCATCGCCGCGGTCTGGGGATTCTAGCGCAACCGCGTGCAGTCCAGCGACCGGCTCTGTGCCGCGCCGCTGCGCTGCTGGGCCTGGGCCGGCTGCGTGCCCGCCGCCAGCTGTCCTTCCAGCCACCATTGGCCGGCGTCGCCGCTGGCCACCAGGCGCGGCTGGAAGCCGGCGGCCTGCACCGCTGCCATGCGGCGCTCGGCGCCTTCGCGGTTGCGGTACTGGCCCAGCGCCACGGCGTTGGCCTCCTCGCCCTGGCTGATGATGTAGTAGTCGCTCAGGCCGGCGGCGACGATACGTTTCACGGTGGCCTGCGCTTCATCACGGTTGGCGGCGGCCGGCAGCATCACCCGGTAGCGGGCACTGCCGCTGGCAGCGGGCTGTTCGCGCAGGCGCACCTGGCTGAGCAGCGTGCCGGCCTTGCCTTGCGCACTGTTCGCGGCGGCGCGGTCGGCGAACGGGCCCAGCGCGACGCAGCGCGGCGGCTCGGCGACCGCGGGCGGGGTTACGGGCTTTTCCGGTGCCGGAACGGGTACAGGCGGTGCTGCCGGCTTGGCAGCGGTAGCAACCGGCGTAGCCTCAGCCGTCTGCGGCTTGGGAATTTCCGGCTTGGCCGGCACGGCCGGCGCGGGTGCGGGCGTCGCAGCCACTGCGGTCTTCGCGGCTGGTTCGCGCTCCATCAGCGGCGCGGTCGGGGCGGCGGCGGTCGCTTCGGCGGCTGCAGCAGCATCCACACCACCGGGCACCCAGCGCAGCTCGGCCACGCCAGCCGGTTGCGGTGCAGGCGCAGGCGGCTGCGGTGCATCGCGCAGCAGCCACCAGCAGGCGACGCCAAGATTGAGAACGGCCAGTACGACGATCAGGGCACGGGTCAGCATGCGCGGATACTAGCCTGCGGGCTGGTGCACCGCCCAGCGGGCGAGGCCATCCAGCACCAGCGACGGGTGGTAGTCGGCGCCAGGCAGCAGCGGCATCAGCGCCGGTGCGCCGCCGCCGTGCACCAGCAGCGACGGCGCTACGCCCAGCAGCGCGTGCGCGTGCTGTGCGCTGCGTTCAATCAGCGCCACCGCAGCGCCATCGCAACCGGAGGCCAGCGCATCGGCGGTGTCGTTGGCGAACTCGCTGTAGTAGCCGCCGGTGGCCGGCAGCTGCACGGCGCGGGCGTGCAGCGCTTCGCGCATGGTCGTGGGCGACGCGGAAATGCGGCCACCATGGTGCTGGCCGTCGGCGTCGAGCAGGTCAAGCGTCAGCGCGGTGCCCACGCCGACCACCAGCACCGGGCGCTGTGCCTTTGCGGCAGCCAGCAGGGCCAGGAAGCGGTCGACGCCGAACTTTTCCGGCTTGGCGTAGGCAATGCGCACACCGGCGCATTCGGCGCTGGTGCGCACCACGTGCACGTTTTCGAAGCGGCGTTGCAGCTGGTCCAGCATGGCGCTGGTCAGCGAGGGTGCGGCCACGCTGGCCACGAACGCGGTGGTACCGCTGGGCAGGCTGTGCGGCGGCTGCCCGGCCATGCCTTCGGCGCCATGCGCCCAGGCCTGCACGTCACCGGCACGATCTCCCTGCAACGGCGCGAACTTGAAGCGCGAGTTGCCGAGGTCGAACAACCAATCGCTCATGCTGCCCTCACGCTGACTTCGCCGGCGTGCAGCAGGCGCTCCTGGCCATCGATGCGCACGCGCAATGCGCCGTCATCGGCCAGGCCAAGCGCGGTACCGTGCTGCCACTGCCCGTCCAGTTCCACGCGTACTTCGCGGCCGGCCAGCATGTCGAAGGCGGCGTAGCGCGGCAGGAACGGAGCGAGGCCTTCGCGATCGAATTCCTCCAGCGCCGGCAGCAGACGGGCCAGCACGGCGGCAACGACCACGTTGCGGTCCACCGGCTTGCCGGCCAAGGTGTCCAGGTCCACCCACGGCTGGCTGATCTGCTCGGCGAACGACGGCGGCATGTGCGTGTTGATGCCGATGCCGATCACCGCGCGCGCCGGGCCGGCGTATTCGCCACCGCCCTCTGCGAGCAGGCCGACCAGCTTGCGCTTGCCATCGACGATCAGGTCGTTCGGCCACTTCAGCTGTGCCTGGGCATAGCCCAGGTCGTGCAGCGCTTCAGCCACGGCGATGCCGGCCACCAGGCTCAGCCCGGCCAGGCGGCCGAGGCCACCGGAGTACAAGCGCAGCACCGACAGGTAGATATGCGCGGCCAGCGGCGAGGCCCAGGTGCGGCCACGACGGCCACGGCCACCGGTCTGGCGTTCGGCCAGCAGCACGCTGACCCCGCGCTGGGGCGCGCTGCACCGCAGCAATTCAGCGTTGGTGGAGTCCACCGTCCAGGCCACCTGCAGGTCGTGCAGCAGCGGCAGAACCCCGGCCGGCAGGCCACCACGGATCGCCGCCGGGTCCAGCAGGTCAACCGGGCGGGTCAGGCCATAGCCCTCGCCGGCACGGCCCTCGACATCCACACCGGCGGCCCTAAGCCCTTGAATACGCTTCCAAATAGCCGCACGGGTCTGGCCCAGCTCACGGGCCAGGGCGTCGCCGGACAGGCGACCGGCAGCGAGTTTGGCCAGCAATTGGCGATCGTCCACGGCAGCTTCCACGAAGTCAGGCAGGAATTATGCGGGAAAGCCGCCAGCGACGCCCGCCACGCTGGGTTCCGCGGGGGCTTCCAACGGGGCGCCGGGTTCGGGCTAGAATCGGGAACTCACCCTCCCTTAACGTGGATGTCGTCAATGCGCCGTTATGCCCATTGCCTGATCCTGCTGATGATGCCCTTCGCGGCGTCTGCGACGGCAGCGCTGGACGACAGCCGCGGCGCCTGCGTGTCCTCCAACGGTGATGCCGCCTCGCAGCGCGCGCCGACCGCGACTGCCTCGGCTGCGACCACCAAGCCGACACCGGTACGCCCTGCGGCCAGCAGTGCCACCAGCACCGGGGGCGGCGGCAGCGACGATGACGTGCTGCAGCGCATCCGTGCGCCGAAGTGGCACAGCTACCTGCCGGGAATGTTCCGCTGATCAAGTCGTTGCTGCAGTGGCTGCGGCCTACGCCGCGGCCGATCGACGATGCACTGTGGGAACACGCCTGCCGCCGCGCGGCCTGGCTGGACGGACTGGACGACGAACGCCGCGCGCGCCTGCGCGTACTGGCCACGCGCTTCCTGCACGAGAAGACCATCACCCCGATCGGTGAGCTGCAGCTGCAGGCCGGTGACGGCGTGCTGCTGGCCGCGCTGTGCTGCCTGCCGCTGCTGGCGTTCGGTGAGGTGGGGCTGGAGGGCTGGTCGCAGCTGATCGTCTACCCCGATGCCTTCCGCGTGCACCGCAGCCACATGGATGCGGCTGGCGTGCTGCACGAGTGGGATGACGAGCTGATCGGCGAGTCGTGGGACAGCGGTCCGTTGATCCTGTCCTGGGCCGATGTGCAGGCCGACCTGGCGGCGCCGCACGAGGGCTACTGCGTGGCGGTGCACGAGATGGTGCACAAGCTGGATGCGCTCGATGGTGCGATGGACGGTACGCCGTCGCTGCCGCGCGAATGGCAGCGCGAGTGGGCCGCCACGTTCCAGCGCGCCTACGACGCGTTCTGTGCGCAGGTGGACGCAGGCGAAGAGACGCTGATCGATCCGTATGCGGCCGAGGCGCCGGAAGAGTTCTTCGCGGTGGCCAGCGATTACCACTTCTCGGCACCGGATCTGCTGCAGCAGGCGTTGCCGGAGGTGGCGGCGCAGCTGCGACGGTTCTACGGCGAGCCGCCCAGGATCGCAATGCGGTAGTGCCGGCCGCTGGCCGGCAACCTCATGATCTTCGATGGCATTGCTTGGTTGCCGGCCAGCGGCCAGCACTACCGATCAACGAGGCTTACGGCCCTGGCGGCAGGCGCACTTCGAAGCGGGCGCCGCCCAGTTCGGCCGAACGGCCCACGGTCAGTTCGCCGCGGTAATCCTTGATCAGGTCCTGCACGATCGACAGGCCGATGCCGTGGCCCTGCACGCGCTCGTCGCCACGCACGCCACGCTGCAGCACCTTGCCGATGTCGTCCGGGGCAATGCCCGGGCCGTCGTCATCCACCGCCAGCAGCAGGCCGGCGCGGCGCGCGTTCGGGGCCGGCAGCGGCTGCGCGGTCAGCAGCACGCGGCGGTTGGCCCACTTGAAGGCGTTCTCCAGCAGGTTGCCGAGCAGTTCCTGCAGGTCGCCCGGTTCGCCGTGGAAGCGTGCGGCCGGATCGATATCGAATTCGCACAGCACGCCCTTGGAAGCGTAGACCTTTTCCAGCCCACGCACGATTTCCTCGGCATTGGACTCGATCGGCAGCGGCGCGGAGAACAGCTTGTGGCCCGAGGAGGCCGCGCGCGCCAGCTGGTACGAAACCAGGTTGTTCATGCGCTGCAGCTGCACGTCCAGTTCTTCGCGCAGCGCGCCGTCGCCGGCACCGCTGTCCATCTGCGTGCGCAACACGGCAATCGGCGTTTTCAGGCTGTGCGCCAGGTCGGCCAGGGTGTTGCGCTGGCGCTCGAGGTTCTCGCGCTCGCTTTCGATGAAGGCGTTGATGCTGTCGGTCAGCGGTTCCAGCTCGCGCGGGTGGCGCTCGCTCATGCGCTCGGTCTCGCCGCGCTGCACCTTGGTCAACTCGGTGATCACCCGGCGCAACGGGCGCAGGCTCCACTGCAGGATGACGGTCTGCAGCAGCAGCAGGATCAGGCCGATGCCGCCCAGGTAGAACCAGACGCGGCCACGGAACACGCGCAGCTGGGCACCCAGCGCGCGCGAGTCTTCCATCACATAGATGGTGTACGGGAATTCGGTGGCGGGGTCGGCATCGGCGCCCCAGACCAGGCCCAGGCCATAGCGGTACACCGAGCCCTGGCTGCCGTCGATCTGGATCATCGGCAGCGGGCCTTCGAACACTTCCTGGCGCGGTGCCAGCAGGCCGCCGCCCACGGTGGGCAGCATCGGGCCTTCAGCGGACATCGAATTGCCCTTGCCGTGCGGCATCACTACCTGCAGGTACAGGCCACTGCCGGGCACGTCGAAGCGGGAATCCGGCGGCTGCTCGCGGATGTACAGCGAGCGGTCGCGGGTGAAGTCGATGCCGGCCGCGTAGGAGGTGGCGTAGTTCTTCAGGCGCTCGCGCAGGTTCGCCTTCGCCGTGTCGGCGAAGGCGGCGTCGAGCGCGTAACCGGCCAGGGCCAGGAACGCCACCAGGCCCACGGACGCGGCGAGCATCTGGCGCGCCTGCAGTGAGCGCGGCCGCCAGCGTCGGAAGAACCACAGACGGCCGGACATCGTGTTATCGCCAGGGTGAGCCGGCTCAGCCCTCGTTGCGCGGGATCGCGAAACGGTAGCCGCGACCGCGTACGGTCTCGATCGGCTTCAGTTCGCCATCCGGGTCCAGCTTCTTGCGCAGGCGGCCGATGAACACTTCCAGCACGTTCGAGTCGCGGTCGAAGTCCTGCTGGTAGATGTGCTCGGTGAGGTCGGCCTTGGAGACCAGTTCACCGGCATGCATCATCAGGTACTCCAGCACCTTGTACTCGTAGCTGGTCAGGTCGACATTGCTGCCGGCCACGCTGACGGTCTGGGCGGCGAGGTCCAATGCGACCGGGCCGCATTCCAGGGTCGGCTTGCTCCAGCCGGCGGCGCGGCGCAGCAACGCGTTGACGCGGGCCAGCAGCTCTTCGACGTGGAACGGCTTGACCAGGTAATCGTCGGCACCCTGCTTCAGGCCCTCGACCTTGTCCTGCCAGCTCGAACGCGCGGTCAGGATCAGCACCGGGAACTTCTTGCCTTCATCACGCAGGGCCTTGATCAGCTCCATGCCCGACATCTTGGGCAGGCCGAGGTCGATGATGCCGACATCGAACGGAACTTCGCGCCCCATGTAGAGGCCTTCCTCGCCGTCCTGCGCAGCATCGACGGCAAAGCCTTCGCGCTTGAGCCGGGCTGCCAGGGTCTCACGCAGCGGGGCTTCGTCTTCGACCAGAAGGATACGCATGAACTCTCCCTAGTGTCCTGGGTGTGGCCCGGAGGCCTGTGGGGTACGGGTTGATAGCGACAACTATCCCTGTTCAGGGGTTATCGCCGCGTAGTGATGACATATCCGACCGCGGCGTGCGCGGCTGTGAACGCGACGGGGCGGGGTCGTCCATGTAGCGGACCCGGCCCCGGTCGTCCATGTACTTCACCCGGTTGATATCACGACCATCGAACGGCACGCGCTCGGCACCGAGGATGTGACCACCCGTGGTGCGCTGCACGCGGCGCACGGCATCGGACAGCGAACGCTCGTCGCCACGGTTGCCGCGCTCGCCCCGCTCCATCATCTCCGCACGCCCCTGCTCACCCCGCGGCGGCTGCTGTGCCAGCGCCGACGACAGCGGCACGGCCGACAGGACCACGCAGGTGGCCAGGGCAATGCGGCGATGGAAGGGAGCGGAAGACATCGATGCGATCCTAGCCGAGCACGGCGATTCGTTCAAAAGTCGTAAATCCGGATGCCGGGTTCGGGGCCCGGCGCTTTACAAATCCTTTGCAAATTCTTGGTTTGGGGCAGTGAATCCGGTCTGAACTTTTCCGGCCGCGACCCCGCGATGTTCAGCTAGGTGAACATTCGGAACGAATCACCGCGCCTTGTCAAGCCAGGAATGTGACAGCGGTCACGCTGCGGCGCGATCAGCGTCGCGTTCGGTCGCGGCAAGCGCCTGCTCGACCAGGCTCCAATCGGCGCCCGGGCGGTGTGCGCCCTCGCTCAGCACCTGGCGGAATGCGCGGCCACCGGGCTGGCCATGGAACAGGCCGAGCAGGTGGCGGGTGATGTGCTTCAGCGCCAGGCCTTCGCCCAGGCGCGCTTCCACGTAGGGACGCAGCGCGCGCAGCAGGTCGCCGCGGGCCTGCAGCGGGGCGCCGGTCTGCAGCGCATCCAGCTGATGCAGCAGGTAGGGATCGTGGTAGGCCGCGCGGCCCAGCATCACGCCATCGACGTGCGCGGCCTGCGCCTGCACCGCCTCGACGCTGGCCAGGCCGCCGTTGAGCACCACCGGCAGTGCCGGGCGCTCCTGCTTCAGGCGGTAGGCCCAGTCGTACTTCAGCGGCGGAACCTCGCGGTTCTCCTTCGGCGACAGGCCCTTCAGCCACGCGTTGCGCGCGTGCACCACCACCATCGCGGCACCTGCGGCGACCTGGCGGTCGACAAAGGCGGCGAACACGTCGTAGTCGTTGTCCTCGTCCACGCCCAGGCGGCACTTCACCGTCACCGGGATCTCGACGGCATCGACCATCGCCGCCACGCACTCAGCCACGAGCATCGGCTCGCGCATCAGGCAGGCGCCGAAGCGCCCGGCCTGCACGCGGTCGGACGGGCAGCCGCAGTTGAGGTTGACCTCGTCGTAGCCCCAGTCGGCAGCGATGCGCGCAGCCTGCGCCAGCAGCGCGGGATCGCTGCCCCCCAGCTGCAGCGCCAGCGGCTGTTCGCTGCGGTCGAAGCCGAGCAGGCGCGCGCGATCGCCGTGGATGACCGCGTTGGCGTGCACCATTTCCGTGTACAGGCGCACACCCGGTGCCAGCACGCGATGGAACACGCGGCAATGGCGATCGGTCCAGTCCATCATGGGGGCAACGGACAGGCGCAGGGAATCGGCGTAACGGGCGGTGGCGGACGTCATCGGGGTGTTGATCGTGGAGACTGGCATTGCCAGTGAGATCAATAGTTTACACCGGACGGCTGAATGGCGGCGGGTGGCTCCGGGGCTGGCCGCTCGACCGGCCCCGGGGACACCGCGTGGCTTACAACCCGCGGTTGCGAACCTGTTCCTGCTGCTGTTCCTGCGCACGCTGGTTGAACTGACTGTCCAGCGCTTCGCTCTGCCGGCTGCTGGCCTCGACCGAGTGCGACACCGCCTGCTGGCGGTCGACGAAGGTCCGCTGCGCTGCCGGGTCACCCAGCTCGCCCTGCACCGCGAACAGGCCGGTGCCGTCCGGGCGGGCCACGACATGGTCGATCTGGCGCATGCCGGACACCTTGCTTTCGTAGGCCAGCTGGCCAGCCGCTCGTTCGGCTTCCTGCGAGTTGGCGAACAGCGGCTTCAGGCCGGCCTGGGCGCGCTGCTGTTCGAGCGCCTGCAGCTTCTCCAAAGCCTGGCCGAAGCGCGCGTTGTCGGCATGCCCGGCGTCGCGCATGCTGGCCGGCGCTGCAGGTTCGGCCTGGGCCGGTGCCGCCGGCGCGATACCGGCCTTCACCGCGTTGGGCGCATCCACCTGCGCCAGGGTCCTGCGGCCGGCCTTGCCATCGTCGTCCAGGCCATTGTTGGCCTGGAACTGCTTGACCGCTGCAAAGGTGTCCTTGCCATACACGCCATCGGCGTGCAGCGGCTTGCCGTCGGCCCCGGCGTAGCCCAGCGCCGCCAGCTTGCCCTGCAGGGCCTTGACCTCATCGCCGCGCTCGCCCTGCTTCAGCACGCCATCGGCCATCGGCGCCTGCTGTGCACTGCGTGCGGCCTGCGCGGCCTCGGGGCCCTGCGCGTGGACCTTGCCGCCCAGGGTGATGCGGTCGTTGAGGATGTCGCCCAGGAACCTGCGGTACTGATCGGGCTCGAGCTCGATATGCGCGTGCACGGCACCCGGGGTACCGGCATCGGACTGGCGGATCAACGGCGCACCGTACTCGACGAAATCACCGGTCTTGTAAGGGGTGGTTCCACGCGCACCGTGCAGCACCTGCCCGACCAGTTCGCGCTGCGGATGCCCGGCCGGATGGCTCCAGATGCTGATCGAATTCCACTTGTCATTGTTGACCTGGACATACCCGGCGACCGGATTGGGAATCATCACCTCCCGGTCGCCGCGCGCATTGCTCAGGATCAGATCCTTGTGCACCAGCGGGATGCCGTTGCGATCACCGCGGGTCCGTACCGTTTCCAGTTCGCCCTCGACCATGGCCGACGGGCGGTCAGCCTTGGCGGCATTGCCGGTGCGCACGGCCTCGGCATTGGTGTTGGGGTGATGGATCTTCAGTTCGCGATAGGCATCCTCGCCACTGGTGCCATGGCGCAGTGTGCGGTTGCTGCTGCCGTTGCCAAAGGGTTCGACCACGACGATGCGCTGGCCACCGGGCGCGGCGGCGGCATCGGCTTCCCGCGCAGTCGCGGGTGCGGGTGCGGGTGCCGCAGCAGGAGTGACCGGTGCAGGCGTGGCCGGTGCCACAGGCTGCGCCGGCGTGTGCTCGCGTACCGCCGTATCCAGGGCCTGCAGGGTCTGCCGGCCGGCCTTGCCATCGACGGTCAGCCCATGCGCCTGCTGGAACTCGCGCACTGCATGCTCGGTATTGGCACCGTAGTGGCTATCGGCTGTCAGCGGTTGCCCGTTGCGACCGCTATGGCCGGCCTGGATCAGCTTGGCCTGCAGGGCCTGGACCTCGGTACCACGCTCGCCGGGTGCCAGCACGCCGTCGGCCATCGCCGATGCCGCCGCACGCTGGCCGCGCTGGCCGCGCTGGCCGGGCTCAGGTTCACCGAACACCTGCTGGTAATCCTTGCCCCGGTAAGCCTCGGGGTTGTGGTTGACCTGGTCGTAGCGCGCCAGCCCGACCAGTGCGGTCTTCTCGGTGAGCGCACGATCACGCAGCGAATCCCACAGGGTGGGCGAGCTCTGGAAGTGCACCTGCACATTGGCGTGCTTGTAGTCCTGCACCGCGCGGACGATCTGCTCGTCACTCAGCTCAGTCAGCTTGAAGTCTTCGCCATAGGCCTGCTGCAGGCCCTTCTGGAACACCGACCGGGTCATGCCGCGGTACTGCACCGAGGTGCTCCACAGCGCATCCTGCACGGCCGCACCACGGCCGGAGAGATCGATGCCCACATCCTTCAGGCGGCCCATCTGCACGTCGTAGTACTTGTGCTGGATGAAGTCGTGCTGGTCCCTGGCAAACCCTGCCGGATCGGCGGCCGCCACTTCCTTCCAGCGTTCGGTGAAGGCCGGGGTTCCTGCCTGCAGGCCGTTGAAGCGGTTGCCATAGCGCGAGGCGGCGACGTACTCATCCACGCCGCCAACGTTGGTGGCGTACTGGTAACTGCCATACGACACGCCGCCATGGTCGCCCCTGCCGGTGGAAACGTGGCCGGGGCCGCGACCTCCGGTTTCGAAATGCGCCGACGTCTGGCCGCGATGCCAGTTGTCCATTGCCTGCTTTGCCTGGGTCACAACATCCATTTTCCTGCACTCCTTTGCGGGGGAATTACTTCGAGGTCAGTGCCTGCAGCACGTCGGCACGGTTGGCGGTGCGATTGATCCGGCAGGACTGCGCGTCCAGCATCTGCCCCTGCCCGTCTTCGGCAGGGTTCCAGCTGCAGTAGCGATTGGTATCGGACATGTAGGCGGCCTGCTCGTCCATCAGCCTATCCTTGTCCTTGCCATCGGGACCGTCGACGATCTTCATGAAGGCCTGCTCGAGTCGCTGCTCCTGCCAGGCAAGCTCCTCATCGCCACACGCCTGCAGTGCGGGGGTCTCGCCGCCGCTGGAGTTCACGCACGTGGCGTACTGCGGCCGCAGCGTGGCTTTGTTGTAGGAATCATCCGGGCGCTGCGGCGGCATGTCCTGATCATCGGCATCGGCCGCTGTCGTGGCAGGTGCGGCGCGTGCAGGCTCTGCAGTGGCGGGCGGCGATGCGGTGGCGGGCGCGGCGGCCGCGGGGGCAACTGCCGTATCCGCCTCCGGGCTCTTGGCCTGGCATGCTGCCAGGCTGAGGCCCAGGGCCAGCGCAAGCGCGATGGCCCCGGCCCTGCCGAACGTTTCGCGGGGGGCCGCTGGAAGGTGGTTTGTTCCCTGCATTGCTTGCATCTCCTTGGCATCCAGGCACGTTGCCCGTCAACGCGGGGCCGTCCATCGGCCCCATCGGGAATTGCATGCTACGCCAGCGTGGATTTCAGATGCCTGACTGGATTCAGAATGTGTGCACCTTGTCCCAACTGCAATCTGCACGGCGCAACGTCCTCGCGATCGCGTTCGCGAATTCGTATGTTGAGGTCGCTCACATGATGCCCAATGCTCACGAATCTCAACGAAACTGCCGTTTCAAGGACATCTTGAAGGCTTGACCGCAGTCAATTCCGCTGCCCTGCCAGCAGACGGGCTTTCGGATCGGCGTCGAGGCCCCCTGCAATGCCGCCATCGAGGCTCATCATCGCGCCAACACGCCCTTCTGCAGTTCCACCGCACGGTTGGCGTAACGATTGATGAGGCACGACTGTGCATCCAACGCCGGGCCCACGCTGTCAGTGGCCTGGCTGCAGTGTTTGTCCGTGTCTGCAGCCCAGTTGGCCTGCTCGTCCATCCAGCGGTCCTTGCCCGGGCCGTCGGGGCCGTCCATCAGTCGCGCGACCTGTGCTTCCAGCAGCGCCTTGTGATGGGCGAGCTCGGCCGTATCGCAGGCTTCCAACTGGTCGTCCATGCCGCGGGCGTCCTGCACGCAACGGGTGTATTCCGGACGCAGCGCTGCCTGGGTATACGAGGTATCCGGCGGCGCGCTCTGCGCCAGCAGCTGGTCGGCACGGTTGGCAACACGGTACAGGCGGCATTCCTGCGCGCCCTGCAGCTGCTGCACGCTGCTGTTGGGGACATCGCGGCAATAACGGTCTGTATCGCTGCGCCAGCTCGCCTGGGTGGCCTGGAATGCCGTCCGGGCAGCGCCGTCGAGTCCGGCCAGCGCCTTGCTGGCCGCCGCTTCGAGACGCCCTTCCTGGTAGGCGAGTTCGTCCTTGCCGCAGGCCTGGAGCTTGCCTGCATCTTCCACCCCATCCACACACCAGCCATAGGCTGGGCGCAGGCGACCGTCGGTATAGGACGCATCCGGGTAGTGGAGGGAATCTGCCGATGCCGGGCCGGAAGGGGCTGTCGGCGATGCCGCAGCAATCGACGCGGGGGCCGCCGTTTCGGTCGATGCCTGGGAAGAAGGCGCCTGGCATGCGGTGAGCGCCAGGCACAGGGCCAGCACCTTCCAATACCCATGGCCGACGCCGACCCGTTCGCTGCGCCCAAGCGCGCCCAATGCCTGCATTGCCAGTTTCTCCCTTGCGTGTCGCCAGCGGGTGCCGGCAAGGAGGGGCCGTCCATCGGCCCCATCACGCGGGCAATGCTACGACGGCGCCGGTTTCAGGTGCCTGACTGGATTCAGAATGCGTGCACGTCGTCTCAGACGCGGACGCTGGAACCTCAATGCCCGCCTCCGCGCCCGCCTACCTGTTCGATCAACGTCTGGCTGGCCGCATTCAGGCCCACCACCGTCACCCCCGCCCCATGCGCGGCCAGCTTTTCCTGCGCGCGTTCCAGCGCGGCCACCGCCGTCAGATCCCACAGATGGGCATCACGCAGGTCGATCTGCACCTTCGGCGCCACATGCTGGTAGTCGAACGCGGCGCCCAGCTGGCCGGCGGACGCGAAGAACACCTGCCCGCGTACGCGGTAGACCTGCGTGTCTGCGACATCCTCGCGCTGCACATCCAGCATGCGGCCAACCTTGCGCGCGAAGAACAGCGCCGACAACAGCACGCCACTGAGCACGCCCTTGGCCAGGTCGTGGGTGGCCACGGTGACCACCACGGTCAGCAGCATCACGGCCGAGGAACTGCGCGGATGCGTGCGCAGGTCGCGCAGCGAGCGCCAGCTGAAGGTGCCGATGCTGACCATGATCATCACCGCCACCAGAGCGGCCATCGGGATCTGCCGCACCAGGTCGCTGCCGTACACCACCAGCACCAGCAGCAGCACGCCGGCCACCAGGCAGGACAGGCGGCCACGGCCACCGGACGTCACGTTGATGACCGACTGGCCGATCATCGCGCAGCAGGCCATGCCGCCGAGGAAACCGGTGACCGTATTCGCCACGCCCTGGCCGACGCATTCGCGGTTGCGCTCGCTGGCGTCTCGGTGATGTCCTCGACGATCTGCAGGGTCATCATCGATTCGAGCAGGCCGACCATCCTGAGCCGGGCGGGCCGGCTGCCGATGTGCGGCAAGGGTCAGGGTGGCGTGATCACTGCAGTGCGTCGTCGAGGAGCGTAGGAGGGGCGCAGTCTAGTCCCTGGCGGCTCAAATGGCCGCCTGCACGGGCCTGATTCAGGCTAGTAGGTGTGTGCGGCAATCAGGAAGTTCGGCAACTGCCCCGTGAAACTCTGGTAGGACGCGCCGCTCAACGAACGTTGACGGTTCTCTCTACGCCTGCAGTAGTTCAATCGCACCTGCGAAGCATTTGGAGTATTGATGTACGGCTGATAGCGCATGTTGCCGCGAATGGTCGGGCCACTTCCGTAGTAGGCGTAGATGTCATGGCACAGTCCAATGTCGGACATCAGATAGGCGAGATTCTCACCAGGACCGTTGAACAGTGGCCCTTGCCTCACATTGTCGGTGGACATCTCGGTAAAGCCTGGAACACTTCCACCCGATT
The DNA here is from genome assembly GCF_059368915.1 of Stenotrophomonas sp. YJH_SMC_105-26. Taxonomy (NCBI): domain Bacteria; kingdom Pseudomonadati; phylum Pseudomonadota; class Gammaproteobacteria; order Lysobacterales; family Lysobacteraceae; genus Stenotrophomonas; species Stenotrophomonas sp. YJH_SMC_105-26. Next base: position 48,596 of record NZ_JCAFSD010000012.1, on the reverse strand, counting down.
TATCGACCAAACCAGCGATGCGCAGTGGACGGTTTGACATATCCCACTGGATGGATCCGTCGGCGTTGTAGACCTGCATGCCTGTACTTCCACTGTTGACCGCCCGCCCCCATGCCCACCACTCGAAGCTGGTGGTCCCTTGCCCCATGCTCCAGTAAAAGCCATTCAGCGCTGACATCACCTGTGCGGATCCGCCATTGCAGCGGATGAACACCAGGTACGGCACGCTCTGTGCGGGAAGGCTTACAAACCCGCTCGCGCCATAGGCGGACGTATTGCTTGCAATGGACTGCGTGCCCTTGGCTATCGAAAAGAAGACGAAGGAATGTGCGTTCACAAGAACTGGAACGCCGCTGTCATTGGTGACTTCAAGACCAACAGACATCAGAAGACTCCGTAGTAGATGGAAGCAGTCGGGTTGGCAATCGGCGAGAACGTGAACTGCATCCGCAATGTATTGCCGCCGTCGACAAACGACATGTACCCAAGCGCAGGCGCGGAAAACTGATTGCCATTCTGGTCCTGCCAACTGTCGGAGCCAGGGCTGGGCAGGATGGCAAATGGCTCACCCAGGCCGGCCAGGCCCACGCTGCTGGACGAGCTTCCAACGACCGAGAGAGTGCCCATGATCTTGCCGGCACGATCATTGGTGTCGAACCACATCTGCCCATCCGGGCCGAATATCTGCATACCTGTTGCCATTACCAGATCCCCATGCGGACGCGGACGCGGCCGTTGCTGTCGTAAACGTGGATGACACTGTCATTGATGGTCAGGCGGCCGCCGTTCTCGGGGCCGTTCATCGTCAACGTGCCGTTCTTGTCGAGCCTCCATCGTGGTTGCCCGCCGGCACCCACCGCATTGGACTGGATCACGTCGCCGATCATGGCGTTCTGGATCCAGCCGTTGCCGATCAGTGCCTGGCTGATGAAGGTCTGCCCGCCCTGCACCACGAAGGGCGCACTGACCTGCCCGCTGTTGGTGTTGATCAGCGCGAAGCGATCAGCCTGCATCAGGATCTGGCTCTGGTAGCTGCCATCTGGCTGCTGCTCCACGCCCAGACCCATGCCGGCCATGTAGATCTGCCCGGCGCTGGTGATCTGCGCCTTGACCGTATAGGTCGCGCTGACCTTGCCATCCAGGTTGACCACGGCCTGCGAGACCTGCTGGACCGCGGCGCTGACGCCCTCGATCTTGCCTGGAACACCTTCGATGGACGCTTCGACCGTGTCCACGCGCTTGGCCAGTGCCGCGTCCTTCTCGGCCATCACGCTGTAGACGGTGATGGTGCCGGCGCTGACATCGTTCTCGCCGACGTTGTAGTCCTCCTCGCCGGCACTGTGGTCGCTGACCTGGGCGAACAGGCCATCGACCTTCTGCCCCTGCGCGGCCACCTTGCCATCGACGTCGGTCACGTCCATTTCCAGCTGATCGACACGGCCGACGATGGCGCCCGCCTCGGCGATGGCGTCGCCGATGTTCTTCCAGTGGCTGCCCGGCGGCGTTTCATTGCCTGCGGCAGTGCCCTGCCAGCTCCAGATCCGCCCGTCGTGGATGACGGTCTGCCCTGGGCTGTAGGTTGCCTCGGCATCCCAGACCAGCGGCAGCACTTGGGTGACGCGCTCGATCTTGCCCTTCAGCTGTTGGCCCAGCGCGCTTTCGTTGATGCGGCCGGCGAAGTAGGCGTCGTAGTCATCCGGGTTGCTGCTGGACTCACCCATCACCCCGGCTTGCGCCGGATACCACGGGCCGATGTTGCCACTTCGATCCACCAGCCGTCCCCAGAACCAGAAGCGCGCGCCAGCGGCCAGGCCGTTCATCTGGTGCTGGGCCTGCGGGTAGGCGAAGTCGCCCAGCTTGATCGCGCTCTCGCGATTGGGGCCAGTGCTGTACCAGAGTTCGGTCCGTTCGGTATCGGTTGCACCTGCGGGGAAGCCCCAGGACAGTGCGATGCCGAAGGGGCGGGCAGTGCTGGTCAACGATGCCAGCGAGGGGGGCGGCGTCGTCTTGCCTTCAATGGTGGTGAGCATGCTGAGCGTCGGCTGCGACACCGCGCCCAGCGCATTGACCGCGCGTACGCGGGCCAGATACTCGCCTGCGTAGACGCCCCGCACTTCCAGGCTCTGCGTCCCGACGCGACCAGCGCGGACCCAGTTGAGATCGCCACGGCGCCATTCCACGTCATAACCGATCGCCTTGTCCGCAGCATCCCACTCGATCGTGAGCACGGAGGTAGCGATGCCCTGGTCGACCACCACATGCGAGGCCATCCGCACGTTGGCCGGTGCCGGCTGCACGCTGGGCGGGATGATGCTGATCGGCGGCTGATCCAGGCGCGTGCCGTCGTCGATGGCGGCGTACTTGCCCGGCACGTGCTTGAGCGCGGTGATCTGATAGGTCAGGTCCTCGCCTTCGCTGATCGACAGCACGCGATAGTGCTGCAGGGCCAGCTCCGGCGATTCCAATGCCCAGACCGACTGCGCCACCGGTACCGCCGACCACGGCGCGCTGACGGTCACCGTCTCGCCGTCCACCGACTGCACCGTGCGTGCTTCGGTCTGCCCGCTGGGCAGGGTGGCACGCAGGGTGTCACCGGTCGCGATCTGTTCCGGCATCCGGTCCAGCACCAGGCTGCGCGTGCCCGCACTACGGATGCGGCCCGCATTGCGGCGGCCGGCGCGGTTCGGGTCGGCCACCTGGATCACATCACCGGGCATGCAGCCCAGCGCATCCAGGCCCACCGAGAAGCTGATCGTCTCGGTTTCCAGCATCTCGGTATGCAGGATGTGGTTGCCCACGCGCTGCGCCTGCGAACGCGAGTGGCAGCCCACCGCCGTCACTTCGGTCTGGTTGATGCCGTAGCGGGCCACGCCCGGAAGGTGCTGTACGACTTCGACCTTCTGCCGGCCGAAGTCGTCCGGATCGATCCACGACACCAGGGCCACCGTGTGCCGCGCCGTGCGGCTGCTGCCGGCATAGTGGAAGCGCCCTTCGATGACGTTGGCCTGGCTGTAGGTCAGCACCGGGTCCTTGGGCATGTCGGCCGAGGCCATCACTTGCCCCGCCGCATAGAAGCTGATGCCGCGGAACATGGTGGCAATGTCCTGCAGCACGCGGTAGGCCTCGGCGCGGGTCTGCAGATACAGGCTGCAGGTGAAGCGCGGCTCCTTGCCGCCCTGGCCATCGCTGACCAGTTCATCGCAGTAGCGCGCGATCTGGTACAGCCGCCACTTGTCCACCCAGTCCAGCGGAACACGATGGCCCAGGCCGAAGCGATCGTTGGTGACGATGTCGAAGAACACCCAGGCCGGATTGTTGGTCCAGCCACTCTTGAAGGTACCGTCCCACACACCGCTGTAGAGACGGCTGAGCGGATCGTAGTTGGAGGGGATGCGTACGATGCGGCCCCACAGCTGGTAGGACCGGGTGGGAATGTTCTGGAACTGGCTGGCATCAACCTGCACCGCCGCCAGCGCACAGTTCGGATAGCGCAGCTTGGCATCGATGATCTCGGTCATCGACAGCACGTTGACGGTATCGGCGATGGTGCTGCTGTTGGCGTTGGCGGTCAGCCGGCGGATGCGCACCTGCCACTGGCTGCCGGCAGGCAGATCGATGCGGCGGCTGCGCTCGTACTGGCTGGTGGTCTTGCCACTGAAGGCATCGGTCAGCACCGTGCTGAACGGGCCGCCGTCGGTGGACAGATCCACCGCGTACATGATCCGGTAGCCTTCAGTGTCGCCGTTCTCGGTGTTGGTCTTCTGCAACGCCGGCACCGCAAAGCGGATACGGACGGCTGACAGATCGGCACCCGATACGGTGCGCACCACCGGCGCATCGCTGCGCAGCTCGACGTTGACCCCGACTTCGTTCTCGATGGAGGGGAAGCCGCTGATGTGCTCCTGGTCCTGGGTGCCGGAGCGCGTCTGCACGTCCACGCCGGAGAAGTTCAGCGTGCCGTCCGGATTCTCGATCGGCACCTGGTCCAGGTAGATCGACTGCTTGCCGGCGACCAGGCCACGGATCTCGCCCTCGCTGGCGAGGTCGATGATGCGGGCCACCGCCATCGAGTGCAGGCTGTCGGCGGTTTCGACCGGGGTTCGGGCGTTGCTCGCGCCCTTCTTGGCACCCGCCAGCACTGGCGTGGCTGCGCCACGCGTGCGCGGCGTGGGATGAGTGGTCTGATTCAAAACTGGTCCTCCGCCAGGATGCCGCCGCTGATCACGGCCGAGCCGATGAACATGCCCTTGCTGTCATGGCCGCCATAGGCGACCGGCACGGGGTTGCCTTGCGCCTGCGTGTTGACGGTGCCGTTCATGCTGTAGCTGGGCGCGTTTTCGGGTGTGTCTTTGGCACCCAGGCCTTTTGGCTGGGGGGAGAGCATCTGGGTGATGCCGCCGATCACCATGGAAACACCGAGCTTCATCATCGGTTGGCCGATCGCTCCATATCCCCATGCCGATGCCACGGCGCCAACAACGATGAGGACGACGCCCACAATCGTCTGCAGTACGCCCCCTCGCTTGCTGCCCACCAGAACCGGCGCGATGCGGATGTCATCCTGTCCCGGCGGGTCGTGCAGCTGATCCCGCGACAGGTTCTGCCGGCCGTTGAACACGGCAAACTCCATGCCCTTGGCCTTTGCGCCCATCAGGTACTGCTGGAATCCTGGCAGCATGGTGCACAGCGCATGCACCGCCTCGGCCGGGCTGTTCACCGCCAGCCGGAACCTGCGCCCAAAGCGCGTACCCAGCTTGCCGTACAGGCGGATCGTACGAAGACGGTCAGTCATGTCGCACCCCGCGATGGCGGACGATGCAACGGGTGCGCTCGGCCCACATGCCGCCGTACGGCACGGTCTCGGACAGGCGGCCATGCAGGTGGTGCAGCATCTGCCCGTCGCCGAGGTAGATGCCCGCGTGGTTGGTGACCGGCGAGCGGATCTGCATCAGGATCATGTCGCCCCGCTGCGGCTCGCCCTCGATCAGGTCGAAGCCCTCGGCGTGCAGCCGTTCAAGGCTGTACAGGTCCTGGCCGTGGCTCCACCAGTCGTCCTGGCGTTCGTACTCGGACAGCGGGATGCCCAGTTCGCGTGCGTGGAAATCGCGGACCAGGCTGTAGCAGTCCAGCACACCGTGGGCGAACTGGCGACCGACCAACGGTGCCATGTAGCCAGTGGGATGCAGGGTCTGCAGATCACCGCACAGCGGTGCCTCGCCTGTTACCTGGCCGACGCTGACGATGTGCCAGGTCAGCCCGCTGCGCTCGCACATGACCCTATCGGCGTCGGACGGCGTTGCGGCGGCATCGGGATGGCTGTGCACCAGGGCCAGCACCTCGCCCTTGTCCTCGGCCACGGCATAGTCCTCAGCGGGCAGGCGGAAATGCTCGCTGGGCGTGGCGGCCACGTTGCGGCAGGGAAGATAGCGTTCGTGGCCTTCAATGGCCACGATCAGCCCGCAGCATTCGCGCGGGTACTCGGCCACGGCGTGCGCCTGGATGGCCTGCAGGGTTGTCGGTTGCATGTTTCACCCATGAAAAAGGCCCGCGCGGGCGGGCCTGGAAAGTGGAATCGGGAGGGGATCGATCAGGAGCGCAACAGGCCCGCGGCGGGGAAGCCGCCATAGGGCAGCGGCTTGTCCTGGCCGAAGCGCAGCTTGCAGCTGCGTACCCGACCGCCGCACTGGTCACGCGCCGGATCATCGGTGGCGACGTCGTCGCTGTCGGCCACCGCTGGACCGTTGTAGCCGCAGTACGCGCCGCGATAGCCGCCACGCACCAGCCAGCCACACATGCCGGCGATGATCTGCCTGCCCGGCAGCTGCTGCCCATTGAGATCGATCGCGGTGGTCAGCTCGAACTCGACCATCTGCTTGTCCTCACCGATCTTGCGCTCGATGAACCAGACTTCATCAGGGAAGTGCTCGCCAGGATCCGCGCTGGGATTGCCTTCCTCGAAGTTGGCGGCATCCAGGTACTTGGCCAGCGTCTGCCGGCGGATGATGCGTGCACCGACCAGGTCATCGAACAACAGGCACATGGCGGTGATGCGGCCATCGATGTTGCTCACGCGCAGGCGCGGGTTCGGCGGCTGGTCGCTGGTGCGCTCGAAGCCGCTGGCCTCGATCGGCCAGGGGCCATATTCCTGGCCCTGCCACCAGATGAGGCCACTCTGCAGGTGCGCGTGGAAGAAGAGCTTGTCGGCGCCGAAACTGCTGGCGTCGAGTTCATAGACGGTGATGCGGCCACCCGGCTCAAGCTGCTGGGCATCGGCGGTGATCATGGGGTGTTCTCCTGTGCGGCATTGGGAAGAGGGGGTGGTACGGGGTACCGTTCCTGGCCGCACGGCACGATGACGTGGTGGCCTGGGCGCAGCGAGGCAGTGGTGGTGAAGCAGGCGTGCTTTGGCGCCTGCGGAGCGGGGGTTGTCATGGCTCAGAGCTCCGCATCGGCCTGGACCAGCACCTGCGAGGTGGTCGACCACACCACCACCGCGCCCCAGAGCTGCATGTTGTTCGGCATCGAGGCGATGACTGCCGCGTCAACCGTGGACTGCCAGCTGGGCGCTCCGCCGTCGAAGTTGACCAGGTTGCCGGCATTGCCGAAGCCCACCAGGTTCAGCGCGGTGGACGGCGAGGAGATTCTGGGTGCTGAGCGTTTGCGCACCTTGAACGGGATGCACGCTCGCGTGTCGCCGTTGGCGGTGTAGGTGATGCCGATGATCCGGTTTACATCCACCGTCTCGTAGTAGCGCTGGCACAACAGCAGCTCCAGTGCTTCGGACCGGCGGTCGAAGTCGGTGGCGGTATCGCCTTCTTCGATCTGCACTTCGGCCACTTGCACGCTGCCGCTCTTCTGCCCGGCGGCGAACGCGCGGCCGCCGAAATCGGCACCTGCGTCCAGCCAGAAGCCCAGTTGCAGGTAGCTGTCCGGGCCCAGCGTCTTGCCGGCAAGACCGGGAACTTCCACGGTGACCTGGTGCCATCGCCACAGCGTATCGAGCACGACCGAGGCGCCGATGCTGTCGCGCGCGGTAGACCCACCCGTTCCGTAGGACTGCTGCAACTCCACGCCGATGCGGAAGTCGTCCACCGAGGCGCGCGCCTTGAAACTGATCGTGACGGTGCGCCCGGCCAGTGTCCGGACATCCTCGATGCGCTGTTGGACCAGCGCCATGTTGCCGGCACCGGCAACGCTCTGCACCTCCAGCCGAAGCAGGTGGCGCGACCCAGCCAGCAGGCGCCCTCCCTGGCCGCCGCCTGGAGGCACATCCTCGCGTGAGGCAGCTACCCTGGTGCCGATGGCATTGACCGCCCAGCGGTCAGCGATGTAGCGAGAGCCCGTGGATGCAGGGAACGCTGCACCGCGCTGCCAGAACCGGAAGTCGCCGTTGATGAGCGGGTTCCTTCCGGCCATGCGGCCTTCCAGATGCATGAGCGCCGATTGCGCGTCGTCCAGACCAGCGTAGATCTCGGCGAAGTTGTCGTTGATCTTGGTGAATGCCGGCCGCTGGGTCTCACCTCGTTTGCCGTTGGGCTGGACGGTGTCCAGGTCGATGATTCTTCGTGTCATGTGCAGTCCTCGCTGCGTGCGCCGGTGTTGACGGCCAAGGTCAGATCTCGGCGTCAGCCGCCCAGTTGCCGCCCACCAGATAGGCATAGAACGGCGTCAGGCCAGAACCGAAATCAAGCTGAAGCGTGAATCCATCGGGACGAAGGAACAGCGGGACAGCCATTCCGCGTGACCACCCGTTGCCGTTGAACAACGACCAGTAGCCGAGGGCCGGCGCCACTTCACTGTTGGAGTAGAGCGTGAGTGCGGGCACAGTGCGTTTGGCGACCTTGAAGGAGATCTGCTCACTGCGCGCCAGGCCTGCCTGGAACGCGGCGGCGACGCCCTGCGGTGACGGCATGCCAAGCTGCGGTGCCTGTTCCAGTGGGAAGCTCTTCTCGTAGTACCGCTGGCACAGCATCAGCTCGGTTGCGTCATCACGCATGTCGTAGTCGGTAGGTGTCGCCCCCTTCTCCAACTGCATGCAGGTCAGCGAAAAGGACCCAGACTGGCCGACAAGCTGTCCGCCATAACCACCGGGTGTCGCAAAGTCGACGATGACGTGCAGCTTGCTGTTGGCTCCCACGGTCTTGCCAGCAATGGATGGCAACTCGACGGTGAAGTACCTGAGCGCGGCCGCGGTGCCGATCTCCTGGACGCCTGCCCGGACCGTCACATCCGGAGACCCATTGGTACCAAACGTCTGGATGAAGCGAACGCCGATGCGGCAGCCCGGCGTCGCGGCCCATGCCTGCATGCTCAGCGTCACGGTACTTCCCGCCAGCGTCTGCACGCCTTCCACCGGCTGGGTGACGAACGCCTCGGTCGCGGCCGTCGATCCGGTGAGATCGCAGTTCATGAATCCCGTGACCCCGAATGCCGGGGCATCGAAGCTGCGGCGTGACACCGCGACCTGCCCCGCCCCGGTGCATACCACCTGGAAGCGATCGGGAACATACACCGCCAGAGGCGACACCACAGTGCGGCTGCTGCCCCGTTGCCAGAACCTGAAGTCACCGTTGATCAGCCGGTTCCGGCCGTTCTGCCTGCGCCGGAGATCCTGCACCGTGGTTTCGAGTTCATCCAGATCCGTGTAGAGATCGGCGAAGTTCTCATTGACCTTGGTGAAGGCCGGCCGTTGCGTCTCACCCCGCTTTCCGTTCGGCTGCACGGTATCAAGGTCGATTGTGCGTCGTGCCATGCGTCGTCCTCCTCAGCCGCCGATGATTTCCGGCGCCTGCTCGGCAGGCCAGCCGAATGCATCCGGCTGCGGCAGTTGCGCCTGGACCTGCCGCCAGTCCGGCGCGTTCTCCTCGGCGGTGGACTCAATAGTCTCCAATGCGAGGTTGACCCCGTCGCGCCAGGCAATCATGGCGATGGCGTCCTGCGCATAGCGCGGCACCGCACTGCCCGCGTAGCTGCAGCAACTCTCGATGCTGTCATAGCCGCGATCGCGGGCACACTGGGCCATCCACTCCCACGCCTTTCCGCGGATGAAGCGATGGAACTGCGCCGAGCCGGGTACGAACAGCGGCGGTACCGGCTCCGGCTCATTGCCTGCCGTACACCAGGCTTCATAGTCATTCCACAGACGGTGGCCACGTGGAATGAAGGCGCCGGTCTGCAGGCACTTGATGGTGTCGATCTCTTCGGTCAGTTGATACATGTCATAGCTCCGCGTCGGCGGTCCAATGGAAGGAGGAGCCCCAGTTGCCTGCGGCGGATTGGTAATTGACCTGTGCGCCGGACTGGCCGGCATATACGATGGATGTCACCGTGCCGATGCCGCCGCTTGCGCCGGATATGCGCCCTGCCTGCCCGTTCACATCGCTGTAGACCGTGTAGGCTGGGATGGCCCGCTTGGGCACGCGACACCGGATATGCGAGGTGCTGCCAACGCCGACACTGCGGTCGTAGAACTGGTTGTCGCGTCCGATGCCATCGGCCGTGCCAGGCGGCACATCCAGGTTGTAGCTCTTCTCGTAGTAGCGCTGGCACAGCTGCAGCTCGTGGGCCAGCGGGCGCAGGTCGAATGCCGTTGCCCTGTCGCCGCGCTCCAGCTGCATCATCGCAAGGCCGAACTCTCCGCTCTGACCGGAGATGACACCGCCATAGGCATCGGCGCACAGATCCACCACCAGCCACAGGAAATCGCTGTCGGCATTGCTGCCCAGGGTCTTCCCCTTCACCGATGGCAATCGCGCACTGAGCTGGAAATAGGTCCAGGACGCGGCGGTGACCGCTACGGTTCCCAGCTCTACGCTGACCGCGGCGGAAGGCGAACCACCGGTGCCAAAGTGCTGGATGAGACGAACACCGATGCGTTTTCCTGGCGGGCCATAGGCGAAGCCGGAAACCACCACTTCGCCGTCGGACAGTGTGGCGACCCCTTCGACCTTCTGTGCGACATAGGCGCTGCTGCCTGCACTGACCTTGGAGACAACGCTGTTGAGGAAACGGCGCGATTCCGGCGCGGCACCGCCGGCAGGAAGATTGGCCCCGCGATTTGCGGTATGCGTGCAGCTCAGCGCTGCCACGGTCCAACGATCGGCCACATAGATCTCGCCGCCTTGGGTGGTGCCAGTGCTGGCCCGCTGCCAGAAATCGAAGTTGCCGTTGATCAGGCGGTTCCTGCCTGGAGCCGCGCTCTGCAAAGCGCTTTCCAGCGAATCCAGCGCGCCATACACTTCGGCGAAGTTGTCGTTGATCTTGGTAAACGCCGGGCGCTGGGTTTCGCCCCGCATTCCGTTCGGCTGAACGGAATCGAGGTCGATGATTTTTCTCGTCATTGCTGTCGTCCTGTTCCCTGCGGGCGCCCCATCAAAGCTCGGCGTCGGCCCACCAATGCCACCAGCCGCCCCAGCGGCCTGGATTGTTGGTCCAGCTGACTTCGTACCCGGAAGGCGAGGCGTAGTTGACCAGGCAGGGCACGCGGGAGATGTTGTCTTCCGCGATGTGTCCATCCTGCTGGATGTTGTCGGCCGAGATGATCATCACGTAGGGATGAGCGCGCTTTGCCGTCTGGAATCGCACGCTCTGGTAATGCGCCATTCCCGGTGAGTTGATCGAGAATGCCTCGCGCCCTTCGTTGTGCGCCGTGTTGGGTACGATGTCGAGGTTGTAGCTCTTCTCGTAGTAGCGCTGGCACAACGCCAGTTCCACACCTGGCGGCCGCCAGTCGAAGCATGTCGCTGCGCGGCCCGATTCGACCTGGAACTGGGTAAAGCCGAACGAGCCGTTCTGTGCCACCAGCTCGCCCTTCTGACCAGCACCGCACAGGTCGAACACTACGTAGAGGTGGTCGTTGCCGTTGCTGCCGAGCACCTTTCCCCGGGTACTCGGCAACGTCACCGTGATGCTGTGACGTTTGGCGGTGGTGCCCACTGTGAGCACACCGGCTTCCAGCACCACCTGCGGCGAGGGTGAGCCGCCGGTTCCAAAATCCTGGATGACACGCACGCCCACACTGCGACCGGGCGCATCAGAGTTCGCCCATACCGAGATCGTGATGTCTCCGCTTGCACTGCGGACACCCTCGATCTTCTGCCCCATCCAGGCGCCACTTCTGGCGATGGCCTCGGATACGGTGCAGACCAGAATCGACCGTGTGTCTTCCGGAAATCCGGCTTGCCCGTCGTACGCCACGCGCTGTACGTCGTGGTTGCAGACCAGTGCCGAGTTCGTGAAACGGTCGGCGAAGAACACTTCCGCGCCCAGCGTCCCCGACCCAGTGCCGACACGACCAGATGTACGGCGTTGCCAGAACTGCAGGGCGCCATTGATGAGCAGATTCCTGCCTGGAACGCGCTCGTTGATGGCATTCGCCACGGTTTCCGGGATCTTCGCGACCTCGGTCAACGCGTCGTAGACCTCGGCGAAATTCTCGTTGATCTTGGTAAACGCCGGGCGCTGTGTTTCACCCCGCTTTCCGTTCGGTTGAACGGAATCGAGGTCGATGATCTTTCTTGCCATTGTTGGCTCCTTGAACGAGGTGAATCGGCGGCGTCCGCTCGGGGTCTGAGTACTTTCATTCCGTCAATGGGCGGATCTCACGGCTTTCCGCCCGATCCCGCAGACGCATGAATGCACTCAGAGTTCGGCATCGGCGGTGTAGTGGCCTGCCAGTAGAACAGAGCCGCTTACCAGGAAGCCCGCACCGCCTACGTCAGCCATGAACGCCTGGCTCGTTGCCATGACTACGTTAGTCAGCGTTCCCGCGCGCCATGTTCCGCCCGCGGCGTCGTAGTACCTCCAGAAGCTCGGCGATCCGATGTCACCACCTTCTCCGCCTGCATGGAACAGCAGCTTTGGCGTGCTGCGCATCGTGCCTTTGAACTCTGCAACAACCCGGCAGGTACCACTGTTGAAGGCCACGGCGTTCCGATGGACGGCGGAGCTGCTCCTGCTGTTGGGAACCTCTGTAACAGGAAAGGACTTCTGGTAGTAGCGCTGGCACAGCGCAAGCTCGTGGGCCGGTGATCTCCACTCGAAGCGGGTCGCCCGTGCGCCGGCTTCCCATTGCATTTCACCGAAGTACAACTGGCCTGCCTGCGCGCCGAGCCCTCCTGTGCGCGCGTTGAAGTCGCTGCCTGCTGAGAGCCATACCGCACAGATGACCGAATCATCGCCACTGCCAAGCGTCTTACCGTAGATGGAAGGAAGACTGACGGTCTTGCTGATCCGGTTCAGGCCCTGTGCGAGCGTGAAAACTTCCGGCTGGATCGCCGTGACAGTGGGGCTTCCGCCCGTTCCGAAGCGCTGCAGGAACTCGACTGCGATCTTTCTGCCTGCGGTGCCTGCGTTGTAGACCAGGAACGATAGCGTGCTCTCCGATGCGGCAAAGGTCCGCACACTTTCCACACGCTGCTCGAACAGGAAATGGTGTCCGGCGGCGTTGTGATTCCCGTTGCAATTGGCGGCCAACGTAAACAGGCTTCTCGGGAAGTTCGAATCGCCCGGGGCAACGGGTGATTTGAATATGACTGCTCCGTCCATCCCTCCCTGCTGTGCAAAGAATCTGTCTGCACAGTAGGCAGCGGCGGCGGTGAAGTTGTCCCCACGCTGCCAGAGCTCGAAATTCCCATTGATCAAACGGTTCTTTCCCGAGACTGAGTCTGCGATGGCACCAGGGATTCCCTCCAGCGCCAACGCAACATCCTGAAAGTTCTGGTTGATCTTGGTGAAGGCGGGCCGCTGGGTCTCCCCACGCTTTCCGTTGGGCTGGATGGTATCCAGGTCGATCCGTTGAAGATCCATGCTCATGCCTACGCGTGGAAGGTCTGCTCGAAGGTGGCGGTGATGGTCGATACCTGGCCGCCGAGATGGCTGTCGGTGTAGGAATCACACATGTACAGCCCCTGCCCCAGTGGCCCTTTCCACAGGAAGCTGCGGCCGGCATGACCATCCAGGAAGGTCACGATCTCGTTGATCGTTTTGCGGTTGCCGACGAACTGCAGCTGGTAACTGCGTGAAGTGGCGTTCAGGCCATCGGCAGCGGCCTGCGCATAGCCATCTCCGAACTTCGCGCGCTTCACGGCGGCGGTGGTGGTTCCAGTACTCTGGCTGGTTGCCGGCCAGGTGAAGGTGTCGGTCATTGCATGGCACTCCTGCTGAGCACACCACCTGCCTTCAGGTCACGACTCTGCAGCTCGCGGTACTTGCGTTCCACGAACTGGCCAATCTCGTTGCCGAACTGCTGCAGCATGCTTTCGTTGGTGGTGACTTCCTTGCCACCGTTGTTGTCGATGCGGATGCTGACTCCCACTCCGCCACCACCGCCGCCACCGTGCGCGGCCACACCCAGACGGCCGTCCGGCCCGCGCCGCAGCGGCATGATCGCTTCCGGTCCCGCTTCGCCGAATACGCCTGCGCCCCTGGCGAAGGCGAACAGCTGCGGGGTGTTGTAGACACCGCCGGAATAGGCCGACAGGCTCGGCGACTGGTAGACGCCACCGTTGGCGTTGGCCTCCATCCCCGTGCCATATCCGAACAGGCCCGCGATCTTCTTGACGCCCCAGACGATTGCCTGTTGGATGGCGATCATCTTGAGATCGGCGATGATCGACTTGGCCAGATCCTTGTAGTTGGACTTGCCCGTCTTCACGAAGCTCTGCAGTGCCGCCTCTGCGCCGGTGAACGCCTTGGAAAAGGCATCCTGGGTGGACTTGGCGGAGTTCTCGGTCTTTTCCATGTACTCGCCGAGCGCGCTGCCGAAGCCCTTGCGGAACCCCGAAAGTCCTGTGGTGCCTTTGGTGTCCTTGGCGTCCTTGGTTTCGCCCGCCTTGGCATCGCCGACCTTGGCGTCCTTGGCAGTCGCCACGCCTGCAGCCACCGCCGCCGCGTCCGTCGCTGCATCCTTGGGCGTCAGGTCGACCCCCATCAAGCCGGCGATCTTCCTCGCCCCCCAGACCAGTGCCTGCTGTGCGGCGATCATCTTGAGGTCGGACAGGATGGACTGGGCCAGTTCCTTGTACTTGGACTTGCCGGTGGTCACGAAGCTCCTCAACGCTTCGTCGGCGCCCGTGAACGCTTTGTCGAAGGCTTTCTTGGCAGCCGTGGCGGTGTTTTCGGTCTTGCCGATATAGTCGCCGAGCGCGCCGCCCAGGCCCTTGCGGATGCCTGCCAGGCCCTTGTCGTCCTGTTGGGCCTTCTCTTCCTTCTTTGCAGCCTTGCCGGCGTCCGCGCCCGCTGCGGTTGTTCCTGTCTTCGCCACCGCCTGCAGCTGCGTGTTCAGGGCGGTCAGCTGCGTGGACAGTGCGGTGACCAATGATGCGCTGGTGGTCAGCACGGCATTGAAGGCCTGCTGCACCGTGTTGATCTTCTCCAGCTGCCGCTGGAACTCCTGTGTGGTGCCGGTCATCTCGGTCATGCCGCGCCTTGCTGCCTGCATGGCCGTTTCCAATGCGTTGCTGGCCTCCACGGTGGTCCGTGTGCTGCCAGGCGATGTAGTGCTCATTGAGTGTTCCTCGGGAGAGTCGGCTCCGCTTCGGCGGAGCCGGGATCGGCCATCGGCATTGCCGCGATGGCCGGCTCATTCCTGTTGCATCTGCTCCAAGGCCGCGCGTTCGATGATGCGGATGGCCGCCATCACCTCGTCATGCTGGTCGCCGTCGAGCGCTTCGCGCTCCAGCTCCCGGTAGACCACGTTGTAATCCAGCCCGATCGGGCCACCTGCGCCGACGCGCCACTGGGTGGCAACCCGCGAGAAAAGTTCGATGGGAAGCACGCACTCCGGCCACAGCTCGACCTGGGGCGGTGGAAAGTGCTTTGCCTTCAATCCAAGCTTCATCAGCTCGGACTCGGTGGGGGCCCGCCAGTACAGGGCCCCCACCGCATCGATCAGTTTCCCTTGCGTGCGACCTGCAGGGCCTGGGTGTAGCCACCGATGATGGCGCCATCCAGGCCGGCCTGCTGCTGCAGCGCCAGCTCGACGCCGGCGGTGTCCAGCGCCACATCGGCATCCCAGTCCACCACGATGTCCAGGATGGCCTGGGCCACGCTCAACGTGTCATCGCCCAGACGCTCCAGCAGGCTGGCGTAGTCGGCTACCGACAGGTGCCGGTAGGTCAGGTTGAGCTTCTGCTCGCGGCCGTGACCGACGATGGTCAGGGTGCTCTTGAAGCTCTCCGGCGCCTTGACCTGGAACATCAGGCGCCCTCGACCAGGATGGAGTCTGCCAGCGCGGTGAAGGTCGCGGTGGTGCCCATCGGGGTGTTGGCGGCCATGGTCGGGTCGCCGTTGTAGCTCAGGTAGCCGTACCAGTACAGCACGTCGCCACCGACCAGCTTGGCCCGCAGGATCACCGGCTCGCCCTTGGCGTCAGCGTTCTTCAGTGCCGAATACCACGGCTTCTTCGGATCGTAGAACAGCGGCAGGGTGATGGTCTTGGCGTTCTTGAAGGTCGGCATCTGGACCTGGCGACCGGTCGGGTCTTCGAGCAGCGTGCCGCTCCAGTACTGCTGCTCGCCACCGGCGG
The DNA here is from genome assembly GCF_059368915.1 of Stenotrophomonas sp. YJH_SMC_105-26. Classification (NCBI taxonomy): domain Bacteria; kingdom Pseudomonadati; phylum Pseudomonadota; class Gammaproteobacteria; order Lysobacterales; family Lysobacteraceae; genus Stenotrophomonas; species Stenotrophomonas sp. YJH_SMC_105-26. Next base: position 33,070 of record NZ_JCAFSD010000012.1, on the reverse strand, counting down.
TGGTCGGGTCGCCCTGCTGGTCCAGGTCGACGAAGGCGCCCGCCTTGCGCAGTACACCGGCACCGCTGGTACCGGGGAACAGCACGGTATCGGTGGTGTCGATGCCCAGCAGTTCAACGCTGCCGGTGGCTTCAGCACCGGCGCGGGTGGCGCGGTTGTTCAGGGCCGGCCAGCCCGGCAGTTCAATGACCACCACATCGCCGGTGTCGACGCTGTTGGCGGCAACGCTGGCCAGCGCCGGCGCAGCCTTGGAGATCGCGCTGGTGGCGATCGCGGTGGAGACGACCGGTGCGAAGCCGAACTGGGTGCCCTTGGGAAGCTTGAGTGCCATGGTGTATTTCCTCGTTGGATAAAAAAAAGCCCGGCGAATGCCAGGCTGGGGTGTTGCACGGGTGATGCGGTTTACGGGTCGACGTACCACAGGCCGAAATCGAGCCGCGCGCCGTACTTGTGCAGCATCGGCTCATGCACGGCGATTGCAGCGCCGAACGATTCGGCGGTCGGCAATCCTGCGCATACCTGATCCTCGATGTTGCGGATCAGGGTGTTGGCCTGGGCGCGGCTGTCTGCCCAGACGGTCAGCTGCACGCGAGCGTGCTTCTGTTCGGGAATGGAACCTTCGTTGAACCACACGGACTGTCCACCCATCTGCTGGTAGACGGCACACGGATAGATGACCGGTTCCGGCGGAAGGTCGGGATACAGCCGGCCCTGCAGCAGCGGGGCCAGCAGCGCGTGCAGCTGTGCTTCGTAACTCATCGCGGTGTCCTGGTTGGCGTCGCTCAGGCGATGCCTGAAGACTGTTCGGTGAACAGCACCGTGGTCTGGCGCTGGCTGAAGTCGGGCGCAACGCCGGTGATGTTGAAAACACGACCGTCATGCACGATGCGCATGCCGGCCTGGATGCCTGCCTGTCGTGCGGCTGCCAATCGGACATGGAAGCGCTGGCGCCGGATCGTTGCCGGCAGGCGGCTTTCCAGCGTCAGCCGCTGCACGCTGTCTGCGCGGTCGGCGATGATGGCGGCCCACAGCTCTGCCACCGGCTGCCAGGCGTCCAGCGGCTGCCCCCACGCATCGAGCTGGCCGTCCTGGCGCTCGATGCGGATGCGGCGATTGAAGTGGCCGGCGTTCATGGCGTTGCTGCCGATCGGTACGGATCAAGCAGCGCGGCCACGCCGAACGGCAGCTCCATTGCGATGGCAGCGGCGCCTGCCGGTGCATCGAACGTCTGCGCAGAGACGACCACGGCTTCGCGATGGGCGTACAGGTGGCCCAGCAACAGGCGCACCGCTGCACGGATGCTGTCGTTGACCGGCATGCCCTGCAGCAGGCGCGCACTGCGCGCGGTCGCCATGGCCAGGCGGCGATCGGCCACATCACGCATGGCCTTGGCCTTGGCCGCGTTGGTCTCGGCATTGGCGGCGGCAACCGCGGCTTCATGCCCGGTCACCGCCGCCGCCATGTCCTGCGGCAGCTGGTCAAGCGCCTGGTCCAGCGCGGCCTGGTCGGCGTACAGCTCGCGGCCCAGATAGGCCGCGGCTGCGTCGCTGGCTGCGGCCAGCAGGTCACCCAGGATGGCGTCGTCAAAATCGCCGTCGATACGGCAGTGCGCGCGGCACTGCTCAAGGGTCAGCAGGGGCATCGAATCCTCCTTCGTTGATGGATGTGGAGTGCCCCGATCCTGCGCGCACGGCGGCGCCCCACGCGATCACCAGGACGGCGCGGGAAAGGCAGGATCGGGGCGGAAAACAGAACGGCTGCGACGGGGACGTCAGGGCCGGTGGCGGTGACCTCGCAGCGCGCGACGGCGCAAACGAAAGAAGCCCCCGGGGTCACCGGAGGCTTCTATGTCATCGTGGTACAAACGATACGCTTCGGGTGTGCACCCGTCAATCCGCAAACGGTTACCAGTCTGGTGACTTTTCCAGGCGCTGTGCGGGCGTGGTCATGGCGACGTGCCGCAGGCTGGATAGAATGGCAACGCGCTGCTTCCGCAGCCTATTTCCCGCTGGATTCCCGCATGCCTGCCAACACCGAACGCTTCTTCGATGCGCGTACCGAACAAGGCGTGCTGCGCCTGTCCATCGCAGGCTCATTGCTGCTGGCTGCCGCTGCGGTGGTATTTGGTCTTCTGGCCAATTCCTCGCTGATCATCTTCGATGGCATCTACGGCCTGATCGATGTGGTGATGACCTGGCTGTCACTGCTGGTCGCGCGTCTGATCGCACTGTCCACCAGCACCGACGCGCTGCAGTCGCGGCTCAACCAGCGCTTCACCATGGGCTTCTGGCACCTGGAGCCCATCGTGCTGGGGGTGAGCGGCACGCTGATGATCGGCGCGGCACTGTATGCGCTGGTCAATGCGGTGGATGCGCTGATGTCCGGCGGCCGCCACATCGCACTCGGCCCAGCCATCGCCTTCGCCGGGTTGTCGATCATCGGCGAAGGTGCGCTGGCCTGGTTCGTGCTGCGCGCCAACCGCCGCATCGGTTCGGAGTTCATCGCGCTGGACGCGAAGAACTGGGTGATCGCCGCCAGCATGTCGGCCTGCTACCTGCTGGCCTTCCTTGGCGGCGTACTGGTGCGCGGCACCTCGCTGGCCTGGGTCGGGCCGTACATCGACCCGGCCATCCTCGCCTTCGTCTGCGTGCTGGTGATGATCGCCCCGCTCGGGACGGTGCGCCGGGCGCTGGCCGGCATCCTGCTGGTCACCCCGCCGGAACTGCAGGCGCACGTGGACGCGGTGGCACGCGCGATCGTGGCCAAGCATGGCTTCGTCGAGCATCGCAGCTACGTCGCCCAGGTGGGGCGTGGCGAGCAGATCGAGTTGTTCTTCGTGGTACGCGAGGACGATCCGCCGCGGCCCCTGCTGGAATGGGACCAGCTGCGCGACGAGATCGGCGATGCGCTGGGCGAGGCCTCGCCGGACCGCTGGCTGACCATCATGTTCACCACCGACCGCGAGTGGACGATCTAGACCAGCAGGACGATCAATCAAGTTTTTCGTACGGACTGCAACCCAACGTACGCGGAAACCGGGCAAAGTAGGCTCCAACGCAACTCCCACCCACTGACCAGGAGCATCCCGATGTCCATCGAAAAGGTTCTGTATACCGCCCAGGCCACCTCCACCGGCGGCCGTGAAGGCCGTTCCGTCTCGTCCGACAACGTGCTGGACATCCAGCTGTCGACCCCGCGCGAGCTGGGTGGCGCCGGCGGCCCGGGCACCAATCCGGAACAGCTGTTCGCCGCTGGCTACTCGGCCTGCTTCCTGGGCGCGCTGAAGTTCGTGGCCGGCCAGGCCAAGGTCGCGCTGCCGGCCGACACCACCGTCACCGGCAAGGTCGGCATCGGCCAGATCCCGACCGGCTTCGGCATCGAGGCCGAGCTGACCATCAACGTGCCGGGCGTGCCGCGCGAGCAGGTGGAAGAACTGGTGCAGAAGGCGCACATCGTGTGCCCGTACTCCAACGCCACCCGCGGCAACATTGATGTAACGCTGATCGTTGCCTGATGCGGCGCCGGGGTCGGATCCCTTTGCCACCGGCAAAGGGCTCTGACCCCATCCCAGGCCCGCACGGCTATATGGGGTCAGAGCCCTTTCGCGTTGCGAAAGGGATCCGACCCCCAAAAAAATGGGCGGATGCCGGTCGAAACCGAACATCCGCCCATCCCACCTCCGTTGTCCCGCACGGGGGCATGAGGTTGCCGGCCAGCGGCCGGCACTACCAGGTCACTTCTCGCTCGTGATGAGCTGCACGACGCTGGAGAAATCCAGCTTGCCGCGGCCGGCCTGGTGGTTCATCGAGTAGAGATTGCGGGCCACTTCGCCCAGCGGAATCGAAGCGCCGACACTCATCGCCGCTTCCACCGCCAGGCCCATGTCCTTCAGCATCAGATCACTGCCGAAACCGCCGCTGTAGCCACGCGAGGCCGGCGCATTCTCCAGCACGCCCGGCCACGGGTTGCACACTTCGGTGGCCCAGCTGCGGCCGGTGCTGACCGCCATCATCTGCGACAGCACCTTGGGGTCCAGCCCGTGCGCCACGCCCAGTGCGATGGCTTCACCGGTCACCGCCATGATCACGCCCAGCGCCATGTTGTTGCACAGCTTGGCGACCTGGCCAGCGCCGCTGGCGCCAACGTGGAAGATGTTCTTGCCCATCGCCTGCAGCACCGGGCGTGCGCGTTCCAGCGCGTCTTCCTCGCCGCCGACGATGAAGGTCAGGGTGCCGGCCTGGGCGCCGGCGGTACCGCCGGACACCGGCGCGTCGATCATCTGCAGGCCACGCGCGGCGGCCGCTTCCGAGACCTTGCGGGCACTGGCCGGGGCGATCGTGCTGCAGTCGATGACCAGTGCACCGGCCGGGATCGCGGCAAGAATGCCGGCGTCGCCCAGGTACACGCCTTCGACATGACGGCTGGCCGGCAGCATCGAGATCACCACTTCGGCATCGGCCAGGGTGTCGCGCGCCGACGATGCAGCGCTGGCGCCGGCGTCGACAGCGGCCTGCACCGCGGCCGGAACCAGATCGAACACGCGCACGCTGTGGCCGTTCTTGACCAGATTGGCGGCCATCGGGCCACCCATGTTGCCCAACCCGATGAATGCAATGCGGCTCATGCAAGGCTCCTTTCAACAAGGGGAGTGCCCAGGTCGGCCAGCGGATGCGCGGCGTCGGCCCAGGGGGAAGCGAAGAAGGTGTCTGCCCACGCGCCGGTGGCCTCGGCCAGGGTGGCCGGGTTCCACTGCGGATTGCGGTCCTTGTCGACCAGCAGCGCGCGGATGCCTTCGGCGAAATCACCATGGGCGGCGCAATGCAGGGCGACGATGTACTCCAGGCGATAGATCGCGGCCAGGTCCTGGCCGGCACTGCGGCGCTGCAGTTCGTACGCCAACCGTGCCGAACCCGGTGCACCGGCAGCAAGGGTCTTCTGAGCCGCCTGCAACCAGGCGTCGTCGGTCTGCAGGCCGGCAATGCGCGCCACGATGGCTTCAAGGTCATCGCCTTCGCACAACGCATCGACCTGCGCCGCGTGGGCCAGCAGTGGACCGGTGGCGGCATCGCTGGCATGCGACTGCAGCAGATGGGTCAGGCGTTCGTGGTTGTGTGCGGTGTCATTGGACCAGGCCACCTGCAGCAGCGCATCGAACACCGCGCTGCGGCGTTCTTCGGCCACGTGCACGTCGGCCAGGCCGGCGTAGATGGCATCGCCCGGGTTGAGCAGTGCGCCGGTCAGGGCCAGGAACAGGCCACCCTTGCCCGGCACGCGCGGCAGCAGCCAACTGCCACCGACATCAGGGAACAGGCCGACGGTGATTTCCGGGAAGGCCAGCTTGGAGCGTTCGCTGACCACACGGTGGCTGGCGCCGGACATCAGGCCGATGCCGCCGCCCATCACGATGCCGTGGCCCCAGCACAGGATCGGCTTGGTGTAGGTGTGGATGAGGTAATCGACGCGGTATTCGACGTCGAAGAACTCGGCGGCATAGGCGTTCTGGCGGATGTCGCTGTGGCCGGCCTCACGGAAGGCGACCATGGCCTTGTACAGGCTGTGCAGGTCGCCACCAGCACAGAACGCCTTTTCGCCGGCGCCCTGCAGCACCACCATGGCGATGCCATCGTCGTCGGCCCAGGCGTTGAGCTGCTTCAGCAGCAGGTGCGCCATCGGCAGCGAGAAACCGTTGAGCGTACGCGGCGCATTGAGCGTGGCGATGCCGATGCGCGTGCCGTTGCCGGCCACGCGCTCTTCGAACAGCACCGGTGCGTCGTCGGCAGCGGTATCCGTGCTCATGCGTTCTTCCACTGCGCGGGGCGCTTTTCCAGGAAGGCGGTCACGCCCTCGACCTGGTCGGCGGTGTCGAACAGGTCGACGAAGGCTTCGCGCTCGGCCACCAGCGCCGAGGCGTGGGTGCCGGTGCGGGTGGACTGCACCAGGGTCTTGCAGGCGGCGATGCTGGTCGGGCTCTGCTTGCCGGCCTTCTTCGCCCATTCCAGCGCCAGCGCCTTGGCTTCGCCCTTGCCGACCTTTTCTTCGGCCAGGCCAATGCGCAGCGCGGTCTCGGCATTGATGCGCTCACCCAGCAGGATCATGCGCTTGGCCCAGCCCTCGCCGACCAGGCGTGGCAGGTTCTGGGTACCGCCGGCACACGGCAGCAGGCCGACGGTGGCCTCCGGCAGCGCGACCTGGGCATGGTCTTCAATGATGCGCAGGTCGCAGGCCAGCGCGCACTCCAGGCCACCGCCCATGGCGTAGCCGTTGATCGCGGCGATCGACACGCCACGGAAACCGGACAGCGCTTCGAAGGCTTCACCGAAGCGGCGCGCGGCCTCACGTGCAGCGGCCTTGTCGCCGGAGGCGAACTGGTTGAGGTCGGCACCGGCGGAGAAAAATTTCTCGCCGTCACCGGTGATCACCAGCGCGTAGATGTCGCGGTCTGCGTTGAGCGCGCCGACCAGGTCGCGCAGCGCCGACAGGCTGTGCACGGTCCAGGTATGCGCCGGCGGGTTGTTCAGGGTGACCACGGCGGTGTGGCCATCCACCTCCACCTTCAGGCCCACGTGCTCCTGGGTACGCCAATCCTTCATCGCAGTTCCTCTTCGGTGTTGAGCAGGTGACGGGCAACAATCACCCGCATGATCTCGTTGGTGCCTTCCAGGATCTGGTGCACGCGGCAGTCACGCAGCAGGCGCTCGATCGGGTATTCGCGGATGTAGCCGTAGCCCCCGTGGATCTGCAGCGCTTCATTGCAGACGTTGAAACCGGCATCGGTGGCGAAGCGCTTGGCCATCGCGCACCACACGTTGGCATCGCTGGCACCGGCATCGAGCTTGCGTGCGGCGGTGTGCACCATCTGCCGTGCAGCCACCAGCTGGGTGACCATGTCGGCCAGCTTGAACTGCAGCGCCTGGAACTCGGCCAGCGCCTTGCCGAACTGGCGGCGCTCGCCCATGTAGCGGCGCGCAGCATCCAGTGCACCCTGTGCGGCACCCAGCGAGCAGGCGGCGATGTTGATGCGGCCGCCGTCCAGCCCCTTCATCGCCAGCTTGAAGCCGCCGCCTTCCTCTCCCAGAAGGTGGCTGACCGGCACGCGGACGTTCTCGAAGGTGATGCCACGGGTGGGCTGGCTGTTCCAGCCCATCTTCTCTTCCTTGCGGCCGAAGCTGATGCCCGGCAGGTCCGCCGGCACCGCAATGGCGCTGACACCGCCGGCACCGGCACCGCCGGTACGCGCCATCACCACCAGCAGCTCGGTGGCACCGGCGCCGGAAATGAAGGCCTTGGAGCCGTTCAGCACGTAGAAGTCGCCATCGCGCACGGCGGTGGTCTTCAGCGAGGCCGCATCGGAACCGGCGCCCGGTTCGGTCAGGCAGTACGAGGCCAGCTTGTTGCCCGAGGACAGATCGGTGCCCCACGCATCGCGCAGGGCTGGCTGGCCCCACCTGGACACCATCCACGAGGCCATGTTGTGGATGCTGATGTACGCCGCGGTCGACGGATCGACGTTGGCGAGCTCCTCGATGACGACGGCGGCGTCCAGTCGGCTCAGGCCGCTGCCGCCCACTTCCGGGTCCATGTACAGACCGCAGAAGCCCAACTCACCGGCCTTGGCGATCGCCTCGCGCGGAAAGATGCCCTCCGCATCCCATCGCGCGGCGTGCGGCGCCAGTTCAGCCTGTGCGAAGTCGCGCGCCGCCTCGCGGTACGCCTGCTGCGCTTCTTCCAGTTCCGTCGTCATCGAGTGGCTCATGGCTGCTCCTGCCGTTACTTCAGGCTGATCGTGGTGTTGACGCCGTGGCTCAGCGTCTCGTCATCGAACCAGCGCGCGGTGACCGTCTTGGTCTGGGTGTAGAACAGCACCACCTGCTTGCCATACGGGCCCAGGTCACCCAGCTTGGAGGCGCGCGAACCGGTGAACGAGAACAGCGGCACCGGCACCGGGATCGGCACGTTGATGCCGACCTGGCCGACGTCGATGTCTTCCTGGAACTTGCGCGCGGCAGCGCCGGACTGGGTGAACAGTGCGGTGCCGTTGCCGTTCGGGTTGCTGTTGACCATCGCGATGGCCTCTTCCAGCGTTTCCGCTTCGAGGATGACCAGCACCGGCCCGAAGATTTCTTCCTGGTAGATGCGCATGTCGGTGGTGACACCGGCAAAGATGGTCGGGCCAACGAAGTTGCCCTTCTCGAAGCCATCGACCTGCGGCTTGCGGCCATCGAGCACCAGCTTGGCGCCCTGCTCCACGCCCGAGGCGATCAGGCCTTCCACGCGCTCGCGGGCGCTGCAGGAGATGACCGGACCGACGTCGGTACCGGACACGGTGCCGGCGCTGACCTTCAGGGTCTGGGCCTTGGCCACCAGGTCCTGCACCCAGTTGCGCGCTTCACCGACCAGCACCAGCGTGGAAGCCGCCATGCAGCGCTGGCCAGCGGCACCGAAGGCGGCACCGACCATTGCGTTGAGGGTCTGTTCCTTGTTGGCGTCCGGCAGCACCACGGCGTGGTTCTTGGCGCCCATCATGCATTGCACGCGCTTGCCGGCCAGCGAGGCGCGGTTGTAGACGTGGGTGCCGACGCGGGTGGACCCGACGAACGACACGGCCTTGATGTCCGGGTGGTCGCAGATCGCGTTGACCACTTCCTCGCCGCCGTGGACGACGTTCAGCACGCCCTTCGGAATGCCGGCTTCCAGGGCAAGCTCGACCAGGCGCATGGTGACCATCGGGTCCTGCTCGGACGGCTTGAGGATGAAGGTGTTGCCCGTTGCAATCGCCATCGGGAACATCCACAGCGGGATCATCGCCGGGAAATTGAACGGGGTGATGCCAGCGCACACGCCCAGCGGCTGCATAATCGTGTAGGTGTCCACGCCATTGGCCACGTTGTTGGCCAGCTCGCCCAGCTGCAGGTTGCCGATGGCGGCGGCGTGCTCGACCACTTCCAGGCCGCGGAACACATCACCTTCGGCGTCCGGCAGGGTCTTGCCCTGTTCGGCGGTGAGGATGTGGGCCAGCTCACTCATGTTTTCGCGGATCAGCTGCTGGTACTTCAGGAAGATGCGCGCGCGGGTGCCGATCGGGGTCTTGCGCCAGGTCTTGAAGGCTTCCTTGGCGGCGGCGACGGCGGCGTCCACTTCGCCGGTGGTGGCGAACGGCACCTGGGCCAGCACGTCCTGAGTGGCCGGATTGATCACGTCCTGCCAGTGGGAAGTGGCCGATTCAACGAACTGGCCATCGATCAGCATGCGGATACGGGGCGCTGCAACAGTCATGACGACAATCCCACAGGGTGCGAAAGATGCTTGGCATTATTCACAGCACCCGACTCGATTTCCGGGCTGAATCCGCTTAATCTGGCCAACACGCCCCACGATTCCTGTTAATTCTGTGAATTATTCAGCTCCCCAGCGGCAACTCGGCCTGCGCCTGCTGCGGCTGCGCGAGCAGCGCGGCTACAGCCAGGCCGATCTGGCGCGTGCGCTGGGGCTGTCGGCCAGCTACCTGAACCAGATCGAGCGCAACAAGCGCCCACTGACACCGGCGGTGCAGAAGAAGCTGGGAGAGGTGCTGGGCGACGTTTCCTCGCTGTTCGATGACGATGAGCCCGCCGCCCTGCAGGAGGCGCTGGGCGAAACCCTGCGCGACCTGGGCCTGGCCGAGGTCAGCGCGACCGAACTGCGCGCCCTGGCCGGCAACCTGCCGCAGGTCAGCCGCGCGCTGTTGGACCTGCACCGTCGTCACCTGGCGCTGCGCGAGCACGCGGCCGCACTGGAGTTCCAGCTGGGCGAGCCCGGCGCCGGCAGTACCCTGCCCGCCGGTGACCAGGTGCGCGAGTTCTTCAACCGCATGCACAACCACATTCCCGAGCTGGACGAGCTGGCCGAGCAGCTGTTCGCCGAATGGGGGCTGTCGCCCGGGCATGTGGCACCGCGGCTGCGCCAGCTGCTGGCCGACCGCCATGGCGTGCTGGTGGAAGTGGCCGCACTGCAGGCCGGGCGCGAAAAGCGGCACTACGATGCCGGTGCGCGGCGGCTGTGGCTGCCCGATTATCTGGAGCCCGGACAGCAGGCGTTCCAGATGGCGGCCGAGCTGGCCCTGCACGGCTACCTGCCGCAGATCGATGCGGTGGTGGCGCGCGCCGGGTTCACCGATGAGGCACGCATCGCGCAGGCGCGGATCGGTCTCTCCAACTATTTCGCCGGTGCGCTGGTGATGCCGTACATGCGCTTCCTGCGTGCAGCCGAAACCAGCAGCTACGACATCGAACTGCTGGCGCACCAGTTCGGCGTCGGCTTCGAAGCGGTCTGCCACCGGCTGAGCACGCTGGCACGGCGCAGCGCGCCAGGCCTGCCGTTCTTCTTCATCCGCGTGGATCGGGCGGGCAACGTCTCAAAGCGCCATTCGGCCACCGATTTCCACTTCTCGCAGGTGGGTGGATCGTGCCCGCTGTGGATCGTCTACGAGGCGTTCAACCAACCCGGGCGCATCCTCACCCAGACCGCGCGCATGCCCGATGGCCGCCGTCATTTCTGGCTGGCGCGGCAGGTCAGCAGTGGCCCGGTCGGCCATGGCCAACCGCGCAAGACCTTCGCGGTGGCGCTGGGCTGCGACCTGCAGCATGCCGAACGCCTGGTGTATTCACTGGGGCTGGATGTGCAGAGCCCGGGCAATTCGGTATCGATCGGCCCGGGGTGCCGGGTGTGCCCGCGCGAGGACTGCATGCAGCGCGCGTTCGCGCAGTTGCCGGGGCGATAGGGCGGGTTTGGCAGGGCCGCGCCCTGCACCCGTGGTAGCGCCGGCCGCTGGCCGGCAACAGCAGCAACCACTGCGGGGTCAGATCCGTTTTCCTGCGGAAACGGATCTGACCCCGATTCGAACGCAGGATCGGGTCAGTAGATCGGCGTGACCTTCATCTGCGGAAGCGGACGCGGTGCACCGTCGGTGAGGTCGGGGCCGAGGTCCTCCCAGGTGCGGCCCTGCTCGACCATCAAGCCCCACAACTGCTGCGAGGCCAGCCGTTTGTCTTCCGAGCCCAGCTTGTACGACGGTGGCGTCGGCTGACCGCTGGCGACCATCGCGTACGCCGCGCGGTAGGCCAGCACCTGCTGCGCCGGATCATCGGTGCGCGCCACTTCCAGCGTGTAGCGCTGGTAGGCCGAGGCCAGGTTGCGCCAGCGGATCCAGTAGTGGTTCTCGAACGAGAACGAACAGAAGCGCGCACCGGCCAGGCTGCCCTTGTCGGCGATGCGGGTCAGCACGTCCTGCGGCATGTCCAGGTTCATGCCACCCTCGTCGCCCTGCAGGCTGACGTGCACGATGCGGTCGCGGTAGCCCGGTGCGCGCGCCTGCAGCAGGTCGCGCCAGTTCTGCATGGTCGCCACCACCGCGAACAGGAAACGACCCAGCTCGGCTGCGGCCAGTGGCGTGGCGATGGACTGGTAATGCCGTTGCCAGCCGTGGCGGTTTTCGGTGGGCAGGAACACCGCATGTTCCAGCGCCTGGCGGCCGCCGCTGCCCTGGCTCACCGCTTCGGCGTCCTGTGGATAGACCAGGTTGATGGCGAAGGTCGGCCAGCGCGGCAGCGCGGCGTCGAACAGATGGATCGGGAAGTTGCTGCTGATGCCGCCATCGGAGAACCAGCAGATGCGGAAGGCGGTGATCACCGGGCCGCAGGTCTGCCCGGCACTGGTCAGCCCTTCCATGCTGTCGGCAACGTTGTGCTCCTGGTCGGCTGCGGGGGCGGTCGGTTCGCAGCGTCGTTCGCGGCGTGAGGGTTCATGCAGCGGCACCGCGCTGATCAGCAGCGGGAAGCTCAGGCTCATGCGCGTGGCCACCAGCACCGGCAGCTTCGGGCCCTGTGGCAGGTGGTAGTACTGCCGCCCTTCCACCTCCAGCGGCGGGCCGGCCTGGCTCACCAGCCACTGCACCACGCTGGCGGGGAACAGCTGCTCGAACTCCTCGCGCAGGAACCAGAACTGCGCACCGCCCAGCGGCAGCGTGCGCGGCTCATTGTGTGAGATGCAGGTGGTGATCATCTGCAGGCTGATCGCATGCGGGCTGTCCGGCTCACCGGCGTAGCGCGGCGCATCGTGCAGGTCGGCGAAGGTCAACGGTGCATCCAGCGGCTTGCCCGACAGCTGCTGCAGGCATTCATGCAACCACTCGGTCAGCGCCGGCCTGCGTGGATCGCGGCTGAGGCCGCTGCACAGGCCCAGCAGGTTGCGACGCGCCACCCGCGCGACCCGCAGCGCGGCACCGGCCACACCCGCACCGTAGGCGCACAGCAGTGATGGCAGCAGCGTGGCGGCCACGCCGCCCCAGCCACCGCCCCACCAGCCCAGGCCGAGCAGCAGCGCCAGCGACACCAGCACTTCCAGCGGCGCGATCTCGAATACCGCAACGGCCAGGCACAGCAGTTTGTGCGGCAGGCGGGCATTGCCGGTCAGCACCACCAGCAGCCGATAGGCCGCGCGCGCGCCGCGCGCCGGCTGGAACAGGCTGTAGATGAAGCCGCGCCGCGACAGCTGTGCCGACACCGCCGACAGCCCGCCATAGCCGGCGTCGCCAGCCAGTTGCTCGCCGGCCTGCTGGCGGCGATCGCCGCAGGCCGCTGCAGCCGCCACCGCTGCCGCAATGGCGCCGGCTGAAGTGCCGCCGATGCTCTTGAAGCGATACTCGCGGGCCAGCGCCAGTACCGCATTGGGGTACACGATGCCGCTGGTGATGCCGCCTTTCATGACCAGATCGCAGTACTTGTCCGCCACTGTCTTGCCCCCGAGCATGCCGTCCGCCGCGTGGGTTGCAGTATGGCGCAGGGGCTTCTCAGGGCCTGAGAACAACGGCGCAGTCCGCGCACGCAATGCGCCGTTCAGCAGAAAGCACGGCTGCAGGCTTGACCCGCCCCGCCATCGGCGTAGCATCTGCAGCAAGCCAAGGGACAGACCCGCGGCTGCCACAACGACATGAGGGATTCTCATGGAATTCGACTATCTCGTCTTCATCGGGCGATTCGAGCCCTTCCACAACGGCCACGCCGCCGTTGCCCGCCTGGCCCTGAGCCGGGCCCGCAAGCTGATCTTCCTGGTCGGCTCTGCCGATACCCCCCGCAGCCTGCGCAATCCCTGGACCGTGGCCGAACGCGCCGTGATGATCCAGGCGGCCCTCGACGGCCACACCGACCGTCTGCTGATCCGCCCGCTGCGTGACCACCTGTACAACGAAGCACAATGGATCGCCAACGTGCAGCGCCAGGTGGCTGACGCCCTGCGCAACGACGGTGCCGCCGCCGATGCCAGGGTGGGCCTGATCGGCATGGACAAGGATGCGTCCAGCTACTACCTGCGCGAGTTCCCGCAGTGGCCGCTGGTGGACGTGCAGCACACCGCCACCCTGTCGGCCACCGAGCTGCGGCGCTACCTGTTCGAGGCCGGCGACGTCGACTTCCACGGCGCGCTGCTGATGCTGCGTGGCAATGTGCCGGCGCCGGTGTACGACATGCTCGAAGCGTTCCGCAAAAGCGCGCCTGCGTATGGCCAGCTGGTGGCCGAGTACCGCTTCATCGAACAGTACAAGGCCGCCTGGAAGGATGCGCCCTACGCGCCCACCTTCGTCACCACCGATGCGGTGGTGGTGCATTCGGGCCACGTGCTGCTGGTGCGTCGCCGCTCGGAACCCGGCAAGGGGCTGTGGGCATTGCCCGGCGGCTTCGTCGGCCAGGAACAGAGCCTGCTCGACAGCTGCCTGCGCGAACTGCGCGAGGAAACCCGCCTGAAGATTCCGTTGCCGGTGTTGAAGGGGTCGCTGAAGGGCCAGCAGGTGTTCGACCACCCGGACCGCAGCCAGCGTGGCCGCACCATCACCCACGGTTTCCACTTCGAGTTTCCGGCCGGCGAGCTGCCGCCGGTGCGCGGTGGCGACGATGCCGACAAGGCACGCTGGATACCGGTGAGTGAAGCACTGGACATGGGCCCGCAGCTGTTCGAAGACCACCTGCACATCCTGGAGTACTTCCTCGGCCGCGGCTGACCGGCCCGGCTTTCCCACTGGCGGATAGACCGCCGGTGCCACCCGACGCGAAGGAGCTTCCGTCATGCACTACCTCGATAATCTTCTCCTCAACACCGACAGCTACAAGGCCAGCCATTGGCTGCAGTACCCGCCGGGTACCGATGCCACGTTCTTCTACGTCGAATCACGTGGCGGCCTGCACGATCGCACGGTGTTCTTCGGCCTGCAGGCGATCCTCAAGGACGCGCTGGCACGACCGGTCACCCACGCCGACATCGACGACGCTGCTGCGGTATTCGCCGCGCATGGCGAACCGTTCAACGAGGCCGGCTGGCGCGATATCGTCGACCGGCTTGGCGGCCACCTGCCGGTGCGCATCCGCGCCGTGCCCGAGGGCAGCGTGGTGCCCACCCACCAGGCACTGATGACCATCGAGTCGACCGATCCGGCTGCGTTCTGGGTGCCGTCGTACCTGGAAACGCTGCTGCTGCGCGTGTGGTATCCGGTCACCGTGGCCACCATCAGCTGGCACGCACGGCAGACCATCGCCGCGTTCCTGCAGCAGACCAGCGACGACCCGCAGGGGCAGCTACCGTTCAAGCTGCACGACTTCGGCGCGCGCGGTGTATCGAGCCTGGAATCGGCCGCGCTGGGCGGTGCCGCACACCTGGTCAACTTCCTCGGCACCGATACCGTATCGGCGCTGTGCCTGGCGCGCGCGCACTATCACGCGCCGATGGCCGGCTATTCGATTCCCGCCGCCGAGCACAGCACCATCACCAGCTGGGGCCGCGAGCGCGAGGTGGACGCCTACCGCAACATGCTGCGCCAGTTCGGCACGCCCGGTGCGATCGTGGCGGTGGTATCGGACAGCTATGACATCTACCGCGCCATCAGCGAGCACTGGGGTACCACCCTGCGCGATGAAGTGATCGCCTCGGGCGCCACCCTGGTCATCCGCCCGGACTCGGGCGACCCGGTGGAGGTGGTGGCCGAAAGCCTGCGCCGGCTGGATGAAGCCTTCGGCCACAGCCTCAACGGCAAGGGCTACCGCGTGCTCAACCACGTGCGGGTGATCCAGGGCGATGGCATCAACCCGGATACCATCCGCACCATCCTGCAACGCATCACCGACGACGGCTACGCCGCCGACAACGTAGCCTTCGGCATGGGCGGTGCGCTGCTGCAGCGGCTGGACCGCGATACGCAGAAGTTCGCACTGAAGTGCTCGGCGGCGCGGGTCGAGGGTGAGTGGATCGACGTCTACAAGGATCCGGTCACCGACGCCGGCAAGGCCAGCAAGCGTGGCCGCATGCGCCTGCTGCGCCGCCTGGACGATGGCAGCCTGCACACGGTGCCGCTGCCGGCCAACGGCGACGACACCCTGCCGGACGGCTTCGAGGACGCAATGGTGACCGTGTGGGAGAACGGCCGCCTGCTGCACGACCAGCGGCTGGACGACATCCGCACGCGGGCGGCCGTGGGGCATTGAAGGTGCATCCCGACCGGGGTCAGAGCCCGCTGCGTGGCAGCGGGATCCGACCCCTTCCTTCCGCTGGGGTCGGATCCCGTTGCAGCGTAGCGGGTTCTGACCCCTGCGCTCTTGACCGGCGCCACCAACAGGTCCACCTTGCACACGCCGAAGGTATCCCTCCCATCGCTGCGGCGCGGGGAGGGATTTAAACGGGAATCCGGTGAAGGCGCCTCGCGCGTCCATTCCGGAGCTGCCCCGCAGCGGTGAATGGAAACGAATCCTGCCAACAGCACTGGGCTCGCGCCTGGGAAGCGGCGGGTAGTAGGTGGGCTGCGGCCCGTGTCCATCAGCCCGAATACCGGCCCCGGCCGGGGGACACGGCCGTCCCCTGACTCGACCTGGAATCTCCGCGGGGAGGTTGCCGGGGCCGTCGTCGTCCTGCGCGTGCAGGCGATGTGGCCGCGCGCGTCCTGTTCACGGTATCCGGCCAGACCCGTTCACCCACGCGCTGATGCATGGGCCACCGCCGTTGCCGGCGGTCCATGCGGTACCTGACGATGACCGAGCTCCAACGCCCCACCCTGACCCTGCCCGCCGACGGCAAGCGCCTGCTGCTGCATTCGTGCTGCGCGCCCTGTTCCGGCGAAGTGATGGAGGCGATCACCGCCTCCGGGATCGACTACGCGATCTTCTTCTACAACCCCAACATCCACCCGGTGAAGGAGTACGAGCTGCGCAAGCAGGAGAACATCCGCTTCGCCGAGCAGCACGGCATTCCCTTCATCGACTGCGACTACGACACCGACAACTGGTTCAGCCGTGCACGCGGCATGGAAAACGAGCCTGAACGCGGCATCCGCTGCACGATGTGCTTCGACATGCGCTTCGAGCGCACTGCGCTGTACGCGCACGAGCACGGTTACGACACCATCAGTTCGTCGCTGGGCATCTCGCGCTGGAAGAACATGGCGCAGATCAACGACTGCGGGATCCGTGCGGCGTCGCGCTATGAAGGCCTGCAGTACTGGGACTACAACTGGCGCAAGGGCGGCGGCGCCAGCCGCATGATCGAGATCAGCAAGCGCGAGCAGTTCTACCAGCAGGAATACTGCGGCTGCGTGTACTCGCTTCGCGATGCCAACCGCCATCGCCGCGAGAATGGCCGCGAGCGGATCAGGATCGGCCTGCTGTACTACGGGCAGGACGCTGGGACGCCACAGGGCGATTGACGTGCAGGCATGGGGCGGCCACGCTGGTCGCCCCTTCTGTTGTAGCGGACCTGCCATGACCGCCCTGCCCGCCGATGTCGCCCTGCTGGTGATCGACCTGCAGCCGGACTTCATGCCCGGTGGCGCCTTGGCCTGCGACCAGGGCGATGCGCTGGTGGCACCGATCGCCGATCTGTTGGCGCAGCGCCGCTACCGCACCGTGGTGGCGACCCAGGACTGGCACCCGGCCGACCATGCCTCGTTCGCCAGCCAGCACCCCGGCCAACGCCCCTTCGAGACCATCCTGCTGCACGCGCAGCCGCAGACGCTGTGGCCGGACCACTGCGTGCAGGGCAGCGCCGGTGCCGCGCTGCACCCGGGCGTGGACTGGACCGTGGCCGACCTGATCCTGCGCAAGGGCACGCGCCAACAGGTGGATTCGTACAGCGCCTTCCGCGAGAACCATGGCCCCGATGGCGAGCGCCCGGCCACCGGCCTGGCCGGCTGGCTGCACGAGCGCCGCATCCGCGAAGTGCACGTGTGCGGCCTGGCCCGCGACTACTGCGTGCTGTGGAGCGCGCAGGATGCGGTGAAGTCCGGCTTCCGGGTGAAGTTCCTGTGGGACCTGACCCGGCCGGTGACCGAAGCCAACGACGCGATGGTGCGCGAGGCGCTGGGCAAGGCGGGAATCGCGACCGCCTGACCCACAACGGTAGTGCCGGCCGCTGGCCGGCAACGCCTGGATCCCTGCAGTTGCCGGCCAGCGGCCGGCACTACCGGATCACACCCGTGGGTAGCGCCGGGCCATGCCCGGCGGACCTGGAAGGGGCAGCACGTTACCGGAACACCACCGTGCGATGCCCGTTGAGCAGGATGCGGTGCTCCACATGGCGGCGCACGGCGCGTGCCAGCACCAGCGATTCGGTATCGCTGCCCAGCCGCACCAGTTCGCGCGGTGCCATCGCATGGTCAACGCGGGCCACGTCCTGTTCGATGATCGGTCCTTCGTCCAGATCCTCGGTGACGTAGTGCGCGGTGGCGCCGATGATCTTGACCCCGCGCGCATGCGCCTGGTGGTACGGCTGCGCGCCCTTGAAGCTGGGCAGGAAGCTGTGGTGGATGTTGATCGCACGCCCGGCCAGCGCGCGGCACAGCGTGGGTGACAGGATCTGCATGTAGCGTGCCAGCACCACCAGGTCGATGCGCTCGCGCTCGACCAGGTCGATGATCTGCTGCTCCTGCACCGCACGCGTATCGGCGGTCACCGGCAGGTGGTGGAACGGTACCTGGTAGGACGCGGCCAATGGCGCGAAGTCGGCGTGGTTGGAGGCCACCGCGGCAATGTCGACCTTCAGCTGGCCGCTGTGGGCGCGGAACAGCAGGTCGTTGAGGCAGTGCCCCTGCTTGCTGACCAGCACCAGCAGGCGTGCCCGGCGGCGGCCATCATGCAGCTGCCAGTCCATGCCGAAGCCTTCGGCAAGCGTGGCCATCGCGGCGTGCACGGTCTCCAGCGGCAGGCCGGCGTCACGGTCGAAATGCACGCGCAGGAAGAAGCGGCCGCTTTCCTCATCGCCGAACTGCTGGGCGTCGAGGATGTTGCAGCCGTGGTCGAACAGCAGGCCGGACACGCGGTAGACGATGCCGGTACGGTCGGGGCAGGACAGGGTGAGGATGGAATCGGGGCGCATCGCCACAGTGTAGGGCAGCTTCCTGCCCAGCAGCCGGATGATCACCGATGCAACCGAACCGCTTGGTTCAGTCCCAAGCGATACTTGGCCATCACCGTGGCAAGCTGGTCGGTCATGAACCTGTTGCAACTGATCCGCAGCTTCACCCGCACCGCAGAGACCGGCAGCATTGCCGCCGCGGCCCGCATCCTTGGCATCAGCGCCACCGCAGTCGGCCAGAACATCAACCGGCTGGAAGCGCATCTGGGCGTACGACTGCTGAACCGGAGTACGCGCCAGCTGGCGCTCAGCGAGGCCGGCGCGCTGTACCTGGCGCAGGTCCGCCACATCGAGGCCGACCTGGCGCGCGCGCAGGCGATGGTCACCTCCGGTGATATCGAACCGGCCGGGCCGCTGCGCATCGCCAGCAGCAGCGCGTTCGGCCGCCACGTGCTGGCCCCGTTGCTGCCGTCACTGCAGCAACGCTACCCGCAGCTGCAGCTGGAACTGCGGCTGACCGACCGCGCCGTGCAGCATGGTCCAGAGGCGGTGGATGCCAGCATCCGCATCGGCGCGCAGCTGGAAGACGGCGTGGTCGCACGGCAGCTGGCACGCGTACCGTTCGTGTTCTGCGCCTCGCCGGCCTACCTGAAGGCCCATGGCACCCCGCAGGAACCATCGGATCTGGGCAGCCATCGCGGGCTGCTGCACCGCTTCCCCACCGATGGCCGGCCGTTGCGCTGGGGCCTGCTGAAGGACGGCCAGCGTGTGGACGCCGTGCTACCGCCGAGCATGGTCTGCGATGACATCGATGCGCTGGCGTCGCTGGCGGCGGCCGGTGCCGGCATCACGCGATTGGCTGCGTTCGTGGCCGAGCCCTACCTGCGCGATGGACGCCTGCAGGCCGTGTTCGGCGCCGACAGCACGTGGCGTCCGGAGCCGATGGAGGTCTATTTCTGCGTCAGCGATCGCCGCGACTTCACCGCCAAGATCCGCGCGCTGTTCGAGCACCTGCGGGCCGGCATGGCGCCGGCCTGGCGGGTGTGAGCCTCAGCGCGCCTTGAACACGCCGCGCGCATCGCGCGGCTCGCAGCGCAGGTACTGCGGCGCCGGTTCCACGCTGTCGCGCAATGCGGCGGCGGCATGCCACGGCCAGCGCGGGTCGTAGAGGATGCCGCGCGCCAGGGCCACGGCATCGGCGTGGCGATGGCGCAGGATCGATTCGGCCTGCTCCGGTTCGGTGATCATGCCCACGGCGATCACCGGCATGCGCACCTTGGCCTTGATCGCCGCCGCGAACGGCACCTGGTAACCGGGGCCGACGGTGATCTTCTGGCGCTCGTCCAGGCCGCCACTGGAGACATGCAGGAAATTGCAGCCGCGCGCGTCCAGCACCTGGGCCAGTGCTTCGCTCTGCACCAGGTCCCAGCCACCCTCGACCCAGTCGCTGGCGGAAATGCGCACGCCCACGGCGACCTTGTCGGACACCGCCGCGCGTACCGCGTCGAACACTTCCACCAGCAGGCGCAGGCGGTTCGGCAGCGACCCACCGTAACCATCGGTGCGGCGGTTGCTCAGCGGCGACAGGAACTGGTGCAGCAGGTAACCGTGCGCGGCATGCAGCTCGATCAGCTCGAAGCCCAGGCGCTCGGCGCGCACCGCACTGGCAGCGAAGGCGGCGATGACCTCGGCGATGCCGGCTTCGTCCAGTTCCTGCGGTGCCGGATCGGCGGCATGGAACGGCAGCGGCGACGGCGCCACGGTGGCCCAGCCACGCGCATCGCCGGCCGGCAACTGGCCACCCCCGTCCCACGGGCGGGCGGTGGATGCCTTGCGGCCGGCATGGCCCAGCTGGATGCCCAGCGGCATCGGCGACCAGCGGCGGACGCTGGCCAGCACCTGTGCCAGCGCGGCCTCGGTGCCGTCATCCCACAGGCCCAGGTCGGCCCAGCTGATGCGGCCGCGCGGCTCGACCGCGGTGGCTTCCAGGATCAACAGGCCGGCGCCGGACTGCGCCAGGTTGCCCAGGTGCATGGCGTGCCAGTCGCTGGCGCGGCCGTCTTCGGCGGAGTACTGGCACATCGGCGCGATGACGATGCGGTTGGACAGGGTCAGGGGGCCGAACGAGATCGGCGAAAACAGCTGGCTCAAGGGGGTGATGAACGACGTAGGGGGTGTGTATTGCACCGCTGCGCGGCTTCTGGATCAACCGTCTGGATGGATCGCTGTTTCGCAGCCGATCATGCCGCCGAGCGCCGAACAGCCCCTTGTAGAGCCGAGCCGACTCTCGGCTCAGCCCGCCACCCAACCGGACAAGGCTTCAGCGCAGTCCCGCTCATCCTTGAACAACAGCAGGTCGTCGGCACGGGTGCGGCCGCGGTTCAGCGCCGCCACCGGCAATCCTGCCTTCGCCGCCGCCTGCACGAAGCGGAAGCCGGAATAGACCATCAGTGACGAGCCCACCACCAGCACCGCATCGGCCTGCTGCAGATGATCGTGCACCGCCGCCACCCGCTCGCGCGGCACGTTCTCGCCGAAGAACACCACGTCCGGCTTCAGCACGCCGCCGCAGTGCGGGCAATCGGGCACCACGAATGTGGAGAAATCGGTCTCCAGGTCGGCATCACCGTCGGGGGCGATGCCGGCCTCCAGCGCGTCCCAGCCGGGATTGGCGTCCAGCAGCCGCTGCTGGAAATCCTCGCGGCCACTGCGGCGCTCGCAGCCCATGCAGCGCACCAGATCCAGGCGGCCATGCAGGTCGATCACGTTGCGGCTGCCGGCGCGCTGGTGCAGGCCGTCCACGTTCTGGGTCAACAGCACCTGCAGCTTGCCGCGGCTTTCCAGGGCGGCCAGGGCCTGGTGGGTGCCGTTGGGCCGGGCCAGGCCGAAGCGCGGCCAGCCCAGCAGGCTGCGCGCCCAGTAACGCTGGCGGGTGGTCGCCTCGCCCATGAAGGCCTGGTAGGTCACCGGCGGCGTGCGTTTCCACTGGCCGTCGGCGTCCCGGTAATCGGGTATGCCCGAGGCGGTGCTGCAACCCGCGCCGGTCAGCACGAACAGGCGCTCGGCGCGGTCGATGAAGTCGGTCAGTGGCGGGGTCATGGCTGCCAGATGGGGGCGCCGCAGCGCCCCCGCAAGCACCGGTTCAGCCGCTGGTCTCAGGCGGCCGGCAGCGGCGGCACCGCGATCGGGTGGCCTTCCTCGTCCAGCGCGATCATCACGAAGTGGCCGCGGGTGCACAGCTTGCGCTCGCCGCTGTGCAGGTCTTCGGCGACCAGTTCCACCTCGACCTTCATCGAGCTGCGGCCGACTTCGACGATGCGGCCGATGGTTTCCACCATCTGGCCGATGCGGATCGGCAGCTTGAAGTCGACCTGGTCGCTGCGCGCGGTCACCACGGTGCGGCGCGAATAGCGGGCGGCGGCCAGAAACGCGGCCTTGTCCATCCATGCCAATGCCTGGCCACCGAACAGGGTGCCCAGGTGGTTGGTGTGGTTGGGGAAGACGATTTCAGCCATGCGCACTTCGGTGGGCGGCACGGTCTCGGGGATCGGGGTCATGGGGGTGCTTCGGTGTGGGGTGCTGCGGATTCTAAGCGACCGGCGTGATGGCCATCGGCATGCACGTGCAACGGTCACCCGGCAGCGGTGCCTGCGCAGGCCGCGCCTGCGGCAGGCGTTACACTGCGCCACGCCCACTGCCAGGACTGCCCATGCCCGCCACTTCCGACCTGCTGGCCTTCGCGCTGGTTTCGCTGGCCATGGTGCTCACGCCCGGGCCGAACATGATCTACGTCATCTCGCGCTCGATCTGCCAGGGGCCGATGGCTGGCCTGATCTCGCTGGGCGGGGTGGCGCTGGGCTTTGTGTTCTACATGCTGTGCGCGGCACTGGGCATCACCGCCCTGCTGATGACCGTGCCGTTCGCCTACGACGCGCTGCGCATCGGCGGAGCGCTGTACCTGCTGTACCTGGCCTGGCAGGCGCTCAGGCCCGGCGGCCGTTCGCCGTTCGCGGTGCGTGACCTGCCGCAGGACAGCCCGCGCAAGCTGTTCACGATGGGCTTCCTGACCAATCTGCTGAACCCGAAGGTGGCGGTGATGTACCTGTCGCTGCTGCCGCAGTTCCTGCACCCGGACGGCGAAGGCAGCGTGCTGATGCAGTCGATCGTGCTGGGCTCCACCCAGATCCTGGTCAGCGTCAGCGTGAACGGCATGATCGCGCTGACCGCCGGCAGCATCGCCGGCTTCCTGGCCGCGCGCCCCACCTGGCAGATGGTGCAGCGCTGGCTGATGGGCACGGTGCTGGCCGGGCTGGCGGTGCGCATGGCGGTGGAAGGGCGGCGCTGATTGTAGAGTCGAGCCATGCTCGACTTTCTTGCGAGCAGCAGTCGAGCATGGCTCGACGCTACGGAAACAAGAAACCCCGGCATTGGCCGGGGTTCTTCGTTGCGGCAGGCCTGGCCGGTTCGATCAGAAGTTCATGTCGAAGGCGACTTCGCCCTGAACGCCGACCTGGTAGGCCGAGACGCGGCGTTCGAAGAAGTTGGTCAGCTCCTGCACGTCCTGCAGTTCCATGAACGGCAGCGGGTTGCGCACGTTGTACTTCTTTTCCATGCCCAGCTTGGCGAAGTGCTGGTCGGCGCAGTGCTGCAGGTACTGGCGCATGTCGCGGGTCGAGATGCCGGCCACGCCGCCGGACAGCACGTCCTCGGCGAACTGCACTTCGCATTCGATGGCTTCGGCCAGCATGTCGTAGACCTGCTGCTTCATCTCGTCGTCGAACAGGTCCGGCTCTTCCTCACGCACCACGCGCACCGACTCGAACGCAAACTCCATGTGCGCGCTCTCGTCGCGGAACACCCAGTTGGTGCCCGAGGCCAGGCCCGGCAGCAGGCCGCGCGAACGGAAGTAGTACACGTAGGCGAACGCAGCGAAGAAGAACAGGCCTTCGATGCAGGCGGCAAAGCAGATCTGGTTGAGCAGGAACTGGCGGCGCTGTTCGCGGGTCTCGATGCGGGTCAGGTCTTGGATCGAGTCGATCCACTTGAAGCAGAAATCGGCCTTCTTCTTGATCGAGTCGATGTTCTCCACCGCCGAGAACGCCTTGGCGCGCTCTTCCGGATCCGGCAGGTAGTTGTCCAGCAGGGTCAGGTAGAACTGCACGTGCAGTGCTTCCTCATACAGCTGGCGCGACAGGTACATGCGCGCTTCGGGCGCATTCAAGTGCTGGTACAGGTTCAGCACCAGGTTGTTGGACACGATCGAATCGCCGGTGGCGAAGAACGCGACCAGGCGGTGGATCAGGTGGCGCTCACCCGGCGACATCTTGCTGTGCAGGTCGGTGATGTCGATCTGGAAGTTGATCTCTTCCACCGTCCAGGTGTTCTTGATCGCATTCCGGTACATGTCATAGAACTGTGGGTAGCGCATCGGGCGCAGGGTCAGTTCAAAACCGGGATCGAGCAGCATCTGCTTGGGCTTGTCGGCCATGGGTGTTTCCTTGAATTCCTGGGTGAGCCGCCGGGCGTGGCCCGGCGCTACCGTGGGTGTTTTTCCGCAGCCGGGCATGGCTCGGCTCTACAGGTGCGAGGTGTTCGAGTGCCGACCAACGGTCGGCACCCACCGCGCGGTGTCTTACTGGCAGGCCTCGCAGGCTTCCGGGTTTTCCAGCGAGCAGGCGATGGCTTCGTCCGGGCTGAACACCTTGGCCGGGGCCGCAGCGCTGACCGTGGTCTTGGCGATCTTGGTGGCCGGGCGCGAACGCAGGTAGTAGGTGGTCTTGATGCCCTGCTTCCAGGCGTACATGTACATGGAGGACATCGCGCCGATGTTCGGGCTTTCCATGAACAGGTTGAGCGAGGCCGACTGGTCGATGAAGGCGCCACGCTCGGCGGCCATGTCGATCAGCGAACGCATCGGCAGTTCCCACGCGGTGCGGTAGACCTCGCGCAGCGTTTCCGGAATCTGCGCCACGCCGGCGATGGAGCCTTCGGCCAGCTTGATGGCATCGCGCATGTCGGCGGTCCACAGGCCCAGCTTCTTCAGCTCGTTGACCAGGTAACGGTTGACCTGCAGGAAGTCACCGGACAGGGTCTCGCGCTTGAACAGGTTGGACACCTGCGGCTCGACGCACTCGTAGCAGCCGGCGATCGAGGCGATGGTCGCGGTCGGGGCGATCGCGATCATCAGCGAGTTGCGCAGGCCGTGTTCCTTGATGCGGGCGCGCAGGGCATCCCAGCGCGCGGTGTCTTCCGGCACCACGTTCCAGGCGTCGAACTGCAGTTCGCCACCGGCGGCACGGGTGTCGTTGAACGACGGGTGCTTGCCACGTTCCTGGGCCAGCTCGCAGGAGGTTTCCAGCGCGTGGAAGTAGATCGCTTCGGCAATCTTCTTCGACAGGGCGCGGGCTTCGGCGCTGTCGAACGGCAGGCGCTTGCGGAAGAACACGTCCTGCAGGCCCATGCAGCCCAGGCCGACCGGACGCCAGCGCAGGTTGGCGCGGCGGGCGGTTTCGATCGGGTAGAAGTTCAGGTCGATGACGCGGTCGAGCTGGCGCACGGCCAGGCGAACGGTCTCGGCCAGCTTCTCGAAGTCGAACTCGTTGTGCTCGTCGAAGTGGTTGCCCAGGTTGATCGAACCCAGGTTGCACACGGCGGTTTCATCGTTGGAAGTGACTTCCAGGATTTCGGTGCACAGGTTGGACAGGTGGATCACGTTGCCCGGGCGCAGGGTCTGGTTGCTGGCGCGGTTGCACTTGTCCTTGAAGGTCATCCAGCCGTTGCCGGTCTCGGCCAGCGTACGCATCATGCGGGCATACAGCTTGCGCGCGGAGATGGTGCGGTTGGCCTTGCCCTGGGCTTCGGCCTGCAGGTAGGCCTGCTCAAAGG
The DNA here is from genome assembly GCF_059368915.1 of Stenotrophomonas sp. YJH_SMC_105-26. Taxonomy (NCBI): domain Bacteria; kingdom Pseudomonadati; phylum Pseudomonadota; class Gammaproteobacteria; order Lysobacterales; family Lysobacteraceae; genus Stenotrophomonas; species Stenotrophomonas sp. YJH_SMC_105-26. The sequence goes on along the minus strand of NZ_JCAFSD010000012.1, from coordinate 7,828 downwards.
CTTCGCCGAACAGGTCGGTGAACTCCGGCACGACGCGCGGATCGAACAGCGACCATTCCTGGTCGGCTTCGACGCGCTTCATGAACAGGTCCGGCACCCAGTTGGCCAGGTTCAGGTTGTGCGCACGACGGGCTTCGTCACCGGTGTTGTCGCGCAGCTCGAGGAAGTCCTCGATGTCGGCGTGCCAGGTTTCCAGGTACACGCAGGCCGCGCCCTTGCGCTTGCCGCCCTGGTTCACTGCGGCCACCGACGAATCCATGGTCTTCAGCCACGGCACGATGCCGTTGGAATGGCCGTTGGTCGACTTGATCAGCGAACCACGCGAACGCACGCGGGTGTAGCTGACGCCGATGCCGCCGGAGAACTTCGACAGCTGGGCGATGTCGCCGTACTTGGAATAGATCGATTCCAGCGAGTCCTGCGGCGAGTCCAGCAGGAAGCACGAGGACAGCTGCTCGTGGGTGGTGCCGGAATTGAACAGGGTCGGGCTGGACGGCAGGTAGTCCAGGTTGCCCATGCGCTTGTACAGCGCCAGGGTCTCGGACACGTCCTCGCTCAGCGCGCTGGCGATGCGCAGGAAGAACTGCTGCGGGGTCTCGATCACCTTGCGGGTGTGCGGGTGGCGCAGCAGGTAACGGTCGTACAGGGTACGCAGGCCGAAGTAATCGAAGTTCAGGTCCAGCGAGATGTCGATGGCATCGTTGAGCTTGCGTGCGTTGGTCTGCACGAAGTTCAGCAGGCGGTCGTTGATCAGGCCGACTTCATGGCCACGGCTGACCGACTGCGAGAAGGCGTAGATTTCCTGGCCCGAGACTTCCTTGGCGATGTAGTTGGCCAGCAGGCGCGCGGCGAGACGGCCGTACTCGGGCTCTTCACCGATCAGCAGGGCGGCGGTGCGGATGGACAGTTCGTCCAGCTCGCGGGTGGTGGCACCGTTGTACAGGCCGGAAATGGTGCGGGTGGCCACGCGCATCGGGTCGACGGCGTGCAGGCCTTCGGAGGAACGCTGCACCGCACGCACGATCTTGTTCAGGTCCACCAGTTCGGTGGTCCCATTGCGCTTGGTCACACTCATCGCGTTGGCCGTCGGCGGCGACGTCAACAGGAATTCGCTTTCCTTCTCGATGGTGGCGCTGGATTCGGTGCTCACGGCGTGTGTCCTCTTGGCGTGATTTGGGGGTGCTCGATGCATCGGGTGACGCGGCCCGGGACATGACAGCCCAGGATGGCAGGACGGCGTCGCAGGGGATGAGACCCTGCGCCTGCCACTGCCGTTGACGATCGCGGATGGGTACCCCGGGGCAACCCCTGGAATGGGGGTTGCTGCGACCGACGGCCACAAGATAGTGGGGGTAATGGGGTCCGTCAACGCCAAATGTAGTGAAATTCGGCAATCCCTTGCGCCGCAAGGATCGTGCCATCGGCGCCCTGATCAGACGCTTCAGACCTGCCGGAACGGGCTGCGCAGTCAAGTCCGAAAGGCGTCATTGCGGTGGCACAACGCACCGCGAAAACGGAACAATGACAGCTTCACATGACAGTGATGAAACTGGCTAGGGACAACCCTGTGGATAGGTGGTGGGCAGCCGGTGGGAAAGCCGGTATGGCCGGACGAATCGCCATCGCGCAGTGACTTTCGGCGGGTGACGGCGCCTGCCGAACGCGGGATGCTGGGGTCCTGCAATGACCGGAAAGGATTCCACCATGCGCCTGTCAGCACCCGCCTTGGCCCTGTTGGCTGCTGTGGTCACCGTACCTGCAATTGCCGCTGACGCCCCGAAGCTGCGCGCGGACCAGTGCGGTATCCACACCGACTATGACGTGCTGGTGGACAGCGGTGGCATCTGGCTGCGGCATGGCCCGCAGGCACCGCATGAGGTGGTGTTCCACGATGGCGTGCTGAGCCTGGACGACACGGTCGTGCCGGTCAGCGAGGCCGACGCGGCCCGCCTTCGGCAGATGGAGGCCGGGGCACGGCAGCTGATGCCGGCCGCCACGGCGCTGGCCCATGAAGTGAGCGGACTGAGCTTCGACGTGCTCGACGGGGTCTATGAAAGCCTCACCGGTACCGCCAACAGCCGCAAGGTCCGGCGCCTGCGCCGGCAGGCCGATGACTGGATCGGCGGCACGCTGGGCAAGGGCTACTGGGAACAGGCTGTGTTCGGGCCAGGCTTCGAGGCCAAGGTGCAGGACATGGCCGAGTCGCTGTCCGCCTCCATCGCCCGCAGCATGCTGTGGCAGATCTTCACCGGACGCAGCGATGCGATGGAGGCACGCGCCGACCGTCTGGACGCGCAGATGGAACAGCAGCTGGAAGGCCGCGCCGAACGCATCGAGGCCCAAGCACAGTCGCTGTGCCCGCTGGTGCAGTCGCTGGCCGACACCCATGACGCGCTGGAAGTGCGCTACCAAGGCCAACCGCTGCGGCTGCTGGAGCGCAGCGAGAGCGTTCGGGTGGAGCACGGCGATGGCTCGGGCCTGCAGGTGTCGGCCGGGCCGGATGAGCGGCCGCGTGGGAATGCGGTGGCGCCTTCCCGATAGCTGCGCGGCGCTGCTGTAGAGCCGAGCCCATGCTCGGCTCCCTTTCGGCACATCATCCAGAAGCAGCCGAGCGTGGGCTCGGCCCTACAGTAAACCGCCCTCACGCCCGGTGCGGGGTACCCAGGTACTCGGCGCTCTGCATCTCGATCAGGCGCGAGGCGGTGCGCTCGAACGCGCCCTGCAGGCGCTGGCCGGTGTACAGCTCGATCGGCGAGGTGCTGGCGGTGCAGACCAGGTTGACGTGGCGGTCGTACAGCTCGTCGATCAGGTTGACGAAGCGGCGCGCGGCATCCTCATTCAAGCGGTCGAAGGCGGGAATGCCGCCCAGCAGCACCGTGTTGAACTCGTGCGCGATCTCGATGTAATCCGACGGGCCGCGCGGGCCCTCGCACAGCGCGGCGAAGTCAAACCAGGCAATGCTCTTGCCGCGGCCGCGGACCGGGATCTTGCGGCCCTCGATCTCGATGTTGCCGGTCTTGGCCGGCTGGCCGCCGCTCAGTTCGTTCCAGCGCGTGGCCAGCCACTCATCGCTGTCGGCCGCCAGCGGTGCGCGATACACCGGCGAGCGGGTCAGCGCGCGCATGCGGTAGTCCTCGGTACCTTCGGCGTACAGCTCGACGCAGAAGCGCTGCAGCAGGCCGATGGCCGGCAGGAAGCTCTCGCGCTGCAGGCCGTTGAGGTACAGGTTCTCCACCGCGGTGTTGGAGGTGGTCACCAGGGTCACGCCCTCGGCGAACAGGCGCTCGAGCAGCCGCGCCAGCAGCATCGCATCGCCGATGTCGGTGACGAAGAACTCGTCCAGCACCAGCACGCGCAGGTTGCTGCGCCATTCCTGGGCGATCTTCGCCAGCGGGTCGCTCTGGCCCTGGTGCTCGCGCAGGCGCTCATGGACGCTGCGCATGAAGCGGTGGAAATGGGTGCGGTACTTCTGCTTGATCGGCAGCCCGTCGTAGAACAGGTCGACCAGGAAGGTCTTCCCACGGCCGACGCCGCCCCAGAAGTACAGGCCCTTGATCGGCTCGGGCTTCTTCCAGAACGAAGACAGGCGGTCCAGCCAGCCATCCTCGGCACTGTCCAGCAGGCCCAGGTGGATGCGGTCCAGCTCGGCCAGCGCCGCATGCTGGGCCGGATCGTTCTGCCAGTCGCCACGGGCAACCCCTTCCGCATACCGCTGCGACGGGGTCAGCTCGGGTGCACTCATGCCGCCGCGCCCAGCCAGTGCTTGACGCCGTGGGTCAGCGCGCCGCGCAGGTCGATCAGCTTGCGGTGGAAGAAGTGGCTGGTCTCGGGCATGCGTACCAGCTCATGCGGGGCGTCCAGCGTGTCCAGCCACTGGTAGACGGCCTGCGGGTCGACGATCTCGTCCTGCTCGCCCTGGATCACCAGCCAGCGCGCCGGCGGCGCGATGCCGTCGAAATCCCAGCGACCGGCCGGCGGCGCGATCGAGATCAGCGCTTCCGGCTGCAGCGTGGCGGCGGCCTTCAGCGACACGAACGCGCCGAAGCTGAAACCGGCCAGCCACAGGCGGTCGTCCGGGCGCTGGCTGCGCACCCAGGCCGCGACGGCCTTCAGGTCATCCTGCTCGCCCACGCCGCCATCGAAGGTGCCAGCCGAACCACCCACGCTGCGGAAGTTGAAGCGCACCGTGGCGATGCCCAGCTCGCGCAGGGTGGAGGCGGTCATGGTGACCACCTTGTTGTGCAGGGTGCCACCTTCGGTGGACAGCGGATGGCAGACGATGGCCACGATCGGCTGCACCGGCACATCGGCCTTGGGCAGGTCGACGACCACGTCCAGCGGGCCGGCCGGGCCGTCCAGTTCGAGGCAGGCGGTTTCGCCGGGGGCAACGGGGAACAAGGGCTTGTGCATGGCACCATGATACCGTCCCCCGCCCCTGCCCTGTGCCCGCCCCATGCTCTATCTGTCACTGGCCGTGATCTGCAGTGTGCTGGTTTCGGTGTTGTTGAAGGTGGCCGCACGCCGCCAGCTGGATGTTGCGCAGATGGTCACCTGGAACTATCTGGTGGCGGCAACGCTCACCGCCGTGGTGCTGCAGCCACCGCTGGATGCGCTGCGCGCGCCGCATGCGCCGTGGCTGTCACTGCTGGCGCTGGCGGTGGTGCTGCCCTCGATCTTCCTGGTACTGGGCCGCGCGGTGGCGGTGGCCGGCATCGTCCGCAGCGACGTGGCGCAGCGGCTGTCGTTGCTGCTTTCCCTGGCCGCCGCCTTCCTGTGCTTCGGCCAGACCGCAACGCCCTGGAAACTGGCCGGCCTGGGCCTGGGCCTGCTGGCGATGGTGGCCATCAGCCTGCGCCCGCGCGGCCCGGCGGTGGCGTCCTCACCCGGCGGCTGGGGCTGGCTGCTGGGCGTATGGGCCGGATTCGCAGTGGTGGACGTGCTGCTCAAGCAGGTGGCGCTGTCCGGCACGCCGTCGATGGCGGCGGTGCTGGCCAGTTTCAGCGTCGCCTTCGTGCTGATGCTGGCAATGCAGCTGTGGCGGCATGTCAGTGGCCGCAGCCGGCTGGCCTGGCGCAACCTGGGCGCGGGCGCGCTGCTGGGCCTGCTCAATGGCGGCAACATCCTGTTCTATGTACATGCGCACCAGGCGATGCCGGACAGCCCGGCCACCGTGTTCGCCGGCATGAACATCGGGGTGGTGGTCTTGGGCGCGCTGGTGGGTGTGCTCGCCTTCGGCGAGGCCACCACGAAGTGGAACCGCGCCGGCCTGGCACTGGCGGTGCTGGCGATCGGGATGATCGCCTGGGGGTGAGCGATACCCGGGGTCGGATCCCATTCCCACGGAATGGGCTCTGACCCCTACGCCTCAGACCCCGCGATGCCTTGGGTCAGAGCCCATTCCGTGGGAATGGGATCCGACCCCGGCCTGGCGCGTTACTTGTCGAAGCCCAGCAGCAGCGGGTCGTGGTCGGAGCTGCGCCACGGGCCCTGCACGTTGCGGCCCTGGTAACCGCTGGCGTCCTGCTCGTCGGCGTTGCTGTGCCATTCGGCGGCACCGCGCAGGCGCCTGGCCATGCCCGGGTTCAGCAGCGCGTGGTCGAGGCGGCCGGTGTAGCCGTTGTAGACGTAGCTGTAGGGATGCTCGACCTTGGCCACCTTGAACGCGTCCTGCCAGCCCAGATCATGCAGGGCGCGGATCGGGTCTTCCATCGCGTAGGCATTGAAGTCACCCAGCAGCACCGCGTCCCTGGCACCGGTACCGGTCGGATCGGTCTGCAGCCAGGCGTGCAGCTGCTGCGCCGACGTCACACGGGTGGCGTTCCAGCAGCCCTGATTGTCGTTGCGGTCGGCGTCGGCACCGGCCGCGTCACGGCAACCCTTCGATTTGAAATGGTTGGCAACCACCACGAACGGCGCCCCCTGCTTGCCCTGGAAGGCCTGCGCCAACGGTACGCGGCTGTGCTCGACGAACGGGCCGCCGGTCAGCGTGGCCGGCTTGCCGACCGGCTGCAGGCGCGTGCTTCGGTAGATGATCCCGACCCGGATCGGGTTGTCGCCGGGGCCGTTGCCGGCGTCGACGAAGCGCCAGTCGCCCTGCGCGCCGCGGTCGCGGTTGAGCGCATCGACCAGTTCGGCGATGGCCGACTGCGGGCCGTAGCCGTCGTTCTCCAGTTCCATCAGCGCAGCGACATCGGCGCCCAGCGCGTTGACCGTGGTGACCAGCTTGGCGAGCTGCGCCTTGTGCTCGTCCAGCGTGCGCGCGCCGCGCAGCGTCGGGAAGCCACCGCCCTGGCCGTCACCATTGAAGAAATTCTCCAGGTTGAAGGCGGCCACGTGCAGGCTGCCCGGCACCGTGGGTACTGCCGGGCGCTTCAGTTCCGGCAGCTTCAGCGCGCCTTCGACCTGCAGGCGCGGATGGCCCTGCGCGTCCACGCGCACGATGCCCTCCACGTTGCGCAGTTGCATGCCGGTGCGCAGCACCGGGTTGCCCGGCAGGTAGGGCACGCTGGCGGGGTCGCGGGCATCGCTGCCATCTTCCAGCACCAGGCGGCGGCGCCGGTTGTCGGCCATCACCTGCTCATAGCCGGCAGTGCCCGGCGCGGCCACTTCGGTCGGCTGCCAGAGGCGGCCATCGAACGCCACCGTGAGCTGGCCGAAGTGCTGCAGGCCATCGGTACCGGCCAGGGTAAGCGGCGCGGCGATGCGCACGCGCTGCCCATCCAGCGCGCGCCAGTCGGCCGGCGCGGCGGTCAGCACCACAGTGGCGCTGCCGCGCGCGACGGAGGGCGCGACCGGCGTGGCCTGCGGCTGGGCCTGGGCAAAGGCGCCGGCCGGCAGCAGCAGGGACAGGGCAAGGGCGAGGGAACGGCGGCGCATCAACGGGCGACTCCATGGAAGAGGCGCACAGACTAACCCTGAAATGCGAAACCCCGCCTGCGCAGCGGGGGCATACGAGCGATCAGGCCTCGGTGGGCAAAGCCGGGGGATCGTAGAGCCGAGCCCATGCTCGGCTGCACCTGGCCACACCGCGCGGAGAGCAGCCGAGCGCGGGCTCGGCTCTACAGGAAGCGGCGCGTTGCGGCGGTTACTTCAGGTTGCCCAGCATCCAGTCCACAGTGGCATGGATCTGTTCTTCGGTCAGCGCCGGGTTGCCGCCCTTGGGCGGCATGATGCCGCCGTCGGGGCCGGTATAGCCCTCGATGGCGTGCTTGTAGAGGGTGTCCTTGCCCTGCGCGATGCGCTTGTCCCAATGCGAATGGTCCAGCGTCGGTGCCATGCCCACACCGTTGGTGTGGCAGGCGGTGCACAGGTTGTCGAAGATCACCTTGCCATCCTTGGTGCCGCCGTAGGCCACCTGCGACGCCGCCTTGGCCAGCGCGGCGGCCTTGGCCGCGGCCTGCGCGGCGGCGCCGGTGCTGCCGGCATAGACCGCGCCGGTGGGCGAGATGCGCTGTTCGGTGCGCTTGGCCGCGGTCGGCGACACCTCGGGCGGAATCCGGGTGTGGATGTAGGCGGCAAGGAGGATGAGGCCGAGGGTGATGGTCGCCAGCAGCGCGATCACCATGGAGAAGCGTTTCAGGAACTCCAGATCGTAATTCCGCACTCTTCGTTACCCCTGGCTGATAGTCGTTGGACCACGGCTGAGCGACTGCGTGATGGACCGAGTATAGAACGCGCCTTGCGTGCGACAACAGGCGTCACTGCTGGTGCGGCGCAACATGCCGGGGGCTGGGGTCGGGGATGGGGTCGGGGATGGGGTCGGGGATGGGGTCGGGGATGGGGTCGGGGATGGGGTCGGGGATGGGGTCGGGGATGGGGTCGGGGATGG
>NZ_JCAFSD010000011.1:0-125961 GCF_059368915.1 Stenotrophomonas sp. YJH_SMC_105-26 | reverse complement strand
TTTTACGCTGGCCTGAAGGCCAAGGGCAAAGCGAGCAAGGTGGCGCTCGTGGCGGTCATGCGCAAAATGCTGGTGATCCTCAACGCCCGTAAGCGGGACGCCGAGGTGGCCCTCGGCTGCCCCTGACAAGACAGTTGCTACTGCGGCTCCTACGGCACCACGCGCAACGCGTGCCAACCAAGGTTGGCACCTACCGGGGAACGGTGGGCCACTCGCGCAGCACCGACACCGGCACGCCCATGCGCGCACAGGCGCGGCTGGCCAGGCCATCGGGCAACGCACGGCGGAACAGCGGCGCCATGCCCTGCATCAGCTTCGCCGACGCGGCGGCCTGCGCGCGCTGACGGCCACTGCGTTCAAGCATGCCTTCGGCCCAGTCCGGCAGCAGTGCCGCGCCTGCACCCAGGAACACTTCGCGCGACAGCCCCGGCACCGGTACCGGCAGGCGCACGCCGGACAGCACCTCCAGCACCTCGCGCGAGCGCTCGTCGACGCGCAGCTCCGGCTGCCGCGCACAGAAGTACGCCGCCACTTCCGCTTCGCTGCGCGGCACGTCCACCGCACCCAGTGCCTCGGCCACGCAGCGGTACTCATCGTAGTAACGGTCGGCGACGTGTGCCGGCACCTCCCGTCCGTACCGGCGGAAGCCCTGAAGGAACCCGAACGCCTCGGTCACATGCACCCAGGTCAGCAGCTGCGGATCATCGGCGGCGTAGGGTTCGCCCTGTGCGGTCTGGCCGCGGATCCGTGCATGGATGCGGCGCACCTTGGCCACCAGCGCCTCCACCTCGCCGGTGGGCGCGTAGCTGGTACCGGCAACGAACGCGGTGGTGCGACGCAGGCGACCCACCAGGTCCTGGCGGAAATTGGAGTGATCGTAGACCCCGGCCAGCGCGCGCGGATGCAGGGTCTGCAGCATCAGCGCGCACAGGCCACCGGCCAGCATCGAGGGGAACTCGGCGTGCAGGCGCCAGGTCACGCTGTCGGGTCCAAACCAACCCGGGTCACCCAGCGGCTGGTCGTAATCGATGCCGCTCTGGCCACGGGGGAAGGCCTCCAGCACCCAGCGCCGGATCGGCGCGGTGACGGGGCGGGAGAGTCGCTGCAGCAGAGCCGGCATCACAGGTCCAAGAAAGACGGAAGAACAGTCGCATCTTGCGCGGTTGGCTCCGATTCTCGGCGATCACGACCGCGGCGGCGAGTCTTCGTACTCAGCCACGGTTTCATGTGCGGCCGCAGCACATTTCACCCTGCGACATCCTGTCGCAGGCAGCGCCCTCGATGCTGCGATGCAACAACATTCACCGATTCAGGCAAAGCCCTTGCGCAGCTTGGCATTGCGCCCATTGCACGGCTCGCTGGAAGTGCTAGAACTGGAACCGCCACACCGTCCAATGCTGATCGACGCACGTTCCACAAGGAGCCAGCCATGATTGCTTTGTTCAAGGGTTTGGGAATTCTGCTTCGCGACAACGAGCTCTACAGCAGCCCGTTCGATAAACAGGTCGCGCATTGGCGCAATCTCAGCGAGCAGCAGATCCGCGATGAAGTCGCGGTGCTGGCCCAGGCCAAGTGCCAATGGCTGATCGCCTCGATCGTCGGCTGGCAGGCAGCCTCGCTGCTGATTCTTGGCCTGATCGCCAACTACCTCTGGCGCGACGACTTCCATATCACGTTCACCCGCGTGGTAGTCGTGTTTGGCTCGTGGGTCTCGATCCTGTTCGTGATCTGGTTCATGGCCAACATGTTCGATCAGCAGGCCGGTTTCGAGCGCTGGATGAAGGCGTTCAACAGCCGCGCACGCATCAGCTCCAAGGCCGACAGCGTCGAGCACGTGGCCGAGGCACTGGACCTGGCCGAGCATTACCCGGAAGTGCTCGATTACAAGCAGGCGGTCACCGCCAAGCGCGAGCTGCGCCACGAGGACATCCGCATCATGACCGAGATCGGGCGCATGAAGCAGCACTCCGAACTGGTCGGCCGCCTCAATCACGTGGGCGAGAACGAGCACCACCACGACCTGACACTACAGCCTGCCTACTGACCCTTCAGGGAAGCGGGGGGAGCCACAATGCCACCGTGATCACTCACGGTGGCATTGTTCTGATCCTCGCTGACGCACTGGGCGAAGCCCTTCGGCAGGCCCCTGAACTCCCGGGTCGTGCCGGCCGCCAACGCGAACGACCGTATCGGCGCTTTCGCACAGGCGGCATCAGGACGACAGGCCGGGTCCAGCACCAGGTAATGGCACTGGCCGCTGCGGCTGGCCATGCACTCGAAACGCGCCACGCCGTCCACTACCGTGCGCTTGCTGTACAGCGTGTCCACGCCATTGGCAGTGGTTCTGGTGATCGCGGTTTCAGTGGACTTCCGGCAACCGGCAAGCGCCAATGCGGCGAGGCCGACAAGCAGGAAAAAACGCATGCAATGCTCCTGGTGGCGGAGGCTGCGGCGCGGCTACATGCCGCGGAACAGGCTCATGAACGGTTGGCTGACCACCAGCGTCTCCGTGCGCCCGCGCAGGCGCAGCACGCCGCGCCCGGTGTCGTCGCGGCTCACCGCTGCCACCGCCTTCATGTTGACGATGGTGGAGCGGTGGATCTGGCGGAAGTGCTGCGGGTCGAGCACTTCAAGCAGTTCACGTAACGGTGTGCGCAGCAGGCTTTCGCCGGCAGCGGTGACCACGGTGGTGTACTTGTTGTCGGCGCGGAAGTAGGCCACATCTTCCAGCATGATCAGCTGCGTCTCGCGGCCGTTGCTGGCGGTGATCCAGGCCAGTGGCGGGCGCTCCGCTGCGCCCTGCGACGGGCCCAGCCGCTGCAGCAGGCGCTCCAGCACGGCATCGTCCTGTCGCGTTGATGGCAGCCGCGACAGGATGCGCTCGCGGGTGGCCAGCAGGCGCTCGTCGCTGACCGGCTTCAACAGGTAGTCCATCGCGCCCTGCTCGAACGCATCGATGGCGTACTGGTCGTAGGCGGTGACGAACACTACCTGGGTGCGCGGGCTCAGCTCGGACAGCGAGCGCGCGACCTCGATGCCGCTGATGCCGGGCATGCGGATGTCGAGAAAAGCGATATCCGGCTGCGTCTCGGCCAGCTGCTCCAGTGCACTGGCACCGTCCTCGCACTCGGCCACCAGCTTCAGCTCCGGCCACAACCGGCCCAGCTGCTCCACCAGTGACTGCCGCAGCAGTTCTTCGTCTTCGGCGATCAGGGCTTCAAGCGGCATGGCTGCGCTCCTTGGGCGACTGCGGCAGGGTCATGGTCGCGGCCACGCCGCTGGGGAAGTTGGCAACGATCGCCACGCCGGCCTGCTCGCCGCAGGTCAGGCGCAGGCGCTCGCGCAGGTTCTTCAGGCCGATGCCGGTACCGCTGGTGCCTTGGCCGAAGCCCAGCCCATCGTCGGCCACGGTCACGGTCACGTGGTCATCGAAGCCGCGCGCCAGTATCCAGATCGTGCCACCGCCGGGCTTGGGTTCCAGGCCGTGCTTGATCGCGTTCTCCACCAGCGTCTGCAGTGCCATCGCCGGCAGGTGCACGCCGTGCAGTTCGTTCGGTACCTGCATTTCCACCGCCAGGCGTGCGCCCATGCGGATGCGCAGGATTTCCAGGTACGCGCGGGTGCGGTCCAGCTCCACGCCCAGCGTGGATACCGATTCGTCCACCTGCGGCAACGAGCTGCGCAGGTATTGAATGAGGTGGCCGAGCATCTGTTCGGCACGCGCCGGATCGGTGCGGGTCAGTACCTGCGCGTTGGCCAGCGTGTTGTAGAGGAAGTGCGGTTCCACCTGCGCATGCAACAGGTTCAAGCGTGCCACCGACAGTTCCTTTTCCACCTGGGTCTGTTCGGCCGCAGCCTGTTCGTCGCGGCGCTGGTCGGCGACGCGGCGGCTGATCGCACGGGTGACTGCTTCGGCGTTCTCGTAGTTGCTGCCTTCGTCCAGCGCCAGCAGGTCGGCCCACCAGCCGGCATCGGGTTCGAACAGCAGGGTGACGGTGCTGGTGCCCTGCCCCGGCGTGACCGTGGCCAGCACGCTGTTGCGCTTGATCGCCAGCCGCGCCGGCAGGTTCCAGCGCGAGGGCTGGCGGCCGTTCCAGAGGTCGACCCGGCGCACATAGGCGCGCACCTGCAGGCTGCCGGCCGAGCTTTCCACGTCTTCGACGCGCGGTAGTTCGGAAATCGCCGCCTCCACCACCGAGAAGGCGTGGCCCGCGTCCATCGGCAGTTCGATCTGGCGGCGCTGGCGGCCGGACAGGGTGGTGGCATCCAGGCGACCGGCCACCAGCCAGACCCGGCGGATGTGGGTGATGGCACTGCCCAGCGCGGAAATGATCAGGAACATCGCCAGCAGCCCGAAGATCCAGCCCGGGCCATCGTTCATGCCACTGAAGATGCCGCTCCAGACCATGCCGGCGACAACCAGCGCGGCAGCCCAGGCCAGCAGGTGGCGGATCAGGAGAGAGAGGCTGGCGAACACGGCGGCGCCTTGAGGAAGGGGGTGAGCCGAGCATAGGGCGGCCCGCCGGGCAAGCAAGCAGGCTGCGACGAAGGCCGGGAAAGTTGGGATGGAAGCCGTTATGGAAACGCCGGGCACGGCCCGGCGTTTCCGGGGGCGGCAATGCCGGCCAGCGGCCGGCACTACCGGACGCCGTTATTTGCGCTGGTCGGCGCTGGCGTCACGCACGGCGCGGAACGCCTCGTCCTTGCTCCAGTTCGGCCAATCGCGGGAATTGGCCAGCTGGTTGCCCAGCGTGTACAGCACTTCCAGGTCGCGCGCGGCACCGGCAAACACCCAGTCCGGCTGCCACTCGTCGCCCTGCTGGTGATAGCGCTTGGCGGTGTAGTCCTCGGAGGCCTTCCTGCCTGCGGCCACGCCACCGTCCACCCAGTCCTGGCCGGCCGACCAGGACAGCGCCGGCACGCCACGCTTGGCGAACGGGAAGTGGTCGGAGCGGAAGAACAGGCCCGCTTCCGGCTTCGGGTCCGGCGTGTAGCGGATATCCCAGCCCTTGGCCACGTCCTTCAGCTGGTCCAGCAGCTCGAAGCGCGCGGCACCGTAGATGCCGAAGTCACGCGACGGGCCGAACGGCGCCATGCCGTCCATGTTGATCACGGCCACGGTCTTTTCCAGCGGATACAGCGGATGGGTGGCGTAGTACTCAGAACCCAGCAGGCCCTTTTCCTCGGCGGTGACCGCCAGGAACAGCAGCGAGCGCTGCGGGCGCTTCTCCTTGGCGAAGCCACGGGCCAGCTCGACCAGCGAGGCGGTGCCGCTGGCGTTGTCCAGCGCGCCGTTGAAGATGCGGTCACCGCGCGCGTCCGGCTCGCCCACGCCGATGTGGTCCCAGTGCGCGCTGTAGATGATGGTCTCGTCCGGATGGCGGCTGCCTTCCAGGCGCGCGGCCACGTTGTGAGAGGTGATCACTTCGGTCTTCACCGCGTACTTCGCGTCCAGGCTGGCGCCGGTCAGCGGCACCGGGGTGAAGTCGCGCTGCTGCGCCTTCTTCTTCAGTGCCTCGAAATCCTGCCCGGCCGAGCGGAACAGCTCCACGGCAAGGTCGCGCTGGATCCAGCCTTCCAGCAGCGGGTGGCTTTCTGCCGGGTTGTCACGCACCACGTCGAACATGGTGTTGGTGTTGGAGCCGGCCACGGTGGCCCAGCCATACGACGCCGGTGCGGTCTCGTGCACGATCAGCACGCCCAGCGCACCCTGACGGGCGCCTTCCTCGTACTTGTAGGTCCAACGGCCGTAATAGGTCATGCCCTTGCCGTCGAAATCACCTTGGCCGGTTTCGAAGTCCGGGTCGTTGATCAGCACCACGGCGATCTTGCCCTTCAGGTCCACGCCCTTGAAGTCGTCCCAGTTGCGCTCCGGTGCCTTCACGCCGTAGCCGAGAAACACCAGCGGGGCCTTGCTGATGTCGACGCTGCTGGCGCCGTTCATGGCGGCGCGCACGGCGATCTGCTTGCCCTGCTCCAGCGGCAGGGTCTTGCCGCCCTGGTGCAGCGCCAGCTGCGGTGCGCCGACGATGTCGCCCTTGCGCAGCGGCACGGCCTGGGTCCACAGGCGCTTGCCGTCCTTGAGGTCGCCGCCCGGCTGCAGGCCGGCGTCGGCAAACTGCCTGCTGAGGTAGGCGATGGTCTTTTCTTCGCCGGCGGTGGCCGGCGAGCGGCCTTCGTAGGCGTCGGAGGCCAGTTCCTTGACGTCGGCGGAGATCCGCGCGCCATCGAATTTCGGGGTGGCCGCCATCAGTGCGCTCGACACCGACAGGGCCAGCACGCCCAGTACCACTCGTTTCATTGCTCTCTCCAGCAGGGAAATCCTTCTGGAGTGTAATGGGATTCGCCAGGGCTGCGCCCTGCACCTGCCGAAACAACGGCAACAGCCGAAGCAACAGCAAAAGCTGGTTTCCTGAGGGTAGGCGGGGTCCCACTGCTGTTGGTGGGTGTCGACCTTGGTCGACACGCACGGAAACACGAAAGGGTCAGATCCCTTTCCCGCCGGGAAAGGGATCTGACCCCCTCAGGGTGTTACCAGTTCGGGTCTTCGGCCGGGGCAGCAGCGGGCTTGGGCTTCGGCTTGGCCGCCGGGCGTGCGGCGGCGGCGGGAGCGGCCGAGGCAGTCGCACCTGCGGCGGCGGCCGGCTTGCTGCCCAGCTTCTGGCGCAGTTCGATCTGGCCCGGGCGGAAACCGCCGCGCATCGCGTCGACGCCGTCTTCGATGGTGCCGTACGAGGTCTGTGCGGCCACGCGGTCGATGCGGATGGTGCAGCACGGGTGTTCACTGCGGCCCAGTGAGCGGCCGGTCTGCGGGTCCTTCAGTTCCTCGCCCAGGCGCACGGCCTGCCAGCGCTGGCCGGCCTGCAGGGTTTCGCCACCCTGGCTCAGCACCACCTGGTCACCGTCCACAGAAACCACCGACACCGGGAACAGCGTGGTGACGATGGTGGTACCGATCTGGCCCGACAGCGATTCCATCATCGCCGCGGCCATGTTGCGGCCGTTGACCACGCGGGGCAGGGTGCTCGGGCCGGTCGAGGCCAGCTGGTGGTCGAAGCTGTCGGACATCACCACCTGGCCGGTGGTGGCGTTGATCAGGCGCAGGGTGATGCGGCCGCCACCGGAGTACGAGGTCACCTGGCGGTCGGACATGCGCAGGTTGCGCACGCTGCGCGGGTACTCGAAGCGTTCGATGGTCGGGATCAGGATCAGGTCGGTCGCCAGCTGCTGCCCAACGCGTGCGGTGTCCTGCAGGCGCACGTTGCCGCTGTTGATATGGTCGATCTCGGCCTGCAGTTCGTCGCCGAACTCGCGATCCAGCACGATGAAGCGCTGGGTCTGGGTCAGCGTGTCGGACAGGCGCGCGCGGATCGCGTCGGCCACTTCATCGGCACTCACGCGGCCATCGCCCACGGCATAGCTGCCGGCCTTGGTGCGCGGCAGCGCGACCACGATCTTCGGCTTGCCCTGCTCGTCCGGTGCACGGTACTGGGCAATCTGTGCACGCACGCGCACCTTCCAGTAGCTGCGCATGCTGCGGTGGGTCACGTCCGAATCGAACGAGCTTGCGCCACGCTTGGCATCGACGCTGACCTTCTCGTCGTAGCTCTCCTTGACGCTGGCCGAGGCTCCGCCGCCCTTGGCCGTGGCCTCGCCGGACGCGCTGGCAGAGGCCGAACCCTTGAAGTTCCAGCCTTCGTCGCTGGCGCGCACGCGCGCGATGGTTTCTTCATCCAGCTGCCGCACTTCGTCCTGCGACAGGATTTCATAGCCCAGCACCGCGCCCTGCGAGCCGGCGATCATCTGCTGGGTGAACGCGTCGGCGCGGATATCGCCGACGTGTTCGTCATCCACATCCACATGCAGGCCTGCACGCAGGCTCTGCATCTGGCTGGCCACGCGTACGCCGTTGACCTGCGCCACCGCCGACTGCAACGCCGCCAGCACCGCCAGTTCCGGGGTGCTGCCGATGCCGTCGGCCTCGCGCGCGACCTGGGTGGTGCCGCCGAAATCCGGCGTGCCACGCAGGGGCGCTGCTTCCACTGGCGCATTGCTGGCCAGTGCACTGGTTGCCTTGTCCTTGGCAGGTGCGGGCGCTTCGGCCGGGGTGTCCTGCTTGCCACAGGCTGCAAGCAGCGCGGCAGCCAGGCCCAGGCCGATCAAACGGGAGGTCGTACGCATGGGGATTCGCCTCGGATCAGTTCATCTTGTCCAGCTGGCCCAGCATCGAGTCGGCGTTGGACGGCACCTTGACCTTGCTCTTCTTGGCGAAGGTCACAGCCGACTTGGTCGAACCGTACAGGCCCTGGATGAAGCCCGGCGATTCCTTGGCCACCCATGCACCAGCGGCCAGCTTGCGGCCGACGGTAGCCATCTGGGTGGCGCCCAGGTTCTTCATGCCGGCGGTGAAGTTGCTGGCTTCGCCACCCAGCTTCTGCGCTTCGGCAGCCGAGGACAGCAGCGAGACCAGGCCTTCGGCGTAGTGCTGCTTGGATTCAGCGTTCAGCTCCGGCTGCGCGGCCTGGCGCTCGTCGATCGCGGCCTGGGCGGCTTCGCTGACCGACACCGACTTCTTCATCGCATCGACGCTGACCGAACCCGACGACAGCGCCTGGCGCTCGGCTTCCAGCAGCTGCACCTGCTCGGCCAGGCCGAAGGCACGGGCGAACGAGGTCTGGGCCTGCAGCGAGTGCGACTGCGAGCTGACGAAACGACGCACCAGCGCTTCCTGCGCGGCTTCGTCCGGGGCAGCAGCGCTGGAGGTGCTGCTGGAGGAGCCGGTGGAGCCACCGGCCAGGTCCTTCAGCTTGCCCAGGCCGGCATGGGCCGGCATCGACAGGGTGGCGGCCGCGATGGCCAGGGCAAGAGCGGTATTGCGGATCATGTGAGAGTCCTTTGGAAGAAACGGCCGCGTGCGGCACGTGGGGAATCGGTAACCCAGGGGCGATGCCGAGCGAGCTCGGCACCCAACGGGGCGGCGGATCAGCGGACCGCCTTGACGTTCAGTTCGTTGATCATCTGCTGGGCGGCCTTTTCGGCAGCCAGCTGCAGGGCATTGGTACGGGCCACGGTTTCATTCGGGCCGGTGCCGGAGAACTGCACCGGGCCGACCGACGACACGGTGCGCGGGAAACGACCGGTCACGTCCAGCACCTTGCCGGTGACAGTGACGAACACGCGGGTGTTGCCGCTGGCCGGATCGCGGTCACGCATGCCGACGTCGAGGGTGCCGACGGCGATGTACGGGATGTTGGCCGCACGGATGCCATTGGCGGTGTCGCGCAGGGTGGCCGGGGCCAGGTCGTTGCCGGTGCTGAAGTCCTTGCGGATGCGCTCGATGCTGAGCAGGCCGCGCGACTCGCCTTCCACGTACTCGGCTTCAACCACCTCGTAGCCGGCGGCGCTGAAGGCACCGGTCATCGCGGTGTTGACTTCGGCGGCGTTGGCCACCTTCCAGGTGATGTTGTCGGCGCGCGCGGTGGTGCTGCCGCCGCTGGTGACCGACACCGAACCGTTCTGGTTGATGCTGCCGTTGGTGCTGACCGAGTTGCCGCGGAAGCTGTCGCCTTCACGGGTGTTCTCGCTGTAGCTGCTGCTGGCGTCGACGCGGCGGTATTCCTTGTCCTGGAACGACTGCACGGTGTCCTGCGAGCGCGCCATGAACAGGAAGGTCAGCAGCGAGCGCTGCGCAGCGGTGGCGCCGGCCACGGCCGAACCCGCATCCAGCTTGGTCTGCAGCAGGGTGGTGTTGATCTCGGCGCGGACGGTGACGCTGTAGGTCTTGGCCTTCTTGTCTTCGGTGTCCGACAGCTGCACGGCGCTGAGCACGTAGCGGTCGATCTCGCCGATGAACTCGGCGCGGCGCGCCTCGAACAGGCGCAGCTTGGCCGCACCGGTTTCGGCGATGTACGCCTCCAGGGCATTGACCTTGGCCTTGTTCAGGGCCTGGGCACGGGTATCGGCGCTCAGGCGCAGGCCGTAGCTGGCCGAGCCGGTACCGCGCGAACTCGCGGTCTGCGCAGCGACCGGCGAGGCCACCGCCAGCGCGATGAGGATGAGCAGGATGGTACGCATCAACGACATGACTTGATCAACTCCTGGAGGGCTTGGGTCTGCTGCTGCAACGGGCGGCCGCCCGGCTTCTGTTCGTCCAGCCAGGCGCGCGAATCGGCACGCTTGGCGGCGGCGCCGGCGAAGGCGTCGAAGCCGGCCAGCAGGGTTTCGTAGCTGGCCGACCACTGGTCGACCTGCCACTGCGTGACCGGCACCACCTTGGTGGCCCCCTTGCGCAGCGGCTGTTCGAAATAGACCTTGCCCGAGAACGGCTCGCTCACCTTGGCGGTGAAGAAGGCGCCGAACAGCATCGTCTTCATCGCCGGGGTTTCCTCGATCACGCCGTTCTTCAGTGCATCGACCTGCAGCTGGATGACGTAGTCGGGTTCGGGAATCTTCAGCTGGTAGACCTTACCGTCGGCAAAGCGGGCGGCCATCGCACCGCCGATCGCCTGGCCCGAGGCCGGCGGCAGCAGGCCAACGCCAGTGTTGGACGACAGCGTCTTGGACAGTTCGTGCGCAAGCGTGGCACGCAGCGGTGCTTCCCACTTCGGATCGGGCAGCTTGGCGCGTGCCGCGTCGGACAGGGTCACCCCGCCCACCTGCAGGCGACGCACGGCGGCATCGGGCAGCCGGGCCTGCGCCAGGCTGGCCGCCAGTACCTGCGACAGGCTGGTATCGGCACCGCCGTACAGCAGATCGGCGACGATCGCGTCGATATCGTCGTTGTCCGGACGGTAGTCCTGCACGTCGATGCGCTGCAGGGTGAGCGGATAGGAGGCGATCACCTGGCGCTCGCGGAAGTCGACGAACAACGCCTGCAGCGCCACTTCCACCAGCACCTTGTACTGGTCGCCGATCGGTTCGACCGAGACCAGCTCGCGATCCAGCGCAGCGGCCAGCACGGTGGCACTGGTGGTGCCGTCGAGCATCGCCACCGGCTGGTCGATCAGCTCCAGGTGGGCCGGTGCGTGGCGCTTGAGCGACTGTGCCAGCGTCTGGTTCAGCGGGACCAGCCCACGCCGTTCCAGCACCGCGTGCGCATGCGGGGTGGTCGCCTGCACGGCGGCGGCGTCAGCGGTATAGGCAAAACCGGCCCAATAGGCCTGCTGTGATTTGTCCGCAGCCTGCACGGCCATCGGCCATACGGCCAGGCACAGGGCACAGGCAAGCAGGCGCGCAAAAGCGCGCGATGCGCTCTTCGTCCTTGAATACATCCAACCGCTCCTCGGTCAATACGCACGGATCGCGGACGCTGATGCGTCCGCTGGGCGCGAAACATAGCCGCTCAGGCGGCCGGCGACAAGTGCTGCCTTTGTCGGCTCAGTCCGTGGGGGGCAGGCCCGCCCGTTGCCGCAGCAGTCCGCGCTCGGCCTGGTTCTGGCTGAGCCGAGCGGCCTGGCCAAAAGCGTCACGTGCGTCCTGCTCACGCCCCAGTGCCTGCAGCAGCTCGCCGCGCACCACCTGCAGCGGCGCGTAGTCGCGCAGGCGCGGATCGACCAGCAGTGGCTGCAGTTGTGCCCACGCGGCGAAGGCACCGTCGCTGCGCAGGATCGCCACCACCCGGTTCAATGCCACCACCGGCGAAGGTTGCACCTGCAGCAGCTGTGTATAAAGCGCAGCAATACGCGGCCAATCAGTGGCGTCAGCATGCCGCGCAGCCGCATGGCAGGCCGCGATGCGCGCCTGCAGCACGTAGGGATCCTGGTCGCCACCGATGGCCAATGCGCGCGCCAGCACCTGCTGCCCACGTTCGATCTGCAGCCAATCCCAGCGCGCGCGGTTCTGCTGGTCCAGCAGCACCGGCACCCCCTGCGCGTCCACCCGTGCCGCTGCACGCGAGGCCTGCAGTTCCATCAGCGCCAGCAGGCCCAGTACCGGCGGCACCGGCAACCGATGCGCCAGGATGCGGGCCAGCCGCAGCGCTTCCTCGCACAGCGCCGGGCGCATCCAGTCATCACCGGCGCTGGCCGCATAGCCTTCGTTGAACACCAGATAGATCGCCTCCAGCACCGAGGCCAGGCGCTCCGGCATCGCCTCCGCGCGCGGCACTTCATAGGGCACCTGCTTCTGCGCCAGCGTGCGCTTGGCGCGCACGATGCGCTGGGCGATGGTCGGCTCCGGCTGCAGGAACGCACGTGCAATCTCGACGGTGGTCAGGCCACCGAGCAGGCGCAGGGTCAGTGCCACCCGCGCATCGGCCGGCAGCACGGGATGGCAGGCCACGAACATCAGCCGCAGCAGGTCATCGCCCAGGTCGTCCTCCAGTGCCTGGCTGTCATCCGGCGCCGGCAGTGCCGCCGGATGCAGTTCCTCGCCCCACTGCGCATGCTGCTGCGCCACCCGCTGGTGCTGGCGCAGCACATCGATGGCACGGTTGCGCGCGGTGGTCATCAGCCAGGCTCCGGGGTTGTCCGGGATACCCTGCTCCGGCCAACGCTCCAGCGCGGCCAGCCAGGTGTCCTGGGCCAGCTCCTCGGCACGGCCGACATCGCCACCGAGCAGCCGCGCCAGGCGCGCAATCAGCGCTGGCGACTCCATCCGCCAGAGGGTTTCCAGACGCTGCGTCAGTGCGGGCTCGAGCATGCGCCGATCACAGCACGCACGCCCGGCCCGCACAAGCGCCGCAGCTCACGCTTCAACAATCGGCTTGAAACCGCCCCAGAACATGCGCCGGGTATCGAATGGCATGTCCTTCGGGCCCAGCGACGCCAGCCGCGGATCGGCCATCACCTTTGCGTTGATGCGGTCGCGTGCCGCGCGCGAGCGGAACACCACGAAGGCGACGATCACCGTCTCGCCCGGTTTCGCCTTGACGGCGCGCGGGAACGAGGTGCTCTTGCCCGGTTCCACATCGTCGGCCACGCATTCCATGTACTGCAGCGCGCCATGGTCCTTCCACACCGCGCCGGCCTTGCGGGCAAGGCGGCGGTAGGCCGCCACCTTGTCCTGCGGGCACGGCAGCACGTAAGCGTCCACGTAAGCCATGCGGGTTCTCCCTGCGGCGGCCGTCAGCCCGGCTCGCCGTCCATGTGTGCGATTTCCCAGAGATGGCCGTCCAGGTCCTGGAAGCCACGCTGGTACATGAAACCGTAGTCGCGCGCGGGCTGCGGTTCACTGGCGCCGGCCGCCAGAGCCTTGTCCACCATCACGTCCACCGCCTTGCGGCTGTCCGCCGACAGGCAGGTGATCACCTCGGTCTGGCTGCGTGCGTCGGCGATCGGCTTGGTGGTGAACTGCTTGAAGAACGGCTGGGTCAGCAGCATCACGAAGATGCTCTCGCTGATCACCATGCAGGCGGCATCGTCATTGGTGAAGGTCGGGTTGAAGCTGTAGCCCAGCGCTGCGAAAAAGGTCTTGGACGCGTTCAGATCCTGCACGGGCAGGTTGACGAAGATCATCTGCGGTTGCGGTGCACTCATCGGTGAAGCTCCTTGTGGATGAAAGAAAGAGAGGAATCAGGGCTGCTTCATGCAGTTGACCATCCACGGCTTGCCATAGCGGTCGACCAGCATGCCCCAGCGGTGCGCCCAGAACGTTTCGGCGATCGGCATCTGCACCTGGCCCCCCTCGGCCAGCGCGGCAAACACGCGTTCGGCTTCTTCGATGCTGTCGACATCAACATTGATGGTGGTCGAGCCACCCTCGCCGCCGCCGGGGCCGTCGGCCGCCATCACGATGGCGTTGCCGATCTCCAGCTGGCTGTGGGCGACGTGGTCCAGGGTTTCCGGCGGCATCTCGTTGCAGCCCGGCGAGCCATCGGAGGGCGGCATGTCGCGGTATTTCATTTCCGAAGTGACCTGGCCACCGAGTGCCTTGGCGTAGAACGCCATCGCCTCGTGGGCCTGGCCGCTGAAGCCGAGGAAGGGAATCAGTCTCATGGCAATACTCCGTGATGTGGTTCAGGGCGGTAGCGCCGGGTCGTGCCCGGCGTGGAGATGAATCGGGTCAACCTTCCAGCTGTGCACGCAGACGCTGTTCCTGCTGCTGTAATTCGGGGGTGAAGGCTTCACCGAAGTCTTCAGCGGAGATCAAGGGACGCAGTTCGAGCGTGCCGCCACTGCCGAACGGCGCGCGGCTGGCCCATTCAACCGCTTCGTCCAGCGACCGCACCTCCCACAGCCAGAAGCCGGCGATCTGTTCACTGGCAGGACCGAACGGACCGGCCTCGACCTGGGGTGCCCCGCCGCCGAAGTGAATGCGACGGCCGCGCTGGGTGGCGTGCAGGCCTTCACCGGCCAGCATGATGCCGGCGGCCACCAGTTGTTCGTTGAAGGCGCCCATTTCGGACAGTTCCTGTTCGCTGGGCATGCGGCCGGCTTCGGAGTCGGCGTTGGCCTTCACGATCACCATCACTTTCATTGCGGTCTCCCGTGGGGACGCGTGGTGCGTGCCCTTCATTGGGTACAACGAACCAGGGGGCTGGGAATCGACACGTCCTCTGAAAATTATTTCTTCCGTGGAAAGCGCGCCTTCGGCGGAGGTCGGCGAACGGCGGAGCCCCTCCGTGGTGGGGTGGGTGGTCGCTGAAAGCGCGGGTTCATGGGTTGGGCCGGGTGGGCAGGCGGGTCGGGGGACGCCGTAAACCCATCCTTGGGGGCTTGGCCGCGGCATCCATGCCGCGGACACCCCCGCCCCGCCTACCCACCCGACCCTGGACAGTTTCCTGCCTCCGGTACCGACCACGGGAAGATCAAGAGAAAAGGCAACAGCAACAGCAACAGCAACAGCAACAGCAAAGGCGGTTGGCTGGCGGGCTCGGCTTTGCGAGCGAAGCGACCCGCTTTTGCTCTTGCTTGTTGATTTCCCGTGGTGGATCGGCCGCCGGAATCTGTCTGGGGCCGGGCGGGTGGGGTTGGCGGGGTATCCGCGCCATGGATGGCGCGGCTAAGCCTCCAGGGACGGATTCACGGCGTCCCCGCCAATCGCGCCCGCCAGGCCCACCCTCAGGAAACCCGCTTTCAGCGACCCACCCACCCCACCACGGAGGGGCTCCGCCGTTCGCCGATCGCCCGCCGCAGGCGGCCTTTCGCGCTGCAGCATGCCGGCGGGCAAACCTGCGCCATCATGGACACCCCGCCCCCGCCAGGACCGTGCCATGCAGCAGTACCTGCTTCTGATCTACATCGAGCCTGCCCTGCTGCAGGCCCTGCCCATCGAAGAATTCAACGCGCTGATGCGCGACTGCCTGGCCCACGCCGACAAGCTGCAGGCCGAAGGCACGCTGCTGGCCGCGCAGAAACTGCAGCCGGTCGACACTGCACAGACCCTGCGCGTGCGTGATGGCAACAGCCGTGTTCTCGATGGCCCGTTCGCCGAAACGCGCGAACTGCTGGCCGGCTTCAACCTGATCGTCGCCCGCGACCGCGACGAAGCCATGCGCATCGCCCGCGACTTCCCGTGGGCGCGCTTCGGCAGCATTGAAGTGCGGCCGCTGGAAGACATGGACGCCGAGCGCGAACGCTGCGGCGCCCCGGCTGCGGCTATGGCAGCAGCCGTACCCTGATCTCGCGCGGGCCGACGCCTTCGTTGCCGCTGTAGTCGCGCACGCTGGCGCGCACGATGTACTCGCCCGGCGGCAGCGCCGCCGGCTGCCAGCGCCCGGTTTCCATCAGGCCATCGCGCACGGTGTTGGTGGCCAGGTAACGGAAACGGGTCACCGCGCTGCCGTGCACGGTGATGCCGCTGTCGGGGGCGTAGGCCACCCGCACCGCTTCCTTCTGCGGCGGCATGCGGTTGAACACGATGTTCCAGCGCGGCTGTTCGTAGCCCTGCAGCGCTCGGCCACCGGCGTCGAGGATCTGGTAGCCCACCTGGTACATGCCCAGGCGGCGGCGCGGCAGGTTGTTGTCGACCTGGTCCCAGGCCTCGACCACTATCTGCACGCCGCGGCCCTGGCGCGCCACCATCACCACGCCATCGCTGCCGGCGGCCATCGGCTGGTCGTTGTCGTCCAGCAGGGCCACATCGGTGATGCGCGGCGCGAAGTGGTCGGCGTAGCCCTGGAAGCCCAGCGCCACCGCGTTGGTCTCGAAGCCGCCGGTACCCACCGCCAGGTGCACGTGCGCCTGGTTGTTGATGCTGCCCAGGCGGTCACCGACGTGGATGCGCATGCCGCGGCGCACGCGCATCCGCTCCAGCCTGCCCTGCTCGTCGTACAGCGCCTGCCAGCGCGCATCGTAGGGTTCGTCGCGCGGGGTGCGGCCGACCCGCATGTGGATGTACTTGAGGCGATCCACGACCAGGCCCTCGGCCTGCTCACCCAGGTTCCAGGCGGCCACCGGGCTGCTGATCTTGCCTTCGGCGATCGCCAGCACGGTCTGGCCCACATCACCGCGCACGTCGAAGCCGCCATGCAGGTGGTGGCGGCTCTCACCGGTGAAGTTGCCGCGCACCTCGCCCAGGGTGCCGACCACTTCGTGCCAGCCGTCCTGCGGTGCCAGCGGCCAACGGCCCCCGGTCTTCGGCAGCGCGGCATCGGCAGCCGGGCCGACCAGTGCCGGTGCCGGCAGGTCGCCCACCGGCAGCGGGCGCAGGCGATGCAGGCGGTAGCTGGCGGCGTCGGCCACCAGCACGCTGCCATCGGCATCCAGCGCCAATCCGCTGGGGCGGGCCAGGCGCGGCAGGCGGCCATTGCCGACCAGCGCGATCTGATGGCCCTGCGGCGTCACCTGCACGATGCGGCCATCGAGATCACCCACGTACAGCACGCCGTCATGGGTGGTGGCCAACGACAGCGGCCCATTGATCACGCCACCGGCGGCGACCACGGTGCTGACCGTACCATCGGCACCCACCCGGCGCACGGCGTTGTTGAACAGGTCGGCCACCAGCAACGCGCCCTGCGCGTCGAAGGCCAGCGCCACCGGCGTATCGAAGCGCGCAGCGGCGCCCACGCCATCGGCAAGGCCCGGCCGATCACCACCGGCCAGGGTGCGCACGCTGCCATCCGTACCGATCACCCGGATGCGATCGTTGAACGTATCGGCCACGTAAACCTGGCCCTGCGCATCCACGGCGATGCCCATCGGCGCATCGAAGCGCGCGTGCGCGGCAGGGCCGTCGGCGTGGCCCTGTTCGCCACCGGCCAGCGTGGTCACCTGGCCATCGGTGCTGATGCGGCGGATCGCATGGTTGCCGGTGTCGGCCACATACAGGTTGCCCTGCGCGTCGGCGGCAATGCCCGAAGGCGTGTTGAAACTGGCCTGCAGTGCAGGGCCATCGACACGTCCCTCGCCCTGCCCGGCCACCGTTTCAACGCGGCCATCGGGAAGGCGGCGACGGATCCGGTTGTTGTCGCCGGCATCGGTGAAATAGACGCTGCCATCGGCACTGCGCAGCAACGCGTACGGATCGGCGAAGCGTGCCTGCGCGGACGCGCCATCACGGTCACCCGGGTGGCCATCGCCGGCCAGCGGTTCGATCTGCGCGGTCCACGCCAACGGCGTCGGAGCCGGACCCGCCGGTTCAGCCAGCGTATGCAGCGGTGTCTCCCACCAGGTCGCAGCCAATGCCACTACCGTCGCCAACGCTACGCCTGCCGCCATCCATTGCCACCGTGCCATCGTGCTGCGCTGCCTGCCTGCTGTCTGAAGAGGCACCGACAATAGACGCTGCGCGTGCGATCCGCCACGGCCGATTGTGCGGCTGAACGCCAGAATTCGCTTCGTCGTGCTTGTCCTCGCTGGCTGCAGCAGGTTCAATGCGGTTCCCACGGATGGAGATTCTCCATGCCCCGCGTTCTCCCGCTCACCGCCCTGCTGCTGGCCGCATTGGCCAGCACATCCGCCACTGCTTCGATCACGGTGGCGCCGCAGAAGCCGTCAATCACCGCCGATGCGATGCACCAGGCCTATGCCACGCGCTGGGATGAGGCCATCCAGCAGTCACGCAGTGGCAACACGCTGGGCGCGCTGATCAGCATGGAACGGCTGATGGAGGATCCCCTGCTGGACGACTTCGATGCCGAGCATCGTGGCCGCGCCTCGCAGGTCGCTGGCTGGACCGCACTGATGCAGAAGAAGCCGGCCCTGGCCCGCCGCTACCTGCAGCGGGCGCAGGAGGCCCTGCCGGAGGATGCACAGATCCTGCTTACCCAGGTGTCGGTGGAACTGTCGGACAACCAGCCGGCCGCAGCCACCGCCTTCCTGGTGAAGGCACTGCAGCATGCCGACGCGCCGCTGCCGGTCGATCACCACGCCATCAACTACCTGCAGTACCGCCTGCGTGACCAGCCGATGAAGCGCATGGACCTGCTGCAGGCGCTGTTTGACAACGGCTGGAAAAGTGGCGGCCTGGAACCCACCGGGCTGTGGCTGACGCTGGCCACGCTGCAGGCCGACAATGGCCGTGGCGACGGCATTCCAGCCACGCTGGCGCGCATCGACAGCCCGGCCGAGATCATCCGCCTGCGCAGCGACAAGCGCTTCGACCGTTATGTCGATCGCGGCGATGCGCGCTTCGATCCGGTGCAGGCGGCGCAGCGCCACCTCGATGAACTGCGTGTTTCCGGCCTGCTCGACCGCGCACTGGATGCGCGCATGGCCGAGTTCAGCACCACCCTGCTGATGCTGGACCGCAACGAGGAAGTGCTGTCGTTGACCGAGGGCATGGCCGGTGCCGCGAGCAACGGCGAATCACCTGCCGCCGCCGAAGCGGAATGGGTGGCCTGGCTGCTCAACAGCCGGCTCACCGCACTGCGCCGGCTGGGCCGCACCGATGAGGCACTGGCCACGGCGCAACAGGCCCAACGCATCGGCGCACTCGGCCCGGATGGTGTCGAGCACCAGATGAATGTCGGCTTCGTCTTCAGTTCGCTGGGGCGCATGCAGGACGCTGCGCAGGCAGTGAGTGACATGCCGGGCCTCGCCGGCTACGGCAAGGCCGCGCAGGCGCTGCTGCAGTTCGCCGCCGCCCGCGAGCGTGGTGATGCCAAAGCGCGCGAAGCGGCACGCGCGGTGATCCTGGCCCAGCGCGAGGATGCCCGCCTGTTCCATCGCGAAATGCTGCTGGAGGAAGGCAACCTGGACGGTGCCGCCGCCGTGCTGATCGAACAGCTGCGCTCGCCCATCGAACGCGGTGAAACCCTGGCCAGCCTGCAGGACATGCGCACCTATCCGTCATTGCCGGGTGATGTGCGCATCGATGCCGCGTGGCGTGCACTCAAGCAGCGTGCCGACGTGCAGGCCGAGGTCGCCCGCGTCGGCCGCATTGAACGCTACGACCTGGTCAGCAGCTCCACCTCGCGCTGAGCAGCTTTTGTGTAGAGCCGAGCCGATGCTCGGCTGCAATTGGCGCAGCCGAGCATCGGCTCGGCTCTACAACGCCACGTGCAGGCGGCACCGTCCGCTAGCGCGCCGGCACCTCGGTGCGGATGCCCATCGCTTCGCGGTAGCGTGCGTACAGCGCCATTACCTTGTCCACGTAGGCCAGGGTTTCGGCGTAGGGCGGCACGCCCTTGTAGCGGGTGACCGCACCGATGCCCGCGTTGTAGGCGGCCGCCGCCAACGGGCGGTCGCCGTTGTAGCGGCGCAGCAGCGCGCGCATGTAGCGCGCGCCACCCTCGATCGACTGCTGCGGCGAGAACGGATCGCTCACCCCGTATTCCTGCGCGGTTTCGGGCATCAGCTGCATCACGCCCTGTGCACCCTTGCTGGATACCGCCAGCGCGTCGAAATTGCTTTCGGCGTGGGCGATGGCACGCAGCCAGGCATCATCGACGCCGGTGGCCCTGGACGCGGCCTTGAACTGCCTGGCGTGCTGCGCCAGCTGCGGCGTGCCGACCTTGCCCAGGCCTTCGTGCGCCGGCTCGCCTGGCGGCGTGGCCACGGTGAACTTCAGGAACACCCGTGAGCCGGGCAGGTTGCGCGTGGAGTAGACCAGCGCTCCGTCCTGTTCGCGCTCGTACAGCACGCCGCTGAACACGCCCATGTTGCCCCACAGGTTCGGGGTTTGGACGGCGTTGTCGTCGATCTCCTTCGGCGTGCACCGCGATCCCGGCTCCGGCGCGGTGGCCAGGCTGACGGTGTTGCCCTGCACGCAGCGGTAGACGGTGCGCGCGGCGGCCAGCCCGGGCCACAGGCTGGGCAGCAGCAACAGCGCGAGCAGGACGGGGCGAGGGGACATGGCGTCCGGATGATCCGGCCGTGCCCGCTAATGTTGGGTGAATGGGGGCCGGCAGGGCGGCGTCCTGCACCCGTGGTAGTGCCGGCCGCTGGCCGGCAACCTCCCGCGACCTGCCGGGGTCAGATCCCGTTGCTGAGCAACGGGATCTGACCCCACTTCGGATCACTTCGCGGTCCTCCGACGCACCCAATAGCCCACGCCCAGCAGCACGAACCACGCCGGGCTGGCGATCAGCGCCTGGCGGGTGTCGCCCTGCAGGCTCAGCAGCACCAGCACGGCGGCGAAGAACACCAGGCACGCCCAGCACATCGCGACGCCGCCGGGCATCTTGAAGATCGATGCAGCATGGCGCTCCGGATAGCGACGGCGATAGGCCATGTAGGCCACCAGGATCAGCGACCAGACGAAGATGAACAGCACCGTCGCCAGTGTCGTCACCAGGGTGAAGGCGGTCACCAGGTTGGGAATCAGGTAGATCAGCAGCGTGCCGCCCAGCAGGCACAGGCACGAGAACAGCAGGCCACGGGCCGGCACTGCGGCGCGCGACAGTTTCGACAGCCCGCGCGGGGCGTGGCCCTCTTCGGCCAGGCCGTACAGCATGCGGCTGGTGGAGAAGATGCCGCTGTTGGCCGAGGACGTGGCCGAAGTCAGCACCACGAAGTTGATCAGGCTGGCGGCGGCGGGAATGCCGGCCAGCACGAACAGCTGCACGAACGGGCTCTTGTCCGGCACCACCTGGCGCCACGGGGTGACCGCCATGATCGCGATCAGCGCCAGCACGTAGAAGATGATGATGCGCACCGGGATCGAGTTGATCGCCTTGGGCAGGTTGCGCTCGGGGTCGGCGGCTTCGGCGGCGGTGGTGCCGACCAGCTCGATGCCGACGAAGGCGAACACCGCAATCTGGAAGCCGGCGAAGAAGCCGACCAGCCCCATCGGGAACATGCCACCGTCATTCCACAGGTTCGACAGCGACGCGGTGTGGCCGCTGGGTGAGGTGAAGCCCCACGCCACCAGCCCGGCGCCAGTGATGATCAGCGCGCAGATCGCCACGATCTTGATCAGCGCGAACCAGAATTCCATTTCGCCGAACAGCTTCACCGTCACCAGGTTCAATGCCAGCAGCAGCATCACGCAGGCCAGCGCCGGTTTCCAGGCTTCAAGCCCGGGGAACCAGAACTGCGCGTAGGCGGCAATGGCGATCACATCGGCGATGGCGGTGACGATCCAGCAGAACCAGTAGGTCCATCCACAGAAGAACCCGGCCCACGGGCCGAGCAGGTCGGTGGAGAAATCGATGAAGGATTTGTACTGCAGGTTGGACAGCAGCAGTTCGCCCATCGCGCGCATCACGAAGAACAGCATCGCGCCGATGATCAGGTAGACGAAGACGATGGAGGGGCCGGCCAGGCTGATGGTCTTGCCCGATCCCATGAACAGGCCGGTGCCGATGGCACCGCCGATGGCGATCAGTTGCAGGTGGCGGTTGGACAGGCTGCGGCGCAGGTGCTCGGGGGGCGTTGCGGGCTCGGTCATGGGCGCGGGCAAAAGGGGCGGGCGAAGCATTCGACGGTAGTCCCCCGCGGCGCCGAGCGCCAGCGCCAGACGGACCCATTGCGTCAAAGCGGGCCGCTTTCACCACAATGTGACCGAATACCGTATTGATCCCATTCCGCCCGGCCCGGCGCCATGCTCAGATAGCCGCACCTGCCCAAGGACCGGCCCACCATGCGCCCTGCCCCGCCCGCCCCGCTGGAGCCCCGGCCATGAGCCGGCTGCGCGTCATCATCGGCGGCACCGCCCTGGCCCTGCTGGCCGCTGCGCTGCCGATCGCGGTCATGGCCTACGCCACCTGGGACCGCGCGATCAGCGTCGAACAGCAGCGCCTGCGCGACATCGCCGATCGCACCCTGCGCCGCTCCGACCTGTCCTACCAGGAAGCGCTGGCGGCACTGAAATCGGCCGAGGCCGGCGCCTACGTACCCTGCAGCCCCGAACACATCCGGCGCATGCAGACCCTGGTGATGACCACCCCATCGATCGACCAGATGGGCTACTTCGAAGGTGGCAAGCTGCGCTGCACCTCGTGGGGTCCGTTCCTGTCCGATGTGGATCAACCCACGCCGGACCACGTCACCAGCGATGGCGCAGGCATTGCAGTGGATGTGCGCCCGGAAATCAGCGGCCGCCGCCAGGTGCTGGCGGTCCTGTATGGGTCCTACGACGCACTGGTGGACCCGCGCCGCTTCGTCGATGTCATTGCCGACCCGAACGTGCGGCTGGCGCTGGCCAGCCCCGATGGACGCCTGCTGGCCAAACAGCCCGGCCTGGATCCGGACCTGCTGCAGGCACTGCTGCGCGACCCCGGCGAAGGCCTGGATCACGCCACGCTGTTCGCCACCGCGCGCAACGAGGAATGGCTGGCCATCGCCACCACGCCGCGCACCGCGCTGGCCGCCGCCTTCCGCCAGCAGGCATGGCTGTACGTGCCGGTCGGCCTGCTGCTGGCCGCCGCCGGGGCCGGCCTGGTGATCTGGCTGTCGCGGCGCCGCCTGTCGCTGCGCGGTGAGCTGGCCACCGCCATCCGCCGCCGCGAGCTGTACCTGCATTACCAGCCGATCATCGAACTGGACACCGGCATCTGCGTCGGCGCCGAGGCGCTGGTGCGCTGGCAGCGCCCGGATGGCACCCAGGTGCGGCCGGACCTGTTCATTCCGCTGGCCGAAGAGGCCGGCATGATCGCCGACGTCACCGACCTGGTGATCGAGAACGTGGTGCGCGACATGCGCGAGCTGCTGGTGGCCGACCGCAGCGCGCACATCGCGATCAACCTCGCCGCCGAAGACATCAGCAGCGGCCGCGCCCTGAAGATGATTTCCCGGCACATGGCCGGCAGCGGCATCCTGCCGCAGCAGATCTGGATGGAGGCCACCGAACGTGGCTTCCTCGACCTGGACCGCGCGCGCACCATGCTTGCCGCCGCCCGCCGCGCCGGCCACAGCGTGGCGATCGACGATTTCGGCGTCGGCTTCTCCAGCCTGCAGTACCTGCAGCAGCTGCCACTGGATGCGCTGAAGATCGACAAGTCGTTCATCGATGCGATCGGCACCGAAAGCGCCACCAGCCCGGTCACGCCGCACATCATCGACATGGCCAAGGAGCTGGGCCTGTGGGTGGTGGCCGAGGGCGTGGAAACCGAAGCGCAGCTGGCCTACCTGCACAGCCGGCATGTGGAATTCGGCCAGGGCTGGCTGTTCTCGCGGCCGCTGCCGCGTGATGAGTTCGTCGCCTTCCACCACAAGCGGCAGCAGCAGTACGGCGCTGCACGCGAGCACATGCAGAACCCGCGCAGCGTGCCGATCGAGCGTGAAGGGATCGAGTAGGACGGCCAACGGCAGAGCCCCCCGTGGTGGGTCGCGTACAGCTATCCCGGCGTTGGCCGGGACGTCTCTGACAGGTTCCGGCGGCGGTCCCACCACGGAATCAACAGAAGAAGCGAACGCGGGTCGCTGCGCTCGGTAGATCCACGCCATGCGAGGATGGCGCGGCCCACGGTAGTGCCGGCCGCTGGCCGGCACCGCATCATCGTTGAGCGCCGCCTACGCCCACGCCTTCGGCCGTGCCAGCAACCACGCGACGGTCACCGCCAGCAACAGCAGCGGCAACCATCCCAGCTGGCTCGGGCCGCTGGCCTGCAGCAGCACGCCGCCTGCCACGCCGCCGGCCGCAATGGCCAGGTTCCAGCCGGTCACCAGCATCGACTGCGCCAGGTCCGCAGCGGCCCCGGCGCGTCGTGCCAAGGCGGTCTGGAACAGGGTCGGCACCGCGCCGAACGCCACGCCCCACAGGATCGTCGCCAGCAGCAGCGCGCTGGCCACGCCGGGCCATACCAGCAAGGCCAGCACCGGTACGATGAAGCCGATCACCGCCGCCCACACCAGCGCACGCAGGTGGCGATCCACGCCCCAACCAGCAATCCCGATGCCGGCAATC
The DNA here is from genome assembly GCF_059368915.1 of Stenotrophomonas sp. YJH_SMC_105-26. Taxonomy (NCBI): domain Bacteria; kingdom Pseudomonadati; phylum Pseudomonadota; class Gammaproteobacteria; order Lysobacterales; family Lysobacteraceae; genus Stenotrophomonas; species Stenotrophomonas sp. YJH_SMC_105-26. The sequence continues at coordinate 101,790 of NZ_JCAFSD010000011.1, read as the reverse complement.
GCCGCCACGCCGAAGGCGAGCAGCAGCCGGTCCAGCCACGGGCCGGCACCCGCCTCCACCGCCAACGGTTCGATGTAGGTGTAGAGCACGTTGTGCGCCAGCACGTACAGCACCATCACCAGCAGCGCGCTGCGCACGCCCGGCATGCGCCAGACCTTGGCCAGCGACGCACGTTGACCGGCACCGGCCGCAGGCAGCGCCGGCAGTGCCCAGCGCGCGTACGCCAGCAGGCCCACGCCCAGCACGCTCATCAACGCGAACGCCCAGCGCCAGCCGACCTGCTGGCCCAGCAACGTACCGGCCGGCACGCCCAGTGACAGCGCCAACGGCGACCCCACCATCGCCACCGCGATCGCGCGCCCCTGCAGCGACGGCACCACCATGCGTGCGGCATAGCCAGCCACCAGTGACCACAGCAGGCCACCGCTCACGCCGGCCAGGAAACGCGCAGCAAGGATCAGCGCATAGCTGCTGCTCAGCGCCGTCAACGTGTTGACCACCACGAAGCCGGCGATGGCCGCCAGCAACAGCGGACGCCGCGGCAGGCGCTGGGTCAACGCTGTCATCGGCAGTGCCGCCATCACCGAGCCCAGCGCATACACGCTCACCAGCTGGCCCACCGCCGCATCACTCACGCCCAGGCTGTCGCCCATCGGTCGCAGCACGCCGGCCGGCAGGGTCTCGGTCAACAGGGTGATGAAGCCGCCGCCTGCCAGCGCCAGCAGGCCCGCCCACGGCAAGCGCGTGGCCTCACCGGCCGGGCTGGCCGCATCGATGGCGTGGCCGCTCATCGCGCAGCCTCCAGGTCTGCATAGACCGCATCGCGCAGGTCATCGACAAAGGCGCCATCCATGCCTTCGTACAGGGTGTTGGTCAGCGCCACCACGCTCAGCCCATGCGACGGGTCGACGAACCAGCTGTGCCCATAAGCGCCGCCCCAGCGCCAGGTGCCTTCGCGCTGCGGCGTGCCGCTGGCAGCGGCCTCGCGCAGTACTGCAAAGCCCAGCCCGAAGCCCCAGCCGGCCGGTTCCGGCGGCCCAAATTCGCCCACCTGCGGGCTGGCCATCTCTGCCGCCAGCGCGGGCGGCAGCAGGCCGGAGCGCTGCACGTCACGCAGCGCCTCCAGCACCGACATCACGTCATCGGCAGTACCCACCAGGCCGGCGCCGGCCGAAGCGAAGCGGCTGGCATCGGTGGCGCGCGCAAGGCTGTACTCGATGCCGACCGTGCCCTCGAACGGCGCGACCATCTCGCCTTCCTGCAGGCGATGCGGCTGCGGCGTGTCGCTCACATAGGGCGTTGCCAGGCGCTCGGCAGCGCGCGTGGCGAACGCCGTATCGCGCAGGCCCAACGGGGCAGCCAGCAGACGCTCGAACAGCGCCTGCAACGTTTCACCGGTCGCCGCTTCGGCCACCGCACCGGCCACGTCCACGCCCAGCGAGTACAGCCACTGGCTGCCCGGTTCGAACAGCAGCGGCGCCTGTGCGATACGGCGCACGTTCTCGGCCAAGGACACCGGGCTGGCGTCCATGCCATCGCTGACGCCGGCCCGGGCGTACGGTCCGTGCGCATCGGCTTCCAGGAAGCGGTAGCCCAGCCCGCTGCTGTGGCTGAGCAGCTGGCGCAGGCTGATCGGCGGCCTGCGGCCATCGGCCAGCGCCGGCCGGAAGTCCGGCAGCCAGCGCTGCACCGGCGTATCGAGGTCGAGCACGCCTTCGGCCACCAGGCGCAGGATCACCGTGCTCAGCAGTGGCTTGCTGACCGAGGCCAGCCGGAACAGCTGGTCGCGCTGCATCGGCATGCCCGACTCCCGCTCGGCCAGCCCGGTCGCGCTGGCGTGGCGCAGCACGCCATGTTCGCGCACCAGCACCACCGCACCGACCAGGCGCGTCGGGTGGACCTGCTGCAGCACGCGCTGCACCGAAGGCAGCGTCGGTGCGCGTTCAAGGGAAAGAGCGGCATTCATCGCGGTGATCCGTGGGGGAGAGGCCCGCCACGTTAGGCAGCACGGCGCGGCGCAAAAAGCCGGTTGCGGCTCCGGGCATCATGGACCGTGCAGTCCGCAATCGGCATGATGGCCGGAACTCCAAGGCCGCAAGGGCCAGCGCCCGTCCCGCACCACAGTGTTGCGGTGGCGCCGCCGCCCGCCGCGAACACCCGCCCCTACCCTGCCGCTTTCATTGCCCCTACGCCGATGTCAGTCCTGGACAATCTCGCCAACCTGCAGACCTTCGTGCACGCCGCCGACACGCGCAGCTTCGTCGAGACCGGGCGCCTGCAGGGCATCTCCGCATCTGCCGCCGGCAAGTGCGTTGCCCGGCTGGAGCATGCACTGGGCGTGCGCCTGTTCCACCGCAGCACGCGCAGCATCACGCTCACCGCCGAGGGCCAGCTGTTCCTGGCGCGCTGCCGGCGCATCCTCGACGAGCGCGATGCCGCACGCACCGAGCTGGCACAACCGCACGCCACGCCCAGCGGCACGCTGCGCATCAGCCTGCCGCTGGTCGGCGATCTCACCCTGCCGTTGATGGCCGAGTTCATGGCGGCGTATCCGGACATCCGCCTCGACCTGGATTTCAGCGACCGGCTGGTCGATGTCATCGAGGAAGGCTTCGACGCGGTGCTGCGCGTCGGTGAACCCAGCGACTCGCGGATGAACGCACGCCGGCTGGGGGTGTTCCCGCGCCGTGTAATCGCCTCGCCGGGCTACCTGCAGCGCCGCGGGGTTCCGCGCACGCCGGCGGAACTGATGCAGCACACGCTGCTGCACTATCGCTTCCCCAGCACCGGCAAGCTGGAGCCGTGGCCGATCCACTGGCCCGATGACGAAGCACCGCAGGAACTTCCGGTGCACATGGTGGCCAACACCATCGAGGCGCGGGTGGCGCTGGCACTGCGTGATGTCGGCCTGGCCTTCGTTCCGGTGCACTCGGTGCGCGATGCGCTGGCCGACGGCCGCCTGGTCACCGTGCTGGAGGATCATGTGCACTCCTGCGGCACCTTCCACCTGCTGTGGCCTTCGGGCCGACACGTACTGCCGAAGCTGCGGGTGTTCATCGACTTCGTCGGCGCCCGCCTGGACACCGTGCCGTAGATCCACGCCATGCGTGGATGCTTAAGGTCAGCCGAGCATGGCTCGGCTCTACAGCTGCACGCAGCCATTCAGCCAGTCCCGCTATACTGGCCCCTCATTCCTCCAAGAGGCTCGCGACCGATGCGCCATTGATGCCGCCGTCTTCCCACTAGACGGCCTGACTCTTCCCGCCCCTGCGCGCAGGGGAGAACCCGGCATCCATGGAGGTCGCATGACCCCGTATTCCCTCACGCTCGATCGCGTGTCGTATCGACTGGCCGACGGCCGCCCGCTGTTTTCCGATCTGACGTTTTCCTTCGATCCGGTCGCCACCGGCCTGGTCGGTGCCAATGGCGCTGGCAAGAGCGTGCTCGCACGCCTGCTCGCCGGCCGGGCGCAGCCAGAGAACGGGCAGGTACGCGGCAGCGGCCGCGTGTTCCTGTTACCGACGCCCGGCTATCCACCCGTTGGCACGGTCGGTGAACTGGCCGGCGTTGGCGCGGAACTGGCCGCACTGCAACGCATCGAAGCCGGCAGCGTGGACGAGGCCGACTTCGCCTGCGTCGGCGACCGCTGGGATCTGCGCGAGCGCCTGCAGCAGCAATGGCAGGCGCTACGGCTGCCCGACGACCTCGATCCCGCCCAACCCGCCGCGCGTCTCAGTGGCGGCCAGGCCATGCAGGTGGCGCTGTCCGGCGCCTGGGCCAGCGGCGCTGATTGGCTGATCCTGGACGAACCCAGCAACCACCTCGATGCCCGCCATCGCCAGCAGTTGTACGAACGGTTGCAGCAGTGGCGCGGCGGCCTGCTGGTGATCAGCCATGATCGCGAACTGCTGGCGCACATGCAGCAGATCGTCGAGCTCGACGCGCGCGGGCTGCATCGCTATGGCGGGCCGTGGCAGCACTACGCCGACGCGCGTGCCGCCGAACGCGAAGCGGCCGCGGCACAGCTCGACCACGCCCGCGCCCAGCACCGGCAGCAGCAGCGCAGTGCGCGCGAACAGCACGAACGCCAGCAGCAACGCCAGGCACGTGGCAATCGCGATGCAAAGCAGGCCAACCAGGCGCCGATCCTGCTCGGCCGACAGAAACAACGTGCAGAGGGCAGCCACGGCCGCGCACAGCAGGTACAGGCCGAGCGCCTGCAGGCCAGCGCAGACCAGCTGCGCGCTGCAGCCTCGGCGGTTCACGCCACACCGGAGCTGGCACTGTTTGCCGGCGAGGGGGAACGCGGCAGCGCACGCCTGCTGCAGGCGGAGTCGCTGGTGCTGCCGCATGGCTGCCGCGCGCCGTTGCAGCTGGACATCCGCCGCGGCCAGCGCATCGCCGTGGTTGGTGACAACGGCAGTGGCAAGTCCACGCTGTTGCGCGTGTTGGCCGGCCAGTTGCCTGCACGCAGTGGCAACGTACAACGGCATGCACCACTGGCGCTGCTCGACCAGCAGCTGCTGGGGCTCTCCGGCGAACGCAGCATTCTCGACACCGTGCAGGCTGCCAACCCGGCGGCCGATACCGGTGAACTGCGCACACGGCTGGCCCTGCTCGGGCTGGACGCGCAGCGCATCCAGCGTGCAGCCCATCACCTCAGCGATGGCGAACGGGTGAAAGGCGCGCTGGCCAGCGTGCTGTATGCCGATCCCGCACCGCAGATGCTGCTGCTGGACGAGCCCGGCAATGCGCTGGATCTGGGTGCCCTGCAGGCGTTGGAAGAACTGCTGGTGGCATGGCCGGGCGCGCTGGTGATGGTCAGCCACGACCGGCACCTGCTGCAGGCATTGCGACCGACGCAGGTGTTGCAGGTGAGCACCGGGGGTTGGCAGTGGCGTGACGCCTTGTAGATCCACGCCATGCCTGGATCTACTGCAGCAGCCGAGCATGGGCTCGGCTCTACAGGATTGGCCGCGACGGATCACATTGTAGAGTCGAGCCATGCTCGACTCCGCCATGCATCCATCCACGCATGGCATATCGACCAGGGGTAGTGCCGGCCGCTGGCCGGCAACCCATCGATCCTCAGTGCACCGTCACCGCTTCCACACCGGGAATGCCTGCGGCAACTGATGCCACAGCAGCGGGCCCGCACGCAGCTCCTGGTCGTTGAGCAGGCAGGCATCCAGTTCCGCACGTACCGCACGCTCATCCATGTGCACGCCGATCACCACCAGCTCCTGGCGGCGATCCCCCCACAACGGGTGCCACAGGCGTTGCATCGCCGAGTGCGCGGCCGCATCCGGGAAGTCTTCCGGCCCCGGCAACGGTGCGCTCCAGCAATCGGCCTGCTGCCGCGCCCAGCCCAGGTCGCTGTACGGCAGCGGCGTGGGCGGCAGCAACGGCGGCGTGTCCTCCAGCCCGGCACGCACGCGATCGCGAGCGGCGTACCAGAACCCCGCCGCCTGCGTCCGCGTCGCGGCACCTACGGTGTTCAGCTCGCCCACCCAGTCCATGCGGTTGGCCAGCCAGAACCAGCCCTTGCTGCGGATCACGCCCGGCATGCCCGACTGCAACGCGCGGGCGAAACGCGCGGGATGGAACGGTCGCCGCGAGCGGTAGACGAAACTGGCGATGCCGTACTCCTCGGTTTCCGGCGTGTGCTCGCCACGCAGCTCCTTTACCCAGCCCGGCGCACGTTGCGCACGCTCGAAGTCGAAGCGACCGGTGTCCAGCAGCTCGGCCAGCGGCACGTCACCGAAGCTGGACAGCAGCAGTTTCGCGTCGCGGTTCAGGCCACGCAGCACGGCCAGCGTGTCCTGCAGCACTTCGTCATCGGTCTGATCGACCTTGCTGACCACGATCACGTCGGCGAACTCGACCTGTTCGCACAGCAGGTCGACCACGCCGCGATCGTCATCCGGCCCAGCCTGCTGGCCACGCTCGGCCAGGCGCAGCGTCGAGCCGAAGTCGGCGAGGAACGCGCTGCCATCCACCACCGTCACCATCGTGTCCAGGCGCGCGATGTCACTCAGGCTGAAGCCCTGCTCGTCGCGTACCGCGAAGGTGGCCGCCACCGGCATCGGCTCACCGATGCCCGTCGACTCGATCAGCAGATAGTCATAGCGCCCCGCATCGGCCAGGCGCCGCACTTCCTGCAGCAGGTCATCGCGCAGCGTGCAGCAGATGCAGCCATTGCTGAACTCCACCAGCGTCTCTTCGGTGCGGCGCAGTTCGGCGCCGCCCTCGCGTACCAGCTGCGCATCGATGTTGACCTCGCTCATGTCGTTGACGATGACCGCCACACGCAAGCCCTCGCGGTTGCGCAGGATCTGGTTGAGCAGGGTGGTCTTGCCGGCCCCGAGGAAGCCGGACAGCACGGTGACCGGAAGGCGACGGTCGGCGCGGGAAACAGTGTTCATGTCGGAGCGGGTTGGCTGCGGAACGGAAATGTTACTGTATAACAATTGCTGCGCAAGGAACCTCCCCCCATGAAGTCGCCTTCTGCCGCCCTGCTTGATGCCAGCGCGGTCGCCCTGTCCAGCCTGTGCCTGCTGCACTGCCTGGCGCTGCCCCTGCTTGCCGCCGCGCTGCCGCTGTTCGGCACGTGGGCCGAAGCGGAATGGGTGCATCTGCTGTTCGTGGCCATCGCCTTGCCGCTGACCGGCTACGCGCTGTGGCGGGCAGAACGCCGTCACCCGCTGCCCGTGCTGGCCTGGGCCACCGCCGGCGCCGGGCTCGGCCTGCTGCTGGCCGGCGCGTTGGCGCTGCCCTCGCACGACTGGGAAACACCGATGACGGTCACCGGCAGCCTGCTGCTGGCCGCCACGCATATCTGGAACGCGCGACACCGCCACGGGTAGTGCCGGCCGCTGGCCGGCAACCTCATGAACGGGGAAGACAACCTGCAGTCGCCGGCCAGCGGCCGGCACTACCCGGTCATTTGCCGTAGCGGCGCAGCAGCTCGACCAGCACCTCGGCCTCGGCCGCCCGCTGCTGCGGGTCTTCGGCGCCCACCACGTGTTCCTGCAGGTGCTCGTGCAGCAGCTCCATCAGCAGGCTATGGGCGGCACCGCGCACGGCGGCAACCTGCACCAGCACGTCCGCACAGTCGCCGGCCTCACCCTCCGGCCTGTCCAGCGCCTGCTCCAACGCCGCCACCTGGCCGCCGATGCGGCGCACCCGGGTCAGCAACTGCTTTCGATGCTTGTGTACATGAGCCATGCCGGAATCATATACCCTATGGGGGTATCCACTCCACCGCTGGCCCCCATGCACCTGGACGCCCTTGCCGCCGCCCGTCGCCACGAACACCGCTTCGACGACGGCAACCCGCTGGCCGAACGCAATACCCGCCGCGCCCTGTGGCTCACCGTCAGCATGATGGTCGTGGAGATCGTCGGCGGCTGGTGGTTCAACTCCATGGCCGTGCTCGCCGACGGCTGGCACATGAGTTCGCATGCGCTGGCGCTGGGCCTCTCGGTGTTTGCGTACCGCTGCGCACGCCGCTACGCGCACGACCCGCGCTTCGCCTTCGGCACCTGGAAGATCGAGATCCTGGCCGGCTATACCAGCGCCATCGCCCTGCTCGGCGTGGCCGCGCTGATGGCCGTGCAGTCGCTGGAGCGGCTGTGGGTACCAGCACCGATCCACTACAACGAAGCCATCGCCATCGCGGCGGTCGGGCTGGGCGTGAACCTGCTGTGTGCCTGGTGGCTGCACGACAGCCCGGGCCACGCGCATCATCACCATGGCCATGACCACGGGCATGGCCACGAACACCACGACCACGGCCATGCGCACGGTCACGACCTCAACCTGCGCTCGGCCTACGTGCACGTGCTGGCCGACGCCGCCACCTCGGTGCTGGCCATCGTCGCCCTGCTCGGCGGCAAGCTGCTCGGCCTCACCTGGCTGGACCCGGTGATGGGCCTGGTCGGCGCCGTACTGGTCACGGTGTGGGCGGTCGGCCTGCTGCGCGACAGCGGCCGCATCCTGCTCGACGCGCAGATGGACGCGCCGGTGGTGGCCGAAGTACGCGAGGTGATCGAACAGGGCCCGTGGCCGGCACGCCTGGCCGACCTGCACGTCTGGCAGGTGGGTCGCGGCAAGTACGCGGTCAGCGCCAGCGTGGTCACCAGTGACGCCACGCTGGATGCCGATACCGTGCGCAACGCGCTGGCGATCCACGAAGAACTGGTGCATGTAACGGTGGAGATCCACCGCAGCGAGTGATGCACGCCAGGTAGTGCCGGCCGCTGGCCGGCAACCCCATGAACACCGCACGCCACCTGCAGTTGCCGGCCAGCGGCCGGCACTACCGCTAGAGCTTCAGCATCATCCGCAGCAGGTACATCAGCAGCGGCAGCGCGCTCAGCACCGCACCGCTGATGCCGATCCATGGCCAGCGCTCGCCACGCACGCGCGCGGCCACTGCCAGGCCGCCGCCCACCAAGGCCGCGCCCAGCACGCCCACGCCCAGCCCAGCGGCCATGCCATTGCCACCGGCAGCGACTGCCGCCTGCGCCGCCACGGTGCCTGCCCCCCACCCCACAGCAATCCCCAGCCAACTGGCCACGCCGCACCACGGTGCCTTGCCCTGCGCCATCCGAAAACCCCTGTGTCCTTGCCGAATTTCTGTACGGGCCACGCCCGCGTGCTGCCTACACTAGCCGCACCTGCCCTGTAGGGACATCCCATGCGCACGCTCCGCCTGCTGCTGCCCGGTGCCCTCCTGCTGCTCACTGCCTGCGGCGACGATGCGCGGCTTCCCTTCTCCGCCGACCCATTGCAGGGCTGCTTCGCCACCGGCGCGCGCAAGCCCGCCGACTTCCGCATCGACAAGGAAGGCGGCCAGTACTTCGTTTCCTTCAGCCGTGGCGAGCAGTGGCAGCGCGAACCGAACGCCCTGCACAAGGCCACGTCCAGCGAGATCAGCCGCTACTTCCGCGACGACGCCGACCAGATCGACAATGCCCTGATCCGCATGTCCGGCGGCTTCGGCATCTTCCACTTCAACAAGGGCGCGACGCTGAAGGGCAAGGCCAGCGACAGCGACTACATGGCGCTGATGCTGATCGGGGCTGGGCCGGTGTATGCGGTGAAGTGCGATTGAACTGTAGAGCCGAGCCCACGCTCGGCTACGTTTGCAGTAGATCCACGCCATGCGTGGATGCAGGCATGGTGGAGCCTAGGGCGGGCTCGGCTCTACAACAGCTGCGGTACCATGCCCTCCCCCGAACCGCCCCGGTACCCGCCGTGCCCCATTACACCGGCCCCCTGCTGACCCGCGACAGCGCCGATACCCTGCGCCGTGCCCGTGACAAGGGCGCCGCCGACTGGCAGGGCTCGCTCGATCTCGGCCGCAGCCAGGACAGCGTGGCGCTGGATGCGGATGGCTTCCACTTCCGGGGCCAGCCCTATCCCTGGCCGGGCAAGCTGAAGGACCGCACCCTGTACTACTGGGATGGCGAGGACTTCGCGCCGATCTCGCGCTACAGCGGCTCGCTGATCAAGCTGGTGCCGACCGAATGGGGCGCACCGACCTTCGAGATCGACGGCATCAAGATGCTGCCGACCTCGAAGCTGTCGCCGTTCGAGGATGCACGCCGCAAGGTGGAGCTGGTCGCCCCGGCCGGCAAGGTCATCCTCGATACCTGCGGTGGTCTCGGCTACTTCGCCGCCTGTGCGCTGGAAGCCGGTGTCGGCCAGATCCGCTCGTTCGAGAAGAACGCCGATGTGATGTGGCTGCGCACGCTCAACCCGTGGTCGCCGGATCCGGACTCGGCTGCCGCCGGTGGCCGCCTGCAGTTCAGCCACGGTGACGTCTCGCAGCAGATCGAACAGGTGGCCAGCAACAGTGTCGACGCGATCCTGCACGACCCGCCGCGCTTCGGCATCGCCGGCGAGCTGTACTCACAGGTGTTCTACGACCACCTCGCCCGCGTGATCCGCAAGGGCGGCCGCCTGTTCCACTACACCGGTGCGCCGAACAAGCTGACCAGCGGCCGCGACGTGCCGCGCGAAGTGGCCAAGCGCCTGGAAAAGGCCGGTTTCAAGGCCGAACTGGCGCTGGACGGCGTGCTGGCCGTCAAGCGCTGAGCCTTACTCCGAATCGACCTTGGCCAGCTTCATCACCCACGCCGGCACCTCGGGCTCGCCGTCGTAGAAGTCCTTCGGCTTGTTCTCCGCCATCGCCCAGCGGTGCAGCCAGCTAGGGCCATAGCGGCCGTTGTAGCCTTCAGCACCCCGCGCATACGCGGGGTCACGCATCGCCTCGTCCAGCGAGATGAAGCGATAGCCGCGGCGCTTCGTGGCCGCCACCAGTTCGGCGAAGGTGGCCGCGTTGAGCTCATTGGCGTGCATCAGCCACACCTGCGGCAGCGCGTACCCCAGCAGCGCCTGCGACTGTTTCTCGTAATAGTCCAGCTTGTTCAGCATGTACGGCACGTAGCCCTTGCGCAGCTGCGCCAGCGTCGCCGCGCGCGCGGGCGAGTCCGCCTGCTCGTTCATCACGTTGGCGTAGGCGAACGCCCACACCCACTCACCGTTGTCCACCGTCACCGGTGCCACGCGGTAGCCATGCTGCTTGAAGAACACATCCATCTGCACGCGCTCATCCGCGGTGCGCCCGGCACGCAGGTAAGGGTGGCGCATCCACTGCGGCGCCTGCCCCTTCTCGGCCAGCAGCGGCCGCAGCACCGTCTCGCCGCGCAGGAAGTCCTGCTGGAACGCCGCCAGGCCCTTCGCATTCAGATCCATGTGCGAGTAGGTGTGGTTGCCCAGCACATAGCCCGCATCACGCCAGTCGCGCAGCATCTGCACCCGCGCCGGCTGCACCTGTCCCTCCACCTCAAGCTTGTTCTCGTTGACGAAGCCGACCACCGGCACGCCTGCCTGGTGCAGCTGGGCCATCAACCCCTCATGCCGCGCCTGCAGATCCGGCGGCACGATCTGGTCCAGCCGTGCCCATGGCAGGTCATCGATGGTCACCGCGATACGGCGGTCCACCTCGGCGGCATGCACCGCCAGCGACAACAGCAACAACGGCAACGCACGCAGCAACAAGCGCATCGGGTCTTCCCTGGAGTGGCGAGGCGTCGACTGTAGCGCGATTGCCGCGCGCCGCCGAGCGTGCTCAGCCCGCCCGGGCCCGCGCGATCGCATGCCACAGGGCAACGCCGCCGGCCATCGCGGCCAACAACAGCACCGTCAACACCAGCGCCAGATCATCCGGATTACGCAGCAGTGGCGCGTTCACGCGCGTCAGGATGTGGAACACCACGCGCTGCGCCTGCTCCAGCGGTACATCGCCCTCCGACACCAGCTCCACCAGGCACGCCGAGGGTGACAGCCGCGCCACATTACTCCATGCATCCTCGTACAGGTGCAGTACCCATCCGGCCAAAGCCAGTGCGCCACCGTGCAGCACCATAAGCGCCACGTTCGCCGTGCGCAGCCGATCGCGCAGCCACAGCGCACGGCTTGCGCATACCGCCATGGCCCCCAGCAAGGCCAGCACCAGGCCTACCCATGGAATCCAGCCCAGGGGTTGCCAGTCATCCAGTGCGCCCGCACGCGCCATCACCTGTTCGGCAACCTGCAATCGCGCCTGCGCGTCCGGGCCCCCACAGGCCACCGTCACCGGCTCCAGCAACAGCTCCACGCGGTAATGGAAGAAGCCGGCAGCCAGCACCACAGACAGCAGCGCGACCCACTGGAGCATCAACAGGATCGGCCCCTGCCCACAGATGCGGCGGATTCGGGAAGTGGCGGCGCTCATCGGTTCATCCATGACAGCAAAGAGCCATCCTAACCAAGCGCTTCGCACGTGTCGGCTGGCGGATGCGACACGCACCACGCAGCGCCGTTACGATGACGAGGTTGATTGAATCCGTGTGTGCCAAGCAGGATGTTCCCGATGGTGATGCTGTATCTGGTGGTACGAACGCTGCTGCCACTGCTGGCGTTCGTGCTCGCATGGTGGCTGCTCTCGCGCCTGATCAATGCGCGCGTCGCCCGGATGCCACGCGTCCCGTTGAACCTGCCGGAGCACAGCAGCAGCCCCCGCAGGAAGGATCGACGCATCTACGCGCGCAAGCTGCGGCGCAAGCCGGGCCTGCGCACGGCAACCCGCGCCGCCACCGCACCCCGTAGCTGGCACGTCGCCGCGGCCATCCTCTCGCTGATGGCGCTGATCGCCACCGTGCTGGTCATCCCCGATGGCGCACGCTTCCAGGTGATGGTAGACAATCTCACCGGTTATGCGGGAACCGTCGTCGAGGCGCAGGTTCCCGTGGCCGCACAGCCCGTCGTGCTGCAGGCATGGCAACCCGCGCTCGCACAGCTGGGGCGGCCCACGGCGATGCGCTACCCGATCGGTCGCACCGGCGGTGAGCATGAAGCCCATGCGGTCGTGCCCGTGCAGGTCCGGCAGCAGGGCGACCGCCTGCAGGTGGCCATCGCGCTGCCGTTGGACACCGAAATGCTGCGTGCGGAACTGGCACGGCTGGCCGGGTTGCCAATCGAGGCCATTGACGTACAGCAACGCGAGGTTGCGCCATGGAGGGAGTCGGGCTGGCAGCCACTGCCCGGCCCTTAGCGCCGAGCCCATGCTCCGCTGCCCTTTGCCCCTTCTCCGGCTGGCACGCGCCCCGCGCGCCAGCCGAGCATCGGCTCGGCGCTATACCAGGCCCACAGCCAGCCTTTGAATCACGACCCACGCGGCAGCTTCGCCGCCCACATGTTGTCGACCAGGTTGGGATAGCGCCGCCCGTTCTCCTCGGCACGTTGCCGTGCCGCCGCCTTCTGCGCATCCGATAGCGGTTGCGACGTCTGGCCCTTGGGGTTGGGCTTCTTCCACGGGGGTGTTCTGGTCTGGCGCATGGCCGCAGCTTAGCGCTTCAGGAAGTTCAGCAGGGCCAGATTGAAGCGGTCGGCGTGGCTGGTGTTGCAGCCATGTGGCGCGCCTTCCAGGATCACCACTTCGCTGCCTTTGATGGCCTTGTGGGTACGCTGGCCGGAACCCTCGAACGGCACGATGGCATCGCTGTCGCCGTGCAGGATCAAGGTCGGCACCGTGATCTTCTTCAGGTCATCCCGGAAATCGGTCGTGGCGAACGCCTTCATGCAGCCCAGCGCCGCGGTCTGGTCGGATTGGTGGCACAGTGCGATCGCCGACTGGCGTGTCTCCTCGGTCACCATCAACTGGCCATTGGCGCTGAAGAAGTCGCGGGTGAAGCCGTCGAAGAACGCCTCGCGATCCTTCTCCAATCCGCTGCGCATTTCATCGGCCTTGGCCTGGGTCAGCGGCCCCTCCGGGTTGTCGTCACTGCGCAGCAGGAACGGCGGCACCGCCGCAGCGAACACCACACTGTGCAGGCGATCCTGGCCGTGGTTGGCCACGTAGCGCGCCACCTCGCCACCGCCCATCGAGAAACCGACCAGGGTGACATCGTGCAGGTCACGTTCCTCGATCAACCCCGCCAGATCCGCCGCCAGGGTGTCGTAGTCATAGCCCTCGCTCGGCTTGTCAGAGCGGCCAAAGCCGCGCCGGTCGTAACTGATGACCCGATACTGGGCGTCGCGCAGGATCGCCACCTGGGTCTTCCAGGCATCGGCGGACAACGGCCAGCCGTGGATCAGGATCACCGGGCGGCCGTCGCCACCGGTATCTTCAACATGCAGGCGGATGCGGGAAGCAGGCATGGGCGCTCCTGTGGAAGGGGAGGAGTGCAGGCTAGCGGCCGCGCCCTGTGGCAGCCGTGAGGGAATCGCGCCCGCCCGTGACATCGCCTGCACATGCCGCAACGCGAAGCCGCACCGGCATTTGCGGCCTTCGCACCCCGCCTTCCCGGTTTCGTCGCAGTGCCGTACCGCCTTGGTCACCGGCATGCCAGCCTGCGCAGACCATCCCCGGGAGTCTTGCCATGCTGCTGCTCACCCTGCCCTTGCTGGCCGCCGGCCTCGCCGCCGCACCGTCGCCCGTCGATGACCTGCGCGAACAGATCCGCCAGGCCGATACCCAGCTCTTTGCTGTCGCCTTCGAGGCCTGCGATGCCGACAAGGCCGCCGCGATGACCACCGAAGACATGGAGTTCTTCCATGACAAGGACGGCAAGTCGGCCAGCAACCGCGAGGATTTCCGCCGCAGCGTAGCCAACCTGTGCGACAACGCGCGCAAGGGCGGCTGGCGCCTGCGGCGCGAGCTGGTGGACTCCTCGCTGCAGGTATTCCCGCTGCACGACGAGCGGGCACTGGAAATCGGCGACCACCGCTTCCACGAGCGCGGCGAGGACGGTGTGGAACGCTGGGTGGGCCAGGCCCGTTTCATCCAGGTCTGGCGCCGCGTGGACGGGCACTGGCTGGCCGAACGGGTGATCAGCTATGACCATCGGCCGGCGGACTGACCTTTCCGGCGCCCTTCACCGGCCGGATCTATACTGGCGAGGTTCACCCCGACCCACCGCTACCGTTCGATCGCCATGGCAGAGATCACCCCCAACCACCCCGACTACGGCCTCAACCAGCAGATCCGCCAGGGCGTGGCCGCACTGGACGCCCAGCATGGGCGTCCGTTCGACCAGACCAGCGAACGCCTGACCGCCAGCCTGACCGTACTCGCCCGCGAGCAGGGCCTGCAGCAGGTCGACCACGTGCTGGTCAGCAACGCCACGGCCCAGCACCCGGCCGGGCACAACGTCTTCGTGGTGCAGGGCGACCCGGCCAATCCGGCGCACCTGCGCGCGATGATGCCGACGGCCGTGGCGGTACAGACGCCGGTGGAGCAGTCGATGCAGAAATTGGGGTTGGCCCCGCAGCAGCCGGCCGTGGGGTTAGTGCCCGAACAGCAGATCCGTGAGCAGGAGCAGCAGCAGAACCCGGCACACCGTCTGGGCTGAGCCGCCTCCAGCGTTGTTGGCGGAGCGGCGCAAGCCTCTGATCATTTTCCCGACAGAGGGTCCGCGTGGACCCGCAGCTGTGCCGGGTAATGCTGGAGCAAGAGGGTGGGCTGCACCGTGCGCACATCGAGGCGGTAGCGGGCATCGGTTTCCATCGGCAGGGTGACGATGCTCAACCTGTATCGGCTGGCGTCCATCGATACCTGATGCGCGTAGCGCCAGTCTGCCGACTCATGCCATTCGGGGAGCGGCTGACCCAGACTGCGCGCCCTTGCCTGATGGACATCAGACGTTGCAACGTCCTGCCAGGCACCTGCGACCCAGCGCTGCAGGGACAGCTGGAAGGGAACATGAACATTGTCCATGTCAGGCCCACTGTCAGGCCCGGGGCCATGTCGCTGCACCTCAAGATCCAGCACGTAGGGTCGACCCGGATAGAAACTGCGGGGATTCGTCTCGAACTCGAACCGCACCGTCTGGCCTGGCTCGGCAAGGTTGATCGGCTTGACCAGATCCAGCGGCTCCGGTGCATCCGGTATGCGGCTGCAAGCGCCGAGTGCACCCACCAGCGTGAAGACCAGGCCGGCGCGCAGCCAGCGGTGGATACCCAGCATGATGAAGACCCTTTGGCTCCCTGCCATGGGGTTCAACCCTAGCGGGCTGGTGCTGGGCACTGCAACCAGGCAAAGAAAAAGGCAGGGTCTGCACCCTGCCTTCTTCACGCGGAAAACCACCGGGCGTAGCCCGGCGTCTTCGCCTTACAGCTGGATGCGCGCCACGCTCTCGTCAGCGCCCTTGTCATCCTTCTCGCCGTTCTTGATGCTCACGAACAGCACGTTGTTCTTCGCATCCAGCGCCAGGCTGTTCGGGTGGGTCGGCACGGCGTAAGTGGACACCTTCTGATAGCTGTCACTGTTGTACGCCGTCACCGTACCGGCTTCGCGGTTGGTCACGTACAGGCGCTTGCGCGGTGCATCCAGCAGGATGCCCAGCGGGCCGGCATCGGTCGGGATGCTGGCCAGTTCCCTGCCGGTACTGCGGTCCAGCACCAGCACGCGCTGGCCCGGATGCTTGCTGACCAGGCCGCTGCTCTTGGCCTGGTAGCCACGCAGGAATTCCGAGCCCTGGTCGGTCACGAACAGGCGCTTGCCGGCCGGGTCCAGCGCGATGTTCATCGGCTGCTCGGCGGCGATCTTGTGCTGCGCCACCACCTTGTTCGAATCGGTGCCCACCACCACCAGGTCGGCCAGCAGGTTGCTGGTGTAAACGCGCTTGTTGGCCGCATCCAGCGCCAGGCCCGGCGCCTTGGCATTGCCCAGGCCGTCGATGGTGTTGATCACCTTCAGCGTGTTCGTATCGATCACGAACAGCACGCTGCTCACGTCCGGCTGGCTGCTGTGGCCGGTCACGTACAGGCGGTTGGCCGCGCTGTCGACCACCAGCTCGCGCAGGTCGTGGGTGTAGGCAGCCTTGCCGTCCTTGCCGGTCTTCTTCTCCATCAGCTGGATGGTGCCGACGGCCTTGTTCTGCGCGGTGTCGACCACCGTCACCGACAGGTCCACGGTGTTGCCCACGTACAGGCGGTTGTGGGCGTCATCCAGCACCACACCGAACGCCTTGCGCTCCAGCGGGATGCGGGTTTCCACGGCCAGCGTGGCCGGGTTCAGGCGCAGCACCTGGGCCGGGCCGGCGTCATCGCCGAAACCGCCGGAGGAGGCCACGAACACGGCGTTCTGCTTCGGGCTGTAGGCCAGCTCGTACAGGCCCTTGGCCACGGCCTGGCGCTGTACGGCGGTGGTGGCGCTGGCGGCGGGCGCATTGTCGGCGAATGCAGAAGGCGCGCCGAGGCTGAGCGAAACGGCAACGGCCAGGGCGGCCGAGCGGAAGAGAGGATTACGGAACATGCGAGCGTCCTTGAATGGGCACGGGAAGGTGTCCTGGCTCGCTGGGCCGTACTGCGACGGCCCGACCTGCATCTGTCTGCGCGGGTGGGCTGGCTGGGGTTGCGGGGGAATGGTAGCAGGTGGGGGGGCGTGGCGTGCGCCGGCGCGGGCATGGCAGACGTTCGACCTTGGCGCTACCCGCCGGCTATGCCATCCGTGGGCCGTGGCTCTGTTCCAGTTGCTGCTGTTCCTGCAGGCGCTGCACATCGCGCTGCGGCAGGTTCTGCTGCAACTGCGCGACCCGTTCGAACGAGGCCTCCACCGGTGCCTGCGCTGCCAGCTCCGCCGGCATGCTGGCGCGCTGGTGCGCCGGGTCACCGCGGTCCCCCTGCACGATGAACAGCTTCGGCGCGGTATCACCGCGCTGCTCGCCCAGCACCACTTCGTCCACGCGCGAGAACTGCTGCTCCTTCGACAGCGCGAGCAGGCTGGCACTGACATTGCCGTTGCGTGCACCGAAAGCACCGAGGTCGGCCACCTGCTGGTGGATCTGGTTGAGGCGGGCATGATCATCGTGCGCCGGGTCTGCGGGCGTGCCGCTTGCCGCGAGGGTGCTGTTGCCGCGCCACTGCTCGCCGTTCTCGGTGAACATCCACTCGCGGAAGGTCTGCTTCGGCATCGGGTTCCACTGCACCCTGTCCAGCTCGCTGCCCTTCACCTGCTGCGGAATGGCATTGACGGCGCGGATGTTGTCCAGGACCCTGGTGGCGCCCTCGTAGTTGGTGATCTCCCCGGCCAGCCCGACCGGGCGCAGGCCTGCGTGGTTCAGGGCACCCCAGGCGAAATCGGTGCAGGCGTTGGAGAAGAAGTCGTAGTTCATGTCGAACCCGTGCTTCTTCGGGTCTGCCGAGAACTCGAGGATGCGGTCGTACTGCGCCTTGCTGATCTCGATCGTGCGCTCGAAGCGGGGTTTGTCGTAGACCCGCAGATCCGTGTCATCGACTTTGCCCAGCGAAGGATTCGCACGGTCGTTCCCCATCGTGAATCCCCTGCTCACGGGTACCGGGTCATTTGATCGTGTCAGCGAAAGGAACATGTGCCCAGCAAATGACGGATCCAACAATCTCTTCTGGCCCGCGTTGCCCACATCGACTCTCGGCGTGCCGGGTGCGGCGAGATGAATCGTGACCGTATAGCGCTCTGCTTCCTTGCTCATGTCCTACTTCCCTAGCGATTGATATCCAACGACAAGTTCTACCTGAAGCCCTTGCAGCTGAGGACGATCCTCCATCAGGTCGACTGTCAACCGATACCGGCCCGGCTCCAGCCAACCGACATCCGCGACCTGAAGTACCTGATACAGCATCTCACGCGAGTGCAAACCGGCTTCGATCAGTGCGCCCTCATCCAGGCTTGTATCGGACAGATATTGCACAACCTCATCTTCTGGAATTCTCTGTGAGTCGCGCCCGTCAGGGGTGCTCTGCCATAGCTGTACAGGACCAGGTGCGCCGCCATCAATCCGCTGCAGGCGCAATCGCATGGGTGGCCTTTCCAGCCTGAGCTTCTCCCACACGTTCAGCAACGAGCGCCCGTCGGTATCCTGCAGCCGCAACCCAATGTTCAGGATCGGAATGGCCGGCTTCTGGGGTGCCGGCAAATCAAACGTGACCTCGGCAATCCGACCGGCCTTCTGCAACTGCACGGCCCGCGTGAACGGCACAACCGTGCGGGCCTCGGCCTGTGCACGCGTCAGCAGGGGCGGCGCAACCTCAGGCGCTGGTGACGCACGGCATGCCGCCAGCGCGCCCAGCACCGCCAGTACCACCAGCCCCCACCGCAGTGGCCGCGTCATTGCTCCTTCAACCGCAGCGAATCGGCCACATCGGTCTTGGCCGCCACCTCGGTGGCGATGCTGGCCCGGCGGTGCCCTGGGTCGTTGCGGTCGCCCTGCACGATGAAGATGCTCTCGGCGGCATGGCTGTTCTGGGTTGGCGTGCTGAGCAGCACGTGGTCCACGCGCGAGAGGTTGTTCTGTTTGGCCAGCACCAGCAGGCTGGCGCTGATGCGCTGGCTGGCGGCATCGAACGGGCGGCCATGCGCGGCGTCCAGCTCGGCTACCTTCTGGATCAGCTGCGAGAACAGGCGGTGGTCCGGATGCGAAGGGTCCAGCAGCGTGCCGGCCACTTCAATCGGCGTCGGCGGCGGCTCATCGCTGGCGCGGTCGCCCTGGCGATGATGCTCGGCCTCGCGCTCGGGCATCGCATGATGGGTCTCGGCATTCAGATCACTGCCCGGGAACGGCGCGGCAATGCACTGGATCTCTGGCAGATTGAACAGCACCGCGAACTCGCCCAGGTTGCTGCCGCCATCCAGCGGGGCCGGCAGCGGATGCAGGCCGGCGTAGTGCAGCGCCGCCCAGACGAAATCGCTGCAGCGATTGATGGTGGCCGAGCGATCCACATCGAACTCGAACTCGGCCGGTTCCTCGGCGAAATCACGCAGGCAGCCGTAGTGCTCCTCGGTGATTTCCAGGGTGCGGCTGTAGTACGGGTCCAGATGCTCGTCGGCATCGTCGTGGCGTACCTGCGCGTACTGCATGCCGGTGCGGGTTTCGCCCGGCGCCTGGCGCGGCGGCGCGAAGCCGTAACTGTGGGCCTCGTCGCCCGCGGCCACCTGCAGGTACATTTGGCCGCGCGGCGAAATGCCCCCACTCTTCAGCGGGGTGCCGGGCGCGGCCAGATAAAGGGTTACGGTGTAGCGAGTTGCCTGCTCCATGCCTGCTCAGCCTTGTCGGGTACTGCGGTCCTGGGCGGATGATGGCATAGGTGGGATGGGCGGCAGGTGGAGGAAGAGACGCCGCCGATCGCGACTTGCTGAATATGTGAGCCAGCGTGCAGTACCAGCGCCCCGAAAGCGCGCGGGTGGCGGCACTAGCCCATCTGGATGCCGCCGGACGTCTGGGTTGCCGCCTCGCGCTGCTGCGTTTCCTGACGGGTCTGCTCAGTCACTCGCGTGTCGATCTGCTGACTGCGGGCCAGCCCCTCCTCAAGGCTTTGCTGAGGCTGGTTCAGATCCACCATGGCCCTGAAGCCAGGCGTCGTGCCGATCACGAAGATCTTCTCTTCCTGCAGCACCACATCGCGCAGCTGTTGCGGCTGGTGAATGCCGTTCTCCCGCGCAGCAACCATCGCTGACATCACCTGCGCATCGCTCACCTTCTCAGGCAGCTCCGATCGCATGCGGTCAAACAGCTGCTGCGATTCCGGCGACAGTGCAGCCAAACGCTCCTGCGGCGGCAGTTCGCCCTCCACCTCGGTCAACAGCTTCTGCAACGTGGTTTGCTTCTTGGGAAGGGGGTTCTCGTGCGTCGAATTGAGCTTGCTATCGGGGAACGGCTTGGGGATGCTCTTCAGCGCATCGATGTTCGGAAGCACTTTCATCGTCCCTTCGAAGTCGGGATTGGGCTTCTCCAGCTTGGGTCGCAGACCGGCCTGACCAAGGCCTGTCCACACGTAGTCGACACAGCTGTTCGACAAACCGTTGTAGTTGAGATTGAATCGGTCCTGATCGCGATTGACGCTCGCCTCGCCGTACGCCTTCAGTTTTTCGTACTGATCCTTGGTGATCTCGAGCGTGTAGGAGAACCGAGGGTTCTGATAGGTCTCGAATTCCCCCTTGACCACGTGCCCAGGCCCGGTGATCCCCGTTTTTATCGGCGAGAACCCATATCCGTCTTTCTTCTCACCATCGGCAACCATGAAGTAGGCATGGCCCGCCGAAGATGAGTGGGTCGTGCCATCCTTGCCTGCAACAGGTGTCCCCGGAGCAGCGAGGTAGACCGTGACGGTGTAAGGCCCTTTCTTGCCTTCCTGGGGTGCGGCTGCACTATTCGATTGACTGTCCATAGTCCTATTTCACGTTGTAGTTGGCGACGAGAAGCTCGAAGTTGAGATGCGCAACGTCTGGGTTGCCCTGAAGATTGGTCACTTTCAGCCGGTACCTACCGGCCGTCAGATCCCCGGAATCGGCACGGGCCACCTCGTATTCCCTGTAGGCCAGGGACATGTCGTACTTTCCTGCGTTGACCAGACTGTTCGAATCCGCGCCGACGGCGCTCCTGTATTCGTACACGTCGCCCTTGGCCGGTTGATATCGGCTGCCCTGCCAGACAGCAGGCAGATCGCGATTCAATACCTGCAGTGCTATGGGCGTTTCGGTTTCGCCCTCCAGCTTCCACAGCTGCACCTTCAGGGGAATCCGGGCGTCTTCAAGGAAGTCGACATCGCCCGGTTTCATGTCCGGGCGCTTTGCAGGCCCACCGGTACGGAAGCCGATCAGGAACGTGCGTGGCTTGGGATCCTTCTCCCAAGGCGGCGGCAGTTCGAAACGCGCCTCTACCGTCGCACCTGCATGGACTAGGTCCATCGGCTTGGCGACGGGAAAACCATCGCCATACATCTGGGGTGCCTGGGCGCCGCAGCCACCCGCGAGCAGGGGCAGCAGTACCATCCATGGCCTCAGTAGCTGTCGCATCCATTCCTCGCATTCGGGCACTCACGTGTCGGCAGTTTATACACCGCACCGGCCCGCAGGACCTGAACTGGCTTCACATAACCTTGGGGTGAGATGGGGATTCCTGCCGATGAACATTGCGTGGGCCAGTTCTGGTGTTAGAGGCACGCGATGGTGCAGGCACTATTCCTGCAGTCAGGAGGATGACCATGACCACGATAGACACCGCATGGCTGGAAGCGTTCGACAACGAGCGTCACTACCTGTTTGCCATCGAACATAGCGATGCCGGCATAGATGAGTACTTACTGAGTTGCTACGCAGACCTTCCTCCACGCGAAGCAGCACTGGCGTTCGGCAGCGACTACGACCTGGAGCGCGACGATGCGCTGTGGCCACGGCCGGGCGTGGCGCTGCAAAGTTAAGCTGTGTCGCAATCGGCACGCTGCGCGAATGGGCCCTGTGGGCTACATGTCGCTTTTGGGATCCCGAACAGCTGCAAACCGTGCTTTTCAATGCGCATTCGGGCGGTAACTTAACACCGGCCGAAACCACTGCACCGCAAGGGTTCTGCCGCGCGCCCGCCATGCAACAATGCCGTAAGCGTCAGCATTTGCGGCCTCTGCGGCCTACGGTTTCTTGGCATCTCGCGGCCATGCGAGTACACCTTGGCGTGCCACCTCGCACTAGGTGGCGCGGGACTCGAAAACCCGTCTGAATACCCAGTGCTTTGCGCTTGCCAGTCGGCGTCATCTTCGGATGGCGCCGGCTGGCAATCCGTTCGCGATCCATGGCGGGCGGTGCGTGGGGGTCCTCGGACCCGCCGGATTGGGTATTCACCGGTTTTCGAGACACGCACCGTCCGCCGCCTCTATCGGTGGCGTTGCTATCTGTCCTGTACGGAGCACTGCCATGAACACATCGGACTTCCGTTCCCTGCACGCGCAGTACGATCCGGACAACGCCGAACCCGAGCGCGAACCGTCCGTCGATCCCAACGCCTTCGTAGCCACGCTGCGCCGCATCGGATCTGGTGCAGCTGCGGATGGCCAGCCTTGGCCGGAACGGCATCAACTGCCTGGGCGGTGTCTTCAGTTGGCGGATGCAGATTGCGCACTAGCCGGGCTGCGTGTGGTGGCGGAGCTGATGTTGGCTGCGGAGCGGACTAGGCAGAACGGCGCGCCCGAGGAATACCTCGGGGATCGAGTTATGGAAGGGTTGAAGATGGCGTGTGTGGCGTTGACTGCGCAGGCTATTGAGCGGCTGCAGGTTCGGGAGTAGAGCGCACCTCGCTGCGCACATCGAATGCAATGCAAGGATCGTATGCACGGTCCGAAGCATTCGCCGCTGTCTGAGCCTTTAGCCTCTAACACTAGCCTCACTATGCCGAGCCGGACTTTGCTTGCCCTGACGACGGCAGCGCTATTGGGACTGATCATTGGAGGGACGTACGCGCCGGCCACCGCAATGAGTTTTGAGAACTACCCAAGACTCACCGACTCGGAGTTTGCCCTGTTCCAGGCCGACGCCGAGAGCTTTGCCGAAGCATTGGCTTGCCAAGGCGTCACCATCGAAAAACATGATTCCAGTAGACGCTTCTTTGATATGAGCGTACTTGGCGATGCCATTCTGTTCGTGGACAACTCTGGGCCGAGTCTTCTAATAGTCACCATGTCTACGGTCGCAAGCGATGCTATGGAGCTACAGCGCTGGAAGGATGGATGGGGCTCACCAGAGAGACGCAGGAGGAACTTGAGCCCACCTGAGAACAGCTGCCCTCCACTCTCGTCCAAATAGTCCCCATCTGCACCCTGTCGAGGCAGCCAAACGCGTCAACCAATGACACAAGCAACGTGGTTCTGGCTAGAATCCTGGGCACGTAGCTTCTGGGACAGGGATCTAGGATGGAACTCCCATTCGAGGTGGGCGCGCTCTACAACCGTCAAAAGCAGATCCACGGTGTATTTGGCGGGCAACAGCAAGGCGGCATTTCGACACCAAAGGAGCATCCGCTAGTCATTGCGTTCACTGGCGAGGCCGGCGTGTCTCACGGCTACCATGACTTTTGGGACGACGACGAAGTCTTTCATTACTTCGGCGAAGGTCAAGTCGGAGACATCAAGTATGTGGCCGGCAAGCGAGCGATTGGTGAGCACGCCAAGGATGGCAAGACGCTCGTAGTGTTTCAGATGATGAGCAAGGGGCGACCCTGCCGGTACCTTGGTAGGTTCATGTGCCTGTCCTCCTACGTTCAACCTGGCACGCCGGATCGAGAAGGGCAGCTAGGGTCTGCGATCGTGTTTCGCTTGAGATCACTGGAAACCTCACTGGGCCTCGCGGCAAGTGAGACCGACCAATCTGAGATAGATGCTATCGATGATGTCGGCGCAACCAGCGCAAGATGCGAACCGAAGTGCGGACGAAGCAATGCCTATTCCGTGAGCGTCTGATCGGCATTGAAAAGGGTTGCCGACTGACTGGCATTGAGGACCTTAGAATCCTTCGCGCAAGCCATATCAAGCCCTGGGCACATAGTACTCATAGTGAACGAGTTGATGGTGAAAACGGCCTTCTGTTGGCTCCGCATGCGGACATGCTTTTTGATCGCGAGTGGATTAGCTTTTCTCCGAGCGGTCGCCCACCAATTTCGAATTACCTACCCAAATACATACGAGCTCGGCTAGGTCTTAACTTAGATGCATCACCTCGATATGTAAACTTCTCTAGCAAACAGCTGAACTTTCTTGAGTTCCACCGAGACGTCAACTTTAAAAAACGTGTCCCAGTATACTTCTCAAAGTAGGATTCCTACAGAGACGCGATCACTGGCCACTTTAACTCAACGCTAGTCAACAATTTTTGGAAATGAAGTCCCGGCCTCATAATTCAGCGACGCAATCTTTCATCTCATTATTACCACCAGCGCTTGCGGAAAGGACTCGCTGGTAGCGGTCTCCGCGGCCCTTTCGTGGATTATTTCAAGGACCAATGGCGACTTGTTCCTGACGATCCAATGCTTGACCATTCTTCCATCCCTTCACTCATCCGCTTCTCGCTCGGGTAAAGCAAACTCAGCAGATATTCAGCTGTAACCTAGTAGATCAAATACATTTATTGAGGCAAACCAGAAGAAGCAAAGTGACGATCGAGGGGGCGTTCGCTGCGGCTGCTGTAGATGTTTAGCTATTCTGATCGGCGGCGCCCTCTTGACGACAACGAATACTTTGGCGACCGCCCACTCTGGCAGGCCGCCAAGTATTCGCAGGGGAAGCTCTATTTCAGGAGCTAGCCAACCAGTCACGAATCTTCCCATCGACACTGGTGATCAAATTGCCACAGAAAGCGACAAGCTCAATGACCTCGGCTTCCGTTGGATATGTTAGCAATCCGCCGTGGGATATTTCATTTCTTCGTCCCACCATGCTATCCAAGCGACCCACAGGAACTCCTGTCAGATCAAGCCCGATCACCTCGGAATTGAGAGTGAGGACACTATGGTCAACATTTGAGTGGGTCATTACTAGACCTTCGAAACCACTCGCGTGATCAACTGGCTCTTCTAGCCAGTGAGCGAAGTTCTCAGAGAACGTCGCTAACGCCTTGTACTGAGATCCAGTCTTTGGTGAAACCGGCTTGCCTGGCTGCATTGCATTGACTAAAGAAGCCAAGTAGGACTTTACGAAAGGCTGCTTCTGCAGCCAGAGCGTCCTGTAGATTCCGGGATACGCGCGAGCTCTCAGAGTCGATTGACATTTTCGCTTGATGCACAAAGTGAAGGAAATTTTAAAGTAGCCCTCCCAAGCCGCGTAAATGATAGGAATTGCCAGGAGGTATTTGAATCCCTCTCTCGTAGTATTCTCATCAACGCAATGCCTCTTCAAATCATTGAGCAGAGACATATGTCGCTGCTTCGCGGCCGCCAACTCTTGACGGGCTGCACGGAGCGTCAAGTGGCGGGCCATTAACGGAACCAACGCCGGCCGAACTCGACCCTACCAAGCATCTTGGCCTTTGTGTTTGATCCGGCACCAGTAAGCGCGATCGCCTCGTCAACACTATGCATTTTGAATATCTTTGAACGGAGTGCCTTCGCGCCCGCAGCCTCAACACTTCTAAGATTTTGGTAAACACCACACGCAACTATATCAAAGAGGTTTGTGCTAAACGCCCCCTTGAAAATTCCGCCTTTCTGAAAACGGAAAGCCTCCCCATTTGGATATGCCTCCGATATTAACTCGAAAGTTTTCAGCACCGCCGATTTCATCTTGGAAGTGAAGTTAAATTTCCCGGAAGCTGCCAAGTACATGGCGCGATCCAGGAACTCATCAATTCTTTGAGTTTCGGGCTCGAAGTTGCTGAATGCAATCAGACGAAGAATGCTCTCTTGAACACCCATTGCTCGCCTATCAGCATCGGAGAGCCTAAGCGCGCTTATCACATCCGCATCATTTGCGAGATCCATCAAGACATCTGCGAAAGCACTCCTGAACAACCTGGCGGAGCAGTTTCTAATCTCTTGGTTTGAAAGAGTAGTGCCCGCGCGGTTCAACCGCATAAAGACATGATACTTCGCAAGCTCGCTCGATTTTCTTTGGATGAGAATTACTTGAATTCTTGCATACCGAAGAGTGCGCACAAGCGTTTCCGGCATGGAATCTAGAGTCAACCCTTCCAGCCCCTCCAGTATCGGAGCAACTGTCAGCTGCGACGGAATTGAGACGTTGTTGTCACGGGGATTCTCCAAGTTCACGCCATATGCCTCTGCGCCCTCCTCTTCGAACACCTCCGAAGCAAAGAACTTCAGAACACTACTAAATCTCTGAAGTCCGTCGATAACCTCGAATTTCGCATCCTCGGTTTCAGCCAAAAATATAGGCTGAGTCGGTATACTCAGCAGCAACGACTCCAAATACTGCGTCTGCTGATCCATCGTCCATCGGAATGCCCGCTGATACAAAGGATCAATTGAAATGTCGTGCTTTTTAAACTGATCAAGAAGTTCATTCCACGTCGCAGTGTAGGTGTCGACAACGACGTCGTGGCGCTGCTTCTCCACTTCCGCTATTAGATTAACTGACATCCAAGCCCTCCTCCTGAGCTTTCGGGGATCGCACAAAGACTAGTGCAGTTTCGCAATCGAGCCCTTGATCCAAATGTGAAATTTTACGCTGCCACCTTGCGACGATAGACCTGACGATGAAGGCAATCACGCAGCCTGAGCCGCATATCTCGCATCACATCGAAAACCACGTCTCGAACCTCGTCGTACCTCTCCTTTGATACGCCAGACATACTCTCGCCATGCGCAATACCATTGCGGATTCGAATCAATCTATTGATCGCGTACTCATGATGATCATAAAGATGATGATCCAGTCCAAGCCGAAAGAGAATTCTCCTCAGGATTACGGGCTTCAAATTTGACTCGGTGTTCACGACTCTGTCGTCGATTGAGAGCTTCCGGTTAAGAATATCGGGAAGCACGGACATAAGCTCTCGGTCCCTAGCGAATCTATGGAGATCGGAGTCATCCGGCAATTCCCTAG
Organism: Stenotrophomonas sp. YJH_SMC_105-26; assembly: GCF_059368915.1. NCBI lineage: Bacteria > Pseudomonadati > Pseudomonadota > Gammaproteobacteria > Lysobacterales > Lysobacteraceae > Stenotrophomonas > Stenotrophomonas sp. YJH_SMC_105-26. Next base: position 74,943 of record NZ_JCAFSD010000011.1, on the reverse strand, counting down.
AAAACTCAGGGCACTTCCGGTGTGGATCGCGCAGCGCATGCATCACGTCACTAATTCCTGCCGCGGCAATCTCAGCATTCGCATCAACGATAGCAATATCCAACTCGTTCAGAAATTTGACATACACTAGTAAACTGAATTTTACGCCGCCCTCGAAGTGCGCATAAAGCATCAGTACCATTGCACGACGGTATCGGTCCGCATCGCATTCCTCCATTCGCGCAGCCAGATTCTGAAGAGCGAGGAGCTCAGCTTGCCTAGTCGCCCAACCAGCCTCTAGCTCACTAAAGAACTCATCCTCTGTCATAGCGCCCCCATCACTTTTTCCACCATCCCAATCCTAGCGCGCAAAGGACCAGGCGAGTTTTTCCCGCCACCTGTAGTTGCAGAGATGAAGTCTCTGTCCATTTTGATTGCCGTCACCGCGGCTCTGAGCGCATCAGGATCTTGGTCGACGAGCCTCAGCAACTTGGGCATGTATGGCTGGACACCGATACAGAGAGCCTCGTAGTGGTAGACGCTAAATCCGGAAACCAGCTCTTTCCCGACGCCCGGTGGCCGCTTAATATTTTTTGCATTTGCGAATGAAAAGGCATCGCTGCCATAAGCAGTTGCGAGCACCTTGAACGTATCTTTGAAGGACTTCTCTGCGTCAACGTAATCTAAGGGGAGGTGTTGATCATGACCCGCATCGGACACCTTCTCCATGTAGTCCGTTAGGAAATCCGACACATCATGCTTGAACGAAGCCAAGTCGTACTTAAATGCGAAGAATCTCAGCACAAGCTCTTGATCATAAGAGGCCCTGAGGCGGTCATCAGTGAGATTCTGAATGCAGGTCTTAAAATTCTCATCATTAGACATTTCACCAAGAAAGTCTGTGAACCTGTTATCCAGGAGGCGAATTGTGCAATTCCGAAGCTGCTGATCACTGAGAAGTATACCGCCAGTATTCAAGCGCTTGAACATGTGATATTTCAGGCGAGGATCACTGTTCTTTCTGATGACCTCCACGCGCACAAACGCGCGCTTCAGCCTAATCTGCAGGGCCGTTGGAAGGTCTGAATACAATAGTCCGTTCAGCGCAGGCACGATGTCGCAGTCTGCCAGCCTAAGAGATTCGCCTAGTTGGACGCGAGGGAGAGAATATGGTGAGTCCAGCACCCCTCTAAAATGGAGGTATGATGATATTCTCTGGAGACCATCAATCAGCTCGTACTTGCCCACCTGATCCTCAATCACATAGATCGGGGGCACAGGCATCTCGAGCAGCAAACTCTCTATAAATCTTGACTGCGCACCGATAGTCCAGCGAAAGATCCGCTGGTACTCAGGACTTATATTGAGCTCATGATCCGGCGACCTATACATGTCGTACAGTTCATTGAAAGAAAGATCGAGGCTTTGAGTTTTGGCAGCGCTCGACTCAGAGTCGAGGAGGTTAATCAGATCCATGATTCCCACCTTATTTTTTGAACGTCAGAACACTCTCAACTGGTGAGGCGCCGGACGCGTACATCTTGCTAGCCGAATTGAGAGAGCGCATGCTTATCCTCTTCTCAAAATCATCCCTGCCGGTACACTCCAGTCCGAATGACTCGAACATTTCTACAGTAATGGATGCAAGGTCATTTCGGATGCCCTTGTACTCCGAATCCTGAACCACGAAGACTGCGGCGCCTCCGCATCTCAGAATACGGCAACACTCCTCGATAGATTTGAAGAGCCCTTTGAAATACTGAATATGCGACTTGAGGTAGTAAGTAGAAGACGCCTTTGAAGGATGACTTCTGACAGAGTTGAGGAATGTGCAACACGATGCCCCCCAACGTTCATCGATTTCGCCGATTTTTTTCTCGACCGTCGTTGTGCCCATCAGTGATCTTCTCAATGAGTCAAACGCCCTTTCATTAAGCCCAAGAACGGCAAGCTCTGGGGTGGTCGAGACCACGTAGTCGATCCGGGTACAGTAGGGCGGAGACGTCAGAATTAAGTCTACCGCCGCATCTTTCAGTGGAATTTCTTGGGATAGCGATGCACTCAAGGTTCCCGTGCCAAAGTTGGTGGCGCAACGGGCAACTTCCGATGAAAGGCTCTTCCATATCGCGACAATCTCGGCACGAACCGCTTCTGAAGACAGCTCGACAAGCTCGTTGCTAGTCGATTTATGCCAAGTGGGATTCTTTGTTTTCGACCCTTTTGCGAGCCCCCGTGCGGCCCGAAAAAGTGTCAGGTACATCAGAGCGAATTCCGGCCTCATCTCCTCCGGAATCTCAGGGAAATAGCCCCATTCTGCACAGAGATTTCTCAGACTTCGCTCGATACCCCTTATTTCGGCAGCAGGGCCGGGCGGCAGCAGACCAAGCAATGGGTCTTTCGAATGAATTGCTGGGAATCGACTCGATCGAGAAGCCAGTATCGCCTCGAATGCATCCTTACTTAAAGCTAACTGTTTCGCTGAAACCTGTTTAGCTCGAGCCACAATAATCATTGCGGGATTCGCATCCCCTCCCCAAGTTCGGAAACCTTTGGCCTGCGCAACCGTTGTCGTTGTTCCAGCACCATTCCAAGGATCCGCAACGAAAGCAGCCGGCGAAAGCCGGCTGCTCTGGAGAACGTGACTGACGAATTGGGGCGAGAAGCCTGCGTAGTATGGATACCAACTCGCACGGCCATCCGTAGCCTTTGGATCGCGTCTTGGATTGATCACTGTTTCACGCTTTGCTTAACGTTAAGATCAAACCCCAACAGGATTAGCCTTCTCCGGATCAATCTTGTACTGCTTGATCGCCCGGGCCACATCCTTCGCGGTCATCTTCCCTTCCTTCGCCAGCGCCGCAATCGCGGCATGGGCGATGTAGTAGCGATCCACCTCAAAGAACCGACGCAGGTTCGCACGCGTATCCGAACGGCCGAAGCCATCCGTACCCAGCACCGTATACGACATCGGCACGAACGCGCGGATCTGGTCCGCATAGGCACGCACGTAGTCGGTGGCGGCAATCGCCGGGCCCTGGCGGCCTTCCAGCAGCTCGGTCACGTAGGCCTTGCGCTGCTCACCTTCCGGATGCAGGCGGTTGGCACGTTCCACGTCGAAACCATCGCGACGCAGTTCGTTGAAGCTCGGGCAGCTCCAGATGTCGGCGGTCACGCCGAAGTCCTTGTCCAGCAGCTCGGCGGCAGCAATGGCTTCGCGCAGGATGGTGCCCGAACCCAGCAGCTGCACGCGCAGCTCGCCCTTCTTCGGCTTGCCGGCGTCGGTCAGCAGGTACATGCCCTTGACGATGCCTTCGGCCGCGCCCTCCGGCATTTCCGGGTGGGTGTAGTTCTCGTTCATCAGGGTGACGTAGTAATACTCGTCCACCTGGTCTTCCATCATGCGCTTGGTGCCGTGCTGCAGGATTACCGTCACTTCGAAGCCGAAGGTCGGGTCGTAGCTGCGCACGTTCGGGATGCCACCGGCCACCAGATGGCTGAAGCCATCTTCGTGCTGCAGGCCTTCACCGTTCAGCGTGGTGCGGCCGGCGGTGCCACCCAGCAGGAAGCCGCGGGTACGCATGTCGGCGGCCTGCCAGGCGATGTCGCCCACGCGCTGGAAGCCGAACATGCTGTAGTAGATGTAGAACGGCAGCATCGGCACGTTGCTGACCGAGTAGCTGGTACCGGCGGCCATCCACGAGCTGATCGCACCCGGCTCGCTGATGCCCTGCTGCAGCACCTGGCCGCTCTGGTCTTCGCGGTAGAACATCAGCTGGTCGGCATCGACCGGCTTGTACTTCTGGCCGAACGGCGCGTAGATGCCGATCTGGCGGAACAGGCCTTCCATGCCGAAGGTACGGGCTTCGTCGGCCACGATCGGCACGATGTGCGGGCCCAGTTCCTTGTCGCGCAGGGTGATGTTCAGGCTCTGCACGAAGGCCATGGTGGTGGAGTAGCTGCGCTCGCCGCTGCTCTTCAGCAGGCGCTCGTAGGCTTCCAGCTTCGGTGCCACGAAGGTCTTGTCGGCCTTGCGGCGGCGCTGCGGCAGGTAACCGCCCAGCGCGGCACGGCGTTCCTGCAGGTACTGCACTTCCGGCGAATCCGGGCCCGGGTGGTAGAACGGCACCTGGCCGTCGGCCAGCTGCGCGTCGGTCACCGGAATGTTGAAGCGGTCGCGGAAGTGGCGCACCGCTTCGTCGTCCAGCTTCTTGGTCTGGTGGGTCGGGTTCAGTGCCTCACCGGCGCTGCCCATGCCGTAACCCTTCACGGTCTTGGCCAGGATGACGGTCGGCATGCCCTTGGTGTTCACGGCCTGGTGGTAGGCGGCGTACACCTTGTGCGGGTCGTGGCCACCACGGTTCAGGCGCCAGATGTCGTCGTCGGAAAGGCCGGCGACCATCGCGGCGGTTTCCGGGTACTTGCCGAAGAAATGCTCGCGGGTATACGCGCCGCCGAAGGCCTTGCAGTTCTGGTATTCGCCGTCGACGGTTTCCATCATCAGCTTCTTCAGGACGCCGTTGGTGTCCTTGGCCAGCAGGGCATCCCAGTAACCGCCCCACAGCAGCTTGATCACGTTCCAGCCGCCGCCACGGAACACGCCTTCCAGTTCCTGGATGATCTTGCCGTTGCCGCGCACCGGGCCGTCCAGGCGCTGCAGGTTGCAGTTCACCACGAAGATCAGGTTGTCCAGGCCTTCACGGCCGGCCAGCGCGATGGCACCCAGGGTTTCCGGCTCGTCGCTCTCGCCGTCGCCGATGAAGCACCACACCTTGCGGTCGGACTTCTCGATCAGGCCACGGTTTTCCAGGTAGCGCATGAACTGCGCCTGGTAGATGGCGGCCAGCGGGCCCAGGCCCATCGACACGGTCGGGGTCTGCCAGTAGTCCGGCATCAGCCACGGGTGCGGGTACGAGGACAGGCCACCGCCGTCCACTTCCATGCGGAACTTGTCCAGCTGCTCTTCGCTGATGCGGCCTTCCAGGAAGGAACGCGCGTAGATGCCCGGCGCACTGTGGCCCTGGATGAACAGCAGGTCGCCCGGGTGGTTCTCGCTCGGGGCGCGCCAGAAGTGGTTGAAGCCTACGTCGTACAGGGTGGCGCCGGAGGCGAACGAGGCGATGTGGCCGCCCAGGTCACCCGGCTTGCGGTTGGCGCGGACCACGGTGGCCATCGCGTTCCAGCGGATGATCGAACGGATGCGCCATTCCAGCTCGGCGTTGCCCGGGCTCTTGGCCTCGAACTGCGGTTCGATGGTATTGACGTATTCGGTGGTGGGAGAGAACGGCAGGTAGGCGCCCGAACGACGGGTCAGTTCCACCATGCCTTCCAGCAGCTGATGCGCGCGCTCGGAGCCCTCGACATCAATAACGGCCTTCAACGACTCGATCCACTCCTGGGTTTCCACAGGATTCGGGTCGTTGTTCAGCACCTCGTTCAACCAGTTCATTAGCGCTCCCATAACCGCACGCACGCGCGCGACTGTTGTATAGATTTCTAGACCGCAAAGTGTAGCGCACCAAGGGCTTTCGTCACTTGGCTACGCAGGCGTATGGATGCAACCGGCCAGTGTCCGCAAGGGGCTTGCCGCGCCCGCTGACGGCCCTGCGGCGGGCCTTGGCGGCTGCGCGGGCTGTCGCTTGCGGGCCGCTGCGCCCATGTGCAGGACGCAGTGTTACCGCTGCCGATGACGGTTGTAGGGCAACTCCGGCACCGCTGTAGGGGCGGTTCGGGCAACGGTACTGAACCAGCGACAACATGTCGCACCTGCCTCTGGATCGGTACCGGCTGCGGGTCCAGCGTGGGCCGCGAGTGAGGGGCCTGGCGGCCCTGCTCCCTTCCACAGCATCGCCGGGGCGCCCTGCAAGGGGCGCCCCTTTTGCTGTGCACGCGGCCGCCCGTGGCCCAAAACGGACCTGCTTGTGGCCGGATCGGTGATTGCCGGCTTCGATATATCGATATATCGTTTGCACACTCGTTTACCGATATATCGAAATGAGCCGCCCCCCTTCCCCCAGAGCCCGTTCCACCGATCCGGCGGTGCCCCGCCGCAACGGCCAGCCACGCGTGCTGAGCCGCGGTGACCTGCGCCTGCTGGTGCTGGCCCTGATCGGCGAGCAGCCGCGCCATGGCTACGAGCTGATGCAGCTGATCAGCAACCAGTTCATGCAGGCCTATACGCCCAGCGCCGGCACCATGTACCCGCTGCTGGCCAGCTTCGAGCAGGCCGGCTGGATCGAGGCCGAGGAAGTGGATGGCAAGCGGATCTTCCGCATCACCGCTGCCGGCGAGTTCGAGCTGAAGGTGCAGCGCACCCAGGTGCGGCTGGCGCAGCGACGTGCCTTCGACCGTGCCCGCGAGATCACCAAGGCCTCGCTGCCGCCGCCGCTGGCCACTGCCCTGCGCGAGTTCAAGCGGGCGCTGGTGCATCACCACGGCCGCTGGGCCGAGGGCGAGGCGGAAGAAGTGGCGGCGCTGCTGACGCGGGCCTCGGCCCTGCTCAACGGTACCGCCGGTAGCGAGAGCCCACCGTTTTCAACGACCCAGCCAGACTGAATCCAGCCAGGTCTCCCCCATGCCGCGCGCCCCCGCGCGACACCTTTACAGGTATCCCCATGACCGAACACAACAACACGCGCCTGCGCCTGGATGTGCGCTTCCGTGAACTGACCGTGCTGCGCACCGAAGAGGTCACCCCGCACATGCGCCGCGTGGTGCTGGGTGGCGACGATCTGGCCGGCTTCGATTCGCCCGGCGCCGACGACCACATCAAGCTGTTCTTCCCCAATGCCAGCGGCGAGATGGTGCTGCCGGTGCTGACCGCCGAAGGCCGCAGCTACCCGGCCGGCAAGGAGCCCTCGCCGTCGCGCGACTACACCCCGCGCTGGTGGGACCACGAAACCGGCGAGCTGGCCATCGACTTCGTGCTGCACGACCAGGGCGTCGCCGGGCCGTGGGCCGAACGCGCACAGCCGGGCGACACGCTGGTGATCGGCGGCCCGCGCGGCTCGTTCGTGGTGGCCGACACCTACGACGCCTACGTGCTGATCGGCGATGAAACCGCGCTGCCGGCCATCGCCCGCTGGCTGGACGTGCTGCCGGACGGCGCCGAGGTGCAGGCCTTCATCGAAGTGCGCGACGAGGCCGAGCGCCAGGACCTGCCGCAGTACGAGAACGTGCGCATCCACTGGCTGGAGCGCAACGGCTTCCCGGCGGCCAGCAGCACGCTGCTGGAAGACATGCTGACCGACTTCGAGGCACCGGACGGCGATGTCTTCTATTGGATCGCCACCGAATCGCGCCGCGCGCGGATGATGCGCAAGTTCATCGAAGGCCACCTGGGCGTGCCGCGCGACTGGATCCGCTCGACCGGCTACTGGAAGGCCCACCCGGACGAAACCGACGGCGATTGACCGGCTCGGAGTCAGATCCCTTTTCCTGTGGAGAAGGGATCTGACCCCATGCACCAGAACCTGCCTGGTGGGTGCGGACCGTTGGTCCGCACGCCTTTGACTGTGTAGAGCCGAGCCCACGCTCGGCTGCTCTCCGCTCGGCCACCGATGGACCCATCGCGCTACGCGCGATGAGCCGAGCATGGGCTCGGCTCTAGAGGGACCGCGACCGGCGGCTTGGCCACCTGCCCCGTCCACCCGAACCGCTGCGCGGCCCAGATCTCCAGCGCCACCAGCAGCGCGATGACCAGCAGCGGCAGCAGCAGCCCGAAGTACACGCCGGGCATCATGCCGTTGATCTGCGCCTTCACCAGCCGCAGCACGCCACGGGTGTGCAGCAGCTCATCCACATGCATGGTCAGCGCCTCACGCACCACCTTGGGTTCCAGCCCGACCGTGCCGGCCTTGTCCACCAGCGTGTCTTCCACCATGCCGCGCAGCAGGCCTTCGCGCACTTTGCCGATCACCCAGCCGGTGCCGCGTGCCAACGGGCCATTGCCAAGACGATCAAGGCCGGGCAGCGGATGTTCGCTGAGGTAGGCCGAGGCGATGGTGTCGGCCACATCGCCCACCGTGCCCTGGCTGCGCAATGCCTCGCGCATGTGCGGGTCGTCCAGCGAGTCGGTGAAGCCTTCGCTCCAGCCTTCCACCAGGGTCTGCAGGTGCGGTTGGAAATGATCGAGCTGCTTGAACAGCGCGCGGTGCGCACCGGCGGTGAAGCCCAGCTGCAGGCCGAAGAAGGCCGTGGCCAGCGGCAGCAGCACCACATAGCTGGCCAGCAGCCAGTGATGCCAGCGCTTGCGCCGCTGCAACCAGCCGCGGCGGTGCAGCCAGCGCCAGCCGAGGATGCCCAGCACCAGGCCAAGCAGCGTACCGAGCACACTGCCGCCCGCCAGATCGAGCACGCTCAGACCCGACCAGAATTCGTTCAACCAGTACTGCGCGTCCTGCATGGGTCTTCCTTCCGTGGGTGATACAACAGCCATTGTAGAGCCGAGCCCACGCTCGGCTGCTCTCCGCTCCGCCATCGGAAAACCCTCGCGCTGCGCGCGATGAGCCGAGCGTGGGCTCGGCTCTACACGGATTCCGACACCCGGTTCAACGCATCAGCCGCCAAGCAATGCGACAATCGCGCTCCTTTCCTGCAGCAACGAGGCCCACATGGCCAAACTGACCCTGGCCAGCGTGGACGCGCTGCGTACCCGCTTTGCCGATGACGCCGCCTGCGATGCGGCGCTGGCCGCGTTCGCCGACACCGCTGACCTGCGCGCGCCGCTGCGCGAGCTGGTGGCGGCACAGCACCGCTACCTGCAGGCCGAATTCGAAGTGGCCCAGGTGGCCGACGTGCTGCGCCGCGACCAGAAATATGCGCCGGTCGGTCGGCCTTCGATCAACATCGTGCAGCTGCGCAAGCAGCAGGCCGCGACCAAGCAGGCGGCGCTGATCGCACGCCAGGTGGTGGCACAGGCCGCGCAGACGTTCGCACGGGCCAGCGGGCTGGCGGTGAAGGCCAAGCAGAGCCCGAGCGAAGCGTGCGTGGCATGGTTGGGCGCGTTGCGCTGAGGGATCGTACCCGGTAGTGGCCAACCTTGGTTGGCCTGCGGAGTGCCCATGTGCCAACCAAGGTTGGCATCTACCAACGCGCGTTCCCCCGCACCCAAAAAGAAGGCCCGCTTTTCAGCGGGCCTTCTGCCTTCTCACGACGAGTGAGCGGGGTGCATCAAGCGGCCGGCTTTTCGCCGGTGGCTTCGGTGGTGATGCGGATCTTCACTTCATCGCTGACATTCGGAGCATACGCGCCGACGCCGAAATCGCTGCGCTTCAGGGTGGTGGTGGCATCGAAGCCGGCGGCCGGAACCTTGGCCATCGGGTGCTCGCCGCCGCCGTTGACGGTGACGTCCAGGGTGACCGGCTTGGTGATGCCCTTGATGGTCAGGTCGCCGGTAACGGTCAGCTTGTTGGTGCCGGCCGCTTCCACCTTGGTGCTCTTGAAGGTGGCATCGGCGAACTTGGCGGCGTCGAAGAAGTCGGCGCTCTTCAGGTGCTCGTCGAACTTGGCGGTGAAGCTGTTCAGGCCACTCAGCGGCAGCTTCACTTCCACGGTGGACTTGGTCACGTCTTCGGCGTTGTACACCAGGGTGCCTTCGACGTTGCCGAAGTGCGCGCTCGGGTTGGAGAAGCCGAAGTGGCTCCACTGCGCCAGCACGTCGGTGTGGCTCGGGTCCAGCTTGTAGGTGCCCGAGGCGATCTTGATCGCTTCGGCGGCCGGCGCGGCAGCAGCGGCATCAGCCGCCGGGGTGGCGGCCTGCTCGGTGGTGGCCGGGGCGGCGGCATCGGCCGCCGGGGCAGCGGTGTCGGCCGGCTTGGAGCAGGCGGCGATGGCCAGGGTCAGGGCCAGCGGCAGCAGCAGTTTACGGGTGGCGCTCATCTGAGGAACTCTCCGGATCGTAGGGTGGGTACACGGTGCAGCAAGAGCCCGCCGCACGACGGCGGGCCCGAAACCGATACAGCGACTTACGCGATGCGCGCCGCTTCGTCGAACGACAGGCGCGGCAGGCGCGGGAACAGGCCCGCCGGATCACCGTAACCCAGGTTGACCAGGAAATTCGACTTGATGGAGGTGCCGGCGAAGAAGGCTTCGTCGACCTTGGCCGGGTCGAAGCCGGACATCGGGCCGGCATCCAGGCCCAGCGCGCGCGCGGCCAGGATCAGGTAGGCGCCCTGCAGGCTGCCGTTGCGGATGGCGGCTTCGTGGCGGCCTTCCTGTGGGCCGTCGAACCAGGCCTTGGCATCGGTGTGCGGGAACAGGTACGGCAGCTTCTCGTGGAAGTCCAGGTCGAAACCGATGATGACGGTGACCGGCGCAGCCATGGTCTTGGCCAGGTTGCCTTCGGACAGCGCCGGGGCCAGCTTGTCCTTGGCCTCCTTCGAGGTGACGAAGACAAAGCGGGCCGGCGTGGTGTTGGCCGCGGTCGGGCCCCACTTCACCAGGTCGTACAGTTCCTTCAGCAGGCTCTCGGGGACCGGCTTGTCGAGGAAGGCGTTCTGGGTGCGGGCCGTGCGGAACAGCTGATCGAGGGCAGCAGCGTCGAGCGCGTGGGACATCGGTGGATCTCCAGGGCGGCGAAAGGGAGTCAGTGCCCGCGGGCGGCGCGGGGCGAATCGACGAGCCGCAGTGTAGAGTGTCGCGACTGTTGCAACACCCAGCAGGACTGAAACGAATTAATGCCAATGGTGAAACGATCGAGCGCGCCCTGGACGGTCACTGACGGCCGCGCGGGCAATGTCCGCCAGGCGGTCGCGCTGGCCTCGGCATTGCGCCAGGGCACCCACCGACCGCTGCTGCTGCAACCGCGCGCGCCCTGGCGCTGGCTGGCGCCGCGGCGCCTGCCCGGCGATGTGAACGGCTACGGCGAGGCCTTCGCGACGCTGGCTGCCGACGCCCCGGCGTTGGCGATCGGCTGTGGCCGCCAGGCCGCTGGCGCCCTGCGCGTGCTGCGCGCACGCGGCAGCCAGGTGGTGCAGATCCTCGACCCGCGCATCGGCGCGCGCCACTGGGATGTGGTGGTGGTGCCCGAACACGACGCCCTGCGCGGCAGCAACGTGCTCACCCTGCTCGGCAGCCTCAACCCGGTGGACGATGACTGGCTGGCCTGGGGCCGCGCTGCGTTCGCCGGCTTCAGCACCCTGCCCGGCCCGCACACAGCACTGCTGGTCGGTGGGCCGACGCCACTGGCGCCGTGGGATGAGACGGCGATGGTCGGTGTATTCCAGGCGCTGGCCGAGCAGATCCGCAGCGAAGGCGGCAGCCTGCTGGCGACCACCTCGCGACGCACGCCGCCGGCCTTGGCCGAGATCCTGCGCGCGAAGTTCGCCGACCTGCCGCACGTGATCTGGGGCGATGGTGGCGACGGCACCAATCCCTATGGCGGCCTGCTCGGCTGGGCCAACCGCGTGGTGGTCTCGCCCGATTCGGTGAACCTGCTCTCGGAGGCGTGCGCCACGCGCATGCCGGTGATGGTGGCGCTGGCCGACACAGCGCAGGGCCGCCTGGCGCGCTTCCAGCAGCAGCTGCGCGAACGTGGGCGGTTGCAGGCGCACTGGCTGGACTGGCAGTACGACCGCATCGAGCCGCTGCGCGAAACCGCGCGGGTGGCGGCGGAAGTGAAACAGCGCCTGACACTGGGGTAGTGCCGGCCGCTGGCCGGCAATCCTGGGCGCCTGGCATCGCGGTAATGCCGGGTGCGCAGCGTTTTCTGAACATTTCGATCCGGCACCACGGTTACAGTCCAAGGCCCCCCGTTGGACTGAACTTCTTCATGCGTACCCTGCTCCTGCTGCCCCTGGCCCTGCTCGCCGCGTGTTCCACCGCGCCCACCGAGCTGGATCCGATCTCGTATCAATGCCAGCAGCAGCTGGACGCGTACCGCGAACAACCGGCGCTGCGCGATCCGAAGGGCCAGCGCCCGCCACTGCCGGTGGCTCCCATCAGTGACGCCTGCGACAAGGAGCTCAAGCGCAAGGGCGTGGATCGCCCGCTGCGCTGAGCAGCGTATGATCGGCGCGCGGGCCTGCCCGCCGTTGAAGGTACCGACATGGATCGTTTTTCCCGCCTGCCCCGCGCCGCGCTGCTGATCGCCAGCCTGCTGGCGACCGCACCGGCCTGGGCCAACAGCACCGCCTGCCGCGAGCGCTACCCCAGTGTGGCATCGCAGGCGGCGATGCTGGACGTGGCCTGGACCACCGCCGAACGCCTGGACGCGCTGCCCGATGTGGACGTGGTGGTGGCCGCGCGCGGTGGCCAGGACCTGAGCCGCTATGGCCTGCGCCACAGCCACCTGGCCTTCCTGCTGCGCGAGGACGACGGCCGCTGGCGCGCGATGCACCTGCTCAACCGCTGCAAGACCGACAGCTCGCAGCTGTACCACGAGGGCCTCGGCAACTTCGTCGGCGAGAGCGGCGGCCATACCGACCTGCGCATCGGCGTGCCGTCGGCACCGTTGCGTGCCGCACTGCGCGCGATGCTGGTGCCGCCGTCGATCCAGCCCAAGGCGCTGCACGAAACCAAGTACAACGTGGTCGCCTACCCGTTCGCCACCGACTACCAGAACTCCAACCAGTGGGTGCTGGAAGTGCTGGCGGCGGCGATGGCGCAGGCCGAAGGCGCGCCGGCCATCGTCAAGCGCGAACAGGCACAGCAGTGGCTGCGCCAGCAGAAGTACCAGCCCAGCGTGCTGCATATCGGCCTGGGCAAGCGCGTGGGTGCGCGCCTGTTCGTGGCCAACGCCACCACCACCGACCATCCGGCCGGCGAACGCATCTCCGGCAACTATTCGGTGGTGACGGTGGAATCGGTGTTCGACTTCCTGCACCAGCGCAGCCAGCTGCAGCAGGAACTGGTGATCCCCCATGTGCCGGTGGCCGGTGCCACCGCCGCCTCGCCCTGAATCCCGCAAGGAGAACGACATGCGTCTGCTGCACAACTCCCTGGTATCGATGCTGATCGTCACCGCGCTGGCCTGGTCATCGGCCGCCCATGCCGAACGCCGCATCGTGATCATCCATGACCCGGGCCCGCAGGGACCGAGCCTGGAAATGTCCACGCAGATGGTGGCCTCGGCCCGCGCCGCCGCGGCGAAGGAAGCCCAGGATGCCGCCGATGCCGGCCAGCCGCTGGCCCGCCCGCAGCAGATCAAGCTGCCGCAGATGGAGGTGAGCGCGATTGCCACTACCGTCGACGGCCGCCGCGAAGTGCTGCTGCGCGATGCCAACGATCCGCAGAACACCGCGTCGATGCAGTACCCGCGCGGCGTTGGCGACCCGGCCGTGCAGTTCACCGTGGGCCAGACCGTGAACTTCGAGCCGACGGGCAATGACCAGGGCTGGCAGTTGAAGGACAACCAGGGCCGTGCGCTGGAATACCTGCCCGAGGCTACCGGCCCGCGCGACATCTTCGATACCCGGCGCTGAGCCGCCGCCCCACGCTGACCAGGAGGTCTCCATGTTCCGTTGCCTGCGCGTTCCCACCACTGCATTGCTGCTCTCGGCGCTGCTGGTGCCCACCGTCCATGCCGGCGCCGCGCCGCAGTTGAACAGCAGCGAGGCCAGCGTGATCGTGACCTCATTCGTGGTGCTGTCGCTGCCGATGGCGGCCTCGGTGGGCCTGTCCGAACTGTCCAAGGCGCCGTTCAAGGCCAGCGAACGCAATGCCAGGGCGACCCGCACCAAGGCGGTGCCGCTGCCGCCAATGGAAGTGAAGAAGGTGGAGACCACGCCCACGGGCGAACGCCAGGTGCAGTTGCAGGTACCGGACAAGGCCGACCACACCGCCACCCTGCGCTGGCCGGTGCAGCCGCCGGGCGAGAACCCGACTGCAGCCTTCGTGGTCGGGCAACGGGTGCATTTCGACCCCACCGAGGCCGGTGCCGGCTGGAACGTGAAGAGCGCGCAGGGCCAGACCCTGGCCTATGTGCCGACGGCCTATGCCGCCGGTGATGTGATGAGTGAAGCGCTGTAAAGCTGAACGACCGGTTTTGGCTTTGCCGCAGGCCGGGCGGATAATGGGCGATCCCCTTTGTCTCCCTGGCTCGCCATGTCCGTGCGTCCTGCCCCTCTGTTTGCCCCGCTGACCCCGCGCGCCCTCGTGCTGGCGGTACTGGCCATGGGTGCAGTGGTGCTGCTGTCCAACGTGCTGGTGCAGTACCCGATCAACGACTGGCTGACCTGGGGCGCCTTCAGCTATCCGGTCGCGTTCCTGGTCAGCAACCTGATCAACCGCCGCTTCGGCCCGGGCCCGGCGCGCCGCGTGGCGTGGATCGGTTTCGCGGTGGCGGTGCTGCTGTCGATCTGGGTGGCCACCCCGCGCATCGCCATTGCCTCGTGCTCGGCCTTCATCGTGGCCCAGCTGCTGGACATCACCGTGTTCGACCGCCTGCGCCGCGGCAGCTGGTGGCGCGCACCGATGGTGGCCACCACCTGCAGCGCGACGGTAGATACCACCCTTTTCTGGTCGATCGCGTTTGCCGGTTCCACCTTGCCGTGGGTGAGCTGGGCCGCCGGCGACCTGGCAGTGAAGCTGGCGATCGGTGTCTGCCTGCTGGCCCCGTTCCGCGCGTTGTTGTGGAAGATGGCGCCGTTGCGCGCCACCAGCTGACCGCCATTGATCCGGTGGGTGCCGACCGGTGGTCGACACGCCCTGCAGAACTCATCGCTGCCGACAGATTGTGCCGACCAACGGTCGGCACCTACCAGGAGCGGGCCATCGCAGGGCCATTGATCTGGTAGTCGCCAACCTTGGTTGGCGCTTGGCATTCATGCCAACCAAGGTTGGCATCTACCAACGGCGTGCCATCGAAGGGCCATTGATCCGGTGGGTGCCGACAGATTGTGCCGACCAACGGTCGGCACCCACCAGGAGCGGGCATCGCAGGGCCATTGATCCGGTAGTCGCCAACCTTGGTTGGCGCTTGGCATTCATGCCAACCAAGGTTGGCATCTACCAACTGCAGTCCTCCGCCATCCGGCACTCAGGCGAACGGCAGCTCTGCCGCTCTGCACGCCGCCGTAATCGCTGCACGCGCCTCTTCAATCGCCGGCGTGGTCGGGGCCAGCCGCGGGCGGCGGTCCAGCGTGCAGGCCAGGCCCACGTCCAACAGCGTGGCGTGCGCGCCATGCAGCGCCTGCGCAGTGGCATCGGGCAGGAAACCAGAACCAGCCAACGCATCGATCAACGACGGCGTATCGCGCGGCTGCAGCAACGCCACGTGCCGCGCACTGCGCGCCAGCACGCCGGTCTGCAGCAGGAATTCCAGGTCCACCACGCCACCCGCACCCTGCTTCAGATCCAGCCGTGCGGCGTCGCTGCGGTCCAGTTCGGTGCGCATGCGCCCACGCATCTTCAGCACGTCGGCATACAGCACACCCATGTCGCGCTCACGCCCCAGCGTCTGTGCACGCACCTGCTCGAAATCCGCCAGCAGGCTGGCATCGCCGGCCACGCCACGCGCGCGCACCAGCGCCTGGTGTTCCCAGGTCCACGCACGTTCGCGCTGGTATTCGGTGTAACTGGCCAGCGAAGACACCAGCGAACCCTTGCCACCATCCGGGCGCAGGCGCACATCGATGTCGTACAGGCGGCCGGCGGCGGTGACCGCACCGAGCAGCGCCATCACCTTCTGCGCCAGCCGCGCATACCAGCGCCCCGGCTCCAGCGGACGCGGGCCGTCGCTGGCCTCCACGCCGGCCGGGTTGTCGTGCAGGAATACCAGGTCCAGGTCGGAACCGAAGCCCAGTTCAAGCCCGCCGAGGCTGCCGTAGCCGATGATCGCGAAACGTCCACCGGGAATCGCGCCGTGCGCGGCGCGCATGTCCGCCTCGGCCATCGCCAGCACGGTGACCACCACCGCCTGCGCCAGTTCGGCCAGTTGCCGCGTGCTGTCCACCGCGCCCTGGCGGCCGTCCAGCGTGGCCATCGCCATGCGGAAACTGAGCGCCAGCCGCGTCTCGTTGAGCCAGCGCAGTGCCGATTCGGGATCTTCCACCGCCAGCACCTGCTGGCACTCGGCCAGCATGCCGGCCGCATCGGGCATCGGCCCGGACACGCGCACATCCAGCAGTTCATCCAGCAGCAGCGGATACGCGACCAGCCGCTCAGCCAGCAGCGCGCTGCGTGCCAGCACATCGACCAGACGCGCCAACGCGCTCGGTTGTTCATCCAACAGCGCGAGATAGCTGGTCCGGCGCAGGACCGCCTGCAGCAGGCCGAGCACGCGCTTGAGCGCGGCATCGGGCTGCGGCGAACGCGTGGCCGCATGCAGCAACGCGGGCAGTACGCGATCCAGCCGCGCACGCGCCGCATCGGACAATGACTTCACGCCGGTGCCCTGGGCGAAATCGCGCAGCGACTGGTCTGCGCCATTGGCATCGAGGAACCCGGCTTCGGCCAGCAACGGCGCGTTGCTGCCCTCGGGCAGGCTGCGCCAGTAGTTGGCCAGCGCGTCGGGCGCGGCCTGGCCCCTGCGCGGGGCCAGCAGCGCGGCGAATTCGGTGCTGACCCGCTGCTGCTGTTCGACCAGTGCCGCGCGCAGCACCTCCCAATCCGGGTAGCCGAGGCCGATGGCAATGCGCGCGCGGTCCAGCGCGTCGCTGGGCAGCACGTGGGTCTGCGCGTCGCGCAGCATCTGCAGGCGGTTCTCCAACCGGCGCAGGAACAGGTAGGCCTCGCGCAGCGCAGCGCCATCGTCGGGCGCAATCTGTCCGGCGGCCACCAGCGCGTCCAGTGCCACCAGCAGGCGGCGCTCGCGCAGCGCCGGCTCACGGCCACCGCGGATCAGCTGCAGCGCCTGGCACAGGAACTCGATTTCGCGGATGCCACCGGCGCCGCGCTTGATGTCTTCGTGCAGCTCGCGGCGCGCGACTTCGGCGGTGATCGCCGCCTTCATCTCACGCAGGCCGTCGAGCGCGGTGAAATCCAGGTAGCGGCGGTATACGAACGGGCGCAGGGTCTGCAACCACGCTTCGCCGGCGTCGATATCGCCGGCCACCGCGCGCGCCTTCAGCCACGCATAGCGCTCCCAGTCGCGGCCTTCGCGCTGGAAGTACTGATCCATCGCCGCGAACGACAGCGCGACGCGACCGGCGCTGCCGAACGGGCGCAGGCGCAGGTCGACGCGGTGGCTGAAGCCATCGACCGTGGTTTCGTCCAGCAGCTTGGCCAGGCGCTGGCCGAGGCGGGCGAAATACTCCTCGGCGGCCAGCGCGCGCGGACCGTCGGATTCGCCGCCCTGCGGGTACGCATAGACCAGGTCGATATCGGAACTGAAGTTGAGCTCGCCACCGCCGAGCTTGCCCAGGCCGAATACCACCAGCTGTTGGGGGACGCCTGCGCCATCACGAACCACGCCGTGCCGCTGTGCGAATTCCTGCTGCAGGGCGTCCAGCGCCAGCCGCAGGCAATCCTCGGCCAGAGTGGTGGCGCCAGCCAGGGTCTGCGCCACGTCGTCCAGCCCGGCCAGGTCACGCCAGATCAGCCGCGTGGACATCGCGGTGCGCCAGCGCCGCAGCTGTGCCGGCCAGTCGCTGGGTTGCAGCGGATCGAGCACCGGCGCCGGGATCGGCGGGCAGTCGGGGGCGGCCAGCTGCGCCAGCAGCGCCGGTTGCCGCACCAGGGTGTCCAGCGCGAAGTCGCTGGCCACCGCCAGCCGGGTCAGCAGCGGCAGCAGCTCGGCAGGAACAGGCTCGGGCAGGACCTGGGCCAGGCGCGCCAGGGCGCGTTCGACAAGGGGCTGCAGGGTGGCGGGCAGGTCAGCGGTGGCGAGGGTCATGCGCTGATTCTCGCGGGGTCGGATCCCTTTGCCAACGGCGAAGGGCTCTGACCCCGAGGTGCCGCCGGTTGATGCCGCTGCTGGGGTCAGAGCCTTTTGCCCTTGGCAAAAGGATCCGACCCCGAAGGGGTGCCGCGCATTCATTCTGGGCGGCAGGCAATAAAAAAGCCCGCTTGCAGCGAACTGCCAGCGGGCTCTGCTCCCTCCCCCACGTCGGGATGCAGGGCCATCGTGCGGGCTGCGAAAGCACTTTGCACGCTGCACTGCAAAACAAAACCGGTGGGTATGGGTGACCCCGGTGGGGAAAAGCCATTCCACGAAGGTAGAACCCCCCGTACGGATGAGGATGGCCGATAATCGGCCTTCCCCCCAGAAACACTGTCGTCATGTCTGTTGATCGCATCGCCAACGCGCGTCTTCGTGACCGCGTGGTCTCCGCCGAGGCCGCAGCCGCGCTGATCCAGCCCGGTGAAACCGTGGCCATGAGCGGCTTCACCGGCTCCGGGTATCCCAAGGCCGTTCCCGTCGAACTGGCCCGCCGCATCGAAGCGGTGCACGCCCAGGGCCAGCCCTTCCAGATCAAGCTGATGACCGGTGCCTCCACCGCGCCGGAACTCGATGGCGCGCTGGCCAAGGCCGATGGCATCGCCATGCGCATGCCGTTCCAGAGCGATCCGGATGCGCGCAACCGCATCAACGAGGGCAAGCTGGATTACATCGATATCCACCTCAGCCACGTCGCCCAGCACGTGTGGTTCGGCTTCTACGGCGAGATCGATACCGCCGTGATCGAAGTCTCGGCCATCCGCGAAGATGGCTCGCTGGTGCCCTCCACCTCGGTCGGCAATAACAAGACCTGGCTGGACCTGGCCAAGAAGGTGATCGTCGAGGTCAACGAATGGCAGCCGGCCGGCGTCGACGGCATGCACGACATCTACTACGGCACCGCGCTGCCACCGCACCGCAAGCCGATTCCGCTGGTGAACGCCAACGACCGCATCGGCGACACCGCGCTGCGCTGCGACCTGGACAAGATCGTGGCCGTGGTGCGCACCAACGGCCCGGACCGCAACAGCCCGTTCAGTCCGATCGATGCGACCAGCGAACAGATCGCCTCGCACCTGATCGAGTTCCTCAAGCACGAGGTGAAGAAGGGCCGCCTGCCGCCGAACCTGCTGCCGCTGCAGTCGGGCGTGGGCAACATCCCCAACGCCGTGCTGGCCGGCCTGGCCAGGAGCGGTTTCCGCGACCTGGCCGCGTTCACCGAAGTGATCCAGGACGGCATGCTCGACCTGCTGCGCGATGGCGTGCTGAGCTACGCCTCGTGTACCGGCTTCGCGCTGAGCCCGCAGGCCAACGAGACGTTCAAGGAGAACATCGATTTCTACCGCGAGCGCATCATCATGCGCACGCAGGAGATCTCCAACCATCCGGAACTGGTGCGCCGCCTGGGCTGCATCGGCATGAACGGCATGATCGAGGTGGACATCTACGGCAACGTCAACTCGACGCACGTGATGGGCACGCGGATCATGAACGGCATTGGCGGTTCGGGTGACTTCGCCCGCAACGGTTTCCTGTCGGCGTTCCTGAGCCCGTCCACTGCCAAGAACGGCACCATCTCGGCGATCGTGCCGATGGCCAGCCATGTCGACCACACCGAGCACGACGTGTCGGTGATCGTCACCGAACAGGGCCTGGCCGACCTGCGTGGCCTGACCCCGCGCAAGCGCGCGCAGGTGCTGATCGACAACTGCGCGCACCCGGATTTCCGCCCGCAGCTGCAGGATTACTTCGACCGTGCCAGCCGCGAAAGCTACGGCAAGCACACCCCGCACCTGTTGCCCGAAGCACTGTCGTGGCACCAGCGCTGGCTGGATACGGGCACGATGAAGGGCTGACCCCGGGTCCGGACATCGGGTAGAGCCACGCGGTGCGCCCGGCCAGCGGCCGGCTCTACCTTCACGCGGTGCGCAGCGCCGCCAGCGATTCGGCCTGCAGCCGCTCGTAGATCTCGAACTCGTCATTCACCGCCACGCCCAGCGCCTGCTCGAAAGCCTCGCGGTTGGCGTGCGCGGCATACGCGCGCTGTTCTTCGCCGCCCAGGTTCGACTGGAAGATGCCCGCGGCACTGACCGGCAGGAAATCCTCGTAGACGATCGGATCGGCCGTGGCCAGGCCGGCGGCCACCAGCACTTCGGCAGGCAGATCGGCCACGCGTTCCGGCGCGGCGCGGCCGGCGTCGGTCAGCTGGTAGCGGTAGTAGCCCAATCCTTCTTGGCGCAGCGTGTCATGGTCATCCGGGAAGCTGGCGAACACCGCCTGCAGGCGCTGCCCGTAGTCGCCACCGGTACTGCCTTCGCCACCGGCATCGCGTGCCTGCGACAGCAGCTGGTCGTACAGCGCGCGGCCCTTCGGGGTCAGCGCAAGGCCGCGTTGTTCGATCTCGCCGAAGCGCGCGGTATGGGTGCCGGCATCGCCACCGTCCGCATCCGGGAAATGCACGGCCTCTTCCAGCGCCTTGAAGCTGGTCTGGCGCAGCAGGATCGGGCAGGCGCGGCGCGGCGGCCCTTCGATCACCGCCTTGGCCGCCATGCCGTGCTCGATCATTGCCGCCTGCGCCGCGTCGATGTCCAGCGTGCGCGGGGTCAGGTGGTTGATGTGCGGGCCACGGAAACTGACCACGTCGGCCACCAGGCGGTGCGCATTGTGCAGCGCGTGGTAGGTCGGCAGATCGACCGTGGCATCGCCGTGCCAGCGGAAGGTTTCCAGTGCTTCGTCGACGAAGCGCTCGGCGTCGGCCTGCGACAGGCCACCGTCACGCTCGGCCTGGTCGATCAGCGCCAGTGCGCCGTCGGTGAAGATGCGGCGGCGTGCCAGGATCTTCGCCGACTCGCCACGCAGGGTTTCGTCTTCGATCAGCTCCAGGCGCAGCAGCGAGGTGAACACGCGGAACGGATTCTGCGCCAGCGCGGCGCCGGTCAGCGGGCGGAACGCGGTGGAGTGCACCGGCACGCCGGCTACCGACAGGTCGTAGTAGCCGACCGGGTACATGCCCATCACCGCGAACAGGCGGCGCAGCGTCGCCAGCTCCTGCGCGGTGCCGACGCGGATCGCGCCATGGCGCTCTTCGTCCAGGCGCGCACGCTCGTCGTTGCGCTGCAGCTGCGCGGCCAGTGCCGGGTCCTGGGCAAGCACCTGCGCGTTGATCCGCTCCACCAGCTCCACCAGCGTGCCGTACAGCGGCACTTCGGTGCGGTACATGCGGGACATGGCCTGCGCGAACAGGCGGCGGATCACATCAGGCGAAACGAAAGAGGCGCTCATCAGTCACTCGATTACGGGAACGGGGAACAGCTCGGACCCGTATTGTCGCCGGAGCGCGCGGCGGCGGCGATACGCAGAGCAACATGGCCGGATAGTGCCGGCCGCTGGCCGGCAACCTCCTGATGCCTGTAAGGGTGCAGTTGCCGGCCAACGGCCGGCACTACCGCTTCAACTGGCGCTTCAGGGTGGCATCCAGGGTGATCGGCCGGTCCCAGTGCTGGTAGCTGGCCACGATGGCATGCCGCACAGCGCGGTAATGCAGGTTGTCCGGCTTGGCCGGCATGCGCTTCACCACCGCTTCCCAGCCGCCCTCCGGGTCCTGGCTGAAGGCGCGCACGCTGTCGCGGCAGGTCTGGCCGCTGGCCTTGGCCCAGAAGCAGGCGAAATAGATATCCCCGGCCTGCCAGCCATGGGTGGTGAACAGCGCATTGATGTAGCCGCGGGGGACATCGGCGTAGCGCGACACTTCATCGAGGAAGGCATCGGGGTAGCGTTCGGCGTAATGGTTGATGTCCTGCAACTGGGCATCGATCCAGCGGTCACCGGTTTCCACGGTGTACGCCGCCGAACGCTCGGCGGTCTGCTGGGCCGGCACGGTGGCCGGCACCAGCAGCAGGGACAACAACAGCGCGCGCAGTCGGACGTTCATGCCCCGATTCTGCCGCAGCTGCCGGGCCCTGTCAGGCCGCCGCAGCGGCCTTGGCCTCGATCGCCGCCAGTGCGGCCGGCCAGTCGTGGGCGGTATCGGCGGTGACCATGCGCGGTTCGTCGTCGGCCACGCCGTGCTGGGTCTCGTGGGCCCAGGTCACCGCGTACGGGGTATGCACGCCCCAGCCACCCAGGGTCACCACCGGCTCGATGTCCGAGCGCAGCGAGTTGCCGACCATCACGAAGCGCTGCATCGGCAGGTCGAATTCGGCCAGCACGCGGGCGTAGGTCTCCGGGTCCTTCTCGGAAACGATCTCGATGCGCGGGAACAGCTCGGCCAGGTTGGCGACCTTGATCTTCGCTTCTTGGTGGAACAGATCGCCCTTGGTGATCAGCACCACCGGGTAGTGCTCGGCGATGGCCGCCACCGCTTCGCGCACACCGTCGATCAGTTCCACCGGGTGGCGCAGGGTATCGTGGCCGATATCCAGAATGCGCTGGATGTCCTTGGCCTCGATGCGCTGACCGGTGATGTCGATGGCCGCTTCGATCATCGACAGGGTCATGCTCTTAACGCCGTAGCCGAAGGTGCCCAGGTGGCGCTGCTGAACTTCCAGCAGGTGGCGCGCGGTCTGGGTGTCGTGCACGTCGACATAGCGCGACAGCAGGTCAAGGTAATCCTGCTCGGCCTTGCGGTAGTAGTCCTCGCTCTTCCACAGCGTGTCGTCACCGTCAAAACCGACCAGGCCGATGGCGCGCGACGGCGCAGGCGTGGACGTGTTCATCGGCCAAGGATACAGGGGTGGCGATGACGAGAAAAACCCGGGCGGCCGCAGCCGCCCGGGTCCCCATGCACCGGTCTTCCCGAATCAGGTCTGGATCAGCGGCCCTGCGCCGCGCCGGCACCCGCACCGGCCTGCTGCGCGGCCACGTAGGCCTTGTACTCGTCGGCGCTCAGCTCGCCGTCCTTGTTGGTATCGGCCTGGTCGAACACCTGGGCCAGGCCGGCGTTCACCTGCGCCTCGGTCTTGCTGATGGTGCCGTTGCCATCGGTATCGATGCTGGCCCAGGTCTGGCCACCACCGTTGGCCTGCGCCGAGGCCGCTGCGGCCGCATCGGTCGCCTGGTCAGCCGCCTGCCCGGCCTGTGCTGCCGCCTGCTGGGCCTGCGCCGCTTCATTCTGCGCATGTGCGGCCTGCTGCTTGGCCGACTGGGCCATCGCCGGAATGGCCAGCACGCTGCCAGCGGCGACGATCAGGGCGATCAGGGGCTTGCGGTTGCGAATAGTCATCAGGGGTGTCTCCTGCATATTGGGTGGTGTTGCGCGGCCTGTTGTTTCCGCACGGCACCTACCCTGCCACCGCGTTTCTGAATCGATTTTGGGCCGCGACCGGCCTCCACACGCACGATTAACCACTCGCATCCACGCATGCTTTAGCGCGCTGGTTAGCGAGGAGTGAGCGGCTCATAAGATGCGCATTCAGCGCCTCTGCATTTAACCGGCAGGCAACGAAAAACCTGCGTCAGTCGACGGTTTTTTCCAATGACCGCGAACTGAACAACACCCATCCCAAGGCGACACCGGCGAGCGCGCCGGCGATTTCCAGCACGACACGGCTGCCGAGCTCGTTCGGATCGTGGATGGTGGCCAGGAACAGGCGCGCGTACAGCGGCGACTCCAGTCGCACGATGCCCATGTAGAACAGCTTCCACGCATCGATGCCAGCGGAGGCTACCACCGAGATGACGCAGGACCAGCCGATCGCATGTCCCACCGACCAGTGCAGCAGCCGGCACAGCCGCGACCACACGAAGTACACCAGCAGCCCGACCAGCAGGGCGATGGCGCCGGCTTCCAGGGTGCCGAGCAGGCCGAAGTGCAGGGGAAGGTTCATCGGGTGGGCAGGGATGAAGAGGCGGCCAGTGTAAGGGATCTGCGCCGGACCCAATCGGCAGCCACAGTGGATCCACGCCATGCGTGGATGAATCTCCATCCAAATCGAATATCTCGACGATTGAACAAGGAGCAGCCGAGCATGGGCTCGGCTCTACAACGGACCACGCGGGAAACTGTCAGAGGCGGGGCGCAGCCCTGCCGATGCCCCTACCGTACCGGGACATCGTACGCGGTGCGGGGATCCGGTTCGGGCTGCAGGGTGTAGTGCCACCACTCCTGCGGATAGTTGACGAAGCCCCGCCGCGCCATCGCGCGCACCAGCTGCTGGCGATTGGCCTGTTGCGCATCGCTCAATCCGCTTGCCTGCGTATGCGCGCGTGGACCGAAGAAATCGAAGTCGGTGGCCATGTCCAGCGGCGTGCATGCACCGCTGCGGCAATCCAGCAGGCCCAGATCAACCGTGGCGCCACGACTATGGCCAGAGCGCTCGGCGATGTAGCCGTCGGCCAGCAACCGTGGTTTGTCCAGGTCCGGGTACTGCTGTGCCTTGCGCGAGCGCTCGCGCGGATCGTTCACCCAGGCCATGAACGCCTGCACCGAACGCACCG
The DNA here is from genome assembly GCF_059368915.1 of Stenotrophomonas sp. YJH_SMC_105-26. NCBI lineage: Bacteria > Pseudomonadati > Pseudomonadota > Gammaproteobacteria > Lysobacterales > Lysobacteraceae > Stenotrophomonas > Stenotrophomonas sp. YJH_SMC_105-26. The sequence continues at coordinate 50,714 of NZ_JCAFSD010000011.1, read as the reverse complement.
GCCGGTAGCAGTCGTAGAGGCGCAGGCCGAAGCCATCGCCGCGCAGGTCCTGTTCCACCTGTGCCAGCGCCTTCGCCACCGGCGCCAGCAGATAACACGATGGCGCCTCGTAGCCGGGCACGCGCGCACCGGTGAAGTTGTTGGCACCGGCATAGCGGATATCCAGGTCGATGCGCGGCGACAACGTGCGGATCTCCACCAGTCCGGCGCTGGCCGCGTCGGTTGCCGGTGAAACGCGCGGTGGCTCAGCGGCGCTGGTGGTCGCCGCCAGCGCAGTCGCCAGTACGAGTGAAGTGCAGGTCCTGGAAGTCATAGCTGAAGTCGATGTCCGGGTCGATGGCGCGCAGGTCCAGCGTCGGTGCCGGGCCTTCGCCTGGCTGCAGCCACGCCTGCGCCTCGTCGCCCAGCGTATCCCAGCGCAGCAGCCAGCGCCCCTGCAGCTGCAGCACCGTGGCCTGCAGCCTGGGCGACTTGTCCACGCTGAAACGCAGGCCGTCCTTGCCCGGGCAGAGCGAGGCCGCGCCCAGCCACGGATCGCGGTAGCGGCCCTGCCAGCGGGACAGGTCCGTACGGCTCGTCTCCTGCGCCGCCGCGGTGGATGGCCGCGAATGGCCGGTCGCGGCCCACGTTGCCTGGTCAGCCTTCAGTTCGGCCAGGTAGTCCATCGCCGGACGCGCATCGTCCGCTGCGGTGAAGCGCTTCAGCGCGGCCTGCATCAGGGCCATGCGTGCGTCCTCGCCTTCGCCGTTGATCAGCATCACCACGCCCACCTTCCGATCAGGCAGCAGCGCCAGCGACGAGTACATGCCCGACAACGTGCCGGTGTGCGCCACCTTCCACTGGCCGTCCATGTCGGACACGCGCCAGCCATAGCCATAGCCGTAGAAATGCGCATTGTCCCAGCGCCGCTGGCGCTCGCCCAGCGGCATCGGCATGTGCAGGGTCCACAGCGTGCGGCGCTGCTCCGTGTCCAGCCAGCCGGGCGCCAGGGTGGGATCGAGCAGCACCTGCATCCAGCGCGTCATGTCGCGCAACGAACAACGGATGCCGCCGGCCGCCATCGACGGCAGGTCCGGGCTGGTTCCACCATCGGCGTTCACCACTTCATTGCGTTCGCCACGCCAGGCATGCGGCTGCGCTACGTTGCCCACGCGTTTCACCGACCACGCCCCCACCTGGCAGCGCATCATGCCCAGTGGTTCGAACACCTGCTCGCGCATCAGCTGGTCATACGGCTTGCCACCCGCTGCCGCCGCCGCTTCGCCGGCCACCACATACATCAGGTTGTCGTAGGCGTAGTGACTGCGGAAGCTGCTGACCGGCTTGATATGCGCCAATCCGGCGATGATGTCGGCACGGGTGAACGCGTTCGGTTCCGGCCACAGCATCAGGTCCCCGGCGCCCAGGCCCAGGCCGCTGTTGTGGATCAGCAGGTCGCGCACCTGCATCTGCTGGCCCACCCACGCATCGTGCATGCGGAAGCCCGGCAGATGCCGCTGTACCGGATCATCCCAGCGCAGCCTGCCCTGCTGCACCAGCCGCGCCAGCAGTGCAGCAGTCATCGCCTTGCTGTTGGAGGCGATCTTGAACAACGTGTCCTCGTCGATGCGGCCGCCATCGCCACGCGCGCCCTCGGCGTGGCGATAGACCACCTGCCCGTTGTCGACCACCGCCATCGCCAGCCCGGGCAGGTGCTCGTGCTGGACGACGGCAGCGACATCGGCATCGAGGGAGGCGGTCGCGGTGGTCTGTGCCAACGCAACCGGGAACACCGCCAGCGCCGCCGCGCAGACGCAGTTTCGAGCCTGCCGTGCGGGCTTCAGTAGGCCCATGTCACGGTCAACTGCGCATAGCGCGGTGACTGGAAGCCGGTGCCGTAGCGGTACAGCGGGTTCGGCGTGCCGATGCCGTCCTGCGGCTCGTAGTCCTGGTCCACGGTCACCACGCGCTGCTGGTTGAGCACGTTGTACACCGCCAGCTTCAGGCGCAGATCGGTGGGAATCGGCACCTTGTACGAGACGCTCACGTCCAGGTCATAGGTCCAGGGTGTGCGGCCATCGCCACCGCGTGGCGAATGCACGAACACGCGCTGGGACGGAACCGTCGCCTGGCAGTTGGACACGCACACGTAGTAGCTGTGGAAGTCGGTGTCGTCGAACGGATTGCCGGCGCCGAAGCGGGTAATCGGGCTGCCCGACTGCACGCCCAGGGTGGCGGCCACGCTCAGGTTCTCGGTCAGCGCGTAGCTGCCTCGGAACTTGAACTGGTGGCGGCGATCATTGGCCAGGTAGCCATAGCCCCCGTAGTTCACCCACGGATTGTCGAAGTTCTCGGTGCGCCCTGCATCGGCGAAGTCGGTATCGGAGTTGACCGGGCCCTCTGCGTTGCCGCGACCGTATGCAAGGGTGTAGGAGGCGTTGAAGCCCCACTTGCCGTCCCACGCGCGGTCGACCTGCAGTTCCAGCGCCTTGTAGTCACGCTTGGGCTTCACCCAGCCGCGCTGGCCGACATAATTGCCGTTGTCGTCATACAGCGCCCAACCTTCCTTCGAGGTGTCGATGCTGATCCAGCCATCGTTGCGGCCGTCGCAGTCGGTGTCACCCCACACGGTGTTGGTGCGCCCCGGGTTGCCCATGATCCACACGCCGTCGATGGCACCACACTGGCCGGTCGCGGTGATGTTCATGTCATCGATGGCATTGTGCAGGCGCCGGTAGGTCACGCTGGCGCCTACCGACCAGGCCTCGTTGATCATCTGCTGGAAGCCCAGGATCGCTTCATCCTGGTAGACCGGGTCCATGTCCCGGTTCACTTCCGCGCGCAGGTCCGGCACGCTGCCGTCGCCCTGCGAGTTGTCCACCGGGCCGATCTGCGCGCCCAGGTTGGGGATGTTGTTGGCTGCGCCGGTGTAGCCGAGGAACTCGTACCAGGTGCGCTCGTCGAGGAAACCACCGGCCTGCTTGATGTTGATGACGTTGGCCACCGGCAGGAAGTATCGGCCCAGGTTGCCGAACACCTTGGTCGTGCCATCGCCGCGCACGTCCCAGGAGAAGCCCAGGCGCGGGGCCAGCATGTCGTCGATCTTGATGTAGCTGCTGCCGTCGCCGCCCTTGTTGTCGAAGGCTTCCAGGCGCAGGCCCATGTTCAGCAGCAGATTCGGCGTCACCTGCCAGTTGTCTTCCAGGTAGTAGGCCGAGTTGATCGTCTCGAAGGCCCCGTCCACTTCATAGCGACGGGTGCGCACGACCACGCCGCTGGCCGGCACCACGCCACCGTTCAGCGAGCTGCCGGGAGTGCGGTAGTAGATGTCGTAGCGGAAGCCGCCCGGGCCCGGATAGGCGCGGCTGTAATCGGAGGTGTTCTCTTCCCGATCCAGGCCGAACCGCAGCAGGTGGTTGCCCAACGTCCATTCGAAGTCCGCGCGCGCGGCCTTGCGCGTGTCCAGCGCCGACTCCAGCTGCGAGCTGCTGGTGCAGCTGCGGTCGCCCTGCAGCGACGGCGGCACGCCCTGGCCGGCCGTGCGGTTGTCGAACACGCGGTTGCAGTTCTGGTCCATCAACGAGCTCTGCACACGGTTGCGCTTGTTCTCGCCGTACATCAGCTTCATGGTCAGGTCGTTGTTGACCTGCCAGCTGTAGGTACCGGACCAGTTCTTGCCACCCACCGTGTTGTAGATCTGGTTGCTGCGCTCGCCCACGGTCTGCCCCGTGGCGTAGTCGTAGGCGTAGACGTCGGTGAGGGTCTTGCTCTTGTCCGAGAAGCCGAACAGCGACAGCATCTGGTTGTCGGTGATCTGCCAATCGATCTTGCCGCCCCAGAACGGATCATCGGCCTTGCCCTGGCTCAGGCGCGTGCCGGCATCATTGGTCGAGGTGGGACGGTAGTCGCGCGCCTCGTACATGCCGAAGAAGAACAGGCGGTCCTGCACCAGCGCACCGGAAGCGAACACATTCAGCGCGCTGCGGCTGTAGTCGTCGCGGCTGGCGGTGATGTAGCGGCTGCCGCTGCCGTCGTAGCGGTCGCGTGCCTGCGACTGCCACGCGCGCGGCTCGAACACCAGTTCGGCACCGGCCTTGAAATCGTTGCTGCCCGAGCGGGTCACCGCATTGATGACGCCGCCGGTGCTGCGTCCGAACTCCACCGAGTAGCCGCCCGTCTTGACCTGGAATTCCTGGTAGAACGAGAACGGCACCGACGAGAAGCCGACCCGGTTGTAGAAGTCGGTGACGTTCAGGCCATTGATGTAGACGGTGTTCTCGGCCACCGACGAACCGCCGAAGGAAATGCCCTGCCCGCCCAGCGACCCCTTGCCCTTCACCGCGCCCGGCGCGAGCAGCGCCACCGCGGTGATGTCACGGTCCACTGGCAGGCGCGACAGCTCCTCGCGGGTGATGTTGGTGGCCGACTCGGTGGACTTCACATCCACCATCGACACCACCTGCGGCGCCCGCACTTCGACCGTGCCCAGGGTACTGACCGCACCCAGCGGCACGTTCACCGTGGTCGCGCTGCCGAGACTGACCGTCACCTGGCCGACACGGCTGGCGCCTCCACCCGGCAGGCTCACCTCCATCTCATAGGTGCCGACCGGCAGCAGCGGAATGCGGTAGCTGCCGTTGGCTTCGGCCTGCACGGAGCGCACGAAGCCCGTTGCCGGGTTGCGTACGGTCACCGTGGCACCGGCCGGTACCTGGCCGGCATCGCTGACCAGCCGGCCGACCACTGAACCATCCTGTGCGAATGCGCTGGGCGCGATCACGCCCAGACACGCCCCGAGAGCGACGCACAACGCCGCCCGCTTGATGCTGTAAGCCTTCATCCCCTGCTCTCTCCTGCAAGAATTGAATGGTGTGGAATGCGATGTGTCGCGCTAGCGTTGCCTGGCTGGCAGTACCCGCCACTGGAAGTCGTAGCTCCATTGGTCGAAGTACAGGTTGCCGCCTGCCCACTCGGCCTCGCCGCGCTGCGAGTCGACCGTTTCCGAGCGGAAGTGCTGCTTGGCCGGCACGAAGGGCTGGCCGAAATCATCGTTGAAGGCGATGCGGTAGCCATCGAGGCCACCCAGGTAGAAGTTGCGCAGGGCCGGCACATCGCTGGCCAGTGCGCCGGTGGTCACGTCCATCGGCAGCCAGCCATACGGCGCCAGGTAGACCTGTCCCCAGTCATGCAGGTTGTTGTAGCCACTGCCATCGTCGGAGAACACCATGCCCGACTGCCAGCGCGCGGGAATGCCATTCAGGCGCAGCAGCGCGATCAGCAGCAGGGTCTGCTGCCCGCAATCGGCATGGCCGGAACGCAGCGCGTAATCGCTGATGTTGCTGAGCGTGGAATATTCGCGCGCACCGGCCCAGGGAATACGGTCGACCGCAGCAAACAGCTTGCGCACCACTTCATATGGGCGCGTCTCGCCCTGCAGCACCTGGTCGGAGAACAGCTTCAACGCAGGGGTGAAGCGCACATGCGGCAGCTGCTCGGCCAGATACGGCTTCAACGCCGTATCGGCCGGGGTCGGTTGCACCACGGCCGGGTCGATCGCGGTGTGCCGGGCGAAGATCGTGACCGCGTAGCGGATCTCGAAGCGGGTCGGCTGCCCGGCCACCGCTTTGGCCTCCAGATAGGCCGTGCGTTGCAAGGTGCTGGCCGGTGCCACCCGCGCCTTGCCTGGGCTGCTGCCCAGCCACTGCACCTGCTCCTGCTGGCCGGGGATCTCGCGTGGGTACGGAATCCAGGCACGCACGGTTTCGCCGGCCGGCACGGCATCGGCCTTCACCGTGAGCGATTGGGTGAATTCGATACGCTGCGGCAGCACCGACGCCCGGCCACTCTGTTCGGCCGCGGCGACCACGCGCGTGTGGTGCGCGTTGAGCACTTCGTTGGGCCCTGGAGGCGGCATCGGTGCATCCGCACGGCGGCGTGCGCGTGCTTCGTCGCTGAGCAGGAACAGGTTCGACGGTGCGCGCTTGAAGTACCAACGCTCGCCATCGATATCGAGATGCTCGATCAGGCCAAGCTGGTCCCAACGCGCGAATTCCTCGTCGGTCAGGTCGGGAATCCAGCGGCGCACGGCAGACTTGGCGGCGGTTTCGTCGAGGGAAAGATCCAGGCGGATGCGGCGCATGCGCTCACGCTGGAACGCGCCTTCGGCAGCATCGCTCCCTGTCGCCAGCAACGCATCGGCGTCGCTGAAGCGGCCGCCGTCGATCAGGTCGATCACCTGCGCCTGGCGCGCACGCTGCTGGCTGCTGCGCCCGTCTGCCGCCTGCGTGACCGACACCCACAGCAGCAGCGCGGCACACAGGCCGGCAGCAGCAGGCAGACGCGGTTTGCGAATGGCAGGATCCACAGCGACACTTCCCCAGCGCGGGTGGTAACGGCTGTGTAACACGGGCCGGGATGCCGGTCAATAATTTATTCTTGCTTTCGATGCCGAAAGGAATAAATATTCCACAAGGCATTCGAGGAGGGTGTGCACCGCATGAGCCTGGCTTCCCGCGAACGGCACCGGCATTGGCCGCGCCGCTTGACCCTGGCCCTGTGCCTGCTGGCCGCACCGGCCTTTGCACAGGCCGCCCCGGCGCCCGATCCCGGCGCACCGCTGCCCTATGTGATCGGCCTGCACGAGGCCTACCTGACGCCGCAGTACTGGGCGGCGCGTCTGGACAACGCCGATGCGCCGATCCTGGATCGCGCGCAGATCGAGGCGCAGAACGCACGGATGCGGGCGCAGGACAGCCATATCCGCGACATCGCGGCGCTGCCAGCCCAGCTTGATGCGGCGACGGTGCGTGCCAGCATCACCGCGCTGTCGAGCTGGCCCACGCGCACCCTCTACAGCGACAAGGGCACGCCCATCGCGCCGGCCCTGCGCAGCGCGATCGAAGCCAACCTCGGCCTTGATGCAATCCCCGCCCAGGTGGCACCGGCCTACGGGCTGGTGGTGAAGCGTGCCGCACTGCGCACCTTCCCCACCCGCGAGCGCGTCTTCAGCACCGTCGGTGACACCGACATCGACCGCTTCCAGGAATCGGCACTGTTCCCCGGCGACAAGGTCGCCGTGGTCCACCGCAGTGCCGACGGCCGCTGGCTGTTCGTGCACAGCGAGCGCTACAGCGCGTGGATCGAAGCCGACGCCATCGCCAGCGGCGACAAGGCCACGGTGCTCGGCTACGGCGCGAAGGGACCCTACCGGATCATCACCGGTGCCACCGCGCAGACCGCCTACACCCCGGAAGAACCGCGTGTCTCGCGCCTGCAGCTGGACATGGGCGTGCGCCTGCCGGTGCTGGCCGACTGGCCCGCGTCAGAACCGGTGAACGGCCAGCAGGCGCACGCATCGTGGGTGGTGCAGCTGCCGGTACGCGAGGCAGATGGTCGCCTGAAACTGGTACCGGCCCTGCTGCCGCGCTCGCAGGACACCGCCGCCGACTACCTGGCCCTGACCCCGCGCCTGTTGCTGCAGCAGGCCTTCAAGTTCCTCGGCGAGCGCTACGGTTGGGGCCACGACTACGACACCCGCGACTGCAGCGGTTTCGTCTCCGAGATCTACCGCAGCTTCGGCGTGCTGCTGCCACGCAATACCAGTGCACAGGCGGTCAGCCCGGCGCTGGATCGCCTGCCGTTCACCGGCAAGGACGGCAAGGCACTGCGCGACCGTGCCGTCACCGACCTGAAGGTCGGCGATCTGGTCTACATCCCCGGCCACGTGATGATGGCCATCGGCCACGTCGACGGTCGTACGTGGGTGATCCACGATACGGCGGGCGGCAGCTGGTTCGGTGCCGACGGCACGCGCGTGCAGGCCCATCTCAATGGTGTTTCGGTCACGCCGCTGGAGCCGATGATGGCCAGCGATACCGTCCGCTACATCGACCGCATCACCAACATCCAGCGCCTGCGGGCCAAGACTCCTGAATGAAGATCACCGCCATCGAACTGGGCATGCTGCGCGTGCCGTTGAAGACACCGTTCAAGACCGCCCTGCGCACGGTGGAAACCGTGGAAGACGTGGTGGTGCTGATCCGCACCGACACCGGCAACACCGGCTATGGTGAAGCCCCGGCCACCGCCGTGATCACCGGCGATACGCACGGCTCGATCATCGAAGCGATCCGCCACTTCATTGCCCCGCGCCTGATCGGCCAGGACGTGGTCAACCTCAACCACCTGTGCACGCTGGTGCAGACCGCGATGGAGCGCAACACCAGCGCCAAGGCGGCGGTGGAGATCGCGCTGTACGACCTGTGGGCGCAGCTGCACGGCGCCCCGCTGTACCAGATGCTCGGTGGTGGCGACCCGGTGATCACCACCGACATCACCATCAGCGTGGACTACATCGACAAGATGGTGGCCGACTCGCTGTCGGCAATCGAACGCGGCTTCGAGTCGCTGAAGATCAAGGTCGGCAAGGACATCGGCCTGGACATCGAACGGGTCAAGGCGATCCATGCCGCCGTGGAAGGCCGCGCCCTGCTGCGCCTGGACGCCAACCAGGGCTGGACCGCCAAGCAGGCAGTGCATGCGATGCGTACCCTGGAAGACGCCGGCGTGGTGCTTGAACTGCTGGAGCAGCCGGTGAAAGCGGCCGACATCAGCGGCCTGAAGTACGTCACCGACCGCGTCAACACGCCGGTGATGGCCGACGAAAGCGTGTTCAGCCCGAGCCAGGTGATGGACCTGATCCAGCAGCGCGCGGCCGACATCATCAACATCAAGCTGATGAAGACCGGCGGCCTGTCCAACGCGATCCGCATCGCCGACATTGCCGGCATCTACGGCGTGCCGTGCATGATCGGCTGCATGATCGAATCGAGCATCAGCGTGGCCGCCGCCGTGCACCTGGCCGTGGCCAAGAGCGATGTGATCACCAAGGTCGATCTGGACGGCCCCTCGCTGGGCCAGTTCGATCCGGTCAGCGGCGGCGTGCATTTCAACGAATCGGAGATCAGCATCAGCGACGTGCCGGGGCTGGGCATCACCGAAGTGCGCGGGCTGGAGATGCTGGGTTGATCTCTGCCTTGCGGCTGACGTTGCGTGCCACTGACGTTGGGTCGCGCGTTACTTTTCTTTTCGCGAAAAGAAAAGTAACCAAAAGAAACGCTCCGCCGGCCGCGAGCCGGTGCTACGCACCGGTTCCCTGCGCTCCTCGGCCCGTCGAGGGACGGCGCGGGAACTCGCTGCGCTCAGACACCCGCGCCTCTTCGCCCTCGCCGGACCTGCGGTGCTCGGCTCGCTACAAGGCGGACTCAACGTCCAATGCAACAGCTGCACCCAGTAGATCCACGCCACGCGTGGAAGCGCTTGTTTTTGCCCTACCCCGTAATCCCTTCGCGGCTGGCACGCGCGCGATGTGTCCAGGGTCGGGCGGGTGGGGCTTGCGGGGGTGTCCGCCGCATGGATGCGGCGGCCAAGCCTACACGGACGTACTTGCGGCGTCCCCCGCAATCCCCACCCGCCCGACCCACCCCATAATTCGCTTTATGCGGCCAACCGCAACGCCTTTGCAGACCCCCGGACACCCCGCATGCCGCCCCTGCTGAAGATCCGCACCGAGCGTGGGCAGATGTCGGCCATCGAGCGCCGCATCGCCGACTTCATCCTCGACAACGCCCACCTGCTGCGCGACTACTCCTCCCAGCAGCTGGCCAGCGCGCTCGGCATCAGCCAGTCCAGCGTGGTGAAGTTCAGCCAGAAGCTTGGCTTCAAGGGCTACCCGGATCTGAAGTACTCCATCGGCCAGGACGTGGCCCGCGCAGGTGCCGATCCGCAGCAGGCGCCCGACGAACCCGACAGCGGCGATGACTACCTGCGCCTGGGCGAGGCCCTGCGCCGCAGCAAGGCGCAGGCCGAGGAGGAAACACGCCAGGCCAATCCACGCGGGGAGATCGAGCGCATCGTGCAGCTGCTCGACGGTGCGCCCAAACTGTTCGTCTACGGCCTGGGTGACGACGGCCTGTTCGCCCGCGAGTTCGCCATGCGGCTGTCGCTGCTCGGACTGCTGGTGGTGCCGCATACCGATCCGATCCTGATGCTGGCAAACCTCTCGGCCGCACGCCCCGGCGATGCGCTGCTGATGTTCTCCGAGTTCGGCAACCTGCCCCAGCTTTCACAGTTGTCGCGGCAGTTCCAGGACATGGGTGGCAAGGTGATTTCCATCACCCGCCACACCGCCAACCCGCTGCGCGCGCATGCGGATGCGGCACTGGCGGTCTGCGCGCACGACCGCACGCCACAGGTCGCGCAGCTGCTGTACCGTAGCGCCATGCACGCCCTGCTCGATTTCCTGTTCGTGCTGCTCTGCCACACCAATCCGGATCGCCAGCAGCAGCTTGCGGTGAACCTGGAGCGGATCGACCACCTGCTGGATTCCTGATCGGAGCACCTGTTGATGAAATCGCTGGTCCGCCTCGCTACCGCTGCACTGCTGCTTGCTACGGCGGTGTCCGTTCACGCGGCGCCGCTGGATGGCGCGCGCCAGCTGATCGTGGTCACCAGCGAAGGCTGGGACAGCACCCAGGGGCAACTGCAGGCCTATGTGCGCGACGGCCAGGGCTGGCACCCGCATGGCCAGGCGTTCCCGGTGGCGCTTGGCCGCACCGGCAGCGCCTGGGGCCTGGGCCTGCATCCGGCACAGGCCGATGGCCCGCAGAAGCAGGAAGGCGATGGCCGCAGCCCGGCCGGCATATTCGCGCTCGGCAGTGCGTTCGGCTATGCCGTCACCCGCCGCGGCACTGCCATGCCCTACCAGCCGATGCTGGACAGCAGCTACTGCATGGACGTACCCGGTTCGCCGTTCTACAACCGCATCGTCGATGAAAAGAAGGTCGGCAATGCAGCGGTCAAGGGCTCCACCGAGCCGATGCGGCTGGACCTGCACAACAAGGGCGACGTGCGCTACCGGGAAGGCTTCGTCATCGCCCACAACCCGGACAACCAGCCCGGCAAGGGGAGCTGCATCTTCGCCCATCTGTGGCGCCAGCCCGGCGAGGCCACCGCCGGCTGCACGGCCATGCCGCAGGAACGCATGCAGGCACTGCTGGACTGGCTGCGGCCGCAGGACGCGCCGCGTTTCGTCCTGCTGCCGCGCGCGGAGTACAAGCGCCTGCAGGCGCAGTGGCAACTGCCCGCGCTGGCCGGAGACGTCCGTTGAGCACGCAGGACGAACCGCAGCTGCAACGCGCGGTCAGCCGCTGGCAGATCGTCGGCCTGTCGATCAACGATGTGATCGGCAGCGGCATCTACCTGCTGCCGGCCGCCACCGTCGCCCTGCTCGGCCCCTTCAGCCTGTGGGGCGTGGTCGCCGCCGGCATCGTCGTGGCCTTGCTGGTGCTGTGCTATGCGCAGGCCGCCAGCTACTTCGATGAACCCGGCGGCAGCTACCTGTATGCACGCGAGGCGTTCGGGCGCTTCGCCGGTTTCGAGATCGGCTGGATGATCTGGCTGACCCGCATCAGCTCGGCCGCTGCGCTCAGCAACGCGCTGGCCGACGCGGTTGCGCGTTTCTGGCCGTGGGCCGATGCCGGCCTGGGCCGCATCGCGGTGATCGTGGTATCGCTGGGCTTCCTCACCGGCATCAACATCATCGGCGTGCGCTCGGCCGCGCGTACCGGCGTGGTGCTGGTGATCGGCAAGATGCTGCCGCTGCTGCTGTTCGTGGCCATCGGTGCGTTCCACATCGACCCACAGCTGGCCTTCTCCGGCCAACGCCCGGACCCGCATGACCTGCAGCGCATGGGCGAAGCCGCCTTGCTGCTGCTTTACGCCTACGCGGGCTTCGAGAACATCCCGGCCGCCGCCGGCGAGTACCGCAATCCGCGCCGCGATATTCCGTTCGCCCTGATCACCATGATCATCACCGTCACCGTCATCTACGGCGCGGTGCAGGTGGTGGCGCAGGGAACGCTGGCCAGCCTGTCCAGTTCGGCCACCCCGCTGGCCGATGCCGCCGCCGGTTTCGGTGGCGAAGCACTGGCGCTGATCCTGACCGTCGGTGCCACCATCTCCATCCTCGGCACCAACAGCAACACGATGATGATGGGCCCACGCTTCCTGTTCGCACTGGCCCGCGATGGCTACGGCCCGAAGATCCTGGCGCAGGTGCATCCACGCTTCCACACCCCGGCCGCGTCGATCCTCTGCCAGGGCCTGATCGCGCTCGGCCTGGCCCTGTCCGGTTCGTTCGTGCAGCTGGCCCTGCTGTCGATGACGACGCGCCTGTTCGCCTACATCGGCACTGCCGCAGCAGTCCTGGTACTGGCCAAGCGCTACGCCGACCGCCCGGGCGCCTTGAAGCTGCCCGGCGGGCCGTTGATTCCGGTGCTGGCGCTGCTGCTGTGCCTGGCGCTGTTCGCCAGTGCCAGCTGGCAGAACATCGCTGCTGCGCTGGTGGCGTTCGCCATCGGCGCGGTGATCTACACGCTGCCGCGAAAAGATACCGACGCCGGATGACCGATAGCGCCGGGCCATGCCCGGCGGATTGATCTGGTGATCACGCTGCCGGACCGGGCCGTTAACCGCCACACAGGCACGATCGGGCTACGTCCACAACGGAGCCTTCCATGACCGAGTACCAGATCCCCGGCCGCGTACCGGACGACAGCACGCCGCGCGACGCGATCAGCAACTACTGGCGCGAACGCTACACGGCCGAGCCGTACTACGACGACCAGCTGTTCTTCGAGGACTACGAGCCGGCCTATCGCATCGGCCACGCCGCGCGTGCACAGGACATGATCCGCGCCTATGAACAGGTCGAGGCCGAGCTCGAATCACGCTGGGCCAACGAACGCGGCCGCAGCCGCCTGGACTGGGCGCAGGCACGCAATGCGGTGCGTCGTGGCTGGGAGGAGGCACAGCTGGCGGATCCGCGGCTGGCACGATAGCGCCAGGCTTCTGTAGAGCCGAGCCTGCGCTCGGCTCTCGCACCTCGTCTGTAACGTCGAGCCACGCTCGACTGAGCCGAGCATCGCCCGGCTCTACACCGGATCGATCACTCCTGTTCCGGCAGCGGCGGCACGATCGCGCTGCGCTTGCTCTCGCCCCCACCGGCGGCGATCAGGTCGCGGGTGTTCTTCTGCACCGCCACCGCGCCGAACAGCGACAGCGCATACGCCATGCCATAGAAGCCCTTCTCACTCGGCGCCAGCGTGGCATTCCACAGGCCGACCAGCAGCAGCATCAGCGCCGACAGCAGCGCGAACCAGCACAGCGCGTAGTACAGGCCACTCACCGGAATGCCTTCGACGCGGTCGCGCACGCTCTTCTGCAGCGACACCGCCGCGAACAGGCCGAACAGCAGCAGGGTCAGATAGTAGCCCTTCTCGTTGAGCGCCATCGTGGCGTTGAACAGGCCGATCAGGTACGCCGCCGCCCCCAGCAGCAGGGCCACCCAGGAGGCGGCGATGAAGGCGGTGGACGGCTTGTGGGGCATGGCAGTGTTCATTGCAGGTCCTTGGCAGGCAGGCGGGCACGCTTTGCCCGGGCGTGCCCACCCTAGACGATCCCGCCGCGCTCGCACAGGGGGCGCAGGACCTTCGGGCCACGACGCTCACGGTGCCGGTGGTATACAAGGGACAGCCCGGCCATCCGCATCCCCGCACTGGAGATACCCATGACCCGCACGCCCCTGCTGCTCGCCCTCGGCCTTGTGCCGATCCTTGCCACCTCCGCCTGCAATGCCGCCGATCCGGCCGCCAACGGTGCGCAGACCGCCACGGCGGCCTCTGCCGCCACCGACCAGCGCCCGTTCACCGCCACCGAAGTCAGCCGCTTCGACCAGCCCTGGGCGATGACCTTCCTGCCCGACAGCAGCCTGCTGGTCACCGAAAAGCGCGGCAAGCTCCAGCACCTGGACCCGGCCAGCGGCCAGAAGCACGAGATCACCGGCGTTCCGAAGGTCGCCTATGCTGGCCAGGGTGGTTTCGGCGACATCATCCTGCACCCGGATTTCGCCCGGAATCATGTCGTTTACGTCAGCTATGCCGAGGAAGGCACGCTGGATACCCGCGGTGCCGCCGTAGCCCGGGCCACGCTGGCACTGGATGCCAACGGCGGTGGCCAGCTGAAGGACCTGAAGGTGATCTGGCGGCAGAGCCCCAAGGTCAGCGGTGAGGGTCACTACGGGCATCGCCTCGCCTTCGGCCCGGACGGCAAGCTGTGGATCAGCTCCAGCGAGCGCCAGAAGTTCGATCCGTCCCAGGACATGGGCAGCAACCTCGGCAAGATCATCCGCCTCAACGACGATGGCAGCCTGCCCGCCGACAATCCGTTCGCGTCGCAGGGCGGGGTGGCCGCACAGGTGTGGTCGCTGGGCCACCGCAACATCCTCGGCATGGCCTTCGATGCCAACGGCAAGCTGTGGGCGCACGAGATGGGCCCGGCCGGCGGCGACGAACTGAACCTGATCGTGCGTGGCGCCAACTACGGCTACCCGATCGTTTCCAACGGTGACCATTACGACGGCCGGCCGATTCCCGACCACGATACGCGCCCGGAATTCGCCGCGCCGAAGGTGACCTGGACGCCGGTGATCTCGCCGGCCGGCTTCGTGATCTACAGCGGCAGCCTGTTCCCGCAGTGGAAGGGCAGCGGCTTCATCGGTGGCCTGTCGTCCACCTCGCTGGTGCGCGTGGCCTTCGATGGCGACAGCGCGCGCGAAGCCGAGCGCTTCAACATGGGCGAGCGCATCCGCGAAGTGGAACAGGGCCCGGACGGCGCGCTGTGGCTGCTGGAAGACGGCAGCAAGGCGCGCCTGCTGAAGATCACGCCGAAGACCTGAGGTAGTGCCGGCCGCTGGCCGGCACCCTGGATCCTTCCGGCATCCTGCGGTTGCCGGCCAGCGGCCGGCACTACCCTTGCCAAACGGCCCCGCACGCGGGGCCGTCTGCATTCATTGGATGGTGATGACCTTCACCTCGGTCTTCGTGCAGGCCTGGTCCAGGCACTGGCCGCTCAACCACACCTGGCCGCTGCCGATCATCACGCCCTGCTGGTTGACGAACACCTTGCCGAAGTCCTGCGCGGACACCGCCTTGACCACCTCCGGCGTGATGATCTTCTCGTAGTTGCGCTGGAACTCTCCGGGGCCGGAGATCTTCTTTCCGCCGCTGATGTTCAAGGGGAATCGCACTTCCTCGACCACCGCAGCGCGATCACCGCCGACCACGGCGGCCTTGAACGCATTGAAGACCTTTTCGAACTGCGCGGCATCGCCGAGCAGCGACTCGATGCGCGCACGCGCATCCTCGGCGGCCGCCTCGGCTGCCGGTGCGGCAGGTGCAGCGGCGGCTTCGGCAGCCGGCGCCGCCGGTTCAGCCGCAGGCGTCGAAGCAGCACTGGCCTCCATCGGCGGCGGCGCATCCGCTGCAGGCTCGGCCGGCGGCGCCGGCTGCGAACAGGCCGCCAGCAGCAGGGCGGGAATCAGGTAGGCCATCCGGCGCATGCGCGCACTCCATCGAACAGGAGGCCCGATGGTAGCGCCGCCACAGTGAGGACCACAAAAAAGGGGACGGAGGGGATTAAGTCGTTTTGGCACAAACGACTTAATCCCCTCCGTCCCCTTTTTTTCGATCAGGCCTTCAGCAGCTCGAACTGCACCGCTTCGCCGGCGGCCGACGAGGCACAGACCCACAGGTCGAACTGGCCCGGCTCGGCACGCAGCACGCCGTCGCGGCCGGTGAAGGCCAGTTGCTCGCGGGTCAAGGTGAACACCACTTCGGCTGACTCGCCCGGCTGCAGCGCCACCTTGCGGAAGTCCTTCAGTTCACGCACCGGACGCACGCGGCTGGCCACGCGATCATGGATGTACAGCTGCACCACTTCCTCGCCCGCCACGCGGCCGGTGTTGGTCAGCACGGTGGTGATGGTCAGGGTGTCGTCCCAGCCGAGCTGTGCCGTGCTCAGCTGCGGCACGCCGTAGGCGAAGGTGGTGTAGCCGATGCCATGGCCGAACGGGTACAGCGGTTCATTAGGAATCTCGCGCCAGCGCGCCTTGAACTCCGACATGGTCGGCAGTTCCGGACGGCCGGTGCGCGGGTGGTTGTAGAAGTACGGCTGCTGGCCGGACACCTGCGGGAAGCTGACCGGCAGGCGGCCGGACGGGCTGTAGTCGCCGAACAGTACATCGGCCACGGCATGGCCGGTCTGCGTGCCCAGGTACCAGGTCACCGCCACGGCCTGCGCATTGCGCACTGCGCCCTGCAATGCCAGCGCGCGGCCATTGCGCAGCAGCACCACCAGCGGCTTGCCGGTCATCGCCACGGCCTCGGCCAGCGCCTGCTGTGCCGGCGGCAGGGTGATCTCCACGCGCGACTGTGCTTCGCCGCTGTAGCGCTGCGGTTCGCCCAGCGCCAGCACCACCACGTCGGCACGCAGTGCGGCAGCCACAGCGGCTTCCGTGCCGCCCGGAATCGCGGCTTCCAGTTCGCAGCCCGGCACGATTTCCAGCAGCGCTTCGTCGCCGATGGCGGCACGCACGCCGGTTTCCAGGTCCACGTAACGCTGCTTGTCGCCGAACAGCGTCCAGCAGCCTTCGATGTTCTCGCGGTCCTGCACGAACGGGCCGATCAGCGCGATCTTCTGCCCGGTCTTCTGCAGCGGCAGCACGTTGTCACGGTTGTTCAGCAGCACGATCGAACGCCGCGCGGCATCGCGCGACAGCTCGTCATGCGCGGCAATGTGCGAGGTATCCGCTTCGCGCGCCGGGTCCAGCGAACGGTACGGGTCGTCGAACAGGCCGATGGTCTCCTTCAGCCACAGGATGCGGCGCACGCCCTCATCCAGCACCGCCATCGGCACCTCGCCGCTCTCGACCAGGCCGGGCAGGTGCTCGGCATAGAAGCCGCTCTGCATGCTCAGGTCCAGGCCGGCGGTGAACGCCTTGGCCGTGGCATCGCGGTCATCGGCGGCATAGCCGTGCGCGACCAGTTCCATGTCGGCGGTATAGTCGGAGATCACCACGCCCGGGAACTTCCATTCGCCGCGCAGGATGTCGGTCAGCAGTTCGGCATTGGCACTGGCCGGCACGCCATTGATGTCATTGAACGAGGACATCACGGTGATCGCGCCGGCCTCGAAGGCGGCCTTGAACGGCGGCAGGTGCACGTCGCGCAGGGTCTGCGGCGAGATGTCCACCATGTTGTATTCCATGCCGGCCATCACCGCGCCGTAGGCGGCGAAGTGCTTGGGCGTGGCCAGCAGCGAATCGGCCGCACGCAGGTCGCTGCCCTGGAAGCCACGCACGCGGGCGGCGGCGAACGCACAGCCCAGCACCACATCCTCGCCGGCACCTTCGGCGCCACGGCCCCAGCGCTGGTCGCGGGCGATGTCCACGGCCGGCGCATAGGTCCAGTGCAGGCCCGCGGCGGTGGCTTCGATCGCAGTGGCGCGCGCGGTGCGCTCGGCCAGGTCCGGCTCGAAGCTGGCGGCCTCGCCCAGCGGAATCGGGAACACGGTGCGCATGCCGTGGATGACGTCGGCCGCCAGGATCACCGGGATACCCAGGCGGCTCTCCTCGGTGGCGACCTGCTGGATGCGGCGGCCCAGTTCGGCGCCCACACCATTGAACAGCGAGCCGACCTTGCCCTCGCGCACCTGCTGCAGCACCTGGTCGGCATTGCGCACGTTGGCTTCCGGGTTCACGTCCGGGGCGAACGGGCGGACCATGTCCGCGAAGACACCCAGCTGGCCGACCTTTTCCTCGACGGTCATCTGGGCAATGAGGGATTCGATGCGATCGGAGGCCACCGGCAGTCCTTGATGAAAACGTTTACAAGCCCGGCATTCTAGCGATCCCGAGCCGTTTGGCGAGAGGTTTCTTCATTCAGTTTCAGCCACCAGCGGGGTCCGTATGGCCCCGCCGGGGGCACCGCAGCTTACTCCGAGCCGGCCAACTGGCGCTGCCCGGCCATCAACATGGCGTCACTGGAGGCCTGGAATACCCGCAGGCCGAAGGCCGGCAGGATCGCCAGCAGGTGGTCGAAGATGTCCGACTGCACCGCCTCATACTCGGCCCA
Source organism: Stenotrophomonas sp. YJH_SMC_105-26 (assembly GCF_059368915.1). Lineage (NCBI taxonomy): Bacteria > Pseudomonadati > Pseudomonadota > Gammaproteobacteria > Lysobacterales > Lysobacteraceae > Stenotrophomonas > Stenotrophomonas sp. YJH_SMC_105-26. The sequence continues at coordinate 32,706 of NZ_JCAFSD010000011.1, read as the reverse complement.
GGCAGTGCTGCGGGTGAAGCAGTAGAGCTCCAGCGGCAGGCCCTCGGTGGTCGGCTGCAGCTGCCGTACCAGCAGGGTCATGTCGGTATGGATGCCCGGGTGGCTGCGCAGGTAGCGCTCCACATAGGCCCGGAACGTACCCAGGTTGGTCACGCGGCGGCTGTTGACCTCGGCCACGCCCTGCTCGCGCAGGCGCCCGTTCCACTGCCCCAGTTCCTGTTCCTTGTCGCGCAGGTAGTCGCGCAGCAGCGCGAACTCGCCGAGGAAGGCCAGGTCACCCTCGTCCAGGAAGCCGACGCTGTGCTGGTCCAGGTGCAGCGCGCGCTTGATCCGGCGCCCGCCGGCCTCCTGCATGCCGCGCCAGTTCTTGAACGACTCGGTCACCAGCTTCTTGGTGGGGATGGTGGTGATGGTCTTGTCGAAGTTCTGCACGGTGATGGTGTGCAGCGCGATGTCGATGACGTCGCCGTCGGCGTTCTGGCTGGGCATCTCGATCCAGTCGCCGATGCGCACGCGGCCATCGCCACTGATCTGCACGCTGGCCACCAGCGACAGGATGGTGTCCTGGAAGATCAGCATCAGCACCGCCGTGGCCGCGCCCAGGCCGGTGACCAGATAGCGCAGGTCGACGCCCGCCAGGGTAGCGACGATCGACAGGCCGGCGATCACGAAGAGGACGATCTTGGCGACCTGCAGGTAGCCCTTGATCGGCTTGTTGCGTGCCTCGGGGCGGCGCTCGTACAGATCGTTGGCCGCATCCAGCGCATGCGAGATGGCCAGCACCACGGTCAGGATCGCCCACGCCTGGCAGGCGCCGATGATGAAGCTGACCAGGCCCGGCGGCAGGTCCGGCACGATGCGGATGCCCGAGGCGATCACCTGGCTGGGCACCACGTTCGACAGGCGCGAGATCACCCGCATCAGGTGGCTGCCGCGGCCAGTGTCAGCGCCCGGAAGGCGGCTCAGCAGCCGCCGCAGCCCGCGCAGCAGGATGCGCTTGGTCACCCAGTTGGCCAGGCCAGCGGCGATCAGCAGCGCCGAGATCATCAACGCCAGGTAGGCGCCGGGATAGGGTTCCAGTGTGTTCTGCAGCCGTTCCAGCCACTGTACCGCCACCACCGCGTCCACCATCAGTTGTCTCCTGTCTGTTTCGTTGTTGCCAAGGTTGCCAGCCAGCGGCCGGCACGACCGGGGTTGTCGGCCAGCGGCCGGCACGACCGGGTCAGTCCCGCGTGCGTTCGATGATCACGCCCACCGCGCGCGCGCCGCGCACTGCGCCCGGCTTGCTCAGCTTCAGGCGCAGCCACTTCACGTCGAATTCGTCCAGCACGATCTGCGCGCAGCGCTCGGCCAGGGTCTCGACCAGGCCGAACTCCGACTCGCGCACGAACTGTTCCAGGCGCTTGCTCACTGCCTTGTAGTTCAGGGTGTGGGCGATGTCATCGGTGGCTGCAGGGCGACGGTTGTCGAAACCCATTTCCAGGTCGAACACCAGGTCCTGGCGGATCCGTCGTTCCCAATCGTAGATACCGATCAGGGCGTCGATCGTCAGCCCCTCGATGAAAACCTTGTCCATTGCGCTTACCGGCACGAATACAGGCGGCCATGGTAACGGCACGGCGGTGAGCCTGCCCGGAACGGGCGGTGGGCCACCGGCGTGGGGCGGCCCGGAAAAAACAAAGGGCCCTGCTAGCGGGGCCCTTTGGTACTACCGTTTGTCCCCGGGGGGAGCTGAAATCCAGCCGCGAGTCCCGGTGGCGCAGGCACGCAGATTAGGCAAGGACCAGATCGCCGGTCAAGGCCAAATCCGACAGGACAGGTCAGGTATTCGTCCGAGGCAAAACGCAGAAAATCAGCCGCGCGGACAAGGACGTTCCCTGATGGTCGCCGCCGCCCACTCTCGCGAACATCGATTCCTCCTTCACCACCGCACATGACGATGGCTCCATACGATGTACTGCGGCGCGCGTTGTCAGCGGAGCGTCTGTCTACTTACGAGAGAATCGCATCGACCTGCAGCCCCGACGTCACAGCCGAATCCCTGTACCTGTGGAACATGCGGATGTGCAGTGCACTGATGATGCCGGTCCATCTGTGCGAAGTGGTCACCCGCAACGCCGCTGCAGCTGTGCTCGCCAGGCAGCATGGCCCGCGTTGGCCTTGGAATAATGCCTTCCGACGGAGGCTGCCAACCTCATCCAGTACTTCTCCGCGCACGGTACTGGAACAACTTGCCAGCCGCGTATCCGATACACCTGGGATCGTCGCCAACCTGCCGATGGTGTTCTGGCAGCAGCTCTTTACCTGTCGCTTCGACTCCACACTTTGGATACCCGCACTCAGCAGGGTTCTGCAGCATGCTCCCTCTGCTCATCCCAGTGCCGTCAGGAAAGCCATCCATGCGGATATCGGACGCATCCGCCACCTGCGCAACCGCATCGCCCACCACGAGCCGGTCCTGGAACGTGACATCGGCGCCGACCTGGCCGCGATCGGGCGGCTGATCCATGCCCGCTGCCCACACACGCTGGGCTGGCTGCAGCGCCATGAGCGGGCGACAACCGTGCTGGCGGCGTCGCCGTTGGCAGTGCATCGGTGATGCGTCCGCCGGGCATGGCCCGGCGCCACCGGCTCAGACCGCCGGCAGGGTCGCCATGTCCCAGCGCGGTGTCACATCCACCTTCGGCGGGCTGTGCTGGCCGGCCTGCAGGCGCAGCGCGCCGGCGAAGGCGATCATCGCCCCGTTGTCGGTGCACAGTGCCGGCCGCGGGAAGCAGGCACGGCCGCCGAGGCGCTCGGCCATCTGCTGCAGGCGGGCGCGCAGGCGCGTGTTGGCGCCGACGCCGCCGGCCACCACGATCACGTTGGTCCCGGCCGCTTCCAGTGCGCGCTCGCACTTGATCGACAGGGTCTCGACCACCGCGTCCTCAAAGCCCCGGGCGATGTCGGCGCGGGTCTGCTCGCTCTGGTCACTGTCGCGCCAGGCCATCAGGACCTGGGTCTTCAGGCCGGAGAAGCTGAAATCCAGCCCAGGGCGGTCGGTCATCGGCCGCGCGAAGCGGTACGCGCCCGGCGTGCCCTGCTCGGCCAGCCTGGCCAGCTGCGGGCCGCCCGGGTACGGCAGGCCCATCAGCTTGGCGGTCTTGTCGAAGGCTTCGCCGGCCGCGTCGTCCAGGGTCTCGCCCAGCAGGCGGTACTGGCCGATCGCGTCCACCGCCACCAGCTGGGTGTGGCCACCGGACACCAGCAGCGCCACGAACGGCGCTTCCGGCGGGTCGTCTTCCATCAGCGGGGCCAGCAGGTGGCCTTCCATATGGTGTACGCCCACGGCCGGCACCTCCAGCGCCCAGGCCAGCGAACGCGCCACGCCAGCGCCCACCAGCAGCGCGCCGACCAGGCCGGGACCGGCGGTGTAGGCCACGCCATCGATATCGCCCACGCCCAGGCCGGCGTCGGCCAGGGTCTGGCGTACCAGTGGCAGCAGCTTGCGGACATGGTCGCGGCTGGCCAGCTCGGGCACCACACCACCGTATTCGGCGTGCAGGGCGATCTGGCTGTAGACCGCATGGGCGCGCAGGGCCGCGCTGCCGGCCAGGTCGGTGTCATACACCGCCACGCCGGTCTCATCACAGGAAGATTCGATGCCAAGGACTCGCATGCCTGCTATTATGACGCCCCTGCGGCCCCCTCGGGGGACGTGCAGATCTCACTGCTTTCGAACCCCCGGCCCGTATTCAGGGTTGGCCGCTTGCAGTTTGTCGTTTCGCCGCTATAATGTGCGGCTCGCCGGGCGTGACCCGGTTCTACTGTGTCCCGGAGATTCCATGCCCAGCGTCAAAGTCCGCGAGAACGAGCCCTTCGAGTTTGCTCTTCGCCGCTTCAAGCGCACTTGCGAAAAGGCCGGTGTGCTGGCCGAAACCCGCAAGCGCGAGTTCTACGAAAAGCCGACCCAGGAGCGCAAGCGCAAGGCCGCCGCTGCTGTGAAGCGTCAGCTGCGCCGCTCGTCGCGCGACGTCACCAAGCGTCAGCGCCTGTACTGATCGGACGCATCTTCATTGCGGCGGGCCTGCCTGTCGCGATGGAGCCGAAGCCGGCACGCGCGAGCGTCGCCGGCTTTTTGCGTTTCCGGGTTCGGGCAGCCGCCCCGCCCCACCTACCACCACGAGGTTCCTCATGAGCATGAAGCAGCAGCTCACCGAAGACATGAAGGCCGCCATGAAGGCGGGCGAGAAGCACAAGCTGGGCGTGATCCGCCTGATCAACGCTGCCATCAAGCAGCGCGAAGTGGACGAGCGCATCGAGCTGGACGACACCGCCGTGATCGCCGTGCTCGACAAGATGGTCAAGCAGCGCAAGGACTCGGTCAGCCAGTACGAAGCCGCCAACCGCGAAGACCTGGCCGAGATCGAGCGCGCCGAGATCGTGGTCATCGAAGCCTACCTGCCGGCCAAGATGGGCGAGGCCGAGATCGTGGCCGCCATCCAGGCCGCCATCGCCGAGACCGGTGCCGCCGGCCCGGCCGACATGGGCAAGCTGATGGGCGCGCTGAAGCCCAAGCTCGCCGGCCAGGCCGACATGGGCCTGGTCTCCAAGCTGGTCAAGCAGCTGCTGGCGTAATCCAGCACCTGGGGTCGGATCCCTTCCGCAGCGCGGAAGGGCTCTGACCCCATTGATGCACCCGCTTCACCGCACCTTCGTCGGTCGCCTGCTACAACCGCACACATGGTTGAACCCGAGCCCAACGTTCCCGTGTCCCTGCACAAGTACCTCAAGCGCCTGCAGGACAGCTTTCCGATGGCGGTGGCCAAGCGCTTCATCGACGTCGACGTGCTGACCCAGGCAGCTTCCGTCTCCTTCTACGCCCTGCTGTCGATGGCACCGTTGCTGGTGCTGCTGCTGTGGCTGACCGCCTCGCTGTACCCACCGGCCCAGCAGGCGCTGATCGACCAGATCAGCTCGGTGGCCGGCAGCAGCGCGGCTACCGTGGCCGAAACCGTTCTGAAGAACGCCGACAACCAGCCGGATGTCGGCTCGCTGGCGGGTGTGTGGAGCACGCTGCTGCTGTTCGTCGGCGCCACCGCCGTGTTCGCCCAGCTGCAGAACGCACTGAACCTGATCTTCCGCACCAGCGGCGAGCGCCTGGAAGGCCTCAAGGCCTGGCTGCGCAAGCGCGTGTTCTCGTTCGGCGTGGTGCTGGCCCTGGGCTTCCTGCTGATCCTGTCGATGACGGCCACCACGGTACTGCAGGTGGCCTTCGCCCAGCTGCCCTCGATCCTGCCCGCGCTGGGGTACGTCACGAGCCTGCTGCTTTACGCAGTCGGCTTCGCCTTCATGTACCACTACCTGCCCGACCGCCGCGTGGCCTGGCGGCAGGCCTTCATCGGCGGCGTCATCACCTCGGCACTGTTCGCACTGGGCCGCTACGGCATCGGCGTCTACATCGCCACCGTGGCCCCCGGCAGTGCCTACGGCTCGATGGGTGCGCTGGTGATCTCGCTGGTCTGGATCTACTACGCCACCGTCGTGTTCTTCGTTGGCGCATTGATGACGGCGGTGATCGATGAGCGCCTGCGCGCGCGTCATCACCTGGCCGCAGCCGGCATTGATCCGGCAACCGCCAGCCAGGTGCCCGACAGGGGGTAAACTAGGCCGACCGCCCCCGGTTCCGTCGCGTGGTCCTGCACCGCGCCCTGCCCTGTTGCCCATGGCCCGTATCCCCGACGCTTTCATCGACGACCTGCTCGCCCGCACCGACATCGTCGAGGTGGTGGGCAGCCGCGTGCCGTTGAAGCGCCAGGGCAAGGAGTACGCCGCCCGCTGCCCGTTCCATGACGAGCGATCGGCGTCGTTCACGGTCTCGCCCACCAAGCAGTTCTATCACTGCTTCGGCTGTGGCGCGCACGGCACCGCGATCAGCTTCCTGATGAACTACGACCGCCTCGAGTTCCTCGACGCGGTGGATGAACTGGCCAAGCGCGCCGGCATGGAAGTGCCGCGCAACGAGAATCCGCGCAGCCCGCAGCAGCAGGACGACAGCCGCGAGCTGTACTCGGCGCTGGACGCGGCGACCAAGTTCTTCCAGAAGAACCTGGAGGGCAGCGAGAAGGCCCGCAGCTACCTGGATGGCCGTGGCGTGGACGAAGAGAACCGCGCGCGCTTCCAGATCGGCTACGCGCCGGATGGCTACAGCGGCCTGCGCGACGCGCTGGGCAAGGACGAGCGGCGCATGAAGCTGCTCGACCGCGCCGGCCTGTTCTCCAAGAACGACCGCGGCCACGTCTACGACAAGTTCCGCGACCGGGTGATGTTCCCGATCTTCGACCGCCGTGGCCGGGTGATCGCCTTCGGCGGCCGCGTGTTCGAGAAGGACGACGGCCCCAAGTACCTCAACTCGCCCGAGACCGCGCTGTTCCACAAGGGCCGCGAACTGTACGGCCTGTGGCAGGTGCGCCAGGCCAACCAGAAGATCGAGCGGTTGATCGTGGTCGAGGGCTACATGGACGTGGTCTCGCTGTTCCAGTTCGGCGTCACCCAGGCGGTGGCAACCCTGGGTACCGCGACCACGCCGGACCATGCCGAGCTGCTGTTCCGCAACGCACCGGACGTGTTCTTCTGCTTCGACGGCGACGCCGCCGGCCGCCGCGCCGGCTGGAAGGCGCTGGAATCGGTGCTGCCGCGCATGAAGGATGGCCGCCAGGCCTTCTTCCTGTTCCTGCCCGATGGCGAGGACCCGGACACCATCGTGCGCAAGGAAGGCGCCGAAGCGTTCAACGAGCGCCTGAAGCAGGCTACGCCGCTGTCGCAGTTCTTCTTCGACGAACTGACCCGCGAGATCAACCTGGGCACGCTCGATGGCAAGGCACGCCTGGCCGAACGCGCCAAGCCGATGCTGGCGCAGATTCCCGACGGCGCCTTTGGCGACCTGATGAAGCAGCAGCTGGCGCAGCTGACCGGCCTGGGCGGTACTGCCCAGGCCACGCGCGCGCCGATGCCGCAACGCCAGCCGCAGCGGACGATCCAGCCCGTGGCCAAGCGCAGCCTGGTGCGCGGCGCGATCGCCGTACTGCTGCAGCAGCCGTCGCTGGCGCTGACGCTGGGCGGCAAGCACCACTTCCAGGGCCTGCGCCTGCCCGGCGTGGAACTGCTGCTGGAGCTGCTGGGGCTGGTCGAACAGCGCCCGGACATCAGTACCGGCGCCCTGCTGGAACACTTCGACGGGCGCGAGGAACAGGCCTCGCTGCATACCCTGGCCGCACAGACGCTGCCCGGCACCGAGGCCAGCTGGACCCAGGAACTGCACGACGCAGTGGCACAGCTGGAGAAACAGCTGCTGGTGCAACGTCTGGAGGAATTGTTGGCAAAGCAGCGCCAGCAGGGCCTGGACGATACTGACAAGTACGAGCTGCGCGAGCTGCTGAAGGCGCGCGCCGGACTGCGCCTGTAGCGGCAGAACGTTTCCACGGAGAAGACCATGCTGCTGCGCCTGATCTGCCTGCTGTTGTTGTCGCTCTGCCTGCCACTGACGGCCTTGGCCGAAGACGCGCCCCTCAACGAAGTCCGCCCCGGCCTGTATGCCGGCGGCCAGCCCAGCGCCGCACAGCTGCAGGCCTTGGCTGCACAGGGCGTCCGCACTGTGATCGACCTGCGCCAGCCCGGCGAGGACCGGGGCTTCGATGAAACCCGCCTCGCCGAATCATTGGGCCTGCGCTACGTGCGCATTCCGGTGGCCGGCGCCGATGGCCTGGATACGGCCAACGTGCGCGCCGTGCACCTGGCCCTGCAGCAGAGCCAGGGGCCGGTGCTGCTGCACTGTGCGTCCGGCAACCGCGCCGGCGCCGTGCTCGGCCTGGTCAATGCACGGTACGAACATGCCAGCCCCGAACAGGCCCTTCAGCTGGGCCAGCGTGCTGGCCTGAAGTCGCTGGAAGCCGCCACCCGCCAACGCCTGGCAACGCCGGTCACCTCGCCCTGAACCCTCCGCACCAAGGACCCTGCCCACCATGACCCGCTGGTGGTCGCGCCTGCGACCGGACAACTTCACCCTCGCCCTGCTGTGCACCGTCGGCCTGGCCTCGCTACTGCCGATGAAGGGCGCCGCCGCCATCGTCCTCGACGATGTCACCACCGTCGCCATCGCTGCACTGTTCTTCCTGCATGGCGCGCGCCTGCCGCGCGAGTCGATCATCGGCGGCATGCTGCACTGGCGGCTGCACCTGACCATCCTGGCCTGCACCTTCATCCTGTTCCCGCTGCTGGGGCTGATGTTCAAGCCACTGTCGGGCTGGCTGCTGACCCCGGAGCTGTACCTGGGCGTGCTGTTCCTGTGCACCCTGCCCTCCACCGTGCAGTCGTCCATCGCGTTCACTTCGATGGCGCATGGCAACGTGCCCGCAGCGGTGTGCAGCGCTTCGCTGTCGAGCATCCTCGGCGTGTTCCTGACCCCGCTGCTGCTGACCGCGCTGGCCGGCACCTCGGGCGGCATCCATGATCCGCTGCATGCGATCGGCGGCATCATGCTGCAGCTGCTGGTGCCGTTCGTGGCCGGCCACCTGCTGCGGCCGTGGATTGCCGGCTGGGTGGAACGCCAGCGCGCGCTGCTGCGCTACACCGACCAGGCCACCATCCTGCTGGTGGTGTACTCGGCGTTCGGCGAAGCGGTGACCGAAGGCCTGTGGAGCAAGACCCCGCTGCTGTCGCTGCTGGCTGTGGCCATCGTGGCCGCTGTGCTGCTGGGCATCGCCATGCCGCTGATCACCTTCATCGCCCGTCGCCTGCGCTTCAACCGCGAGGACGAGATCGCCATCGTGTTCTGCGGCTCGAAGAAGAGCCTGGCCACCGGCGTGCCGATCGCCAAGGTGCTGTTCGCCGGCGGCAGCCTGGGCGCCATCGTGCTGCCGGTGATGATCTACCACCAGATCCAGCTGATCGTCTGCGGTGTGATCGCGCAGCGGTATGCGCGGCGCAAGCCCTGACAGGGCGCGCGGGTTGTTCCGGGTAGACCATCCACGCATGGCGTGGATCTACTCCATACCACGGATGGCGTGAACCACAGTAGATCCACGCCATGCGTGGATGGGTTGCCTGACGCTACGGATCCACGAGCGTGCCGACGCTCAGCTCCGGCATCCACACCCACAGGTCGTACGCCCGTTCCGCATGGGTATCGCCCCGCAGCCGCGGGGCCACCTGCTCTGGAAGTGGCCGCGCCATGCAACGGTCCGCGCACGCCCACGCCTGGCCACGCAGCGCACCCAACCGCACGCTGTAGATATCCAGGTCCCGCAGCTGGGAGGCCATCGGCCGCCTCTGCATTTCCGGCGGCATACCTTCCGGCCGCCGCAGCATGGCGTGGACATTGCCAGTCAGCACCAGCATGCGTGCATTGTCTGGCAACCCTCGATAGAGCCGTCGCAATTCGGCTGCCATGAAGTCATCGCGCGCCTGGTTGCCGCCACTGCTGGCATTGACGTCATAGCCAACCACTTCGATCACGCGCCCCTGCGCCTTCAGCACACGCAGGCCTTCGATCATCGCCAGCATGTCGCGGCTGCGGCGACCATCATGCTGGTCATCGCGCACGGTCCAGAACGCGCGGCCGCGCAGGTGCCGGCGCGCCGCGGCCCCGCCATCGGATTCCAGATAGTCGCGCAGCACAGGGTTCTCGGCGTGTGGCAGTTCCAGCGCCAGCAGGACCGGCGCGCCATTGCGGCTGTAGTCGTCCACCAGCTGCCGCACCAGCAGTGGCGTCTCGCGTGTGCCGTGGAATTCGCCCAGCACCAGCATGCGATGGCCAGCGGCGTATTGGCGGATCTGCGCGGTAGTGTCGTCGGCATGCGCGGTCACGGCCATGCCCAGCGCCAGCATCAGCGCGGTGGTCCAACGGAAGAACGAATGCATCCCTGCTGCTTCCTTTCCCTGGGGTCAGGAACAGCAATGGCGACGCCGAGACGGCGGTTCAAGGTGATCCACGTCATGCGAGGATGTCCGCGCGATCAGGTGGGGTCAGAGCCCCTTCGGGGATCCGACCCCGAGGTCACAGCCAGGGCAGGATCCAGTGGTCCACCAGCAGGAAGGCAAACAGCGCCATCAGGTAGACGATGGAGTAATAGAACATCTTCATCGAGAACAGCTCGTCCGGCGGGTTCAGCATGCGCCAGGCGTACCAGAGGAACACGGCGTTGAGCACGATCGCGCCGCCCAGGTAGAACGCACCACTCATGCCCACTAGGTATGGCAACAGGCAGACCAGCGCCAGCACCACCGAATACACCATGATCTGCTTGCGGGTGTGCGCCACGCCGTGGGTCACCGGCAGCATCGGGATCTCCGCCTTGGCGTAATCCTCGCGGCGGAAGATCGCCAGCGCCCAGAAGTGCGGCGGGGTCCAGATGAAGATGATCAGCACCAGCAGCGACGAGTACGCCCAGTCCGACGAACCCTGCATGCCGGTCACTGCGGCCCAGCCCAGCATCGGCGGCATCGCGCCGGCCAGGCCACCGATGACGATGTTCTGCGAGGTCGCACGCTTGAGGTACACGGTGTAGATCACCGCGTAGCCGATCAGCGAGGCGAAGGTCAGCACTGCGGTGATCAGGTTCACCCACAGCACCAGGAGGGTCATCGACAGCACGATCAGCACGCCGGCAAACACCAGCACCTGCCACGGCTTGACCTTGCCCACCACCAGCGGGCGCCACGAGGTGCGCGCCATCTGCGCATCGATGTGCGCGTCCAGCAGCTGGTTGATGGCGGCCGCGGCCGAGGCCGCCAGCCAGATGCCGAGGAAGCCGAGCAGGCCGGCGCGCACCTGCTCCCAGCTCGGCACGCCGGGGATGGCCAGGACCATGCCGACCAGGGCGGTGAAGACGATCAGGGCGACGACCTTGGGCTTGGTCAGGTCCCAGTACTGGCGGTAATTGGAAAACATGGAATCAGTCCGGGGCACGCAGGCGGGCCAGCAGGCTGACCAGTACGAACAACAGGGCAACGGCCACGCCGTTGTGGGCCACCGCCACTTCCAGCGGCAGCGCCAGCTTCACGTTGAGGATGCCGAGCGTGACCTGCAGCACCAGCAGCGCGATCAGCGCGCTGGCCCAGCCACGCATGCTCGGCAACCGGAACAGGCGCACGCCAAGCCACAGCAGGTAGACGGCCACCACCACCGCGAACAGGCGGTGCGCCATCTGGATGGCGATGCGCGAAGCGCCATCCAGCACACCGCCTTCGTAATCCACGCCGATGCCGCGCCACAGGGTGAAGCCTTCGACGAAGTTGTGCTGCGGCCACCACTGGTTGGCGCAGCGCGGGAAGTTGTCCAGCGAGGCGCTGCCACCGCCGCAGGCGAGTGCGGCGTAGTTGGCGCTGACCCAACCACCCAGCGCGATCTGGGTAACCAGCACCGCCACGCCGATGCGCATCAGCCACTTCAGCTTCGGCGCTTCAGCCAGGGTGATCGGCATGTGCGTCGCGCGCCAGGCCATCCACACCAGCAGGCCGAACATCAGCATGCCGCCCAGCAGATGGCCCATCACCACGATGGGTTTGAGCAGCAGGGTCACCGTCCACATGCCCAGCAGGGCCTGGAAGATCACCACCGCCAAGGTCAGCAGCGCCGCACGTGCGAGATCGATGTTGCTCCAGCGCAGCGCGGCGATCAGCAGGATCGCCTCGCCGGTCAAGGCCAGGGCACTGGCGGTGCCGTGCCAGCCCATCATGTACAGCGGTATGCCGGCGGCCACCAGCACGCAGGCGGTCACCACCGCCGTGCTTCCGAATCGCCGCTTGCGCGTTGCCAGCAGCGCCAGGGTCAGGATCTCGATGCCCAGCGCGCCGGCCAGGAAGCGATGCACCTGTTCTCGCCAGGCCTTGTGGGTCTCCAGCGGGCGGATCTCCGCCGCCGGGTGGCCGATGGTCTCTTCCACGTGCTGCGGCCAGGTGGCCTGGCCATAGCAGGTCGGCCAGTCCGGGCAGCTCAGGCCGGCATCGGACAGGCGCACGAAGGCGCCGAACATGATCGTGCTCGCGGTCATGATCATGGCGAACCACGCCAGGCGGTGGAAATTGCGGTGCAGCGCCGGACGCGCGGAAAGGCTCATCAAACGGGACTCACTTCAGTTTCAGCAACGTGGCCATGTCCTTGCGCAGGCCACCGAGGTCGGAACCCGGGGCATGGCGCATGATCACGAAGCCGTTCGGATCGATCACGTAGACCGGCAGTCCCGCCGGATCGTCGACGCCCGGCAACGCCGCGCGCAGGGCTGGCGACGGAGCCAGCGGCCGCAGCGCGGGCAGCGAGGCGATCGACGCCGGTGGCGTACCCAGCCACAGGATCTCGACATTATCGGCGTTATGGCCGAACAGCTGCCACACCTTGCCCAGTCCCTGCGACAAAGTGACGCACTGCGCGTCGCAGGCACCGGCCGGCGCCACCAGCAGGCGCCAGGTACGGGCCTCGGGGTTCCAGGGGTAGGACTGGCCGCTGGCCAGGGTCGGCGCCTGCTGGCGCAGGTCCACCGGCGGCTTCAGCAGCTGGCCGGCATTGCGGTGCCCGGTCGGCTGCCAGCCGGAGAAGCGCAGCACGGCGGCCAGTGCCATCGCCCCGAAGAACACGGCAAACAGCAGCACCAGGGTCCGGCGGCCGGAACCGCGCGCCTGCGGGGACGTAGCAGTGTTCATGCGGGGCATTTTCTCATGGTTGGGTAGGGGATGCCGGTAGTGCCGGCCGCTGGCCGGCATCCAGGATTGCGGGGGTTGCCGGCCAACGGCCGGCACTACCGGGTAATCACGCGCCTCCGCCGCCGCTCCAGCACCACGGCCACCACCAGCACGGTCAGTGCCAGCCCGAACCACTGCACGGCGTAGCCCAGGTGGCGCTGAGGCGGCAGCGTGTTCGGCAGCAGGTCCAGATCGCGCTCGTCGCCAAAGGGCAGCGCCGGGTCCAGCCTCAGCACGCGGTCGGGTAGCGCCTGCAGCCCCAGCGCGCGCGCCAGCCCGTCGTCCGGCAACCGGCTGGCCAGCCAGCGCCCGGCCTCACCGGTAGCAGAGAACGCCGGGCCCAGTAGCAGTCCCGCCGATGGTGGCGGCGCGAGCAGCCCGCGCACGGCCACCGGCGAAGGCGGCGACGGCACCTCCGGAAGCGTGCGATCCGGCGGCAGCGCACGCCAACCGAGGTCGACCAGCAGCACGCTGCCGTCGTCACTGCGGAAGGGGCGATAGATCTTCACGCCAGCGCGGCCATGCCGGATCTGGTTGTCCAGCAGTACCACGCCGGGCAGGAAGCGACCGTGGTCGGCCACGCCGTGCAACGCGCCGGGCGCCGCCAGGGCCTCCGACAGCGGCAACGCCTGTGCCACGGCTGGACCCTGTGCATCCAACATTGCCTGTTTGGCATGCATGCGCTGCAGCTGCCACAGCCCCAATGCGGTGAATCCGGCCATCGCCAGCACGGCCAGCAACCATCCGAACACGCGCGTGTGCTGGCGCATCATGACAAGTCCGCGCAAACGCGGTCAGATAGGCACATCCACCCTGCCCTCGAGCCGCGCATGAGTGATTCGCTGAAGACCCTGCTGGTAATCGCGTTTCTGATCGTCATCGTCTGGAATCTGGGCGCCGGCCTGTACTACCTGCTGGTCGACCGCGGCCAGACCAAGCGCACGGTCAATGCACTGACGCGCCGCATCGCGGTGTCGGTAGCGTTGATCCTGCTGGTGATCGTGAGCATCTACATGGGCTGGATCAAACCACACGGCATCGGCGGCTGAGACCACCGATGCGCGCCTGATCAAAGCACGTAGACGAACAGGAACAGCATCAGCCACACCACGTCGACGAAGTGCCAGTACCACGCGGCGGCTTCGAAACCGAAATGGTTGTCGCGGGTGAAGTGTCCCTTGGCCGAACGCAGCCACATCACGATCAGCATGATCGTGCCCAGCAGCACGTGCGCGCCGTGGAAGCCGGTCAGCATGAAGAACGTCGACCCGTAGATGCCGGAGCCGAGCGTCAGGTTCAGTTCCTTGTAGGCATGGATGTACTCCTCTGCCTGCAGGGTCAGGAAGCCCAGGCCGAGCACCACGGTCAGGCCCAGCCAGATCAGCAGCTGGCGGCGGTTGCCGGCCTTCAGTGCGTGGTGGGCGATGGTCAGGGTCACGCCGGAGGTCAACAGGATCAGCGTATTGATCAGTGGCAGGCCCCAGGCCGGGATGGTCTGGAACGCGCCACCGATCGCCGCCGGGCCATTGGTCGGCCATCCGGCGGAATAGCCCTGCCAGAGCAGCTCGTTGGTCATGACCCCACGGCCTTCGCCACTGAGCCACGACAGGCCCAGGTTGCGGGTGTAGAACAGCGCGCCGAAGAACGCGCCGAAGAACATCACCTCGGAGAAGATGAACCAGATCATCCCCATCCGGAATGATCCGTCGACCTGGTGGTTGTAGTTGCCGGCCTGCGATTCGCGCACCACGTCGCTGAACCACCAGAACAGGGTCAGCACCAGCATCGCGATGCCGATGTAGAACGTCCAGCGTCCCCAGCTGGCATCGTTGAGCCAGCTGGCCACGCCCACCATGGTCACCATCATGGCGATGGAACCCACGAACGGCCATTTGCTCTGGGCCGGGACGAAGTACACGTTGGCGTCGGTCGGTGTCTGGGCCATGTCGGTATCCGGGTCAGGGTGCGGCGTGCGCGCCGTCCGAGGTGGCGGCCGGAGCCAGCCGATCGGACAGCGCGTCGTTGCGGTAGAAGGTGTAGGACAAGGTGATCGTCCTGATCTCCGGCGGCAGGTCCGGATCGACGATGAAGCGCACCGGCATGTCGCGCTTCTCGCCGGCCTGCAGCGTCTGCGCGGTGAAACAGAAGCACTCGGTCTTGCTGAAGAAGCCCGACGCACGCGCCGGTGCCACCGAAGGCACCGCGCTGCCGACCACGGCAGCTGCGCTGTCGTTGCGGGCGAAGTACAGCGCCTCGTTGAGCTCGCCGGGCACCACGTCCATGGTCAGCTGCTCAGGATGGAACGACCACGGCAGTCGCGAATTGACGCCGCCATCGAACTCCACCCGCACGGTGCGCTTGCCGGCCGCGGCACCTGCGCTGGCTTCGCCACCGGGACCGCGTTCCAGGCGCACGCCGAACACCTTCTCGCAGGCGATGCGGTATAGCGGCACCAGTGAGAACGTCAGCAGGAACACCGCCACCGCCACGCCGATCAGGCGCGGCAGCCCGGCACTGCGTGACGGTGTGCTGGCCGGTGCCTCGCTCATCGGCCGATCACCCCGCTGAGGATGAAGCCGACGTAGACCAGCACAGCGATGGCGCCGACCCACATCGCCGTGCGCTTCGCACGCTGGCGCTGCTGCTCGATGCTTCCGCCCTGGTAGAGCCGACCGCTGGTCGGCTGCTTCTCATCCGCCGAGCATGGCTCGGCTCTACAGGTCTGCAGCGGGCTCTCGTTATGCATGCCCCACCTCAATGCGTGATGTCGTCATGCGCCAGATCCCCCGGGCGGATGGTCGGCGGGGTGGTGAAGGTGTGCGCCGGTGCCGGCGACGGCAGCGTCCATTCCAGGCCGCGTGCACCCTCCCAGGAACGCGCTTCGGCCTTCTCGCCGTTGCGCAGCGAGGACAGCAGGATCGCGGCCATCATGAACGGGGTGACGAACATGCCGAACGCACCGATCGAGCTGATCAGGTTCCAGTCGGCAAACGCCACGCTGTAATCGGGAATGCGGCGCGGCATGCCGGCCAGGCCGAGGAAGTGCTGCGGGAAGAACAGCAGGTTGACGAACACGATCGACCACCAGAAGTGCACCTTGGCCCACTTCTCGCTGTACATGCGCCCGGTCCACTTCGGCCACCAGTAGTACACCGCGGCGATCAGCGCGAACACCGCACCAGTCACCAGCACGTAGTGGAAGTGCGCGACCACGAAGTAGGTGTCGTGGTACTGGAAGTCGGCGGCCACGATGGCCAGCATCAGGCCGGAGAAGCCACCGATGGTGAACAGGATGACGAAGGCCACCGACCACAGCATCGGTGCCTCGAACGTCAGCGAGCCACGCCACATGGTGCTGACCCAGTTGAACACCTTCACGCCGGTCGGGATCGAGATCAGCATGGTGGCGAACATGAAATAGATCTCGCCGCCCAGCGGCATGCCCACGGTGAACATGTGGTGGGCCCAGACGATGAACGACAGGAACGCGATCGCCGCGGTGGCGTACACCATCGCCTGGTAGCCGAACAGCGGCTTGCGGCTGAAGGTCGGGATGATCTCGCTGACCACGCCGAAGGCGGGCAGGATCATGATGTAGACCTCGGGGTGCCCGAAGAACCAGAAGATGTGCTGGTACATCACCGGGTCACCGCCACCGGCGGCGTTGAAGAAGCTGGTGCCGAAGAACTTGTCGGTCAGCAGCATGGTCACCGCACCGGCCAGCACCGGCATCACCGCGATCAGCAGGAACGCGGTGATCAGCCAGGCCCAGCAGAAGATCGGCATTTTCAGCAGGTCGATGCCCGGCGCACGCATGTTCAGCACGGTGGCGATGATGTTGATCGCACCCATGATCGAACTGATGCCGGCCACATGGATCGCGAACACGCTGAAGGCCACGTTGTAGCCGCCCTGCAGCGACAGCGGCGGATACAGCGTCCAGCCACCAGCCGGCGCACCACCGGGCAGGAACAGGGTCAGCAGCAGCAGGCTGAAGGCCACCGGCAGCAACCAGAACGACCAGTTGTTCATGCGCGGCAGCGCCATGTCCGGCGCGCCGATCTGCAGCGGGATCATCCAGTTGGCGAGGCCGACGAAGGCCGGCATCACGCCACCGAAGATCATCACCAGCGCATGCACGGTGGTCATCTGGTTGAAGAACTCGGGCTTGACGAACTGCAGGCCGGGCTGTGCCAGCTCGGCGCGGATCACCACGCTCATCGCCGCGCCGATGATGAACATGATGAAGCTGAAACCCAGGTACAGCGTGCCGATGTCCTTGTGGTTGGTCGAGAAGAACCAACGCTCGAAGAAACTCTGCTGGTGATGGTGATCGTCGTGCCCAACTGCCGAGTGCGCCATTGCAAAACACCTCTCAGAATCGGTTGTCACCACGGCCGCGGGCGGCCGCGGGCTTTACATCACGCGCCGCTGGCTGCAGTGGCAGGTGCGCTGGCCGCTTCTGCAGCAGCAGGCGCAGCCGGCGCCTCGCCCGCCGGTGCAGCCGGTTCGGCAGGTGCCGCAGGCGTGGCCGGCGCGGCAGCCGGCGCCGGCTTGCGCTGCGCCAGCCACTGTTTGAATTCCTCCTTGGACACCGCCTCGACCACGATCGGCATGAAGCCGTGGTCCTTTCCGCACAGCTCGGCGCACTGGCCGCGGTACACGCCAGGCTGCTCGATGCTGGTCCAGGCTTCGTTGATGAAGCCGGGAATGGCATCCTGCTTCCAGCCCAGCGCCGGCACCCACCAGGCGTGGATCACGTCGTCGGAGGTGATGACGAAGCGCACCTTGGTGTCGACCGGCAGCACCAGCCGGTTGTCGACATCCAGCAGGTAGTGCGGATGGCTTTCACGGGTCGGCACGATGCCACTTTGCCGCACGCGGTCGGACTCGCGGTCCAGGCGGCTGGTGAAGGTGACGTTCTCGCCGAGGTATTCGTACTTCCACATCCACTGGTAGCCGGTGACCTTGACCGTCATCTCGGCATCGCGGGTGTCGTACATCTTGATCAGGTTGGCCGTGGCCGGCCACGCCATCACGATCAGGATGATCACCGGGATCACCGTCCAGATGATCTCGGCCTTGGTGTTGTGGCTGAAGGTGGCGGCGACTGCCCCCTTGGATTTGCGGAACTTGAAGATGGCGTAGGCCATCGCGCCGAACACGATGACGCCGATCACCGTGCAGATGATCAACGAGAGATTGTTCGATTCCCAGGCCAGGCGCGAGGTCTGGGTCACCCCCTTGCCCATGTTCAGCTGCCACGGCTTGGGATCGGCCGCCTGGGCCCAGGCCAACGCCGGCATCAGTCCCCCGGCCACCATGGCGGTGACCGCTGCAACGCACTTCGTGCCCCACCTGCTGCTTTGCTTCATTGCCTAGACCCTTAGCGTCGTCGGTTGCCGCCATCGCTGGCGGCGAGCAAGCTTTCAAGTGTCTCTGCGAGCGTCTGACGTTCGGCCGGCGCGAGGAAACTCCCCACCTCCACCTGCCGGCCGCTGGATGCCAGCCGGACCCTCTCATCGCCGGTGAGCAGGCGCACCCAGTGGGGGTGGGCCCGGAACACCGGCGATCCACCGGGTACGGGGATGACCTCCACGTACGCCGGCACTACCCGGATCTCCTCCTGCCGTTCACCGCTGCGCCACAAGGCACGCAGTGCCGCCGCCAGCACCAGGCTGTACAGCAGCGCGAACAGGGGGGCGAATGCATTGCCGGCCAACCACCCGAGGGCGGACACCAGCCACATCGCACCCGACAACACGGTGAACAACAGGACGAACTGCCGGGCATCGAGCGCCCGTGGGGGACGCAGCCGCAGCTGCGTACCTGACCCATCCGGAGCTGGAAGCACCTCGATCATGTCGCAACCGCGTTCCTGCCGCGGGAAACGTCTCGATGGTAGCCCCGCCCTCTCGCCGGTAGCAAGGGTGCATTCACACTTTTTCCCATGCTGCAACACAGCATGGGGTCGGCGGCGCGAATGCCGAATTCAGCACAAATATTGCCGGGCTTGCTGAACACGCTGAATACACCACCGTTAGGGGCTATCAGCCCTTCACGAAGGTGGCTGTGGGGCACTTCCGCAACCCGCAAAAATGATTAAAATCGCCAAGTTTTCCATTGGTCGGACCGGCATGAACGCACCTTCCTCCTCCCCTGCCGCCAGCGACGCCCAGCGTCCCGGCGTGCTGCTGTCGCCGGAACTGCCGGCGCCCCCCAACCCGTTCCGCCAGGCCATCACCGATGCCTGGTTGAAGGACGAGGCCAGCCACGTCCGCGAGCTGCTGGCGCAGGCCCGGCTGCCGGCCGACGAGCAGGCCAGGGTGCAGGCGCTGGCCGCCGACCTGGTCGGCCGCGTGCGCGTGCGTGCCAAGGACCAGGGCGCGATCGAAGCCTTCATGCGCCAGTACGACCTGGGCAGCGAAGAAGGCGTGCTGCTGATGTGCGTGGCCGAAGCGCTGCTGCGCATTCCGGACCAGGACACCGCCGACAAGCTGATCCGCGACAAGCTGGCCGATGCCGACTGGGAAAAGCACCTGGGCGGCAGCGACTCGGTGCTGGTCAACGCCTCCACCTGGGGCCTGATGCTGACCGGCAAGCTGGTACAGATGAACGACGCCACCCGCGCCGATGCGCCCAGCGCGTTCAAGCGCCTGGTCGGCCGCGTCGGTGAGCCGGTGGTGCGCCTGGCCGTGCGCCAGGCGATGAAGATCATGGGCCACCAGTTCGTCATGGGCCGCACCATCAGCGAGGCGCTGTCGCGCTCGCACAAGGGCGACAACGCGAACTACCGCTACTCCTTCGACATGCTGGGCGAAGGCGCGCTGACCATGAAGGACGCGCTGCGCTACCTGGAAGACTACCGTCGCGCGATCCACGCCATCGGCGGTGATCACAAGGCCCGCGGCGGCCGCCCGGATGGCGACGTCAACAACGCACCGGGCATCTCGATCAAGCTGTCGGCGCTGTACCCGCGCTACGAGCACGCCAAGCGCGAGCGCGTGCTGAAGGACCTGGTGCCGGGCGTGCTGGAGCTGGCGCAGCTGGCCAAGAGCTACGGCATCGGCTGCACCGTCGACGCCGAAGAGTCCGACCGCCTGGAACTGTCGCTGGACATCATCGAGCAGGTGTTCTCCGACGCCTCGCTGGCCGGCTGGGACGGCTTCGGCGTGGTCGTGCAGGCCTACCAGAAGCGCACGCCGTACACGATCGACCACCTGGCCGACATGGCGCGCCGCGCCGGTCGCCGCCTGCAGGTGCGCCTGGTCAAGGGCGCCTATTGGGATGCCGAGATCAAGCGCGCGCAGATCGAAGGCTATCCGGGCTACCCGGTGTTCACCCGCAAGCAGAACACCGACGTGTCCTACCTGGCATGCGCCAAGCGCCTGTTCACCCATGCCGACGCGATCTACCCGATGTTCGCCACGCACAACGCGCACACCATCGCTGCGGTGCGCAGCATCGCCAACGGTGGCGTGTACGAGCACCAGAAGCTGCACGGCATGGGCGATGACCTGTACGCCGAAGTGGTGCCGGCCGATCGCCTGGGCCTGCCCTGCCGCGTGTACGCCCCGGTCGGTTCGCATGAAGACCTGCTGCCGTACCTGGTGCGCCGCCTGCTGGAAAACGGCGCCAACTCCAGCTTCGTCAACCGCATCACCGATGAGCGCGTGCCGATCGCCGACCTGATCCGCGATCCGGTCGAGATGGTCGCCTCGTTCGCTTCGATTCCGCATCCCAAGATCCCGCTGCCGGTAGACCTGCTGCGCAGCCAGAACCACGACAGGAAGAACTCCATGGGCGCCAACCTCGCCAACGACAACGAACTGCGCGCCCTCGCCGAGCAGCTCAACGCGGCCGTGAAGCCGTGGCAGGCCGCCCCGCTGGTGCCGGGTGCGAACCCGGCCGGCGCCTCGCTGCCGGTGACCAACCCGGCCGACACCCGCGAAGTGGTCGGCCAGTGGCTGGCCGCCGATGCCGCCACCGTGCAGAAGGCGCTGGCGAATGCCGTAGCCGCGCAGCCGGCCTGGAACCGCACCCCGGCCGCCAGCCGCGCCGCCATCCTCGAGCACGCCGCCGACCAGCTGGAAGCGCGCATGCCGGAGTTCATGGCGCTGTGCGTGAAGGAAGCCGGCAAGAGCCTGCCCGACAGCATCGCCGAAGTGCGCGAAGCCGAGGACTTCCTGCGCTACTACGCCAAGCAGGCGCGCGAGCAGTTCAGCCACGCCGAGAAGCTGCCCAGCCCGACCGGTGAGTCCAACGAGCTGCAGCTGCACGGCCGCGGCGTGTTCGTCTGCATCAGCCCGTGGAACTTCCCGCTGGCGATCTTCCTGGGCCAGGTCGCTGCTGCACTGGCCGCCGGCAACAGCGTCATCGCCAAGCCGGCCGAACAGACCAACCTGATCGGCTACTACGCGGTGAAGCTGCTGCACGAAGCTGGCGTGCCGGCCGAGGTGGTGCAGTACCTGCCGGGCGACGGCGCCACCGTCGGTGCCGCACTGACCGCCGACCCGCGCGTGGCCGGCGCGGCCTTCACCGGCTCCACCGACACCGCACGTGCGATCAACCGCGCCATGGCCGCGCGTGACGCCGCCATCGGTGTGCTGATCGCCGAGACCGGCGGCCAGAATGCCTTCATCGCCGACTCCTCGGCGCTGCCGGAACAGCTGGTCAAGGACGCGATCGGTTCGGCCTTCACCTCCGCCGGCCAGCGTTGCTCGGCCGCGCGCGTGCTGTTCGTGCAGGACGACATCGCCGACAAGGTGATGACCATGCTGGCCGGCGCGATGAAGGAACTGAAGGTCGGCAACCCGGGCCTGCTGTCCACCGACGTCGGCCCGGTGATCGACGCCGACGCGCTGAAGATCCTGCAGGACCACGCCGAGCGCATGGACCGCGAAGCGCGCCTGATCGCGGCCGCCGAGCTGTCCGCCGAAGCGGCCAATGGCACCTTCTTCGCACCGCGCGCGTATGAACTGAAGGACCTGGGCCAGCTGCACAAGGAAATCTTCGGGCCGGTCCTGCACGTGATCCGCTGGAAGGGCGACCAGCTCGACGCGGTGATCGACCAGATCAATGCCACCGGCTACGGCCTGACCCTGGGCGTGCATTCGCGCATCGACGAGACCGTTGATCGCATCAGCAACGGCGTCCACGTCGGCAACGTCTACGTCAACCGCAACCAGATCGGCGCGGTGGTCGGCGTGCAGCCGTTCGGCGGCCAGGGCCTGTCCGGCACCGGCCCGAAGGCCGGCGGCCCGCACTACCTGCTGCGCTTCGCTACCGAAAAGACGGTGACGGTGAACACCACAGCCGCCGGCGGCAACGCCTCGCTGCTGACCCTGGGCGACTGATCGCCTGCTTGATGCAGTAAACAAAAAACCCCGCGAACGCGGGGTTTTTTGTGCTTTGCTTCCTGTAGAGGCGGGCCCACGCTCGGCTTTCCTGGCTGTAGAGCCGAGCCCATGCTCGGCTTTTCTGGCGCAGCCGAGCGTGGGCTCGGCTCTACAGAGGCAAGGCCACACTGAACCGATTGTCCGCCCGCTTCGCCAGCTCGCCCTGCACGCGTGCGATGCGCGTCTCCAGATCGCCTTCCAGCAGCACATGCTCGACACCCTCTGCCTGCAGCTGCTCCAGGTACCACGCATGCTGCTGCGTCCGGAAGGCTTCGCCCACGCGCGTGCCATCCTGGTCAAACGGAATATCCGGCGCGCACAGGAACAGCAGGTCGTAGCGTCGTCGTGCCGCTTGCCTCAGCGGCTGCGGCGCGGTGCCAAACATCCAGCCGCTGTAGCCCAGCGTCACCAGCGGCGTGGTATCGCAGAACAGCCAGCGCTGCGCACGCCGCACAGCCTCGTCTTCGTGCTGTGGCTGTGTCATTGCGATGCGCAGCAGGTCGCCCGGCGTCAGCTCTCCGCCTCGCTGCTCCCACAGCGTGCGGCCATACTCCGGCACCCAGACGGTCTGCAGACGCTCGGCCAGCACGCGGGCCAGCGTGGTCTTGCCGCTGGACTCGCCACCGATGAAGGCCACGCGCTGTACATGGTCGGCATACACCTGCGGTGCGAGCCCATGGCGATGCGCATGCGGATCGGTGCGCAGCTGGGTGCCGCAGGCCTGCCCGACATCCAATGCGCGTTCGAGCCGCTCATGGCGTACCGGCGCACCGAAGTGCGTGGCCAGCGCCTGCGCGAAGCCGTCACCGTAGTCCTCACCGGTGTACACCGCCTGCACCGGCCCACCGAACAGGCTCAGGCACAGCCAAGCGGTAAAGTCACGCTGCACCTGTTCGTCATCACTGTCCTGCGGCAGCGCTCGCACTGGCAAGCCATGCTGCGTGCACAATGCGGCCAGTCGCGCGTCGTCAAGCACCGCTACCGTGGCCTGCGGGAAACGCGCACGCAGCCAGCGCTCGCGGCGCGCAGCGCTGTAGCCGACAAAGCCCGGCTGCGACCAGCCGATCACCAGCAGCTGCTGGCAGCGCGTGGCGGCGAAGTCGATCAGTCGTTCATGGCCGCGATGCAGCGGGCAGAACTTGCCCACCACCAGGCCGCGTGCAACGCGCTCAGGCAGCGGCATCGGCCGCCCTGGCCTCGTCCCGCATCAGGTGCCGCCAATGGCGCAAGGCGACCAGCGCGTTGATCCAGAAGCTCACATACAGGATCGAGGTCAGGTGCAGGCCACGGCTGTAGTAGAGCGGCACCGCAACGGTGTTCACCAGCAGCCATACCCACCACGATTCCAGCTTGCGTCGCATCATCAGGATCTGCGCGATCACACTCAACACCAGCACCGCCGAATCGATGTACGGCGCATAGGCATTGGTCAGGCGGGTCAGCATCCAGCCGTAGCCGAACGTGGCCACTACCGCCAGCGGCGCCAGCCAGGCCCAGGCGCGCGGCCGCAATGAAGTGATCGGCAACGGCGCGCCATGGTCACCACGCAGCCACTGCCACCAGCCCAGCACGCTGATGGCGATGAAGAAGAACTGCAGCACCATGTCCGCATACAGATGCGATCGTTCGAACACGGCAGCAAACAAGGCGCAGCCGACGATGCCCAGCCACCAGGTGTGCACGTTGTTGCGGCCGGCCAGCAGGATCGAGCCGGCGACGGCGATGTTGGCAGCCAGCTCCAGCTGGAAGTTCGGATCGGACAGGTTCATGTCGCTATTGTCGTGGATCCGTGCGCTGCGTGGACGCCCCGGCCCGTCCCCACAAAAAGAAAGGCCCCGCTTGCGCGGGGCCTCCTTCGTACTGCTCCAGGCAATCGCCCGAATCAGAACTTGTACTGCATCGACGCCGCCAGCACGTCGCCGCTGACCTTGTACTTGCCGGTCACGGTGTTGCCGGTGTCCGAGGTCGAGGTGATGTTCGGATCCTTGGTGAACAGGTGGGTGTAGCCCACGCTGTATTCCATCTTGTCCGAAGCGGCGTAGGTCATGCCCAGCGACAGCCACTTGCGGGTGGTGTCCGGCACGCGCACGTCGCGGTGGGCATCGGTGGTCGGGGTCTGGTCATAGGCCAGGCCGCCGCGCAGGGTCAGCTTGTCGTTCACGCGGAAATCGGTACCGATCGACGCGAAGGTGGTGTCACGGTAGTGGAACGGCAGCACGCTGTCCGGCTGGTTGGAGTCGTAATCGACGACGACCTGGTCGAACTTGCTCCACGCGGTGCGCGTGACTTCAGCCATGATCTGCCACTGGTCGTTCACACGGTGGGTGAAGCCCACGGTGGCGCTGGCCGGCAGGGTGATGGTCGCGCGACCGTTGCTGTCGATGAAGGTACCCGGGGCAGCAGTGGCCAGGAAGGCCGCCGCATTCTGCGGGATGGTGAAATCGGCCTTGCCGTCGGTGATCTTGTGCTCGACCTTCGAGCGGTAGCTGAACGCGATGTTGGTGCCTTCCACCGGGGTGACCGTCATGCCCAGGGTGTAGCCGACCGACACTTCATCGCCCTTGATGCGCAGGTAGCCATCGGCGGTGCCCGGCGAGAAGCCGAGCTGGGCGGCCTGGCGTGCAGCGGCCTGCGAGGCCGCCGCAGCCTGGGCTGCGGTGCCGCCGGCAGCCAACACACGCGCCGCAGCGGTGCGCTGGGCAGTGGCGTTGATCGCGGTGCCGGTGTCGACAGCACTGGTCAGGTCGACGTTCAGGCGCTCGGCGAACACCGACGCACCGAACGACAGGTACGGGTTGACGTCATAGGAGAACGCCACGCCCAGGTCGATGGCCTGCAGCTCGGTCTTGACGCCGTTGTAGCGGCCGACCCAGTCGCGGTCGTATTCGGTCTTGAAGCCGAACGGCACGGTCAGCGAAGCACCGAAGTGCATGTTGTCGTTCTCGCCGAACGGCACGTGGAAGTACGCGGCCGGAACCGGGGCGATCATGCCGGCGTCGCCGCCGTTGCCACCGGAAATCGGCGCGCCGTTGGCGTACTTGCCCTGGCCGCGGAACTTGGCGCCGAAGCTGATGGCGCTGACGTCGCCCTGGACCAGGGTGCCGTCGAGCAGGCGCATGGACGCCGGGTTGGTAGCGATGACCGAGGCGTCACCTTCGGTCGAGGTGGAGCCGGCGAACGCGCGGCCCAGGCCCTTGGCGCTGTTTTCCTTCAGCTGGAAGGCGGCAGCATTGGCATCGGCGGCGGCCAGCGCACCGGCAACGCCGACGGCCAGCAGGGTCAGTCGGGCAATGGTGGAAGCGGTTTGCATCGTAGTTCTCTCTCCGGTAAGCGGTGATGGTGCTCTGAGTGCGCCTGCGCCCGCCGGGTCCTGGGACCCATCGGAGCGCGCCGGATTCCCCTCCCGACATACGACGCCGTATGCGAGTATTACCCAGAGCTGTTAATGAAACAATAACAGCGCAGGCGGTTTTTTCGTCTCAAAAGCTGAACAGGACCGTCCCCACCGAACGTGGCCGCACGCTAGGCTATTGGCATGTTCGTCTCCCTCCCGTCGCGCAAGAAGGCGGCCCTGCGCTGGGCCACGCCCGTGCTGTTCGCGTCATTGTGGCTGGCATTCCTGTGGTCGATCTCGCGCCCGGACGATGCCCGCGGCAGTCTCTGGCTGGACTGGGGCGCCCTGTCCACCGGCCTGACCCGTCCGCTGGACTGGTGGGCGACCCTGCAGGACGGCAGCGTGCTGCGCCTGTTCACTGCGCTGTTCCTGCACGCCGACTGGTCGCACCTGCTGGGCAACCTGGTGTTCCTGCTGATCTTCGGCCTCCCCGCCGAGCGGGTGCTGGGACCCTGGCGGTTGCTGCTGCTGTTCCTCGTGGGCGGCGCGGTGTCCAACCTGGTGGCGATCTACACCATGGGCAGCCCGGACCAGATCATCATCGGCGCCAGCGGCGCGGTGTCGGCGCTGATCGGCGCCTATCTGGCCCTGTTCCCCGGTGCCCGGCTGGGCGTGGTGATCCCGCTGGGCCTGTTCCTGGAGTTCGTGCGCGCCCCGGCCTACCTGCTGATCGGCGTCTGGGCCGCGCTGCAGGTGGTGTTCGCCCATATCGGCCCCAGCTTCGGCATGGTGGCCTGGTGGGCGCACATCGGCGGCTTCGTGTTCGGCGTGGTGTATGGCGTGTACGTGCGCGCCGCGATCGCGCGCCGCCTGCGCAAGCGGCACGGATTCTGACCCCTGGTAGTGCCGGCCGCTGGCCGGCTCCACGCTCACCCGCTCGTTCGTTGCGTCGAGCGTGCCCGACTCCGTCATTGATATGGGTCTATTCCGTCCGCGATGACACCGAAAGGGTCACTCGCGACTGATCACCAGGGTGTTGTGGTGGGTGTCGAACAGCAGCGCAGAGCCGCCATCCAGCACCACGAAATACTCGAAGAACGGCAACTCGCCAAGCAACGGAATCAGTTCACTTGCCTGTAGAGTCCAGATCGGCCACGGCAATGCGCACTCATCTGACGCTACCAGAAGCATTTCACCGTTCACTCCCGCCAGCAGTTCAGCCAGGCAGGAAAGGCCTTCATCGCTACTGTCGTATTGGATCGTCTGATCAGCCGACGCCTTGCTTGCCCACCAATAGACAAAGCGCGGATCGATTCCATGGCGGCAGGCCAGGGATTCCAACAGGGCGGCGGCCCGGTTAGGTGGCAGCGGATCACGACCAAGCAGTTGGCTGATCGTAGTCGCTAGGTTCGAATCGTCCATGGGCCGATTCTATCGGGCGACGCCCCGGCCGCGTCGCCTTCCGGATGAGCAGGCTGTTCGCCGGGCACAGTCCGGCGCTACCGTCAGGGCTTGGCCGGGGCCGGTGCGGGCTTTGCTTCGGGCTTGCCCCCTGCCTTCGATTCGACCTTCGGATCCGTCTTTGCTTCCGGCTTCGCCGCAGCGGCCTTCGCGGCCTTGGCCGCATCCGCCTTGGCGGCCTCGGCCTTCAACCGTGCGGCCACCGAGCCTGGGTTCTTCAGCTCGGCCAGCGCGTCGTTGATCGGGCCATCGCCCGGCAGCACCGCACCGGCGTGGTAGCCCTCCGTGCCTTCGTCATCGCCGCGCAGATGGCCCGGCAGGGTCGCTTCGCTGTAGTCGCTCAGGCTGGCTGGCAGTGCATCCTCGGCCGGCGTGGCGGCGGGCTTCAGTTCGACGTCCGGCACGATGCCGGTGGCCTGGATCGACTTGCCGCTGGGCGTGTAATAGCGCGCGGTGGTCAGCTTCACCGAATCACCGTTGTCCAGCGGCAGAACGGTCTGCACCGAGCCCTTGCCGAAGGTACGGCTGCCAACCACGCGCGCACGCTTGTTGTCGCGCAGCGCGCCGGCCAGGACTTCCGATGCACTGGCCGAACCGGCATCGGCCAGCACGACCACCGGTGCGCCCTTCAGCAGGTCGCCCGGGGTCGCGTCGAATCGTGCATCGCTGATGCTGATGCGGCCACGGGTGCTGACGATGTTGCCCTTGTCGAGCAGATCATCGGCCACCTGCACGGCAGCGGTCAGCAGGCCACCCGGGTTGCTGCGCAGGTCCAGCACCAGGCCCTTGAGCTGGCCACCGGACTGCTTCTGCAGCTGCTGCACGTGCTTCTGGAAGTCCGAACCGGTATCGGCCTGGAAGGTGCTCAGGCGGATGTAGCCATAGCCGGGTTCCAGCAGGCGGCTGCGCACGCTGGTCACGCGGATGGTCTGGCGGGTGAGGCTCACGTCGAACGGCTTGGGCTTGCCTTCGCGCACGATGGTCAGCACCACCTTGCTGCCGGCCGGGCCGCGCAGCGGCTCGCTGGCATCGATCGCACTGATCGGCTTGCCGTCGATGGCGATGATCAGGTCACCAGCGAGGATGCCGGCCTTGGCCGCCGGGGTGTCGTCGATCGGCGCGATCACCTTCATGCTGGCGTTGTCCGGCTGCTGCTGCAGCTCCACGCCGATGCCCTCGTAGGCACCATTGGCCTGCTCGTCGAAGGCCTGCGCGTCTTCCTTGTTGAAGTAGGTGCTGTGCGGATCGAGGTCGAGCAGCAGGCCACGCACGGCCGACTGCATCAGCTTCTTGTCATCGACCGGATCGACATAGGCGGCGCGCACCGCGTTGTACACGGCCACGAAACGGCGGATGTCCTCCAGCGGCACCTTCGAGGTCACCGCCTCCTCGCTGTTCGCTGCCTGCCCGCTGGTTTCCTGGCTCGGGGCGGGCGCGGTCTGCTGCGCCCAGGACAGCGCTGGCAACAGGGCCAGCAAGAGGGTGGCGGTACGGGCTGCGCGCATGGATCACTCCTGTCGACGTTGGCATCGTGCCCAAGGCACATGCACCGATTATGCGCGAAGCACAGCTAAATTCCCGTTGAATCCAACCCGCATCCGGCAGGCCTGGATTCAGCGCCGCTGCAGCCAGCTGTCCGGGTTGACCGGCTGCCCGCCACGGCGCAGCTCGAAGTACAGCGCGGTGACGCCCTGGCCACCGGAATTGCCGACCTTGGCCACCGCATCACCGCGGCTGACCCGTGCGCCGGCATCCTTCAGCAGGGTGTCGTTGTGGGCATACAGGCTCATGTAGCCATTGCCGTGGTCGACGATCAGGATCATGCCGTAGCCGGTCATCCAGTCGGAGAACACCACGGTGCCGTCGGCCACGGCCGTGACGGTGCTGCCGGCCGGCGCGCCGATCAGCACGCCGCTGCTGGTACGGCCATCGGGCAGCTTGCCGCCATAGCGGGCCAGCAGGTTGCCGGACAACGGCCAACCCAGGCCGCCGACCTTCGGTGCCGGTGCCGACGCCACCGCAGGTGGAACCTTGGTTGCCGGCGGCGGTGGCCGGCCCTGTGCGGCCGCCTGGCGTGCGGCCCGCTCGGCAGCGGCCTTTTCGGCAGCAGCTCGACGTGCCGCCGCGCGACGCTCGGCTTCGGCCCGGGCGGCAGCGGCACGCAGATTGGCCAGCAGCGTTTCCAGCGCCTTGGCATCCTGGCCCAGTGCCTGTTCCTTCTCGCGCCGGTCCTTGAAGCGTTCGTCGAGCGAGGCCACGGTCTGCGCGCGGTCACGCCGGTCGGCCGCCAGCGCCGCTGCCTGCTGCTTCTGGTCCTGCTGCGCCCCCTGCAGCTTCTGCTTGCGCTCGGCGATCTGCGCCTGCAGCGCTTCCAGTTCCTTCAGGTCGGCGGTGAGCGTGGTGATGCGCTGCGCTCGTTCGCGCTGCAGGTAACGATGGTAGGCCAGGGCGCGATTGGCATCGGCCACCGTGTCCTGCGACAGCAGCAGCTTCAGCGGTGCGTGATTGCCAAGCTGATACGCCGCGCGCAGCAGGCCGGCCAGTTCGCGGTGCTGCTGGGCCAGGTTGGTTTGCAGGCTGCTGCGGCGCTGCTCGGCCTGGGCCAGGGCCTGGGCCTGCTCGCGCAGCGCCGCTTCGGTCTGCGCAAGCGCACGGCCGGTGCGTGCCACCTTCTCGTCGGCCTCGCGCAGCTGTTGCGATGCCTGGCCACGCTGCCCTTCGATCTGCCGTCGCTCCTGCGCCACGCCCTTCAGCTCGGTACGCAGCTTCTGCAGCTTGCGCTCGGTCTCGCGGGTGGTCTGCGCAGCACCCGGCAGGGGCAGGGCCAGCGCCACAGCCAGCCCCAGCAGCAGCCAGCGCCCGCCGCGTACGGCGGCGATGTGATGTCGGCGTGATGGGAAGGCGTTGTCGCGCAAGGGCTTTCCAGTGACTTCAGGCAGTTGCGGGGGGTACCGGGGAATGGTGACATCTCCGCACGCGGCCTGCCAGCCGCACATCCATCGAGGTTCCCATGAAAACTCTATCCATTCCGCTGCTGTTGGGCGTACTGCTGGTCACCGGGCCAGTCTGCGCCCAGGAGAACATCAGCAAGGTCAACGGCAGCATCAGCGCCGAACCCGGCCAACGCTACGGCAAGCTGGACACCGTCAACGGCGGCATCCGCGTCGGCGAAGGCGTCGAGACCGGAAGCATCGACACCGTCAACGGCGGGGTGAAGGTTGCCGACCGCGCACGCACCGGCAAGATCGAAACGGTCAACGGCGGTGTCCGCCTGGGTCGCGAAGTGATCGCCAGCGGTGGCGTCAGCACCGTCAACGGCAGCATCTTCACTGATCGCGGCAGCCAGATCGAAGGCGGCGTCGAGACCGTGAACGGCGGCATCG
Organism: Stenotrophomonas sp. YJH_SMC_105-26; assembly: GCF_059368915.1. Taxonomy (NCBI): domain Bacteria; kingdom Pseudomonadati; phylum Pseudomonadota; class Gammaproteobacteria; order Lysobacterales; family Lysobacteraceae; genus Stenotrophomonas; species Stenotrophomonas sp. YJH_SMC_105-26. The sequence goes on along the minus strand of NZ_JCAFSD010000011.1, from coordinate 2,416 downwards.
GCCTGGTCGAGAGCCGCGTCGGCAAAGACGTCGAGACCGTCAACGGTGACATCACCGTCGGCATCGGTTCGCAGGTCAACGGCGGCGTGCATGTGCGCAAGCCGAACTTCAGTGTCTCGCTCACCGCCAGCCGCAAGCCGCGCGTGATCATCGGCCCCAACGCGGTCGTCAGTGGGCCGCTGCAGTTCGAGCGCGAGGTGGTGCTGTACGTGCATCGCACCGCACGCATCGGCCCGGTCACCGGGGCCGAGCCGATCCCGTTCGATACCGAAACCGCGCCGGCCGACTGAACCCGTCGCACCCGCCGCTTCGGTGATACTCGCGTTTACCGGTCGCGCATGAGATGCGACCGCCCTTTGTTCTCCAGGAATCGACGATGCCCCGCAAACTCCTCCTGTGCCTGGCCGCCGCGGCCGCGCTCAGTGCCTGCAAAGGCGAATCCACGCCGGCTGCCACGCCGCCCACCGATACCGCTGCCGCGAAGCCGGCCGCCCATCAGTTCTCACCGGAGATCAACGCCGGCGACTTCGCCGAGATGGTCAAGACCCTGGCTTCGGATGAGTTCGAAGGCCGCGCCCCGGGCAGCAAGGGCGAAGAACTGACGGTCAACTACATCCGCGACCAGATGCAGCGCATCGGCCTGCAGCCCGGCAACGGCGACAGCTGGTTCCAGGATGTGCCGATGACCGAGACCACGGCCGACGAATCGACCGTGCTGAAGATCACCCAGGGCGGCAAGACCACCGAACTGAAGTTCGGCACCGACATGGTGGTCGGCACCCGTACCGGCCAGGCCGAAGTGAAGGTCGATGCCAGCGACCTGGTGTTCGTCGGCTATGGCGTCGATGCGCCGGAGCAGAAGTGGAACGACTACGCCGGTCAGGACTGGAAGGGCAAGACGGTCGTGATGTTCGTCAACGACCCGGGCTTCCACGTCGACGACGCGAAGCTGTTCGACGGCAAGCGCATGACCTACTACGGCCGCTGGACCTACAAGTTCGAGGAGGCCGCCCGCAAGGGCGCCGCCGCCGCGCTGATCGTGCACGACACCGCCGGCGCGTCCTACGGCTGGGACGTGGTGAAGAATTCCTGGGCTGGCCCGCAGTACGACCTGCCCGCCAAGGATGACCCGGAAGCGCGCATCCCGGTACAGGGCTGGCTGAGCGCCGACGCGGCCAAGGCGCTGTTCGCCGGTGCCGGCCTGGACCTCGCCCAGGCCTACAAGGACGCCAGCAAGCGCGGTTTCAAGCCAGTGCCGCTGAAGGCCACCGCTGCGGTCGACCTGAAGAGCCAGATCGCACAGAAGCAGTCGCGCAACGTGGTCGGCGTGCTGCCGGGCAGCAAGCGCGCTGACGAGGCCGTCCTGTACATGGCGCACTGGGACCACCTGGGCAAGCATGAGGGTGAGACCGGCGACAACATCTACAACGGCGCGGTCGACAACGCCACCGGCGTGGCTGGCATTCTCGAAGTGGCCGAAGCCATGGCCCACCGGGAGCCGAAGCCGGAGCGTTCGGTGGTGTTCCTGGCGGTGACCCTGGAAGAGTCCGGCCTGCTGGGTTCCAAGTACTACGTCGCCCACCCGACCTTCCCGCTGGACAAGATCGCCGGCGTGATCAACATCGATGCGATGTCGGTGGCCGGCCGTGCCAAGGACGTGACCGTCACCGGCTTCGGCAGCTCGGAGCTGGAGGACATCCTCAAGCCGCTGGCCGCCGCCCAGGACCGCACCCTGCACGGTGAGACCTCGGTACAGAGCGGCTTCTACTTCCGCTCCGATCACTTCAACTTCGCAAAGGCGGGTGTGCCGGCCCTGTACGCCGATGGCGGCGAAGACCTGCGCGAGGGTGGCGTGGAAGCGGGCCGCAAGGCGGCGGCGGACTACGGCGCCAACCGTTACCACGGCCCGAAGGACGAGTTCGACGCCGCCACCTGGAAGCTGGACGGCACCGTCGAAGACCTGCAGCTGATGTACGGCGTGGGCAAGGAACTGGCCGGTGGCGATCGTTGGCCGAACTGGTATGCAGGCAATCCGTTCAAGGCAGCCCGCGACGCGATGATGAAGGACAAGGCCCCGGCCAAGTAAAGTCGGGCCATGCTCGACTGAGCACTGTTGAGAGCAGAGCGGCGCCCCACGGGGCGCCGCTTTTCTTTTGCGTACCGTCGGCGGCTCATCCACGGTTGGTGTGGATCTGCCGGTAGTGCCGGCCGCTGGCCGGCAATCGATTGGTAGCGGCCAACTCTGGTTGGCGCCATGCTCCTCGCGGAGCACTTACGCATGGCGTGGATCTTATCTCTTGCCGATCTGGCACCTTGGGTGCCGAGAGCCCGGCGTGGGCGACCGTGTGGATCCAGGTCTTGCGACCGAGAAGTAGCTTGGGTCCCCACGCCGGATTCTCCCTGAACCGCCCGAACA
>NZ_JCAFSD010000010.1:0-139881 GCF_059368915.1 Stenotrophomonas sp. YJH_SMC_105-26 | reverse complement strand
GGTGCGACCACACAGCAGCTGCGGTCGAATCCCGCCTGCCCAGTTCGCTGCCAACCACCGAGCACAACAAGCCGACAACGCAGTAACCTTCAACCCCGGGCTTTATCAGTAATCACTGGTATGGCCAGTGGGGGCAGGTCAGCCGCGTGAATCCGCGAGATGCACGAGGACAGCCGTGGCACTCTCGGCGCCGGTCGCATGCACGAAGACCTGGTCGATCAGGGCGAGTCGGCCAGCTTGAACCGCGTGGCGCGACTGATGGCGGCCGAGGGTTTGCAGGGCTGGCCGCGCCCGAAGCGGCGCGGTCAGCGCGGACGGCCGGCGCTCACGCCTCCGGGCGTGCGCAACCTGCTGGAGCGGGACTTCACCGCACTGGAGCCGGAGACCAAATGGGTCACCGACATCACTGAGATCAAAACAGGACAAGGCAAGCTGTATCTATGCATCGTGCTGGATTTGTTCGACCAGCGCGTGGTGGGTTGGTCGATGCACCACAGGCAGGACCGGCACATGGTGATCCGGGCGGTGCAGATGGCGGTATGGCAGCGGCAAGGCGCGGAGCCGGTGATCCTGCATTCCGATCGCGGCAGTCAATTCCGAAGCGGCGACTACCAGCGGTATCTGTCGAGAAACGGCCTGGTCTGTTCGATGAGCGCGGTGGGACACTGCGGCGACAACGCGGCCTGCGAAGGGTTTTTCGGCGTGCTCAAGCGCGAGCGGATCTACCGCACGAAGTACCTGACACTCGATGCAGCGAAGACTGATGTGTTCGAATACGTCGAGCGGTTCCATAACCCGAGGATGCGGCGAAGAGTCGCCAGGCGCGATCGGGAGTTCCAAGCTCTTTCACAACCGTCCGTGATTTCGGGGTAGAACCCCTGCTCCAATGCAGGGGGCAAGATCCTCTCGTTACACAGCCGCCGCGCTAGCAAAGACGTTCTGAGTCGGCTGGCAGGGCATCCGAGCGCTGGAATTCCTATCCTTCATTGGTTCAGTGGTACGGCGAAAGAGGTCGACAAGGCGGTGGAGCAGGGATGCTGGTTCAGTGTGGGCCCAGCGATGCTAGGGAGTTCAAAGGGACGCGCTCTGGTGGATCGCATGCCAAGGGAGAGGGTGCTCACCGAATCCGATGGTCCGTTTGCGCAATTTGATGGCCGCTCTATTCTTCCGTGGGAGGCGTCGTTCGCCGTACTCGGATTGAGTGCTGTGTGGGCAGTGCAGCCCGCGGAAGCAGAGCAGCAACTTGCTGAGAATCTGATGCGCTTAGGCTCGGCACCGTTCTAGAAGTGCCTCCGAGCGCACGGTCAGCCGTCGCGGAGGCGAGCAGACGCCTTGTCGATGAAAAGTGACATCTCCAACCGGGAGGACAATGCCCCGGGCGGCACATCCGTAGCTAGTTTTTGGGCAAGCACCGATGCCAGAGCCATCTGGGCATCAGTTGGTGCTTTTATGTCCCAGTCCAAGGCTTCAGACAGTGCGCTGGTCAAGTGCTTGCCAAGCCTAATGTTGAATCGCTCACGCGCGGTCGCCTCTCGCAACCGGGCCCATTGACGAACGAGGGCGCGCTCGTCCGACTCCGAGATCGGGACCTCGAGGGCTATGCCGTGCTCAGGTGCGACCAGATAGAGGCCCATGAAGCAGTTGGATCCTTGAAGACTTGACCGGATACTAAGTATATCTTAGTGTGAAAGCGTGGACGCTTGCGCCATCCTATGGTTCCAACCGTAGGGGGCCCAGTGTCCGACACCTCGCGTCCGATCTTTGCCCGGAGACTGGCCGAAGCCCGCAAGCGCGCGGGTTTTTCCCGGGCTCAGCTTGGCGTTTTGGCCGGTATGGAGCCTGAAGTGGCGAGCCCTCGCGTCAACCAGTACGAACGCGGCGTGCATGAGCCTCGCGCCGAGATGGCGAAGAAGCTTGCGGAAGCCTTGAATGTCCCTGCTGCGTTCTTGTACACCGAGGACGAAATGTTGGCCAAGCTGCTCCTACGCTGGAATGATCTCAGCAAGACGCAGAAGCGCGATCTGGTGAAGCAGGTCGAGCAGTCAACTGCCACAAGCAAGTGACGGCCGAACCGGCAGTGCGCGCCTTCCAGTCGGACGATGAGTCGGGAGACGTGAATGCCTGACGTTCGGAACGAATCCGTGAGGGTCGCTTTTACCTCCGAGGAGAAGCGCAAGCTTGTCGAGTCCGCCCGCATAGAAGGCCGATCACTCGCTGACTACATCCGCGAGCGTGTCCTTGCGGAATGCCGAGTAGAGGACGAGGTGTTACATTTCCTGCTAAACGACTTGGCTCGCGCAGCGATGCCGCTGCAACGTGCCGGAACCGGTCAGCCCGATCCGGACGACGCTAGTGCGCCACAAGAACTGCCGGAGCAGCAGCGCGCACGCATAGCCAAGGAAGTGCGGGCTTCATTGTCTGGCGAGCAGATCGAAGCTTTGTCCCAGTTCTTGAATCCTGCGTTCGAGCGAGGGCTTTGGCCCGGCCCCGCGCCGCGAAATGGGAGGATGGAAGATGGGCAGCCAGGATCCAAATGATTCCCTGTCCAATGGTCCAACGAGCTTCATCTGCATCCGGTAGACGGTGGCCGTTGGATCGGGGTGGTATACGGAAAGATGCCAACCGGATGGACACTGGGCGGCTGTCAAGTATCGACACCGTATGTGGCCGATGTACCGATTAGGCCATCTGCCACATGATGCAGCCATAGGCGATTAGGGGACGTTTATCGGGGTAGGGCGGCTGAGCCCACTCCTTCAGCCTGCATCTTGCGCGTTAAGCAATGACCGCCCGACAAGGCGCACCGGGTCAAACGAGAACACGTGCTCCAGCGGCGCATCATGGCAGCGACCAACCAATCGGTCAGGAAACGCGGCCCGTCCGTAATCCAGATCCACCTCGGCCGAGCAGATCGGGCACGTGCCCCAGTGGCGCACGACGGAGAACTCTCGGGACTTCAACTTTCGACCTGGCGCCGGCATGGTGCGGAGCTGACCGTAGAGCTCGCTCAGCGCCAGGAACGAGGGCTCCGCTATGGTTACCCGCTGTGTGGGCAGAAGGATCACCGGCCGCAACAACCACCAGAGCCCGGCCGTCACCAGCATCACCAGGCCGAGCTGGGCCAGTGTCGCGGTGGTCACCGCGTGGCCACGGCTCCATGAGGTGTACAGCCAGAACCAGACGAGTCCGATGAGCACCATGTTCAAGGCCGCGGTTCCGATAAGCACGTAGCCGCGCCAGGACTGCACCGGGAATGGCCGGCTGCCCACCAACAGCCGGAGCCATAGCGCTGGCTTGGCTGGATCCATCTGGTAGCGGATCTTGGTCGGATCGGCCTCTGGTGGCGCGACGTCCTCCTCGGGCTCCGCTTCGGGCGTCGGGCGGAAATCGAAAGACAGCCGAGAGGGCAGGCCACGGCCGCCCCCCTTTCTTGACCACGAGGTAAGGGGTAAGGGCAGAGCCTGCCTGAGCGCACCGCTGTCGAAGCTGTTCCTGTCGCGATTCCCACCAGTTCCCCAGCTCGGCCGCCCGGAATACCTTGGACTGGCCATCGCCAGTTCCTTCCAACTGCTGAAAGAGCGCCCGAAGGGTAGTGGTGTCCGTCTCGGGGGGCGGCTCGCCGCGCGAGATGGCGGTCAGGGTCGTGTCCATGACCTCCCGAAGGACCCGGGCATTGCGCTGCTGTCCCCCCTCCCGATCCAGCCATTCAAGCGCCAATTGGAGGGATTCAACCTGTGGATTACCCGTTTGGGCGGGTTTAGATCTGTTTGCGTCCATGGCCTGCCGCGAATTTCTGCTTTCCCTCCGATCAAGGAAAGCGCCATGGACACCATCCCAGAGCCGTTCTCACTTCGCAATCCGTCGGGCAACCCGCTGGCGCGGCGTGGCGGGTTCCGCGTCCCGTTTGGCCTGAAGGATGGCCGTGTCTGGGCCCCCAGCGAGGTGTCCAAAGGCAAGGCGTGCGGCTGCATCTGCCCGGGGTGCCATGCCCCGCTGTCGGCCAAGGCCAAGGAGAGTCGCCGCAAGCGCCCCCACTTCGCCCACCTGACTGACACCGGCTGCCAGACGGGTCGTGAAACCGGAATTCACGAACGGGCCAAGCAGCTGATCGCAGACCACCAGCGGCTGGTGATCCCGGCCTGGACCGGCGACCCGATCGACATGCCCAACCCGCCGCATGCCCGTGACGACGATGGCCGGCTCCACTGGGGGCGGAAGGTCGACCAGCCGAGCCGCAGCATGTCGTTGCGCGACATCGAGATCGAGCGATCGCTGGGCAGCTACAAGCCCGATGTCGTTGCCCGGGATGAGGTGGGCGAGTTGCTGATCGAGATCCGCGTGACCCATGCCGTTGGCGACATCAAGGCGGCGCGCGTCCAGGCGCAGGGCCGGAGGATGGTCGAGATCGACCTGTCCCAGCTGCACCGCGACACTCCCCACGACCTGGCCGCCTTCGAGCACGCCGTGCTCGATGACGCTGCCAATCGCAGTTGGATCTCCTGTCCCGAGGCGGTAGCGGAGTGGGGGGCTTCCAAGCAGGAACTGGACGAGCAGGTTGCGGCGAGGAACCAGCAGATCGCACAGCTGCGGGAGCAGATGGCCAAGGCGGCCCAGGCCCGCAAGGAACGCGAGGCCCAGGAGACCAGGGACAAGGAGGGCCGGAAGGCCTACATGCGCCGCCAGGAGCGTGCGAGACACGCTGAGGACCTGGGCCATCTCATGGAACTGACCTCGCCTGAGCGGATCGAGCGGATCCTGCGCGAGTATCGGGTCAGCGCGGAAGACCGCGTCAGCGAGCTCCTGGACGCCGTGCCAGCGGCGATTCGGTCCGCCTGCCTTCGAGCCCATGAAGATGCCTGGATCTTCGGAGTGGACCCGGTTCTTTGGCAGCTCCTGGCCCATGACCACTTCGTGGCAAAGCGGTCCCCGGGTGATCGCTTCAACCAGAGGGACGTCGCCGCGTGGGTCCGGCGTAGCTTCTACCCAGAGAGGGCGCTGTACAGGCTCTTCGTCACCCAGTACGCCGCCCGCGCCGAGGCCCAGCGCGCAGGGTTCGCCAAGAGAAGGCTGGCTTACTGGGTTTTCACCGACGAAGAGAACGAGCGGATTCCGAACTTCTACACGCCCGTCAACGACTTCGTCGACAGGCTGGAGTCCGCCCGGGTCATCCGACAACTGCCGGCGCCCAGGGGCGAGTGCGAAGTCCTTCCACCACCCCGCCGGTGGCTGGCACCCGGTCGCCTACGTGGATCCGGGCAACGATTCCGGTGACCGATCATCCTCGCTTGTCGCCCTTTGAGCCGGCGGCACCTAGAATCGAGGTCTGGAGGGGGCACGCGATGCCATGAATGTCATTGATTTCAAATGGCGTGGGAGTCCTGTCGCCCCCTTTCTTCCTTCGATTCACCGTTTTGCCAGGATCCGGAATCTGTGACCGTACTTGAGACTCTGCTCGACACCCTGCGCCAGTCCTCGATGACCGAGCGCGAGAAGGGCACCTACTTCGAAGAATTGATCCTGGCCTACCTGCGCAACGAGGCCACCTACCGCGACCTGTATGCCAAGGTCTGGACCTGGTCCGACTGGGCGCCCGCCCACGGCTTCAGCGCGAAGGATGACGGCATTGACCTGGTCGCCGAGGAAGCCGGAACCGGCGCGATCCACGCCATCCAGTGCAAGTTTTACGACCCGGACTACCGGCTGCAGAAGAAGGACATCGACAGCTTCTTCACCGCCTCGGGCCGCAAGCCATTCGCGCACCGGGTCATCGTTTCCAGCACCGACCACTGGTCCGACAATGCCGAAAACGCGCTGATCGACCAGCAGCCGCCGGTCAGCAAGATCACCCTGCACGATCTCGAAGCCAGCCAGATCGACTGGTCGCGCTTCCAGCCCAACGCCCCGGTCGCGCTGAAGGCGAAGAAATCCCTGCGCCCGCACCAGCAATCCGCGCTCAAGGCGGTCACCGCCGGGCTGCAGGACGCAGACCGCGGCAAGCTGATCATGGCCTGCGGCACCGGCAAGACCTTCACCAGTCTCAAGATCGCGGAAAGCATGGCTGGCAAGGGCGGCCGCGTGCTGTTCCTGGTGCCCAGCCTGTCGCTGCTGCAGCAGACGCTGACCGAGTGGACCCAGGAAAGCGCGATTCCCCTGCACAGTTTCGCGGTGTGTTCCGACAGCGACGTCGGCAAGAAGAAGGGCCGCAAGGAGGACGACGCCGTCCAGACCCTCGCCCACGAACTGCGCTACCCGGCCACCACCGACGCCCGCGCACTGGCCAAAGGTGTCGCCGCGCGCAGCGACAACGCGCACATGACCGTGGTGTTTAGCACCTACCACTCCATCGAGGTCATCCACGACGCCCAGCAGCAGGGGCTGGCCGATTTTGACCTGATCGTCTGCGACGAGGCCCACCGCACCACCGGCGCCACCTTCGAAGGCGACGACGAATCCGCCTTCGTGCGCGTGCACGACGCCGCCTACATCCGCGCCGGCAAGCGCCTGTACATGACCGCCACCCCGCGCATCTACGGCAACGAGGCCAAGGCCGTGGCCGAGCGCGACAACGTGGCGCTGTACTCGATGGACAACGAGGCCTGGTACGGCAAACAGCTGTTCGTCATCACCTTCTCGGAAGCCGTCAAGCGCGGCCTGCTGGTCGACTACAAGGTCATCGTGCTGGCAGTCGAGGAAAGCCACATCAATCGCCGCCTCCAGACTCTGCTGAAGGACGAGGACAACAGCCTGCGCGTGGACGATGCCGCCAAGATCGTCGGCTGCTGGAAGGCGCTGGCCAAGCTCGGCATCCACGAGGGTGCCGGCGAAAGCGCAGAACCGATGAAGCGCGCGGTCGCGTTCTGCCAGGTCATCGAGCCCAGCCGGGGTGGCAAGACCCACAAGGTCAGCTCGAAGGAAATCGCCGACATGTTCAAGGCGGTCGTGGACGCCTACCAGGACGCCGAGGACATCGAAGACGCCGCGCGCATGACCTGCGAGGCCAAGCACGTCGACGGCAGCATGAACGCCGGCGAGAAGGAAGCGAAGCTTGACTGGCTCAAGGCACCCACGCCACCGGACACCTGTCGCGTGCTGAGCAACGTGCGCTGCCTTTCCGAAGGCGTGGACGTGCCGGCGCTGGACGCGGTGCTGTTCCTCACTCCGCGCAACTCGCAGGTGGACGTGGTGCAGTCGGTCGGCCGGGTGATGCGCAATGCCCCGGGCAAGCAGCGCGGCTACGTGGTGCTGCCGGTGGTGATCCCTGCCGGCATCGAGCCGCACGAAGCGCTGAACGATAACCGCACCTATGCAGTGGTCTGGCAGGTGCTGCAGGCGTTGCGCAGCCATGACGACCGCTTCGACGCGATGGTCAACAAGCTCGACCTCGTCGGCCCGGACCGCAGCCGGATGGAAGTCGTCGCCGTCGCCGACACGGTGCAGCGCAAGACCGCGCGGCTGCTGGACGGCAATGCCCGCAAGGCGGCCAAAGCCAAGAGCAGGCACAGTATCGGTGAAGCCCAGCCCGGCTACGAAGCCGAAGTGCAAAGCGAATTCGAGTTCGAGATCGGCGAAGTCGAGCGCGCGCTCTACGCCAAAGTGGTCGAGAAGTGCGGCAACCGCCACCATTGGGAGGACTGGGCCAACGACATCGCCAAAATCGCGCAGACCCACATCGACCGTATCAAGGCGCTGCTGGAAGACCCCAGTCAGGCCAAGGCCCGCGAAGCCTTCAGCGCCTTCGCCAACGAACTGCGCGACGACCTCAACGACAAGGTCTCGGACGCCGAGATCATCGAGATGCTGGCCCAGCACCTGATCACCAAGCCGGTGTTCGACGCGCTGTTCGCCGACTACAGCTTCGCCAGCCACAACCCGATGTCCAAGGCGATGCAGGCCGTGCTCGACGTACTCGACGAACTGCACCTGGAGAAGGAAGCCGACACCCTGCAGGCGTTCTACGACAGCGTGAAGCTGCGCGCCGAAGGCATCAACAGCGCCGCCGGCAAGCAGAAGATCGTGGTCGAGCTGTACGACAAGTTCTTCCGCAACGCCTTCCCGAAGATGACCGAGCGCCTGGGTATCGTCTACACCCCGGTGGAAGTGGTGGACTTCATCCTGCACAGCGTGAATCACTTGCTGGAGCAGGAGTTCGGGCAGACCCTCGGCAGCAATGGCGTGCACATCCTCGACCCCTTCACCGGCACCGGCACCTTCATCACCCGTCTGCTGCAGTCCGGCCTGATCAAGCCGGAAGAGCTGGATCACAAGTACCGGCACGAGATCCACGCCAACGAACTTGTGCTGCTGGCCTACTACATCGCCGCGATCAATATCGAGGCCACGTATCACGGCATCGCCGGCGGCGACTACGTGCCCTTCGAGGGTATCTGCCTGACCGACACCTTCCAGATGTACGAGAAGGAGGATCTGGTCGATGCGCTGCTGGTGGACAACAGCCAGCGGCGCAGGCGGCAGAAGACGCTCGACATTCGCGTGATTGTAGGCAATCCGCCGTATTCGATCGGACAAGGCAGCCAAAACGACAACAATCAGAACATCGGCTATCCGGCGTTGGATGCACGCATCGCGGAAACCTATGCCGCACGCTCAGGCGCGGCGTTGTCCAAGGGGCTTTACGACAGCTACGTCCGTGCCATCCGCTGGGCCAGCGACCGCATCGGCAATGCCGGCATCATCGGTTTCGTCACCAATGGTGGCTATCTAGAGAAGGCCGCCATGGACGGGGTGCGGCGCTGCTTAGTGGCCGAGTTCTCCAGCCTGCATGTATTCAATCTCCGCGGCGATATCCGCAAGAACATGCTGAGCAAAGGACAAGCGAAGGAAGGTCAGAACATTTTCGGAAGCGGCAGCATGGCGGGCATTGCCATCTCACTTCTGATCAGAAATCCTGAAGCCAATCAGCGTGGTCACGTCTACTACCACGATATTGGTGACGATCTAAGCCGCGATGAGAAGCTGGGCAGGATAGAAGCCTATGCCAGCGTCGACGGTATTCCCGAACAGGAATGGCAGCACATCATCCCGGATGCGCATGGCGACTGGCTGAAGCAGCGCGATGACAGCTTCGGGCGTTTCATCTCGCTGGGCGACAAGAAGGGCGACGCGTCCAAGATGTTCGACAACTTCTCGCTAGGCGTGGCCACCAACCGAGATGCCTGGGCCTACAGCCATAGCAAGGCCAAGCTTGCGGAAAACATGCGCAACATGATCGGCTTCTACAACGCCGAAGTGGCGCGCTTCGATGCCGCGCATATTGGACTGGACACCAAGGCGCGGCAGGAGCGCGTGGACGGATTCATTGACAGCGACCCACTCCGCATCAGTTGGACTCGCGCGCTCAAGCAGAACTTGACCAAGAATCGCACCTACACATTCGATGCCGAGTGCATCGTTCCCAGCCTGTATCGCCCGTTCACCAAACAATGGCTGTACTTCAATCGGACTTTCAACGAGATGGTGCTGCAGATGCCGCGCATCTTCCCAGATGCTGCTGCAAAAAACGTAGTAATTCAGCTAAGCGGAGCTGGAGCACGATCTGGATTTTCCGCGATTATTTCTGGCCATATACCGTCCCTTGACACCATTGAGAAGGGCCAGTGTTTTCCGCTCTATCTCTACGATGAAGCCGCCCAACAATCCGATGACGGCCTGTTCGCGAGCATTCCCAATGATGGCCCACGCCGACGCGAGGCCATCACCGATGCCGGCCTCGCGCATTTCCAGTCCGCCTATCCGGGCGAGACGATCAGCAAGGAAGACCTGTTCTATTACATCTACGGCCTGCTGCATTCCCCCGACTACCGCGAACGCTATGCCGACAACCTGAGCAAGGAGCTGCCGCGCATCCCGCGTGTGCGCACGGCACAGGATTTCTGGCATTTCAGCCGCGCCGGCCGCGACCTCGCCGCGCTGCACCTGAACTACGAAACGGTGGACAAGTACCCGCTCACCATCGAGACCAAGGGCAAGCTGTTGGATGCCGACTACCGCGTCGAGAAGATGAAGTTCGCCAAGAAGAAAGACCCGGACACCGGCAAGTCCGTCAACGACCGCGGCACCGTGATCTACAACGGCAAAATCACACTGCGCGACATTCCCGAAACCGCATGGGGCTACACCGTCAACGGCAAGGCCGCGCTGGATTGGGTGATGGAACGCCAGGCCCTGCGCGTGGACAAGGCCAGCGGCATCGTCAACGACGCCAACGACTGGGCCATCGAAACCATGGGCAACCCGAAGTACCCGCTGGAACTGTTCCAGCGCGTGGTCACCGTCAGCCTGGAAACGCAGAAGATCGTCGCTGCGCTGCCACCGCTGGATATCCGTGAAGACGGCTGACCCCCACAAGGACATTCCTATGAATGAAGTGGTGTGGGGCATCCACGCAGGCCGCACCGGCGATGCCGATGCCTTGTTCCTGAAGCAAGGCTGCATTGCCATCGGCTGGGACGCCATGGGCGACCTGTCCGTACTGGCAGCCGACCGCGACGCCTTCCGGCAGTGCTATGTGCAGGCCTACCCGGATGCGAAGAAGGGCGGCATTGCCACGGTGTCCGGCATTCCCTACCGGTTCCTGCACGAGATGAAGGCCGGTGACCTGGTGGTGTACCCCTCCAAGCAGGACAAGCAGGTACACATTGGCCGCGTCACTGGCCCGTACCAGCATGTGGCCGATGCCACCCACGGGTACCCGCACCGCCGCAGCGTGCAATGGCTGAGCCACGTGCCGCGCCTGCAGTTCACCCAGGGCGCGCTGTACGAAATCGGCTCGGCGCTCAGCCTGTTCCAGGTCAAGAGCTATCCCGACGAATTCCGCGCGGCGGTGGGCGGCAAGTCCGCACCTCCGTTGCCGGTGGACCAGGACCATTCGGTGAGCCTGGTCACCGATGACATGGAAGACACCACCCGCGACTTCGTGCTCAAGCGCCTGGCGCAGGAATTGAAGGGCCTGCCGCTGGAGGATTTCGTGGTGCACCTGCTGCAGTGCATGGGCTACCACGCGCGCAAGACCCGTGTGAACGAGCCCAGCGTGGACGTGATCGCCCACAAGGACCACCTGGGCATCGAGCCGCCCATCATCAAGGTGCAGGTCAAGAGCAGCCCCAACACCGTGACCGACAAGGACGTGTCGGCGCTGTACGGCAAGCTGTCCCACGGCGAATACGGGCTGTTCGTGACCCTGGGCAGCTACAGCCCGTCCTGCCGCAATTTCGAACAGGGCAAGGGCAACCTGCGCCTCATCGACGGAGATGAACTGGTGGACCTGATCTTCGCCCACTACGAGCAGTTCGATTCACGCCACAAGGGCCTGCTGCCGTTGCGCCGCATCTACGTGCCGCAGGTGCTGGAGGCGGACTAACAATGGCAGGGCTGCGAATTTGATGCATCGCTCCATCTATCTGGTACGCCACGGAGAAAGTGTCTCCAATGCGGGTGGCATCACCATGCCCCATGCCTTGATTCCACTAACAGAAGCGGGGCGCAAGCAGGCAGAGGCGCTATCGGCTCGGTTGCCAGCTCAGCCCCCCAGGATTCTTGCCTCGCCCTTTATCAGGGCGCTGGACACCGCCGAGCCTTACGCCAAGCGAAGGCAGGTCAAGATCGAGCAGGAGCCGTTGCTGCAGGAATTCGACATGATCGACCCGGTGTTGATCGCCGGCATGGACCAAGACCAACGGCGCCCGATCGCCGATGCGTTCTGGAAAGAGGGTGATCCCACAAAGCAGATGAGGGTCGGCAGGGAATCATTACGTACAGGGCCAAAAGCTGCCTAAGCGACTGAATTTCAAAGTTGATTGCTCGTCTCTCGATCAGGTTCTCCCCATCTATGGGGTCTGTTCAAGCACCTTGGCTGTGTAGCTCAGCGGCGCCACTTCCCTTTCAAGATCCAGGTGGTAGTCGCCGAAGCGATTGATGTGGCTGGTCCGATAAGGCGACAGGCCGGCCAGGATCTCGGGCGTCAGTTCAATCCCCTCCTTCCTCATCTCGGCCAAGGTCCGGCTCATGCCTTCCACGTTGTGGAGGATGATCATGTTGGCCACCAGCTGGCTGTACTTGATGATCTTGCGCTGCTCGTGTTGGACGTTCTCAGCAATGATCCCCTGGCTGCCAAAGAACACCCATTTCACGAAGCCGTTGTATTCCTCGCTCTTGTTGGTGGCAGCATGGATCGTTTTGCGGATCTCATTGTCATCAATGTAGCGCAGCAAGAACAGCGTTCGAACGGCCTTGCCAAGTTCCCGGAAGGCGAAGTACAGCTTGTTCTTCCGGCTGTAGGTGCCCAGCCGGCGCAGGATCGAGGACGCGGTGATCTTGCCCAATCGGATTGAGATCACCACCCGCAGCATGTCGTGGAGATGGGTGGCGATCAGTTGCCAGTCGATGCTGTCCCCGAACAGTGCCTGGATGTTCTTATAAGCCCTACCCGGTTCGGGCCGAAAGAATGTCAGGTCCTTGATGTTCCGGATCCGGGGCATCAGCTGGATGCCCAGCATGTGGGCCAGGCCGAAGACCGGATAGCTTTGGGCCTGCGTGTCGCCATGGACGATCTCAGGCTGGATGTCGGAAGTGTTGGCCAACAGACCGTCGAGGATGTAGATGCCCTCGTGCACGCCACAGGGAATGAAGTGGCTGAACAGCGCTACGTATTTGTCGGACACGTGGTAGTAGCCGATGCCACCGTAGCCGCCGTAGCGGATGTGATACTCCGACAGCAGGTTGTCCTCGTAGACGCTCCACTTCGTGCCATCAGCTGATGCGCTCTTGCCGCTGCCCCAATAGCCAGGCAGGTCGAATTTGTTGTAGGTATTGATGACCTCCACGATGGCCTTCTCAAGCACATCCTCGGTCACGTATTTCAGGTTGAGCCAAGCGACTTGGCGCCGGCTGAAGCCCTTGATCGACCGCGCCGTCTGCGTCGGCCCCAGGTTGCAGCCATAGCAGAATAGCGTGGTGATCACACGTCGGGGCAGATCTTCGACCTGGCTCTCGGTGCCGGCGATCGGGCGGAAGAAACGGTGCAGATCCAGCCATTGGCTGGCATCGATCAGGACATCGACGATGCTGGATTCTGGAAGCCGTTCGGCGATGAGGCGATCCACCGTGGTAATCGCGCTGGAGACTTCGGCGCGTTGCCCCTTCCGCAGCACCAGGCGCCCATCCAGGATGTCCGCATGTACGTTCTCCGGGAAACGCGCGTCGACCTCATCGGCCAGGGAGGTCAGTTGTGCACGTAATCCCGCCACGAAAGACTCGGCGTCGGTGGGCAGGCCTGACACCTGGCCGTAGGCTTCCAGTTCCTGGGCCAAGGTGGCTTCATCGACCAGCTGCTCACGGTAGTCATCAAACCGTTCGCTGCTGGGAATGAAGAGATCTCCGGACTTCAGTTCGTCCTTGACCTGCACCAGCACGGCCAGCTCGAAGTACTTACGGTGCATCCAGCCGGCGCCGGCTGCACTGGCCCGCTTGCCGAACACGTGCTGACACCAGAGCTTGGACATCCAGTCAAAGTCCTTTTCCGGGTCCAAACCGAGGGAGGCGACCTCGATCAGCTCACGGCGCTGGTTGCGCAGCGAGAGCACCGCTGCGATCAGCGGCTCCATGCCGGCGTCGTGGCTGGTCGCCCGAAGTTTCATCAGCTCCAGCCCATTGAACAGCAGCGGCCTGACCGCGCCATAGGGCTGCAGCATGAAAGGCAGGTAGTTCTTCCCGGCGTAGGCCATATGTTCTTCGCATTCGGCCAGCAAGGTCGACACTTCCGCTTCCAGGCTGTTGTCGATGGCATCCACGCGCTGACTATCGCTGCCGTCTAGCTGATAGGCCTGCAGGATTTCCTTGAGCTGGCCGATGAGGAAGTCGGCCCGTTTGGCATGTTCGAGCTGGTAGGCCAGCAATTTCTGCTGGGCCGTGTTCTCCAGCCCGCGCACCTGCTTGATGAACAACTCGGCTGCATCATCCAGTGTCTTGGCATGCTGGGCGCGAATGAAGATGGTGGCCAGCGCATAGCGCTTGTCCGGAGCCAGTTCGGCCAGCTCGCTGGCGTCATAGGCCCGAGCCATTGCACGGAACTGCTTGAGCTTGGGCACCGGCACATCGATGGGAGGCAGCTGGTCGGCCAACTGCTGCAGCATGCGGATGTGCTGCAGGTAGAACCGAACTTCCTTGTTGGTGGGCCGGCCGGGCTCGCGCTTGAGTGATTGCCAGCCGGTGAACCTGGACCCTTCCGGTGCGCGCAGCAGTTCGTCGATGAGCGTGCGCGTGGCAGGCGTCAGCGCGTGGCTGATGCTGCGGTAGTAGCCCAGATTGACCCGCTCACGGGCGCCGATGGCGGCCAGCTCCAGAGTGCGGAAACCGGGCAGTTCGTAGCGATGGTGCACCAGCTCTTCGAGCAGGACGTTCACGATGTCCGGGATGGTGTGCTTGGTCTGGGCTGCTCCGGTGGCCACTGTGTCCAGCCAAGCCAAGCCCGATTTATCCAGGGGACGTACCCCGATGAATTGCCGAAGCTGCGGCATATGCCGGCGCTGGCTGCCGGAAGCGTCGTAGCGTTCGAGCTGGTCGGTGTCCAATACGCGCCCGAGTCGGGCGGCCTTGGCGATGTGCTTCCGGATCCGCTCGGGTACGTCGGCCAACAGCGTGAAGTAGCCCAAGCGTTGGAAGAGCTTGAGATGAATCAGTACCGCCAGCTGCGGACCCGGCTGGGTGGTCAGCTGCTTGGCGAATGCAATCTCAGCGGCGGTCGGGGTATAGATCTCCTCCAGTTCCTTGGCGGTGGGATCAGGCTTCAGTCGCGGGTAGGCGGTCTCGTGAAGGGTAGCCATTGGATCCGGAGGGTGTGAGGGGGGTCAGTCCCAGTGCCGGCCGTCGTCTGTACTGAGCGACGCTTCCAGGAAGCACTGGTGCGTATCGGCCATGCGGTGCATGTCATCGAGCAACGTGGCCAGGATTTCATCCAGATCCCTTTCGGGATCGGTGGGAGCAGTCAACTGGTACTCGCTGCTGGCGGTGTTCAGGCGCACAGCCTGGAACGGGGCGAAGCAGATCTCTTCAATTCGGCCTCGGGCCTTGGCCGCGCCGCGGCCCGTGCGGGCAAACGGGGTCAGCACCATGCGCAGGCGCAGCTGCAGGGCCGATTTGCCCTCCGGCGCCGGCAGTGCCATCGCCGGTACCGGCACGGTTGGACTGGGCAGGCTTGCTTCAATGCGGTCCCGGGCAAACGGGTCACGCCCGTCCAGGTAACGCATGGCCGACTGCACATCGCGCCAGCCCACGTACTCCATCAAGGCCTTCATGTCCCAGCCTTGGTCGTTGGCCCAGCTGGCAAAGCCGCGGCGCAACGAATGGCTGCTGTGGAGCCCCGCATCGGCAAAGCCGGCACTGGTCAGCAACTCGCGCAGCAGGCGCACCAAGCTGTTGGGATGCAGGCCTTCGGCGCTCACCTGGCCCCATTGGTTGACTGCCCGAAACACCGGCCCTTCTTGCAGGTCGGCCGCCTGCAGCCACGCCTGGGTCGCCTCCACCGGACATAACCGCGACAGCGCCGGCACCTTGTAGGTGACGCCGGCTGCCTGGCGATCACCCTTGCTGCGTGGCAAGAAGCAGGTCATCCCCTGTCCCGGCACCAGCGTGAGATGGGCCACGTCCAGACGCAGCAGTTCATCGCCACGGAATCCCCGCCAGAACCCGAGCAGCACCAGCGCTCGGTCTCGTTGATGGCGCAGCGCCGCCGGCCCATCGCCCCGGGCATGTGCCGCAGCGATCGCCGCGGCCAGCCAGTCATCGAGCTCGACCAGCCGCCGAATCTGGAGCGGCGCGGCTTGCTTGACCTGGCCCGGGTGCAGGGTCTGGATGCCTTTGAGCACCTTGCGCACCAGCGGCGATCGGGTCGGGTCGACAAAGCCGTGGTCGCGGTGCCAAGAGGCGATGGCCGCCAGACGTTGGCGGAGGGTGCTGGTCGCCAAGGTCTGCGCATAAGCGGCCAGGTACCGGGCCACGCTGTCAGGTGTCGCTGGGAGGTGGCCTTGCCATTCAACCTCGAAGTGCCGCAGCGCCGACGCATAGCTGCGCACCGTGTTCTGGCGCGTGGCCGCATCGCGGTAGCGGTCCAGTTCGGTCACTGGCGCGTGGCCTCCACCGAGGTCGTCTGGCGCAGCGTCGACAGGATGGTGCATTCCGCCCGCTGCCCGCCATGGCAACTGGCAATCACCCGTTCCAGCTCGCTGGCCATGCGCTGCAGGTCGGCCATGCGGGCGCGCACGTCGGCCAGATGGCTGCGGGCCAACCGGTCCACGTCCCCGCACGAAAGCTCCTCATCGCCGGCCAGCTGCAGCAGGCTGCGGACCTCCTCCAGGCTGAAGCCCAGGTCCCGGCCACGCGCAATGAAGCGCAGCCGCTCGATGTCGGCCGGGCCATAGACCCGGTAGCCGTTGCCCGTGCGCCCCGGGCGCGGCAGCAACCCGATCCGCTCGTAATAGCGAATCGTCTCCAAGTGGCATCCGCTGGCGTCGGCAGCCTCACTGATTTTCATTCGTAGTACGCTTGACTCCGTAGTAGCTACGGACTTTACGCTGAACCCGTATCCGCCGCCACTCCGGCCGCGGCGCTGCATGTGACGACCATGCCACTGCCCATCGCCTTGATTCGCTACTGCCTGATTGCCTTGCTGATCGGCTGGGTTCTGCCCGCTTCTGCTCAGGCGGAGCCTGCCGCAGCAGACCTGCGCCAAACCTGGCAGATGCTCGATTACATCGCGGTCGACTACCCCGGCGCGGTCCAGGCCGGTCGCGTAATTGCCCCCAACGAATACGCCGAAATGAGCGAGTTTGCCGGCGCCGTGCGCAGTCAGCTGGCAGCATTGCCCGGTGGCCAGAACCAGCAGGAGCTGACGGCCCAGGCCGACCGCCTGGTCCAGGCGGTGGCAGAGAAGGCCGACCCGGCGCAAGTGGCAACGTTGGCGCGCGGGCTCGGCACGACGCTGTTGGCCCGCTACCCGATCGGCGCTGTTCCGGCGAGCGCGCCGAAGACCTCCCAGGCCGCGTCCATCTACAGCCAGCAGTGCGCGGCCTGTCACGGCCCCACAGGTCACGGTGATGGCCCCGCCGCGCAAGCGTTAAGTCCGCCGCCGATCGCGTTCACCGATGCCACTCGCGCCGCGCAGCGAACGCCGCTGTCGTTGTACGAGGTCATTTCCCAGGGTGTGCCGGGTACCGGCATGGTCAGCTTCTCTGGGCTGTCAGAAAGTGATCGCTGGGCGTTGGCATTCTATGTGGGCAGCTTGGGGTACTCCTCGCAAGCCAAGGCTCAAGGTGAGGCGTTATGGCGCACCAGTGCCGAGGCCCATACGCACATTCCCTCGCTCGAAGCGCTGACACGCACGCGAGAGGCCGATCTTGCCACCACGATGCCCGCCGATCAGGCAAACGCGATCATCGCCTACCTGCGTTCGCAGCCACAGGCAGTAAACGAAGCGGTACCAGGAGCCGATCGCTTTGCGGTGGCGCGGCAGCGACTGGCCGCCAGCCAGCGCGCTTACGCTGATGAGGACCTGGCTCAAGCCAAAAAGCTTGCGCTCTCGTCCTATCTGGATGGTGTAGAGCCGCTTGAACCCACGCTGGCCACGCGCAATCCGTCATTGCTGCGAGAGATCGAGACGGCCATGGCAGGCTACCGCGCGCAGCTGGATCAGCATGCGCCCGCGGCTGACGTTGCCGGGCAGGCAGCGCAAATTGCCCAGCTGTTTGATCGCGCGGACGTGGCGCTGCAGGACACCCGAATAGGCGCCAGCACCGCGTTTCTAGGCAGCTTTACCATCTTGGTACGCGAAGGACTGGAAGCGCTGCTGATCGTGATTGGTATCGTGGCGTTCTTGCGTAAAGCCGAGCGGTCTGATGTGTTGCCGTATGTGCATGCGGGTTGGATCTGCGCGTTGTTGGCAGGCGCAGCTACCTGGGCAGTGGCCACTTACTTTGTTGATATCAGCGGTGCGAACCGGGAAGTCACTGAGGGCGTCTCGGCCTTGTTCGCTGCCGCTGTCCTGCTCAGCGTAGGCATCTGGATGCACCAAAAGAGCCTTGCAGGGCGGTGGCAGGAGTACCTGCACGCCAAGCTGACGACTGCGCTGACACGGCGCTCGGCTGTTTTCCTGTTCATGCTGGCCTTTGTCGCGGTGTACCGCGAGGTGTTTGAGACGATCTTGTTCTACATCGCGATGTGGAGCGATCAGGCGTCCACCGCCATCCTCGCAGGCCTGGTGGCGGGAATCGCGGTGTTGGCTGCGGTGGCGTACTGGATGCTGCGCATGAGCAGGCGGCTGCCGATTGGCCGGTTCTTTTCGATCAGCTCGATTCTCATCGCGGTGATGGCGGTCATCCTGATCGGTAAAGGCGTGGCCGCGTTGCAGGAAGCGGGCTGGATCTCTCAAACACCGCTCGCGTTGCCGCGCATCGAGTGGATCGGCCTGTATCCCACCTGGCAGTCGCTGCTGGCGCAGGTATTGGTAGGCACCGCCGCCATCGTGGGGTTCCTCGCCAATGCCCGTTCCGGTGTGCGTAGACAGCCAGGCGCAAACAAGCAATGAAACAACATAGCAGAGGACCAAGACATGAGTGATTGCGGGTGCCACCACGAAGCCAAGAACAAGGAGGAGCGACGCATCCTCTGGATCGCCTTGGTCCTGAATGCAGCGATGGCCGTGATCGGCGGCATTGCCGGCTGGATTGCCCATTCCACCGGGCTGCTGGCTGACGCGCTGGACATGCTGTCTGACGCCACCGCCTATGCCATTGGCCTGGTCGCTATCGGGCGCACGGCGCGCTTCAAGGCCAACGCCGCGTGGGTCAGTGGCAGCGTGCTGCTGGTGCTGGGCGTAGGCGTGCTGGTCGAAGTCGGCCGCCGGGTGATGTACGGCGCCGAGCCGGTCAGCGGTTGGATGATCGGTACCGCTCTGGTCTCGCTGGCCGTGAACCTGAAGGTGCTCCGTATGCTCGCCCCCTTGAAGTCTGGCGAAGTGCATCTGCGAGCGACCTGGCTGTTTACCCGCGCCGATGTGGTGGCCAACGTTGGGGTGATTCTGGCCGGCCTGTTGGTGTGGTGGCTGGCCAGCCCCTACCCGGATTTCGTGATCGGCGCCCTGATCGGCCTGTATGTGATCAAGGAGGCTTTCGAGATCTTGGGTGATGCTCGCCGGGCGCGTGCCGACGCGCGCAAAACGCCTGCATGACAGCGCTTGGCCGGCTGAGCTGTGGCCTGCGCTGGCTGCTGCTGGCGCACTTGGCCGTGGGCCTTGTGACGCAGCCGGTGCTGGCAGTGGTTGGCGAGCTCCATGCTCAAACCCATCTGGCCGCGGCCGACCATGACCCGGCAGTGGCATCACCAGCTTCCGAGCGTGGCGTAGACGCCGCGCTGCACCGGCTACAGCAGCTGGTGCTGTGCTGTAGCCAGGCCGCGCCGGCTCCAGAAATAGTGTTGGCCATTGCTCATATCGGCCGGCATTGGCCGTCGGCGACAGCCCATGCGGACAGATATCGGCATGAGCACCTGCTCGCGCCGTTCCGGCCGCCGATCGCAGGGTGATGCGCGCCGGCGTGCGCCGGATCCCTGTTGGCTATCGAAAATTCTGGAGTACTTCATGCATGTGCGATTGGCGGCCCTGGCCGCGTGGCTACTGTTGAGCGCGGCGGCAACGCCGGCGACAGCAGAAGAGCTGATGACCTTGGACGACGCGTTTGCACGCGTGGCCCAAACCCACCCCGAGCTGCGCCTGGTCGATGCGCGAGCCACGGTGCTCGCTGCCGAGCGCGACCAGGCCGTGCAGCGGCCACCGTGGACGTTGGGGGCGGAGGTTGAAAATGCGCTGGGCACGGGCGCGGCCCGTGGCCTGGACAGCGCGGAGTTGACCTTGAGCCTGAGCTCGGTCCTGGAGCGCGGCGGCAAGCTCGACGCCCGCCGCACCTTGGCCCAAAGCCGGATTGATGCACTGGCCGTGCAGCGCGAGACCGGGCGGCTGGACCTGCTCGCCGAGACGGCGCAGCGCTATTTGGCCGTTGTCGGTGCCGACCGGCAACGCAGCCTGGCGAACATGGATGTCGGCCAGCGCCAGCGGACCGTCGCCGCTGCCCGGCAGCGCCTGCAGGCTGGCGCGTCTCCCGAATCGGTGATGCTCACCGCACAAGCAGCACTGGCGAGAGCAGAATTGACCCGTGATCGGGCCGAGCAGCAGCGCATTGCCGCCCGGCAGCACCTTGCTGCCCTCTGGGGCGAACGTGCTCCGAGCTTCGAGGTGGCCGCGGCGGATCCCATGACCCTGCCGGCGATCGCGTCCATGCAGTCGCTGGCCGAGGAATTGGAGCGCACTCCCGAGTTGGCGCAGTTTGCCGATGCCCGCCGGATCGCGCAGGCACGACTGCAGCTGGCGCGTTCGGCGGCCTCGCCGGACTTGTCGTGGCAGCTGGGCGTGCGCCGCCTGCAGGAGACTGACGACACCGCGCTGGTGGCCAGCCTGTCCATGCCACTGGGCAGCCGCAGCCGCGCGCAGCCGGAGATCCGCGCCGGCGAAGCCGAGCTGGAGGTTCTGACGATCGAGCGCGAGGCCAAGGGCCTGTCGCTGTATTCCACGCTGGTCGAAGCCCATGGTCGCTACACCGTGGCGCAGGCCGAGGTGGCACGGCTGCAAGGCGAGGTGCTGCCGAAGTTGGCCCGGGCTGAGCAGGCCGCCGAGCGCGCCTATCGCGCCGGCGCGATCAGCTACCTGGAATGGGCACAGCTGCAGTCCGAACGCACGGCCATGGCCCAGCAGCAGCTGGACGTGGCGCTCGATGCGCAGCGCGCCCTGATCGAAATTCAACGCCTGACCGGCCAGGCGCTTGTCGCGCCGCCGGCGGCTGCTTCCACCGGAGAGACCCCATGAATCGCTTTTCCTGGACCGCACTGGGCATGGCCCTGATGATGCTGGCCGCCTGCAACGCGTCGGCCCCCAACGAAGCGTCCGAAGGCGGCGCCGCCGCTGAGGGCGAAGAGCACGGCGAGCACGAGGAAGCGCCGCTGGAAACCAAGATTGCCGCCAAAGCTGCGCAGGCAGCGGGTATCCAGGTCGCACCGGCAGGCCCCGGTGAGATTGCTGACGAGCATGAGGTGCAAGGGCTGTTGACCCCGATTGACGGTCGCATCGCGCAGGTCACGGCACGCTTCCCCGGACCGGTCCGCTCCGTGCGTGCGGGCGTGGGTGATCAGGTACGGGCCGGCCAGGCACTGGCCACGGTAGAGAGCAACCTGAGCCTGACCACCTATACCGTCACCGCGCCGATCAGTGGCGTGGTCATGGCGCGCACGGCCGCCGTAGGCATGGCCGCCGCTGAGGGCGCGCCGCTGTTTGAGGTCGCCGACCTGTCCACGCTGTGGGTGGACCTGCACATCTTCGGCGCCGACGCCCAGCACATCGGTGCTGGCGTGCCGGTGACGGTTACCCGCTTGAGCGATGGCGTCACCGCACAGACCACCTTGGAGCGCGTCCTGCCCGGCACCGCCACCGCCAGCCAAAGCACCATTGCGCGCGGCACGGTGGCCAACACCGATGGCCTGTGGCGGCCGGGGTCGGCGGTCAAGGCGCGGGTCACCGTGGATCGCCAATCGGCAGCGTTGGTGGTGCCGATCACGGCGCTGCAGACCGCAGAAGACCAGGACGTGGTCTACGTGCAGCAGGGCGAAACCTACCACACCCGGCCGGTGAAGCTGGGGCGCCGCGACGCCGAACGCGCCGAAGTGCTGGAAGGCCTCAAGGCCGGTGAACAGGTGGTGGTGGCCCAAAGCTTCCTGATCAAGGCCGACATCGAAAAGTCCACCGTGGAAGAAGAATGAGGCCCGCCATGCTCGAACGCCTCATTGGGCTGTCCATCCGCCATCGCTGGCTGACGCTAGTGCTCACCGCTGCGCTGGTTGCGCTGGGCGTGTGGAGCTACCGTCACCTTTCCATTGACGCCACACCCGACATCACCAACGTCCAGGTCCAGATCAACACCCAGGCCCCGGGTTACTCGCCGCTGGAGGCCGAACAACGGGTCACCTTTGCCATCGAAACGGCCATGGCCGGTCTGCCCAAGCTGGACTACAGCCGCTCGCTGTCGCGCTACGGGCTTTCGCAGGTCACCGTCGTCTTCAAGGACGGCACCGACCTGTACTTTGCCCGCCAGCAGGTCGCCGAGCGCCTGCAGCAGATCGCCTCCCAGCTTCCCGAAGGGTTGGACCCGGAAATGGGGCCGATCTCCACCGGGTTGGGCGAGATCTTCATGTACACCGTGGAGGCCGAGCCCAACGCTCGCAAGCCCGACGGCACCCCGTACACGGCCACGGACCTGCGCACCCTGCAGGACTGGGTGATCCGGCCGCAGCTGCGCACCACGCCCGGCGTCACCGAGGTCAACACCATCGGCGGCTTCGAGCGGCAGATCCACATCACTCCCGATCCAGCTCAGTTGGTGGCGCTGGGCTTCACGTTGAACGACGTGGTCGCCGCGGTCATGCGCAACAACCAGAACATCGGCGCCGGCTACATCGAGCGCAACGGACAGCAGTTCCTGGTGCGCGTGCCGGGCCAGCTAGCCAATCTGGAGGCAATCGGCAACATCGTGCTGGACCGGCGCGATGGCGTGCCCATTCGGGTGCGCGACGTCGCTAGCGTGGGCGAAGGCAAGGAGCTGCGCACGGGCGCGGCCACCCAGAATGGCCACGAGGTCGTGGTCGGTACCGCCTTCATGTTGTTCGGCGCCAACAGCCGGGAAGTCTCCCAGGCGGCCGCGGCCAAGCTGGATGCCGCCAACGCCAGCCTGCCTGCCGGCGTCCATGCCAAGGCCGTCTATGACCGCACCGCGCTGGTGGATCGCACCATCGGCACGGTGTCCAAGAACCTGATCGAGGGCGCGCTGCTGGTGGTGGTGGTGCTGTTCCTGCTGCTGGGCAATGTGCGCGCCTCGTTGATCACCGCGGCGGTGATCCCGTTGGCGATGCTGTTCACCATCATCGGCATGGTGCGTGGCGGCGTGTCGGGCAACCTGATGAGCCTGGGCGCGCTGGACTTCGGCCTGATCGTGGACGGGGCGGTGATCATCATCGAGAACTGTCTGCGCCGGTTCGGCGAGGCGCAGCACGCGCTGGGCCGCCAGCTCAACGATGAAGAGCGCTATGACCTGACCGCCTCGGCCACCGCCGAGGTGATCCGTCCCAGCCTGTTTGGCCTGGGCATCATCGCCGCGGTCTACCTGCCGATCTTCGCGCTGTCCGGGGTAGAAGGAAAAATGTTCCACCCGATGGCGATCACGGTGGTGCTGGCCCTGACCGGCGCCATGGTGTTGTCGCTGACCTTCGTGCCGGCGGCGATCGCCAGCTTCCTGCGCGGCCGTGTGGCTGAGCACGACAACCGCCTGATGCGCTGGTCGCGTGCCCGTTATACGCCGCTGCTGGATTGGGCCCTGCGTCGGCGCGTGGTGGTGCTGGCCGGCGCGGCCGTGCTGGTGGTGGGCTGTGGCGTGCTGGCCACCCGCTTGGGTTCGGAGTTCGTGCCGAGCCTGGATGAGGGCGACATCACCTTGCAGCCCATGCGTATTCCCGGCACCAGCTTGGAGCAGTCGGTGGCCATGCAGGAAACGCTGGAGAAGCGCCTGGCCCAGTTCCCGGAGGTGGCCAACATCTTCTCAAAGATCGGCACCGCCGAGGTGGCCACCGATCCTATGCCGCCGTCGATGGCCGACACCTTCCTGATGCTCAAGCCCCGCGACCAGTGGCCCGACCCGCGCAAGCCCAAGGCCGAGCTGGTGGAAGAGCTGGAGGCGGCGGCCAAGGAAATCCCGGGCAGCAACTACGAGTTCACCCAGCCCATCCAGATGCGCACCAACGAGTTGATCTCCGGCGTCCGTTCGGACGTGGCGGTCAAGGTCTACGGCGACAACCTTGACCAGTTGACGCGCCTGGCCAGCCGGGTCGAGCGGGTCATGCGTAGCGTCCCCGGCGCCGAAGACGTCAAGGCCGAGCAGGTCTCCGGCCTGCCACTGCTGACCATCACGCCAGATCCGGCGGCATTGGCACGGTATGGCCTGAACCCGGGCGATGTGCAGGAAACGGTGGCCACCGCCATTGGGGGCAGTGTTGCCGGCCAGTTGATCGAGGGCGACCGCCGCTTCGACCTGGTCGTGCGCCTGCCCGAAGCGCAGCGCCAAGACCCCGCTGTGCTGGCAGATCTGCCCATTCCGCTGCCGGCAAGCACCAGTGTCGATGAGTCCAGCCGTCTGGCCGCCGGCGCCAATGGTGGGCCTCGCACGGTGCCGCTGCGGGAAGTGGCGAAGATCCAGGTAGAGCGCGGGCCCAATCAGATCAACCGCGAGAACGGCAAGCGCCGCGTGGTGATCACCGCCAACGTGCGCGAGCGCGATCTGGGCGGGTTCGTCGGCGAGTTGCGCACACGCATCGGCCAGGATGCCGCGCTTCCAGAGGGCTACTGGATCGATTACGGCGGCACCTTCGAGCAGCTGATCTCGGCCACCCAACGCCTGGGCGTGGTCGTTCCGGTGACACTGGCGTTGATCTTCGCTCTGCTATTCATGGCCTTCGGCTCGGCCAAGGATGCGGCCATTGTGTTCAGTGGCGTGCCGCTGGCGCTGACCGGCGGTGTGCTGGCACTGGCTCTGCGCGGGATTCCGTTGTCGATCTCTGCCGGTGTGGGCTTCATCGCGCTGTCGGGCGTGGCCGTACTCAACGGGCTGGTCATGATCGCCTTCATCCGCCGTCTGCGCGAACAGGGCGATCCGCTAGACGACGCTGTGCGCGACGGCGCCCTTGGACGCCTGCGACCGGTGTTGATGACCGCCCTGGTAGCCTCGCTGGGCTTCCTACCCATGGCCTTGAATGTCGGTGCTGGCTCGGAAGTGCAGCGGCCGCTGGCCACTGTCGTCATCGGCGGCATCGTCTCATCCACCGCATTGACCTTGTTGGTGCTGCCGGTGCTCTATCGTTGGCTGCATCGCGACCGAGCTCCCCGCGCCGGTAGCACTGCTTTGGAGTCCCCATGAACGAGCTCAACCTGGAACAGGTCCGTGCGGCGATGTTTACCGACCCGGGCGTGAAAGCGGTGGACGACCTGCGCCTGGTCGCCGGTGAGCATGGCCGTGCGATCGCGGCCACCATCACGGTCGCGGCGCCCTCGGTCGACCTGGACC
The DNA here is from genome assembly GCF_059368915.1 of Stenotrophomonas sp. YJH_SMC_105-26. Taxonomy (NCBI): domain Bacteria; kingdom Pseudomonadati; phylum Pseudomonadota; class Gammaproteobacteria; order Lysobacterales; family Lysobacteraceae; genus Stenotrophomonas; species Stenotrophomonas sp. YJH_SMC_105-26. The sequence goes on along the minus strand of NZ_JCAFSD010000010.1, from coordinate 114,667 downwards.
TGGTGCATGCTGTGATTGCCCAGGTCCTGGCCGATCAATTCGGCATCGATCAGATCATGCTGTGTTTCAACGACCCGGGCCCGGTACCGCCGCCGCCCACCGCGGCGCCGTTAAAGAAGATGTGATCGCAGCCCCTGGCTCTATGCGTCTGCGCTGGCAGGCGCATAGAGCTGATGACCCGGCAACGCGCACGCGCCGGCATACACAAAGGCCACGCTTTGCCGCGCCCGGGTGAAGGCCACGTAGTATTTCGGCGGCGCGGTGATACGCGCTGCATCGGCCGTGCGCAGGTACTGCGTCAACGGCCCGTTCGGAAAGATGAGGACCCGACTGTAGGTGCGGCCCTTGCACTGCCCAAAGTTCACCGCCGGCAGTCCGTCGCACGCCTGCCGCCGGTCATGCCGGAGCACGGTGGGGGCGAACTCCTGCATGTACGCGGCCACATCCCCTGGAGCGACGAGGTAGATGCCATCGTGTCCGGTGACCTCGCCATTGCCTGATTGGGTCCGCGGCATCTGCGGATAGAGCGTGTCAGCCATATCGCACAGGGCCTGGACGCAGCGCAGACTGGTGAGGCGGTGATCCAGCCGGCATAAGCCGTCGGCCTCCCAAATCTGAAACAGCGCTGCCAGATTCGGACCACGGTATTGGCTGTACCTTTGCGCATAGTTGGTGGCATACGTGGCTTGGCGCGTATCGCCTACCAACGTGATGGCAATCTCACTCTTCAACAGCCGTTCGACCAGATCCAGATCAAAGCCGGCCAGATCCTGGACTTCGTCGATGTAGAGCTCGTCGTACATCGCCGCCAATCGCGCCACGACCTGGCCTTGGGTCAGCTCATCGCAGCGCACAGCGAAATCGGCCGCTCGGTCCGAATACATCCGGTTGCCCGCCAGGTAGTGGCGCGCCACCTGGGTGCGTGGGGCGCGGTTGTTGGTGACACCTTCTACGAACAGGATGGTCTCGATGCGAGGCTCAGGGCAAAGCGCAGCTTGGTACGGGCGAATGCACTGGCGCAGCAGAAAGCCATACCAGCTGTGCAAGGTGACATGCGCGGGGACCGCGCCTGCGTGGGCCTCAAACGAGCGCCGGATCTCTTCCAGGTTTTCCAGCGTGTAGGTGACAATCGCGATGCGGCGCCCAGGTCGCTCCAAGGCCTGCCGGACCAGCAACGTGGTCTTGCCCGAGCCGGCTGCCGAGAGCAGGACCCGGTTAGGTGATGGCACGCTGGACATAGTCCGGGAACCTGATCGAGTGCGGGCTATTGAAAATCGCCAAGGCCGTATCGGTCTTATGGCCCTTCATGTACTTGAGCAGCGCCACCTCATCGGCAAAGGCCTTGCCCAGCACGGTATTGAGTTCGGCCAGCGAGTTGGCTTTGATCAGCTGCTCTTCCAGCGAAGGGGCGCTCTCGTCGGAATCGTAATAGATCGCGTTGATGTGCTCGGCATAGCGCTCTTGCACAACTGCGATATCACCGTCGTTGTCGGTGATCACTTTGGCCTGAATCCTCAGTCGATCGGCAATCTGCAAGAAGCGTTTGAATGCCAACGACTTGACCGAAATGATGTCTACGCCGTGAGCCATCGGCGCCACGCCGTGATGGTCACTGTAGGCACGCTGCACGATCAGTTCGTCGGAAGGGCCTTCCACCAGGATCGCCTGCTTGGCCAGGATCAACCGCAGCGTGTCGTGGCCCGGCAGCTTCATGAAATAGTCGTGGGTATCGCTGGGCAGCTGGTCCAGCTTCATCTGGCCTTGCGCGCTGAACAGGATCACGTTGTCCACGCCCAGCTTGTTCAACACGAAGCTGCTGTGGGTGGCGATGATCACCTGCTGGGCGGTGGAGAGGGCCGCAATCTTGTCGATCAGCTGGGTCATGCTGGAATAGGACAGATGGTTCTCCGGCTCCTCGATCAGCAGCACGTGAGCCGCGCCGGCCGCGTGCATCGCCAGCTTCATCTTCACCGCGCTTTGCTCGCCCTTGCCGACCTGGGTGAACGGGAGCTCATCCAGGTAGGGTGACAGGCTGGTTTCCCACGTTGAGCGCGGCGATGTGTCCACGCCTACCGTCAATGCCCTGTGGCTGATGTCCCCGGTGTGCTCGGTCAAGTAGGCATTGATCGCTGCCACATCCGCTTCTTCGGAAAAGCTCTGCCGCATGCGGCGGAAGCTCAGCGACAGCGAGACGCGCTGCGCAGGCGTCAGTGCCTGCTCGATGATGCCGGCGATATAGCGATCGGCACCGGACAAGGTCTTGATGCCGTGCGTGTCGATGATGGTCGAGTCGAACGGAATACTACGGGCGGTGACGCCATTGTTGGCGAAGGAGTACCAGCGCACCGTGTAGTACTCCACCGGCAGGCTGACCGCGCCCTGGTGCTGCTGCAGGTAGGCGTTGAACTCCTCGCGGTAGTCGTCGTTGAGCTCGACCAGCAGCCGGATGCCGGCGGTATCCAGACGCAGGGAGTTGTTGGTGCCGCGTAACGACGCCAGCGCGGCGTCGGCGCCCAGATAGGCTTCGATGGAGATCCGTGGCGGCGAGGCCGGCGTGCCCGTGGCAAGCGCTCCCAAGTACTCCTGCACCATGGGCTGGTGGAACAGGTAGGGCGTGAGCTCGTAGGCAAGATTGCGCCCATGCAGCTGGCCGGTGACCACCGCGTGGATGGCCTCCAGCAGGGTGGATTTACCGACCTCGTTGTCGCCCACCACCAGGTTCATGTGGGCATTGAGGGGCAGGTCCAGATGGCGAAACGACTTGAAGTTGTCGATGACGATACGTTCGATCGGCATGCACAGTCCTTTGATGGCCAACGGGCTCGGTGGCGGAGCCTGCCTGCACCCTGGCTGGCCTCCTTTCCGCTCTGGGCCATACTACCCAGCGATCGCCGGCCTGGGCGGTTTCGTACTGCTTGGGACGCGGGGAAGGGTCAGAATCCGCCTTACGCGGGATAATTCAATATTATCCCGTATAACTATTCTCGCCGACGAGCGGTCGTCTACCTGCTTTAATAGTATGTAATTACATGGTATGTAATACATTACGAAATAAAGTGGGGTGGCACGATGGCGCGCGCAGGACTCTATAAGAGTGACGTCCAGAAGGCGCGCGACGCGCTGCTGGCCCAAGGCAAGAAGCCGTCAGTCGACGCGGTGCGAGTGGCCTTGGGCAACACGGGCTCCAAGACCACGATCCACCGCTACTTGCGTGAACTGGAAGGAGAGGAAGGCGGCGGTCCGGCGAGGACGGTAGCCGTTAGTGATGCTTTGCAGGACTTGGTTGCGCGCTTGGCCTCGCGGCTCCAGGAGGAAGCAGAGGCCATCCTCACCCAGGAGCGTGAGCGCCATCAGGCTGAGCTCCACAGTCGGCAACAGGCGCTTTCCGGTGCCCAAGAGGAGGCTGCCGCCTTGAGCAGTCGGCTGCAGCGCACCGAAGCAAGCCTGCACCAAGAGCAAGCTGCTCACGCCCTCCTTCAACAGAATCTAGGTGACAGGATCGCGGAAATCGCCCAGTTGAACGAGCGCATCGCTGGCATGACGGTGCGGCTGGCTGATCATGAGGCGCATACGCGTTCTCTGGAGGACAAGCATGCCCATGCCCGGGAAGCGCTTGAGCACTACCGCACTTCAACCAAAGAGCAGCGTGAGCAAGAGCTTCGCCGTCACGAGCATCAGGTCCAAGAGCTGCAAGTAGCCTTACGTCAGGCCAATGAAGCCTTGGGCGCGAAGAATCAGGAGCTGTTGGTGCTGAACCGCGACAATGGTCAATGGCTGGAGCGCCACGGGCGGATTGAGCGTGAGCTTGCCCAGCTACGACAGGCCCACGAAGGCCAACACAGCGAGGTCGTGGCGTTGCGCCAGACCGCGACGGACTATTTGGCACTGCAGGAGCGCTGGAAGACTGACGCCAAGACCTTGGATACCATGCGCAACGAGCTAGCTCAAGTTCAAGACACCCTTGCGCGGGAGCGTGAGCGCCGCGAGAGCGCTGAAGCCGATGCGTTGCGTGCCAATGCACGTCTTGAAGCGCTAGAGCCTCTACTGAATCAACTGACGCCAGCACAAAATGCGGTGAAGAAAACTCGGCGCGGCCATGCGCAAGATGGGGGAGCCGACTGACGAGGCTGCTCGTTTGTCTGCTAGCGGCTGGGGTGGCGCTCACCTGTCCAGTACGCCCATTCCATAGGGACGACCCAATCTACAAACAGTTTGGCTACTGAGGACTCCGGTGCCAAATGATAGGGCTTGAACATGCCTTGCTCGGGCGAGCTGGTCATCAGGTAGCGCAGGCGCTTCTGGACCTCCTGAAAGATGGCTTCCCGCACATGGGCGCTGTCGTGCACGCCAAGACGCATCGCCACCGAGGCACCTTGGCGTACCGCCGCCCAGCAGCAGTAACGCCACCGCGCGATCGGCAAGCCCCGCGGTCCGGATTGAAAGGCGAACCCCACATCACGTGCCCAGCCTGGGTCGAAGTGATGTTTGAGCAATTGCTGCTCCAGAAACTGCTCGGTCTCCCAGAGTGCAAGTTCATCCCACAGCTCCAGTTTCGCGTCCGCCAAGTCTACATCGTGTGCCATATCGCCGAGTTGGTCTTCCAGCACCGGGAGCAGGTGCCTGCGCTCGTGGGTATACCAGGCGAAAGCCCATTGCAGATCTTCGATGGGCGTGACCTCGGCATCGGGGCGGATCTGCCATCGATCCGCTGGCCAGGGAACTTGGATCAAGGCCAAGTCTCGCAGCGTGTCCAGCACCAGCAAGGTGGAGCGGCGTGTGGGCGCCACCGGTAGGCGTCGTAGCTGCGCGGCTAACAGTGCGGCTAGGAAAAGGGTGCCACGAAGGCCCAACTCCTCGATGCTGGCGACCCCAGATGGCGTCATTGACGAGGTTCCGGGCATGCGGTTTCCGGGGATGAGGGAGCGGCGTGGCTCCTGGGGGGGGGGGGGGCGGCGCCACCGGTGTCGCCGGTTGCCTCAAAGCTAAGAATATCTTAGTATGCAAGGCAGGATACATCCGCCATCCTTATGGGGTCTCCATGGGGTGCGCGCGTGACTTTGTCCGTCGACTCAACACCGACCTTCGCTCGACGCCTCAAACAAGCCCGCCTGCACACGGGTTTGTCGCAGAACGAGTTGGGCATCCGGGCCGGTCTGGATCCTCACGTGGCCAGCCCCCGAATCAACCAGTACGAGCGTGGCAAGCACGAGCCCATGCTGGAGATTGCTGAGCGGTTGGCCCAAGCGTTGGGGATCCCCGCCGCCTTCCTTTACACCGACGATGATCTGCTGGCCAAGTTGCTCCTGCGCTGGGGCTCGCTAAGCAAGCAGCAGAAGCGCGAGTTGGTGAAGCTGATCGAGGCCACGCCCGAGAAGTAAACCGAACAAGCGCTCGCCCTATGGGCAACTCTTCGCCTCAACCCGCCCTTTGGGCGCTTCTGGAGGGAGCTGCAGTGTCCGCGGCTAGTGCGACTGACAAGTCGCGACATCTCAGGCTTACTTGAGATTTTGTTCACGACCGATACACACGCGCCTTGTCTAAAGTGATATACCATGTCGCCCGTGTCAGCCTCCTCACTTCTACTGCGACTGTTCCTGATCGCCATGCTCGTGCTTAACGGCGCGTGGTCGGCGTTTGCGTCCGTCAGTATGAACCCGGTCATGGAAGAGCAGGCCAGCGAAGTGGCTGCCGCGGTGCAAGTCGACGAAGACTGCTTCGCCCATCACAGTGCAGAGCATCATCCCGATGCCACATCGATTGAAAAGGCTGGCACTGGGCATGGCGACCATGCCGGTCCCGACTGTTGCAAGTCTTCTGCGTGCCGGTGCGCCTGCGTACACGCTTGCGCGAGCGCACTTCCTGCGCGCCTGCATGTTTCGGTGCAACTGGCCTTGGGCCTGGATGTCATGCCGCTGCCCCTAGGGCATGCGGCACCTGCCTTGCCTCATCTGATCCGACCACCGATCGGCTAAGCGTCCCTAGGCGCCGCAATGGCGCCGTTGGTGTGGCTTGCATGCCTGTTTAGGCCAGCCGCCCGCTCTGTACCACCGCCCGCCGGTGGCAACACAACGCTTGGAGCATTTTCATGTCGCATGATGATTTTCGTGGTCCACACGGTGGACCGCTGCTGCCTTCGCGGCGGCGATTTGTCCAGGGCTTGGCCTTGGGAGGCGCAGTCGCAGGATTAGGTTTCTGGCCCAAAGCCAGCTGGGCGCTCAAGGGCCCGGGACAACCCAACGTACTATCGGGCACCGAGTTTGACCTGACCATTGGCGAGACGCCGATGAACTTCACCGGCAAGACCCGCACCGCGATCACGGTCAACGGGTCCGTTCCGGCGCCGTTGCTGCGTTGGCGGGAAGGCACCACCGTCAACCTGCGTGTCTCCAATGCATTGCCCGCTAACTCCATCCATGGCGCGGACACCTCCATCCATTGGCACGGCATCATTTTGCCGGCCAACATGGACGGCGTGCCGGGCCTGAGCTTTGACGGTATCGGACGTGGTGAGACCTACCACTACCGGTTCACCCTGCATCAGGGCGGCACCTACTGGTACCACAGCCACTCAGGGTTCCAGGAACAAGCCGGGCTCTATGGCCCGATCGTCATCGACCCATTGGAGCCGGAGCCCTTCAGCTTCGATCGCGACTACGTCGTGATGCTGAGCGATTGGACAGACCTGGACCCGACGGCCCTGTTCGATCGTTTGAAGAAGATGCCGGGCCATGACAATTACTACAAGCGCACGGTCGGCGATTTTGCGCGCGATGTGAAGCGCAACGGCCTGTCGGCCACGTTGGAAGATCGCAAGATGTGGGGCGTGATGCGGATGACGCCCACGGATCTGTCCGACGTCAACGCCAACACCTACACCTACCTGATGAACGGCACGACCTCGCTGGGCAACTGGACCGGTTTGTTCCGCAGTGGCGAGAAGGTGCGCCTGCGTTTCATCAATGGCTCTGCCATGACGTACTTCGATGTGCGTATTCCGGGGCTAAAGATGACCGTGGTGGCAGCAGATGGCTTGTATGTCCATCCGGTTTCCGTCGACGAGTTCCGCATCGCGGTAGCAGAAACCTTCGATGTGATCGTGGAGCCCTCCGGGCAGGACGCATTCACCATCTTTGCCCAAGACTCCGGTCGCACCGGCTACGTCAGCGGCACGCTCGCCGTGCGCGAAGGATTACGCGCGCCCGTTCCGTCTGTGGATCCCCGGCCGCTGCTGACGATGGCAGACATGGGCATGGATCATGGATCGATGGATATGTCTGGCGGCAGCAAGGGCATGGAAGGCGGCTGTGGTGCGGCCATGGGCATGCCTGGCATGACCCCACCTGCCAGCGGTAACGCGACCTCGGCCCATGCAGGCCATGCGATGCCCGCCGCCGGCGATGGGGCCATGGCAGGCATGCAGCACGGGGGCATGCAATCACACCCTGCCAGCGAGACCAACAATCCCCTGTTGGACAACCAGGCCATGAGCGTGAGTTCGCGCTTGGATGATCCTGGTAATGGCCTGCGCGATAACGGCCGTCATGTACTGACGTATTCCATGCTCAAGAGCACCTTTGAAGACCCTGACGGACGCGACCCCGGTCGCGAGATCGAGCTGCATCTGACCGGACATATGGAGAAATTCTCCTGGGGCTTCAACGGTCAGAAGTTCTCCGATGTCGAGCCGCTGCGGCTGAACTACGGCGAGCGTATGCGCATCGTATTGGTTAACGACACGATGATGACCCATCCCATCCATTTGCACGGCATGTGGAGTGACGTGGAGGACGACAACGGCAACTTCATGGTGCGCAAGCACACGGTGGATATGCCGCCGGGTAGCCGACGCACGTATCGCGTGCGTGCCGATGCGTTGGGCAGCTGGGCGTTCCATTGCCACCTGCTTTATCACATGGAAGCCGGAATGATGCGCACGGTGAGGGTCGACGAATGAACATCAATAGACGCGATACCACCCTGACTGCGCTGACGCTGGCTATCTCGCTGGCCCTGGCCAATGCGGCCAGCGCCCAATCTATGCAGCACGGCTCCATGCCGATGGAGCAGGGCGCGCAGACCCAAACTCAGGATCACTCTGCACATCAGGCGCCGACATCAAAACCTGCGCCAGCCCAAAAGCCTGCAACACCGGCCAAGACGAGCGAAGCGACGATCGATCATGCGGCGATGGACCACGCCGCGCCGCAGGCTAAAACAGCCGAGCCTGCCATGCAGGGCATGGACCATTCGCAAATGGGGCACGTCTCGCCCGCGAGCACACCTGCGGCGCCCACAGCACAGGCGCAGTCGATGCAGGGCATGGATCACAGTCAGATGGCACAGCCCGCGGCGGCCGACACCTCCGGCACGGCCACGCCTGCGATGCGGGGGATGGACCATTCGCAGATGGGCCATGATTCGCCCGCGCCCGCTACACCAGAAGCGGGAATGCAATCAATGGAGGGCATGGACCACAGTCAGATGGGACACGGGCCTGCAGCGCCAACGCAGCCGCGCACCCCGATACCCGCGGTGACGGACGCGGATCGCAAGGCGGCCATCGCGCCGGAACACGCGCATCCGGTGCATGACAACTCGATCAAGAGCTACGTGCTGCTCAATCGCCTGGAAGCCTGGGATGCCGATCCGGGCACCGGGCTGGGCTGGGAGGGCCAGGCTTGGATCGGTACGGACCTCAATCGCGTCTGGCTCCGCAGTGAAGGCGAACGCACGGATGGTCAGACCGAGTCGGCTGATCTGGAAGTGCTCTACGGCCGCAGTATCTCTACGTGGTGGGATGTGGTGGCCGGTGTGCGTCATGACTTCAAGCCTGGGGCATCTCAAAACTTCGCCGCTATCGGTGTACAGGGCTTGGCGCCGATGAAGTTCGAAGTGTCCGCCACAGCCTATCTCGGCGAAGGGGGCCAGACTGCCGCCAATGTCGAGGCCGAGTACGAATTGCTGCTAACCAACCGGCTGATCTTGCAGCCGCTGGTGGAAGTCACCGCCTATGGCAAGAACGATCCATTGCGCGGGATAGGTTCGGGTCTGAGTACCGCTGAGGCGGGGCTACGACTTCGTTATGAGTTCACCCGAAAGTTCGCTCCCTACATCGGCGTGGTGTACGAGCGCGCGTTTGGCAATACCGCAGACATGCGACGCGAGCATGGCGAGTCCTTTGAAGACACGCGCTTGGTCATCGGCCTTCGTACCTGGTTCTAAGGGGAACTGACAATGAAATCCAACAAGAAGATGTGGGTATGGCTCGGTGCCGGCTTGGGATTGGTTGCGGTAGCCGCAACCGCCACGGTCTCTCTGGGCGTATACAACGTGGCCGCCGACGATCCGCATAGTCGCCCGGTGTATGCGCTACTTGAAACGGCGCGCGAGCGTTCCATTGAGGTGCGCGCCGCCAAGCTTCAGGTGCCCACGAACCTGGATGATCCTGAGCGTATCCGCCAGGGTGCGGGCAACTACAACGCCATGTGCGTGACCTGCCATCTTTCGCCAGAGGCGGCGGCCACCGAGATGAGCAAGGGCCTGTACCCCGCGCCACCGAACCTAAGCAAACAGTCGGTCGCTCCAGCTGAGGCGTTCTGGGTGATCAAGCACGGCATCAAGGCCAGCGGCATGCCCGCGTGGGGCGGCAGCATGGACGATGAGTTCATCTGGAACATGTCGGCCTTCCTGCAGAAGCTGCCCACGCTGGACAAGGCCGGCTACGATGCGTTGGTGGCCAGCAGTGATGGTCATTCACACGGCGGTGGTGAGACCGGCGGGCACTCGCACGGCGAGGAAGCGGGTGCAGATCAGCATGGCAGCGGTGATGGAGCAGAGATGGGTGATGGCCATGACCAGGGTCATCAAGCCGGTGGCATGGACATGGACATGAGCAAAGCTAAGGAAGGCACCACGCACGTGCATGCCGACGGCAAGACGCACGTGCATGCGGCCGAGCCAGCCAAGCAACCCGCGCAGGCCAGATCCGAAGCTGAGCACGATCAGCACTCCTCCATGCCAGCCAAATCAGCCGAGCCAGCTCCCAAGGCCGATGACGGCCACGACCACCAGCATTGATCCCTTCATGGAGCTGCCCGGCTCCACGCCCGAGCGCCTCGGCGCTCGGGCATCTCTTGAGGACGCATGATGAATACTTCTCGCAGCTGTCTCTTTCTGCTGACCACGGCCTTGTCGCTGACCGCATGCGCGCGCCCCGAATCGGCTGTCAGTGCAGAGGCGGCATCGGCCGCTCAATCTCCGACATCGGCGGCTGCGCAGCAGGTCGCTCAGCCGCAGCGTCCGTTGCCGTTGGTCAAAGTACATAAGAGTGCGACCTGCGGTTGCTGCCAACTGTGGGTGGAGCATCTGGAGAAAGCAGGTTTTACGGTTGAGGTGCACAACAGCGAAGACCTTAATCCGATCAAGGCGCGCTTGGGCGTTCCTTATGGACGCGGCTCGTGCCATACCGCCGAGATCGATGGCTACATCGTCGAAGGTCATGTGCCGGTGCAGGACATCCTGCGCCTGCTTCGTGAGCGCCCGGTAGGCCGTGGACTAGTGCTGCCGGGGATGCCCGCCGGTTCTCCTGGTATGGAGATGCCCGACGGACGTGTTCAACCCTACACGGTGGAATTCGTACTGCCCGACGGCACCACGCAGCCTTACGTCCTGCACGGTCAACGCAGCTGACAGTTTGTCGCGATCCCTTCTTCCAGACCAGAGTGATCCATGTCCCCTCATTCCCACGATGAAGCCGGCAAGGCGATGCCGCAGGGTGCCAGCGATGGTCCAGACTCGGTGCGTGATCCGGTATGCGGTATGCAGGTCTCCACGGCTAGAACGCCGTACCACGCCCTGCATGGCGGAACGAAGTATCACTTCTGCTCAGCCAAATGCCGAGAGCGGTTCATCACCAATCCCGTCCGCTATACGGACGATGCTCCCCAGCAAGTTGAAGTGACCGCCCCAGCAGCGGTGGCCCAACCCAGCGGTACCCACGCCACGGTCTACACCTGCCCGATGCATCCGCAGATTCGTCAGCCAGGTCCCGGCACCTGTCCGATCTGCGGCATGGCGCTGGAGCCGGAGATGCCCTCGCTGGAGGAGGACGACAATCCGGAGTTACGCGATTTCACCCGACGCTTCTGGTGGACGTTGCCTTTGACCTTGATCGTCCTGGTCTTGGCCATGCTGGGACATCGTCTGCCCGGCTTGTCCACGCAGGCACGCACCTGGATTGAGCTCGTGCTGAGCGCCCCGGTGGTGCTCTGGGCGGGGTGGCCTTTCTTTGAGCGCTGCCTACAGTCCATCGGCAATCGCAGCCCCAACATGTGGACGCTGATCGGCATCGGCGTGGCCGCCGCGTTTGGCTACAGCGTGGTGGCCACCGTGGCACCGGGCCTGTTTCCGGACTCTTTCCGCGAGCATGGACGGGTAGGGGTCTACTTCGAGGCGGCAGCGGTCATCGTCTCGCTCACCCTGCTCGGACAGCTGCTGGAACTGCGGGCGCGTTCCAAAACCTCGGCGGCCATCAAGTCCCTGCTGGGATTGGCGCCCAAGACGGCTCGCCGCGTCAAACCCGATGGGGGCGAAGAGGACGTTGCGCTGGATCACGTGCACGTGGGTGATCTGCTTCGCGTACGACCGGGCGAGAAGGTGCCGGTCGATGGGGAAGTCATCGAAGGCCGCACCAGTGTCGATGAGTCGATGCTGACCGGTGAACCCATTCCGGTGGAGAAGGCTGTCGGTGATCACGTTATAGGCGCCACGCTCAACGGGACGGGCGCCTTGGTCATCCGGGCGGACAAAGTCGGATCCGGGACGGTACTGTCGCAGATTGTGCAGTTGGTAGCCCAAGCCCAGCGCTCCCGCGCGCCGATGCAGCGTATGGCGGACAAGGTGGCGTACTGGTTTGTCCTGGCCGTGCTGGCCACGGCGGTGCTCACGTTCTTCGGATGGGGCCTGTTTGGACCCGAACCGTCCTGGACTTTTGCCGTCCTCAATGCCGTATCGGTTCTGATCATTGCGTGCCCGTGTGCCTTGGGTTTGGCTACCCCCATGTCGATCATGGTCGCCACTGGCCGCGCTGCGCAGGTCGGGGTCCTGTTCCGCGATGCTCAGGCGATCGAACAGCTACGTCTGATCGACACGTTGATCGTGGACAAGACCGGTACGTTGACCGAGGGGCGTCCAGCCTTTCGCGACACACTCTCCTACGCCGGCTTCGATGCTGATCAGATCCTCAGCTTGGCTGGCAGCTTGGAGCAGGGCAGTGAGCACCCCTTGGCCGAGGCTATCGTGGCTGAAGCCCAGCGACGTGGCTTGATCCTGGTGACCGCCCAAGATTTTGATTCGCTCACCGGTCAAGGCGTTCGCGGGCGCGTGTCCGATCAGGATGTCGTGCTTGGTAACCAAAGCTTGATGGCATCGGTAGGGGCTGATGTTGCGCCCTTGCAAAGCAGCGCCGAGCGTCTGCGCAAGGAAGGCGCCAGCGTGATGTTCCTGGCGGTCAATGGACGATTGGCCGGCGCCATTGCGGTAGCAGATCCCATCAAAGCCACGACCTTGCCTGCCTTGAACCTGCTACGTGCCGATGGCCTGCACGTGGTGATGGCCTCTGGTGACGCACAGGCGACGGCCGAGGCCGTGGGGCGCACGCTGGGCATCGAGGATGTGCGTGGCGGCGTCAAACCTCAGGACAAGGCCGAACTGGTCCAGCAACTCAAAGCCCAGGGTCGTCGTGTGGCCATGGCTGGCGACGGCATCAACGATGCGCCGGCCCTGGCGGCAGCCGATGTGGGCATCGCGATGGGGACGGGCACGGATGTGGCCATGTCCAGCGCCCAGCTCACCCTGGTCAAGGGTGATCTGAGGCGCATCGTGCAAGCCCGTGCCATCTCGTCTTCGACGGTGGCCAACATGAAGCAGAACCTGGGCTTCGCCTTCGTCTACAACGCCATCGGCGTGCCTATCGCCGCCGGCCTGCTGTATCCCAGCTTCGGCCTTTTGCTCAGTCCGATGATGGCGGCCCTGGCCATGAGCCTGAGCTCGGTTTCGGTGGTCACCAATGCCTTGCGTTTGTCCGGCTCCACCGTTGTTGCCACCTCCCCCCCTGACCGCGCCGATGAGCCTGCGCGCGGCCATTCCTGTCACTGATGGCTCATATCCCACAAGGAGTACTGCAATGAAGCGTTATGCCTCCCTCTCGATGATGGCCCTGTTTCTGATGGCGGGCGCGGCCTTCGCCGGCGGCCAGACCACCACGCCCACCACCGACCACGGTCAGCACAAGCCGATGGACCACAAGAAGCAGGAGCATGGTCAGCACAAGCCGGCCGCGGCCGATGCCGATTTCACCAAGCTCGATACCAACAAGGATGGCGCGCTGTCCAAGGAAGAACTGGCCAAGCACAAGCTCGCGCCGCACTTCGGCATGCTTGATGGCAACAAGGACGGCAAGCTGAGCCCGCAGGAATTCGCTGCCGGCAAGGGTATGTAACTGCTATCTCCCCGGGGGCTGGTTCATTGGCTCCCGGGATTCGGCGATGTTCTGCCATTCCCACGGAGATCGACATGTCTTTTTCGCACGGTAAGCACGAAAGCACGCACACGCAGCATTCAGAGCAACACGCCTCGCACGGAAGTTCCGGTCAGACGCATCAGGGCCACTACGGTCGCCTGCTGCTGATGATGGCCTTGTCGTTCCTGGCCATGTACGCCCTGATGTATGCCATGGTCGATCAGTTGGCCAACGTCTATCACAACGTCAACCAGTTCTACATGGCAGGGCTGATGGCCGCGCCGATGCTGTTGATCGAGCTTTGGCTAATGTCCAGCATGTACCCCGATCGTCGGCGCAATCTGATCCTGGCCGGCGTGACCGTGGTGTTCATGCTGTTCTGCTGGTGGGGAATTCGCACGCAGGCCGCGGTGACAGATCGGCAGTTCATCCGCTCCATGATTCCCCATCATGCCGGCGCCATTCTGATGTGCGAGGAAAACCGCCTGAAGGATCCCGAGCTGGTCAAGCTCTGCCAGGAGATCATCACCTCGCAGAAGCAGGAGATCGCCCAGATGAAACAACTTCTGGCTGAGCGCTCCCGCTAGCTCACTGCCTTTTGCCAGCCGGTGTCACCCCACTGAGCCTGCGCGCTGACCATGCGGTGGATCAAGCGCGCAGCCACACGTGCGGTGGCCTGATCCGGATCCAGGGGCGGACACAGTTCCGCCACGTCGACCACACGTACCTTGCCCGAGGCCATGACCAGATCCAGCAGGGCTTCCAGGACCTCCAGACTCACCCCGCGTGGGTGGGGGGCACTCACGCCCGGGGCCACCGCCTGTGGCAGCACGTCCAGGCACAGCGTCAGGTAGATAACGTCAACCGCATCACACCACGCACGCAGAACCTCAGCCTGTGCCTGCCAATTCCAGGTGCACAGCACGTCATCGGTGAGGTAATGGGCGCCTTCGCGGTCGGCCGTAGCGAATAGACGCGGCGTGTTGCTGGATCGACTTACACCAATGCAGTGATACTGCAGCGGGGAGCGAATGCTTCGGGCATGCTCCAGTGCCTGCAGGAAGGGCGTGCCCGAGCTTGCACTGCCTTGCTCGCGCAGATCAAAGTGTGCATCGAAGTTGAAGATGCCGATGCGAGCCTTGGATGCGCCCAGGTGTCCGCGCAGTGCCGCGTAGCTGGCATACCCGATCTCGTGGCCGCCGCCCAGACCAATCACCCAATGCCCCTGATCCAACAGTTGCTGCGCTCGATGGGAGTAGCGGGCCTGCGCCAGCTCCAATGCCTGATCCACGCAGGTGATTTCGCCCGCATCGTAGAGCGGAGCACAATGGAGCACAGGCAGGTTGGCCAAGGCGTTGCGACGTGCACCGGGCCCTTGTGCGGCGCCCAGGCGGCCGGCATTGCGACGAATCCCTTCATCGCTGGCAAATCCCAGCAGGGCAATGCCGGGCGCCTCAGGCTGCGGGCCCAAGGCCACCCTTTGGTGCCAGCGTTGCGTATCGGCGGTCGCCGGCAGGTCCACGCATCCGTGCCAAGCCAGATTCACGCGCGCAGATCCTGCAGCGGCCAGTCCAGGAACGCGCGCAAACCGCCCCGCTCGATCAAGGCTTCCATCGCCTGCATTTCCGGCGCCAGATAGCGATCCTCATCGTAGCGGGGCACCTCGCTACGCACCTGCGCATGCACTGCCTCCAATGCTTGCGAAGACGCCAGTGGCCGCCTGAACTCGATGCCTTGGCACGCGGCGAGCAGCTCGATGGCCACGATCCGGCGCACGTTGTCGGCCACCTCGCGCGACTTGCGCGCGGCGAAGGTGGCCATGCTGACATGATCCTCCTGATTGGCCGAGGTGGGCAGGGAGTCCACGCTGGCCGGGTGGGAGAGGGTCTTGTTCTCGCTGGCCAGGGCGGCCGCGGTCACGTGCGCGATCATGAAGCCGGAGTTCACGCCCGGATTGGCGACCAGGAAGGCGGGTAACCCGGAGATCGTGGCATCGATGAGTAGGGCGATGCGCCGTTCCGACAGGGCGCCAATCTCGGACACCGCCATCGTCAGCTGGTCCGCGGCAAAGGCTACCGGTTCGGCGTGGAAGTTGCCGCCGGAGATCACCTCGCCGGTGTCGGTGAACACCAGCGGATTGTCGGAGACTGCGTTGGCTTCGGTTAGCAGCACGTGGGCGGCGTGCTGCATGACATCGCGCACCGCGCCCATGACCTGCGGCTGACACCGAAGGCTGTAAGGGTCTTGCACGCGGGTGTCGTTGTGAAGGTGCGATTGGCGAATGGCGCTGCCGGCCAGCAGTCGCTGGTAGTGCGCGGCCACTGCTATCTGGCCGGGCTGGCCACGCACGGCGTGGATGCGCGGATCGAAGGGAGCATCTGAGCCGCATGCCGCATCCACGCTCATCGCGCCCGTTAGCACGGCGGCCGCATAGACTTGTTCGGCGGCAAACAGCGCCATCAGCGCAATGCCCGTGGACACTTGGGTGCCGTTGAGCAATGCCAGCCCTTCCTTGGCTGCCAGTCGAATGGGAGCGATCCCAGCGTCCTGCAGGGCCTGGCTGGCCGACAGGATCTGCCCGTCGACGCGTACCTGCCTTCGCCCATGGCCGCCAAGGTCAGATGCGCCAAGGGGGCCAGATCACCGGATGCACCGACCGAACCCTGGGCGGGGATACAGGGCCAGATCCCGGCGTTGTAGACCGCGATCAGGGTGGTCAGCGTCTGCTCGCGTACACCGGAGTAGCCCCGCGCCAGGGAAGCAATCTTGGTGGCGAAGATCAGGCGCACGCAGGCATCGTCGAGCAATGGCCCCATGCCCACGGCGTGCGAGCGCACCAGGTTGGTTTGCAACTGTTCCAGTTGCTCGCGTGGGATGTGGACTTTGGCGAGTTTGCCGAAGCCGGTGTTGATCCCATAGGCCGGCTCGCCGGCGGCCACGATGGCCTGCACGGCCTGCGAAGAGGCCCGGACGTTGTCCCAGCAATCTGCGTCCAGGGCGATGGGATCAGTCCCTTGCGCGATCTGCCGCAGTTGGGCCAACGTCAGCTGGCCCGGTGTCAGGGTAAGCATGCGATTCACTCCAGAATGGCCGGCAAGGTCAGGCCATGCTCACGGGCACAGGCCAGTGCCTGCTCGTAGCCCGCGTCGGCGTGGCGCATCACGCCCGTCGCCGGGTCGTTCCACAGCACACGCGCCAGCCGGCGATCGGCTTGCTCGGTGCCATCGCACACGATGACCACGCCCGAGTGTTGCGAGAAGCCCATCCCGACGCCGCCGCCATGATGCAGGCTCACCCAGGTCGCACCGCCACTGGTAGCCAGCAGCGCGTTGAGCAGCGGCCAGTCCGAGACCGCATCGGAGCCGTCACGCATGCCTTCGGTTTCACGGTTGGGGCTGGCTACCGAGCCGCAGTCCAGGTGATCGCGTCCGATGACGATCGGTGCTTTGAGCTCGCCATTGCGTACCATTTCGTTGAAGGCCAGCGCGGCCTTGTGGCGCTCGCCCAAGCCCAACCAGCAGATTCGTGCGGGCAGACCTTGGAAGGCAATGCGCTCGCGGGCCTGGTCCAACCAGTAGTGAAGATGCGTGTTGTCAGGAAACAGTTCCTTGACCTTGGCATCGGTCTTGTAGATGTCTTCTGGATCCCCGCTCAGGGCCACCCATCGGAATGGGCCCATGCCGCGGCAGAATAGCGGACGGATACAGGCGGGCACGAAGCCGGGGAAGGCAAAGGCATTGTCCACGCCCTGATCCAGCGCCACCTGGCGGATGTTGTTGCCGTAATCGATCGTCGGCACGCCCATGGCGTGGAAATCGAGCATCGCGCGCACATGCGTGGCACACGAGGCCGCGGCAGCCTGCGCCAGCTCGCGTCGCTGACCATCGTCACCGCTGCGGGCCTGCTCCCGCTGTGAGAGGGTCCATCCGGCGGGCAGATAGCCATTGATCAGATCGTGCGCCGAGGTCTGATCGGTCACCGCATGGGGGCGGGCGCCGCCACTACGTGCAAGGGCGACGAACTGCGGCAGCAGTTCGGCCGCATTGCCCAGCAGACCCACTGATACCGGCGTCGGGCTGTGCTCGATGATCTGCAAGGCTTCATCGATGGAGTAGGCCTTGTGATCGACATAGCGCGTGCGAATACGAAAATCGATCCGAGACTCCTGGCACTCGATCACGATGCTGCTGGCCCCGGCCAAGGTCGCCGCCAACGCCTGCGCGCCACCCATACCGCCCAAGCCGGCGGTAAGGATCCACTTGTTCTGCCAGTTGCCCCCATAGTGCTGGCGCCCCAACTCCACGAAGGTCTCGTACGTGCCCTGGACGATGCCCTGGCTGCCGATGTAGATCCAACTGCCGGCCGTCATCTGGCCGTACATCATCAAGCCCTTCTTATCGAGCTCGTTGAAGTGCTCCCACGTCGCCCAATGGGGGACGAGGTTGGAGTTGGCGATCAGCACGCGTGGCGCAGAGGGGTGCGTGCGGAAAACACCGACGGGCTTGCCCGACTGGACCAGCAAGGACTCATCGTTCTCAAGCGATCGCAACGTTTCCAAGATGCGGTCAAAGCTTTTCCAGTCGCGCGCAGCACGACCGATGCCGCCGTAGACCACCAGGTCTTCCGGGCGCTCGGCAACATCGGGGTCCAGATTGTTCTGGATCATGCGGTAGGCCGCTTCAGTCAGCCAGCTCTTGCAGTGCAGCTGGGTGCCGATCGGAGCGCGAACGGTGCGCGCAGGGGAAGCGGAGCGTTCCAAGGTATCCATCAAATCATCAAGGGTTCAGGGGGGCGCCAACCTGGAAGGTGCCCACAAAGCGGTAACGAGATGCCGGGTGAATCAGCCGCACAAAGCTGGCCACCTGTCCGCGCGACCACGTACGTCGGGTCAGCACCAGCAACGGATCGCCTTCGTTGATCTTCAGTTGCGCAGCCAGACGCTTGCTGGCCGTCTCGGCTTCAATCACATGTTCGGCGCGCTCCAGCGGCGCAACGCGCATCAAGTACTGATGCGGAATCTCGGTGTGGAAATCGATGTCCAGGTAATCCGGCGCCACGCTGGGTTGCACAAAGCGATCCTCCAACTGCACGGGCTTGTCATCGCTGTGGTGGAGCAGGCGGCTGTGGAACAGCTCCGTGCCCGGTGTCAGGCCGAAGTTGGTCGTCACACTGGAGCGCGCCTCGACCGTCTCGCAGATCAATACCTGGACCGAGTGTGTCTGGCCGCGGGACTGAATCTCTTCGCGAATGTTGCGCACCTCGAACATCGCCGATTCGGCCTTGGGCCCGGCGACGAACGTGCCCACGCCTTGCACTCGGGTCAGCACGCCGGCATCGGTCAACTCGCGCAGCGCTCGATTCACTGTCATGCGAGACAAGCCGAACTTGGCCGTCAGTTCGTTCTCGCTGGGGACGCGACTGCGCGCGGGCCAATCGCCGTTGGTGATGTGACGCAGGATGAAGTGCTTGAGCTTCTGGTAGTGCGGCTTGGGTTCGTCCATGGCCCAAGCATTACATGTCTATACAACCAGTCCAACCACTTTCGATGCTGTGCTGCACAAGGAGTTGACACTAAGAATTTCCTCGTGCTATTGCTGTGGTATAGACAACCTGCGGGTTCGCCACACGCTCATGCCGTCGCTTCGCGTGCTACTGCGTATGTTCCTGATCCTCGTGCTCTGCGCGGATGGGATCCTGAGCGCGCAGGCCACCACGCGGATGGCCGTGCGGCATATTCCTCCCCCAGGTGCGGTGAATGGCACCCACTCGGTGCACGGCGGCGCGCGTGTCAATGAACGCGCCAAGATTAGTAACGATTGCAACAAAATTCGTCCCGATGGTAAGCAAGCCGGGCAGGGTGATCAGAACGATCATCAGTGCGACTGCAGCACCACCTCCTGCGACTGCAGCTGTGTGCTCACCTTCTTCGCCGGGCGTGTGCCGGTCATCTTTGCCGCCCAGCACGCCCTGACGAGCACCTACCTACCTACGCCTGAGTTGCCGCCGCTGCGACGACAGGTATCCCGGCTGTTCCGACCTCCCATCGGCTAATGCTGCTTGGTCGCCATTGATTGGCGACGTCTACGCACGCCCTGATGTCGCATAGGCCCCCACGTCTGGGGCACCAGGGTCATACGCATGCATTGCCCTTCGGGGGAGAGAGAACCCATGTACTTCAAGCGCAATCCTTTGGCGGTATCCGTCGGTGCCCTTCTGTGCGCCGGTTTTTCCACGGTGGCTCTGGCTCAGCAGGCTGAACAGGGCGCCACGAGCGAGTCGGCCAAGACGCTGGACACCGTCCAGGTCACCGGCAGCCATATCAAGCGACTGCAGCTCTCCGGTGTTGGTCCGGTCAGCGTGGTGGATGCCGAAGCCATCGAGCGCTCCGGCGCCACTTCGGTGGAGACGCTGCTGCAGCGCCTGCCGGCCTCGGCCGGCTTTGCCGGCAGCCAGTCCAATGCCTACTGGGCCGAGAACGGCTACGGCACTACTCAGGTCAATCTGCGCGGCCTTGGCATTAACCGCACGCTGGTTCTGCTCAATGGTCGTCGTGTGGTCAATGGTGGCACCGGTGCCAACAGCTCGGTGGACCTGAACATCATCCCGGTAGCGCTGATCGAGCGGATCGAGGTCCTCAAGGACGGTGCCTCCGCTATCTACGGTGCCGATGCCGTGGCGGGCGTGGTGAACATCATCACCAAGAAGAACTACGACGGTGCCGAGGCGGCGGTGCGATACGGACAGACCTTCGAAAGCGATGGCGAAGAAAAGTCGTTCGATTTCGCTTGGGGTATTACGTCAGACCGCGGTTCGTTGATGGCCGGCATCAACTACTCGGAGACCGGCACGGTCAACATGGCCTCACGCGCACCGTGCGGCTTGGGTGAGGTCGACGGGCAACTCGAATGTGTGGGCAGCTCGGCCACCATCGGTGGGCGCGCATTGCTAGCCGATGGCTCGCGCGTGAACTTCAACCAGGATCCCAATGGTGACGGGGATTTCTATGAACCGTATTCGGCGGCCAAACATAACTACAACGGCAATCCCTATCTCAATGCCGTCAACCCCATCAAACGTTTGAGCTTCAGCCTGTTCGGCGACAGCACCGTGAATGAAACCACGCGCGTGTTCACCGAGTTGATGTTCACCAACCGCCAGTCCGACCAGCTGGCCACGCCCGGCAGCCTGGGTGTCTATCGCCCGATCAACATCGCGGCCAGCCACCCGACCAACCCGACCGGTCAGGACCTGCTGCTGCAGCGCCGCCGTCTGGAAGAGGCCGGCCCGCGCGAGTTCTTCCAGGAAACCAATACCTTCCGCGTGGTCGCGGGCATTGAAGGCCAGTTGGGCATGAACTGGGACTGGTCGGCCGCGCTGAACTGGGGGCGCAACACCGGTGTGGATGGCTCGACCAATGTGGCCAACCTGGACCGGGTGGATGACACGCTCAATACCGCGGTGTGCAGCAACACGCCCGGCGCGGCGATCCCCTGCGGTGACTATCTCGGCTACGGCGACCTGACCCCCGAGGTGCTCAACTACCTCCTGTTCAGGACGCGCGATAACGGCGGTAACGACCAGAAAAGCTTCACCGCCAACATCAGCGGCCAGCTATTCGAGATGCCGGCCGGTTGGGTGGGCTTTGCCTCCGGCATCGAGGTTCGCAGGGAGCGTGGTTGGCGCGATCCGGATCCGTTGACGGTGCTGGGCATTGCCAACACGAACCAACAGGATCCGATCGCCGGTGAGTACACGGCCAAGGAAGCCTTCGCCGAGTTTGCCGTGCCGCTGTTGCAGGACAGCGTGATCGCCGAGAGCCTGACGCTCAATGCCGCGGTGCGTTACTCCGACTACGATCTGTTCGGCGAAGACGTGAACTACAAGGTGGGGCTGGATTGGCAGATCGTGCCGTCCTTGAAGGTGCGCGCCAACTATGCCACGGCTTTCCGCATCCCCAACATCCCCGAGCTGTTTGGTGGCGTGGCCGAGGGCAACCTGACCACGACTGATCCCTGTAGCGGCTGGAGCAGCTTGCCGGCTGATTCGGTAGTGCGTCAGAACTGCCAGGCGTACGGCGTACGGGCGGGCTACGTGCAGCCGGGCAACACGATCCTGACCACCTCCGGCGGTAATCCTGACCTGGAGCCGGAAGACGCCAAGTCCCTGACCGTGGGCGCGGTCTGGACGCCGAGCTTCTTGCCCGGGCTGACGCTGACGGTGGACTACTTCAACATCAAGATCGACAACGCCATCCAGCGCATCGATGGCTCAACCAAGCTGTCGATCTGCTACAACACCCCGGGCTTGGCGCATCCGTTCTGCGGCAACGACAACTTCACCCGCAACCCGATCACCGGTGAAGTGGACTTCCTGTCGTCCCAGCCGGTCAATGCCGCCAACGAGCGGGTACGGGGCATCGACCTGGGCGGTCTGTACCAGTTCGCGGTCGCTGGGTTCGATTCGACTTTGAGTGTGGATGTGTCCTATCTGGACCAGTACGACGTGCGGCCGTTCCCGGGCGCGGAGGTGATCGAGTACGCCGGCAAGATCACCGGTGGCCGTGGCAGCTTTACTCACTGGCGCGCCTTGACCTCGCTGACGATGGAGCGCGAAGCCTGGTCCGGCTCTTACAGCTTGCAGTACATCGGCAAGGCGGATGACATCAACGCTAGCCCCGGCGACATTGGCGATCATGCCCCCAGCGTGACCTACCACAACGCCCAGCTCAAGTACGCACCGAACAAGACCTTCGATGTGTCCTTCGGCATCGACAACCTGTACGACAAGAAAGCCCCGTTCATCCAGAGCTATACCGACGCCAATACCGACACGATGACGTATGACCTGCTGGGTCGTCGTTGGTATGCACGCGTGGGTTACCACTGGTAAGGCCCGCTTCACCTGCCCCCGTCCGTGTGACGGGGGCAGGTGTCGTCTTCCTGTCGAACGAGATCACTATGAAATCGGCTTTCTGGGCGCGTAAGGCCCACAAATGGATTGGCCTGATCATCGGCGTGCAAGCGCTGCTGTGGATGATCAGCGGCGTGTACATGACGGTTATTTCCTTGGACATCATCCATGGCGATCACCTGGCCCATGCGCATCAGCAACCGCTGGTCGCACCCACGCACTTGTCAGGTGAGGAGTTGCAGCGCCGCTACCCGGGCATGACCCAGGTCAAGCTCAAGCGCCTGCTAGAGCGGGATGTCTATGAGATCCATGCCCACGACAAGATCTACCTGCTCGACGCTACGACCGGCCAGGTGCTCTCGCCGGGCGATCAGCAAATGGCGATCGCGCTGGCCAAGTCGGTGTACCAGGGCCAAGCGCCGGTAGCCCGGGTTGAATGGGTGACGCAAGCGCCACAGGAAGTCGCCACGCGCCCGGTTCCCATGTGGGCCGTACACTACGCCGATGCCGGTGAAACGACGTTGTACTTCTCGCCCTATAGCGGCGAGTTGCTGGCGCGGCGGCACAGCCTGTGGCGTTGGTTCGATTTCCTGTGGATGTTCCACATCATGGACTACGAGGCGCGCTCGGACGTCAACAACACTCTGTTGCGCGTGGCCTCGGCGGTCGGACTGGTGTTCGTGCTCAGTGGTGCCTGGCTGTTGTTCTACAGCTTTCGCAGGAGGGCCGCAGCATGACGCCCTGGATGAGAACGCTGCACAAATGGGTCGGCTTGATCATCGGCCTGCAGTTGCTGCTTTGGATGGCCAGCGGCGTGATGATGAGTTGGTTGGACCACGATCAGGTGCAGGGCCATCAGTTCCAGGCCCATGCGCATGCCGCGCACGACTGGCCCGCCAACGCCCGATCGCCGGCCAGCTTTCTGGGTGGCAACAAGAAAATCAGCCGCGTGAGTTCTGGCTGGCTGTTGGACACGCCGGTGTACCAATTGGCCGATGCGCAAGGTATCACCTTGGCCAACGCCGTTACGGGCCAGCCGATCTCCTTGGATTCGGCCTGGGCCACGCGCCTGGCCCAAGCTTCCTACACCGGACCGGGCACGCTGAAAGCGCCGCGCTTGTTGGAGTGGAGCGGGGAGGTGCGCGATCACGAGGGGCGTCTGTGGCGTGTGGACACCGATGACACGCAGGACACCACGGTGTACCTGTCTGCCCAGACGGGCGAAGTGCTCTACCACCGCAACAAGACCTGGCGTCTATTCGATGTGTTCTGGATGTTGCACATCATGGACTACACCGGACGCAAGAACTTCAACAACCCGTTGGTGGTCACTGCCGCGATCGGCGGTCTGTGGTTGGCACTGACCGGGATCTGGCTGCTGTTTGCCAGCTTCCACTGGAGCGAGTTCGTGCCGCGCCGCTGGCGTCCGACCCGCGAGTTGTCGGTATTCGGTCCGGACGGGGCACGGCTGCGCACCGTACGAGCGTCGGCAGGCGACAACGTCTACGTCTCGCTGGCACGTGAGGGCGTGCAACTGCCGTCCAACTGTGGAGGAGGGCAGAGCTGTGGTCTGTGCGAGGTGCGCTTCCGCGGCGCGGCGCCCAAAGCCACCGCGGCCGATCGCGCCCACCTGGGCGCCAGCAAGGTCAAGATGGGCTATCGCCTGGCCTGCAACCTGGCCGTGACCGAGGACACCGATGTCGAGGTGGCCGGCGGGGCAAGCCTGTGGACCGAGTATGCGGCCACCGTGGAGCAGGTTACGGCAGTGACCCCGTTCCTGCGCGAGATCGTGCTCAAGCCCGACGAGGCTGCCGGACCGGAGTATCAACCCGGTGCTTACCTGCAAGTGCACGTGCCCGATTACGACGTGCCTGTTCACAAGTTGGTGCGACCGGAACACCACCATCAGGATTGGGCCGGCGTGGATCTGCCGGAAAAGCTGGTCAATCGTGAGCCGGTACGCCGGGCCTACTCCTTGGCCTTGCCCATTGATCAGGCGCAGGGTCGTCTGACGTTGCTGGCGCGCTTCAGTCCCGGCAGATCGGACAAGAAGCGGCAACCGCCGGGCAGGGGATCGACCTACCTGTACACGCTCTCGCCGGGGGATCGGGTTTCTTTCAGCGGCCCCTTCGGCGACTTCGCGCTCAAACCCCACGGGCGGGAGAAAGTGTTCATCGGCGGCGGCGCTGGCATGGCGCCGCTGCGCGCGATGATTCGGACGTTGTTGGCGGGGCAGGGTGGTGAGCGGATCCACTTCTGGTATGGCGCACGCAGCCTTAAGGAGGCACCGTACATCGAGGAGATGGAGCAACTGGCCGGGCAGCACCCGAACTTCAGCTGGCATCTGGTGCTCTCGGATGAAGCACAGAACGACGATGCGCTCTTGAGAGGTCTGGTTCACGAAGTGGCCCACGATCGTCTGCTCAAAGCCCATCAGGCCCTGGCTGATTGCGAGTTTTACCTGTGCGGACCGCCGGCCATGCTCAAGGCCACCCGAGAGCTACTGAGCAGGCTAGGGGTACCAGACAGCCAGGTGGCGTACGACGACTTCAAGATCTGATCCCAGCGCCCGCCGGCCAAGCAGGCCGGCGGGCGCTGCGGTGTACCGGATTTCCTGACCGCGCTCGTCCCAGTGAATGGATGTGCTTGAGCCTGCCCGATGAATCAGCGAGTACCCTGTTGACCACCGCACTGGATGAGTGGTTCATCGCCCATGTCTTGCCGCTGGAAGGCTTGATCCACGCCTTTCTGCGGCGGCATGGGCATGAGGACAGCGAGATTCCTGATCTTCGGCAGGAGGCTTACACACGCATATACGAAGCGGCGCGTCGGGGTCTGCCGTCGCAGGCCAAACCTTTTGTCATGACCACCGTACGCAACCTGCTCATTGATCGCATCCGCCGCTCACGCATCGTGTCCATTGAAGCCATGGCCGATGTCGAGCAGGCGGTGATGCAGAGCGATGAGGTGACGCCGGAGCGGCACCTGGGTGCACGCGATGAGTTGCGGCGTCTCCAGCAAGGCTTGCAGAAACTGCCTGCCAAATGCCGGCAGATCGTCGAGCTTCGCAAGATCTACGGCTTGAGCCAACGCGAAGTGGCCAGCCGCCTGGGCATTGCCGAAGATACGGTGGAGCGCCAGACGTTGTTGGGCATGCGCGCATTGGCGGACTTCATGCTTGGCGGTACCGGCAAGATTCAGCGCCCGGCCCGGCGCTTCAACAAGGAACGTTCGCACCCATGAGCTCGCACAACGACATCGAACAAGTTGCTGCGCAGTGGATCAATCGCGCCCAATCTTCGCAGTGGACCGCGCAGGACCAGAGGCAGCTTGATGCTTGGTTGGGGCAGGATACGGCCCATCGTGTGGCCTGGCTTCGTTTGAAGTCGGTCTGGGATCGAGCCGATCGACTGGCGGCCGTGCGCGGCGTGCAATCACCTCGCACGCGGCGTTGGGCCTCACCGGTGCGTTGGTCAGCGGCCGCGGCGGTGGCAATGCTGGCCGTACTGCTGAACATGCCCTGGTGGGGGCCGGGCACCCGCTACACCACCGAGGTTGGGGGGCGGGAAGTCATGGCCTTGTCAGACGGTTCGCGGGTGGAACTGAATACGCACACCGAGCTCCGCGCGCAGGTGGATCCCTCGCTGCGCCATGTATGGCTGGACAAAGGCGAAGCCTTTTTCGACGTAAAGCCAGACCCTGCGCATCCGTTTGTGATCCATGCCGGCGACCACAAGGTGGTGGTCTTGGGAACGAAGTTCTCCGTCAGGCAAGAACGCGAGCGCCTGGAAGTGGCGGTGCTGGAAGGCAAGGTGCGCGTCGAGCCGATGGTGGCCAAGCCCGGCCGCCCGCCCGTGATCGTACAGGGCGGCGGTTTGCTGTACAGCAAACCGGCCGGCACGCTCGTAGCGGTGAATGCGCAGGACAAGGTGCGGCGATCCCTGAGCTGGCGCCATGGCACATTGGAGTTCGATCAATCCACCTTGGCCGATGTGGCAGCCCAGTTCAATCGCTACAACGAAAAGCAGCTGGTGCTGATGGATACGGAAACCGCCCACATGCGCGTGGGTGGCAGCTTCGATGCCGTCGGGGTGGATGCCTTCGCGCGACTGCTGGCCACGGGATTCAATCTGCGCGTAGAGACGCACGGCGATCAGATTCGTGTCTCGCAACCGCATTGAATCGCCTACAGACATCAATCTGAAATATTTCATACCGGAACTGCGTCGCCATCTCGTCTCAGACATAAGGCCGATTTGCGCCGACCTGGGGAAAATGCATGGCACGTACGAAAGTGGCGAGGACAGCGTTGGCTGTCATGTGTGGTCTGGTCATCGCGGCCTCGGCCGCAGCACAAACAAGCACCTTTGATATTCCAGAAGGGGATCTGAAGATCGCGCTGGAGGCCTATGCCAGGCAGTCGGGCGTCCGTCTGGTCTACCTGAGCGAAGACGTGCGCGATCGGCGCACCTCCGGGGCGCGCGGTGACATGTCCCAGGACGCGGCGCTGAACCGTCTGCTGGCGGGCACCGGGTTGACCGTCAAGCGGGATCAAAGTGGCGCATTGGCCATCGTCCGCGAGGCGGCAAATGCACCGGCGCCCAGTACCCGCAGCACACCATCTTCCAGCCTAGGGCAAGCCGGCTCCGACACGGCCGACGCTTGGTCAACGGTGGTACCGGCGCCAACAATTCGGTGGATCTGAACGTGGTGCCCTTGGCCCTGGTTGATCGCATCGAGATCCTGAAGGACGGCGCATCGGCGATCTACGGCGCCGATGCCGTGGCCGGTGTGGTGAACATCATCACGCGCAAGGAAATGGATGGCGTGGAGCTATCCACCCGCTATGGTCAGACTTTCCAGGGCGATGGCGAGATCGGCTCCTTCAACCTCGCCTTCGGTACCATCGGCGAGCGCAGCTCAATGTCGGGTGCCCTGACCTATGCCGAAAGCGGCACGATCACCATGGCTTCGCGGGCACCGTGTCCGTTGGGTGTGGTGGCCGGCACCCTGCAGTGCGTGGGCAACTCGTCCACCATCGGTGGGCGAGCCCGGCTGGCCGATGGTCGCGTGGTCAACTTCAACCAGGACCCCAACGGGGATCCACGCTCCTACGAGCTCTATGATCCGGCCAAGCACAATTACAACTACAACTTGTTGCTCAATGCGGTCAGCCCGATCAAGCGAGTGGGCTTGAGTGGCTTTGGTCAATTCGACCTGACCGAGAACACCCGTCTGTTCACGGAACTGATGGCGACCAATCGCCAGTCCAATCAGCGCGCTTCGCCCAACACCTTGGGGGTGTATCGCACCATCCGGATCGCCGCCACCAATCCCACCAATCCCACCGGCCAGAATCTGACCCTGGAACGTCGGCGTCTCGAAGAAGCCGGGGCGCGCATCACCGAGCAGGAGGTCGATACGTTCCGCACCGTGCTAGGGCTGGAAGGGCAGTGGGGCGATAACTGGGCATGGAATGTGGCGTTGAACTGGGGGCGCAATTCGGCCACCGACAGCTCGACCAACATTGCCAACCTGGACCGGGTGGAAAACACTCTCAATACCAGCCTGTGCAGCAACCCCGGGCGCGGCCATTCCTTGCGGCAACTATCTGGGCTACGGCAATCTGACGCCTGAAGTGCTGGACTACCTTCTGTTTACCCAGCGTGGCTCGGGTGGCAACAGCCAGCAGGGCTTTAGCGGCACCATTTCCGGCGCCCTGTTCGATCTGCCCGCCGGCAGCGTCGCCTTCGCCTCGGGCGTGGAGTTTCGCAAGGAACGCGGTTGGCTGTATCCGGACCCGCTGGTGGTCAACGGCAGCGCCAACATCGTGCGTCAAGATCCGATCGAAGGCGAGTACTCGGCCAAGGAAGCGTTTGTCGAGTTCGCCGTCCCGCTGTTGCAGGACATTCCGCTGGTGGGCTACGCCACCTTGAACCTGGCCGGCCGCTATTCGGACTACGACCTGTTCGGCAGCGACACCAACTACAAGGTGGGGTTGGATTGGCAGGTGGCCGAACCTCTCAAGATCCGTCTCAACTACGCCACGGCTTTTCGCATCCCCAGCATTCCGGAGTTGTTCGGTGGCATCGGCCAAGGCAGCTTGACTACGCTGGATCCGTGCAGCAACTGGAGCACGTTACCGGCCGACTCGGTCATTCGGGCCAACTGCCAAGCCGCGGGCGTGCCGACCAACTTTCGTCAGTTGGGCAACACCATCCTCACCACGACCGGCGGCAATCCCGACCTCAAGCCTGAAGATGCGCGGACCTTCACGGCAGGCTTTGTGTGGACCCCAGGGTTTGCGCCGGGGCTGACGCTCACGGCCGATTACTACCGTATCCGCATCGAGAATGCGATCCGTAGCATTGAAGGCTCGGTCAAGCTGCGTGCGTGCCACACCACACCGAACTTGGCCCATCCGTTCTGCTCACCGGCCAACTTCACCCGTGATTCGGTCACCGGTGAGGTCAACTACCTCTCGTCCCAGCAGGTCAATGCGGCCAGCGAGGAATCCGAAGGTGTTGATATCGGCGTGCTGTATCAGTTCGATGTGGCCGGCTGGCAGGCCAGCGCGAGTCTGGACGCCTCGTATCTGGAGCGTTACGACGTCACTCCCTTCGCCGGTGCCACCACCATTGAGTACGCCGGCAAGATCACCAGCGGCTTGGGTAGCTACACCCAGTGGCGTGGCTTGGGCTCACTGCGCATGGGCAAGAACCGTTGGACTGGCGTCTATTCGGCGCAGTACATCGGCAGTGCGGACGACATCATCGCCGTGCCCGGAACGATCGGCTCGCATGTGTCCAGCGTGGTGTACCACAACCTGCAACTGAGCTACGGCATCAAGAAGAAATGGGACATCTCCGCCGGCGTTGAAAACGTGCTCGATAAGAAGGCGCCGTTCGTGCAGAACAACCCCAACGCCAACACCGACACCATGACGTACGACTTGCTGGGTCGTCGCTGGAATGTCCGCTTTGGTTACCACTGGTAAGCCACGATCCCAAGGAGCTACACATCATGAGAAACACGCAACTATCCGCCGCACTACTGCTGTTCGCTGTGGCCGGCAGCGCCGGCGCGCACGACCTGTTTGTCGCGTTTTCCAAGCCCGGCACCGCAGCGGGCGAGGCGAACACAGCGTTGGTGAACAATGGCACCTTCGATGAAAGTGCAGGTGCAGTCACCCGAGCGCGTCTACAGGACGTTTCGCTGAGTCAGGGCGGCGCTAAGGCTGCACCGGACTTGGCCAGTTGGAAAGAGGTCGGCAAGCAGAGCCAGCTCACCGTGCATCCGGCGGGCGAGGGCACCTATCTGCTGGGGGTCTCGACGATGGCCTCCACCAGCACGCGTACGGCCAGCGAGTTCGGCAAGTACCTGGAGTTGGAAGACTTGCCCGATACCCTGGCCACCTATGATGCGAGCAAGTTTCCCAAAGGGGTCACCTATAGCTATACCAAGCATGCTCGTGCCATTGGACAGGTGGGCACAAAACTGACCGACGATTTCGCTGCCTCGCTGGGCTATCCGCTGGAGATCCGCTTGGCCCGCAATCCTGGAAGCGTGAAGGTCGGCGAACAGCTGTCGTTCCAGGTGCTGCAGCAGGGCACGCCAGTGCCCAACCTACGCGTGTACGTCGGTCATCGTGCTGACGCACCGGTCAAGGGTGGGCACGGTAGCGCTACGCTCCTGCGCACCGATGCCCAAGGCCAAGCCAGTTTCCAGGTGACCACCGCCAAGACCTGGTACATCCACACCAATCACATGGTGCCCTCTACACAAAAGGGTTTGGATTTTGTGTCGGATCGGGCGTCGCTGAGCTTTGAGATTTCCCCGCACGCCGGGCACTGATAAGTAAGCATGTAGGCGGTACTCTCCCCTTTGACGCCAGTCATGACTTCTTCCATGACTGGCGTCTTTTTGTGGGGACTTACCTCAAGTGCTCAGTCTGTCTCTCATTGGTCGCCCCGCGCCGCGCGCAATCCACGTCGCCGCACTAGATAGAACGCTGCGGGAATCACCACCATAGAGAGCACCGGTGCGGTGAGCATGCCACCCAGCATCGGCGCGGCGATACGTTGCATGACCTCCGAGCCGGCACCGGCACCGACGAAAAGCGGAAACAACCCGGCCAGGATGACGGCTACCGTCATCGCCTTCGGGCGCACCCGTTGCACGGCGCCTTCGTAGATAGCCTCTTGCAGGGTAGACACATCTTCCGGCGCACCGCTGGCCAAGCGCTGCTCCCAGGCATGACGCAGGTACAGCAGCATGATGACGCCGAACTCAGCCGCAACGCCGCCCAGGGCGATGAATCCGATCATGCTGGCCACCGAAATCGCATGGCCCAGCCCCCAGATCAACCAGAAACCGCCCACCAACGCCAAGGGCAAGCTGAGCAGGATGATGGATACATCGCTAAGCCGGCGAAACACCATCCAGATGACCAGGAAGATGATCGCCAACGCCGCGGGCACCACCCATTGCAGGCGTGCCAAAGCCCGTTGCAGATACTCGTACTGCCCCGACCACGCCAGACCATAGCCGGCAGGCAAACTCACCTGGGTCTGCACCGCGGCTTGCAGGTCCTGGACCACCGATCCCAAGTCGCGATCGGCCACATCCACGTAGATGTAGCCCACCAACCGGCCGTTATCGCTCTTGAGCATCGGCGGGCCTGGGCTGATTGACAGCTCCGCCACCTGGCTCAAGGTCAGTTGCACACCGCCTGGCGCGATCAGCGGCAGATCCTGCAAGGCCTGCAACGAGTCACGCTGGCCACGGGGGTAGCGCAAGACGATGGGATAGCGTTCGCG
Organism: Stenotrophomonas sp. YJH_SMC_105-26; assembly: GCF_059368915.1. Lineage (NCBI taxonomy): Bacteria > Pseudomonadati > Pseudomonadota > Gammaproteobacteria > Lysobacterales > Lysobacteraceae > Stenotrophomonas > Stenotrophomonas sp. YJH_SMC_105-26. The sequence continues at coordinate 83,419 of NZ_JCAFSD010000010.1, read as the reverse complement.
CCCCTCGATCGTTTCCCCGATTGGATCACCGCCAACGACCGTGGCAATCAGTTGCTGGAGTTGGCCTTGAGTGAATCCGTAACGTGCAGCGATTTCCGGGCGCACCTGTACATCGACATAGCGCCCACCCGTGACGCGTTCGGCCAGTGCCGAACTCACGCCGGGCACAGTCTTGGCCACCTGCTCGATCTGCCGGCTCAGGCGCTCGATCTGCTCCACATCGGGTCCGGAGACCTTGATCCCAATCGGGCTCTTGATGCCGGTGGCCAACATATCGATGCGATTGCGAATGGGCGGGACCCATAGGTTGGTCAGACCGGGAATCTTGACCGCTGCGTCCAACTCCTGGCGTAGCTTCTGGGGGGTCATGCCCGGGCGCCATTGATCCCGCGGCTTGAAGGTCACGGTGGTCTCAAACATTTCGATCGGTGCCGGATCGGTCGCACTTTCGGCACGGCCCGCCTTGCCGAACACGTGCTCAACCTCCGGTACGGTCTTGATCATCCGGCCCGAGAGCTGGAGCAACTGACGGGCCTTGTCGGCGGACAGGCCGGGCAGGGCCGTGGGCATGTACAACAGGCTGCCTTCTTCCAAGGGCGGCATGAACTCACTGCCCAACCGGCTAAAGGGGATCAAGGTGAGCACTAGCAGCAGGCCGCTGAGCAGCAAGGTGACACCGGGATGTTTGAGGACCCACAGCAGGATGGGCCGATAGCCAGCGATCAGGATGCGATTGATGGGGTTCTGCTGTTCCGGGCGGATGCGGCCGCGGATCAGGTAGCCCATCAAGACGGGGATCAAGGTCACCGACAACCCTGCTGCGGCGGCCATCGCGTAGGTCTTGGTGTAGGCCAGAGGCGAGAACAATCGCCCTTCCTGCGCCTGCAGGGCAAAAACCGGCACGAAAGACAGGGTGATGACCAGCAAGCTGGCGAACAGGGCCGGTCCGACCTCGGCCGCCGAGCGGGCCATCAGCTGCCAGCGCTCCTCACCCTGAGGTTCCCGGCCGTGCGCCTCCCGCCAGTGCTCCAGATGCTTGTGTGCATTTTCGATCATCACCACCGCTGCATCGACCATCGCACCAATGGCGATGGCGATGCCGCCTAATGACAGCAAGTTGGCGGAGATCCCCTGGGCGTGCATCACGATGAAGGCCGCCAGGATACCCAAAGGCAGGGTGATGACGGCCACCAACGCCGAGCGTAGGTGCCACAGGAACAGCAGGCATACCAGCGCTACGACCAGAAACTCTTCGCCAAGCTTGTGGGTGAGGTTGCGTACCGCATCCTGGATCAGCTCGGAGCGGTCGTACACCGGCACCACTTCCACGCCCTCGGGCAAGCTGGATTGCAACGCCTGCAGTCGCGCTTTGACGTTCCGAATGGCCCCCAAGGCATCCTTGCCGGTCCGCAGGACGATCACGCCGCCGGCCACCTCACCTTGACCATCCAACTCTGCGATACCACGACGGAAGACCGGCCCGCGACTGATCGTGGCCACCTCGCCGAGCAGGACGGGGATGCCGTCGTTGCCGGTTACCGGCACCTGTTCGAACGCCTCCTGTGTGCGCAGGTAGCCTTCGCTGCGCACCATCAGTTCGGCTTCGCCTTGTTCGATCACCGAGCCCCCGGTAGCGCCGTTGGCCGCATCCACCGCCTCGATGAGCTCGGCCACCGTCAGTCCACGGGCCGCCAACGCCTGCGGATCGGGCTGGATCTGCCAGGCGCGCACCGCACCGCCCACACTGGCTACTTCAGCCACGTCCGGCACGGTTTTTAGCTCATAACGAAGAAACCAGTCCTGCAACGCACGCAGCTGCCCCACATCACGTTGACCTGTCCGATCCACCAAGGCGTACTGGTAGATCCAGCCCAGTCCTGTCGCATCAGGACCCAGCGCCGGATTCACATTCGGCGGAAGTCGATCGCGTACCTGGCTCAAGTACTCGAGCACTCGAGAGCGCGCCCAGTAAAGATCAGTGGCATCGTCAAACAGGATGTAGACGAATGAATCACCGAAGAAGGAGAAGCCGCGTACCGCCTTCACGCCCGGCACGGACAACATCGTGGTGGCCAACGGGTAGGTGACCTGGTCTTCGATGATGCGCGGGGTTTGCCCCGCCCATTGCGTGCGGATGATGACCTGGGTATCGGACAGGTCCGGCAGCGCATCCAGCGGCGTGTTCTTTACCGACCAGATACCGACCACCGCCAGCAGCGCGGCGGCAACCAGCACCAGCACGCGATTGGCGATGCAAGCATGGATCAGGCGCGCGATCATGGTGTGCCCTCCATCGCTTCGGACATGACCTCGCTTGCCTGGCAATCAGCGGCTGCGGCGGGGCCGAACTTGGGTACCAACTGCATATCCATGAACGGTGACTTGCCCGGCTTGTCGAAATGCTTCTCCGGCACCATCGGGTCATACCAGTACTGCACCGGGCAGCGCGGCGGCGTAGAGGTGGAGGTGTCTGGCGCGACAGGCGCCGGCTGTCTGGACGGTGACGGCACGACAGTGCGTGGTTCGTGCCCGGCGTCATGGCGCTCGTGCACACCTGATGCGCTGGCAGGGCGTGTCGGTTGTGCAGCACCCAGGCGCTCCAACGCACCGGAGAGACTGGCTTCGGAGTCGAGCAAGAACTGACCCGAGACGACCACGCGTTCACCACCGGCCAAGCCTGCCACGATCTGCGTGCGCCCTTGCACGCTACGTCCCACACTCACCCGCACTGGCCGGAAGCTCCCGTCCGGATCCTGCACGATGACCCGGCTGTCCCGCCCGGTGGCGATCAGCGCCTCCGTGGGAACGACTGGCAGGGCCTGCTCGGCGTCGGGCTGCACCAGAACCTCGGCGAACATGCCCGGCACCAGCCGACGCTGCGGGTTGCGCAGCACAATTCGCGCCCGCTGCGTGCGACTAGCCATGTCGACCTGGGGAAGCAACGCCTGGATCTGTCCGGCAAAGCGCTCTGCCGGCCAGGCACTGACCGTGGCCTGCACTGAGGTCCCCGGCCGCAAGGTGCCCAGCGCTGCCTGGGGTACCGAGGCCTCCAGCCACAACGTGTCCAGCCCATTGATCTTGAACAGTGGCGTACCGGGCATCACCGTCTGTCCCTCGCGTGCCAGGATCTCGGTCACGACACCACTGTGGTCTGCGCTAAGCACGACGCCACTTCTGGCCGAGGCGCCAGAAGGAACACCCAACGAACGCAACCGTTGTTGCGCCGCACCCTGCAGCTCACGCGCGCCCGCGGACTGAGCTTGGCTCATGGCATGTGCTTCGGCGATGGCCGCGTTCCATGCCGGGGCCTGCACGGTGGCCAGCGTTTGACCACGACGAACCTCGGTAAACGGCGCCTTTACCTGCACGTGGGTGATCAAGCCTTCCATGCGCGCACTGATCACGCTTTCCTGGGTCAGATCCCACGTCAGTGTGCCCGGCACGCGTACGGCAGTCCCTAGTAACTCTACCGTCACTTCCTGAGTGCGTATACCCACGTTCTGCTGCAGGCGCGGATCGATCTGCGTTCCGCCCCCTATGGCCTCATCTGCGTATTTGGGCAGCAACTCCATATCCATGAACGGAGATTTGCCCGGCTTGTCGAATCGCTGCTCCGGCGCCATGGGGTCGTACCAGTACAGCACCTTGCGTGCTTGATCTGCGACGCTCGTGCCGGGGGGCGGGGTGGTATCAGAGGTTCGAGTCATCCAGGCGTAGCCGCCGGCAAAGCCGAGCGCCAGCAACCCGAGGGCCACGGCGAGCTGTGTGAGACGCGTCTTGGTCGGGCTCATGGCGTGTTCTCCTCATGGGGTAGCAGATAGGCCAGTGCCGCCCAGGCACGGCCCTGTTCGCCCAGCAGACGGGCGTTCTCCAGGTGCAATTCGATCTCATCGCGCCGCGCTTCCAGCCACGGCTGCAGGTCGGCACCGGCGCCGTAGGCGGCCAACGCCGTGCGTGCACGATCGCGCGCCAAAGGCAGGCTCTGCGTGTTCTGGCGCTCCAACTGGCCGGTTAACCCGCGCCATCGCGCTATCGCGCGTTGCACCGACTCGGCTTGGATGCGCCGGGCCTCATCGCGCTCTGCGGACACCGCCTCCAGCTCGGCCCGCCGTGCCGCGATGCCTCGTGCTTGGCGGTTCTTCTGGAACAGCGGCAGGCCCACACCCACTTCCACCATGAGCATGTCGCTGCGCGCCATGCCGTCGGGTGCGCGCTCGCGACGTCCGTAGGTGAGCTCCACACTCCAATCCGGGCGGGTTTCGGCCACGGCCGCATCCACCTGGGCCTGGGCTAAGCTCTCGCGTGCCTCCCAGCCCAGTAGTGGCGTGTGTTGGTCCAGTTTGGCCAGCAGTTGGGTGGGCTCCAATGGCAACTGCGAAAAATCCGGTGCCGCACCACTGGCCAAGATCGCCTCTGGTGCAATACCCAACCACCGCGCCAGGCCGGCCTGCGCGGCGGCGTGCTCCGCATGTACCTGCTCCAGGCGATTGTCCAACTGCAGTAGGGCGGCCTGGGCGGCAAGCACATCACTGGCCCCGGCCGTGCCGCCTGCCAAGCGAGCACGCGCCGCACGCTCGGCTATACGGGCCGGCTCGCGCAGACCTTCCAACGCATCTACGGCTTGCTGCGTACTCCACAGCTCGATCCAGGCCAGCGCGGCCGCTTGGGCCACCATCTGCTGTTCGGCCATCGACAGTGAGCGCGCTTGCGCCAGCGTCGCTTGCGCCAACGCGTGCTCGGCACGTCGTTTCGCACGCGCAGGAAACTCCTGCATCAGACCGATTTGCTGGGTGGTCATCTCATCGGCCCGCAAGCTGAAGGCATCGGGTCCGCTGACGGGCCAGTTCGCCAGCCCCACGATCAAACGTGGGTCGGGAAGCGCGCCAGCACGCGCGGCTTCTTCGGTACTGGCATCGATCTGCGATCGGCGCACCTGCAGGGTTGGGGCGTTAGCAAGCGCCCGTTGTAGGGCTTCTGTGTAGCTGATCGGGATAGCGGGCGATGCCGCCAGCACAGGACCACTGAGCGCCAGGGCAAACACGAACCCACACGCCATCTTGCGCCTTGCACGCAAGAAGAAAGACATCTCCATAAGACCTCCGGGAAACGACAACGAGCGCGCTGCAACGCATGCAGCACGAGCACGGGTCAATCCAGGAGGGGGCTTAAATCAGCAGGCTACAGAAGCGCTGCAGGGGAGGCGGATCGGACACGCACACCGGAACATCCCGATAGAACTGCGCGTGTACCGGTGGCAACAGAGCCTGCACCAGCGCGAAGGCGGCCAGCGCGGGCTGGTAAGCCACTTGAGGGGCCTTCGCATCGGCCGTGGCGATGTGATCGCGCTGGCAATGCTGGTCGCACAACGCCGGAGCATCGGGATCCGGCGTGGACATCTCTTCGCAACCGACCATCAGGGTCGCTTGTCCAGCTTCCACCGATTCCAGCGGACAGGCGTAAGCCACCAGCGCGAGTTGCTGCAGCAGCAGCGCCCACAGTCCCAGCCATGCCAGTCGGGCACGAGAACGGGGTCGCCGCCATCGCCTCAGCAGCCTCACCATGACAGCTCCCGCACGCCCGAAGCAGCGCCTGCGGACGCTGGGCAGATAAGGGCAGGGGACGTGCGAGCTCTCATGATGGCCAGTCTAGCCCTCTTGGGGCCGACTGTCATTGATCAGGATCAAGCCCTCGCGCGGACTCAGCGGTGGCATCCGCCGCAGCAGGAGGATGCGGCGGCCGGGGCGGCCGGCGTACCAGCCTCAGAAGGGAGCACCGCAGCGATCACATAGCCTTGCCGCTGGATAGCCTCAACCGCCTGTTCTACGGCAAGCAGGCCCTCGATCTTGACCACGCCACTGCCCAGATCGACGTCCACCTGGGCGTGGGGGTCAAGGGCCTGAATGGCTTGGGTGACCGTTCGGACACAGTGACCACAGGTCATACCTTCAACAACGAGATTCATGGACAACCCTCCAAAAGCATCGGCGGTTTGCCGACGGCGTGACGATGAGCCTTCCCACGGTGGGAAGGTCAAACGGCAGGCAAGTTGAGTGCTGGTCCGCCCCCGCTGTTGACCTTCCCATCATGGGAAGGCTCAGGCTAGCTGCTCGTTCCTATTGGCCCTTACTCCATGGACATAGCGCTCACCCCGCCGCAGCCGGCGCCTGCGGACATCCATCGCTTCAGTGTCGCCGGCATGACCTGTGCCTCATGTGTAGGCCGGGTAGAGCGCAGCTTGCGGGCCGTTGCCGGCGTGAGCGATGCGTCGATCAATCTGGCCACAGAAGTGGCCGAGGTAACCGCTCCGGCGGCCGCGCTGCCCGCTTTGATCGCGGCGGTGAAGCAGGCCGGTTATGAGGTTGCCAGCCAGGAGCGGGATCTGATCATCGAAGGGATGACCTGCGCTTCATGTGTGGCACGGGTAGAGCGTGCGCTGCGTGCTGTGCCGGGCGTGATGGAGGTGTCGGTCAATCTGGCCACCGAGCGTGCGCGCATACGGGCTACGTCACTGGTGGAGGTCACATCTCTGGTTGCCGCCGTCAGCGCAGCCGGTTATCGCGAGATCGAACCGCAGACACTGGAAGGCAAGATCGATACAGCGCCGGCGCGCCAGGCGCTCAGTGGTGACACCCTCAAACTACTGATCGCTGCGGCCCTGTCCCTGCCGTTGGTCGTCCCGATGCTGGGATGGGTCGCAGGTCAGCACTGGATGCTGCCGGGCTGGATGCAGTTCTTGCTCGCAACGCCGGTGCAGTTCTGGATCGGTGCGCGCTTTTATCGCGCCGGATGGCACGCCCTGCGCGCCGGCACGGGCAACATGGATCTGCTGGTCGCTTTGGGGACCAGCGCCGGTTATGGGTTGAGTGTCTATCACTTGTTCAATGATGCCGGACACCACGGCGATGCCGCGCTGTACTTCGAGACCTCGGCGGTCATCATTACCTTGATCCTGCTGGGCAAGTGGTTAGAGGCCCGCGCCAAGCGACAGACCACGCAAGCGCAGGGCGCCAGTACAGGAGACTTCGCATGGCCCGCGGTATCACCGAATCAGACGTCCACACCGCCGCCGACGAACTGGTGGCCAAGGGCGAGCGCCCAACCGTTGAGCGAATCCGGACTCACTTGGGGACCGGCTCTCCGAACACAGTCACTCGCTGGCTAGAGACTTGGTGGAATCGACTCGGCACACGCCTGCAGCAACGACGTCTGGACTTTGAAGACGCCCCGGCGGTGTTGGCGGAACTGGCCGGGCAATGGTGGGAACTCGCGCTGAAGCACGCTAGGGAGGCAGCCCTTCGAGAGTTCGCAGAGACTGAGCAGTCGCTGGCTACCCAACGTGAAGCGCTAGATGCCAGGTCACGGGTCGTAGCTGACGAACTGAGTCAAATGAACTCAGAACGCGCCACTGCTATCGCCGGCGAACGTGTGGCTAGTACGCGAGCTGCAGAACTGGAGCGGCTGGTCGAGCAGCTACACCGGCAGATCTCAGAGCTCACGGAGCAGCGCGATCTCGGGCTTCGAAGAGCCGATCGAGCTGAGGCAGCAACACAGCATCTTGATGCCCGGCTTCACGAAGCGCTGGAAACGGCGAAATCTGAGCGAGAGGATTGGACCGAGTACGTCAGATCTGTCGAGAATCGGGCGCTGAGCGATGTAGATCGAGCACGCCAGGAGGTGAAGGATCTTCAGGCGCAAATAAGCAAGACATCCGAACACCACAGGACCCTTGAGAACCAACTGCGGCAGAATCTCCAGACCGCCCAATCGGCGGCCGCAGCAGCCAGTCAGTCGGCGGATATCCTACGCGGCAGATGTGACGCTCTAGAGGGGCAACTTTCGAGCCTCCGAGATCTCCCAACGCAGCTAGAGGCAGCACTCAAACGATCCGAAGAAATTCGCATCAGTGCTGATGTTCGGCCCAAAAGGAAACGCTCGAAACAGTGAAAACATAGCAGCCAGATGCCTGCAAGGGAGGCAGAACGCTAAACGCTTTCCAGCGCATCGGCTGCACCGTCAGGCGTCTCCCTGAAACTCCATACACGCGGCCCGCAGAACGCGGCAGGGGGCCGCGGCCAAAATTTGGGATGGAGCCGCGCCATCGAGCGTCGCGTGAGGCGACAGGAACCACTCGACCTCTCCCCAATAAGTGCTTCGCCGCAGTCCGCCCAACTCGCGCGCAAAAGGACCGAACTCCCGCAGCAAAGCCAAAATCTCGGCCAAGTGGTCCACAGGCTGGCCGCTCGGCAGGAATTGCCAAGCCGGATACCGGTAACTGGGCGACGGGCGGGTGACGTAGGCCCCCAAGAGCTTGCCAGCGCGGCGCAACCGGCTGACCAGGTGGCTACCGCTGGGCGCATGAGAGCCAAGCCCCTGACTGACCTGGGCGGCGCTCAGCCACTGCGAGGCAAGTGCTTGTCGCGCGGTAGCCGCATCGAGGAAGACCCGTTGAGCGGGCGTAAAGGTGCCGAAGTGCATCCAGCCGCCTCGAATTGTAGAGACTACACAGGATGTGAGTCTAGCAAGCCGGAAGAAATGTGCGCCAGCTTCCGGCCCAAATCAGGCGCCTAGGCGCCAATACACGGGTCGGGCGGGCTTCAATACTTTCAACCTTGCGGCAACCAGCAACCAAAAATGTCTGCAACGGTTCGTCTTGTACTGAAATTGTCTGCCTCAAAAGCTAAAAACTCTGCAATGGCACGCTGAAAATGACTGCAATGAACACCTGTCTCTAGCGGACGATTCGGATCCAGCGCATACGTGGCCCGACCTGCCAGACCATCGAACACCTTTGGATTGTGCATGCTGCAACAAACGAGGAACACGATGGCCTCCAAAGGGCGAACCGAATCGCCCGAGCTCCTCCAGCTAATCCATTTGCCCGCCAATCCGCCGTTAGACCAGATCTGGGGCAACAGTTTCGCGGTTTCGTCGAATTAGGGGCGCCTTGATGGAAGTTCCACCAAATGTGTGGCGACTTTTCGTAGCAAATGGGGCGACTTTCCGTAGTAGGTGGGGCAACTTCTCCCCGTCAATCAAGAGAGCAACATGATTTGCACCATTTATCACGTCACTGTTGCGGTCAAGTAGGCCTAGAAGGTCTTCTCAACGCAACACCTCAATAACTACCACTTTTTCGCATAATGTATACGCCCTCTTCACAGCGGAGGGGGCGCAAGCGAGCGGGGTATGGCCGTAGACGGCCATACGTCACTGCCGAGCAGTTCCGTGATGCCCGGATTTTCTCCGGGCTCACTCGCCTGGACGCCGCCGAGATGCTCGGGGTGTCCCTTCGCACCATCGGTAGCTGGGAGCTTGGCCGTGCTAGGCCGTCTTGGGCCGCCTTCAAGCTCCTGCGTTTCCTCAAGCATGGTGCTTTCATTGATCCGGCATGGGCTGGCTACACGGTCGTCCGTGGGCGCCTGATCACGCCCGAGAACCATGCGATCGAGCCCCACGATATGGCCTGGCTGTCGCTGCTGGTGCGGCGCTCGCGGGCGTTCTCCGACCTGTTGAAACAGCGGCAAGGGCAGGCGGCCGACGCCGGCGCTCGCGCCGGTGCGGCCGCTGACCTCGGTCAATTTTCATCCGCTCGGGGAGCCTCAGATGGGGCGCCCAGCAGCGGCCGCGAAGCGGCCGCTGCGCTGGGCTTGTCTCTATATAGGACAAGTGACAAGTATTTTCCCGCCCAAGTGGCTCGGGCCCTACTGCTGACTGGCGATGCCAGTCTTGTGGGGGTCATTGACAGTGGGGCCAAAGTGGGGCCAAAGTGGCCCCATGAAAAAGCCCAAGCCCGAAGTACAGAAGTTCAACCTGAGGATGCCTGTGGATCTGATGGAACGTGCCCAGGAGCAGGCTTCGGTGATGGGGGTCTCACTCAACGCGTTTATCCTGATGGCCCTGTCGGATTTCGTGCGCCGGATCGACCAGCAGGCGCGAGCGTCGACGGATGCCGAAGCGGAATCGATCATCGGGGCGCCGATCAAGCCAGCCCCCAAGCCGAGGGCCAGCCGTGCCAGCACTGCGAAGGCGACAGCGTCGAAGCCGGTGGAGCCGCCAATGCCACGCGTTGGCCGCAACGAACCGTGCCCGTGCGGCTCGGGCCGCAAGGCCAAGCACTGCCATCCGGCGTACTGCTGAGCTCCGGGGGTGCAGCATGATGCTGACCTTCCGCGACGGCCTTGAATGGGTCCAGCCGCAGTCGGCGGCGTACCCGTCGCCGAAGGCCTGCTGCTACTTCAGCGAGCGCGAATTGCTCGGGCTGGCCCTTGATTCCTACAGGGCAGCTTTGCGTGGTCTATCTCCGCCTGCAGGTGAGCCATGGTCGCTCGAAGGGTCAGCCTGGGCTGGCCCTGAGTCGTTTGTCGAGGGGCTGGCGTTGGAGCTGGTCACCCGGTTGCGTCGGCGCGCCTATCTCACCGGCCACATGATTCCGGCTCAGGAATGGTCGCCTGCCGATGCACGGGGGGCGGGGGGAACCCCCGCGGATATGGCGCATGGATGCGCCGCTGTTGACGCGGTTGGACCCGCGCAAGGTGCGGGTCAGGGTGGCGATGATGCCGCCACCGTTGACCCGCTTTTTGTTTGCCCGTTGGGGCAAGAACTGCCAGCGGTTGCAGCCGCTGGCTCACGCAATGCCGCACTGGAGGTGGCCCGCCAATGAAATCACAGAACCCACTTTTTCGCATAATGTATATTATGTTCTAGCCAGACTGGCCCGGGCGACCGCCGCCTGGGCCCAACCCGCGCTGCAGACTCCCCCTTCAAATGGCCGCCCCAACACCGGCAGAACCGCGCCCCACAGGCCGAGCCTTTCTCACCCCGTATCCAAACGCCCTCGTGTAGGCTCGGCGCACCACTTAAGGACGGGTTTGGCGATGCGCCTGGCTGATTTTATCGAACAGAATGCGCGGGAAATCCTCGACGACGCGGTGGCATTCGCCGAAACGCAGGCACCCGATACCGTCGAGTTCAGCGCAAAGCAACTTCGGAATCATCTTCCCCAGATTCTTCAGGCGGTCATAGACGATCTCAGATCGCCGCAGACAGACTCCCAGCAGCTCGCAAAGTCCCACGGGCTTGCACCGTTGAAACCCGGTCCCGAGTCCGCCGCGTCCTATCATGGCCGAACCCGCGCCATCGCCGGCTTTGGCCTCAACCAGATGGTGGCTGAGTATCGAGCGCTTCGGGCTTCGGTACTTCGGCGATGGGCATCCGACCAGCGGCTGGTCACTTCATCGATCGATGACATCCTTCGTTTCAATGAGGCCATCGACCAGGCGGTGGCCGAATCCCTTGCTCAGTTCTCTGCCGAGGTCGAATCCTGGCGGCAGATCTTCCTCGCGGCGCTCGGGCATGATCTCCGAGGCCCCTTGGCAGCGATCATCTTCTCGGCAGACACCCTGGCCAGTGGGCTGCAGGACCCAGCTTTGGCCAAGCAGGCCGAGCGGATCGTCAACGGCAGCATGCGCATGAAAAAGCTGCTGGACGACCTGCTGGCTTACAGCCGCAGCAAGCTGGGCGATGGGATGGCCATTCATCCGGTGGACTGCGATCTTGCCCAATCGCTTGGCGAGGAAGTCGAGTTGCTTCGCGCTGCCCTGCCCCACGTCCCTATCACGTATGAGGTTGAAGGCGATGCCCGCGGTTGCTTCGATGCCTCTTCGTTGCGCGAGGCGGTTCACAACCTCACGACCAACGCCGCAAAGTACGGCGAACACGGCACCGATGTGCGGATCAGCCTTGAGGGCCTCGCCGACCAGATCCTGATCACGGTGAGCAACACGGGGGCCGAAATGTCGGACGAAGCGTTCAACAGCCTGTTCGATCCCTTGCGCCGAGGCTCGCACAACGCGTCACAGGGAGAACACGCGAGCCTTGGTCTCGGCCTGTTCCTGGTGCGGGAAATCTGCCACGCGCACCGCGGCACTGTCCATGGACGATGGCGTGATGGCCGCACCTCATTCGTCATCACACTCCCGAAGAATGCTGATTGATGCGGCCGACCTGGCGACGGCACTACAGGAACCTGTGCATTACGAAGACATCGACCAACCCGCGCCTGCCATGCCGGAAGGCCTCTGGCAGCGTTCCAACCACCGCAAACCCCAGCTTCCGGTACAGCGCCACCGCCGGGCCGTTGGTGCTGACCACGTAATTGAACTGCATGGCCAGGAACCCTTCCGCCCTCGCCCGCTCCAGGCTGTGTTCCACCAGGGCTCGGCCCACGCCCCGCCCCTGTGTCGCGGCGTCGACCACATACGTGGCGCTGGCCACATGCGCCCCAAGGTCAGGGAAATTCGGGCCCATCTTGTACATGCCCACAACCCGGCCCTCCAGCACAGCTACATGAGGTGCCTGGGCCTGGAACCAATGCGCGCGAAACGTCTCGACGGCGAAAGAGCCAGCAAAGGGCAGTGCATCCTGCGTCGCAATGGCTTGCTTGAACATGCCCCACATCACGTCGAAATCGCCTGCACGGGCGGGCCGGATATCCATGCGACTCCTGCAGATCTGTGGTGGTGACCAGGCCGGACACTACCAGAATCCAACGCCTGCTCCGTAGCTGCTTCACGCGCCACCGCCATCGGCTCGGCAATAGTTGCAGATATTCCGGCCTTCAGAGCAGTAGATGCCCCCTGTTTCCGCGCACATCCCGCACCGGCTTCGACGGTGGCGTGTTCCTGCCTGCGTCCTGCTGGGCATCTACCTGCTGTACCTGCTGGCCGGCAACATCTTCCTCAACACACCGCTGTTTGACCAGGTCACCAACCGCAAGCCGCACAAGTTCGTGATGACCACTGGGCCGGCCATTACCGTGCTGCCAGGCCATGTCATCGCCTGGAACGTGCACATGCGCGGCCATGTGAACCACACGGTCTACGTGCTGCACGCCGACCGCGCCAGCGCTCGCTTGGCGGTGCTGCCCCTGTTCCAGCGCGAGGTGCGGGTGCCCCGGCTGCAGGCCACCGGGGTTTCGGCCGAGATCAGCCGCGTGGAAGAGGCCATCCCGCCACCGCCGCGCAGCGACCGGGGCTGGACCCTGCGCTTCGACGCCATCCACAGCGATAGTATCCGCAGCGCACGTTTCGGCAAGCTGCTGATCATCGGCCAGGGCCAGGGCACGGTGGGCTTCCTCAAGCAGCTGCGCGGCGGGCCGTCGGAACTGTTCGAATCCGAGGTTGCATTCAGCGATGCGGACACCAGTTTTGACGGCGTGCAGCTGTTGGGCGACATGGATCTCACCGCGCGCTTCAGCTATCCGCGCCATTATCAGGACCAGGCGCCCGGCCTGGCCAAGTTGAAGCTGCTGCATGCCCAGCTCGAGGTCGATGCCCGCAGCCAGGGCCTGCGCATGGACACCAATGCCACAACGCCGAAGATCTCCAGCGCACCAGTGCCCGGACGGCTGCAGGCCGCACTCCACCTGATCGATGGCCAACTGCAGCCCGGCGACCACGCGCTGTGGCAGGTGCCGCTCTACCTGGGCGACGGCGCCCCCGATCGCGGCATGCTGGCGCTGCAACTCAATGTGGCCAAGGACCTGCGCCTGCAGGCCCGCTTGCCGCCAAAGTCCGGTTCAGGCAGCGAGGTGGATGCCGATCTGCATATCAGTGGCCGGGACATTCCCTTCCAACAGCCCGCACAGCTGCTGGAACGCAGCTCTGGCACAGTGCGCGGCGAATGGACGTTCACCTCGCTCAACTGGATCCCTGCCCTGTTCGTGCGCAAGCCGTGGCTGCAGCTGGATGGCGGCGGCACGCTGAAGGCGGACCTGCGCCTTCGCAACGGCGAGCTGACCGAAGGCAGCACCGTGGACATTCCTGCGGCCGAAGCCGTGGCCGAGGTGGCGGGTGTGCGCTTGGCAGGCACGGCCAGTGCCCACGGCGAACTGAAGGCCGGCACGCCCAGCCAGGCGCGGCTGGCCGTCCGGTTGCCCCGCTTCACCGCGCGGCCAGGCGATGCCAAGCACGTGCGCCTGTTCGACGGCCGGGATCTGGCCCTGGACCTGACCGGCGATGGCCGCCTGCAGGAACTGCGCAAGGGCGTCCGCGCGCAGCTGCGCTTCAGTGAAGCCACCATCCCTGACCTGACCGCCTACAACCGCTACCTGGGTTCGCCCCAGGTGCGACTGCTCCGTGGCACCGGCACCGTGAGTGGTGATGCGACCCTCGATACCGACGGGCGCGTCGGCCATGGCACGGCCCGGCTGTTGGGGCGCAACGCCAGTGCAAAGGTGGCAGGGCTGGACATGGGCGGCGATATAGACGTGAACGCAACACTGCGCCGGGGAGACTTCAACCAGCGTCATTTCGATCTGTCCGGCACCACGGTCGAGCTGCGCAACGTGCAGGTGGCGGGCACGCAGGGCTCGACGGCATGGAAAGGCCGCGTGGACTTCAGGCGTGGGCGCATCGATGCGCAGTCGCCGTTCCAGGTGGATGCCACCACGGACCTCGATCTCAGCGATGCGCGACCGTTGCTGGCGCTGTTCGCAGAGCGCACCGACTACCCGCGCTGGACCTTGTCCCTGCTGGATTCCGGACAGGTACAGGCGCAGGCGACGCTGCGCTGGCGCCCTGGCCATCTGGTCATCGATGGCCTGCAGGCCGAGAACGACCGCCTGTCGGTACGCGCGCGGCTGGATCTGCTGGAACAGCGCAAGCGCGGTGATCTCTATCTACGGTGGGGGCTGCTGGGTGCGGGCATCGAGCTGGACGGCGACCAGCGCCAATGGCATCTGGCCAAGGCACGCGAGTGGTTTGACCAGCAGCCTTCGTTGCTGCCAGCGGGCCAGGGCACGGGTGCTGCAGGCTCGTCGCACTGAAGGCAACCGTCTGCATCCATTGCCGGCCCCGGTGCGTATACACCGACGCCCCAATTGACGAGTTGCACGCAATGAACAAGCGCACACAGGCCTATGGCCTTCTGGGATGGGTGGCCATCACCTTCGCCGCCGCCGCACTGGGCGCGTGGGCCTCGACGTTCGCCGCCAGCTTCTATGCCACCCTCGTCCTGCCTGCATGGGCGCCGCCCGCCGGTGTGTTTGGCCCGGCATGGACCTTGCTGTACGCCATGATGGCGATTGCGGCGTGGCTGGTCTGGCGGGAGCGCGGCTGGCGCGGCGCGCGGCCTGCGCTGTGGCTCTATCTGGTGCAGCTGGCCATCAATGCATTGTGGAGCTGGCTGTTCTTCGGCTGGAAGCTGGGCGCCCTCGCCTTCGCCGACATCCTGGTGCTGGTGGCGCTGGTGTGCGCGACGATGCTCGCGTTCGTGCGCGTCCGCACGATGGCAGGCGTACTGCTGCTGCCCTATCTGGCCTGGATTTGCTTCGCCTCGGCGCTCAACTTCGCAGTCTGGCGTGCCAACCCCGGGCTGCTGTGATAGCGCGGCGCATTGCTTACGCCTGGGCCACGACCTGTGGGCGCCAGTTCCTCAACAGTGCCGGCTTGAACGCCTGCTGCCCGCAGCCGGTGGGGCAACGCACCACACGCGCCGACGAATGGCTGACCAGGCCTTGTCCTTCTTCGGCCTTGAACACCGTCTCGCAGGACAGGCAACGGGCCACCAGCGAATACAGGTGCAGCAACCGGCCACTGGCGGGGTCCTGCAGGGCATCCACATCCAGCAGTTCGAACTGGCAACTGTCAGCCAGCATGCGGTACGGCGTAGAAGGCAGGGTCTGCAGGTTCACGGGCGTGGTATCCGACGGAAGTCGAGCCACCCTAGGGCAGCCGCTGTCGAGCCGGCGTGCAGCGCAGATGCACTGGCCGCGAAGCCGGCAGAGACGCCTGCCGCATGCGCATCGCTGCTTGTATGAAGAATTCAGTTTCAGATGGAGGACACGCCACATGCACAGGGAGGTAGGCGGATACGCTCTTTTGCTTCACCATCCATGGTTACCGGATACACCGCTGGGTCGTTCCTGCCCTTCACGAATCATGAGTCCCGCCCTTGATGCCTTCTGCTGAGCCCACGCACGACGCTGCCCTGTCGCGTTGCGCGCGCGAACCGATCCATACCCCCGGCGCGATCCAGCCGTACGGTGTGCTTCTGGTGGTGGAACCGCACTCGCTGCAGGTGCGTGAGCGCGCCATCAGCCACCCCGCCCTGCTGCAGCAGTTCGGCGAGCCATTGATGCAACACGTCGCCGAGGTGCTGGGTGGCGTGCTGGCGCCGTTCCAGGCGGTGTTGCAGCAGGCCACGGTCGGCAGCAGCGCACACGTGGGCGCGGTGCATCTGGATGGCCATGGCCGCCACCAGCTGCTCGTGCACCGGTCTGCAACCGACCTTCTGGTTGAACTGGAGGCGCCGGTTCCGGGCCAGCCCGGTTCGCTGGAAGAGCTGTACCCGGCGATCCGCGAGCTGATGTCCGGCATCGAGACCGCCACGACGGTGGAAGACCTGTGCAGGCTGGCCGCCGCGCATGTGCGACGCCTCACCGGCTTCGACCGCACCCTGGTCTACCAGTTCGATGCAGGCTGGAATGGCACGGTGGTGGCCGAGGACGGCAACGGCCTGCTGCCATCCTATCTGGACCTGCGCTTCCCCGAATCGGACATCCCCGCCCAGGCGCGTGAGCTGTACCGCCGCAACCGGGTGCGCCTGATTGCGGACAGCGATTACACCCCTGCACCGCTGCTGCGCGCGGAAGCGCATCGCGACGCGCCTCCCACCGACCTGAGCCTGGCCGTGCTGCGCAGCGTCTCGCCCGTGCACCTGCAGTACATGCGCAACATGGGCACCGGGGCATCAATGTCGGTGTCGCTGGTGCACGAAGGGCGGCTGTGGGGCCTGGTGTCCTGCCACGCGGTGCAGCCGCGCCGCCTGCCGTACCACGTGCGTACGGCCTGTGAGTTTATGGGCCAGATCCTGTCGCTGCAGATCGCGCTGAAGGAGCGCGCGCGCGCGATCGAGGAACGCGTGGCCCGTCGCTCGGTGCTGGTCAAGCTGCTGGCACGCATGGCCGGGGACGAAGAGTTCATGGCTGCGCTGCGCCACGATGAGGCCAGCCTGCTGTCCCTGACCGGCGCGGCCGGCGCGGCCATCGTGCACAAGGGGGACTGCATGCGCGTGGGGCAGTGCCCGCCCCCCAGCGAGGTGCTGGCCCTGGCCGACTGGCTGGCCAACCAGCACGCCGGGCAGGAAATGTACTGCGCCGATCATCTCGCCGCCGACTGGTCGCCTGCCGCGCACCTGACCGACGTGGCCAGTGGCCTGCTGGCGGTGTCGATCTCGCAGCTCCATCACAGCTACCTGATGTGGCTCCGGCCGGAGGTCGTGCGCACCGTGCGCTGGGGGGGCGACCCGCGCAAGACCGATGCGCCCGGCGTGGCCCTGTCGCCGCGCAACTCGTTCGAGGCGTGGAAGGAGACCGTGCAGCAGCGCAGCCTGCCCTGGAGTGATGCCGACTGCGATGCCGCGCACGAAATGCGCACCGCCATTGTCGACATCGTGCTGCGCAAGGCCGAGGAAATGGCGGAGCTGAACGAACAGCTGGTGCGCAGCAACAAGGAACTGGAAGCGTTCTCCTATTCGGTCAGCCACGACCTGCGCGCTCCCTTCCGCCACATCGTCGGCTACTCGGAGCTGCTGGGCAGCTCTGCGGGCGAGCGCCTCAACGACACCGAACGCCGCTTCCTCGACACCATCGTGGAATCGGCGAAATCGGCCGGCACGTTGGTGGATGACCTGCTCAGTTTCTCGCAGATGGGCCGCTCGACGGTGGGCCGGGTGCGGCTGGACATGGCTGCACTGGCCGAGGACGTGCGCAGGACGTTGGCCCTGGACTATGCCGGCCGCGAGGTGCAATGGACGCTGGCGCCGCTGCCGGAAGTCGAGGCCGATCCGACCATGCTGCGCCTGGTCTGGCAGAACCTGCTGGGCAACGCGATCAAGTTCACCCGCGAGCGCGAGCAGGCAGTTATCGAGGTCGGCCACGAACGCAACGACGACGAAGACCATTTCTTCGTGCGCGACAACGGCTGCGGCTTCGACATGCGCTACGTGGACAAGCTGTTCGGCGTGTTCCAGCGCCTGCATCACGTCGAGGAATTCGAAGGCACCGGCATCGGCCTGGCCAATGTGCGCCGCATCATCGGCCGCCACGGCGGCCGCACCTGGGCCGAGGGCGAACCCGGCAAGGGCGCCACGATCCATTTCACCCTACCCCGTTCCACAGGAGATCACCCATGAGGGACCTGCGGCCGATCCTCCTGGTCGAGGACAGCCCCAAAGACGCCGAGCTGACGATGGCCGCGTTGTCACGCTGCCAGCTGCTGAACGACGTCATCCACGTGCGCGATGGCGCCGAGGCGCTGGACTACCTGCGCTGCGAAGGCAAGTTCGCCGGCGCCATGCACGGCGGCCCGGTCGTGGTGCTGCTGGACCTGAAGCTGCCCAAGGTCAATGGCCTGGAAGTGCTCGAACAGGTCCGTGGCGACGCGCAGCTGAGCAGCACCCCGATCGTGATGCTGACCTCCTCGCGCGAGGAACAGGATCTGGTGCGGAGCTACGAACTGGGCGTCAATGCATTCGTGGTCAAGCCGGTCGATTTCAAGGAATTCTTCGATGCCATCCAGGGGCTGGGCATGTTCTGGGGCATCACCAACCAACCACCGCCGCACCGGCCCAACGGTTCGGGGCAGCACCATGCGTGATGGATCGCGCCGCAGTGAGCGCCTGCGCATCCTCATGCTGGAGGACAGCGCGCTTGACGCGGAGCTGATCAGCGCACAGCTGCAGCGCGCAGGCCTCGACTTCGAGGCCGAGCGGCTGTGGACCCGCAATGCGTTCATCGAGGCGATCGACAATCGCCCCTTCGACATCATCCTGGCCGACCACGTACTGCCCGGATTCGATGGCGATGCCGCCCTTGCGCTGGCGCGCGAGCGCATCCCGCACACGCCTTTCATCTTCGTCTCCGGCACCCTGACCGAAGAGCTGGCCGTGCAGGCCTTGACCCGCGGCGCACGCGACTATGTGGTGAAGCAGCGCCTGCAGCGCTTGCCGGATGCCATCCGTCGCGCGCGGCAGGAAGCCCACGAGCGCAACCAGCTGGTGCAGGCGCAGGCTGCGCTCAATGAGAGCCAGGCGCAGCTGCAGCAGGTGACCGACGCCGTTCCGGCGCTGATCGCCCGGCTCGACAAGGACCACCGCTACCGCTTCGCGAACAAGGCGTTCCTGGATTGGCATGGCGTGAGCCAGGCCGAATTGCTGGGACGCCTTGCCCGCGATGTCAGCGGCATCAGCGCCTTCGAACGTGCCCTCCCCAGCCTGGAACGCGTGCTGCAGGGCGAGCGCACCAGCTTCCAGGTCGAGCTCGTGCATCGCAGCGGCCAGTCACGATTCGTGCAGATGGACTGCGTGCCGGAGCATGCCGCCGATGGCAGCGTGGCCGGCTACATCTGCATGGGCAGCGACGTATCGGTGTTGAAGCAGGCCGAACTGGCCCTGCGTGAGGACAACCAGGCCCTGGAGCAGCAGGTGCAGGCGCGCACCGCCGAACTGCGGGCCAGCAAACGGCGGCTGCAGGCAATCTTTGAATCCAGCTTCCAGCATCAGGTGCTGCTGGATCTGTCCGGGCGCGTGGTCGATGCCAATGACGCTTCATTGGCCGCCGTGCTGGCGGACAAGAAGGACATTGTCGGCCAGCGCTTCGGCGAATCCCTGTGGTTCGCCAACACCGACGGCGTCGGCGCGGTGGTTGACCAGGCCGTCGCCGCGGCGGCGCAGGGTCGCAACTCGCTGCATTCCCTCGAGCTGGAACTGCCCACCGGCCGGCGCAGCTTCGACGTCTCGCTGCGCCCGCTGCTGGACGCCGACGGCGTGGCCACCGCCGTGGTATCGGAGGCGGTGGAAACTACTGCGCGGCGGCAGGCCGAGCATGCGCTTCGCCAGTCGCAGAAGATCGAGGCGGTCGGCCAGCTCACCGGCGGCATCGCGCATGATTTCAACAACATCCTGACGGTGATCTCGGGCAACATCGAGCACGCCATGCTGCTCAGCGAACGGGCCGGCGAAGCCGGCGCGATGGCCAGCCGTGCCCTGGACAATGCCCTGAAGGGGGTTGGCCGTGCCGCCAGCCTCACCCAGCGCCTGCTCGCCTTTGCCCGGCGCCAGCCGCTGCACAGCCAGGCAGCCAACCTCAACGAGTGCCTGCTGGACATGCAGGACATGCTGCGGCGGGCGCTGGGCGAACTGGTGCAACTGGACATCCGCACCGCCGAGGACATCTGGTGCGTGGAGATCGACATCAGCCAACTGGAAGCGTCGGTGCTGAACCTGGCGGTCAATGCGCGCGACGCGATGCCGCACGGCGGCCGCCTGGTGATCGAAGTCGACAACAGCCACCTCGACCACGACTACGCCGCATTGTTCCCGGATGCTTCCCCCGGCGAGTATGTGATGCTGCGGGTGCGCGACAACGGCCACGGCATGGACGCGGCCACCTTGGCGCGCGTGTTCGAGCCGTTCTTCACCACCAAGCAGGTCGGCCGCGGCACCGGGCTCGGCCTGTCGATGGTGCACGGCTTCGTGAAGCAATCCGGTGGCCACGTGCTGATCGATTCGGTGGAAGGCGGCGGTACCAGCATCACCATGATGTTCCCGCGCTCGCCTCTGGCGCTGCCTTGCGAGGCTCGCGTCCCGCAGACGGGCCTGGCCGGCTACTCGCCACGCGAGGAAACCGTGCTGGTGGCCGAGGACAACGACGATGTCCGTGCGCATACAGTCGATGCGCTGCGCCTGCTGGGCTACCGCGTGCTGGAAGCGCACGACGGCCCCTCGGCGTTGCGGCTGCTGGAACGGCCGGACACCAAGGTCGACCTGCTGTTCTCGGACGTGGTGATGCCGGGCATGTCCGGCTGGGAGCTGGTGCGTGAGGTGCGTGAACGCTGGCCGGCAATCGCGGTCCTGTTCACGTCAGGCTATCCACGCGACCACGATGCGGTTGGCGCGCAGGGGCGTGCAGCCGCCCTGCTGCCAAAGCCATTTACCCGCAGTGACCTTGCGCTGGCAGTGCGCACCGCGCTGGAGGCTGCGCCGCGCTGAGGTCAGGCGGACGCATCGCGCATGCCTGCCGCGATCCGGTTGATATCCGCGCACTCGATCGTGGCCGGCGGGTTTTCTCTTCCGGCCAGGGCGATCATGGCCATGCCCAGCGCCAGGTTGCTGGTCATCAGCGAGGGCGCGAGCGCACCGGCCAGTTTCATCAACGGTGCGCCGCCCCAGTACAGGGGTTTCAACAGGGCATGCCGGGTACCTGTCCCCGGCACCGGCCGGACCCCGCCCGGACGCAGCATCACCGCGCGCAGCGGCAGCGCCTGCAACGCCCGCTCGGTCTCGCCCTTCACCCGCAGCGGCATCAGCCGGCTTTGCGGGTCCGCGCCTGCGCCGGAGACATACATGAAGGACCCCTGCGGATTCACCGCAGCCCAGGCGCGGGCCACTGCCAGTGTGGTGTCCAGGGTCACGCGCCGGTACTCGGCCTCGGCAGTGCCAACCGGTGGCGCACCGGCACAGTAGAAGCATGCGTCGTACCCGGCCAGTTCATCACGCTGCGCGTCGATGTGCAGGAAGTCCGGGACCACCCGTTCGCTGCCGGGTCCGCGCAGGCTGCCCGGGCGCCGCACCAGCGCGGTCAAGCCGGCAACCTGCGGCGAACGCTGGCAGGCCAGGGCAACGCCCTGCCCCACCAGGCCTGCAGCGCCGGTCAGGAGAATCCGCAATGTCCGTGCCTGAGCCATGGCCAGGGCCGCACTAGAGTTTCACGAACCGCTGGATCTTGCGCGCCAGCCACCCGCTGAACACCAGCGGTGCATCCAGCGCCGACACGCAGATGCACGGCACCCCCGGCGCGGTCACCGGCTGATGCTCCACGTCTTCATCCAGGTCCGCCACGTCGCCGGGTGCGAACAGCCCCAGCGCATCGTTGTAGGAACCGCGCAGGATCTGGGTCAGCTCGCTGCGGCCATGGCTGTGCATGGGCAGGCATTTGCCCGGGGCGATCTTCAGCATGATCAGCGAAGGCATCTGCTCGGCACGGATGCAGTGCACGCCGGGTGCCATCCAGCGCCAACGCAACCCACTGAGCGATGCCCCGAAGTAGGGGTGCAGCGAGGCAGGCAGATGGTCCGGGTCGGCCTCGGGCCGCTCCTTCGGCACGGGACGCGCGGCCTGGTCCATGGCAATCGGCATTTCCGCAGCCAGCTGCATCAGCATGGCCTCGCGCAGCTGTTCGCGGCGTGGATCAGGCGCGGGCGGCTGGGTCTGCTCGAGCAGCACCGAGCCGATCGCCTCGGCCTCGCGCAGGCGCTGGCGGCAGTGCGGGCACTGCTCCAGATGCGTACCAGCGACCACGCTCAGTGGCGTGGGCAGCGCGCCTGCGGCATAGCTCATCAACGTCGATTCGTGCAGGTGGTGGCGCGGGTTCACAGCGCACCTCCCACTTTGGCCTGCAGCTGCAGGAACGCGCGCCGCAGATGCGACTTGACCGTGCCCAAGGGCATGCCGATCGCCTCGGCGATCTCGCTGTGGCTCTTGGCCTCGAAATAGGACATGCGCACCAAGCGCGCCTGCACGGCGGGCAGTTCGTTGATGCGCTGGCGCAGCCGGGCCTGGTCGGCAAACTGTTCGGCGCTGCTGCGTTCGATCACATCCAGGGTTGCTGCGTCCTCGACGGCTGCCTGCACCTGCATCCAGCTGCGCTCGCGGCGGATGCGGTCAATGTGCAGGTTACGGGCGATGCGATACAGCCACGTGCTCAGCGCGCCCTGCGCGGGATCGAAGTCGGCCGCGCGCAGCCATAGCCGCAGCAGGCTCTCCTGCGCCAGTTCCTCGGCCACCGCGTCAGGCACGCCCAGGCCCCGCAGGTATACGCACAGCCGCGGCATGAAGTAATCATAGATCCGCATGAAACAGTCGCGGTCACGAAGCCGTGCCACGCCGTCCATGTCACCGGCCCAGTTCGTCGGCTCGCTGCTCGGCTGCTGGGAACTGGACACGATGCGTGCGGTATCGAAGTTGAGGGGGTTGCTGGCGGCGTCAGGGTACATCGGCGTTCGCGGCGGGCGGGTGAAGGTCTGTCCTCTGTACGCGCAGGGGCCGTGATTGGATGCAGCCGCTGCAGACGCATCCAACCGCCCATCCCCGCCGTATGACCTCAGCCCTCCTTTCCCGGATGAACGCGATGCGTACCGCCTGGCTGCTGCTGTGCCTGCCCCATGTCGCGCTGGCCGCGCCCTGGCTGCGAAGCGAGGGGGTAGCAACGTCGTCGCGCGGCGACCTGCTCTACCGCGAGGTGCACTGGCGACGCAATGCGGCCGAGGGTGCCGAGCGCTGGGTGCTGTACCAATGCGCGGACGGGCGGCCTTTCGCCCGCAAGCACCTGCCGGCCAGCGCGGACCCACAGGCGCGCGGCTATACCTTGGAGGACCGGCGCAGCGGCCAGAAGGCCGACGTCGAGGCCGCCAGCGGCAGGGTCTCGATCGCGTGGAAGGAGGATGCCGGCAGCCCACCGGTGCAGCGCGAGCTCGACCTGCCGACCGGCGCGGTCATCGACGCAGGGTTCGACGCGGCGGTGCGCCTGCATTGGCAGGCGCTCATGCGCGGCGAGCGTGTGACCCTTCCCTTCCTGGTCCCAGCGCGGCAGCGCTACTTCCCGGTGCAGGTAAGGCGCATCGGCCCGCAGCGCTGGCAGGGGATCGATGCGCAGTCGATCGAGGTCAGCCTGGACACCTGGTACGGCGGCATCGCGCCACGCCTTGCGCTGGTATACGCCAGCGCTGACCAGCGCCTGCTGGAGTTCCGTGGCACCAGCAACCTGCGCGATCAACGCGGTGCCTATCCACAGGTGACGGTGCGCTTCATCGCCGCAGCGGCTGGTCGCCCCGCCAGCGAATGGCAGCAGGCCTGGGCGCAGCCGCTGACAGATCGCTGCACCGTTACGGCCAGGTGAAATCTAAATTTCCTGCCGCGCTCCGCATCCAGTGGGCCTTCTGCCGCGTAGAGGAAGACACGAAACCCGCCGAGATCCGCCATGGCCTCTGTAGCGCCCCTCCCCCGTCGACGCTGGCGCCTGCTGCGCACGCTGCAGCGCTGGTTCGATACCGGCAACGCCGCAGAGGCCACCGGCGAGCGGCCGGGGCGGATCGACTGGGTGCGCGCCGTGCCCTTCGCGCTGATGCACCTGGCCTGCATCGCAGTGATCTGGGTGGGCATC
The DNA here is from genome assembly GCF_059368915.1 of Stenotrophomonas sp. YJH_SMC_105-26. Classification (NCBI taxonomy): domain Bacteria; kingdom Pseudomonadati; phylum Pseudomonadota; class Gammaproteobacteria; order Lysobacterales; family Lysobacteraceae; genus Stenotrophomonas; species Stenotrophomonas sp. YJH_SMC_105-26. The sequence continues at coordinate 59,202 of NZ_JCAFSD010000010.1, read as the reverse complement.
TCGTGGACAGCGGTGATCGTGGCTGCAGCACTCTATGCGGTGCGCATGTTCGCCATCACGGCGTTCTACCACCGCTACTTCTCGCATCGCACCTTCCAGGCATCGCGGCCGGTGCAGTTCGTGTTCGCGGTGATAGGCGCCTCCAGCGTACAGCGCGGGCCGCTGTGGTGGGCCGCCCACCATCGCCACCACCACCGTCACGCCGACCAGCCGCTGGACCCGCACTCCCCCCGTGAGGGCGGCTTCTGGCGCAGCCACATGGGCTGGTTCCTGACCCGCGAGGCCTTTGCCACCGACCTGTCGCGGGTGCCCGACCTCGCGTGCTACCCGGAGCTGCGCTGGCTGGACCGCTTCGATACGGCTGTGCCGGTACTGCTGGCCGCAGCGCTGTATGCACTGGGCGCCGGGTTGGAGCGCTGGGCGCCAGGCTTGCATACCTCCGGCTCGCAATTGCTGGTGTGGGGCTTCTTCATTTCCACGATCGTGCTGTTCCACGCCACGGTCACCATCAATTCGCTGGCCCATCGCTTCGGTCGCCGCCGCTTCGAGACCCGCGATGACAGCCGCAACAATCTCTGGCTGGCGCTGCTCACCTTCGGCGAAGGCTGGCACAACAACCACCACTTCTTCCCGGGCACCGTCCGCCAGGGCTTTCGCTGGTGGGAAGTGGACCTGACCTGGTATGGACTGCGCGCGATGGCGGCGCTTGGGCTGGTCAAAGGGCTCAAGCCGATTCCCGAATGGGTGCTGGCCAAGGCGAGGTACTGACATGCGCATCGCGATCATCGGTTCGGGCATTGCGGGACTGGCCAGCGCCTGGTGGCTGGACGGCGAACACGACGTCACGCTGTTCGAGGCCAACGACTATCTGGGCGGCCATACCCACACCCACGACGTGCAGGTGGATGGCGTCCGCATGGCGGTGGACACCGGCTTCATCGTGTTCAATCCCCAGCACTACCCGCTGCTGACCGCACTGTTCGACGAGCTGGGCGTAGCCTCGCAGCCGACCACGATGAGCTTCTCGATGCACAGCGAGCGCAGCGGCGTGGAGTACAACGCCACCTCGCTGGATGGCCTGTTCTGCCAGCGCCGCAACCTGGTGTCGCCGCGGTTCTGGGGCATGCTGGCCGACCTGCGCCGGTTCTACCGCGATGCCCCCCTGTTGCTGGCAGAAGACGAGGGCCCAACGTTGGGGCAGTACCTGCGCAGCCAGCGCTACGGCGATGCCTTCATCGACGAGCACCTGCTGCCGATGGCCTCCGCGCTGTGGTCGTCCCCGACGGCCACGGTGATGGACTTCCCGGCGCGCTATCTGGCCCAGTTCATGGCCAACCACCAGATGCTGCAGATGACCGGGCGTGCACCGTGGCGGGTGGTGAGCGGTGGATCGGCCCGCTATGTCGACGCCCTGCGCGCCCGCTGGCGGGTGCATGAGCGGCTGGAGTGCCCGGTACAGTCGGTCGAGCGCATGCCGTGGGGCGCTCGCGTGCACAGCGCGGCCGGCGTGGAAGGCTTCGATGAGGTCATCCTGGCCTGCCACAGCGACCAGGCCCTGGCGCTGCTGCGTGACGCCGACCCCATCGAACGCGACGTGCTCGGCGCCATCCGCTACCAGGCCAACGAAGCGGTGCTGCACACCGACGCGTCATTGCTGCCGCGCAACCGCAAGGCGTGGGCGGCATGGAATGCCCATGTGCCCCGCGACCCTGCTGCGCCCTGCACGGTCAGCTACTGCATGAACCAGCTGCAGGGCCTGCCCGGCAGCACGCCCCTGGTGGTCACGCTCAACCGCAGCGAAGCAATCGACCCGGGCAAGGTGCTGCGCACCCTGCATTATGCGCACCCGGTGCACGACCATGCCGCAGTGCGCGCGCAACAGCGCTGGGCCGAGCTGCAGGGCCGCCGCCACACCTGGTTCGCAGGCGCCTATTGGGGCTGGGGCTTCCATGAGGACGGCATCCGCAGCGCCCGCCGCGTGGTCGATGCACTGCGCACCTGTGAACCGCACCACGTCATGGCGGCTCCCGGCGAGGTGGCCGCATGAGCGCCAGTGCGCTCTACTTCGGGCAGGTGGCGCACCGCAGGCACCTGCCACACCCGCATGCGTTCCGCTATCCGATCGCACAGCTGCTGCTCGACCTGGATGAACTCGACAGCGTGTTCGCCGGGCGCTGGCTGTGGTCGATCAATCGCCGCAATCTGGCCGAGTTCCGTCGCAGCGATTACTTCGGCGATCCCGCGCGGCCCTTGGCCGATGCAGTGCGCGACCACGCTGCATCAACCCTGGGCTACCGGCCCACCGGCCCGGTCCGCCTGCTCACCCATCTGCGCTTCGCCGGTCACGTGTTCAACCCGGTCAGCTTCTACTACTGCTACCGGGCCGATGGCAGCACGCTGGACTGCATCGTCGCCGAGATCACCAACACACCCTGGAAGGAACGTCACGCCTACGTGCTGCCGGTCGCAACGGCCACGCAGGAAGGCACCTCGCTGCGCTGGCGGTTCGACAAATGCTTCCATGTCTCGCCCTTCATGCCGATGGATTGTCATTACGACTGGCGGTTCAACTGCCCTGATGAGGACCTGCGCGTGCACATGCAGGTCTGGCGCGACGGCGCGCGCCAGTTTGATGCCACCCAGGTCATGCAACGACACCCCCTGGATGGCCGCGGGCTGGCCCGCGTCCTGGCCTGCTATCCACTGATGACCACCCAGGTGGTGGCCGCCATCCACTGGCATGCGTTGCGGCTGTGGCTGAAACGCAATCCCGTACACGACCACCCTACCCTTGCCGAGAAACCGCGATGAATTCGATGATTCCTTCGGTCGCGCTGCCGCGCCCCGGCGCATTGGATGCCTTCCTGCGCCGCCGCCTGCTGGCCCAGCTCGCCCCGATGCGCGACGGCCGCCTGTGCGTGCGCGACGCGCTGGGCGAAGTCTGGTTGGGCGATGCCCGCGGTGAGCTGCATGTCACCGTCACCATCGAGGACCCGGCGTTCTATCGCAAGGTGGCGGCCCAGGGCAGCGTCGGCGCCGGCGAAAGCTACATCCATGGCGAATGGCGCTGTGACGACCTTGTCGCCCTGATACGGCTGCTGGTGCGCAACCGCGATCTGCTCGACAGCATGGAACACGGCCCGGCGCGCGTGGGAGGCTGGCTGCTGCGCGGCTGGAACCGCCTGCGCCGCAACAGCCGCGAAGGCAGCCGCCGCAACATCGCCGCGCACTACGACCTCGGCAACGACTTCTTCGCCCTGTTCCTGTCACCAGACCTGATGTATTCCTCGGCCCTGTTCGCCGAAGAGGGCGAGTCGCTGGAATCCGCCTCGCGGCGCAAGCTGGACCGCATCTGCCAACAGCTGCAGCTCAAGCCGGGCGACCGCGTGGTGGAGATCGGTACCGGCTGGGGTGGTTTTGCGCTGCACGCGGCGCAGCACTACGGCTGCCACGTCACCACAACCACGATCTCCGCCGAGCAGCATGCACTGGCCAGCGAGCGCGTCCGCGTCGCCGGGCTGCAGGACAAGGTCACGCTGTTGATGCAGGACTACCGCGACCTGCAGGGCCAGTTCGACAAGCTGGTATCGATCGAGATGATCGAAGCCATCGGCGCCGAATACCTGGACACCTACATGGCAACGCTGCAGCGCCTGCTCAAGCCCGATGGTGTCGCCCTGCTGCAGGCCATCACCATCGAAGATCACCGCTACGAGCAGGCACGGCGCAGCGTCGACTACATCAAGCGCTATGTGTTTCCGGGCAGCTTCATTCCGTCGATCAACGCGATCATGGCGGCCAAGACCCGATCCAGTGACCTGCAGCTGGTCGCCCAGCAGGATTTCGGTCACTCCTACGCACTGACCCTGCGCGCCTGGCGCCAACGCTTCCTTGCCCAGCTGCCCGCTGTGCAGGCACAGGGCTTTGATACGCGCTTCTGCCGGATGTGGGAGTTCTACCTGGCCTATTGCGAGGGCGGCTTCCTGGAGCGTTCGATCGGCGTTTCGCATCTGCTGCTGGCGCGCCCCGGGCATCGTCCCGCTGGCGCATCGGGTCAAGGCGGCTGAGGTGCGCCGGTTCTGGGCCAATCTGCTTGGCAACCAGCTGGTCTGGCTGTGCGCCGTGGCCGGCGCCGGGCGCGGCTGGCAATGGCCGGCGCTGCTGGCAGCGTCGCTCTACATCGGCAGCCAGCTGCTGACCTCGCCGCAACCTCGGCTGGATCTTCGGCTGATGCTGTTGGCGATGGCCTGCGCGTGGCTGGTCGACGCCAGTGCCGCCGCCAGCGGCACCGTACGCTACGCCGCGGCCCCGCTGGGCTGGACGCCGCCCCTTTGGATCATGGCGTTGTGGGCCGCGTTTGCGATGACGCTGACCACTTCGATGCGCTTCCTGCTGCGCCACCCTGCCCTGCCAGCCGCGTTCGGCCTGCTGCTGGCCCCGCTGGCCTATCTCTCCGCAGCGCGCGGTTTCGATGCGGTTCGATTCACTGCGCCGCTGTGGCAGGGCCTGCTGGTGCTGGGGGTGGGCTGGAGCATCGCGCTTTCGCTGCTGTGCATGGCCGCTCGTCGCGGCTCCCGCACCATCCCACCGCCCTTGGCCGGAGCGCCGTCATGATCAATCTGGTGTGGGTACTGCTGTATGCCGTGCTGGTGATGAGCTGGGGCTGGGCCTGGCAGCGGCGCCACCGCAACATCGGCGTGGTCGATGTGCTCTGGGCCAAGGGCGTGGGTACTTCGGCCCTGTTGCTGGCGTGGCTCGGCGATGGTGCGGCGGCGCCACGCATTGCACTGGGCGTGCTCGGTGGCCTGTGGGGCAGCCGACTGGCACTGCACCTGTGGCATCGGGTCCGCCACGAACAGGAAGACGGTCGCTACCGTTATCTGCGGGATTACTGGCAAGGGCATCAAGCCAAGATCTTCGGCTTCTTCATGGCCCAGGCACTGCTGGTCGTGCTGTTCGCCCTGCCCTTCGTCGCGGTGGCTGCCAATCCACAGACCAGCATGACGTTGTGGGTCGTGGCCGCCGCACTCGTCTGGCTGCTGAGCGTCGGCGGCGAGAGCCTGGCCGACCATCAGCTGGCCCGGTTCCGCGCGGATCCGGCAAACCAGGGTCGCACCTGCCGCGCCGGGCTCTGGCGTTACTCCCGCCACCCCAACTACTTCTTCGAGTGGCTGCACTGGTTCAGCTATGTCCTGCTCGCGGTCGGCTCGCCGCTGTGGTGGCTGGCGTGGTCCGGCCCGCTGCTGATGTATGTGTTCCTGCGCTACCTGAGCGGCATTCCGTTCACCGAAAAGCAGGCGCTGCGCAGCCGCGGCGACGATTACCGCGCCTACCAGCGCAGCACGCCGATGTTCTTCCTCTGGTTCCCTCGTCCTTCCAAGGAGCATTCCGCATGAGCGCGATTCCGTCACTGACCCCGGCCGACGACGCGGAAACCGGGCTGATCGCCTGGGCCGAACGCGGCCTGGTTCCCGATGCCGCGCTGCGCGCCGGCATCCGTCGCCTGTGCGCGCAACGCCTGCACGAGGAAATGCTGGGCGGTATCGAAGCACAGTCCGCACGCTTCGGCCGTCGCATCGCCGAGCTGGCCGACAGCCCGCTCGCGCTGCATACCGACGCGGCGAACCGCCAGCACTATGAGGTTCCGGCGGCCTTCTTCCAGGCCTGCCTGGGCAGGCGCCTGAAGTACAGCAGCTGCTACTACCCCACCGGGCGCGAAACGCTGGACCAGGCGGAGGACGCCATGCTGGAGCTGTACGGCCAGCGCGCCGGACTGGCCGATGGCCAGCAGATCCTCGAACTGGGCTGCGGCTGGGGTTCGCTGACCCTGTGGATGGCCGAGCGCTATCCCACCGCCGCGATCACCGCCGTGTCCAATTCGCACAGCCAGCGCCAGCACATCATGGCGCAGTGCCAGGCCCGGGGGCTGCACAACGTCGAGGTGATCACCCGCGACGTCAACCAGCTCGAGCTGCCAACCGCACGCTTCGACCGCTGCGTCTCGGTGGAAATGTTCGAGCATGTGCGCAACTACGAGCGCCTGCTGGCGCGCATCAGCCAGTGGTTGAAGCCCGACGGCGCGCTGTTCGTGCACATCTTCGCCCACCGCACGCTGATGTACCCGTTCGAGACCGAGGGCGGCGACAACTGGATGGGCCGCCATTTCTTCACTGGTGGCCTGATGCCGGCGGCCGACACGCTGCTGCATTTCCAGCGCGACCTGCGGCTTGACCAGCGCTGGTTGCTGGACGGCACCCACTACCAGCGCACGGCCGACCACTGGCTGGCCAACCAGGATGCAGCACGCGAGGCGGTGATGCCGGTGCTGGTCGCGACCTACGGCCAGGCCGCCGCGAAGATCTGGTGGCAGCGCTGGCGCATGTTCTGGATGGCATGCGCCGAGCTGTTCGGCTACGACGACGGCCAGCAGTGGCTGGTCGCCCACTATCTGTTCCGCCCCCGTTGAGGTGTGACATGCGCATGCGCTCGCTGCTTCCCCTGCTGGCATTGAGCCTGTTTGGTTCCGGCTGCAGTTCCACCGATACCCGTCCCCTGCCCCGCCCGCCCTCAGTGGACGTGCCACGCTTCATGGGCGACTGGTATGTGATCGCCCACATCCCCTCATGGCCGGAGCGCGAAGCTTTCGACGCGGTGGAGAGCTACGCATTGAAGCCCGACGGGCGCATCCAGACCACGTTCACCTATCGCAAGGGCAGCTTCGACGCCCCCCAGAAGTCGATGCACCCTGTGGGACGGGTCGAGAAGGACGGCAACGGCGCCATCTGGGGCATGCAGTTCATCTGGCCGATCCAGGCCGAGTATGTGATTGCCTGGCTGCGCGATGACTACGGCCAGACCATCGTCGCGCGCAGCAAGCGCGACTACGTGTGGTACATGGCACGCACGCCACAGGTGTCCGAGAGCGACTACCAGCAGGCCGTGCAGCGCATCGCGGCCATGGGTTACGACACCGCAAAGCTGAGGCGCGTGCCGCAGTCGGTGCGCTGAGCCAGCGGTCATCCCCACGCAGCACCTGCTGACGGCAGGGCGTGTCGACATCTGCTTGCGCCGGATGTCGCATTCATCACCGCTGCCGCATCGTTCATCCGGCACGCGCGCAGCCGCTGCCAGACCCGTGCGTACAGCGACGCCGCCCCTGCCCTGCCTGCAGTAGCTGGCGCCGGGGTCGCGAACACTCAAGACTCGACCGCGGCGGCCGCTAATGGCCAATGCAGGGCTGTGCGCGCCGGCCACAATGGCCGACGAAGGGTGCATTCCGGTCGTGGCCGATTTCACAATGGAAGGAACAGGCAGTTGAAGGAAGAACGACGCAACACGTTGCAGGCCAGTCATCGCGCGATCCTCAGCTTCTGGCACAGGGTTGAGTTCTTCATACCCTACGATCTGCAGGGCCAGGTCCTTGAGTCGAAGGACGCGGACTGGAGCGTACGGCAGCTGTCCAGGGATCAGCTCGAGCGATTGGACCCGAAGGATCTGTGGTCCCCACCCCTGCCATTCGGTCGCAGGCTGAGCGGATTCGATGTCTACCTCGGCATATTCGACAAAGCCCAGCTGGCCGATATCACCCAGCGGGTACTGGCTGAGACGCCAAGCGGAGACGAGTCGCTGGAACAGGACGAACGGGCCGAACTGGAAGGCCTGACCTGCGCGGCCAGCCTGCGGGCAAGCGCCGAGGGCGTGCTGCAGCTGGGTGAAATCTCGGTATCGACCGTTCCGTGGGCACTGGGCACGATCTCCAGGCGTGGCTTGCAGGGCCTGGACTTCGACGCCTTCCAGGCAAGCCTTGAAGCACTCAAGCGCGACGTAGCAACGTTCCGCAGCGCCGCTGCCACCCCCGCCGGACAGGGTGAGGGCCCAACGCCCTGCAGCCCCGACGACCTGTTGCGCCTGCTCGACATCCTGTGCAACTGGTCGGGTCATGACCCTTCCGCGGGCGACGCGTCCGCTCCGCTGCTGGTCATCCGGGCGAAAAGCGTTGAAGACAAGCCGAAGCCGGAACGGGCAGCAAAAGCCACACCCCCAGGGCCGGACAACGAGCCAACGGCGGAAGCGGACGACGCCGAGGACGACGAGGCCCAGCCCGAAGAGGACGCGGAGATCAGCATCCTCAACAGTTTCTTCGTCGAGGATATCGCGCGGGCCATCGGCGCACTCGACCAGGGCAAGGCCAGTGCGCCGCTACGCGCCTATCTGAGCCCATTGCCTGAAAGCCGACGCGAAGACCTTTACACCCCAGAAGGCCATGCGCTGATTGCCGACCGGCTGCGCCCGCGCCACATCAATCGGGGCCACTGGCCCGGCGATCCTGCACACACGATGAGCCTGATGCAGCAGTTCGCTGTGAACAGCATCTTCGAGCAGGTGCGCGATTCAGGCATCTTCTCGGTCAATGGCCCGCCCGGAACCGGGAAGACCACGTTGTTGCGTGAGGTCTTCGCTGAGAACATCGTGCGGCGTGCACGTGCATTGTCACAGTACGCGACGCCAGCCGCTGCGCTCGGCCCAGCCCGCGAAGTGAACTTCGAAGGTGAGAAGCCGTGCAGGGTCTCGCCACTGAAGGCCGACCTGACCGGCTTCGAGATGGTGGTCGCATCGTCGAACAATGCCGCCGTGGAGAATATTTCGCGTGACCTGCCGAAGAGCCGGTCACTGGGCAAGCCCGGAGGGTCGCGCTGGCGCAACAGCACAGGGGACGTGACCTTCGACTACCTGCGGCCACTGGCCCGCAACCTGCTCGAATGGAACGGCAGGGGCGCCTATGAACGACCGGCGGCAGACAGCGATGCCTGGGGGTTGATCAGCTGCGCGCTGGGCAGGAAGGCCAACCGCGAGGCACTTGTGCGGGCCATCAGCAGGAGCGCCCCAAAAGATGGCAAAACCCCGAAGGGCTACGACCGCGCCCGCCACCAGTCGCTCTGGGAGTGGCGGGACAACCCAGCAGCCATGAGCTTCCAGCAGGCCAGGCAGGCGTTCGGCAAGGCCGATGCGATCGTCAATGGCCTGGTCGAAAAGCTGGATCGGCTTGCCTCGCTCAGCCGTGAAATCAGCGGCAACGATGAGGAGAGCTTCTGCCGGCAAACGACTTCCCAGCTTCGCGATGCACAGCGCGCGCATGAGGAAGCTGCACAGCAGTGCCGTGCACTCGAGGGCCAGCGCAGCAGATCCGATGAACAGCTCGCCCTGCTCAAGGCGCAACGCACCCTGCTCAGGGAAGAGAAGCCTGGCTGGTGGGCCCGCATCTTTGACCGGCAGCGCGCGCACAGCCATGCGGCCGCAATGGTGCAGAACGCAGATCATCAGCACCGATGGACCCAGCGCGGGCTCGAACTCGGGACGCAATGTGATACGGCGCAACAGCACCTGGGCCAAACCGCGAGCACCCTGGCCGAGGCATCGGCCGCCGCGCAGGCACGGGCGCAGCAATGGGCTGGAATGACGCAACAGCTCGAACAACTGAAAGCCAAATTCGGCACCGCGTCCCATCCCGCCGACGCGGCCGAACTGGAAGATCAGGACTGGCAGATCAAGGGAGTCTGGAACAGCGAGCAGCTCAACGAGCAGCGCGCCAATCTCTTCGTGGCGGCACTGCAGCTTCACCAGGCCTGGCTGCACGAAGTGGTGCAGAAGGGCGGCGGCTTCGCCCAGAACGTCATTGCACTGTGCCACCTGCTGAGTGGCAAGCGGCTGCAGGAGCCACGCGATGCGCTGGCCATCTGGCAGAGCCTGTTCATGATCGTGCCGGTTGTCTCCAGCACGTTCGCCTCGGTCGCACGCCAGTTCCGACATCTGGGGCCGGACTCGATCGGCTGGCTGTTCATCGATGAAGCTGGCCAGGCCGTGCCGCAGGCGGCAGTCGGTGCACTGCTGCGCTCCAGGCGCGCGGTCGTGGTGGGTGATCCGCTGCAGATCGAGCCGGTGTTCACCGTGCCGGTCAAGCTGCTGCAGGCGCTGGGCCGAACCAGCGCACTGCCCGCAGGCGTGAACGTCTCGCCCGACAAGACCTCCGTACAGGTACTGGCCGACGAGGCCAACCCGCTCGGTGCCCGCATGGAGTCCGGCGGCTCGCCGCTCTGGATCGGCAGTCCGCTGCGCGTGCATCGTCGCTGCGTCGAACCGATGTTCTCCATTGCCAACACGATTGCCTACGAGGGGAAGATGATCTTCTCCAACCCCTGGGAACCCAGTGCGGCGCGGCCACCCGCCGACAGCCTGGACATCGGCAGCAGCGCCTGGGTACACGCCCCCGGCCGCACCAGCGACAAGCAGGTCGTGCCGTGCCAGATCGACCTGGTGCAGCAGGCGTTGGCCGCGCTCTACCACAGCACCGGAAGCCTTCCCCCGGTCTACATCATTTCGCCCTTCAAGCGCATCAAGAATGCCCTGCTCGAGCGACTGCGGAGCCAGGACGCCTGGCTTGGCCCGGATGCCCCACCCGGCACGCAGGCGCCACGCACCACCGAACTGCGCACGTGGTGCAGGGAGCGCGTCGGCACCGTGCACACCTTCCAGGGCAAGGAGGAAAGCATTGTCTGGATGGTCCTGGGCTGCGACACGGACACGGTGGGCGCGGCGCACTGGGCCTCCAGCAAGCCCAATCTGCTCAACGTCGCCGTCACCCGTGCCCAGCACCGCTGCTTCCTGATCGGAGACACCGCACTCTGGGGCGGCCTGCGCCACTTCTCAGACGCCCATGCCAAACAGTTGCCCCGCATCACCCCGGCGCAGTTCCTGGGTCGCATGTCGATCCCCCGCGTGCAGACTCGATAGCCCTGCCCTGCCCTGACGGCGTCAACCAGTCAGGTCAGGGGCGCAGGGTCACGCCGGCGTGACGCGTCACATTAATGGTTCCGGCAGCCACGACGGGACGCCTGCAGCACCCCATCCATTTACGTCACGAATGCGTAAGCCCCGGCCGATCAACTGCATCCATCGATCTTTAGGAATAGTCGTAAAAACGCAACGAATTCGATGTTCGACGCGACAGCGGCGCCAGAATGGCGGCCACGCCCATGGGCGCCGACCACCTCCCGCGCATGAATGGATTTCCTGCACCGCGTCGGCTTCGCCTGGCGCTCCTGGACGATCACGAAGTCGTCCGTCGCGGCACCGCCCTACACCTGTCAGGCGATCTCCGCTTCGACATCGTCGCCAGCCACGGTTGCAGCAACGAACTGCTCTGCAGCCTGCAACGCACACCGGTAGATGTGGCCATCATCGATCTCACGCTTGCCCGTGACGACCTGGGTAGCCTCGAGCTGGTTGCGCTGCTGCGCCGGGAATTTCCGCGCACGCAATTGCTGGCCTTCGCCACGCTCTGCCCCACCACCAACCTCAACAGCCTGATCGATGCCGGACTCCACGGATTCGTCAGCAAGGCCGAACCGCTTGCTGCATTGTCCGACGCCATCGTACGTGTTTCCCAGGGCCTGACCCGGGTTCCACCGGACGTCAGGCTGGCCGGCGATCGCGGCGAGCTCAGCCGCAACGAGCGCGAAGTACTCGGCCTGCTGTTGGAAGGCTTGACGGTCTCCGAGATCGCATTGCGGCGGCACCGCAGCATCAAGACTGTCAGCACGCAGAAGGTGGCTGTGCTGCGCAAGCTGGGATTGCGCAGCGACGTGGAAATCTACGCACTGCGCGAACGACTGGAGACACCGTGAGGCGCCAGCCGCCGTTGCGCCGCCGCTTCCTGTCCACGGGGCTGCTGGCGCTCCTTCTCCTGCCGGCTGCCTCGGCCGAAGATATCCGCTCGCCACGCTGGCTGCCGGGCAGCACTGTACGGGTCGCCACGACTCCCTCCCTGCGCCCCCTGCCCGCGGCCCTGGCCGATCCGTCATCACCGCCAACGCTCGCCCATGGCTATGCCAACCTGGTGGCGCGGCACGCCCAATTCCGTTTCCTGGAACACCCCTACCCGACAACCGCCGCATCAATCCTCGCTGCATGCCATCACGAGGCTGACCTGGTCATGGTGTTTGGCGGCGCAAGGCACCAGGCGCTGCCCTGCCCCGGCCTTGCCGCGTCCACCCCGTTCCGTGGCGGCGCCACCCTGTTGGCCGGACGCGCCGGCGAGTGGCTGCCACGGGAGATGCGCGAACTCGACGGCCGGGTCATCGCCGTCGTTGAAGGCGGACCCTACGCCAGCTGGCTGCACGCGCATCACCCGCAGGTCCGGCTGCGGCAGCTGCCAGACCGGCATGCAGCACTGGCGGCAGTCGAAACCGGCCTGGCGGACGTGGCGATTGGCCTGGAGCTCACGCTGCGCCCCCTGGTTCGACGCCATTTCAATGGCAGCCTGCGCCTGCAGCCGTTCGATAGCGGCTTCTCCACCGACCTTTACCTGCTGGTTCGCCGGGAAGACCAGCAACTGCTTGGGCGCATCGAACAGGCATTGCGGGAGATCACTCTGGAAGAGCACGCAGGCCTGCTCCACTTGTGGGCAGGCCAGACCCTGCCTGCCGCGGCCGGGAATGCACTGGACTGGATGCAGGCGTCGCCCCCGCGCGGGTGGCTGCTGCTGGCCCCACTGCTGATTGCCCTGCCGCTGCTGTGGCTCGCAATGCGCCACCTGCGGGCGCGCGGTGACCGAAGCAGCGCGCATGCCATCGGCGTGATCAGCCACGAGATGCGCAACTCGGCGCAGGCCGTGCTGACCTCGATCGAGCTGCTGGGGCAATCGACATTGCCCAAGGGCGAGCGTGACCTGCTCGCCGCTGCCAGCAGCGCCAGCCAATCCCTGCGCAGCCTGTTGAATCGCGCACTGGATTTTTCGCGCCTTGCGAGCGGCGCTTTCAAGCCGCATGCGCAACCCTGCGATGCAACCCAGCTGTGCCGGCAGGCTCTGGAGGCGATCCGGCCACAGGCCCAGCGGAAAGGCCTGCAGCTGCATCTCGATGCCCAGGGCGCATCCCCGTCGAACATCCTGGTGGACGCCGATGCGCTACGCCAGATTGCCAGCAATCTATTGGCGAACGCAGTGAAGTTCAGCGATTCCGGCCGCATCGAGCTGCGCCTGCAACTGATGCCGGCGGCGCGTCCTCGGGCGCTGCTGCTGGAGGTGATCGACAGCGGCATCGGCATCGCGCCGGCGCAGGTAGCCACCCTGTTCCAGCCTTTCCAGCAAGGCAGCAGCGGACAGCGGCGTGGCGGAAGTGGGCTGGGGCTTTCCATCGCGCGCGAGCTGGCCCGCGCAATGGGCGGCGACCTCACCGTGCACAGCGTGCTGGGCCGTGGCAGTCGCTTCATCCTGCGCCTGCCGGTGTGCCCGGCTGGCACCGGCGTGGATGCCCAGGACATGCCCGTGGGCGATACGCCACTGGCCGGACTGCACCTGCTGCTGGTCGAGGACCACGAGCTCAATCGCCACGTGATCGCCGAACAGCTGCGGCGCTGGGGCGCAGAGGTGTGCGCCGTGAAAGATGCGGCCAGTGCCCTGGCCGAACAGGCACGACAGCCCCGCTCCGTTGCTCTGATCGACATTGGGTTGCCTGGCGCCGATGGTCACGTGCTGGCGCGCGAGCTACGCGGGTCTGCCGGGCGCACCGTTCGCCTGATCGCATTGTCTGCCCGCACCGGACGGCGTCATCGCGCACGCTGCCACCGCTCGGGCTTCGACGCGGTGCTGGCCAAGCCGCTGCGCGCCGCCCAGCTGCTGCCTGCGCTCGACATTGCGCGACCAGAGGGCCTGGGCGCAGCCGCGCAGACGATTGACATGGACGCGGCCTACATCGCCGACATCCACGATGAGCTCGGCAACATGGAGCGGGTTATTGATCGAGCGGATGCATCGGCACTGGGCCATCACGCGCACCGATTGCAGGGCACGCTGCAGATGCTGGGCCAATGCGAGCATGCGGCCATCGCGGCGGAGCTGGTCGACCTGGCGCATGACGCCGCGCCGGACTGGGCCGATGCGCGGCGCCTGCTGGACGTGCTGAAGGCCGGACAGGGCTCCCGCCCAGCGGGAACCCTGCCAATGCCTTGATCAGGCGGCCAGGCGCTCGACCTGGCGACGGGTCAGGTCACTGAAGCGACCCAGCGACATCAGGTGCTGGTGGATCAGTGCCAGCCAGCCGCTGCGGTGCCACTCGACCACGGTGGCTTCCGGCAGCGCAACGAACTTCTCGACGTCCACCACCAGGAAGCCATTGAGGTTGAACTCGCGGCCATCCGGGGTACGCACGGTGGCGTTGCGCTCGACCAGCAGGCCGTTGTCGGTCAGGGCCTTGGAGAAGGCCAAGGTCTGTTCGTGCTCGCGGGTGTACTGGCCGCAGAACTCCAGCGCCTGCTGCACCATTTCGGTGGCCTTGCCGTCAACGAACAGCGGCTGGCCTTCCTCGCCGCCCTTGACCACGCGCGGGCTTTCTTCGTCGATGCCCAGCAGGAAGTCATTCTCCGCGCCGGTGTCGATGAAGATGAAGGGGTGGCGGCGCAGGTAGGCCGGAATATAGGCCTCGTCTTCCCACAGGCCGTCCTTGATGAACAGGTTCTGGTCGGACACGCCGACGGCAGCCATCGGAACCGCACCGGGGCCGGCGAACAGGATCGGGAAATGATGCAGCGCCAGCGAGAACTCGCCCAGCACCAGCGGAATGGCGTTGTTGCCGGCGGCGAACTCGAGCTTGCCCGGCAGGATGCGCAGATCGGCGTGCACATCGGCCTGCAGCGGCACCGGACGGGTATAGAACAGGGGAGCGCCGCTCGGCGCCGCTTCGGTGGTGGTGTCGCTGGTGGTGGTCATCTTGGGAACCGTTCGATCATGCGCGCCTGCCATCCCGGGCACGCCAGCGGGAACAACCTGAATCCCGCATTATCAACAAGCTCGATGACAACGGCCACCCCGCCAGCGAACTACTTCAGCTGCAGGGGGTAGCGCTGCCAGAGCACGTGGACCAGGAACCCGGCCAGTTCGGTGTCGCGCGCGCTCACCGCTGCACGGATCTTGTCCAGCAGCACCATGTCGCTGCAGGAGCGCACATCGGCGTGGTTGGCCTGCCCTGCCCGGCGCGCACGATAGCGTGCGGCCCGCTGCGCATCGCTCATCGCATACCCGAACTTGGGCGGACGACCGCGCTTGCGCGGCAGGGTCAGCTCCAGGGTTCCGGGGTCTTTGTCATCACGCATGAGAGGGGTGCGGGCGGCGGCGAGCAACGGGGGGTGCGCAATTTATCGTGAGGCATCACTTTAATCCAGCTTTTTCTGCAGTTTTGTTGCATCGCAATGCAAAAAAACGCATCGCGAGGGCCCCATCCACGCATGGCGTGGATCTAGTGCAGAGCTCGCGACCCGATCAGCCGGTAAATCCACGCCACGCATGGATGCGGAAACCCGAACCCACAAAAAAGGGAGCCCGCGAACGGGCTCCCCTCACCTTCTTCATGCAGCGCGCACCGGCTCGTAGCCATGCAGGTGCGCCTCGCTGCTGGCCCGCCCCTGGCTGAGCGAACGCAGCGAGGTGGTATAGCCCACCAGCTGCGCCAGCGGTGCGAAGCCACTGACCTCGGCGCGACCATCCTGATCGTCGATGCGGGCAATGCGACCATGGCGGCGGTTGAGGTCGCCGACCACATCACCCACCGACGCTGACGGCGAATGCACCGTCACCGCCATCACCGGCTCCAGCAGCTGCGTGCCGCCTTCGGCCAGCGCCGCCTTGATCGCCTCGGCGCCTGCGCGATGGAACGCCATCTCCGAGGAGTCCTTGGCATGGGTCTGGCCATCGACAAGACTGACCTCGATGCCGACCACCGGATGGCCCTGGGGGCCTTCCGACAGCGCAGCACGCACACCTTTCTCCACCGCCGCGATGAAGCTGCGCGGCACCACGCCACCGACGATGCGGTCGTTGAATACGACCTGGTCGTCCTCGCGCGGCGATACATCCAGCACCACGTGCGCGAACTGGCCCTGGCCGCCGGTCTGCTTGACCAGCCGCCCGACGACGCCGGTCATCGCACGCATCGGCGTCTCCTGGTAGGCCACGCGCGGCGCACCTACGCCTACGTCGACCTTCCATTCGCTGCGCAGGCGCTCGACCATCACCTCCAGGTGCAGTTCGCCCATGCCCCAGACCAGGGTCTCCGCCGTGTCGCGATCGGTTTCGACGCGGAACGAGGGATCTTCCTGGGCCAGGCTGGCCAAACCCTGTGCCATCCGGATCAGGTCGGCCGCACGCGCCGGCTCTAACCGCCACGCCAGCACCGGTGCCTGTGCCTGGATGTTCTCCAGGCGCAACGGCTGCGCACGACCGCTCAGCGTTTCACCACTGACCGCATCCTTCCAGCCCAGCACTGCAACGATGTCACCGGCCACGGCCTGTTCGATGTCGTGGGTCTGGTCGGCCTGCACCCGCACCAGGCGACTGACACGCCGCCCCTGCGGATGCTGCGAACTGGCCACCGCATCGCCCACCTTCAAGGTGCCCGAGTAAAGCCGCACGAAGCTCAACGCGCCGTGCTGCTGGTGGGTGATCTTGAACAGCAGGCCGGCCAGCGGACCGTCCGGGTCCGGCGGCAGCACGACCTCGCCCTCATCGCTTTCGGCGCTGACGGCAGGGCGATCCAGCGGCGACGGCAGGTAATGGACCACGGCGTCCAGCAGCGTCTCGATACCCTTGTCCTTGAACGCAGCACCGGCCAGCACGGGCACGCCCGCACCCGCCAGCGTCGCCCGGCGGATCGCCGCGCGCAGCTGCCCGGCATCGATCACGCGACCTTCCAGCCAGGCATCGGCCAGTTGCTCATCGTGATCGGCCACGGCCTCGACCAGCGCATCGCGCTGGGCTTGCCACTGGGCCCGCGTCGCTTGCTCCCACGGGGTCACCGTGGTTGCGGCACCATCCTGCCACTGCAGCACGCGCTCATCGACCAGATCGACCCAGCCGTTGAAGCCACTTTCGCTGCCCAACGGCACGCCCAGCGCCCACGGCCGCGCACGCAGCTTGTCCCGCAGCTGCTCCAGTACGCGCTCGAACGAAGCGCCGACGCGGTCCATCTTGTTGACGAAAGCGATCAGCGGCACGCGGTGGCGACGCGCCTGGCGCCACACGGTTTCGGACTGCGGCTGCACGCCATCCACGGCCGAGAACACGGCCACGGCGCCGTCGAGCACGCGCAGTGAACGCTCGACCTCGATGGCGAAGTCGATGTGGCCAGGGGTGTCGATCAGGGTCAGCCGATGCGGCGGCAGGTCGCGCGGCGCCCACTGCGCCTGCACGGCGGCAGCGCCGATGGTGATGCCGCGTTCGCGTTCGATCGCCGAGAAATCGGTGGTCGCGTTGCCGTCGTGCACTTCACCGACGCGGTGGATCTCGCCGCTTTTCCACAGCAGGCGTTCGGTCAGCGTGGTCTTGCCGGCGTCGATGTGGGCAATGATGCCAAGGTTGCGACGACGGGAAAGGGTCTGGGTGTTCATAAAGAGGTTCCTGCAAGGCCAACTTCAGGGGCCGCGCACCCCGGTTGGCGACAGGGTGCGCGGCTAGCGTTCGGTCTCGGCGATCTGGTGCATGGCACGTTCTCCTTTGCGGTACTGGATAGCGTCGGCTGGGTAGCGTCGACTGGGTAGAGTCGACTGTTAGTCGACTAACAAAAACAAAAAGAGCGCCCCGGGGGGCGCTCTGTCGAAGGTCCAGCGATGGCCGCTTCAACGGCCTCGTGGGGCTCCAGGCAGACACGCCCGTTCCGCGTTGGCGCGGGTCAGGGTGAAAAACTTCAGGAGCGGCATCCGATTCATGGGGCGCATTCTAGACCTGCCAATCTGGCGCGCAAGTGAATATTGCAAACATAAATGGAACGATGAGGCCGACAATGATCGGGGTCAGATCCCTTTGCCCCTGGGCAAAGGGTTCTGACCTCTCAGCCTTTACTTGCAGCCGTGCAGCGTGCGCGCCTCGGCCACGGTCGCCGCCTGGTCATCCCCCATCGAAATCCACCCCTTCAGCGACGTCGCCGGGTCAATGTGCGGCAGCCGCGGGCCACCATGGATCAGCACCTCGGTCCAGCTCCCCACCGGCGCCAGTTCGGACAGGCGTGCCGCCTGGTCATCCTCGGTGCTGAACGTGTCGTCCGGGCTCGCCGGGGGCGTCGTGTTCACGGTCTCGGTCTTGCGGGAATGCACACGCAGCGCGCCGCCCGGCATGCGCTGGGTGGTGACGTCGTAGCGCTCGATACCGTACGCCCAATGGCTTTCGCCAATGCTGCGGGTCTCGCTTCCGTCATCCGCCACAGCCACCATCTCGCCCGCCGGCCCGACCACGCCCGCGACAGCACCCAGGCCGGACATCAGCGCCTGGTAGACGATCATCTGCCGCTGCTCGGTGCTCAACGCACCGGCCTTGAGCTTGGCAGGGGGAATCTGCAGGTATGCCGCCTCCTTGCAAAGCACCAGCACCTGCTGGTCATCCCAACTCACGGACATTTCCTCGCTGGCGAAGTACTGCGTCCGGATGGACGCAACAGGAGAACCCGCGCCAGCGGAATGCCGTATCTCGATCAGCGAGGCATTCTCCGCCGCATCGGTCAGCGAAACCGGAGAGGTGGAAGCCGCAGTCGCAGCGCCTGCGAAGCCAACCAACACGGCCAGCAGCGTGCCGCGCGAAATGCTACAGATCATTGCATCAGTCCATTGAGGGAATACCGGTCAGACATGATACGCGGCGACGGCAGCAGATCCGGACTACGTCACCACCACCAACGGCACCCCGCGCCGCGGATGCTCCAGCACCACCACATCCTGCTGATAGACCCGCTGCAGGTTGTCTTCGGTGAGCACCTGCAGCGGCGTGCCATCGGCGGCCACCCTGCCCTGTTCCAGCAACACGATGCGGTCGGCATAGCCGGCGGCCAGGTTCAGATCGTGCAGCACCACGATCACGCACGCGCCGGCTTCGGCACAGGCACGCACACTGCGCAACGTACGCTCCTGGTGGCGCAGATCCAGCGCCGCGGTCGGTTCATCAAGCAACAGCAGCGGCGTGTCCTGCGCCAGCACGCGCGCGAACGTGGTCCGGGCGGACTCGCCACCGGACAGCTGCTGCACTTCGCGCAGGCGTAGCGCCTGCAGTTCGGCGGCATCGATGGCAGCTTCCACCCGTGCATCGTCCACACGCGGATCCGGCGGATGCGGCAACCGTCCCATCGCCACCACTTCTTCCACGCTGAAGGCGAAGCGCACGCCATGTTCCTGCGGCATCACCGAGCGCTCGCGTGCCAGCGGCCCGGCCTTGTAGCTGGCCAGCGGTTTGTCCAACAGGCTCACCTCGCCCGCATCGGCGCGCAGGTCACCGGCCGCCACCGCCAGCAACGTAGACTTGCCCGCGCCGTTCGGGCCAACCAGCGCGGTCACCGTGCCCGGTTCGAACGCCAGCGAGATGCCATGCAGGATCTCGCGCTGCTGGCGGCGCACCACCACCTGGTGCAGTTTCAGCAGCACGCTCATGGCGCCGCCTTGCGGCGCTGCTGCAGCACCAGCCAGAGGAAGAACGGAGCACCCAGCGCGGCCGAGAACAGGCCCAGCGGAATCTCCGCAGGTGGATCGAGCGTGCGTGCGGCGGTGTCGGCCACCACGATCAGCAGCGCACCGAGCAGCCCGGACAACGGCAGCAGCCAGCGATGACCCGGGCCGACCAGCAGTCGCGCCACGTGCGGCACCACCAGGCCGACGAAGCTGATCGAGCCCGCGAACGCCACCGCTGCGCCCACCAGCAGCGCACTGAACGCGACCAGGCGACGCCGCGTACGGGTCACGTCCAGCCCCAGGTGCTGCGCCTGGCGCTCACCCAGCGCCAGCATGTCCAGCGGCGTGGCCAGTCGCTGCAGCGCAAACACGCCGAGCGCAAACAGCGGCACCACCGCGGCCACGTCGGCCCAGTTGGCGCGCGCCAGCGAGCCCATCTGCCAGAACACCAGCGACTGCAGCTCGCTTTCGCTGGCGATGTAAGTAAGGAAACCAATCAGCGCCGAGCAGAACGCGGCCATCGCGATGCCGACCAGCAGCAGCGTGGCATTCCCACTGCCTTTGCCGGGCCGGGCCAGCGCATAGGTCAGGCCGATCGCCAGCGCGCCGCCGACGAAGGCTGCCACCGGCACCAGCCAGCCGGCCGCACCGGCAGCGCCGAGAACAATGGCAGCCACCGCACCCAGCGCAGCACCCTGGCTGACACCGACGATGCCGGGGTCGGCCAGCGGATTGCCAAACAGGCCCTGCAGGCTGGCACCGGCCATCGCCAGCGACGCACCGACCATCGCGCCCAACAGGGCGCGCGGAATGCGCAGCTGCCAGACCACGGCCAGATCACGGCTGCTGACTGCCCCTGGGTCAAGCAGGCCCAGCTTCACCGCAAGCGCCTGCATCACCTCCAGCGGCGGCAACCGCAACGGACCCACGGCGAACGACGCCAGCACTGCCCCCAGCAGCGCCAGCAACGCCACCATCAACATCGTCCGCCC
The DNA here is from genome assembly GCF_059368915.1 of Stenotrophomonas sp. YJH_SMC_105-26. Classification (NCBI taxonomy): domain Bacteria; kingdom Pseudomonadati; phylum Pseudomonadota; class Gammaproteobacteria; order Lysobacterales; family Lysobacteraceae; genus Stenotrophomonas; species Stenotrophomonas sp. YJH_SMC_105-26. The sequence continues at coordinate 38,737 of NZ_JCAFSD010000010.1, read as the reverse complement.
GCGACGGCGGCGCCGATCCGCCGGACTCATGCCTTCGGCAAGGCTGCCAGGGCCTTGGCCAGCGCCAGCGCGCCCGCACCAGAACCCACGCTGGTGTACTTCAGCTGCACATCCGGCATCACCCAGACCCGATTGGACTGCCCGGCCGGCGTCTGCTTCAGCGTCGGGTACGCCTTCCACAGGCCTTCGGCACCGCCGAACAGCCGCAGGTCATGCTCGGTCACCAGGATCACCTCCGGTGCCGCGGCGACCACCCCCTCGTTGCTCAGCTGCGAGTAGTTCTTCACCCCGGCCTCGGTGCCGATGTTGATGCCGCCGGCCAGCGCGATCAGCTGCGCTGACGCGCTGTCGGCACCGGCAACAGTGGGCGAGCCGCCAGCGCCGGTGGCCGATACGTGGATCAGTCGTGGCGCATGGCCCAGGCCCTTGCCAATCGCTGCAGCCTCGTCGAGCTGGCGCTGCACCTGCGTGGCCAATGTTTGCCCCGCTTCGGCCAGCCCTAGTGCGGCGGCGACCTTGCGCACCTTGTCCGGGGCCGGCTGCAGATCATCGATGACCACCGCCGGCTCACCGACTTCGCGCAGCTTTTTGGCCAGCTCGGTGTGGCGGCGCAGGCTGTTGCCGAGGAACAGCGAGCCCTGCAGGCTCAGCACGCCCTCCACGCCGGTGTTGCGGTTGAACAGGAACTGGTGCGGCGCGGCCAGGCCGGCCTGGGTGGTGGTGTTGGTCGGCGCGGCGAATACCTGCGTGCCCAGCCCCAGTGCTTCGATCACCGCGATGACGTCGTCGCCACCGGCAATGATCCGGCTGGTATCGGTCACCTCGATATCGGCGCCGTCATCGGAATGCACCTTGGCCGGCAGCATCGCCTTCTGGTCATGCACGGCCGGCAGCTCGGCACCGGCCACGCGCTGCCAGCCTGCCGGCAACGCGGTTTCGGCAGCGGCCGGTGCGGCGGGCGGCTCGGCGGCCTTCTGGCCATCAGGCGGTGTCGACGCGCCGCCACAGGCGGCCAGTACCAGCGAAACAGCCAACGGAAGCGCACACAGGCGCAGACGGGACGCGATGTTCATGCTCGTTCTCCTTGCTGGCAGGGCGGCGCGCACGCCGCCCCACCGTGTGACTTACTGCTTCGGGGTGATGCGGGTGATGCGGTCACCCTTCGGGTCCTCAGCGCCGCGCGACTTGTTCACCGCGAACACGTTGCCCTTGCCATCGGCGCGGACGTGGTTCGGCAGCGTGCCGCCATCAAGATTGGCGACCACCTTGCCGTCACCATTCACCACGGTGACCGTGCCAGCGCCACGGTTGCTGACATAGGCCAGGCCGGAGGCATCATCGAAGGCGACGTTCAGCGCACCGGCGCCGACCGGCACGTCATGCAGCACCTTGCCGGCAGCCACGTCGACGATCAGCAGGTTGTCGGTGCCCTGCGAGGCGACGTACAGGCGGTTGCGTGCCGCATCGAAGGCCACGCCCGAGGCACTGATCGAATTACCCAGATCGATGACCTTCTCGACCTTGCCGCTGGCCACATCGATCACCGCCGCTTCCGGGGTGCCGATGCTGACGGTGAACAGCTTGCCGCCCTTCTCGTCCAGCACCAGGCTCATCGGGGTGAACGTGCCGTCGTCCACGCCGGATTCCAGCGTCACTGCCGGCAGCTCCTTGAAGGTCCTGGCGTCGAACACCGACAGGTGGTCCTCGCCCGTGGCCGAGGCGAACACCTTGCCGCGGGTGCCATCGACCACCACGTCGCGCGCGTGCGGCACAGTGTCGGCCGGGAACTGGTGGACCAGCGACAGGTCCTTCTGCCGGTAGACCGCGATCGAGTTCTGGCGGGTGTTGGTCACCCAGACATTGCCGTTGGTGTCATCCACGCCCACGCCGTAGACCGCGTACACCGCACCATTGGTGCTGCCCGGCACCTGCGCCGGGGTGATCGCCCTGGTCACCTTCAGCGACGTCGGGTCCAGCTTCAGCAGCTGCGACTGGGTCACCGGCGGGCGACCCACCGCCGAGGTCACGAACACTGCGTTGCTGGCGGCGCTGTAGGCGGACTGGTACAGGCCCGGCACCAGCTTGCTGGACCGGGTGGCGAACTGCGCCTGGCCGGACAGCGGCAACTGCGGCGACACGCGCAGCTTCAGCACCGTGGCCGCAGCCGGCTGGCTGGCGCGCACCACCACCGGGTGGGTGCCCGGCACCGCGTCGGCCGGAATGCTCAGCTGGGTCTTGAAGTTGCCATCGGCATCGACCACCACCGGCTGTGCGTTGAGCACGCTGTCGCCACGCAGCAGGCTGACCTTCTGGCCCGGCACGAAACCACGGCCGACCACGTCGGCGGTGCTGCCGGGAACCACGTTCTCACCGCGTGAGACGACCTCACCCTTGAAGGTGGCGTTGGCCGGCTGGTCGAACACCGGCTGCGCGGTGGCGGTCACTGCCAGCAGCAGGCCGGCAGCGAGAGAGGTAAGACGGAGAGACGGACGGAACGACATGGCAGGCTCCTTGCACACGTAGGCCGCGCCACGTGGCGCGGGGGTCATCGGTTGCCTGGGCCGCTGCACGTCGGCAGCCTCGCCTGGGTAGTGGGGTCGCACGGCAGCGCGTGCGAAGGGATTCATTCGGCGGCGTTGTCACCGCCATTGGGCGCGCCATCGCCGGCGCTGCGATCGGTCACGCCGTACAGCTCATGCAGCGCCGCATGGAAGGACGCCGGCAGCATCGGGCCGTGGCCAAGGCCGGGGAACTCGCGGTACTGCACGCTCAGGCCCGGCACCTTGCCCAAGCGCTCGGACAGCTGCATCGCCGCATCCGGGGTGGCGCCACCGATGCGGCGCAGGTGCGCGACCACGCGCGGATTGTTCATGTCGCGCTTGCCGCGATCACCGACACGCTCGGCACCGCCCAGCATCAGCCAGAGCCTTGCCGGTTGGCCGTGCACGTTCTGCACGAACTGTTGTTCCGGATCCCCCAGCGCCGCACCCTGGCTCCACCACAGCGACGGGCTGGCGGCCAGATAGGACTGGAAGGCGGCCGGACGCGTGTACAGCGCATTGAGCACGAACAATCCACCCAGCGAGTGGCCCCACAGCGCTTGCTGCTGCGTATCGATGCGTGCGCGACGCTCGACTTCCGGCTTGATGCGGCGTTCGATCACATCCAGGAAGGCCGCAGCACCACCGCCGACCGCCTGGGTCGTACCGCTCTCATCGTCGGCACGGTCGATCCATGCGGTGTAGTCGCGGGTGCGCGCCTTGGAATCGATGCGCAGGTCGTTGTCGTAGCCGATCAGCACCAGCACCGGTGGCGCCTTGCGCGCGGCCAGCTCGGCCAGCAACGGCTGATCCAGGACCATGGCGACGGCGTTGCCGTCCAGCGCGTAGAGCACCGGGGATGGCGTCTTGCCGGCCTTGGCCGGAATCGCCAGGTTCACCCGCCAGCGGCGTTGCTGGTCGGGACTGTCCACCACGAAATGCTCGAAGCGATAGCTGGCCGCCGGCTCGTCGAGTACGGTGTGGCCGATTTTCTGCAGCGGGTTGCGCTGCTGTGCATGGGCATATGGGGTGGCCAGGAGCAGACCCATCATCAAGGCGGCCAAGCCGCGGGCCAGCGGACCACGGCGCGAAGGCGGAACAAAGTGCTTCATCAGCGGCGGCAGAAGCGGCCCAGGGCCGCCGGTTCACAAGGGACCGCAGTCTACCTTAAACGCGAATGATTATCACATCGATCAAACGTCACGCTGTGTATCACGCGCGCGCATGCCCGGGTTGCGCAAGGGGCAGCAATTCCCCTATTTTGCCGCCCATCGGGGCATTGGATCGCCCCGCTTCCAGCGCAGCCATGGATGGCGGGCACTTGCCGCCATCCGGGTCGCGTTCATCTGCACACAACCGCCATGGGATTGGATCCCATGATTGTGAGACTCCCTTGAAGCACACCACCCTGATCGCCCTCTCCCTCGGCCTGCTTGCGCCGCTGGCCGCCCATGCCGCACAGGACCTGCCAACGCTCTACCAGGCCTTTGAAGAAGCCGGCAATTCGTCACTGGGCATGGACCAACTCAACCAGACGGTGACATTCACTGCCGTAGCCCTGAGCGTTTCCAGCAACCTGGCGGGCGAGCCGCTGATCGAGGCCGGCGACGACCAGGGCAATGTCCTGGCCCGGCTGACCAGCGACGACGAACAGCAGGCGGCCAAGCTGGGCGCACTGGAAGAAGGCGCGACGTTCACCGCCAGCTGCACGCTGCAGTTCAGTTCCGGCACGGACTACCTGTCCTTCGGCGACTGCACCATCAAGTAAAGACGAAGCCGGCGAAATGCCGGCTTCTTTTCTTTGCCTCTTGTGGAGTCGAGCCATGCCCGACTCGCGGAATGTCACGGCCCCGAAGGCACCGGACCATAAGCATTTTCCTGCGGCGTGCCCGGCAGCAGCGCGAATACGAAGATCACCAGGCCGCCGAACGGAACGAAGGCCAGCAGGTACATCCAGCCCGACTGGTTGCAGTCGTGCAGGCGGCGCACGGTGACGGCGATGACCGGCACGAACGTGGCCAGCCAGAACACGACAAACAGGATGATCGACGCGATGCCCAGGACGTCGGACTGCATCACCAGCCCGGCAACGAGCGGCACCATCAGGACGGCGGAGACGATCAGCATGAACAGCTGGAACATCCAGTACTCACGACGGTTGGCACGCCCCTCGAACTGGGCGTAGCGCTTCAACGGCAGAATCATTTCCTGCACGGCATCAATCCTTGAAAAAGTGGCCGCGCAGTGTGCCAAAGACCGCCGCCGGGAACAATGTGGAGCCGAGCCATGCTCGGCTGCCATTGGCCCTGTAGAGCCGAGCCCATGCTCGGCTGCCGTTGCCGCAGGCGCTGCTGGCCCGGTCCAGAGCGGAGTCGAGCGCGGCTCGACGCTACATAAACCGGGTCAGCGACCCTTTGCCGCCCTCGCCGCTTCGCGCTCGGCACGCAGCCGGTCCAGCTTTTCCTTCAGCTTGATTTCCAGGCCACGCGGCACCGGGTTGTAGTACACCCGTTCGCCCATCGCATCCGGGAAACCCGTCTGGTCCAGCGCGATGCCACCCTCGGCGTCATGGTCGTACTGGTACTCGGCGCCGTAGCCGAGCTCCTTCATCAGCTTGGTCGGTGCATTGCGCAGGTGCAGCGGCACTTCTTCGGTACCACTCTCGCGCACGTCGGCCTTGGCCTGGTTGAAGGCGGCATAGCCGGCGTTCGACTTGGCGGTGCTGGCCAGGTAGAGCACCAGCTGGGCGAACGCCAGCTCGCCTTCCGGGCTGCCCAGCCGCTCGTAGATGTCCCAGGCTTCCAGCGCCATGCTCTGCGCGCGCGGATCGGCCAGGCCGATATCCTCGATGGCCATGCGGGTCAGCCGGCGCGCCAGGTAGGACGGGTCGCAGCCACCATCGAGCATGCGGGTCAGCCAGTACAGCGCGGCATCCGGATTGGAGCTGCGTACCGACTTGTGCAGCGCCGAGATCTGGTCGTAGAACTGCTCGCCGCCCTTGTCGAAGCGACGGGTGCGATCGGCCAGCACCTGGGCCAGGGTCTGCGGCGTGATGCGACCGCCCTCGCCGCCCGCCAGTTCGGCGGCGATTTCCAACAGGGTCAGCGCACGGCGCACGTCGCCATCGGCGGCGGTCGCAATTTCCAGCAGCAGCTCGGGAGCGACCTCGATACCCTCTTCGCCCAGGCCGCGCTCGCGATCACCCAGCGCACGTTCCAGCGCCTCGACGATGTCGGTGGGCGAAACGCCTTCCAGCACATGCACGCGGCAACGCGACAGCAATGCGGAATTCAACTCGAACGACGGATTCTCGGTGGTGGCACCGACGAACAGAATCGTGCCGCGCTCGATGTGCGGCAGGAAGGCGTCCTGCTGCGCCTTGTTGAAGCGATGCACCTCATCCACGAACAGCACGGTGCGCCGGCCTTCGGCGAAACGCTGCGCGGCCTCGGCCAACACCTGGCGCACCTCCGGCAGGCCGGAGAGGACGGCGGAGATGGCACGGAATTCTGCGTCGGAGTATTCGGCCAGCAACAGCGCCAGCGTGGTCTTGCCACAGCCTGGCGGTCCCCACAGGATCATTGAATGCACGCGACCGGATTCGACCGCGCGACGCAGCGCGCTGTCCGGCGCCAGCAGGCGCTTCTGCCCAACCATTTCGTCGAGAGTGCGCGGACGCATGCGCTCGGCCAGCGGGCGCAGGTGTTCCCGATCGACGCTCAGCAGATCGGGACCAGGGAAGGAAGTTGAACGATGTCTTGCCACCCGGTCATTGTACCGCGCCGCCCAACGGTAGCGCCGGGCCGTGCCCGGCGGCGGGACGCGATGTCTGGTAGTGCCGGCCGCTGGCCGGCAGATCCCAAGCGTGCCAACCAACGGTTGACACCCACCAAGGCGGTCCCGGTTGAAACCCACCAGAGCAGAAAGCGCCGGGCCATGCCGGCGATCAGGCCGCACGGGTGGTAGTGCCGGCCGCTGGCCGGCAGATCAAGAGCGTGTCAACCAAGGTTGACACCCACCATGACGGTGCCGGTTGACACCCGCCAGAGCAGACAGCACCGAACCCTGCCCGGCAGATCAGGCCACAGGATCGGTAGTGCCGGCCGCTGGCCGGCAGATCAAAAGCGTGTCAACCAAGGTTGACACCCACCAAAGCGCCTCCGCCCACAGGTCAATTACCGATGACGTCGGTGCCCTTCGGCGGAGTGAAGCTGAAGGTACCGGCGGCAAAGCCCGGGTTGCGCTTCCAGCCGCTGAAGCTGATCACGGTGCGCTGGCCAACCGCATCGGTGATTTCCATCTTGGCCAGGCCCTGGGCATTGAAGCCCAGCGCGGCGTACTGGAAGCTGGCTTCGGTCTCGCGCTTCGGCGACAGCGACAGCCACTGCAGGCCGTCGCGCTGCGCAGCCTCTTCACTGACGTCGTACTGCTGTTCCAGCAGTGCCGGGTTGATCAGCGCGGTCAGCGGGCTGTTCTGCTCTTCCTTGCCCTGCTCACGCACGGTGGCCTGCTCCAGGTCCGGTTCGTACATCCAGACCTTCTTGCCGTCGGCCACGATCAACTGCTCGTGCGGGCGCACGTATTCCCAGCGGAACAGGCGCGGCGCCGACAGGGCCACGCGGCCACTGGTCGATTCCTTCACCTTGCCGCGGCTGTCGAACACCTGCTGGCTGAACTGGCCATCCAGGCCCTTCAGGCCACTGGTGAAGGTCTTCAGGTCATCGCGGGCGCCTGCCCAGGCGCTGCCGGCGGCGGCGCAGGCCACGGCCAGGGTGGTGGTGGCAAGGAAACGACGGAAGCGGAAGTTCATGTGGGAATCCTGTGGGCGCGGGCGCCAGGAAAGGTGGTTGCCAGTGTGCCCGGGGAAAGATGAATGGGCGATCAGGGCGACATTATGCCGCCCTGAACGTCCATCGGCGATTCAGCCGCCCGAGCCCGGCAGCTTGCCGTACAGCACCTGGCCACGGAAGCCACGCCGCACTTCGCGATACAACGCGCGGAATGCGGTGTAGTCCTGCGGCTGGCACAGCGCCTCCGGCCCACGCACCGCGTTCTGCTGCAAGCGGTGGTGCACGATCACGTCCTGGCCCTCGCGACTCCAGTCCACCCGATACTCACCGGCGGCGTTGCTGAAACGCTGGCTGGCCGGGATGGCGATGATCGGTGCATTGGCCGGGAACTGCAGGCGATAGGTCTCTTCGCGCAGGCTGGCATTGCAGTAGAACGGCGTCTCGTTGGCCGGCGCCGAGGCGGTGGCGTACAGGCCGCGCACCGATTCGCCACCCGGCGGATCCGGCACGGCCATGCCGCCGGCCACGCTGAAGTCGGCGTAGTCCTCGGCCTGGAACGCCATGCGATAGCCAAACGGCCGGGTCAGGTCGACCGGCACGCCCTGGATCTGCAGCTGCCCTCTCCCGTCGAAACCGGACGCGGCCATGATCTGCTCCTCGGCGCGCGCACGGTTCTGCGCGTTGAGCTGGGAGAACTGGGCGCGCATGCCGATCTCGGCGTTCTCGCCCAGCTTCGGAATGGTCTCGCCGCGCAGGTTGCCGTTGGCGTCGAAGGTGAAACGCACCTCCATCGAGGTGGCGTTGCGCTGCGGCGTGTTGGCCGGGGTGCGCGCCAACGAGGCGTCGCGGGTACGCATCACCGGTGCGCCGAGGTCGCCTTCCGGCAGCTGCCCGAAGCGCGCCCACGCGGTGGTCGAATCCAGATACAGATCGAACTCGGGGATGTAGGTGATGGCGTGGTTGAAGCGGCCCAGCACCGGAATCTTCGGCAGCGTGGGGCCGCCGCCGGCACCGATCAGCACCGGCGAGCTGGCGATGCCCTTGGCCGCCAGCAGCGCCTCCAGGATCGTCACATGGTCCTTGCAGTCACCGTAGTGGTTGTCGAGGATGCTCTGCGCGCTGTTCGGCTCCAGGCCGCCATTGCCCAGGTACACCGCCACATAGCGGATGTTCTGCGCCACCCAGCGGTACAGCGCATCGGCCTGCTCGCGCCGGTCGCTGATGCCAGCGGTGATTTCATCAGCCAGCGCCTGCAGCGCCGGGGTCACGTCGGCCGCCGGGCCGGCCTTGAGCTGGTAGGCGCGTCCCATCTGCGACCAGTCACGATACGTGCTGGCCATGATGTTCGGGCCGAACTCCCAGCCCGCCGCCGACCAGTTCTGTGCCGGCATGGCTTCGCGCCGCTGGTAGCGCCAGCGCCACTGCGCCTGGCCGTTCTTCACCGTCGGGCGATCGCTGCCCTGCACGCCGCGGCTGTCGATGAACATCGGCAGGCTGGCCGGCGCAGTCAGGGTGACCTCGGCGTCTTCGTACTCGGTGAAGACGTTGAAGGTCTCCCACAGGCCGAAATAGCCCGGGAAGTACGGCGTGGCCTGGGTGCGGCGCACCTGGTAGTACAGGCGCGTGCCCGGGGCCAGGTTCGGGAACACGATCACCCGCACCTTGCGGTCGGCATACATCGCCGCCGAGGCGCTGGAGTAGCTCTCCTGGGTGTAGATGCGATCGGCCGGCACGTCGCGCCGCTGGCCGTCGGCGGTGATGGTGTAGGCGCCAAGCACCTCCAGGGTTTCCATCTTCTCGCTGTAGCTCAGCCGCACCTGGCTGAACTGCTCGACCGAGGCCTTGGTCTTGAGCAGGACTTCGTAGGTTTCGGTCTGCACATTGCCCGCATCCGGCCGCACCTGGTAGTCGGCGCGGTAACGGACAATGCTGAAATTATTGCTGGCTTCGGTATCGCCGCTGGTGGAAGGCGGCGCCGTGGCGGGCGCGGAGGTGGCGGATTCTGCCAGTGCCGGGCCGGCAGCCAGGAAGGCTGCCAGCGCCAGCGCCAGCGCGCTTGGTACGGGGTGAAGCATGCGTCGGTTCCTTGGACGTCGTGGGGGATACGTCGGGCTTTACTTCGGCGGCGGCGGTGCCAGCACCGTGCGGTCGCCGTTGTGCTCGGGCGGGCTGACCACGCCGGCCGCTTCCATGGCCTCGATCAGTCGCGCTGCACGGTTGTAGCCGATCTTGAGCCGGCGCTGCACGCCGGAAATCGAGGCGCGGCGGGTCTCGGTGACCACCCGCAGCGCTTCGTCATACAGCGGGTCGGACTCGTCGCCGGCCGCACTGGTCTCGGGCAGGCCGGTGGCACCGACGACCACGCCGTCGCCCATCGTCTGCACCTCGTCCAGCACCCCGTCGATATAGTCGGCCGGGCCCATCGCCTTGAGGTGCTCGACCACGCGGTGCACTTCGTCATCGGACACGAACGCACCATGCACGCGCTCGGGCAGCGCGGTGCCCGGCGGCAGGTACAGCATGTCGCCGTGGCCCAGCAGGGTCTCCGCGCCGGACTGGTCGAGGATGGTGCGCGAGTCGATCTTGGAGCTGACCTGGAACGCGATACGGGTCGGGATGTTGGCCTTGATCAGGCCGGTGATCACGTCCACCGACGGGCGCTGCGTGGCCAGGATCAGGTGGATGCCCGCCGCACGCGCTTTCTGTGCCAGGCGCGCGATCAGCTCTTCCACTTTCTTGCCGACGATCATCATCATGTCGGCGAATTCGTCGATGAAGATGACGATGAACGGCAGCGTCTCCAATGGACGCGGCGCCTCGCCCAGCTCCGGGTTCGGCTTGAACAGCGGGTCCATCAGCGGCTGGCCGGCATCCTGCGCTTCCTTCACCTTCTTGTTGAAGCCGGCCAGGTTGCGCACGCCCACCGCGCTCATCAGCTTGTAGCGGCGCTCCATCTCGGCCACGCACCAGCGCAGGCCGTTGGCGGCCTCCTTCATGTCGGTGACCACCGGTGCCAGCAGGTGCGGAATGCCCTGGTAGACGCTCAGTTCGAGCATCTTCGGGTCGATCATCAGCATCCGCAGGTCTTTCGGCGAGGCCTTGAACAGCAGGCTCAGCACCATCGCGTTGACCGCCACCGACTTGCCCGAACCGGTGGTACCGGCCACCAGCAGGTGCGGCATGCGCGCCAGATCGGCCACGGTCGAGCGCCCGGCAATGTCCTTGCCCAGCGCCAGGGTCAGCACGCTGGCCGACTTGTCGTATTCCTTCGAGCGCAACAGCTCGGACAGGTAGATCATCTCGCGGGTGACGTTGGGGATTTCCAGGCCGATCACCGACTTGCCCGGAATCACGTCGACCACGCGCACCGACTTCACCGACAGGCCGCGCGCGATGTCCTTGTCCAGCGAACTGATCTGGCTGACCTTGATGCCCGGCGCGGGCTCGATCTCGAAGCGGGTGATGACCGGCCCGGGGTTGGCGCCGACCACCTGGGCGTCGATGCGGAAATCCTTCAGCTTGAACTCGATCTGCCGTGACAGCGCGTCCAGGGTTTCCTTGTCGTAGCCCACCGGCTGCGGCTTGGGGTCGTCCAGCAGGGCCAGCGGCGGCAGGTCCGACCCGTCGCCGTTGACGCCACGGAACATCGGAATCTGCGTGTCGCGCTTGGCCCGGTCACTCTTCTCGATCACCGGTTCCGGACGCGGCTCGATCTTCACCGGCTCGCGCTTGGCGCGCACCTCGGCATCGGCCTTGCGCACCTCCTGGCGCTCCTCGCGCATCACCCGGGTCTGCTGCCACTCGGTGACTTCTTCCTTCTTGCGCGCCAGCAACGGTGCCAGCGACATCACGCCACGGCCGATCTTTTCCATCACCGTGAACCAGGACAGCCCGGTGGCCAGGGTGATCGAGGCCAGCAGCAGCACCAGCACGAACAGGTTCGCGCCCAGCGCGCCGAAGCCCACCGTGAGCGAATTGCCAACCAGCTTGCCGAGGATGCCGCCGGCGCTGGAGACATCGCCGCTGAACAGGCGTACATGCAGGAAGCCGGTGCCTGCGATCAGGAATCCGACCAGGCCGACCAGGCGCAGCGCCGGGTCCAGGTCGTTCTCGCCCTTGCTCTCGCGCTTGAGGCCGAACATGGCAATCCACGACAGCGCACCGAGCACCACCGGCAGCAGGAAGGCGATGTAGCCGAACAACTGCAGCAGCACGTCGGCGATCCAGGCGCCCGCGCGACCACCGAGGTTGTGCACCGGCGCGACCACGCTGCCGGTATGCGACCAGCCCGGATCCGTCGCTGAATAGGTGAAAAGACTCGCCGCCAGATAGAGCAGGGCCGGCGCGATCGCGATCAGGCCCAGGTCGCGCCAGAGGCGCTGGCGGCGTGGATTGTCGGTCGTCGCCGCCGCGGCCGTGCGACGTGACGCCTTGCTGTCGTCCGACTTGGAGCGTTCAGGGACCTGCTTCGCCACCTTAGACCATACCTTTGGAATGCGCTGTTAGTGATTGATAATAAATGAGACGGCGTCAGTTTTCAGTTATGCGACTTCTGACCGGGCCCGGACAGGGCCGAAACCACCGCTGGATGACGGCGTTCTGTTCATCGGCTTGAATCGCCCTGCCCCAGCCGCCACTCTATGACCAGCCACGGATGCTGCGCAAACATCGCCAGCGCCTTGTCCCATCTACCTTTTCGCGAGTCTACATGAGCACCAGCCTGCCCTCCCGCCACCAGCGCCTCGTCATCCTCGGTTCCGGACCGGCCGGCTGGACCGCCGCCGTCTACGCCGCCCGTGCCAATCTGAAGCCGGTCGTCATCACCGGCCTGCAGCAGGGCGGCCAGCTGATGACCACCACCGAGGTGGACAACTGGCCGGGTGACGCCCACGGCCTGATGGGCCCGGACCTGATGGCGCGCATGCAGGCCCACGCCGAGCGCTTCGAGACCGAGGTCATCTTCGACCACATCCACACCGCCGACCTGTCGCAGCGCCCGTTCAAGCTGATCGGCGACAGCCACGAGTACACCTGCGACGCGCTGATCATCGCCACCGGCGCCACCGCCAAGTACCTGGGCATCCCGACCGAAGACGAGTTCAAGGGCCGCGGCGTGTCCGCCTGTGCCACCTGTGACGGCTTCTTCTACCGCGACCAGGACGTGGTCGTGGTCGGCGGCGGCAACACCGCCGTGGAAGAGGCCCTGTACCTGTCCAACATCGCCCGCAAGGTCTACCTGGTCCACCGCCGCGACACCCTGAAGGCGGAGAAGATCATGCAGGACAAGCTGTTCAGGAAGGTGGCCGAAGGCAAGATCGAGACCGTCTGGCACCACCAGGTGGAGGAAGTGCTGGGCAACGACGCCGGCGTGACCGGCGTGCGCGTGAAGTCCACCCTGGACGGCGGCACCCGCGACATCGATGCCCACGGCTTCTTCGTGGCCATCGGCCACCACCCGAACACCACCCTGTTCGACGGCCAGCTGGCGATGAACAACGGCTACCTGGAAATCCGTTCGGGCCTGGGCGGCAACGCTACCCAGACCTCGGTGGAAGGCGTGTTCGCCGCCGGCGACGTGGCCGACCAGCACTACCGCCAGGCGATCACCTCGGCCGGCTTCGGCTGCATGGCCGCTCTGGACGCCGAGCGCTATCTGGACGCGCAGGGCAAGGCCAGCTGAAGCGCTGATTATGCTCTGTAGAGTCGAGCCATGCTCGACTCAGGAGAAAGGCCGACGCGAAAGCGTCGGCCTTTCTCGTTACATCCCTGCGGCAGCCGTATTCTCAGGCAAGCCATTTCGATCAGGGCCGGCCGCATCGGGAACACAACGAACGGTGTGAGGCACGGGCTGCGACTTGACCCCATCCGCATCCAACACATGCGTCTCCCAGCCGAGCGTCCCCACGCTGTCGCGACCGCAGCTGAGTTGCATCCTGCTGGGCTGGTCAGGCGAATCGATGACCACCGTCCGTCCGCTGCAGTTCCACCCTGATGGGCACAGCGTATTGCGGGTGATCAGGCTGATCGGGAATTGCGGATGGCCCGCAAACGCCACGTCCACCTCGCGCGAGTCGCCGGATGGAACGTCGACATCTGCGATCGGCTGCCCGGACAGCGGCTCACACGTCTTTCCTGTTGCCCACAGGCGATAGCCCTTCTCCACCCCTTTCATCGACGCCGAGCGGAAGACGGGGTCCTGCAGCGCCTTGGCATCATCCGGATTCGTGTGAAACGCCGTCTCTACGATGATCGATGGCATGTGCGCCTCTCGGTTCTCCCCCTTGTTCAGCGCGTGCGGAGCGGGAGCCACGGTGAATGCCGCATACTCAGGTAGCGAGTGAATCAGCTCCTTCATCGAGCACAGGACACTCTCTGCAAGAGCAGCATCCATCGGCCTACCAGGTTGCACGATCACACGAGTACCGCGCGCGGCCCCCGAGGGTTCTCCATTGCTGTGCAGATGAATCGCTACCTCAGCTCCGTGGTGGTTTGCGAGAAGCGGCCGACTGTTGATGTCTTCACGCTCCTCCCGATCCCAAAGCGTACTGCCTGCGTACGTGCTCCATATCTTTGTCTCGGCCGGATACTGCTCGGCAATCGCGTAGCGCGCAGCTATGGTCCACCACTCCTCACCACTCGGAGGATGAGTCGTTCCCGTGATCTGAACGCGCGGACGGACGACAGGCATTTGGCTCCTTTGCTCGATCATCGCCTTCAGCTCCGCAGCGTACGACGGAGTCAACAACCCCTCGGAGACGCCATTCCATTCATCCCTTGAGGTCACCCACCGGTTGTCCTTGTAGCTGTAGAAATACCCATGGCCGGCTGCGACAAATGCCATCCCGGACCCAGGCGTTCCACGCATCCGCCTCAGCGCATCCCCCGCTTTCCGCGCCGCATCGTCCGCAGCCTTTATCTCAGGAAAGTAGTATTCGATCTCTTTCCCGTCATACAGAAAAACGACACGACTGAACGGCGCCACCTGCTCGGCCCAATGCAGTAGTCCAAAACTGATCTCGCTTCGCTGATCCTCGAACGACGGTCCGTAATCGGCAGGAACGAAGTCACGATCCAGCGCCACGGTCACTACACCGTTGGCGATATCTGCCGATACCTCAACCCGGCGACTACGTGCCTGGCCATCCACGAGACGAACGCGCTCCAGAATGTCGCGCGCCTTCTGGGTCAAGAGGATGTCGAGCCCAGTGTCCTGCTCCACCGCAGGAGGAGCGTCAACGGCCTGCGCGGGGCTTATCAACAGTCCGCCACCCAGAAGAGACAGCAGGACAGAAAGGGATCCAAGGCGAAATTTCTGGTTCATTTTGGCTACTCCATGCAAAGAGTGAATGCACCGCTCCAGCGGCGCAGCTCACTCTGCCCCTGTGCATTCAGGCATTCCGCAACCAAGCGCACACGGATGGACAATTCAAACTTTCCTCACCCCCAACCGGAACAAACCAACCCAGCTCCGCCAGCACCGTTCGCGATCCACCTGGCCTATCCTTGCCAACCATGCCCTCCCCCCGCTTCCTCGACTCCCTGCAGTCCATTCCCGCCACCGACTGGGATGCCCTGCACGACGGCCAGAATCCGTTCGTCAGCCACGCCTTCCTCTCAGGCCTGGAACAGCACGGCTGCCTGCGCGAGGACTGGGGCTGGCAGCCCCGGCACTTCACGCTGTGGGAGGGCGAGCGCCTGATCGGCGCAATTCCGGGCTACCTGAAGACCAACTCCCACGGCGAATTCGTGTTTGACCATGCCTGGGCGAACGCCTACGCCCGCCATGGCCGCGACTACTACCCGAAGTGGCTGGGCGCGGTGCCGTACTCGCCGGTCACCGGGCCGCGCCTGCTGGCCCGTCACGATTCAGAGCGCACCACGCTGCTGTCGGCGTTGCGCGATGCACTGCCGGCACTGGCCGTGTCATCGGCCCATATCAACTTCCACGCCGCAGCGGACGAGGCGCTGTTCGGCGATGACTGGCTGCTGCGCGAGGACGTGCAGTTCCAGTGGCAGAACCCGGGTGACTGGGCGACATTCGACCAGCTCCTCGGCGCGATGAACCACAAGCACCGCAAGAACATCCGCCAGGAACGGGCCAAGGTCACCCGCCAGGGCATCAGCTTCCGCGTGGTGCACGGCGACGAGGCCAGTCGCGCCGACCTGCAGGCGATGTACCGCTTCTACCTGCAGACCTTCCTGGAATACGGCAATGCCCCGGCGCTGACCGAGCCCTTCTTGCGCCATCTGGCCATTTCATTGGGACGCGGGCTGGTACTTTTCCTGGCCGAGCAGGAAGGCCAGCCGATTGCCGGCGCGCTCTGCCTGCGCGGCGGTGACACGCTGTACGGCCGCTACTGGGGCGGCGCCACCCTGCCCGGCCTGCACTTCGAAGCCTGTTACTACCAGGGCATCGAGTACTGCCTGCGCGAAGGCCTGAGCCGTTTCGAACCCGGCGCACAGGGCGAGCACAAGCTGGCGCGCGGCTTCCTGCCTACACTGGTGCGCAGCCGGCACTGGGTGGCTGATGCGGATTTCGCCGAGGCGTTGCAGGAGTGGTGCCGGCAGGAGCGACGGGATGTGCGGCGCTACCAGCAGGAGCTGCAGGGGCACAGCCCATTTCGCGCGGACGGGTGACCTGCCAACCAAGGTTGGCATCTACCGCGGCATTCACGCGGGGCCGCGACGAATACAATGCCGGCATGACCCGCCAGCTGCCCTGGCGCCTGGCCGACGCGCCGGACGCCCCCTTCCCGCCGGCCGAGACCGCCCTGCGCCAGCCCGACGGCCTGCTCGCCGTGGGCGGCGACCTGCACCCGGCGCGCCTGCTCAACGCGTATGCGGGCGGCATCTTTCCATGGTTCAGCGAGGGCGAGCCGATCCTGTGGTGGTCGCCCGACCCGCGCATGGTGTTCCGTACCGATGGCGTGCATCTGTCCAGCCGCTTCCGGCGCCAGTTGCGCGGCAGCACATGGGAGGTCACCGCCGACACCGCCTTCAGCCGGGTGATGCGCGCCTGTGCGGCGGCACCGCGGCCCGGCCAGGACGGCACCTGGATCAGCCCCGACATGGTCGAGGCCTACAGCCAGCTGCATGACCTCGGCTTTGCCCACTCCTTCGAGGTCTGGGACCGGCAGACGCTGGTCGGCGGCATCTACGGGGTGGCCATCGGGACGATGTTCTTCGGCGAGAGCATGTTCAGTGGCGCCAGCGGCGGCTCCAAGATCGCCCTGGCCGCGCTGGCATCCACGCTTCACGGCTGGGGCTGGGCGCTGATCGATGCCCAGGTGGAGAATCCGCACCTGCTGCGGATGGGCGCCGAGCACCTGCCGCGCGCGGCGTTCCTGCAGCACGTCCGCCACGCGGTGCGCCATGACGGCCGTGAAGGCCCCTGGACGCAGGCGGTCGGACGCCTGCCGGCACAGCGTTTGGCCGGGGGTTAACACAAACTTTGCAAGCTGGGCCGGTCACGCGTAAAATACTGCGCCTTAGGCCCAGCGTGGCCGTTTTCTGAACCGCACAGGACTACATGTCGAAAGACGATTCCATCGAGTTCGAGGGCACCGTCAGCGAGACGCTGCCGAACACCACTTTCCGCGTTCGCCTGGAAAATGGGCACGAAATCATCGCCCACATTTCCGGCCGCATGCGCAAGAACTACATCCGCATCCTCACCGGTGACCGGGTCAAGGTTGAAATGACCCCGTACGACCTGACCAAGGGTCGTATCACCTACCGCATGAAGTAAGCGGTCGGCGCGTTGCGCCACTTCGACAAGGCCAGCCCTGGTTGCTGGCCTTTTGTCATGGGTGCAATCCGGCCCTGCCGGAGGTCATCGTGACCGAACGCACCGTGGCGTCGGTCAGCCCTGCTTGCGGCAGATTCGCATCTTCATCCGTGGCGGCATCGTGGGACCCGATCCAGTCCGGATCGCCATTCCCCTGCCCCGCCATGAACATGCTCACGTTGACCGCCCTGCTCGTCGCCGTTGCCGCGTCCGCCAGCGCATCGCCTGTGCGCGCCGCCGAGCCCCCTTCCACGGCCAGTGACTGCATCCAGCTGGGCAGCGACCAGCAGATCGTGCGCGCCGGCGTTTCGCGAAACATCCTGCTGCGCAATGGCCAGGACCACTATGTCGTGCACTTCCAGAACGACTGCTCCACTGCCGGCTACTCGCGGAAACTGAGCTTCATCACCGAAGGCCAGCAGGGCCTGCTGTGCAGCGCCGGCCGCAGCCAGCTGCGCACCGATGCCGACCACTGCCGGGTGGCGCAGATCGAACCGATCGACGAAGCCACCTTCCAGAAGAAGGCCCGCCAGCGCGGCCGTTGATGGCACACATGACAAGGGCGGCCGAAGCCGCCCTTGTCATTTCAGGTCCGCCGGGCCAGGCCCGGCGTCAGCTCACTCCACCGTGACCGGCAGCAGGCGCTCCGGCTCGGCCTGGGTCTCGACGACCAGCTCGTCGTCGCGGACATCGATGTTCACCTTGCCGCCGTTGACCAGTTTGCCGAACAGCAGCTCGTCGGCCAGAGGACGCTTGATCTTGTCCTGGATCACGCGGGCCATCGGGCGCGCACCCATCAGCGGGTCGAAGCCGTGGTGGGCCAGCCAGTCGCGCGCGGTCGGCGTGGCCGACAGGCTGACGTGCTTGTCCTGCAGCAGCATCTCCAGCTCGATCAGGAACTTGTCGACCACGCGCAGGATGTGCTCGAAGCCCAACGCCTGGAACTGCACCACCGCATCAAGTCGGTTGCGGAATTCCGGGGTGAAGCTGCGGCGGATGGTCTCCATCGCGTCGGTGGCATGGTCCTGCTTGGTGAAGCCGATCGAGCGCCGCGAGGCCTGCGCCGCGCCGGCATTGGTGGTCATCACCAGCACCACGTTCTTGAAGTTGGCCTCACGCCCGTTGGTATCGGTCAGCACGCCGCGGTCCATCACCTGCAACAGGATGTTGAAGATGTCCGGGTGCGCCTTTTCGATTTCGTCCAGCAGTAGCACGCAGTGCGGCGTCTTGACGATCTTTTCGGTCAGCAGGCCGCCCTGGTCGAAGCCGACATAGCCCGGAGGGGCACCGATCAGGCGGCTGATCGAATGCGGCTCCATGTACTCGGACATGTCGAAGCGGACCAGCTCGATGCCCAGCTGCAGCGCCAGCTGCTTGGTCACCTCGGTCTTGCCGACACCGGTCGGGCCGGCGAACAGGAAGTTGCCGATCGGCTTTTCCGGATTGCCCAGGCCCGAGCGGGCCAGCTTGATCGCCGAGGACAGCGTCTCGATGGCCGGGTCCTGGCCGAAGATCACCATCTTCAGGTTGCGCTCCAGGTGCTGCAGCACATCCTTGTCGGTGGCACTGACCTGCTTGGTCGGGATGCGCGCCATCTTGGCCACGATCGCCTCCACTTCCTCGACGTCGATCAGCTCCTTGCGCTGGCCTTCCGGCAGCAGCCGCTGGCGGGCACCGGCCTCGTCGATCACGTCGATGGCCTTGTCCGGAAGCAGGCGGTCGCCGATGTGCTTCACCGACAGATCCACCGCCGCCTGCAGCGCTTCGTCCGAATAGGTCACGCCGTGGTGCAGCTCGTACTTGGACTTCAGGCCCTGCAGGATCTCGTAGGTCTCGCCCACGGTCGGCTCGACGATGTCGATCTTCTGGAAGCGGCGGGCCAGCGCCCGGTCCTTCTCGAAGATGCCGCGGTACTCCTGGAAGGTGGTCGAGCCGATGCAGCGCAGCTCGCCGGAGGCCAGCGCCGGCTTGATCAGGTTGGACGCATCCATGGTGCCACCCGAGGCCGAACCGGCACCGATGATGGTATGGATCTCGTCGATGAAGAGCACCGCATTGGGGACCTTCTTCAGTGCGGTCAGCACGCTCTTCAGGCGCTTCTCGAAGTCGCCGCGGTACTTGGTGCCAGCCACCAGCGCGCCCAGGTCGAGCGAGTAGATCACCGCGTCGGCCAGCACGTCGGGCACCGAGCCCTCGACGATGCGGCGGGCCAGGCCCTCGGCAATCGCGGTCTTGCCCACGCCGGCCTCGCCCACGTACAGCGGGTTGTTCTTGCGGCGGCGGCACAGGACCTGGATGGTGCGCTCGATCTCGTCGGCACGGCCGACCAGCGGATCGATGCGGCCGGACCGCGCCTGTTCGTTGAGGTTGCTGGCGAACTCGGTCAGGGCATCACCCTTCGGCTCGCCCTCCCCGCCTTCGATGCGGCCTTCGCCATCGGAGGAGGAGGACGGCTGCTCGCCTTCCTCGCCCAGCTTGGCGATGCCATGGGACAGGTAATTGACCACGTCCAGACGGGTCACGTCCTGCTGGTTGAGGTAATAGACGGCATGGGAGTCCTTTTCGCCGAAGATGGCGACCAGCACGTTGGCGCCGGTGACCTCCTTCTTGCCCGAGGACTGCACGTGGTACACGGCCCGCTGCAGCACGCGCTGGAAGCCCAGGGTCGGCTGGGTATCACGGCCGTCATCTTCGGCCAGGCGGGACACGGAAGCCTCGATGGCCTGCTCCAGCTCCTGGCGCAGGCGTTCGGCGTCGGCACCACAGGCCTTCAGTACGGCCTGGGCGGACGGGTTGTCGAGCAGTGCCAACAGCAGGTGTTCGACCGTCATGAATTCATGCCGGGCCTCACGGGCGCGCTTGTAGCACTGGCCGATGGTGTGTTCGAGGTCTTTGCTGAACATGGATTACTCCGGCGGCAGATGGGGACAATATGCGGCCTGACTACGCGATTTCCATCACCCTAGCGGATTGCTGCGTTCAGATGGCGTTAGCAGTGCAGATCGCTTGATCTTCATTCACTCCAGGACAGCCCACCCAGCATGAGCGAACCCTACCTGAGCCGCTGGCGATTGCGGCGTGATGGCGCGGCCATCGAGACGCCCCACGCCCAGCTCTGGCCGGTGCTGACCGCCGACGGCGAACTGGCGATGCTGAAGGTCAGCAGCGAAACCGAGGAGCAGAACGGCCATCGCCTGCTGCGCTGGTGGGACGGCGATGGTGCCGCCCGCCTGCTGGCCCACGAGGGGCCGGCGATCCTGATCGAGCGTGCCGGCGGCGATTCGCTGCGGCAACGTTCGATCGAGGGCGACGATGACGCCTAGACCACGATCCTGTGCCAGGTCCTGCGGCAGCTGCACCGGCCACGGAGCGCGCCACCAGCGGAACTGGTCTGCCTGCGTACATGGTTCGCCGACCTGCTGCAGCCAAGGGCCGCGCTGCCGCCACTGCTGGAACAGTGCAGATCACTGGCGGAGCGGGTCTTGCGGGAAGAACACGAGATCCGGCCGCTGCACGGCGACCTGCACCACGACAACGTGCTGGATTTCGGCACGCGTGGCTGGCTGGCGATCGACCCGAAGCGGCTGCTGGGCGACCGCGCGTTCGACTACACGACGATGTTCAGCAACCCGGACCTCTGTGGCCCGGGCATCCATGTGGCCACCCGGCCCGAGCGGTTTGCCGCCCGGCTGGAACAGGTCAGCGCGCTGGCTGGGCTGGAACGGGCGCGCCTGCTGCGCTGGATCGCCGCCAGCGCGGCACTGTCGGCCGTGTGGTTCCGGGACGACGGCGACCCCGCCGACATCGACGAGGCGGTGGCGCGGATGGCGCTGGAGGCGTTGGCGGAGGCGTGACCTCCGCGCGTGGTGGGCGCACTCCATCCGGGATCATTGCGCCGGGACGAAAAGCAGCCGAGCATGGGCTCGGCTCTACAGGTTTCTGCCTTGGTAGGTGCCCACCTTGGTGGGCCGCCGTGTTCGGAGTCGATGTACCCGGACGAGGATCGGCAGCCGGTCAGGCCTTTTCCATCGTGCACAGCAGCGGGTGCTGGTTCATCCGCGAATACTCGTTGACCTGGGCAACCTTGGTCTCGGCCACTTCGCGGGTGAACACCCCGCACACGCCGCGGCCGCGGGTATGGACGTGCAGCATCACCTGCGTGGCCTTGTCCAGGTCCATGCTGAAGAACTGCTGCAGCACATCCACCACGAAATCCATCGGGGTGTAGTCGTCGTTGAGCAGCATCACCTGATAGAACGGCGGCGGCGCCACTTCCGGGCGCGCGGGCTCCACGGCAACGCCGTGCTCGTGCTGGGAATCGGGGGAGGACTCATGGGGCATCCATCCATTATAGGGGTTGCACCGCGCCTGCGTCGGCCCGCCGCGGATTGGACGGCACGCACGCCCCCCGTCACAATTGCACCTTCTTTCAACATCGCTTCACAGGATCTTCATGAAAAGGACCCTTCTCTCCGCCCTGCTGATCACCCTGGCTGCTGCCGGTTCTGCCGCCGCCGCGACCAGCGCCGACAAGTCCGTGGCCCGCCACCTGGACAAGCTGGGCTATACCTACGAAGTCGACGAGGATGGCGACTACCGCATGGTCTTCGACGTCGAGGGCGACCGCACCCAGATGGTCTACGTGCGCTCGGCGGTGGAAGACTTCGGCAGCCACAACATCCGCGAGATCTGGTCACCGGCCTACAGCGCCAAGACCAAGCAGTTCCCGGCGGCCGTGGCCAACCGCCTGCTGGAAGATTCGCAGGACGCCAAGATGGGCGGCTGGGTAAAGCAGGACACCACCGCCATGTTTGTGGTGAAGATCGACGCCGATGCCACCGCCGACCAGCTCAGCGACGCCATCGATGCGGCCATCCGCACCGCCGACGCGATGGAGCTGGAACTGACCAAGAAGGACGAGTTCTGAGTTGAACGCCACGCCGGACCCGCGCTGGGCACCGCACGCCACCGTTGCCACCGTGGTGATAGACGGCGGCCGCGTGCTGCTGGTCGAGGAGACCATTGACGGCCGCCAGGTGCTGAACCAGCCGGCCGGCCACCTCGAGCCGGGCGAAAGCCTGGCCGAGGCCGCCCTGCGCGAGACCCGCGAGGAAACCGGCTGGACGGTGCAGCTGACCCACTTCATTGGCTGCTACCAGTGGACTGCCGGCGACGGCACGGCCTTCCTGCGCTTCTGCTACGCGGCGCGCCCGGTTTCGCACGACCCGGCGCAGCCGCTGGACACCGGCATCGACCGCGCGCTGTGGCTGACCCCGGCCGAGCTGCAGGCCGCCGGCGAGCGCCAGCGCAGCCCGCTGGTGTGGCAGGTGGTGGCGGATTACCTGGGTGGCCAGCGCCACCCGCTTTCGCTGGTCCGGGAGGTCGCATGAGCACTCCGCGTGTGATGGTGGGCGTCTCCGGCGGCGTCGATTCCTCGGTCGCCGCCTGGCGCCTGGTACAGCAGGGCGAGGCCGTGGCCGGCCTGTTCATGCAGAACTGGGCCGACGATGGCAGCGGTGATTGCCGTGCCGAGGATGACCGTCGCGACGCGGTGGCCGTGTGCGGCCTGCTGGGCATCCCGTTCCACTTCCGCGACTTCTCCAGCGAGTACTGGCAGGGCGTGTTCGAGCACTTCCTGGCCGAGTACGCGGCCGGCCGCACCCCGAACCCGGACGTGCTGTGCAACCGTGAAGTGAAGTTCAAGCATTTCCTGGACGCCGCCCGCGAGCTGGGCGCCGAGCGCATCGCCACCGGCCATTACGCACGGGTGACCCAGCGCGGCCACCAGTGGCTGCTGCTGCGCGGCGCCGATCGATCCAAGGACCAGAGCTACTTCCTGCATCAACTGGGCCAGGAACAGCTGGCAGCCACCCTGTTCCCGATCGGCGACCTGGAAAAGAGCGACCTGCGCCGGATCGCGCGCGACGTCGGCCTGCCGACCCACGCCAAGAAGGACTCCACCGGCATCTGTTTCATCGGCGAGCGCGACTTCCGCGAATTCCTCGGCCGCTACCTGCCGGCCAAGCCCGGCCAGATCCTCGACCCGGCCGACGGCAGCGTGATTGCCGAACACCCGGGCGTGTTCTATTTCACCCTGGGCCAGCGCGAGGGCCTGAACATCGGCGGCGTGCGTGGCCGCCCGGCCGCGCCGTGGTACGTGGTTGGCAAGGATGTGGCCAGCAACGTGCTGTACGTGGACCAGGACCGCGACAGCAAGTGGATGCTGTCCGACCGCCTGCGTTCGGAAACCGCGCACTGGATCGCCGGCTCACCGCCGGCACGGCGCTTCGAATGCACCGCCCAGACCCGCTACCGCCAGCCCGACGAGCCGTGTACGGTCCAGGTGCTGGACGATGGCAGCGTGCTGGTCACCTTTGCGCGCCCGCAGCGTGCCGTTACCCCCGGTCAATCGCTGGTGCTGTATGACGGTGATGTGTGCCTGGGCGGCGCGGTGATCGCCGCCACCGATGCGCCGCTGGAACAACGCCTGCGCACCACCCCCTCCCCTTTTGAGGTAATCGCTGCATGAGTTTCACTGTCGACGACCGCGTCCTGGCCTTGGCCGGCATTGCCCAGGCCCTGCAGCAGGTGCGCCGCATCGCCGATACCGGCCATTCCGACGCCGCCGCCGTGCGCACCGCCGTGGACAGCGTGTTCCGCGTCGATGCGTCCTCGCCGCAGGCGGTGTTCGGTGACCGTCATGCACTGAAGTCCGGCCTGCGCCTGCTGCACAACTACTTCCGCAGCCAGGGCCAGGACCCGATCCTGCCCAAGCTGGCCCTGTCGGTGCTGCAGCTGGAGCGCCGCTTCGTGCAGGATGGGGCGACCGTGAACAAGGTCGCCTCGGGCATCGAGCGCGCCCAGCGCCAGGCCACCGAACTGGGCGACAGTGGCCACCCGGACGTACTGGCCAACCTCGGCGGCCTGTATGCCGACACCATCAGCCACCTGAAACCGCGGGTGATGGTGCAGGGCAACCCGCACTACCTGGGCCAGGCCGGCGTGGTGGCGGAGATCCGTGCCCTGCTGCTGGCCGCGGTGCGTTCGGCGGTGTTGTGGCGCCAGCTGGGCGGCAGCTACTGGGACTTCCTGTTCAGCCGCAAGGCGATGATCGAGGCCGTGGACCGCCTGCTGGCCTGAGGGTGTGGGGTCAGAGCCCTTTTCCATGGAAAAGGGATCCGACCCCGTTGCGCCTGCCCAAGGGGTCGGATCCCTTTCCGGCACGGAAAGGGCTCTGACCCCGAGGCCGCCAAGGCGCCGGAAAACCGGCGCATTCAGAATGCACTTCGAGGCACATCGACGTTAAAGAGAAAGGGGGTACGGCCGATACATCCTCCGTGCACCTCCCGAGAACGTCCATGTACTCACGCATTTTCATCCGTCTGGCCGCCCCCTTGGCTCTGACCCTGCTGCTCCCCTTCGCCATCGGTTTCGAATGGCCGGCCGCCCTGCGCTGGGCGATCCTGACCACGATGACGCTGAGCTGGCTCGGCTTTGCGTGGTGGACCACCCGCGCCCAGGCACATCGTTCCCCCGAGCACGCCCGTGTCCTGCGCGAACAGGACCAGCTGCTGACCGAGCTGCGCAACTTCGTCGGCAACGAGATCGACGGTTCGCGTGGCGAAGTGGAACGCGCCCGTGACCTGATCCGCCAGGCCGTCTCCAGCCTGGGCGGCAGCTTCGATGCCATGAACCGCAAGTCGCGCCAGCAGAGCCAGGCCCTGTCGCGCATCGTCGACCGCGCCGGTGATGAAGGCAATGCCGGCCTCGACGTTGCCCGTTTCGCCCAGCACGCCAGCCACCGCATGGAACAGCTGGTGGAAGCGCTGGAGCAGGTGAGCGGCCAGAGCAGCACCACCGTGCAGCACATCGACCAGATGGCGCAGCACCTGGATGGCATCTTCGCGCTGCTGGAAGACGTCAAGTCGATCGCCGACCAGACCAACCTGCTGGCGCTGAATGCGGCCATCGAAGCGGCGCGTGCCGGTGAAGCCGGTCGTGGCTTCGCCGTGGTCGCCGACGAAGTGCGCAACCTGTCCGAGCGCTCGACCACCTTCAACGAGCAGATCCGCAAGCTGGCGCACAGCTCCAAGGACGCCATCGCCAAGGTGCGCGAGACGGTTTCGCACATGGCCTCGCGCGATATGGACCGCTCCCGCGAAGCCCGCCAGGAAGCAGCAGCGATGCTCGACAACGTCGCGCAGATCAACGCCTCGC
This sequence comes from Stenotrophomonas sp. YJH_SMC_105-26, assembly GCF_059368915.1. Classification (NCBI taxonomy): domain Bacteria; kingdom Pseudomonadati; phylum Pseudomonadota; class Gammaproteobacteria; order Lysobacterales; family Lysobacteraceae; genus Stenotrophomonas; species Stenotrophomonas sp. YJH_SMC_105-26. The sequence continues at coordinate 13,403 of NZ_JCAFSD010000010.1, read as the reverse complement.
TGGGCGACGGCATGCGCGAAGTGTCCGAGTGCGCCCGTGCGATCGATGGCAGCGTGGCCGAAGCCGTGCGTGCCCTGCAGTTCGAAGACATCGCCACCCAGGCGCTGGGCGGTGTGCACACCCACCTGGACCGCCTGACCGCGATCAACCGCGAAGCGGTGGCCCTGCAGGAACTGCTGCACCGCAATGGCGGCGTGTTCGACGAAGAGATCGCCACCGCCCTGCAGCGCACCGGCAACCGCCTGCGCGAACTGCGCAGCGAATGGGAACGCCCGCCGCACAAGCCGGTCGCCCAGCAGAGCATGGGCGCCGGCACCGTCGAGCTGTTCTGATCCTGATGTCCGCTGCCCTCGCAGGCAGCCCGCAAGGCCCCGGTTCGTCCGGGGCCTTTGCCTGTAACCCGCCATTGGATGCATCCTGTACGCGCACCATGACCCTGATCCGCGCCCTGCCCTCCCTCACCGATACCGAGCGCCCGCGCAACGCGAGCGTGCGTGAGCAGCTGCAGCGGCTGGAAGACGTGGCCCGCGAGGAACTGCTCGAACTGCAGCAGCTGGCCGATGCGCGCCCCGCCCCGTCACGGGCGGACGAGGCGCTGCTGGGACTGGCGTGGGACCTCGGGCTGGATGGCGAGGCGTTGAAACATCCTTGACGGGCGCCCCGGCCCGCCGACTGCGACGACTCAACCGCGCTAGAATCGTCCTTGATCGATTGAATCCGCCACCGGAACGTGGGGGTCTCGCACAAGGAGCTGCAACCGGGTCATGAGCACACGGCCGTTCTTCAATGTCAGCACGCAGGAATTGGAGCTTCTGTTCCAGACTGCGGCCAGCAAGCAGGACCGGCGCATGCTGGAAGGCCTTGCAGCTGAACTCGCACATCGGGAGATGCCCCGAGCTGTGCTACTCCGAAGCAGAATCAATAATCTACTGAAGTCTCCGCGTCGCACCCTTGACCCTTCAGACCTGGAGGGTGACGACCCTGCGTCGTCGCCAGAGCGCGACGCACCTGCCGAAATTCCGCGGGCACAGAGCCTGCATTCGCCCACCGAACAGACTCGACAGAAAATGACCGAACCTCACATTCTTGAGCGCCTGAAAGGACTGCTGGAGTACGTAAGGCAGACGGCGAGTCTTCGCGGGCGACCTTCCCGGCAAGTTGAACAGCACAATAACTTCAAGGCGCATGAATACGAGCTCCAGGGGCTGCCTGGCGTCCAATTCGACGTAGGAACTGACGACGATGATGTCTGGCTGCGTGTGGATCGACTACAGGAAAGCGCACCGCCAGCACCGTCAACTCGGTTGCTCTCCGCACTGATTGCCCAATCCAACCAGCCGACTCGCGAGCCTGGGTTGGTCAGCCATGCTACTCGTGATGAGCTGAGCCTCTTGGGAGCTGAACTCCCCCCCCTTGTCGAAGGCACTGATCCCGAAAGCCCTGTGCCGATCGATGCACTGTCCCTGACGGTTCAGCTGCAAGAGGAATTGAATGTCTACGTCCTTCAGTTATGGCAACCGTGGGCTGTCAAAGAAAGGGAAGTTCGCAAGACGATTGCCAAGTATGCCGAGCTTTTTTCCAGCTATCAGATGCTGCGGGGCAACGTGGTCGACTCCCCCCTGGAAATGGTGATGGGCGTAGGTATCTCCGTATGGGACCTGCCCGACGGGAAGCTGACGTACCCCTTGATCACCAAGCTGGTGGAGCTCTCCATTGATGAGCGTACTCACGCCATCGAGGTTCGACCGCGCTCGCCAGACCCACGGCTGGAGCTGGACGTGTATACCGCGCTTGACAATCCAGGCGTGGCCGAAGTTGCCCGTGCGGGCAAGGAGCATTTCGCCCGAACGGAATGGCACATCAGTCCATTCACACCAAGCAGTTTCGAACCAGTTTTGAAAGTGGCCGCATCGTTGCTGGACAGCAAGGGAACATACTGGCCCTCCCAGACGATGCCCCATGACCGACAGGTACCCAAGGCAGGCGAACACCTGAGGGTGACCGATACTTGGGTACTCTTCGCACGCCCTCGAACGTCCAGTCTTTTCATTCAGGATCTTGAGCGCTTTGAGAACCTGATCGACTCTGGTGTGAATCTAGAGGGGCTGTCACGGGCAACGTGGGCACTCTTGAACGATCCCTCGCAGCACCTGCATGAACCTCCGCCCATGAACTATCGCGGCCTGTCGCACATCGACAGGAAGGCCGGCACGGCGGCGAAGGCAAAAGACCTGTTCTTCCCGATGCCCTACAACGATGAGCAAGTGCAGATTGTCCACATGCTCGATCATCAAGACGGTGTCGTCGTCCAGGGGCCACCGGGGACTGGCAAAACCCACACCATTGCGAACGTGATTTCGCACTACCTTGCCCTTGGCAAGCGGGTTCTGGTCACGTCGATGAAAGACCCAGCACTGGCTGTGCTGCAGGAAAAGCTGCCCGAGGATATCCGTCCGCTTGCCATCAGCCTGCTGAGCAGCGAAGCCGACGGCATGAAACAGTTCGAACATGCAATCCGCCATATCGCTGGAGAAATCACGCGATTGAGCAAAAGCGACATGCGCGAGCAGGTACGTCAGTTTGAGCAACGCATCGACACCCTGCATGGACAGGTTGCGTCAACCGAAGCCCGAATCGCGCATTGGGCGCGAATTAACCTGGAACCGGTAATTGTAGATGGCGTTGCCCTCCAGCCGTTGGACATCGCCAAGGAAGTTGCAACGAACACTGAGGACGTCGAACTCATTCGCGACGTGCTGACGGTGGCAGAAATCCATTCGCCCCAGTTCGACAATACTGACATCTCATCACTCCGCAGCGCCCGAATGGCGCTTGGCGAAGACCTTGCGCTACTGAATGATCGTCTCCCTTCCGTGGACGGCTTCCCAGAAGCTGGAGAGCTCCGGCAGGCACACCTGGACCTTGGTAGGCTTGCTGAAATCAACGAGCAAATCGCGGCTGCCAGGCTGCCTGCACTGCGGGACATGCAGCAAGCGACCATCGAAGAGGCCATTCAATCTCACGCCCGCATAGGCGCATTGAGGCGCGTTCGAACAAGCCTCGACGAGTCTGGGCTCGTGTGGCTGCCCGCTCTGGAGCAACGAATCCGCCTTGCTGGGCCGCAAGACGCCGTCAGCAAGCTACTTGCAGAGCTGCGAAGTGAGATCGGTGAATTACTGGCGTATCGCTCCCGCTTCCTATCCCGACCGGTAACGCTACCGGACGGGATGGGCGACGACCCTGATATGACCGACGCCTTGGACAACCTCTCACAAGGTAGAAAGCCGTTCGGCCTGGCGGGGTTCTTTGGCAAGACCCAAGAGAAGAAGCAACTCGATCAAGTGCGTGTACTCGCGTCACCACCAGCGTCAGCCGAAGACTGGGCCCACGTACTCGAGTACCGGCGCTTCCAGCAAAAGTGCAACGAAGTTGTTGTCCGATGGAATGCCCTGTCCCCGGAGATGTCCCTCCCAATTCTCGAATCAGCGTCGGCGCTCGTGGAGCGGGGACCCGGTCATCTTGCCGTTCTGAACAATCTTCAGATTGTCCTCCGGGAAGAGAAGGCGATTCTGGCAATGCTGTCAGTGCTCCTGCCCACATGGAAAGAAGGTACGAACACACCCTACTCCGCGCAGCAGCTTGACCAAGCTCTGGAAATTCTGGATCACAATCTCACGCGCAATCGACTCGAGGCGACTTGGGAAATCAAATCCTCTTTCCAGAGAGCGATGGTCGACGCGAAGGGAACCCTTCCCGAATCCATCGAGGCGTTTCTGAATCGCGCATTGGGCGACGCGAAAATTTCCGATAGCTCACTCATGGCCGAGTGGAGCGAACTGATGCTCGAGCTCAGACGTCAGCATTCAATGCGGCCGCAGCTGCAGATCGTTCGAGACGTCACCAACTTAATCGAAAAATCCGGAGCTCCCAAATGGGCACAATCACTTCGTTCAGAGGCCGCGTCCGCAGCTCTCGACAAGCTACTGCCTGACAACTGGAAGGATTGTTGGAGACATCGTCGCCTACTGACACTTGTCGAATCAATGGACGGTCGTGAGGAGCTGACCCGTTTGTCGCGTCAGCGCAACGAACTGGAGTCAGACCTATCCTCCTTGTACCAGCAAGCAGTGACCACCCGAACCTGGCTGCAGATGACTGAGAAGGCGACCCCGGCGGTACGTTCCGCACTCGAAGCATATCGCGTAGCTGTTTCCCGCATTGGCAAAGGAACCGGCGTGCGAGCTCCGCGATTCCGCCGGGATGCCAGAGATGCTGCGGAACAGGCCAGTCCCGCTATCCCCTGCTGGATCATGCCGCACTACCGCGTGAGCGAATCTCTGCCCGTTTCACTTGGCGAGTTCGATCTGGTCATTATCGACGAGGCATCGCAGTCTGATCTAACGGCATTGCCTGCCTTGCTGCGTGCAAAGAAGGTACTGATCGTAGGGGACGACCAGCAGGTCTCGCCGGAAGGTGTCGGTTTGGAGGAGGAGAAGATCCGAAGCCTGATGGGTCAACTCCTTGGAAATCAAGTTGGCCTGTATCGCCCACAGATGTCGCCGGACAAGTCGGTCTATGACCTCTTCAAGGTAGTCTTCGCGCAGGGACAGATCATGCTCCGCGAGCATTTTCGCTGTGTTGGACCCATCATCGAGTACTCCAAACGGGAGTTTTACAACCATCAACTCCGCCCACTGCGCATGCCACGCACTTCTGAGCGACTTGATCCACCATTGATCGATGTCCACGTACTGGATGGCCAGCGCGGCAATGGCAAGACGAACGAGGGCGAAGCGCGCTTCATCCTCGAGGAAATTCAACGCATCGTCTCAGATCCACAGATGCGCCACCGTAGCATCGGCGTTGTGTCTCTGATCGGAAGTGAGCAAGCTCAGCTCGTGTGGGACAAGATTTCACGAACACTGGGGGAGGAGGTGATTCAGCGTCACCAGATTGCCTTCGGTGATGCACGCACCTTCCAGGGAAAGGAGCGCGACATCATGTTCCTTTCCATGATCGTATCGGGCAGTGCCCAGGCATCTTCTCAAGAGATGTTCCGCCAGCGTTACAATGTGGCAGCATCACGCGCGCGCGACCGGATGTATCTGGTCCGCAGCATCAGAGCGGAGGAGCTGAGCCCAGCGGACAAGCTTCGGGCGGGTTTGCTCCAGCACTTCCAATCGCCCTACTCACAGGACGAAGCCGCGGTGGCAGATCTGCGCATGCTCTGCGAGTCACCCTTCGAACGTGAGATGTTCGATGAGCTGGTCTCACGCGGCTACCGCGTACAACCACAGGTCAAAGTCGGAAGCTACCGTATCGACATGGTGGTCGAGGGCGACAAGGATGCCCGACTGGCTATCGAGTGCGATGGGGATCGCTACCATGGCCCCGATCAATGGGAACAGGATATGCGCCGCCAACGCGTCCTGGAGCGAGCCGGATGGAACTTCTGGCGCTGCTTCGCATCGAACTTTGTCCTACATCGGGATGCACTGCTCGCGGACTTGGTCAACGCCCTCAAAGGCCGAGGAATAGAACCTCTGGGTGCTCAAGGCGCGAGCGTAAGCAATCACTGCTTGCATCGCACCTATGAGGCATTTCCTTCGACCGTCCCACATTCGGAGCACGAGAAGGATGCTGCTGCCGAGAGTTCATAGATCGACCCGTTGATTCTCTGACGATTTGCTGAACAAGTGAATCGCCACAAGATGCGACTGCTGGAGCCCCGACCGGCATGGCATGATCCCCCGGTCCCGTTCATGGAAGACCGATGGCCATCGCCCTCATCGCAGTGCTCCTGTTCGAAGCCGTCCTTCTGATGGCCTGGGTGGCCGGCTATTTCAGCTGGGGCATCACCCTGTTCAACGAACGCATCGCGGCGTCACCGGCCATGCAGGCCCGGCTCTCGCTGGGCAGCCTGGAACGTGACCTGCCGCAGGACAGATGGCTGCAACTGGCCTTCCATGCGCTGCCCGATGGCAGCATGGCGTTCCGCGAGAGCTTCGCACCGAGCTTCGGCCTGCGCTACTTCCCGGTGATGCGTGGACGCATCGTTCTCAACGCGCGACGGCACGAGGTGCGGGTGATCGGCCTGTGCAGCTGGTTCGTGGCAATCCTGTCGCTGCTGCTGTTGCCACTGGTGGCGATGCGCCCGATGGTGGCACCGATGCTGCTGGTGCTGCCGCTGTTCCTGGCCAGCTATCTAGTCCAGAAGCGGCGCTATGCGGCCATCGTCGAGGCCCTGCGCATGCAGTTGAAGGCGGAGTTTCCCAGGTAGTTCCACGCCATGCGTGGATGATCGCGAGCGCCAGGGCATCCGTGCCGACCAACGGTCGGCACCCACCAGAGCTGGGCGCACCAGAGTCAGGCCACACCGCGCCGGCATCCGCCAGCGCAGAACCTCAGCGCACCAGCACCGCTTCGCCGCTGGCGTCGGTGCGCATCGGCGCCGGGCGCTGCTGGCGCAGCCACTGCGCCAGATCACGCGGGCTGAGCGGGCGCGAGTACAGGTAGCCCTGGATCTCGTCGCAGCCCTGGCGGCGCAGCATGTCTTCTTCCTGGTGGGTTTCCACGCCTTCGGCCACCACCTTCATGCCCAGCGCGTGGCCCAGGTGGACGATGGCCTGGGTGACTTCGGCCGTGCCCGAATCATGCAGCATGCCCTGCACGAAACTGCGATCGATCTTCAGGCGCCCCACCGGGAAGCGATTGAGGTAATTGAGGTTGGAGAAGCCGGTGCCGAAGTCATCCACCGCCAGCGGCACCCCGTGCCGTTCCAGCACGTCGAAGCAATGGCGCAGGATGTCGGTATCACGGATCAGCGCCGACTCGGTCAGCTCCAGTTCCAGCCGTTGCGGCGGCCAGCCATGGGCATGGCAGATCTCGATCACGCGCTCGGCGAAGCCGCGATCACGCAGCTGCACCGCCGACACGTTGACCGCGATGCGATCAAAGTGCAGTCCGGCACGGTCCCAGGCGGTCGCCTGGCGGCAGGCCTCGTTCAGCACCCAGTCGCCGATGCGCACGATCTCGCCGCACTTTTCGGCAATGGGAATGAACTCGGCCGGGCTGCAGTAGCCGATGCCGGGGCGGTGCCAGCGCAACAGTGCCTCGATCGCCGGTGGCTCGCCGTGGTGGGCGTGCAGCAGCGGCTGGTAGGCCAGGCTGAACTCGTCGCGCTCGATCGCCCCATGCAGGGCATGCTCGACGTCCAGCCGGCGCTGGATGCGGGCCAGGGCGTCCTGGCTGTAGTACTGGTAGGTGTTGCGCCCGGCTTCCTTGGCCGCATACATCGCGGCGTCGGCCGCGCGCAGCAGTGAGTCGAAATCGGTCTGCGCATCGCCCAGCATCGCGATGCCGACGCTGGCGCCGACTTTCAACGTGGTCTCACCACGGCGCAGCGGCTCAGCCAGCGAGGCAATCAGCTTGCGGGCGACATGACCGGCATCTTCCGGCTCGGCCAGATCGCGCAGCACCACGATGAACTCATCGCCACTGAAGCGGCCGAACAGGTCGTTGTTGCGCAGGTTCTGGTGCAGGCGGGTGGCTGCGGCCTTCAGCAGCGCATCGCCGGTGGCGTGGCCGAAGCTGTCGTTGATGGTCTTGAAGCCGTCCAGGTCGATGAACAGCATGGCCAGCGAGGTACCGCGGTCGCGTGCTTCCTCGATGGCTTCGGCGGTCTGTTCGCCGAGCAGTACGCGATTGGGCAGGCCGGTCAGCAGGTCGTAGTGGGCCAGCAGTTCGATGCGCTCGTTGGCTTCGCGCTCGCGGGTGATGTCACGGAACAGGACAACGAACCGCGGCGGCAGGCCGTCACGGCGGTCCAGTTCGATCAGCACCTGCACCCAGACGCGCAGGCCGGACTGGCGGTAGAAGCACAGGTCCAGCTGCTCGGGCAGGCCGCCGTTGGCGATACGGGCGAGCGCCGCCTCGAACGCGTTGCGCGAGTCCTCCGTGTACAGCGCCAGCGCCTGGTCGAGGGTGATCGGTTCCTTGCGCAGGCCATGGATGCGGTAGCACTCCTCGGTCCATTGCATGCTGCGGGTCTGCACTTCGATCTCGCAGCCGCCGATGCGGCCCAGCGCGGAGACCCGGTTCAGCAGTTCGGTGCGCCAGCGGATCAACGCATCGGTCTGGTGCTGTTCGGTGATGTTCTGTACCTGGCCGAGCAGGCGCTTGGGTTGCCCGTCCATGTCCAGCAGCGGCTGCATCCATAGCCGCAGGTGCTGCGAAGGCTCATGGCCGCGGGTCAGCTCCAGCTCGAGGTTGGCAGCGCGGCCATCGCGCCACAACCGCCGCCATGCCGCGCGCAGCGCGCCGCGGGAGCGTGGATGCAGCTGCTTCAGCCACCGCCGCTGGCCCGGAACGGCGCCCTGCTCCAGTGCCAGCAGCGAACGCAGTTCCGGCGACCACCAGAAATGCCCGCTGTTGGGATCAAACGACCAGCTGCCCATGCTGGCGATGCGCTGGGCCTCGCTCAGGTGCAGCTGCTGTTCCTGCAGCAGCGATTCGAGCTGCTTCTGCTGCTCGATATCGGTATGCGTGCCGACCATGCGCAGGGGCTGGCCATCGGCGGTGCGAGCGACCACGCGGCCGCGATCGAGCACCCAACGCCACTGGCCATCGGCCTGGCGGAAACGGAACTGTGCGCTGTACTGCTCGCTGTGCCCGCGCAGGTGCTCGTCGAGCGCGGCGCGCACCTGGGCGATGTCCTCGCCGTGCACGCGAGATAGCAATTCAGTGGCGGTCTCGTCGCCCAGCGCCGGCGTGCGCGCCACCCGGTCACTGGGGATGTCCCAGTCCCACAGGCTGTGGCCGGCGCTGTCCAGTGCCAGCTCCCAGCGCCCGCCCGCATCGACCGGCACCGGCTCGGGAATGCTCAGGGTGAACGCCAGCAGGTTGCCGGCACCGTCGTGCACCGCACGCAGGTGACCGTCGTAGTGCCCCCGCGGGCCGCCCGGCAGCGTGCAGGCAACGATGCCACCATCGGCGGCCATCAGGCGCAGATCTTCCAGCATCGGCGCATAGGCCGCCACGGTGGCCGGCAGGCCATGCTCGCGCGCGGCCGGATTGGCCGCCAGCGGGCGCCCGGCACGGTCGACGATGACCAGCGCCGACGCAAGCGGGTGCTGCAGCAGGCTGGCGATGATCCCTTGGTCCACGCGATCTTGCTCCGGATGACACGCCCGTCAGCGGGGCACGCAGTGGTTAACGGCGCCTGCGGCGGATAATTGAGTGGTCACGGCACGCTGCGGGGTAAGATGACCGGCGCCCCTGTCACCCGCCCCGTCCATGCCCGCAGAACCGACCGGCAACGCCCCAGTTCCCGACCCGCGGATGGCGCAGGCGCTGAGCCGTGACCGGCGCCGGGTGGTGCTGAGCTACCTGGTGATGGCGCTGGCCTGGATGATCTCCACCGACAGCGTGGTGCAGGCGCTGGTGCCCGATCCGCAGCAGGCGGCCCTGTGGCAGGGCCTGAAGGGCTCGTTCTTCGCGCTGGCCAGCGCGGGCCTGCTCTATCTGCTGCTGCGCCCGCTGGCCGAACACGTGCTGCATACCCATGCGCGCCAGCAGGCCTCCGAGCTGCGCCTGCGGCAGATGTTCGAGGGCAACCCCGGGCCGATCCTCGTCTACGACCTGGACACGCTGGCGATCCTCGATGCCAACCCCGCCGCCTGCAGCGCCTTCGGCTGGGACCGCGACGAGCTGCTGGAACAGACCATCGACGCCTTGTGGCCGCCGGGCCAGGACCAGGCCCTGCAGACCAAGCTGGAGGCGATCCGCGAGGCGCCCGAGGAGCTGTGCATCCTGCGCGCTCAGCTGCAGCTGCGCGATGGCGCGCTGCGGCAGATGGAGCTGCGCTCCAACGCCATCAGCTACGACGGCCACAACGCCCGCCTGCTGATCGCCATCGACCGCACCGCCGAGGATCTGGCCCAGCTGCGCCGCGACCAGGCATTGGCCCGGGTGGAGGAAGCCCATGAGCTGGCCCGCATCGGCGCCTGGGAACTGGACCCGTCCACCGGGCTGGGCCGCTATTCCAACCAGGTCTATCGCCTGCTCGGCCGCCGCCCGCCCGAGGCCCGGCGCTGGCACCGCTTCGATGAGCTGCTGGTGCCGGCCGACCCGGCCACCGCCACCCAGACCGAACAGCTGCTGGCCGAACTGTGCTCCGGCGAGCCGGTACAGGTGGACGTGCTGCTGCCGCTGCTGTCGATGGACGGCCGTGCATTGATGGTGCACCTGCGGGCGGCCAGCGGTATCGACGAAGCCGGCCGCAGCCGCGTGCTGGGCACGCTGCAGGACGTGACCGAGCGCGAGCAGTCGCGGCGCCTGCTGCGCGAGCGCGAGGAACAGTTCCGCGAGCTGGTGCGGGTGCTGCCCGACGGCGTGGTGATCCTCTCCGACGAGCACGTGCTGTACGCCAACGCCTGGGCCGCCGGACTGTTCGGCTACGGCAGCCACACCCTGCTGGGCGAGCCGCTGTCGGCACTGGTCGCTGCCGCCGACCTGCCACGGGTGCGCAGCCAGCTGCGCGCCGGCCAGCCACACCTGGGGCCGGGCCACAGCAGCGTGGTGGCCATGCAGCGTGCCGACGGCCGCAGCTTCCATGCCGGCCTGGCGGTGGGCGAAGTGCGCTACGGCGGTCGTGACTGCAAGCTGCTGATCGTACGCGACCTGAGCGATTCCGAACGCACCCGCAGGGCGCTGGAAACCAGCAATCGCGAGCTGCAGGCGATGGCCGGGCGGCTGTTCTCGCTGCAGGAGGACGAGCGTCGCGCGATCTCGCGCGACCTGCACGATGACATCGGCCAGGCCATTACCGCGATCAAGCTGTCGGCGCATGCGGCGCAGGATGAGGACGATCCGAAGCGTCGTGGCGAGGACCTGGCGCAGATCGTCAGCCTGGCCGACACCACCGTGGCCAAGCTGCGCGACATCTCCACCCTGCTGCGCCCGCCGCAGCTGGATGCACTGGGCCTGGAGGCGGCGCTGAGCTGGCAGGCGCGGGTGCTGTTCCGCTCTTCGCCGGTGGAGCTGCTGGCCGAGATCGAGCCGCTGCCGCACCGCCCCGACAACAGCATCGAACAGGCCTGCTTCCGCATCGCACAGGAAAGCCTGACCAATGCGCTGCGCCATGCGCGCGCCAGCCAGGTCCTGCTGCAGCTGCGCGACGTCAGCCAGCGTGGCCTGCACCTGCAGATCCGCGATGATGGTGAAGGCTTCGATCCGGACGGCCCGCGCGGCCTCGGCCTGATCGTGATGCGCGAGCGCGCGCAGAGCGTCGGTGGCCACGTGCGGATCGAATCCGCGCATGGCGCGGGCACCCTGATCGACGTCCACCTCCCCTACCAGGCGACCAGCATGGCCGCCGTCGATTCGCCGGAATACTGAGCCTATGTGGAATCCCAACCTGCCCCCGGTCAGCATCGATGATGCCCCCGACCGCCTTGGCGCCGGCAACCCCGAGCTGCAGGCGATGGTTGCCGAGGCGGCCTCCGGCGGCATTGCGCTGATGCTGATGCACGTGGACATCGACCACTTCGCATCGGTCAACGAGAACATGAGTGCCGAAGTGGGCGATCAGGCGCTGGTACTGGTGGCGCAGCGCCTGCAGTCCTACCTGCGCGGGCGTGGCAAGCTGTGGCGGCATGGCAGCGACGAGTTCCTGATCGCGGTGCCCCGCACCGCGGACCTGCCGCTGCCGGAGGACTTCGCTGAAGAGATCCGCCAGCAGATGGAACTGCCGCTGTCGGTGCTTCCATACACGCTGTTCATGACCGGCAAGCTGGGCGTGAGCCTGTGCCCGGAACATGCCAGCAGCGCCTCGCGCCTGCTCGACCATGCCGAAGATGCGCTGTACCAGGCCGCCCGCGAAGGCGGCAATGCCGTGCGCATCCATGCCGTGGATACCCCGCCGAGCGCGCACAGCGAGAGCATCATCGCGCGCCAGATCGTCGATGCCATTCCCAATGGCGAGCTGAAGCTGCGTTACCAGCCGCTGGTGAGCGCCCGCGACGGCCACGTGGTCGGCATGGAAGCGCTGCTGCGCTGGCAGTCGCCGACCCTGGGCATGCTGGTGCCGGAGCGCTTCATGCGCACCGCCGAGCGCCTGGGCATCATCGTGCAGATCGGCACCTGGGTGCTGGAAGGCGCATTGAAGCAGGCGCGGTTGTGGCGCGACCAGGGCTTTGATGACTTCACCATCGCGGTGAACGTGTCCACCCTGCAGCTGCTGCGGCCGAACTTCTTCGCCGAGGTGATGTCCCTGCTGCAGGCCGCGGGCGTGCCGGCGCACATGCTGACGCTGGAGATCAACGAGAGCGCGCTGACCAACAACGTCAATTTCGTCCATGAAACGCTGGCCAACCTGCGCAACGAAGGCATCAGCCTGAGCCTGGACAACTTCGGCACCGGCGATTCCAGCCTCAGCGCGCTGGTGCGCTACCCGGTGGACAAGCTGAAGATCGACCGCAGCTTCATCAAGAGCGCACCGGCTGGCAATCGCGAAGCAGCCATTGCCCGCGCGATCATTGCCATGGGCCACCAGCTGGGCATGACCGTGATTGCCAACGGCGTGGAATCGCAGGCCCAACTGGGCTTCCTGCGCCGCAACGACTGCGATGTGTTCCAGGGCTACCTGTTCGGCGAGCCGATGTCGGCCGATGCCGCCGGCATGACCCTGCGCCGGCGCTACCTGCGCCCGGAAGCCTTCGCCGAAACGCGCCCGGACCGCACGTTGCTGCTGCTGGATGACGAGGAGAACGTGCTGCGCTCGCTGGTGCGCCTGTTCCGCCGCGACGGCTACCGCATCCTGGCCGCTGGCAACGTGCGTGACGCCTTTGATCTGCTGGCGATCAACGACGTGCAGGTGATCCTGTCCGACCAGCGCATGAGCGACATGAGCGGCACCGAGTTCCTGGGCCGGGTGAAGATGCTGTACCCGGATACGATCCGCCTGGTGCTGTCGGGCTACACCGATCTGAACACGGTGACCGATGCGATCAACCGCGGCGCGATCTATCGCTTCCTGACCAAGCCGTGGAACGACGACGAGCTGCGCAAGCACATCCACCAGGCATTCCGCACGTACGAAGAACAGCGCCGTAGCAATGCCGGCCCGGCACCGGTGGAAACCGGGGATGGTGGCGAGGATCGGCCGCTGCGGTGATGATCGGGTAGAGCCGGCCGCTGGCCGGCTGCCTTGGGTGCCCGGCTTCAATGAGGTTGCCGGCCAGCGGCCGGCACTACCGTCGATTGGCCCCGGTAGAGCCGGCCGCTGGCCGGCTGCTCTGGGTGTCCGGTTCCAATGAGGTTGCCGGCCAGCGGCCGGCACTACCATCGATCGGCCCCGGTAGAGCCGGCCGCTGGCCGGCTGCCCTGGGTGCCCGGCTTCAATG
>NZ_JCAFSD010000009.1:0-146657 GCF_059368915.1 Stenotrophomonas sp. YJH_SMC_105-26 | reverse complement strand
TGTCGGGGCAGCCCCTCAACAGAGGGGCTTGTTGCTCCAGATCCATCAATGGGTTTCCGCCGTGCGGGGATGCCTGATCGGCTGTACCTCGCAGAAGCCACTGGCGGGGGATGCGAAGTGCGCTGCGCGCGCTTCGCCCCAGACGTTGCTGCGCAACGTTCGGGCCCCTCCCCTTGCCGGCCTCTCCCCGCCCCTGTCGGGGCAGCCCCTCAACAGAGGGGCTTGTTGCTCCAGATCCATCAATGGGTTTCCGTCGTGCGGGGATGCCTGGTCGACCGTCCCGCTTGCACGTTCGATGGCCGTCCAACGACAGGATCTGCCCCACGTCGTGGCACCCCGCGCTTCCTGTCCACGCCCTGACCACTGGCCGTGCCGTGGCGATGCAACGACACGCTGGCACTCACTGCCTGTTGCTATGCTCGGGCCACAGGGGATTGATGCCCGCTATCGGGCCGGATGAGGAACATCAACATGCGGTATTTCATGACGAAGCTAGTGATCACCTCCGCCTTGCTGATCGGCAGCGGCACCGCAGTCGCACAGGGCGGCGGTGCGGCGCAGTTCGGCGCACTGGGAGGCACGCATGCAGGCAATGCCCTGGCGTGCGGCGCAACCCCGGAACAGGCCGCCAAGCTGCGCGCAAGCCACAAGGCACAGGCAAAAACCGTGTTCGGCGCCGAAGCAGGCTTCGACCAGGCCTATGACACGGCCGAAGCGCAGACACAGAAGAAGATCACCGATGCCTGGAAGAAGGGCCAGTACAAGCCCACCAGCGAAGTCTGCAACGAACTGATGAAGCAGGTGCGTTCATGACGCAGAAGCACGGATCGACGATGTCCGCAGTGCGCGCGAGCCTGTTGGCCGCCAGCCTGGTACTGGCACTGGGTGCCTGCAAGCGCGCTGGCGAAGCGCCTGCAGAGGGTGGCGCTTCCTCGGCCGCACCTTCCAGCACCGCAGCCGAACCATCACCGCAGGCGGCTGCGGCCACGGATGGAAGCCAGAAGGCCGCAGCGTTCAATGTTGCCGAGCTGCCCGTATCGCAGGCAACGATCGGCAGCTTCCCTTATCTCGGACTGCCGCAGGGCTACACCAGCCAGGACGTCGTAGACAGCGAATTCGATCGCGTACCGTTCTGGACCGGCGATCGCGTGGAATGGATTGAAGGCAAGGTTCATTCTTCGGTCCTGCAGAGCAGCAGCGATCACCCTTATTCGCAGCTGGAGCTCAGCCGCAATGTACAGAGCCTGGTCGAGGCCCTGGGGGGCAAGCGCATTTTCTCCGGCACCATACCGGCCGATGCATCGCGTGACATCGGTAACAGCAAGGCGGCGACCACCTATGTCGGCGGCATCGGCGACATCTACAACGAACCCGCAGAAACCTATGTCATCCATCGCGAAGATCGCGATATCTGGATTCACCTGGGCTCGGGTGGAAACTCCGGCGGCCTGCTCGTCGCAGAGACAAAACCGGTGCAGATCACGGCCAAGGTCATTGAAGCGGACACGCTGAAACAGGCACTGGACAGCAGTGGCAAGGTATCCATCCAGGTGAACTTCGCAACCGACGCCGCCGAGATCCTGCCCGATTCGGAACCGCAGATCGCACAGGTCACCCAGCTGTTGAAGGCCGACCCACAGCTTCGCCTTTCCGTTGAAGGACACACCGACAACAGCGGCAGCCAATCGCACAACCAGACGCTCTCGCAGGCGCGTGCGGAGTCGGTGCGCACGCGTCTTGTCGGCGGTGGAATCGCAGCCGAACGCCTGAGCGCGAAAGGCTATGGGCAGAGCCAGCCGGTCGCCGACAACGCAACCGAAGAAGGGCGTCGCGCCAATCGTCGCGTGGAACTGGTCAAGCGCTGATATCACCACGACGTTACTGCGTTGAAGCGCTCCGGAAAAAGCACATGCCCTGCATGTGCTTTTTTTTTCCGCGCCGCACGGTCATTTGTTTTGCCGCGGATGCAACGAGATAAAAACACGCGGATCTCTCATCCCGTTCGAACAAGAAGCAGGCCGTGCACGCGCCCTCTGTAGCGCGCCAATATTCCGGCACCACAAGCCGCCTGCGTGACACAAATATGTCAGTTAAGTGTTAATTTCCTTAACGAAAAGCGGTGCATCTAGCTCAAATTTGACGTGATTATGTGCAGACAATTGTTAATCTGCAGTGTGCATCACATTTTCAAATATTTCATTGCATATCGGAAAAACCTGACTTGTATCGTCAATTTTCTGTCGATAGGCTTGGCCCCGTTCTCGAACAAGCGACAAATTTTCGACGAACCAGGGTGTGAGCTTCCTGTCTTTACCTCGCCCTGCCATTAATCAGGATCCCCCAGCGGACACGCCGAATATCCCGCACACCCGGGAGGATTCCTGCCATCAAGGAGGAAATACATGGAACGCAGCCGTCGTCACATCCGTTTTTCCCGTAAGCAGGCCGGTCAGGGCATGACCGAGTACATCATCATCACCGCGCTGATCGCCATCGCCGCGATCGGAGCCGTCACCTTCTTCGGAGGCACGGTTCGCAGCCAGGTGGCAGGCATGTCGAAAGAACTTTCCGGCCAGAGCGCGACGCAGTCGATCAACCGCGCCAAGAACCAGGCCAACAGCGCCCAGCAGGAAGCTGACAAGACCAAGGGCATGGACGCGTACAAGAACAAGTAATACCCCAGCCCTGGCGGCATGAAGCCGCCAGGGCCCTCCCAGCATAATCTCCCTGCGCGCACCGCACGCGGCGCGCGACGGGCAGCCATGGCCTCCGGCCCAGGAATTCGTTATGCGCAGCGCATTGGCTTTGGCACGAAGCCGTGCGGCCCGGGGCGTTTCCAGCCACCGAACGGTCGCCGGCCAAGCAATGGTTCTCGGGCTGGCACTCATTCTGGTTCTATGCATCGGGATTGTCCTGCTGTTCAACACAGGGCAGGTGGTGAACAAGAAGGTGGAGTTGGTCAATGCGGCTGACGCCGCCGCCTACAGCGTTGCGATCCAGCAGGCACGCGCACTGAACTACGCGGCCTACATGAACCGTGCCCGCGTTGCCAACGAAGTGGCCGTGGCACAGACGATCAGCCTCTATTCGTGGCTGAACCAGATGCACACCACCTCCATCGTCATCCGCACCACGCTGGATGTGCTCTCCGCCATTCCCTACATCGGCGTGGTGTTCAAGGCATTGGCAACCGCCTTCAAGGTCGCCGAACGCATTCTCAAGGTCACCCGCCAGGCGTTCCAGCCTGTCGCGCAGGCGGCCATCATCGCCATCGACAAGCTCAACATGATGTTCGCCGCCTCGGTGCAGCTCGTCATCGAGGGCGTATCGCGGCTGGACAGCTACACCATCGCCAAGGATGTGCTGCAGCGGAACTCACCGCAGGCACAACTGGGCACCATCGGAACCGCGGTGCTCGGCACGCAACTGGCCACGGCCGAGAACCGGCTGCTGCAGCGCTACAGCATTCCCCGTACCGCCAACGGTGGCTCGGCCACGCAGCGCCAGGGCGCCGACCGCTTCCGCAATGTGGTGATGCAGTCGCGTGATGGCTTCAGCAAGAGCCGCAGCGATGATTTCCTCGGCTTCCTGGTGCAGTCCGGCGGCACCGACATGGTCGACTACAACCGATGGGCAGCGCTGGACACCATGGCCGTCGAGCTTCCGCTGCCATGGCCGCTTTCCGATATCGATATTCCAGTCGGCTGGGGCGGTGCGCAGGCCGTGGAAAGCTATCGCAACCAGCGCTTCCTCAACGGCTTCGGCAACGGCAACGGCTGGTACTCGGACTGGGACCGCCGCCGCTACCGCCCGTATGGCGAAGCGGTGCGCCGCAATCGTGGCGCGGCGTGGATTGTCGACCGCAGCCAGGATGCCAACGTGCGCTTCGCCAATGGCCAGCATCGCAAGGCCTTCTTCACCGGCTACAACGGCCTGCGCGACTATCACGACGTCAAGGCCGGGCAGGCACTGCAGCCCTACGCCGAGAATGATCGTGACCGCGACAAGGTCGGCCCGGTCTTCACCATCTATGCCGAGACCGCCGGCACCAGCGCGCGCACCACGTCCGGCGCCGGCATCGGCGCCCCGGCCGGCTCGCAGATGGAACTGCCGGACAGGATGGCCAACAACAAGATCGCCGCACTTTCCTCCGCGCAGGTGTTCTTCGACCGCCCGGTGCAGCTGCGCATGTTCAGCCGCGATGACCGCAAGCGTGAAACCGGAAACCTGTTCAGCCCTTACTGGCAGGCACGACTGGTCAAGACCGATGCCACCACCAAGGCTGCCCTGGCGGCAGCCGGAGCCTTGATGCCATGACGTTTGCTGTTTTCAATCGCCTGCACCTGTCGATCGCCACACTGCTGATCAGCGGCTGTGGCAGCGCGGCGGACAACGGCGAGCCCGCCGCTGCCAGGAACATGCCGGGCATCCATCTTGACCAGATTGCCGAAACCCTGGTGGATGGACGCAACGCGGCGCGCACCAGCTACCAGCAGGCACTGAGCGACTGCCAGGCGGCAGGATTGCCGACCCGCGCACTGGATGACGCCGATGTCGCCCGCCTGGGAACCGTTCGTTACGAAGCCTGGCTTTCCAGCAAAGAGGAAGTGTTCCGTACCCGCGAGTGGCGCCTGCTCAACGATGGCCCTGCGACCAGCTGCCAGTTCCGGCTGGAGGCCACCGGCCTGCAGGAGACCCAGAGCGCCTCCGGCGTGGAGCAGGTCGATCTGGCAACGGGAGAGCGTAGCCAGTCCCCCGCCGACAGCGACGGGCTCACCCGCTTTGCCGCCGAAGCCGACGAAGGCAGCGCCTCGCCGGGCTTCCAGCGCGCGGGCAACCGCAGGGTCGCTGGCCAGCCGTGCAACGTGTGGAAGGACGAGAACGGACGGTTCAGCCAGTGCGTGTGGTCGGCTGGTGCCAGCTGGGGCTTCACCCCCGGTGCACTGAACGACTACCGGCCGAGCCGCTACGCCATTGTCCTGGAGCAGGAACCCCTCGACGGCAATGGCACCCGCCTGACCACGCAGCGCATGACGGTGGGCCAACCCTTTGAACGCGGCGACCTCGAGGTACCGCGCGAACCGTCCTCCCAACGATGACCTGCTGAGGTAGCCATGGACAGGGAACGCCCATTCCGCGGCGCGCGTCGCCAGCGCGGCCAGAGTCTCACCGAAGTCGCCGTGCTCTGCGCCGTGCTGGTGCCGATCTTCCTGCTGATCCCGATCCTGGCCAAGTACATCCACGCCCGCCAAGCCACCCAGCAGGCCGCGCGCGCGATCGCCTGGGAAGCCACCGTATCGCCGGACTACAAGCTGCCGGCCAGCGGCCGCCAGCGCGATCTTGCCGTCGACCGCTATTTCGGGCGTGCCAACGATCCCATCGTCAGCCAGGCGCAGACCGGCGCACGCGATGCCGCCGTCGGCGACGTCCTGATGAATACCTTCTCCAACCAGCCGCTGGTGCGGCGCGGTGACCTCGCCCTGGTCTCCTACACCAGCACGTCGGCAGGCGGCATGATGAAGAAGATCGGCGACGTGACCTCGATGTTCGGTTCGTTCCCGCCCAACCGCAACGGCCTGACCCAGGCCCAGCTGCGGTTGGATGTGCAGGATCTGAAAAGTGCCAACGGCAGTGCTGCCGCCTATCTGGAACCCTTCGATTCGCTGGGCCTGAAGCTGCAGGCCACCCATGTGGTGCTGGCCGACCCCTGGAATGCAGCCGGTTCCGGGCTCAAGGTCAACTCGTCACGCTCGGTGATCGCGCAGGTCAAGCCACTGGTGCCATCCCAGCACATGGCGGGCATCGCCAAGGCGTTTGACGGCCTCTCCGGCATCCCGATGATCGGGACGCTGAGCAGGCTTGATCCCGGTTACATCGCGCCCGACGTGGTGCCTGTCGACAAGTTGCCTGCCTATGCGCCGTCGCGTTGACCTGCTGGCGGCACTGGCCGCGTTGCTGTTCGCCTGGCCTGCGCTGGCCGCGTCCTGGCCGGACATTCCCGAGCCCGAGGGCGCGCAGAGCGAGTGGGTGGCCAAGGACATGCTCTACAACGGCCTGCCCATGCGCATCTCGCGCTTCACGTCCGCATTGCCGGTGTTGTCCATCGTCAGCTACTACAACCGCGAATGGCCCGGGCAGACCGTGATCAACGAGGTCGGCGGCAAGACCGTGATCGGCCACGCACACGGCGAGTACTACGTGACCATCGAGGTATCGGCCAAGGGCAGTGGCAGCCAGTCACAGATCGGCGTTACACGCCTGCTCAAGCGCAAGCCCGATGCCGCGGCCGGCGCCGATTTCCCGAAACCGTCCGGGACGCAGGTGATCAATGACATCACCTACCTGGACACGCCCGGGCGCAGCCTGTCCATGGAAAGCACGCTGTCTCCGTTCCAGACCGATGCCTTCTATGCCAGCCGCCTCCCTGCGGACGGCTGGAGCCGAAGTTCCGGCCCTGCGGGCTGTTCGATGATCGCCCTGCAGTGCGTTGTCCGCTACAGCAAGGGCAGCCAGGAAATGACCATGACCTTCAACCGGCACGAGCAGGGAACCTCGATTGTCGTCAACCAGTCGCAGCACTGAGACCACCGCCATGAGAAAACGCATTCCCCCGTCCCTACGCCGCCAGCGCGGGGCCGCACTGATCGAGTACGCCGTGGTCGCTTCCGTCGGTGTCCTGGTCCTGGTCGCCGAGCCGAACATCGTGCTCGAGCTGATCGATTCACTGCGCAAGGCGTACCAGGGGTTCACCTACATGCTGTCGATGGGAGTCGTATGAAGGCGCTCCCGCTGAAAGCCAACCGCAACGTCGTCTTCATCATCATTGCCCTCGCCCTCGGCCTGTTCGCGGCCCTGGTCGCCGTGCGCTACGTGCAGAAGGCGGTGAACGAGCGTGCCGCTCCGCCGGTGGAAACGGTGCCGGTAGCCGTGCCCAAGACCGACATGGAGCCGGGCAGCATTGTCACCGTTGCCGACCTTGCAGTACGCGAAGTCCCCGCCGACCTGCCGCCTGCCGATGCGATCACGCCGGACAATGTGTCCGAGTACAGCGGCCGCATGCTGCGCGCGCCGATCCGCGAAGGTGCACCGCTGGGTGCCAGTGCACTGGTACCGCTGTACGACCAGTTCTCGCGCGTGATCGCCAAGGGCAACGTGGGCTACACCCTCCAGGTGGACGAGACGAACTCGATCTCCGGCATGATTGCTCCCGGGGATCACGTCGACATCCTGCTGACCGTCGAGCAGGAACAGACCGGTGCCCGGGTGCTGCCGCTGCTTGAGGACATCAACGTGCTGGCAACCGGCAACCGCGTCGGCGAAACGCCGGCCTCGGAAGACCAGCAGGGCTATTCGAACATCACTCTGGAACTGACACCGGCACAGGCGCAGCGACTCACGGTCGCCGCCAAGGCCGGTTCGATGCGGGTGATGCTTCGCCAGGTGGAGGATCGTGGTGCGTTCGGCCTCAGTGGCATGACGCAGAGGGAACTGCTCGGCAACGGCACGCAGGGTCGTGCTGGCGTGCAATTCATCATTGGGGGCAAAGGGTCGACGAATGCGCAGCAATAATGGAATCCGCAGCCTCATCGCCGCCACTGCGGCCATCGCTGTTGTCACCTTGCCACTGCTGGCCGTGGCACAGACCACCGGCACCCAGCTGACCCCGGTACAGGTCATGGCCGCACCGCGCCCTGCTGTCCAGGCGCAACCGCAGCCCAACACCAACCACGCACCGGTACCCGGTGGGCAGAGCGCCTTCCCGGCGCCGGTTCCCGATCCCGCCTATCGCACCAGCGCGTCGGCCATGCCCGCGGTGCCACTGCCCACCCGCGCCCGGATCTATGCCGGCCAGGCCGCCGTCTACACGCTGCCCAGCGGGCTCAAGCGCGTGGCCGTCGGTAGTGGCGAGATGCTCGAGGTCACCAACGTCGGCCCGCGCGACCTGATCATGATGGGCATGAAGCCCGGCTCCACCACGGTTCACCTGTGGCTGCAGAACGGCAAGCAGCTGCAGGTGCAGGTGGACATCTCCGAGAACGATGCCGTCAGCCTGGCCGAGACTATCCGTACCCTGCTGGCCGACGTGGAAAAGATCAATGTGCATGCGGTCGCTGACCGTGTGGTCATTACCGGCCAGGACATCAACCCGGGCATCGGCAGCCGCATCGATGCGATACAGAAGATCTACCCGACGGTGTTGAATTTCACTACCGCCGACCCGGTGGGCATGCGCCCGATGGTGCAGATGGACGTGAAGATCATGGAATTCGACACCAATGCGCTGGAAGAACTCGGCATCCAGTGGGACAACGTCATCCGTGGCCCGGTGGCGGGCATCGTCAAGGATTTCACCAACAACAACTACTACCGCATCAACCCCGAGCAGAGCCCGGCCAACGGCGTGCTGCTGCCGAACAAGCTGCAGGGAACCCAGGCCTTCTTTGGCATCGCCACGCAGATCGGCTCGGCGATCAACCTGATGATGAACAAGGGCAAGGCGTTCCTGCTGGCCTCGCCCCAACTCAGCGCCCGCAGCGGCGGGCAGGCCAAGTTCCTGGCCGGCGGCGAAGTGCCGATCCCGGTTCCGCAGGGTTTCGGCCAGGTCACCGTCGACTACAAGGAATACGGCATCAAGCTCGACATCGAGCCCCTGGTCAACTTCAACCAGGACATCTCCACCCGCATCCTGGCTGAGGTCAGCCGCGTCGATCCGACGGTGACCGTGCAGGGCGTGCCTGGCTTCACCACCCGCCGCACCGAGTCGGAAATCAACGTCCACGCAGGGGAAACCATCGTCATCTCCGGGCTGATCGACTCCAGCGCGCAGCAGGATGCCAAGCGCCTGCCGCTGCTGGGCGATATCCCGATCCTCGGAAAGCTGTTCCGCTCCGATGGCTTCCGTGGCAATCGTACCGAGCTGGTGATGTTCGTTACTCCGCGCGTGGTGACGCCGGGCTCGCAGGAAAACCTCGATGGCCTGGAGCGTGCGCGACAGATCCAGGAGCGCGGCCAGCAGGCCATGCCGCGCAGGAACAAAGATTTCGTGCAGTGACCGGAGCCGTCGCATGTTCAACATCCTCATCGACACACCCAACCGCGACCAGCGACGTGTCCGCTGCCTGCACCGTGAATGCGGGATCGGCCGTGGCGACGGCAACCTGGTGGTGCTGCAGGGCTGGAGCATCGCCCAACGCCATGCGGCGCTGAAGCGCGAGGACGAGGGCATCTTCATCGAGAGCCTGGGAGGCCGCTCGCCGGTACTGGTGAATGGCGAACAGGTCAAAGGCAGCCGTGGCCCGCTCACCAGCCGTGACCGGGTGCAGATCGGCGACTACCTGCTGCAGGTGGTGGACGACGACCCGCCGGCCGAACCCACCGCCGATGCTGGAAGTTTCAATGCGGGCGCGGCCAACGATGTACCGGTGGACGCCACGCCCGCACCGGCACCCGCACCGGCGCAGCCATCCAGCGAACGCCAGCTGGCGCGGCCGGAGCAGCTGCCGCCGGACATGGCGGTCTATCGTGCAAAGCTGCATGCCTCGCTGGTCAAGCAGATGGACCTGCGCCGGCTTGACGTGCGCAGCATGGACGATGAGTCGCTGCGCAACGCCACGATCAAGCTGATCGATGAAGTGATGCAACGGGAGTTCTCCGAGCTTCCCAAGACGATCAACCCACGCAGGCTGGCCAAGGAGGTGCTCGATGAGGCCATCGGCCTGGGCCCGCTGGAAGACCTGATCGACGATGCGACGGTGACGGAAATCATGGTCAACGCGCACGACCAGATCTTCATTGAACGTGCGGGCCGGATCGAACGGTCCCCCATTGTCTTCACCAGTGACCGCGCGGTGCTGTCAGCCATCGAGCGCATCGTGACGCCCCTCGGTCGCCGCATCGACGAAAGCTCGCCGATGGTCGACGCGCGACTGAAGGATGGCTCCCGCGTCAACGCCATCATTCCGCCGGTGGCGCTGCGCGGCCCGAGCATCAGCATCCGAAAGTTCGCCAAGCGCAAGCTGGAAGGAAAGGACCTGCTCACCTTCGGTTCGCTCAGCCAGCCGATGCTGGAATTCCTGATCGTTGCGGTGCGCGAACGGCGCAACATCGTCGTCACCGGCGGCACCGGCTCCGGCAAGACCACCCTGCTCAACATCCTTTCCAACTTCATTCCCGATACCGATCGCATCGTCACCATCGAGGACGCGGCCGAACTGAAGCTCGTCCAGCCCAACCTGGTTGCCCTGGAAGCGCGTCCTCCCAACATGGAAGGCAAGGGCCATATTTCCATCCGCGACCTGGTGCGCAACGCGCTGCGCATGCGCCCGGACCGCATCGTGGTCGGCGAGTGCCGCGGCGGCGAAGCACTGGACATGCTGCAGGCCATGAACACCGGCCACGAAGGATCGCTGACCACCGCCCATGCCAACAATCCGCGCGAGGCGCTGTCGCGCCTGGAAGTGATGGTCATGATGTCCGGCATGGAGCTGCCGATGACGGTGGTGCGCGAACAGATCTCGTCGGCAGTGGACCTGATCGTGCACCAGAAGCGCTTCCCCTGCGGTTCGCGCAAGGTCAGCCACATCACTGAGTTGACGGGCATGGAAAGCGGAACCATCCAGCTGCAGGATGTGTTCCTGTTCAAGGCACGCTCCACTGCCGGACGCGATGGCAAGGTGGTGGGCGAGTTCGTCGCGACCGGTGCAGTGCCGGAGTTCTATGAAGAGCTTGCCGAGCGCGGCGTCGCCGTTGACCTGGACATTTTCCGTACCGGGGGACGGCGGAATGAGTGACATCCTGCTGATCGCCCTGCTGTGTTTTGCCTGCGTGACGGGCTCGGTGCTGTTGCTGGCGCGTGCCAGCTCCGGCTTCATGGACCGTTACCGCGCCAACTTCATGGACCAGGCGCGGGTCAATCTGGCCGACATGTTCCTGTTCGTCGACCCGCGCGTGCTGTTCAGGACCAACGTCCTGATGCTGCTGGCGATTCCCGTGCTGCTGTGGATCGTCACCGGCGGCAACCTGCTGCTGCCGATCCTGGCCCTGATCCTGCTGGCCATAGCGCCACGCAAGATCTACCTGTGGCTGAAGCAGCGCCGCCTCGACCAGATCCAGCAGCAGTTGCCCGACGGGCTGCTGATGCTGGCCGGCAGCCTCAAGGCCGGCGTCGGCTTCAATCCTGCGCTGGAAGCACTGGCCCATGACGGCCTGCCTCCGCTGGCCCAGGAGCTGGCACTGGTACTGCGCGAGCAGCACATGGGCGTGCGCACGGAGGAGGCACTGGACAACTTCGCCGCCCGCGTGCCCATTGCCGACGTGAAGCTGTTCGTGGCCGCCGTCAGCATTTCGCGCGAGGTTGGTGGCAATCTCGCCGAGAGCCTCTCCACGCTCGCCGAAACGCTGCGGCGCAAGCTCATCATGGAAGGCAAGGTCAAGGCACTTACCGCGCAGGGGCGCCTGCAGGGCATCGTCATGGCGATGCTGCCAGCCGGCCTTGTCGGCTTCCTCGTGCTGTTCTATCCAGAAACGATGAACCCCATGTTCCACACCTTCATCGGCTGGTGCGTCATGGCCCTGATCGGGGTACTGGAATACCTCGGCTACCGCATGTGCCGCAAAATCATGACGATCGATATATGAACGCCCTGCTCATCCTGGTCGCACTGCTTGCCGCTGCCGCTGTTGGGCTGCTTGCATTCGCGCTGCGCGGACTGGTGCAGTCGGTCGAGGTGGACCAGCGCAACTACCAGGATCCGCTGCCGCTGCTGCTGCGCATCCTGTGGCCGCTGATTACGGTCGCTACGCGCCTGGCCGGGCCGCGCCTGTCCTCGGCACAGCTGGAGCGCGCGCATCGCAGCCTGCAGTCGGCCGGCCAGGACTTCGTGCTGTCACCGGAAGAACTGTATGGCGCACGCATTGTCTCCGCCGCCGTGGCCAGTACCTTCCTGTTGCTCACCATCATCCTGCTGGGCCGGTTCGGAGTCGGCTCCGTGCTGATGGCCCTGGCATTCGGCGCACCCTTCGGGTGGATGTATCCCACGCTGTGGCTGGGCGAACGGCGGAAAGCGCGCTCCAAGCATGTGATCCGCGACCTGCCTATCTTCCTCGACTTCATCACCATGGCCGTCGAAGCGGGCCTGAACATCACCGGTGCGATCGAACAGTCCGTCGACAAGGGTCCACCCGGTCCGCTGTCACAGGAGTTCTCGCGCATGTTGCGTGATCTGCGCGCCGGCCTTCCGCGTGCCGAAGCGCTGCGGCGCATGTCCGATCGCGCCGACATTTCCCAGGTGACCAGCTTCACCAGCGCTTTGATCCAGGCGGACCGGGTGGGTGCCAGCCTGAGTGACACACTGCGCTCGCAGGCCATGCAGCGCCGCGAAGAGCGCTTCCTTCGCGCCGAGAAGCTGGCCCTGGAAGCGCCGGTGAAGATGATGCTGCCGCTGGTGCTGTTCTTCTTCCCGCTGATCTTCGTCGTCCTGGCCTACTTCATCTTCCTGCAGATGAAGCAGCAGGGCATCCTGTGAGTCCGCGCACATGAGAACCGGCGCCCTGATCCGCAACCACCAGCAGTTGCTCAGCTGCGTCTGGCATGCCGATCGCTGGCACCAGCGGCTGCGCGGCCTGCTGTTGCGCGCGCCACTCCAGCCTGGGCAGGGCCTGCTGATAACCCCCTGCTCGAGCGTGCACACCCTGGCCATGGGGTATCCACTCGACCTGTTGTTCCTGGACCGCGATCAGCGCGCCGTTGGCTGGCGCGAGGCCGTGCGCCCATGGCGCGGCGCCTGGTGCCGCGGCGCCTACTCGACGCTGGAAATGCCGGTGGACAGCCTCAGGCATATTGCTCCGGTGCTGGGCGAGACGTTCCAATGGTGCCCTTCTCCGCCTGCGGCACCGCCATCCACGAGGGCGTTGCAATGAAGCACATCCGCACATCCATCCGCCAGCAGCGGGGGCAATCGCTGATTGAATTCTGCATCGTGGTTCCGGCCTTCGTCTTCCTCATCCTGGTCATCTTCCAGTTCGTCCTGATCTATCGCGCCAAGTCGCTGCTGGATTTCGCCACGCTGCAGGCCGCGCGTGCCGGCGCGGTCAGTGGCGTCAATCATTCCGAGATGCGCAGCGCACTGGAAATGGCAATGGCTCCCCTGTACGCGACCTCGCCGGATGCCGCCGGTGCCGTCGCCGCCCGCGCCAAGGTCGCCCTGCTGTGGAAGAACCCGTTGCTGTCACCGAAGATCGAGGTCATTTCACCCAGCCGCGCGGCGTACAACGAGTTCCGCGAGCGCCAGTTCGATGGGCGCTATGCGCTGCCGAACGACAATCTTGCCTTCCGCGATGCACGTGTCGGCAGCAGCCGCGTCAGCGTGCAGGACGCCAACATCCTCAAGATCAAGGTCACCTATCCGATGCCCCTGATCGTTCCCTTTGCCGACCGGGTGATTGCCGGTCTTTCAGACCTGGTCAGCGAAGGCGACAGCTTCCGCCCGGCCTCGATGCTGATCGAGGACCCGATCACCGGCCATCGCCGCATGCCGATCGAGTCCTACGCGATCGTCCGCATGCAGAGCCCCGTGCATGACAGCAACAACCTGGCGCGCTGACATGCACGTGCTGCTGGCCAGCCTGTTGATGGCAGCAACCTGGGCCGTCGCCGCGCAATCCACGGACGCTGCTGACAACGAACCTCCACAGGCGCGATTGCTGGCACGCGCTTATGGCCTGGGCCCACTCGGTCCAAGCTCGCCTGGTGGTGAGGTCGAGGTCGAGATCCGTTTGCGCGGGCCTGCCATCCGTATTGATTTCCGCGGCGACAATGCGCCCGATGCATGGCTGACCACCCAGGGCCAGCGCGGCCGGGCATGGCTGGTGAGCGAGCGCGGCAACTACACGCTGCCGGTCGCCGACGCCAGTGGTCCCTACTGGTACGATCCTGCCGCCCCATGCCACACGATCGGAGGGCGCTGCTCTCCCGCACCCGGCGAGTTCATCCTGGGTCGCCTCGCTGCCGGCTGGCGCTATGACAATGCGCAGGGCCCTGATGGCACCACCTCCGGCACGTTGTGGATCGATACCCGCACGGGCCTGCTGCTGGGTTACCGCGGACGCACCGGCAACCAGCGTACCGAACGCGGCCTGCGGGTTACCGAGGTCACATTCGATGAGGTGCCGTCGAGCCTGTTCGACCCGCCCGCCGGATTGCGGCGACGCACGCAGGATGCGGCGAACTGAGCGAGGTGGTTGCAGTGCCGACACCGTGGCGCGGGAGGTCTCACTCCCTCCGCGCCGGTAGATCCACGCAGCGCGTGGATCTACCGCTGGCCCGCCCCCCTTAGAAGCCTACCCGCAGGTTGATCTGCCCGCCGACATCGCGGCGGCCATCACCGTGCTGGCCCTGCACGAACATCGACAGCTGGCTGTTGCGACCCAGGCCGACCGCCACGCCGAGCTGGCTGACCAGCGCATTGCGTGCCATCACCGCGCTGTAGACATCGAAGGCATCGCCACCGACCGCGAAGCGGTTGCGCCTGGCCACATCGGTGTCACCCGATGCATGCTGCCAGCCCAGGCCGACGGTCAGCTGCGCCGGGAAGCGCGCGCCGCTACCCACGTCCCAGCGGCCCCGCACGCCCACCGTGCTGACGTTGAGCGTGTCCTTGCCGCCTTCCAGCACCAGTGCGGCACTGCCACCCTGCTCCAGCGCACGATCACTGTCGACCCAGTGCCGGGTGAACTGCACGTACGGCTGCAGTTGGGTCCTGCCATGGGTCCAGGTCCAGCTGCCTTCGACCTGGGCGATGGTCACGTCCGAATCCTGGCGGCTGTACAGGGTCTGGCCCAGCAGAGGCACTTCACGCGTGGTGCGCGTGCGGTAGTCACCGCGCGACACGCTGCCACCGACCGCAAAGCCGTTGTTCCACTGTCCCTGTGCATACAGGCCGAACGTGTTGCCGCGCAGGCGGGCGCGCGAACTGCGATCGTACAGGCGCGTATCCAGCCGTTCGTTGCCGGCCGCCGCACCCAGCACCACGTGTTCACCCAGCTGCCAGTCCACACCCGCCATCACCGCATTGCGGTTGGAACGGATCTCATTGCCATTGCCATCGCCATCCTGCTTGAACACCTTGCCGCTACCAGCCAGCCAGGCCGAGGCACGCTCACCACGCACGGTCGGCAGCTCACTGCCCAGGCGTTGGCGGATGCCCTCTTCCAGATAGTTGTCGTACAGCAGCACCGCGCGGCTGGCCGCGTGCACTTCGCCGGAGAGCTGGTCGAATGCGCTGCGCGCAGTGCTGGCGTCATACAGCAGCACCGTGTTGTACAGGCCCAGCGCCGCGCCACTCTGCGGCAGGCTGTCCAGCGCCGCAGCGGTGTTGTACTGGTTGCGCGTGTTGGCCACGGTGGTAAACGCCGCCGTCTGCGCCACGTCGATCTGCAGGTTGGCGGTGTTGGCGGT
Organism: Stenotrophomonas sp. YJH_SMC_105-26; assembly: GCF_059368915.1. Lineage (NCBI taxonomy): Bacteria > Pseudomonadati > Pseudomonadota > Gammaproteobacteria > Lysobacterales > Lysobacteraceae > Stenotrophomonas > Stenotrophomonas sp. YJH_SMC_105-26. The sequence continues at coordinate 131,203 of NZ_JCAFSD010000009.1, read as the reverse complement.
GTAGACCGGGGTGATGGTCAGGAAGGCCGACGGCGAGTTCGCCGAGGCGAACTGCCCGCTCACCCCACCGCCCGCGTTGATCACCGTGTACTGCTGGCCCTGCTGGTAGCTGGTGCTCGGCGAGATGGTGTTCACCTTTACGGTGCTGCCACCCACGTTGGCGCTGCCGCCCACCTGTACCGTATCGCTGCCGCTGGCACCCAGATCGATGCCCAGCGTGCTGCCCGGCGACAGGGTCAGGTTGCCACCCACGGTGATCGTGCCGGTGCCATTGCCTGTGCCGCTGCCGTTGCCCGGGCCATTACCCGGCGACAGCACGCCACCACTGGACACCGTCACGCCACCGCCGGTGCCACCAATGGTGCCGGTGCCGGACAGCGTGGTACCGCTGCCGATGGTCCACTGGCCGCCGATGGTGCCGGTGACATTCAGGCCGCCGCCGGTGACCTGGCCGGTACCGTTGAAGCCACCACTGTTGCCGCCGAGGTTCAGGCCACCGGGGCCGGCCTGCACGATGCTGCCGCCGCCGCTGATGCTGCCGCCCAGCGTGGTGGTGCCACCGGTGTTGATCACCAGGCCACCGTTGTTGGTGATGTTGCCGGTGATCGCGCCGCTGGCCCCACCGTTGCCGACCTGTACCGTGCCACCGGCGTTGATGGTGGTGCCACCGGTATAGGTGTTGTTGCCGGTCAGGATCACGGTGCCGGTACCGGCCTGGGTCAGGCCGCCGCTGCCGCTGATGGTGCCGCCGACGGTGCTGTTGCCGCCCACGTTGAACACCAGGCTGCCGTTGTTGCTGACGTTACCGGTGATCGCACCGCTCGCGCCGCCGTTGCCGACCTGCAGCGTGCCGCCGGTGTTGATGGTGGTGCCACCGGTATAGGTGTTGTTGCCGGTCAGGATCACGGTGCCGGTACCGGCCTGGCTCAGGCCGCCGCTGCCGCTGATGGTGCCGCCGACGGTGCTGTTGCCACCCACGTTGAACACCAGGCTGCCGTTGTTGACGACACTGCCGCCGATCGCACCGGTCGCGCCACCATTGCCAACCTGCAGCGTGCCACCGGCGTTGATGGTGGTCGGGCCGGTATAGGTGTTGTTGCCGGTCAGGGTCAGCGTGCCGCTGCCGGCCTGGGTCAGGCCGCCACTGCCGCTGATGGTGCCGCCCAGCGTGGTGTTGCCGGCCACGTTGGACAGCAGCGTGCCATTGTTGGTGACATCACCGACGATCGAACCGGTCGCACCGCCATTGCCCAGCTGCAGCGTGCCACCCGCATTGATGGTGGTACCGCCGGTGTAGCTGTTGGTGCCGGTCAGCAGCAGCGTACCGCTGCCGGCCTGGGTCAGGCCACCACTGCCGCTGATGGTGCCGCCCAGCGCGGTGTTGCCGGCAACGTTGGAGATCAACGCACCGTTGTTGGTGATGTCGCCGGCGATGGCGCCGGTTGTACCGCCATTGCCCACCTGCAGCGTGCCGCCGGCATTGATGGTGGTACCGCCGCTGTAGGTGTTGTTGCCGACCAGGGTCAGCACCCCGCTGCCGGCCTGGGTCAGGCCACCACTGCCACTGATCGCGCCGCCGACGGTGGTGTTGCCCGCGACGTCGAAGACCAGGCTGCCGTTGTTGGCGACATTTCCGGTGATCGCACCGGTGGCACCGCCATTGCCCACCTGCAGCGTGCCACCGGCATTGATGGTGGTACCGCCGGTATAGGTGTTGTTGCCGGTCAGGGTCAGCGTACCGGCACCGGCCTGGGTCAGGCCACCGGTGCCGCTGATGGTGCCGCCCAGCAAGGTGTTGCCGGCCACGTTGGACACCAGCGCACCGTTGTTGGTGATGTCACCGACGATCGCGCCGGTCGCACCGCCATTGCCCACCTGCAGCGTGCCGCCGGCATTGATGATGGTACCGCCGGTGTAGGTGTTGTTGCCGGTCAGCACCAGCGTGCCACTACCGGCCTGGGTCAGGCCGCCGCTGCCACTGACCACCGCGCCCACGGTTGCCGTCGTGCCCAGGTTGTAGACCAGGCTGCCATTGTTGGTGATGTCGCCCAGCACCGAGCCGGTGCTGCCGCCGTTGCCGATCTGCAGCGTGCTGCCACCATTGATGGTGGTGCCGCCGGTATAGACGTTGTCGCCGCTCAAGGTCAGCGTGCCGGTGCCGCTCTGCACCAGGCCACCAGTGCCACTGAGCACACCGCCGAAGGTGGTGCTGCCGTTGTTGCCGCCGGTGGTCAGGGTCGCACCGCCCAGCACTACGCTGGATCCGGTCACGCCGGCCAGGCCACCGATGCTCTGGCTGCCACCGGCACTGATGTCCAACGTGCCGGCGCCGGACAGGTTCACCGTGCTGGCACCGGACAGGCTGCCACCGGCCGCCACCGCCAGCGTGCCGCTGTTGATGGTGGTGGTACCGGTGTAGGTGCTGGCGCCGCCCAGGGTGACGGTTGCCGCGCCATCTTTCAGCAGGCCGCCAGCGCCGCTGATCGGGCCATTCAAGGTCAGCGCGTTGCTGCCCGCCAGGGTCAGCGTGCCATTGGCCAGCTGCACGGTGTTGGCCAGGGTCAGCGCGCTGGTGCCGTCCAGGCTGGCGTTGCCGCCCACGGTCAGCGCGCCGGTGCCCAGCGAACCGTCGTTGCCCAGCAGCAGGCCACCGGCATTGAGGGTCACGCCGCCCGTGAAGACGTTGACGCCAGTCAAGCCCTGGATGCCTGCGCCGTTCTTTACCAGGCCACCGGCCCCTCCGATGGTGCCGGCGAACGTGGTATTGCCCACGCCATTGAGGGTCAGCGTGCTGCCGCCCAGCGCAACGGTCGAACCCGCCACGCCTGCCAGCGAACCGATCGCCTGCGCACCACCCGCGCTGATGTCGAAGGTGGTACCGGCATTGGCCAAGTTCACCGCACCGGTCGCCGCCAGGCTGCCACCGGCGCCGATCGCCAGCGTGCCGGCGTTGATGGTGGTACCCCCGGTGAAGGTGTTGGTGCCGGTCAGCGTCTGGGTCCCCGAGCCTTCCTTGATCAGGCCACCCGAGCCGGCCAACGAACCACTGAACGTGCCATTGCTGGCATCACCGATCGTCAGCGTGTTGGCCCCCAGGTTCACCGTACCGTTGCCGACCAGTGTGCCGAACTGCTGCGTGCCGCTGCCCGCCGACAGATCGAAGGTCGCACCCGAGGCCAGGTTGACGATGCCACTGGCGTGCAGGCTCGCGCCAGCACCCAGTGCCAATGTACCGGCGTTGATGTTGGTGCCACCGGTGTAGGTGTTGGTGCCGTTCAGGGTCAGCGTTGCGGCTCCCTCCTTGGTCAGGCTGCCGGTGCCGCTCAGGTTGCCGTTGAGGGTGAGGTTGTTGCTGCCGAGGACGGTCAACGCGTTGTTGAGGGTGAAGTTGTTGGCGAGGGTGACCGCTGTGTTCGAATCGAGCGTTGCAGCGCCTGCGACCGTCACCGCACCGGTGCCCAGCGCAGCATTGTTGCCGACCACCAGGCCGCCGGCGTTGAGCGTTACGCCGCCGCTGAAGGTGCTGCCGCCGTTGAGCGTCTGCACGCCTGCGCCGTTCTTGACCAGCCCGCCGTTGCCACTGATCGCACCGCTGAAGGTGCTGTCCACGGTGCCGCCCAGGGTCAGCGTGCTGCCACCCAGCGCCACCGTACTGCCGGCGACGCCGGCCAGCGAGCCGATGGCCTGGTTGCCCGCCGAAATGTCGAACGTGCCGGCACCGGCCAGGTTCACCGCGCCGGTCGCGGCGAGGCTGCCACCCGCGCCGATCGCCAGCGTGCCGTTGTTGATGGTGGTACCACCGGTGTAGGTGTTGGCACCGCTCAGGGTCACGGTGGTCGCACCGTCCTTGACCAGGCCGCCGGTACCGGAAATCACACCGCCCAGTGTCAGCGCCTGGCTGCCAAGCAGGTCGAGGTTCGCGCCCGCTGCGAGCCCGATGTTGTTGGCCAGGTTGACGCCTGTCGATGCATCCAGCGTCGCGTTGCCGCCCACTGCCAGCGCACCGCTGCCGAGCGCAGCGTTGTTGCCGACCACCAGGCCACCACCGTTGAGTGCGACGCCACCACTGAACAGATTGGCGCCTCCCAGTGTGAGGACGCCGGCGCCATTCTTGACCAGGCCACCGGTGCCGGAAATCGCGCCATCGAAGAGGCTGTTGCCCACACCACCGAGTGTCAGCGTCTGTGCACCCAGGCTCACCGTCGAGCCCGCCACGCCGTTCAACGAGCCGATGGTCTGGTTGGCACCTGCGGTGGAGATATCGAAGCCGGTGCCTGCAGCGCTCAGCGTCACCGCGCCGGTGGCTGCAAGGCTGCCGCCCGGACCAATCGCCAGCGTACCGGCAGTGATGAAGGTGCCGCCGGTGTAGGTGTTGGCACCGGTCAGCGTCTCGATGCCCGTACCGACCTTGGTCAGGCCACCCGTGCCTGCGATCGAGCCACTGAAGGTGCCATTGGTGGCGCCGCCGACTTCGATCGAGTTGGCGCCGAGGTTCACCGTACCGTTGCCGACCAGGGTTCCGAACACCTGCGTGCCGCTGCCGGCAGACAGATCCAGCGTGGCACCTGTGGCGAGGTTCACGGTACCGCTCGCCGCCAGGCTGGCACCGGCCCCCAGCGCCAGCGTGCCGGCATTGATGTTGGTGCCACCGGTATAGCTGTTGATGCCATTCAAGGTCAGCGTCGCGCTGCCGTTCTTGGTCAGGCTGCCGGCACCGGAAAGGACGCCGTTGAGCGTCAGTGCGTTGGTCCCGAGCACGGTCAGCCCGGCGTTGAGCGCGATGTTGTTGGCCAGCGTTGCCAGGCCGGTGGTATCCAGCGTGGCAGCACCGCCGACCGTCAATGCACCGGTGCCCAGCGCCGCGTCATTGCCGAGTACCAGCCCGCCTGCATTGAGGGTCACGCCGCCGCCAAAGGTGTTGGCACCGGACAGCGTCTGTACGCCCGCGCCCACCTTGATCAGCCCCCCGCCGCCACTGATCACGCCGTCGAACGCGGCGTTGCCGGCCGTACCGAACGTCAATGAGTTTCCGCCCAGCGCCAGCGTGCTGCCGCCCAGACCATTGAGTGCGCCGATGGTCTGGCTGCTGCCGGCACCGGAGATATCGAAGCCGGCGCCCGCGCCCAACGTGACGTCACCCGCCGCGGCCAGGCTGCCGCCCGTGCCCAGCGCCAGCGTGCCGGCATTGATGGTGGTACCGCCGGTGTAGGTGTTGGCACCGGACAGCGTCAGCGTGGTAGCGCCGTTCTTGATCAGGCTGCCATTGCCGCCGACTACGCCCGACAGCGTCAGCGCATTGCTGCCCGGCACCGTCAGTGCAACGCCCGAGCCCAGCGTGACCGCATTGCCGAGCGTCACTGCCGCGCCCGCATCCAGCGTGGTGCTGGTATTCACCGCCAGCGCGCCGGTACCAAGCGCACCATCCGCACCGACGACCAGGCCACCACCGTTCAGGGTCAAGCCGCCACCGAAGGTGTTGGTGTTGTTGAGGGTCAGCAGGCCCGTACCGTTCTTGACCAGGCTGCCATTGCCGGCCACCACGCCACCGAGCGTGACATCGTTGCTGCCGCCCAGCGTCAGCTGCGTGCCCGCACCGAAGTTCACTGCATTGGCCAGGTTCAACGCCACCGTGCTGTCCAGCGTGGTAGTGCCACCGATGCCCAGCGCACCGGTGCCGAGCGCGCTGGCATTGCCGAGGATCAGGCCACCCGCGTTGAGTGCAACACCGCCACTGAAGGTGTTGGCACCGGACAGCGTCTGCACGCCGGTACCCGTCTTGACCAGGCCGCCAGTGCCACCGATCACGCCGGCAAAGCTGCCGTTGCCGGCGCCGCCAAAGGTCAGCGACTGCGCGCCCAGCGCCAGCTGGCTGCCTGCGACGCCGTTGAGTGCGCCAATGGTCTGCGCGGCACCGGCTGCGGAGATGTCCAGCGTCGCACCGGCACCGGCAAGATCCACCGCACCGGCCGCGGCAAGGCTGCCACCGGCCCCCAGCGCCAGCGTGCCGGCGTTGACGGTGGTGCCACCCCCGAACGTGTTGGCGCCAGACAGCGTGAGGCGCGCCGCGCCATCCTTGATCAGCCCGCCGGCGCCGAACACCGGACCGGTCAGCGTCAGGTCATTGCTGCCCAGCACGGTGAGGTTGGCGCCGGCGGCGAGGCCGAGGGTGTTGCCCACCGAAAGCGCCGCAGTGGCATCCAGCGAAGCGTTGCCGCCCACGTCCAGCTGGCCGGTACCCAGCGCCTGTGCGTTGCCAAGCTGCAGTACGCCCGCGTTGAGCCCGACGCCCCCGCTGAACGTATTGGCGCCGTTCAACGCCAGTGTCGCCGCACCGTTCTTGACCAGCCCGCCGGTGCCGCTGATGACGCCCCCCAGCGACACGTTCTGGCTGCCCAGCAGATCCAGCACCGCACCGGCGCCGAGGTTGACGCTGTTGGCCAGGTCTAGCGCCACCGAACTGTCCAGCGTGGTGTTGGCCCCCACAGACAATGCACCGGTGCCCAGCGCGCCGGCATTGCCCAGCAGCAGGCCGCCGCCGTTGACGGTCAGCCCGCCACCGAAGCTGTTGGCGCCATTGAGAGTCAAGGTGGTGGCACCGTTCTTCACCAGCCTGCCCGCACCGGACACCACCCCACCCAGCGTGATCGACTGCGAACCCGGCAGCGACAACGCGGCGCCTGCACCCAGTGCCACGTTGTTGCCCAGGTTCAGCGGCGCACTGCCGTCGAGCGAGACGTTGCCACCGATGCCCAGCGTCCCGGTGCCGAGTGCGCCGCTGTTGCCCAGCAGCAGGGCGCCAGCGTTCGCGCTCAGTCCACCACTGAAGGTGTTGGTACCGTTCAAGGTCAGTGTCGCCGCGCCGTTCTTGACCAGGCTGCCTGTGCCCGTGATGTTGCCGGCCAGGGCCAGGTTCTGGCTGCCCGGCAGGGTCAGGGCCGCGCCGAGGTTGATCGCATTGCCCAGGTTCAGCGCTGTCGTGGCATCCAGCGAACCGTTGCCACTGACCGTCAACGCCCCGCTGCCGATCGCACTGCTGTCGCCCAGCAGCAGGCCACCCGCCGTCAGATTCACGCCGCCACTGAAGGTGTTGGCGCCGCTCAGCGTCTGCACGCCGGTGCCCTGCTTGATCAGGCCACCGGTGCCGCCGATCACGCCGGCGAACGTCTGGTTGGTGGCATCACCGAAGGTGAGCGTGCTGCTGCCCAGCGTCACCGTGCTGCCGGCAATACCGGACAGCGCGCCGATGGTCTGGTTGCCGCCGAGCGAGATGTCCAGGTCCGCGCCAACGCCGGCCAGGCTGACCGCACCGCCGGCGGCCAGGCTTCCGCCGCTGCCCACCGCAACCTTGCCGGCATTGATCGCCAGGCCGCCGGTGAAGGTATTTGCGCCACCCAGCGTAAGCGTGGCGGCACCGTTCTTGACCAGGCTGCCGGTGCCACCGATGGCGCCGCCCAGCGTCAATGCGTTCGAGCCCAGCACATTGAGCGAGCCACCCGCGCCCAGCGTGATGCCATTGCCGACCGCAAGCGCCGCGCTGGTGTCGAGCGACACCACGCCACCAACATTCAGCGCACCGGTTCCCAGTGCTCCAGCGTTGCCCAGCACCAGGCTGCCGGCATTGAACGCCACGCCGCCGCCGAAGGTGTTGGCGCCATTGAGCGTCAGCGACGACGCACCGCTCTTGACCAGGCCACCGGCGCCACCGATCACGCCGTTGAACGTCAACGCCTGGTTGCCGAGCAGATTGAGGCTGGCACCCGAACCGAGGTTGACCGCGTTGGCCAGTGCAAGCGCCCCCGTGGTTCCATCGAGCGTCACGTTGCCGCCGACACTGAGCGCACCGCTGCCCAGCGCAGCAGCATTGCCCAGCAGCAGGCCGCCGCCGTTGAGTGCCACGCCGCCACTGAGGTTGTTCACGCCCGACAAGGTCTGCACGCCGGTGCCCAGCTTGACCAGGCCACCCGTGCCTGCGGCGAACGTGCCGCTGTAGCTGGTATCGCCCAGCCCCGCGAGGGTGAGCGTGTGGCTGCCCAGGTTGACCGAACCGCCGAGGCCCGCCAGCGAACCGATGGTCTGGTTGGCGGCCGCCGACAGGTCCAGGGTGGTACCGACGCCGACCGTGATCGCACCGGTGGGTGACAGGCTGCCGCCCGCGCCCAGCGCCAACGCGCCTCCGGCCAGGTTGAAACTGCCGGTCAGCGCATTGGCGCCGTTCAAGGTGAGGGTGCCGGCGCCGCTCTTGGTCAGGTTGCCGGCACCGGAGATCGAACCGTTCAATGACAACGCATTGCTGCCCAGCAGGTTCAGCGAGCCCCCGCCATTGATCACCAGATTGTTGCCCAGGGTGAAGCCCGCCGTCGTATCCAGTGAAGCGCTGCCACCCACGGTCAGGTTGCCGCTGCCCAGTGCACCGGCATTGCCCAGCACCAGGCCGCCGGCATTGAGGTTGACGCCGCCGGAGAACAGGTTTGCGCCGCCGAGAGTAACGATGCCGGTATTGTTGACCGTCAGCCCGCCAGTACCGGACAGCAAGCCCCCCAGGCTGAACGCATTGGTCCCTGCCAGGGACAGATTGCCACCAAGGCTGAAAGCGTTGGCCAGGTTCAGACCGGCCGTGGCAGAGGCGATGGCACCGCCGTTGGCGGTGAACAGCCCTGTGCCGAAGGAACCGGCATTGTTGAAATTGACCAGGCCATCATTGAGCGTGGTCGTACCTGCACCCGCCCACGCACCCTGCAGGTTCCAGGTGCCGCTGTTGACGGTGAGCTTCTGGAAGTTGAGGTACTGGTTCCAGCCCAGCGTGGTCACCGCTCCGCCGGTGCCGGACCCCGGACCGCTGACGACGTTCTGCAACACCAGCGTGTTGTTGGCCGCACCACTGCCGGTACCGGCGTCGACCGATCCCGCAGCCGCAACCTTTACCCCGGTGACACCGGTAATCACGCCGGCAAGAGCGCTGCCGCCGCCGCTCACAACGCTGGAACCCGACACTGCGGTGAAGGTGTTGCCGCCGGTTGAATCACCCAGGTGAACGCTGCCGCTGACCGCCCCCGAATTGAGGAACGTGTTACCGCCAGAAGCACCCAGGCCGACGCGTCCGTCGATGGTGCCTGTGTTGGTCACATTGGCGGCTGCACCACCATAGGTAACCACCGTGGTCGCGTCGGAAACGCTGCCTGCACCGATCAGCGACGTGCTGATCAGGCCGGCGTTGTTGATGGTGGTGGTGCCGTTGACATTCTGTGCCACCAGCGCCTGTCCACCGAAGCCCAGCAGCGTCGCAATGTTGACGACACCCTTGATCTGTCCGCTGGCGTTGTTGTTGACGACGATCGCGCTGTTGTTGGCAGAACCATTGCCGATGACCAGGCCGGGCGAGGCGAGGATGATCGAGCTCGGATCGATCGTGCCATTGTTGTTGACCGTCACGTTGTCGCCGGTCAGCGTTGCTGCGTTGCCGCCACCTACGATCGGCGGCGTACGCAGCAATGCACCCGCGTCGATGTTCAGCGTGAGGCCGTTGGTCGCGTTGGAGTAGTTGTTGATGCTGGTGGTGCTGTCGCAGTTTACGGTTGTGGTGCCCGTGCACGCTGCGAATGCCGATCCGCTGGCCAGTGTGGCGGCCAAAGCCGCCGCCAGCTGGTGCGCCCGCAATCGCGGCACCCGCCCTGCGCTGACCGCGCTTCCGCCGGGGTTCTGGGCGACCTCCGAAGCAACCTGCATTACCCCAAGGGCACGATTGAAAACCAGACGGTAAATGCGGTTCATCGGTAAATCTCCATGAAAAGACCGGATGGCACAGCTGGCAGGTTTTTTGGAGACAATGCGGCCCACCCCGGCTCCCCGAACGGGAACAAGGCCTGAAGGCATTAACTCCTGAAAATCTTCAAATCTTCACGCGATCGCACCCGGGGACAGGTGCGCCAGCGCGTCCGTCAAGGCGAAAACTCCCCGATTTCGCCCGACGAATGGCGGCACTGTGCGACCGACGGTGCCAGCGGCATGTGAATCACGCGCCCTATTTTTATGACGTGCGTCAAATAACAGGGGCGGACAAAATGGTTTTGCCGAAAATGCATATTGCTGCATGTGGCGGAGAATCCATTCCCCGCCATGAGTAAATAAATTCAGCTGCTGGAGAGTTTCATCAGCACCAGGCCGGAAACGATCAACACCGCCGCACCGATCCGCATCGGGCTGACTTGCTCGCCCAGGAACACAATGCCAACCACGAACGCCCCGACCGCGCCGATGCCGGTCCAGATCGTATAGGCGGTTCCCAGCGGCAGGCTGCGCATGGCCACCGCCAGCAACCAGAAGCTGGCGATCATGCCGATGATGGTGACCACGGTGGGGGTGAGCCGGGTGAAGCCTTCGGACTGCTTCATGGACACGGCCCAGACGATTTCCAGCAGGCCGGCAAACAACAGATAGATCCAGGCCATGACGGCCCTCCTCTTGGTAGGGCCAGGCCGTCCTGGTCATTGGTTCCCGATGTGGGGGAGGTCGTTCCTCCTGGCCGGCATTCTAGCAACGGGGGTGGGTACCGGCCGCTGCCGCCGGAAGCGGGTTACGGCCGATTCAGTGCATGAAGCTGGCGTCGATGGGCCCGTCTGCGCTAGAATGCGCGTCTGCCATCGGCCAGCCCGATGTGCAGTCCGGCTGTGGTCTCCGGCGCGCCGCGCGCTGTTTCCCCTGATCCGTGAACTGGCCGCCCACCGGGCGGCCAACGTCTCTATGGTGGCCCCGTCGGCCCCTCGCGACGCTAGGTCGAAAACCCCGCCAGGGCCGGAAGGCAGCAACGGTATCGATCGACGCGGGCGCCGAGGTCAGCCGGCGGGGCCACCGCCTTTTCCGCACTGGGCTCAGATCCCTTTGCATGGCAGAGGGATCTGACCCCGGCTTCGCATTCTTGGCCCGGCATGGCGCCGCGCTACCCTGCCTCGGGCGTGCCCTGGTGGAACACCATGCGCCATCTGTCCCCGTGCCGGCGCCACAGCGAACTGCGCAGCACCCAGTGCTGCAGCTGCCCATCAAGGTGATGGCGGCTGCGGTAGCGCACCTGGGCCAGGTCCTGCGACAGCAGCCAGACGGCGTACTGCTCCGATTCGATCTGCACCTGGGCACGCTCCAGCGGAATCTCCACCAGCGCGGCCGCACGGTCGTAGCACTGGCCGGAGCTGCCGATCTCGCTGAAATCCTCATCCAGCAATGCGGCCAGTTGCTCGCGGTCGGCACGCACCTGCGGCGCATGCAGTGCGCGCTCCAGCGCCTCCAGCCCGGCAGCCAACGCCGCATCTGCGGGCTGGCCGGTACCCCTCACGGCGGGTCCTGGGCCAGCACGTGCGGGGCGGTCGGGCTCGCCAGCGGCACGCACTGCCCCGGCTGCGCCACGCGGTGCCCACGCGCAGCCAGCGCCAGACCATCGGCCGCGCTGGCGTAGTGGTACAGCATCATCCGCGCCTGCAGTTCGGCGCTGTACTCACGCTCCAGATCGTCCACGCCGGTATGCGAGGGATTGCCGTGCAGGCCGCAATCGTGAGCGATCAGTTCGTTGTCACCGGCGAAGCGGGCCAGCATCTCCGGAATCGGCCGGGTATCGCCGCTCCAGGTCAGCGCGCCCTGCAGGCGCAGCCCATAGGCCGTCTCCGGCCAGTGGTGGCGCACCGGAAACACTTCCAGGCGCACGCCCTCGTGCCAGAACGCCTCGCCCACCACGATCAGCTGGAAGGCATCCCAGAAGTTCGCACCGCCCTCGGCCAGCACGTTCGGGTAATCCCCGATGCGCTTGTGCAGCAGCGGCACCACCGTGGCGGGCACGTACAGGCGCACCTTGCCGCGCCGGTGCGCATTGAAGAAGGTATCCACGAACAGGCGCTCGAAGCCGGCCACGTGGTCCAGGTGCACATGGGTGACGAACAGCGCCTGCGGCATCTGCCCGTAGTGCGCCTTGAACGCGGTCAGGCCTTCGCCACCACAATCGATGGTCAGCCATGGGCGCCCATCGCGCTCGATCACCGACATCGGCGACCCCAGCTCGACCGCCGACGCATTGCCGACGCCGAGGAAACGCAACGCCCAGTCCATCAGGTGCCCCGGTTCCAGGCCATGTCATAGGCACGGCGCAGCCGCGCGTAGTCCTTCTGCACGTCTTCCACGCTGCGCTCGCCGCGCAGCTTGATCAGCGAGCGCAGCAGGCGCTTGAGGTTGCGCTCGCGCCAGGCGGTCGCCGGGATGCGGATCACGCCGCGGTCGAAATCGATCAGCCAGCCATGGCCGCTACCATCGAACAGGATGTTGTGCGCGTTGAGATCGGCATGGTCCAGGCCGGCACGATGGAAACGGGCAATCAGGCGCCCGGTCTCCTCCCAGGGAGCCCCCCGGCCGGCCACCAGTGCGCGGTCGGCCAGCGAGCGCACGCCCTCGATCCGCTCCATCAGGATCGCCGCCCGGTAGCGCAGGCCCTCGCGCATGTAGAACGCGGCGATCGGCCGTGGCACCGGCAGCTTTTTCTCGCGCAGGGCGCGCATCAGGCGGAATTCGGCGAAGCTGCGGGTCCGGTCCGAGCCGCGCCAGAGGTACTGGTCATGGCTGATACGGGCCGCCATGCCGCCGCGCAGGTAGTGGCGCAGCACGCTGGCACCGAACGGCGCATCGACGAACCAGGCGCTGCCGCGGCCGCCCTCGCCCACCGGCCGGGCCCTGCTGCCCCAGTGCTGGGGCGAGAACAGGCCGATCTCGGCTTGCCGCAGCCGCTCGCGGTCGAACAGAATGGCCCCGATGCCGCGACCCTCGCGGCATGGCGTCAGCGCTTCATTGGCGTCGAATGCGACCATTTCATTGAGTCTAACAACACATGGCATCAGCGTCCTCCTCCTTGTGCCTCCTGCGCCTGTCCGCACTTGGCGATGTCACCCACGTGTTGCCCCTGGTGCGTACCCTGCAGGCCGCGCGCCCGGACACGCCGATCCACTGGATCATCGACAAGGTCGGCCACAAGCTGCTCGACGGCCTGCCCGGCGTCACCTTCCATGCCTACGACAAGAAGAGCGGCATGGCCGGGGTCAAGGAACTGCGCAGGCAGCTGCCGCCGGGGCGCTTCGAAGCGCTGCTGCAGATGCAGGTCGCGTTCCGCGCCAACCTGCTGTCGGCCTTCATTCCGGCCGAGCGCCGCATCGGCTACGACCGCAGCCGCTCGAAGGACCTGCATGGGCTTTTCATCAACGAACGCATTCCCGACCGTCCGGGCATCCATGTGCTCGATGCCATCGGCAGCTTCTGCGAACCGCTGGGCCTGCGCCAGACCGAGGTCAGCTGGGACCTGGCCGTGCCGCAGTCGGCATATGAGTGGGCCGCCGCGCAGTGGCACGACGATGGTCGCCCGGTGCTGATGATCTCGCCGTGCTCCAGCCACGTGCGCCGCAACTGGTACGCCGACCGCTACGCCGCCGTGGCCAACCACGCGGTCACGCGCGGCTGGCAGGTGGTGCTGTGCGGCGGCCGCAGCGAACTTGAGCGCAGCATGGCCGACGCCATCCAGGCACAGCTGCACACGCCGGCGCTGGACCTGGTAGGCAAGGACACGCTGAAGCAGCTGCCCGCCCTGCTGGCCCGCGCCAACCTGGTGATGACGCCCGATTCCGGCCCGATGCACATCGCCAACGCGATGGGCGCCAAGGTGCTGGGCCTGCATGCGGCCAGCAATCCGAACCGCAGCGGCCCGTACTCGGATCGTCGCTATTGCGTGGACCGCTACGACGATGCGGCACGCAAGTACCTCGCCAAGCAGGCCACCGATCTGAAGTGGGGCACCAAGATCGAGTTCGACGATGTGATGGAACTGATCACCGTGGAAGACGGTATCGCTGCCTTCGAACGCTACGTCGCCGACCACCTGGAGTGAGCGGCAGGCCGCCCGGGATTACACGCGCTGCGCGTAATCCTGATAGGACTTCTCCTCCACGTACGCCGAGCCCAGCGCCAGGTTGATCGCCTTCTTGATGCGCGCGCGTTCGTCATTGCGCAGGTACACGCTGCGCGCCAGGTCGATGAAGCCCTGGTCGAACGCCTGCGCCTTCTCCTTCAGCCGGATGTCGTCCTCGATCTCCCACAGCTGCTCGTTGACCACCTTCAGCTCGGCACGCAGCCTGGCGATGTCCTTCACGGCCGCCGGGTGTGCCATCCAGGTCTGCTCCAGCGCCGACAGCTCCCTGCGCACGTTGGCCAGCTTGCCCTCGTCGCTGATGCGCTCGGACTTGATCTGCAGGATCGAAATCTTGTCCAGCAGCTCGCCGAAAGAAACGGGAACGAGGATTTCAGCGGTCATGGGGAAAAGCTCCAGCAGGTGATGCGTACATGGTAACCCGCAGCGTCCGCACGGATATCCCCGGTAGATCCACGCCATGCGTGGATGAGCCTGCCAGCAGGAACAGCATCCACGCACCGCGCGGATCTCAGTGATGCATCTGGAGGACCAAGCCCCTCTGTTGAGGGGCTGCCCCGACAGGGGCGGGGAGAGGCCGGCAAAGGGAGGGGCCCACACGTTGCACAGCAACGTGTGGGGCGACGCGCAGAGCGCGTCGCGTCCCGCGCCAGATCAGTACAGGGTCACTACGGCGTGATTCCCGCCGCGCATCGCACCGCGCGGATCTCCCGTGATGCATCTGGAGGACCAAGCCCCTCTGTTGAGGGGCTGCCCCGACAGGGGCGGGGAGAGGCCGGCAAAGGGAGGGGCCCACGCGTTGCGCAGCAACGTGTGGGGCGACGCGCAGAGCGCGTCGCGTCCCGCGCCAGATAAAGAAAAAGGGCTGCCTTTCGGCAGCCCTTTTTCTTTATCTGGCGGAGAGGGGGACTGCCATAGATCCGTCCAAGGAAATCCAGTGGCATCGCAAATAACATATATTTGCCATTTATTTTCAATGGCTTACAAGTGACATCATCCAGCACCGTCCAGCAACACCCATCACCACCCAACGCGAAATGGCATACCAGATGGCATACTGGATGGCATACCAGATGGCATACCAGACACCCATGGCACTGCTTACCGACATCAAAGCCAGAAGCACCACTCCCGGGAGCACAGCACTGCCACACGGCGGAGTCCCCGGCCTAAGCCTGCATCCTTCACGCACAAAGAAGGGGCAAGGTAAGTGGGTCCTACGCTACGTGAGCCCTACCACTGGCAAACGCCGCAATGCAGGCCTCGGCAGCTACCCGCATGTGAGCATCGCCCTTGCCGGCAAGCTGGCTCGCGAAATGCGCGAAGAGATTGCACTTGGGCAAGATCCCCTGGCGACCAAGGCGCCCGCAGTTGCTGCACCCGTGATGCCAACCTTCCAAGAGGCGGCAGAACAGGTACATGCCGAACTCAAGCCAGGGTGGAAGAATGCCAAGCACGCCCAGCAGTGGATCAACACGCTTACCGAGTACGCCTTCCCCAAGATCGGCTCCTTGCCGATGGACCAACTTCAGCCCCGTCATATGGCCGATGTCTTGCGCCCGATCTGGCTGGAAAAAGCGGAGACCGCTTCCCGGGTAAAGCAGCGTTTGCATGCCGTGATGGCCTGGGGCTGGGCGCACGGGTTCAACCAAGCCAACCCTGTGGATGTAGTCACCCATCTGCTACCGGTACAACCCAGCAAGACGGTCCGACAAGAGCACCAACCTGCCATGCCCTGGACTGACATCCCGGCGTTTGTCAAAACTAGACTGGTGGATACATACGAGCTAGATGTCACCAAACGTGCGCTGCTGTTTTTGATCTTGACCGCTGCGCGCTCTGGCGAAGTCAGGGGAATGACTTGGGATGAGGTCAATTTGCGCAACAAAGTCTGGATCATTCCTGCCGATCGCATGAAAGCCAGCCAGACCCATCGAGTCCCACTCTCTGAGCAAGCCATCACTTTGCTGCAGGTACAGGTAGGCAAGCACGATCATCTGGTCTTCCCATCGATCCATTCCCGAACAGTCCTCTCGGACATGACCCTAACTGCGCTATTGCGCCGCCTGAAGGCCCACAGCGATAGCGACAAGCGGATAGCCACCGCGCACGGCTTCCGGTCAAGCTTTCGCGACTGGTGCAGCGAGGAAGGCTATGCTCGGGATCTTGCTGAACGCGCGCTGGCCCACACTGTCCAAAACAAGGTCGAAGCTGCCTATCACCGCACCGATCTGCTGGAGCAACGACGCCCCATGATGCAGGCATGGGCTGATTTCATCCTCCCCAGACCTGCTCCGGACTGAACCGCCCCGACTTTCTTGGAGGCCATTTGGTTTGAGTCAGGCCGCTTTGGCCTGACCGACTTGCTGCCGATAGTAAGCCGCTTCGGCTTCCGCTGGCGGGATGTTCCCGATCGCCCCCAGCAGTCATTGGTGGTTGTACCAGTACACCCAGTCCAGCGTGGAGCCAGCTCCACCTGATCGCGATTGCGCCACGAATGCCGATGGATCACCTCGGCCTTGTACAGCCCATTGGTCGTCTCGGCCAGCGTGCTGCCATAGCTATCGTGCACGCTGCCCGCCGACAGTTCGACCCCGGCCTCGGCTAGTTGTGTAGCGACCCATCGGTTCCTGCTCAGGTCATGCTACTAACAACCAAGCAGTTGGACAGCGCCGCCAAACGAAGTGGTCACAGCAGCCAGCCAGTTGGACTCTTGGCATGGCACCGATGTCCGCTTTCGGCCAGAAGCGGACCTTCGAGAACAGCCGGGGGAGATGAGCACGGCCTTCCCAGCCGCGTTGAATCACAGGCATGTGACCGGTGGCGATGCAACTATTCAGTGCTAGCGGGGAAGCGATTCAGATATCGGCACAAGACGAACGGCACTAGTCAGGTAATCCTGGATCGTCGGGCGGTCTCGAAGCAGCGAATCGCTCTTGGTTCTGGGCGTTATGTGATCGAGCACGCCGAGCCACGGTTTCGACCCGGCGGGGGCCGACGAGCCCTTCGAGCTGCGTGCGGCCGATCTCGGTCAGCGCAATCACCGCACCCTCGCCATACAGGCAGTCCCCGTGCGTTTGCCCATCCGGACCACCGTCTCTCCAACAATACGCAGTCGCCACCAATTGACCATTGGCATCGAACCATCGCGATGTACCGTCCGTCGCCGCCTGCCACCTCAATCGATTGGCTAGGTGTGTAAACCCAACACGTTGTTCAGTGGAATTCGGGAAATAGGTGGTTTGTAGCCGAGGCTGGCATGGCGCCGGTGCCAGTTGTAGTGATGCAGCCACGGCCCGAGCGCATGGGCGCGCTGTTCGGAGCTGTCATAGGCGCGTGCGTAGGCCCACTCGCGCAGACTGGTCTGCACCAGGCGCTCGGCATTGCCGTTGGTGCGCGGCGTGTAGGGCCGGGTGCGCAGGTGGTGCATACCGAGCCGGCGCACGAGACGGCGGAAGCTGCGTGATCTGTAACAGGCGCCGTTGTCGGTCAGCACGCGCTCGAAGCGCAGGCCCAGCCCACGGTAGTAACGCACGGCCAGCAACAGGGCCCGGCCGGCACTGCGGGCGCGCTCATCCGGCTCGATGGAGGCAAAGGCCACGCGCGAGTGGTCGTCGATGGCCAGATGGACATACTCCCAACCGCCGCCGCGAGAGTTGATCTGACGATTGCCGGTAACGCGATGGCCGGGCTGGCGGAAGCGCCCCAGTTTCTTGATATCCAAATGCAGCAACTGGCCGGGCCGGGCGTATTCGTAGCGGTTGGTCGGCGGTGCCGGCTCCAACTCGGCCAGCCGGTGCAAACCAGCGCGCCGCAGCAGGCGGGCAATCGTGCTCGGCGCCACCGGCAACTGTTCGGCGATCTGGCGATAGGTCTGGCGCGCACGTCGCTGTTCAAACACCCGATCCACTACCGCCTGCGGAGTTGCATGCGGACAGTGATGAGGACGGGAGGAGCGATCGAGCAGGCCATCCGGCCCTTCCTGGCTGAAACGCTTGAGCCATTTGTAGGCGGTGCGCACGCTGACGCCGGCGGCATGGGCCGCCTCTTCGGCGCGTAGGCCTTGAACAAGGATGCGGTCCACAAGCAGGGCTCGACCGCGAGGGCTCAAACGGGCATGTTTATGCAGGTTCATCCGGGGCTCCTGGGGGCTGGTTTGGCTTGGTAACCACCATCTTCCAGAGATGCCCCGGATGAAGGGTTCTACCCCGAAATTACGGACTGTTTGGAAAGGGCTGAAAACTTCTGGTCCTGCTTGACCCGACGCCGTCGCATCCTGGGGTTGTGGCGGCGCTCGATGTATTCGAACACATCGGACCGGGCGGCATCGAGTGTTGGATACGTTGTGCGATAGATCCGCTCGCGTTTGAGCAGACCAAAGAACCCCTCGCAGGCGGCATTGTCGCCACAATGCCCCACCGCACTCATCGAGCAAAGCAGGCCATTGGCGGCCAGGTAGCCCTGGTAATCGCCGCTACGAAATTGACTGCCGCGGTCGGAGTGCAGGATCAGCGGATGCCGCTCCTGCCGTTGCCAAACCGCCATCTGCACCGCTCTGATCACCATCTGCCGGTCCTGCCGATGATGCATGGACCAGCCCACAATGCGCTGATCAAACAGGTCCAGCACGACGCATAGATACAGCTTGGCCTGCTGGGTCTTGATCTCGGTGATGTCGGTCACCCACTTGGTTTCCGGCTCCAAGGCGCTGAAATCACGCTCCAGCAGCTTGCGCACGCCCGGCGGCGTCAGTGCCGGTTGGGCGCGCTGACCACGCCGTTTCGGGCGTGGCCAGCCCTGAAGGCCGGCTACCGCCATCAGCCGGGCAACCCGGTTCCGACTGGCCATCAACCCTTCCTCGACCAGATCCTCCTGCATGCGGCCGGCACCCAGCGTGCCCCGGCTGTCCTGATGCAGCGCATGGATACGGCCCAGCAAGCGCTCGTTATCGCATTGACGAGGGCTGGGCAGTCGTTTGCTCCAGTCGTAGTAGCCGCTGGTTGACACCCGCAGGCAGCGGCACATCAGGCGAATCGGAAACTCATCGCGGCAACGTTCGATCACCTGATACCTCAGGATGATCCCTTGGCAAAGAACGTCGCCGCTTCGCGCAAAAAATCCCGCTCCTTGGTGATCCTGGCCAACTCGCGCTTGAGCCAGGCAACCTCCTCGTCACGCGGGCTCCCGGTACCCGCAAAGGCGGCTTTCCCCACCGTCTCCGCCTCCCGCTTCCAGCGGGTCAGCAGACTGTCGCGGATGCCCAGCTCACGGGCCACCTGGGCGCAGCTGACACCGGGCCGACTGGCTTGCTCCACCGCGCCACGCTTGAACTCGGCACTGAACTTGCGACGCTTTGACATGAACACTCCTCATGGCCTCGATCGGCCTTCTTGTAAGTGTCCGTGAAAACGGGGGTGAACCCCTACGTAGAAGTCGTTGAGCGCGGTCTGCAACACGTAGGCAGGCGGTGCGTGCTGCACATGCCCGGTCCTGCCAGCCGCGTCCAGCAGCAGCCGATGCACCTGCCGCCACGGCGTGTCATAGCCGATGGTCACGCCGGTTTCCAGCCACATGCCAGCCGCCTGCGGATCACGCGAATAGTTCAGCAGCTTGCCGCTGAGCACATGCATGTTGGGCAGGCTGACCTCCACCCCGGTAAGGGTGCGGATGCGGGTGGTGAACAAACCGATCTGTATCACCTGCCCTTCCACCTCCGCCACTTTGACCAGATCGCCGACCGACATCGTCCTTGAATACAGCAGGGTGAAACCCGCCGCCGCCTGGCCGACGATGCTCGATCCGCCCAGCGAGATCATCACGCCCAGCAGCACCGTCAGGCCCTTGAACGCATCACTGCCCGAGCCGGGCAGATAGGGATAGGCCATCACCAGCGCAAACAGCCAGATGCCCGCGACGATCAGTTTGCGGCTGGGTTCGGCCAACTGGCGGTCGATGCCGAACAACTGGAAACGCCCATGCTGCACGCCGCGGAACAGGATGCCGATGATCTGGCTGGCCAGGCGTGCCAGCAGGAAAATGATCAGCGCCGTCACCAGCCCCGGGATGGCCGCCACCCCCGCCCACAACCAGGCTTTGGCCTGGGCAGCGAGCCACAACGTCATCGTCGTTGCCCACGGCTGGGTGTAGTCGAACTGATGGAATACATAGCGCAGCCATTCCTCGGCCAGCACCAGCACCGCCACCAGCAGCAAGGCGCGCGACAACCAGTCGGCCAGCGCATTGGCCCCATGCAGCATCTGCCGTACCGGCACGCTACGCAACGTCCCGGCTTTTTTACCCACCCAGGCCAGCATCGCCGCCCGCAGCTGACGTGCCAGCCAGGCCATCACCCAGGCCAAGGCGGCGGCCAGTGCGGTGGCGACAAGGCTGTGCAGCACACCGCGAAGCACCCGTCCCGGCGCACGCTCGCGCTCAGCGGCGGCGACCGCCTCGCCAAGCCGGCTGCGCACCTCCTCGCGTACCTGGGCCAGACTCTGGCCCTGCGCGGTATCCACATCGGCAGGCGTGATGAGGGTGACGACTTCCCCGCCGAGCAGCAGGATCACACCGGCCGCGGTATCGTTGAAGGTGACGCCGGGCGTTCCCGGCTCGTCGACGATGCGCTTGATGTTGAATTCGGCAACCTGCGCCCGCTGCAAGGGCGAGCGCCCCATGAACGCACTGCGGAAGGTCAGGATGTCACGGTTGTAATAGCGCACCGTCGCTGGGGCATGCGCCTGGGCGGTGCTTTCTTCGGTCGCAGCCAGCAGCGGCGCAGGTGCAAGCAGCAGCAAGGCGCACAGCACAAGCAGCAGCGATGCCATCAAGGTGAACCCGCGTGCCAGTGGTGCTGTTTCGAGGCTGCTCCGGAACATCTTTCTGCTTCCCCGCAAGAAGAGATGACTTGCCGCTGGCGTGTTGCGTCGACCCGCCGCCAATCAGCCCCCACAGGCCGCGGGGTACGCCAGCTACGCCCGTGCTCCATCATCGCACCGCGGCAGGCGGATTGCCTGCCATCACGATCTGGCCACTATCGTCCAGGGTGCACCACACTCGCCCGCAGCAACGTAGCCCGGGTAAGCGCAGCGCACCCGGGAAGAGCGGTCCGGGCATCCGTATCCGCGCCAACCGCCCCGGGTGCGCTGCGCTTACCCGGGCTACGGCTTTGGTTAAATCTCGCGATGTGTGCTGTGGCTCGCTCCTGCGTGAGCGCCACGCCGACGGATCTGGGCGTCCCTCCCACTCCGCACCAACTGCCCCGGGTGCGCTGCGCTTACCCGGGCTAAGGGCTTTCGTTCAATCTCGCGATGTGTGCTGTGGCTCACTCCTGTGCGAACGCCACGCCGACGGATCTGGGCGTCCCTCCCACTCCGCACCAACCGCCCCGGGTGCGCTGCGCTTACCCGGGCTACGGCCAGCCATTGATCTGGCGATGCTTGCCGCGGCTTTCTGCTGATGGCGCCGGCCTTGATATTGGTCAGTCCCGGCGGCGACGAAGGGGCGGATACTCGCTGCGTGGAAACTTTCACGACCCGCGTGCAGCTATTCAATGCGCCACACCGGCTGCTGTTCTTCATCGGTGTCTGCAATCTCGGCTTGGCGATGGCTTGGTGGGCGCTCTGGCTGGCCGGCTTGCAGCTGGGCAGCCCCCTGCCCGTGCCCGCCGTGCCGCCGGCCTGGCTGCATGGGCTGTGGATGCAGTACCTGGTGCTGCCCAGTTTCATCTTCGGCTTCCTGTTGACCGTATTCCCACGCTGGATGGGATTGCCGGCACTGCCGCGGTGGCAATACGCAGGCGTTGGTAGCGGACTGTTCGGCGCGCAGATCGCGCTGCTGACCGCCAGCAGCGGTTGGCAACCCGGGATGTGGTTGGCCCTGTTGCTGGCGGCGCTGGGATGGGCATTCGGGCTGGTCGTACTCGGCCGCCTGCTGTTGCAGGAGAAAGGCCGCACCTGGCATGCGTGGTCATGCTGGTCCGGCTTGCTGATGGGCTGGATCGGCCTGCTCGGTTTCGCCGCCGCTGCCACAGGTGCTGATATCCGCTGGCAGGCACTGAGCGTGTCGCTTGGCACCTTCGGGCTGTTGCTGCCGATCTACGCAAGCGTCGCCCACCGCATGTTTCCGTTCTTCGCCGGCAACGTGGTGCCGGGCTACCAGGCATGGCGGCCACCACAATGGTTGGCGATCCTGTGGGGACTGTGCCTGCTGCATCTGGCCGGGGAACAGCTGCAGCAGCCACTGGCGACGCTGCTGGCCGATGCGGGCCTGCTGCTGTTGTCGCTGTACTCGCTGTGGCGTTGGTGGCCGCGCGGACCCAAGCCGCCGCTGTTGAGCGTGCTTTTTTACGGACTGGCGTGGTGGCCGCTGGCGATGCTGCTGTATCTGCTGCAGGACATCGCTGCGCTTGCCGGCCATACCGGCTGGCTGGAACGCGCGCCACTACATGCCTTGGCGATCGGCCTGTTCGGCAGCCTGTTGGTGGCCATGGTCACGCGTGTGACCCAAGGCCATTCCGGGCGTGCACTGGTGATGCCGGTGGTCGCATGGGTCGCCCTGCTCGGCCTGCAACTGGTTGCAGTGCTGCGCATCCTGGCGCCGCTACTGGATGATCCCTGGCATTGGCATGCCGTCGCCGCCGCCGGCTGGCTGCTGGTGCTTGCACCGTGGTTGCTGCGGTTGGGGTGGATCTACTGGCGCCCACGTGCGGACGGCAAGCCGGACTAATCGTTACGCGGAGAATCAGGCCTGCACGCGGCCATCAGCCAGATGCACCACCTGCTGGCCGAACATGTCCACGTCCTCCGGATCATGGCTGATCAGCAGCAGCGGGATGCCGGTCTGGTCCAGCACCGTTTCAAGCTCCTGGCGCAGATGCGCACGCAGGGCGTGGTCGAGTGCGGCGAACGGCTCATCCAGCAGCAGTGCCTGCGGCTTGGTCACCAGCGCCCGCGCCAAGGCGGTGCGCTGACGTTGGCCGCCGGAGATCTGCGACGGCAGCAGGTCACCGAGGTGATCGATGCGGAACGTCTGCAACCATTGCTCGACCGCATCGATACGACGGCTCCGCGGCGGATTCAACAGGCCTCGCTGCAGGCCAAAACCCACGTTCTGCCGCACCGTCAGGTGCGGGAACAAGGCGTAGTCCTGGAACACATAGCCGATGCGGCGCCGTTGTGGTGACAGATTGATGCCGGCAGCCGCATCGA
The DNA here is from genome assembly GCF_059368915.1 of Stenotrophomonas sp. YJH_SMC_105-26. Taxonomy (NCBI): domain Bacteria; kingdom Pseudomonadati; phylum Pseudomonadota; class Gammaproteobacteria; order Lysobacterales; family Lysobacteraceae; genus Stenotrophomonas; species Stenotrophomonas sp. YJH_SMC_105-26. Next base: position 108,055 of record NZ_JCAFSD010000009.1, on the reverse strand, counting down.
ACAGCGCCTGCCCGTGCATACGGATCACACCGGCGTCCGGCCGCAGCAATCCAGCCACCGCCTTCAAGGTCAAACTTTTTCCCGCACCAGACGGGCCGAACAACACCACATTGCGCTGTGTGCAACGCAAGGCCGCCTGCAGCTGGAAGTGCTGGCCTGCAGCCTGCAGCTTGCGTTGGATATCCAGCTCAAGCCACATTGCGCGCCCCCTCCTGCCGCCGCCCGACCAATCGCGCGGCAAGCAGCAGCACGCTGATGCAGACCAGCGAGGACAGCAGCACCAAGGCGTTGGCGCGACCGTCATTGCCGGCCTGCACCGCCTCGTAGATGGCGATGGACAAGGTCTGGGTGCGGCCGGGAATGCTGCCGGCGACCATGATGGTGGCGCCGAACTCGCCCATCGCGCGGGCGAACGCCAGCAGCAAGCCGGCAAGAATGCCGCGCCATGCCAGCGGCAAGGTCACCCGGAAGAACAGCGCCAGCTCGGATACACCCAAGGTGCGCGCGGCCTGTTCCAGCTGCCCATCCACATCCTCGAAGGCCGCACGCGCCGGCTTGAACACCAGCGGAAACGAGGCCACCGCAGCCGCGATCACCGCTGCCTGCCAGGTAAACACAAGATTGATGCCGAAACTGTCTTCCAGCCATGCACCAAGCGGGCCCTTGCTGCCGATCAGCACCAGCAGGTAATAGCCCAGCACCGTCGGCGGCAACACCATCGGCAGGGTGAATATCGTGTCCAGCAACTCACGGCCGGGGAAGCGCCGCCGCGCCAACAAGGCACCAAATCCGACACCGAGCACGAGGTTGATCGCGGTCGCCCAGCCGGCCACCTTCAACGACAACCACAGCGCGCTCCAGTCCAGATCCACCATCAAGGACTACCGAAGCCGTGCCTGTGCAGAATGGCCTGGCCCTGCGCCGAGCGCACGAAGGCGATGAAGCGCTTTGCTTCGGCGGCATTGCGGCTGGTCTTCACCATCGCCAACGGATACGCGATACCACCGGCAACCGGCACCTGAAAGGCGCGCTGCACGCGCTCGCTCATCGCCTGCGCGTCGGTGGCGTAAACGAAGCCTGCATCCACTTCACCCCGTGCCACATAGTCCAGTGACTGGCGCACGTTCTGGGTGCTGATCATCTTGGCCTGCACCACCGGCCACACACCGGCCTGCTGCAGCGCACCGCGTGCATAGCGCCCAACCGGTACGCTGTCGGGATTGCCGATGGCAACGCGCTTCACATCGGCCTTGGTCAGCGCCGCCAACGTGGTCGGCTTGTTGCTGGCCTGCGGCGGCACCACCACCCACAGGCTGTTCTGCGCGAATACGTGCTGGGTTGCCGGATCGATCAGGCCTTCGGTATTGGCCTGTGCCATCGTGGTCTGGTCGGCCGAGGCCAGCACGTCGACCGGCGCGCCGCGTGCGATCTGCTGCAGCAAGGTGCCGGAGGCGGCGAAGTTCAGGTCCACCTTCGTGCCCGGGTTGGCCGTCTCGTATGCGCTGGATATCTCGCGGAAACTCTCGGTCAGGCTGGAAGCCGCGGAGACCGTCAGATCAGCTGCGCTTGCCGGCAGCGTGACGGCCAGCAACAACAACGCCCACAGCTTGTTCATGCATGCATCCTTGGTTGGGCATCATTCGCTTGCGTCATCGGTGGCCGCCATCAACGCCAGACGTTCCGGTTGCAGCAGGATGATCTCGCGCTGCTTCACCGCGATGACTTCTTCGTCGCTCAAACGCCGCAACACCCGGCTGGCCGTTTCCGGCGCCATGCGCAGGTAGTTGGCGATCTCGGTGCGGGTCATGGTCAGGTTGAAGCGGTGTGCCGAGAAGCCACGCCGCGCGTAGCGGCTGGAGATATCCAGCAGGAAAGCCGCCATGCGCTCCTCGGTACGGTAATTGGCCGCCAACAGCGCCGCCTTGCCGATCTCGGCACTGAGCAGGCTGAACAGCTTGGCCTGCAGGCCGGGCATGCGGCTGGCCAGCATGCTGATGCGCGGAAACGAGATACGGCACAGATGCACGGTATCCAACGCCACCGCATTGCAGGGATAACGCGATCCGTGGATGGCGTTCAGGCCGATAACTTCGCCAGGCAAGGCAAAGCCCAGCACCTGCTCGTTGCCAAGGCTGTCGTCGACGAAGGTCTTGACCATGCCGGCGCGCACCGCAGCGATTGCATCGAAGGGTTCACCCGCGCGGAAGATGTAGTCGCCCGCATGGTACGGCCCAACGTGGTCGACCATCACGTGCAGCTCGTTCAGCGCGGTCTTGTCATAGCCCTGCGAGCTGCAGGCATCGGAGAACGCACAGGTCGTGCAGAAATGCAGCGCGTCACCGTCGCCGGCAGCGGCTGGATTGGGCGTCGCGGTTCCCAGAGGACCGCGCGGTGGGGGGGTGGGTGACGTCATTCCGTTTTCAAGCAACAGCGGCCAAGGGGCGGAAGCACGCTGCGATCATACGCCACAGCAGCTCACCTTCGTTCTGGATCAACAACATGTCGCCGTCACGACGCAGCCAGCCGCGTTCGATGAACATGGCGACGCGGCTCCAGGCGTGCTCGAAACAGGCATCGAACGGCTGCGCGTTGCGCCATTCGAAGGCGCGCATGTCCAGCGCGTGGTCGCAGGCCAGGCTCTGCACCACCTCATCGGTCATACGTTCATGCTCGGAAAGAATAAGCCCGGACGATATGCCAGGCTGGCCAACCACCAGGCAGGCGCGCCAGTTGCGCGGCTCCGGTGCGATGCGACAGATCACATTGCCGATCTGGCTGCAGGCGCCCACACCAATACCGAGCAGGTCATGGCGCTCGCGGCGGGGGACCCCGAGCAGGTCGCAATGGCGCTGGCCGTCACCGTTGCGCAGCGGCATGGGCAAGTCCGGCCGCTGGTAGTGGTCGCCACCCAACGGGCGGTAGCCGGCCGCCCGCAGCAGCCGCCACGCCTGCAGCCAGTCCGCCGGCAACGGGTATTCGGGCAGCAAGGCAGGCGATGGCAGGATGATGCGTTCGGGTGCCAGCTCCAGCACCCGCTGCAGCCGCTGCAGGAACGACACATCGGCGTAGCACGGCACGCGCAGCTGGTAGTAACACGCAGTGAACGCGGCCTGCTGGGCCTGAGCCAGCATCGCCGGGCCATCGACGCCGGCGTGATCGATCACCGTCATCCGGGTACAACCGACCTCCCGCAATGACGCCGGTACCACATCGCTGGCTGCATCCAGACGCACTTCGACCTGCGGCCGCGCAATGGTGCACAGCTGCTCGGGCACCGCATCCAACAGGCGGCCCAGCAGGGCGGGCGACAGGTGCTCGACGATACCCGGCTGCAGCACCATGGCTGCCACTTCGCGGTCGCTGGCCAGCATGTTGGCATGCAGGCGCAGGCATACCAGCAGCGCATCCAGCACGTTTTCGGCCGGCTCCGGGTCATGGGCCGGTGCGCAGAAACCCAGGGTCAACGCACGCGGAATCAGATGCTCGTTGCTGGCCTGCATGGCCGCACGCCAGCCGGCTTCGGCAAAGCCGGGGCTCAGCTCAGCCGGCGTCGGGAACAACACGTGCGCGGGTTGCTGCAGCAGTGCGACATGCAATGTGGCGTCATCCATCCCGGCGGTCTCTACTGACATGCCTGCATCCTCGCGCAGTGACCGCCGGGTTTCCCTGATCTGGATCAAGCCCGACGCTGTTTCTCCACCGCGCCGGCATCGATGGCTTCGGGCAGGTCGGTCTCGCGATCGAGCTGCGGGAAGTTGCGACGCTCCATCCGGCGGATGGCGAAGTGCATCCAGGTCAAGGAAATGCTGACCAGCACGAACAACAGCATGAAGCAGCTGCTCCAGATGCCGAGCGCATCATTCAGGGCGCCAAACACGATGGGCAGGATGAAGCCGCCGAGGCCGCCGATCATGCCGACCACACCACCCACCGAGCCCACGTGCTGCGGGTAGTAGACCGGGATGTGCTTGTAGACCGCGGCCTTGCCCAGCGACATGAAGAAGCCGAGAACGAATACCAGCACGGTGAACAGGGTCACGCTGATCGCCAGGTGGAAGCTGATCTCGCCGTGTATGCCCTGCACGATATAACGCGTATCCGGATAGGCCAGGATGAAGGTACAGATCGACGACACCCCCAGCGTCCAGTACATCACCCGCCGTGCACCGATGCGGTCCGACAGCCAGCCGCCCACCACCCGGAACAGGCTGGCCGGTATCGAGTAACACGCGGCCAGCACGCCGGCCGTGCCGACGTCCATGCCGTAGGCGCCGACCAGATAATGCGGCAGCCACAGTGCCAGCGCGACGAAGCCACCGAACACGAAGAAGTAGTACAGCGAGAAGCGCCACACCTGCAGATTCTTCAGCGGTGCCATCTGTTCGGCGAAGGACATCGGCTTGACGCCACTGCGACGACGATCTTCCAGCGAGGGATCTTCCTTGCTGAACAGGTAGAACAGGATGGCGGTGACCGCCAGCGCGACCGCCCACAGCTTGGCCACCATCATCCAGCCCGAGGCCACCATCACCAGCGGCGCCAGCAGCTTGGTTACCGCCGAGCCGATGTTGCCGGCACCGAAGATGCCCAGCGCGGTGCCCTGCTTCTCCGCCGGGAACCACTTGGACACATAGGTGACGCCGACTGAGAAGTTGCCGCCGGCGATGCCGACGAACAGTGCGGCCAACAGGAACTGCGGGTAGGTCTGTGCATAGGTCAGCAGCCAGGTCGCCACCGCGCCGCACAGCATCACCAGGGTCATCACCTTGCGCCCGCCAAACTGATCGGACCAGATGCCGAGAAAGACGCGGATCACCGAGCCGGTCAACACCGGGGTGGCGATCAACAGACCGAACTGGGTGTCGTTCAAACCCAGCTGCTCGCTGATCTGGATGCCGATGATGGCGAAGATCATCCACACCGCGAAACACACGGTGAAGGCGAAGGTGCTCAGCCATAGCGCACGTTGTTGTTCGCCGTTGCTGATGTTCTGTAGATTCTGGCTCATTGCCGCTCCTGGGGGATTGCGTCTTACTCAGCCTGTGCTTCGATGTCTTCCAGCCCACGCACCGGGTAACGTTCGCGCAGTTCCAGCAGGAACTGCTGCACGTCGCGCTGGCGCACCTGCAGCTCCAGGTAGTCGCTGATCTGCGGCTGCACCTGCTCGAAGGTAAGCGCCGTGCCGGCTTCCAGCGCATCGATGCTGACCACGTGGTAGCCCCAGCGCGACTCCACCGGGAAACCCGCCAGGCCTTGCCGCAGGCGGAATACCTGGCGATCGAATTCCGGCGTGGTCTGGCCGCGTTGCAGCCAGCCCAGCTCGCCGCCTTCGCTGCTGGACGGGCATTGCGAGTGACGCGCGGCCAGATCAGCAAACAGATGCGGCTGTTCCAGCAGTTCGGCGATCAGCTTCTCGGCCAGGGTGCGGGCTTTCAGCCGGCCGGCGATATCGTCGGCCGGTGCCGCCAGCAGGATGTGGCGTACGCGGATGCGGTCCGGTGAGCGGAAACGCTCGGGGTTTTGCGCAAAGTAACGCTGGCAGTCGTCTTCGCTGGGCACGCGGTCTACCAGCGCCTGTTCGATCAGCTGCTGGATGCGTGCTTCCTCGCTGGTCTCCTGGCCGACGCCGGGGACATCGGCCAGGCCAAGCCGTTCGGCTTCCAGCCGCAGCAGTTCGCGCACCACCAGCGCACGCGCCGCATCGGCACGCGACTGCTCCGGGCGCATCGCCCGGTGGTACTGCATCTCGCGGGCGATATCGGCCTCGCTGATCGGCGTGTCCTGCACGTACAGGCTGCACGGTGCCGGTTGGCCGAGGCTGCGCGGGCCATCGTCGGCATCGTGATGGTGGCCGGCCTCGGCCGGCACCGGCGTCTGCGAATCGATGACGGTGATGGGAAGAATGCGTGGCAGGCTGCCCATGACTTACTCCCGCGGACCGTAGCGCAGCGTGGCCTGGCGACGACGTACCACTTGATATGGCCGCCACAGGTAGCTGATCGGCACGCTCCACACATGCACCAGACGAGTGAACGGTGCGATCAGCACCAGCGTCAGCCCGAGGAAGATGTGCACCTTGTAGACCCAGTGCACGCCCTCGACATAATCGGCGGCACCGGCACGGAAGGTGACGATGTGCTGCGCCCACTCGGCCAACATCACCATCACCCCGCCATCAAGATGGCCGGCGGAGACCTTGATGCTGTACAGGCCAAGACAGAGCTGGGCGAACAGCAGCACCAGCACCAGCGTGTCACCGAAGCTGCCGATTGCACGCACCCGCGCATTGGTCAGCCGCCGCACCAGCAGGATGGTGATGCCGACGAAGCACAGTGCGCCGAAGAAGCCACCCACCACCATCGCCAGCAACTGCTTCTGCGAGGAAGTGATGAAAGGCTCGTACAGTGCATGCGGGGTCAGCAGGCCGACGAAGTGACCACCGAGGATGGCGATGATGCCGATGTGGAAGCAGTTGCTGCCAAAGCGCATGCCGCGGTCGGACAGCAACTGGGTGGAGCCGGTACGCCAGCTGTACATGGCCTTGTCATAGCGCGCCCAGCTGCCGATCAACAGCACCGCCACCGCGATGTAGGGATAGAACTGGAAGGCGAACTGATTGAGGTAATTCATGGCTGGATCTCCCGCGGCTGCGCGCGTGCCGGTGAACGATGGGGTGGATCGCAATCCTGCGAAGGTGCATCGGTGCCAAAGCGCACCGCTTCCTCTTCCCACAGGCGGTCCATGGCTTCGACGGTGTCGTCGCGCACTTCTTCGCTGGCCCGCTGGCGCAGCACGGCCAGGTTGACCTTGCCCTCGCCCGCCTCGACCAGGATTTCCAGCAGCACCGCATGCGGCAACTGCCGCTCGGCCGCGCGCGCGGCGAGCATGCCGGCGATGTGGCCGATGTGGTGCAGCCAATCCTTGGCCTCGGCCTGCGGCCGATGCGCCAGGTATTCCAGCAGCAGCGGCAGATAGTCCGGCAGCTCGCGCGCATCCAGCTCGAAGCCATTCTTGCGATAGGCATCGATCAGGTCGACCATGGCCTGGCCGCGATCACGCGACTCGCCATGGATGTGTTCGAACACCAGCAGGCTCATCGAGCGGCCACGGTCGAACGTGGCCAGCCAGCGGTCCTGCGCGTCCAGCGGGTCGGTAGCAAGCAGGTCACGGACGAAGGTCTGCAACTGCCTGCGACGGGCCGGCGACAGTGCCGGATTATCGCAGGCCTCGAGCAGCTCCTCGCCATGCTGCCAGAGCTCTTCACGCGGGTAGTCCAGCAATACGCCAATCAGCTTGAGCACACTCATTTCACCACCTCATGCCGATGCTGGCGGTTGGGATGCACCGCGAAGGTGGTGGTCTTGCGCTGGGTGAACAGGTCAGCCGGGCTGTCGCCGTTGCAACCATTGCCGAAGGTGAAGCCGCAGCCACCACGTTCGCCGAACGCATCGTTGGCGTACTCACGGTGGGCGCTCGGAATGACGAAACGGTCCTCATAGTTGGCGATGGCCAGGTAGCGGTACATCTCTTCTACTTGCGCCGGGGTCAGCCCCACCTGTTCGAGCACGCGCATGTCTTCCACGCCATCCACGTTCTTGGCGCGGCGCCAGGCGCGCATCGCCATCAGCCGCTCCAGGGCACGGATCACCGGCGCTTCGTCACCGGCGGTCAGCAGGTTGGCGAGGTAGCGCACCGGGATGCGCAACGAAGCGATATCCGGCAGCTCGCCGCTCATGCCGACATGGCCACGCTCGGCCGCCGACTGGATCGGCGACAACGGCGGCACGTACCAGACCATCGGCAAGGTGCGGTATTCCGGGTGCAGCGGCAGCGCCAGCTTCCAGTCGATGGCCAGCTTGTAGACCGGCGACTGCTTGGCCGATTCCAGCCAGCTGTCGGGAATGCCTTCGGCACGCGCAGCGGCGATCACCGCTGGGTCGAAGGGGTCCAGGAAGATGTCCAGGTGCGACTGGTACAGGTCCTTCTCCGCTGCCACCGATGCAGCCTCGGCGATACGATCCGCGTCGTACAGCATCACCCCCAGGTAGCGGATGCGGCCCACGCAGGTTTCCGAGCACACGGTGGGCTCGCCCATCTCGATGCGCGGGTAGCAGAAGATGCACTTCTCGGACTTGCCGCTCTTCCAGTTGTAATAGATCTTCTTGTACGGGCAGGCCGACACACACATGCGCCAACCACGGCACTTGTCCTGGTCGATCAGCACGATGCCGTCTTCCTCGCGCTTGTAGATCGCGCCGGACGGGCACGCCGAGACGCAGGCCGGGTTGAGGCAGTGCTCGCACAGCCGCGGCAGATACATCATGAAGGTCTTTTCGAAGGCGCCGTAGATCTCCTTCTGCACCTTGTCGAAGTTGTAGTCACGCGACCGCTTGGAGAACTCGCTGCCGAGGATTTCCTCCCAGTTCGGACCCCACTCGATCTTCTCCATGCGCTGGCCGGTCAGCAGCGAGCGCGGCCGTGCGGTCGGCTGGTGCTTCAGCTCGGGCGCGTCGTGCAGGTGCTGGTAATCGAAGTCGAACGGCTCGTAGTAGTCGTCGATCTGCGGCAGGTCGGGGTTGGAGAAGATCTTGGCCAGCATGCGCCAGCGACCACCGGCGCGCGGCACCAGCTTGCCGCTGCCGTTGCGCACCCAACCGCCGTTCCACTTTTCCTGGTTTTCCCATTCCTTGGGATAACCGATGCCGGGCTTGGTCTCGACGTTGTTGAACCAGGCGTACTCCACGCCTTCGCGCGAGGTCCACACGTTCTTGCAGGTGATCGAGCAGGTGTGGCAGCCGATGCACTTGTCCAGGTTCAAGACCATCGCAATCTGGGCACGTACTTTCATCACACCACCTCCCGTGCGGCGCCGGTTGCACTCGAATTCGCGTCCTCACCATCCAGCCAATCGATCTTGTCCATCTTGCGCACGATCACGAACTCATCACGGTTGGTACCACAGGTACCGTAGTAGTTGAAGCCCCAGGCCAGCTGCGCGTAGCCGCCGATCATGTGGGTGGGCTTGAGCACTATGCGGGTCACCGAGTTGTGGATGCCGCCGCGGGTACCAGAGATCTCCGAACCCGGCACGTTGATGATGCGTTCCTGGGCGTGGTACATCATCGCCATGCCCGGCATCACCCGCTGGCTGACCACCGCACGCGCGGCGATCGCGCCATTGACGTTGAACAGCTCGATCCAGTCGTTGTCCTCGATGCCGGCATTGCGTGCGTCGTCCTCGCTCAGCCAGACGATGGGGCCGCCACGCGACAAGGTCTGCATGATCAGGTTATCGCTGTAGGTGCTGTGGATGCCCCACTTCTGGTGCGGGGTGATCCAGTTCAGCACGATCTCCTTGTTGCCGTTCTGGCGCTTGTTGAGCAGCGGCTCCACCGTGCGTGTATTGACCGGCGGCCGGTAGCTCATGAAGGCCTCACCGAAGTCGATCATCCACTCGTGGTCCTGGTAGAACTGCTGGCGGCCGGTCACCGTGCGCCACGGAATCAGCTCGTGCACATTGGTGTAGCCGGCGTTGTAGCTGACGTTGTCGTCTTCCAGTCCGGACCAGATCGGCGAGGAGATGATCTTGCGCGGCTGTGCCTGGATGTCACGGAAGCGGATCGCCTCGTGCTCCTTGCCCACCGCCAGATGGGTGTGCTCGCGGCCGGTGAAGGTGCCCAGCGACTCCCAGGCCTTGACTGCGACATGGCCATTGGTTTCCGGGGCCAGGTGCAGGATCACTTCGCAGGCATCGATGGCGGTATCAATCGCCGGCCGACCCTGGCTGATGCCTTCGCCCAGCACGGTGTGGTTGAGCTTGCCAAGGAATTCCACCTCGTGCTTGGTATCCCAGCTCATGCCCTTGCCACCATTGCCGAGCTTGTCCAGCAGCGGGCCCAGCGAGGTGAACTTGCGGTAGAGGTTGGGATAGTCGCGCTCGACCACCGCCATGCTCGGCATGGTCTTGCCCGGGATGGCCTCGCACTGGCCCTTCTTCCAGTCAGCCACGCCGAACGGCATGCCCAGCTCGTTGGGTGTGTCGTGCAGGGTCGGCACCAGCACCAGGTCCTTCTCGACACCGAGCACGCCCGGTGCCATGTCGCTGAGCGTGCGTGCGACGCCCTTGAAGATTTCCCAGTCGCTGCGCGATTCCCAGGCCGGATCCACCGCCTTGGACAGGGGGTGGATGAAGGGATGCATGTCCGAGGTGTTGAGGTCGTCCTTCTCGTACCAGGTGGCGGTCGGCAGCACGATGTCCGAGTACAGCGCGGTGGTGCACATGCGGAAATCCAGCGTCACCAGCAGGTCGAGCTTGCCTTCCGGTGCTTCGTCACGCCACTTCACGTCCTCGGGCTTGAGCGCGCCCATCTCGCCCAGGTCCTTGCCCTGCAGGCCGTGACGCGTGCCGAGCAGATGCCGCAGCATGTACTCGTGGCCCTTGCCGGAGGAACCGAGCAGGTTGGAGCGCCAGATGAACATCATCCGCGGGTGGTTCTGCGCGGCATCCGGATCGGCGAAGGCGAAGTCCAGCGAACCGTCCTTGAACTTGGACAGCGCGTAGTCGGCCGGTACGATGCCGGCCTGTTCGGCCTCGCGCACCAGCTGCAGCGGATTGCGGTCCAGCTGCGGCGCACTCGGCAGCCAGCCCATGCGCACCGCGCGCAGGTTGAGGTCGGCCAGGCTGCCGCTGTACTTGGAGGCATCGGCCAGCGGCGACAGCAGTTCGTCCACCTGCAGCTTCTCGTAACGCCACTGCCCGGTATTGAAGTAGAAGAACGAGGTGCCGTTCATCTGCCGCGGCGGACGGCTCCAGTCCAGACCGAAGGCCAGCGGCTGCCAGCCGGTCTGCGGGCGCAGCTTTTCCTGGCCCACGTAGTGCGCCCAACCACCACCGGTCTGGCCCACGCAGCCACACATGACCAGCATGTTGATCAGGCCGCGGTAGTTCATGTCGTTGTGGAACCAGTGGTTCATGCCGGCGCCGACGATGATCATGCTGCGACCATGGGTCTTGTCGGCGGTGCGGGCGAACTCACGGGCAATCTCGATCACCTCGGCGCGTGACACGCCGGTGATGCGTTCCTGCCATGCCGGCGTACCCGGCACGTTGTCATCGAAGCTCTTGGCGACATTGCCGCCGCCGAAGCCGCGATCAACACCGTACTGTGCAAGCAGCAGGTCATAGACCGTGGCGACCAATGCTTCGCCGCCATCGGCCAACTGCAGGCGGCGCAGCGGGATATTGCGCTCCAGCACTTCTTCGGCCGGTGCGGCGGTCCAGCCGTCGCTCTCGATGCCGCCGAAGTACGGGAAGCTCACCGCCTCGATACCGTCGTGGATGTCGGCCAGGCTCAGGCGCAGGCGCGTGTCATGGCCATCGCTGGCCTTTTCCTCGATGTTCCACTTGCCCTTCTCGCCCCAGCGGAAGCCGACCGAGCCATTCGGCACGGTGATGTCGCCGCTGTTCTCGTCGAACGCCAGCGTCTTCCATTCCGGATTGTTGCTTTCGCCCAGCCCGCCCAGCTCACTGGCGCGCAGGAAGTGGCCTGGCACCAGGCGACCATCGGCACGGCGCTCGATGCGCACCAGCATCGGCATGTCCGAGTACTGGCGGCAGTAGTCCTGGAAGTATTGCGAGGGCGTGTCGACGTGGAACTCGCGCAGGATCACGTGGCCGAAGGCGAATGCCAGCGCGGCATCGGTGCCCTGCTTGGGATGCAGCCAATGGTCGGTGAGCTTGGCCAGCTCCGAGTAGTCGGGGCAGATCGCCACCGTCTTGGTGCCGTTGTAACGCGCCTCGGTGAAGAAGTGCGCATCCGGGGTGCGCGTCTGCGGCACGTTCGAGCCCCAGGCGATGATGTAGCGGCTGTTGTACCAGTCGGCCGATTCCGGCACGTCGGTCTGCTCGCCCCACACCTGCGGCGAGGCCGGCGGCAGATCGCAATACCAATCGTAGAAGGACAGACAGGCACCGCCGAGCAGCGACAGATAGCGCGCACCGGCCGCGTAGGACACCATCGACATCGCCGGAATCGGCGAGAAGCCGACGATGCGGTCGGGGCCGTATTCCTTGGTGGTGTAGAGGTTGGAGGCGGCGATGATCTCGTTGGCCTCGTCCCAGTTCAGGCGCACAAAGCCACCCATGCCGCGGCGACGCTTGTACTCACGCGACTTGGCCGGGTCCTGCACGATGCTGGCCCAGGCTTCGACCGGCGACAGGGTCTTGCGGGCCTGCCGCCACATGCGCAGCAAGGTGCCACGGATCAGCGGGTACTTGAGCCGGTTGGCGCTGTACAGGTACCAGGAATAGCTGGCGCCACGCGGGCAACCGCGTGGTTCGTGATTGGGCAGGTCCGGGCGGGTGCGCGGGTAGTCGGTCTGCTGGGTTTCCCAGGTGACCAGTCCGTTCTTGACGTAGATCTTCCAGCTGCAGGAGCCCGTGCAGTTCACGCCGTGGGTGGAACGTACGATCTTGTCGTACTGCCAGCGGGCGCGATAACTGTTTTCCCAGTCCCGCCCTTCGCTCTTGCTGAACCCATGGCCATCGGCGAAGGGTTGTGGATCACGCTTGAAGAACTGCAAGCGATCAAGGAAATAGCTCATGGTGAATCTCCGTTCGCAAACTGCTGCATCGTGGCTAGGGGTGACATCTGGCTGCGGTGCGGGTGTAACTCAGCAGGGTGTTTCGGCGCCCCGCCGGTAGTACCACCACCAGGTCACGGCCAGGCAGGTGGCGTAGAACGCGATGAAGCCGTACAGCGCCATGTCCGGGCCGCCGGTCAAGCTGATCGAAGTGCCGTAGCTCTTCGGGATGAAGAAGCCGCCATAGGCACCGATGGCGCCGGAGAAGCCGACCACGGCTGCCGATTCGATGCTGGCTTGATGCGCAGCGGCCTTCTTGCCTTCAGCGCCTTCATTGGCCGACAGGCGCTCGTGCAGGGTGCGGAAGATCACCGGGATCATCCGGAAGGTGGTGCCGTTGCCGATGCCGCTGAGCACGAACAAGGCCATGAACGAGAGCAGGAAACCGTAGAAGTTGCCGCCCTGGCCGTTATTGGGCAGGAAGTGCAATACGCCGAACACGGCTGCGATCATCAGCGCGAATACCCAGAAGGTCAGGCGTGCGCCGCCCCAGCGGTCGGCCATGCTGCCACCCACCGAGCGCATCAGCGCACCCAGCAGCGGGCCAATGAAGGCATAGGCCAGTGGATTCACGTCCGGGAACTGGCTCTTGACCAGCATCGGGAAACCAGCAGAAAAGCCGATATAGGAGCCGAAGGTGCCGATGTACAACCAGCACATCAGCCAGTTGTGCTTGCGGCGGAAGATCACCGCCTGCTCGGAGAACGATGAGCGGGCACTGGTCAGGTCGTTCATGCCGAACCAGGCAGCCAGCGCGAAGAAGGCGATGAACGGCACCCAGATGAAGCCGGCGTTCTGCAGGAACAAGGGCGCGCCGCCGTCCACCACCGCCTGCGGAGCGCCGCCCAGGGCACCAAACACGCCTACCGTGATCACCAGCGGTACCACCGCCTGCGATACCGACACCCCTACGTTGCCCAGGCCGGCATTCAGGCCCAGTGCCATGCCCTGGCGCTGCTTGGGATAGAAGAAGGAGATATTGGACATGGAGGACGAGAAGTTCGCGCCACCGAAGCCACACAGGATGGCGATCAGCACGAATACCCAATACGGCGTGGCGGGGTTCTGCACCGCGAAGCCCAGCCACAAGGTGGGCAGCAACAGCGAGGCGGTGGACAAGGCCGTCCAACGGCGGCCACCGAAGATCGGGATCACGAAGGAGTAGAAGATGCGCAGCGTCGCGCCGGAAAGACTGGGCAAGGCTACCAGCCAGAACAACTGATCGGTACTGAAGGCAAACCCGATTTTCGGCAGGCTGATGGTCACCGCCGAAAACAGCACCCACACCGAGAACGCCAGCAGCAGCGCGGGGATGGATATGACCAGGTTGCGGGTGGCAACGCGTTTACCGGTCTGCTCCCAGTAAACCGGATCTTCCGGCCGCCAATCGGTGATGACACCGCCGGGACCGGGCCTGCTGTTTTTTACGGCATCGCGACTGACACTCATGCAACGCTCCAAGGCTGTTTGATACGGCGCTGGTTCTGCTGTGCTGTTGCCTGCCCAGTCGCCACGGCGTCATTAAGCCCGGCGGCCCTGGGGCCGGTATTGATCTTGATCAACCAAAGGCGCCATAACGGCGCCTACCTGACAAATATCAATCTGCGGCGACGCTGACGTCGCTTGCACGGCGCTGCACGCCACGCTGGCGCACGCTGTCACGTACATCGACATCAAACTGAAGATGCAGCGGTTGCGGTTGCAGGGGGAGTTCGTAAGAGAGTCCATCACGGCACGGCAGGCGCTGCTGCAACGCTAGCACATCCTCCTGAGGCAGCGCGAACCGCAGCGCCGTGACGCTGCCATCCAGCCGCGCCTGTTCGCCTGCATGCAGCTGCAGCGCGCAGGAAAAGCCGCCCAGTGCCCCCAGGTCGGTCCGGCTGGTCACCCACTGCCCCGCCAACAACTCGGCCAGCTCGTTTTCGTCAATGCGCAGTCGTACGGACTGCGACTGGATCTGCACTTTCATGCGGCAGAGCCTCCCATTGGATGGGGGTATTGCAGTTCAGCAGGCGGGCATCGCCATCGTCGGGCAGGCGCAGCTCGATGCTGCCCAGCTGTCGCTGCAGGCGGTACAACGAGCGCGGCCCGTTCACGTCCATCACCATCGACTGCAACAGGGTGCGACAGCTGCGGTCAGTGTTCAACCGCATTGGCAGCGGTTGCCCGCGGAAATGCACGCAGCGAGCGTCACCTGCGTCACGCAACCGCCAAAGAAGTTGCCGGTCGAGCAGCGGCATGTCCACCGCCACCACCCAGACAGGGCCATCCGGCAGCGTCTTCACCACGCTGTAGAGCCCCCCCAACGGACCGCAGCGCGGCACCAGGTCGGGGACCGACTCGACCCCCGGCAGCACCGGGTAGCTGCCGCTGACCCGTAGCGTCTGCGCACCCGCGGCCTGCAGCAGCGCGCACATGTGCGCCAGCAGGGACCTGCCCTGCCAACGCAGCAAGGCCTTGTCCTGGCCCATGCGGCTGGACAGGCCACCGGCCAGCACGATGCCGGCCATGGCCGGCAGGTCAGTGGGCGTGATCGTGGACATGTCCGTCGTCGGCGTGCTCGGCGCTGGGTTGGCACAGGCTGCAGCCTTCGCTCCACTCGCTGTCGCCATCCTGGTAATGCTCCTGCTTCCAGATCGGCGAGCGGTGTTTGACCGCCTCGATCAGCTGCCGGCAGGCACGGAAAGCCTCGTCACGGTGGGGACTGCCGGCGGCAACAACCACCGCCACCTCACCCACCGCCAGGCGGCCCCTGGCGTGGGCCACGTACAGCTTGATGCGCGGGCCGAACTCGGCCTCCACCTCGGCCACCAGGCGCTGGAACTCGTTGAGTACCAGCGGCTCGAACATGTCATAGGTGATGCCCTGCACCGCGCGCCCTTGGTTCAGGTCGCGCACCTTGCCGATGAATACATCGATGCCGCCAAAGCCGGGGTCGGACACAAAAGCGATGCCCTCGCCCGGATCAATCGCGGCGGCGCTGCGCTCGACCACTTTCCATAGATTTTCCGCGCTCATTTCAACCTCCGCTCACCGGTGGCAGGATGGCCACACGACCGTCCGCAGGCAGCGGCTCGCTGTCGCGCAGCACGCGCTTTTCATCGGCAAACACCGAATAGTCCACCAGCCCGGCACGGAACCGGGGGAACCGTTCCAGCAGCAACTCGCGCAATGCCCGGCGCAGGTCCACGATGTGTTCACCGTTCACCCGCACGCTTAGCTCGCGACGATGATCCAGCTCGGAAAACACACCAAACAACTGCACAACGACCTCTCTCATGCTTCCTCCTGCCGGGCCAGTTGCAGCGGCTCGCGATGCCCCCAACCCTGCACGCGAGCCAATGTGCCGGCCGGGGCCAACGCATCCTCACCTTCCAGAATCGCCCAGGCGTTGGCCTGCAGCATGGTCTTGAGCCGGAACGATTCCTGCCCGGACAACACCCGCACGCTCAGCCGCCCCCCCGCATCCAGTTCCACCCGTGCCCGTGCGTGCATGCGCAGCCCCGGTGGCTTGCGCACATCGCCCTGCAACGGCAACTGCAACTGCGCCTCTTCTTCCAAACCCAGCATGCGGCGCAACACCGGCTCCACGAAGAAGCGCAACCCCACTGCCGCGGATATCGGATTGCCCGGCAGGCCGAAGTACAGGCAACCATCGGCCAGGCGGGCGAACAGCAGCGGCTTGCCCGGGCGGATGGCGACCTTGTGGAACAGCACGGTGGCACCACGGGCACGCAGGGCATCAGGGATGAAGTCATAGCGGCCCTGCGACACCGCCCCCGTACTCAGCACCACGCGCGCGCCGGCGGCCAAGGCCGCGTCCAGCGCAGCATCAAAAGCAGCCACGTCATCGCCAACGACACCGTTCCAGACCACATCAGCACCCGCGGCGTGCAGGCGGCTGACCAGGAAGGGGCGGTTGCTGTCGCGTATCTGCCCGGACTGCAACGGCTGGGCCGCATCACTGATCAGCTCCTTGCCGGTGCTGATGACCGCCACCTGCGGCCGCTGCTGCACCTGCACCCGGGCTGTCCCGAGGGCATGCAGCAAGGTCATGGCGTTCACATCCAGCGACGTGCCAGCGGCAAGCACGGTTTCGCCCAACTCCACGTCCTGGCCGCGCAGCCGCACGTGTTGCCCGGGCGTGACCATCGCCTGCAGACGCACGCGCGCAGGACGCCCCTCCACGGCATCCAGCACCTCCACCTGCTCGACCGGCACCACGCTGTCCAGGCCGGCCGGCATGCGCGCACCCGTCATGATTTCCCAGGCCTGTGCTGCCTCCCCCTGTGCTGCGGCATCGCCTGCGGCCTGCCAGCCGGCAACCTGCAATATGGCACCGGCAGGCAAGGGCTGGCCGTCCGCGCACAGGGCGAAGCCGTCCATCGCAGCATTGTCGAACGGTGGCAGGTGCTGGGCACTTACCACTGGCGCAGCCAGCACCCGGTCTGCTGCCTCGGCAATCACCACCTGCTCGGTCTTTGGCGTCGGCGCCTCGGCCAACAGGATCTGCAGGGCCTGCGCGTAAGTGATCATGCGTGGCTGGCCCCGTCGATCATCGCCAATGCATGGCCCAGCACCGGCGTGAGAATGCTCATGCACTGTGCCGCGGCACGCGGGCTACCCGGCAGGGCGATGACCAGCATGCCCCCCAGTTGCACCACCTCGGCACGGCTCAGCCATGCCAACGGCGTGTGCTGCGCGCTAAGGCCACGGAGCATCTGCGCCAGCCCGGGCACGCTGCGCCCACCCAGCGACTGCAACGCCTCTGGAGTGAGATCGCGCGGTCCCAGGCCCGTGCCGCCAGTGCACAGGCAGATGCGGATGCCGCTGGCGGCGAACGCGTGCAGACGCCCGGCCAGCGGCTCGATGCCATCGGCCAGTACTTCCGTGCTGACCACTTCGCCGCCCAGTGCACGCAGCCCCTCGGCCAGCACTGGCCCGGATTCATCCACATAGTCGCCCCGGCTGGCACGATCGCTGAGCGTGATCACCACACAGCTCGCACCTTGCAGCTGTCTTGGCGGACGCGGGCGGAAGCGCTCACGCTCCTCCGCATCCATACCCTGTGGGTGCAACCACACGCCGCTCTTGCCGCCTTCCTTGAACAGCAGCCGGACACCGCCGATCTCCAATGCGGGCTCGACCGGCTTGCTGAGGTCATACAAGGTCAGCAGGGCCGCGTTGACCCCTGCCAGCGCTTCCATCTCCACCCCGGTACGCGCTTCACTGGCGCATTCGCACCACACCCGGATGGCAAGCCGCTCCGGCGCCGGCGCGCAGTAAACCCTCACCAGTTCCAGTGGCAGCGGATGGCACAGCGGCATCAACGCCGAGGCCATTTTGGCCCCCTGCAGGCCAGCAATCTCGGCCATCACCAGTGCGTCCCCCTTGGGCAGACGTCGCTCGACGATCAGGGGATAGGCAACAGGCCCGGCGACAAGCTCACCCACCGCCACCGCGCGGCGACGGGTAATGCGCTTGTCACGTACATCGGCCATATGGAATGCCGCACTCATCTGCCCACTCATTGCTTGTCTCATCCTCCAATCGAGGCCAGATGCGGGGTCAACCCGGTCTGGCCGAAATGCAGTCCATGCCCGGCTGCCTTCAGCCCAAGCTGGGTGGTGATGCGCGCCAGCAGCGCGCCCTGGTCCTCATCTGACTGCAGCAGCGGCCGCAGTGCGATGCCGAAGTCACCGAACAGGCACAACCGCAGATCGCCGCGCGCGGTAACCCGCAGGCGGTTGCAACCTTTGCAGAAATCCTTTGAGTAAGGAGCGATGATGCCGATGCTGCCGCGATGGTCGGGATGACTGAACTCACGTGCGGGGCCCGCATCGGCAGCGCGTCTGCGCTCGCTCCAGCCAGCAGCCAGCAACTGCCCGACGATCACATCGGCGCACAGATGGTGACGTTCAAAGTAATCGCGGTTGTCACCGGTGCGCATCAGTTCGATGAAACGCACGCTCACTGGCCGGTCGCGCAGGAAGGCCATCCATTGCGGCAGTTCGTCGTCATTGAGGCCGCGCAGCAGCACGGCATTGAGCTTGACCGATTGCAGGCCCAACGCCTGGGCCAGGGCGATGCCTTCCATCACCTCGGGCAGGCGGTCATGTCCGGTGATGGCATGGAAACGCTCGCGACGCAGGCTGTCCATACTCACGTTGAGCGCAGTCAGGCCCGCACGATGCCAGCCTGGCAGGCGCCTGGGCAGCAGGCAGCCGTTGGTGGTGATGGCAACCTTGCGCACGCCCGGCACCTGCGCCACGGTGGCGATGATCTGGTCCAGGTCCTTGCGCAGGCTCGGCTCGCCACCGGTCAGGCGGATCTTGTGCATGCCCAGCGTGGCAAACGCCCGTACCAGCCTTGCGATTTCATCCACCGCAAGAAAGCGCGGCCGGCCGTCGGCCTGGTAGCCGTCGGGCAGGCAATAGCTGCAACGGAAGTTGCAGGCTTCGGTCAGCGACAGACGCAGGTATGGAAAGCTGCGCCCGAAGCCATCGGTGAGTTGGCTCATGGCTGTTTCACCTCCTGACTGCACGTATCCACGCTCGCCCGGCATGCCGGGGTTCCCTCGCCTGTAGTGACTGACCGTCAGCCTACGTGGGGCTTTGAAGCGATGGCATGACTTAAATCAATCAAGGGCACCGCCATGCCTTGCGAAGCTATGGCAGCATACCCTTTACCAACGCCCTGTCCTGTGACCCCGATCATGATGCTGAACGATTTCAATGGCCTGCTGCAGGCAGCAGGACAGCAAACCGAGCCCCAACGCCTGTTGTTTGTGTTCGTCAAAGCCGACCTGCCCGAATCACCCACCGCCGATCAGCATGCCCGCCACAGCAACGGCGAAGGTGGCACGTTGAGCCCGGTGCTGTGTGTGGACAAGGCCCCGCAGGAAATCGCGTCCTTCCAGACCCTGGCCGCCGAATCCGCCCAGACCGGGCTGGTCTGGGACCTGGTGTTTGTTGCCTCACTGGATGGCCGTGGCGGCATTGCCCCGTCCAGCGATGAAGCAACGCAACCACTGCGCCTGATGGTCAACGCGGTCAACGACGGCCAGATCAGCCGTTTTGCCGCCTTCGATCGCGATGGCACACCGGTGCAGTTCTACTGAGCCAGCAGCTGCAGCATCAGGAAGAACACCACCAGCACCGTATTCAAGCCCCAGGCCACGGTCAGGCCGCGCGCGGCAACACCGTAATTGGGATTTTGCGCGCTCGGCGCCGCCCGCCATACCGCCGGGATGATCCAGCCCGTATACAGCAGCAGCGCCGCGAACAACGCCAGCAACAACGGGGTGCGCCCCTGCGCCAACGCCCAGAGGGCGGCGGCCCATAACAGGTTGCTGGGGATCACCCCCTGCAGCCAGAACACGCGCCAAAGTCGGGAGGGCGGCAGCTTGTCACCTTGGGCGTGGAGGGAACTGACAGCGGTCATGGCTGCAACTCCTAGTCAGCGAGGCATGGGTACACTTTGCGCCGCCGAGGCGGGCGGGTCAAATCCCTGCCCGGTGTCGGCGCGCGCGGACAGAGCCCAACGCCCAGGCGAGCCGCCCGAACGGCCCGCACCATACTCACCCCAGCATGTCCGGCCGGAACAACGAACGGCGGCTGATCATCCTGCCTGCCGTCATGAACACTCCATCGCCGGTGTAATGCAGCGTACGCGGATGCCTGGGCGACACTGCCACATGCGCCTTCACCACCTCGAAGACGAAGAAGTTGTAGCGCTCCACCAGCGCATCTTCGTGCAGACGGCATTCGAGGTTGGCATGACACCGCCCCAGCAGCGGCGCACGCACCCGGGATGCCCGCACCGGCGCAAGATCGAACAGCGCGTACTTGTCCACCGACACGCCACTGCAGTTGCCGATGCGCACCACCGTATCCGCCAACGCGACCGTCGGCAGGTTGATCACACACTCCCCACTACGGCGGATCAGATCGAATCAGATTACCGGGGTAAGTCATTGAATGTCAATGAACTCTTCACATAAACGAGGCAGAAACACCCCTTTTTGTACCCCCAAAAGCAATGGATGCCCATGTACATACACGGACAGTTTCATACACAACTCAGGGTAAGTCGATGATACGTAATGATTAGAGCCCATGGGTTCCTCTCGCCGCCCGGCTGAAAAAGGAGCATCAGTGCGGAGTTGGGAGCCGCCCTACCAGCCAGGTCGAGGCCACTTTGCTCCTCAATTGCTTGCCTCAAATGACTTGTTAGTAATATAACTAACAAGCCTACATCTAGCTCCAACTCACGACTATGGAGCGCCATACCAATGATGACTCTGCCTGCGATAGCTCTACCTGTCCGGGACGGCTTGCCATCCCTACACCTACCTGTTCTAGCCTCGACTGCAGCCTGCGGCTTTCCTAGCCCTGCCGAAGACTTCTTCCGGGAAGAGGACCGCTTGGATCTCAATGCCAAGCTGGTGCCTAACCCACCAGCTACGTTCCTTGTGCAGGCCGACTGCGGCGGGTCGATGGCCGATTTCGGTATCCACGACGGCGATCTCTTGGTTGTCGATCGCTCGATCAGTCCACGACCTGGGCACACAGTCGTGGCTCTGTGGGAAGGTGGCTTCGTCTGCAAGAAGCTCTACATGCGTAACAACTGCATGGTCCTGGCCAGCGGTAGCGGATATCCCTCCATCATCGTGCCAGAGGATGTCGAGCTGGAAATCTGGGGGGTGGTGCGCAGTTCCATCACCCAGCACCTCTGATCTCAACTCCTGATACATGAGCCCCGTACCGTGCCCGCATGCGCTACGGACTTATCGACGGCAACACCTTCTATGTCTCATGCGAGCGGGTCTTCGACCCCAAGCTGCGAGGCAAACCCACTGTTGTGCTTGGCAATGGCGATGGATGCTGTATCGCCCTGTCGCCAGAGGCGAAGGCCTTGGGATTGAAAATGGGTATGCCCATCTTCCAGGTCCCCAAGGACATCAGAAAGCAGGTCTTCGTCAGGTCAGCCAACTTCGCGCTGTACGGGGATCTGTCAGCCAGGATTGTGACGATTCTTCAGGATCTCTTCCCCAGGGTGGAGATCTATTCGATCGATGAAAATTTCGTCGACCTGGCAGGCCTCAAAGACCCTCTTGCGGCCTGCCTGGAAGCACGCCAACGCATCCTGCAATGGGTGGGCATTCCCTGCTGCGCTGGCCTGGGTGCCACACGCACCCTGGCCAAGGCAGGCAACAAGCTCGCCAAGGACCAGTCCAAGCGTGCCGTCCATTCGGGCTCCTTGGCCGTCTTCCATGCCACCGCACAGAACGTCAACGCTCTGGCCGTCGAGGATGTGTGGGGAGTGGGCAGGCGCTACGCCGAACGCCTGGCAGGCGAAGGGGTAAGAACTGCTGCAGATTTGGCCGCACTCCCCACCGACCATGTTCGTGCGCACTATGGGGTAGTTCTGGCCCGCACCCAAATGGAGCTGCGGGGAATTCCCTGCAGCGATCTGGAACTGGAAGAACCCGAACGCCAGCAACTGGTGGTCAGCCGTACATTTGGTCGTGAAGTGACCGACCCGATGGAGGCCCTGGCCACGTTCTGCAGCGTAGCCTGCGAGAAGTTACGCAAGCGAGGCCAAGCGGCAGGTGCACTGTGGGTCTGGCTGGACGGCAACCCCTTCAAGGGCGATTCGTTCCATGCCCGCAGAGCCGCACCCTTCCCCTTTCCTACGCAGGACACAGGGGAAGTCCTACGGACAGTGCGACGCCTGGCCAAGTCGATCATGGATCAGGCAGACCGTGGCCAAGGCATCCAGGCCTATAAACGTGGAGGTGTGGGTCTGACCAACTTGGTACAGGCTGAAGCCCGTCAGGCAGACCTCTTCGTTGGCCCTAACGAGAAAGCCGAACGCACCATGGCCGTGCTGGACCAGATCAATGCGAAGTTCGGCAGAGGCACTGTGGGAGTAGGCAACGTGGGCTGGCGGGTTGGTGGAGCCAGACTTGGAGAGCAGTCCAACGTGACTATCAACGCTCAATGGCGACCCATATTGCATTCGTTGTCGCCCAGCTATACAACGAAGTGGGGCGACCTTCTGCAGGTGCGCTGACAAGGATCGGCGACATAGCGATCATCAAACACTAGACACAACCAAAAGGATGATGGTTAAAAATGGAAGAAAGCAACATCGAATCAGGGAAGTACAAGCCGCGCTTCGACTTCGAAAAAGATCAAGCAACAGACCAATCAACAACTGGAAGCATCAACGATCTTTTGAATGAGCTCAATTACGAGCTTACAGAAACGCCAAGTGGCGGCAAATCAAAACACTCCGATGCCTCCGGAAAAACAATAACCCGCAAGGAGCTAAATGGAGTCATTGGCTTCATCAACTCTACATTGGAACAAGAGATTCCAAACGGGAATTGCACCCTCCCAATCTCTACTCTAAAAACAATCAAGCTCCTTTACCTCAAGAACGACTCCAGCGACACTCAGTTACTCCAAAGAATCTCGAAACCAGGAACCATCAAGGCCACCTTCGAGCACTGGACAGAACGCAACACCCCAAGAAATGAAAAGACCATAAAAGCAGCCTCCTATCTCATGTCCACGCTTGAGCTTGAGATCGACGAGGAGAGACTTAAGCACATCCACATCAACAGACTCACACCATCGAAACTCCTTGAATGCTACGCAAGACACATAAAGGAGCTTATAGAACCTATCTACATGGCTTTCGCCGGCAATGATGAAGCCATTGCAAGCGCCTTTATGTTTGGCGCACATCAAATAGAAAGCTATCAACCATCACCTATCTCGTCCATCAAAGAATCCGCTCCCGCTCACGAAAGGCTGTACATCTATTTGCTAACACTCCCATTCCTGCACTTCGTTGGCGAGTATCAGCAGGTTGTCGAATCAGAAAACGACGAGTTGAGAAAATACAATATAGAGCCACTCTTCGCTCACTCCATCTCCTCACCGACGGAGTGCAATGCCCTATTGCGACCTGTCACATCACTCGCAGCCATTCACTTCTTCCTGCAAACCCATGCGAATGAGCTGGCACGCTTGGTTCACCAAGCCACTGGTGAAGAATTTAGATCCAGCGAGATCACAAACATAGCCGACGAAACGCAGAAGGTTCTGCATGCCTATGTCTTCCACGAGTGGCACAGAACAGATCCCGAGGCCGTCAATATCTCAATGGCAGACTGCATCGCAGCCATATCAGCCATAAAGATACAAAAGAAGATAAAAACGAAGTACACGCCCTACTGGAAAGGGCAGATCTCTAGTGAAAAAACGGTATCTCGTCTACTGAGCCACCTGGATCCATCAAGAGACATCCGAGAGCTGTATGAAGAGGATTACATTCCGCAAGGCGCAATGATTACTCTCTATCATCGATACTGCATCGTCTTCTCATTACTATTCGGACGCAACAACCGAATGGAAGCATTCATGAAATTTCAGCTCGCCTACCTGAAACACATGACCATAGCTCATTCTCACTTCGATCTCGTAGCAGGCAACGAATACGAGACAGATATCAACATTTTTTGCGAAGACCTTATTCAATACATCGAAGATCAAGCCACTTCGCATGCAATGTAATTTTTAACTTGCATCACCCTTATACATATGTAGAAACTCACTCACGTCCTTCGAAATAACAACACGAAGAACGAAAGGCATCGAAGGAAATAGAAATCAAATAGAACTGACGATAGATTACAGGCAGGGTGTGGTACGCGCACTTACCCTTTCTATCTAATCACAACAATCTTCGATCATGAGTATCTACCGGTAGCCGACAAGAATCACTCTTGTCGGCTTTTTTTATTCTCCTTAGAGAAAGGGTGATACAGCAATGGCAAGCTTCCATTACAGCATCAAAAGTGGAAAGAAAGGCAGCGCACGCAGGCACGCCAACTATATCGATCGTAAAGGATCTCATAGTGACAAGGAGGACCTTGTCCAAACAGGACATGGGAACATGCCCGAATGGGCAGGAGATGATCCGAAACGGTTCTGGAGCGTTGCTGACAAGCATGAGCGTGCCAACGGAGCAGTGTACCGAGAACACGAAATCACTCTTCCGAGTGAGCTCAGTACTGAACAGCAGGTCGAACTTGCCGACCGCCTTGCAAAGAATCTCGCAGGGAAAAAACCCTACCAATACGCGCTTCATGCACCTGAAGGAAAACTCGGTGGCGATCCGAACCCGCACATCCATCTGATGTGCTCGGACAGACTGCCTGATGGCATCCCCCGTACACCTGAACAGACCTTCGCCCGCTACAACGCCAAGAACCCTTCCGCAGGCGGATGCCGCAAGGATAGTGGCGGAAAGAGCCCAATGGAGTTGAAGCAGCAGGTGACTGCACAGCGAAAGCTTGTAGCGGACACCCAGAATCAGTTCCTTGCTGAGAACGGATACTCCGCCCGTGTAGACCACCGCAGCTTGCGCGACCAGGGCATTACCAGGTCACCGGAGCGCCACCTCGGCCAACGCTTCGTCAAGGAGATGGCAGATGCAGAGAAGTCGCAGTATGCACAATGTCGTAAAGCCGTGAAGGCAGCTTCATCAGTTGAAAATCTGGGAGAGGTAAGTGCCTAACCCAGCGATTCTGCGACAAAGTCGCAGAATCGCAATGGCACCTACTGACCACAGCAGAAAAGCCCCGGCATATCGCCGGGGCCCCCTTGGCATCAAGACCGCTTACAGTGCCCTCCGGTCAAAGTAGTGATTCATCAAGCGCAGATACATCCTCTTGTCCCGGTACCCACTGCAGACCTGAATTGCTCCCTGACCTTCAAGAATCGAGATAGCTGCATTCAGCCTTGCTCGGTCACGTACAGGTCCATAGCGCAAAACCTGGTTCTTGGGAACGTACGTATCCGAATAAATCCCTTTCCACCACTTGGCATACAGATACCGATCCAAAGCTTGAGCATCGACCTGATCCTGCGATACCACGAACGCTGGTGAGAACAGATGCTTGTACTCATCAACATGCCACCGAACGATGTCGAAGGCACGATTGATCGTATCGAGGGTGATGTCACCTCCCTCTCCACTGAAGTACTGCATCGATGCAGCGAGTCGTGCCACGATCTCCATGATCTTTGCCGCGAAGTCATTGATATCACTCAAGTACTCCCCGTCGCGCAGCAAAGACTCAGTTTCTGATGCCAACTCTACCCAGCGTGCCCTGGCATCGATGGAGAAGGACACCACTTCACGAGCAATGGCGCCCGAGGCTGACCGCTCCTTGTACTTGAACAACAGCTCCGCGATTCGCTCATGGAATGCCGGCAAATGCTCCCACACCGGTTCTACGTCCTCGATTCGCCGGTAGCCCATCATGGAGCGAGGCCACGCAACCAAATAGCGTGCCCAGTGTCCACTCCCCTTTGCAACAGAGCCTCGCCTATTGAGGAACTGCTTGAACGGTTCGTACTGGGTCATGATGCTCACAGAAACGCGCGGATTCATCGCAATCAGATGCTCGTTCTCCGCACGATCCAACGGCATCATTCCTGGCGAATCCCAGAGACGATTGAGCAGGCCCACATTCGCCATTGCCTCGCTCTTGAACAGCATATGACCTTCGTCAGTCGTGATGGCGATGGACTCACCATCACCCTGAACGGCCTCCATGATGGCCTTGGCCGTGATGTCCTGCCTCAGGAAGCAACGCAGGCGGGGCTGCAGAGGTTTCTTTTCTGAAAACTCCTTCAGCTGTGCCTCGAGTGCTTCGACAGACTTGCCAGCAGCAACTGCTTTACTGATCGCGCTCCTCAGCCCCTTCATCTTGGCCGTCCAGAGTCCATAGTCGATCTCATAAGCCTCAGTCTGCTGCTTGAACGCAGCCATCTCCTTCGTGTCTGCATCGCGGAAAGGCGCCTGCAGTAGCTCGAACACCGTGGACTTGCGCTCACCAGACTCAGCCACAAGCATCAAGTTCTGGGTTACAGGCTTGATCTGTCCGGTCGGCAACTTGACATCAATCAGACCTTGGCACGCCATCGAAATGGCATTGATAAGACCCATGCCAACCATGGCGTCGGGAACTTGAACGTTGCGAAGGAGCTCAAGGCCTGCCTCACGAGCAACATGGTGAAAGGTTTCCAGGGGATATTTGGGGGCATAACGCTGCCAATTGGTTGTCATCATGCATCCTCCTCTGTCGAGCCAACCGCGGTCTGTTCTTCAACCTCAACCAACAGATGGCCACAGCTCTGGCACCGAGCAGCATCGCCCTCCGCATGGCGACGAAAACGCTCCTCCTTGAGCAGCTTGCGGAACTGAATCAGGTTCAGATCATGCTTGTACGCAGCATTGAACTGCTCTACCAAGATCTTCTTGCTCATCTTCTTTGCGATGTGCTGTTCCAGGATCGGATAGGCCTGCCTGAAGTCCTGCTCCAGCTTGCCCTTCCCCTTGGTCGACTGTTCACTCAAAGCGTGCGTGAGCGCGTCAAGCGGCGAAGAGTGGACTGCAAAATTAGCCATCATCACTTCTCCTCCTTCGCACGACGGAACTTCACTGCACGGCCTTCTACCCATGCCATTGCCTCATGCGTCCAGTAGAACTTCGGGGACAGTTCGCTGTCATAGAGCGGAATGCCCTTCGGGAAGTCCGGATCGGTCTTCATCAGCTCGTATGCCTTGCTCCTGCTGACGCGGAGCAGCTTGATCAGCTCCTTCAGACGCAGCGTCGGACTATCCGGCCAACCTGCTTTCCCAGCACTGTTGTTCTCTTCGGCCAAAGTCATGCTTTTGTCTACGCCCTGGCGCAGACTGGACGTCATGTGCTTCATTTGTTGATTCCTTCGTTGTGTTGAACGTTTCAGGAAGGAATCCGGCCGGTTTCCTATCGAAGGTGATTGGCCTCCGACGTGATCAGTGTCGATATGCTGCTGTTGGGGGTACAGGGAAAAAAAATCCAGGTTTTTTCCAGGGACGCGCACAACCGACCAGATCAAAGAAAAATCAAACACTTACATACCAGGGAGCTTTCGCTCCCTGGCATGTCTCGTCCTTTGCGCCCACAAACCGGTCCGTTCCATCCGATGTCCGCTCAGGACCTGAACTGCCTCTTGTCCGTACCTGATACAGATCCGTACCGGTACGGCTCTCCTACGACACCAACCGAGACGCTTGCGCTTTCAGTCTGTCCTTGAGACTTCCGTTCGCTGATACCTGCACAACTTCACCCTGGCCTGATGGATAGAACTCCTCGACCACGGCCGGCACGTCTTCGTCCAGGTCCTCGAAGGCCCCGTTAGCGAAGCCCTGTCTCGCCGCCTCATCCAGTGCAGCTTGGTCGATCCCCGCTGCAGCTCTTGTTGCGTGTCGCTCAATCGCCTCTGCGACAGCCTGTTCGAGCGTCAGCCCGCTCCGAACCACCAGATCGACGTAGTAGATCGCTGATCGGTAGCTCATCGTCGTGGACTTGCCCCGCAGCTTCAGCTCGAGCGGCAGACAAGACAGCCTTCCGCCCGACACTGCACTGAGGTAGTGCAGCCGTGCTGCCAGTGTGCGGATGGTGTTGTAGGAGGTGGTGCGCAGAACAAAGCTACCCATCACATCCCCCGCCCCGTCCCCAATGACCACATTCAAGCGGGCATAGGCTTTGCAGCCCCCACTGGCAAACTGACACCCATCCGGACCAGGACAAGGCAACGTCTCCATGCCTTCAGGCCCAGCACGCCGGCAGGTGTCTCCATTGCCTACACACAGCGGTCTTCCGTTCTCGCGATTGAACAGCGAATAGTCAGCCCGGAGGTTCAGGGTTGGATCGTCGAAGAGCAGGCGCACCGGGATGGATCGCAGCTTGTTACCCTCCGATGCCTTCCGCAGCTCTTCATCCAGCGGGTGCAGCACCCAGCCATCACGGTTCTGTACCTGGCTGGTGAGGGTGAACTGGTCGTCCTTTTCGGGCAGCCGCTTGCCATTGCGCTCTACTACCCGGCCGATGGAAATACGCCCAATCACGGGCGGCGTTATGGCCAGTCCCTTCAGCATGATGTGACCTCTTTGATCGTGGTGTTGATCCGGAATCGGCGCGACCCCGGACGGACTGCCGTGTAGGCCGCAGCGATCTCCGGGTGCTCGGCTGCGAGCCGCTTGGTATCCAGTGACGTGCCATCCTTACTACGGCGGTAGATGACTTCTCCCAGTGAGCCGAACCGGGCAATGGAAGCGTCCCCCATGGCTTGCTGCAGTGTCTGCTTGAGCAGTTCTACCTGCTGTTCCTGCTCTGCAACTGCCTCAGTGAACGAGACAAGGTTGGTGAAGGTCTCGACCAATTCCGGGTCCTGACTGAAATCGACAACGGTGTCCTTGCCTGGGTACAAGCTCCGCAACGCCCTGGCCGCTGACTCCGAGCCATCGGCTGCTGGCTCGATGTCATTGATGACGTGCTCCCAGAACCGGACCTCCAATACCACCAAGCGGCTGATGATCTCTTCGTCTCGCTCAATACGGTGGATCCTCAGCGCCTGGCCACACAGCAGCACTGCCACATCTGCTGCCTGCTTCCCCGTCACTGCCAACTGATGCTGTACCTGCAGCTGCACGTACTCGGGAACCCCGTCTTTCCACAACCGAGAGCCGAACTCCCCTGCTGTCTTGCACTCAAGGATTTGGACCCCCGGGGAACCAATTACCTCTCGATCGAGGTTGGCCAGCATGTGCGGAAAGGTCGGGTGCTGCAGAACGGCGTTGACCCGACGTACCCGGTTCCCCGTGCGCTCCTGGTAGGCCGTGGCCACCATGGGTTCGAGCAGGGTTCCCCAGTAGCGGGGATCCTCTTGTCCAGGGGGGATCTCTTCCATTGGCTTGCGGCCCGTCTTCTCCTGCCACAGCTCCAGCTGGCTCTTGTAGGGGTTCAACCCGACGGCGGTGGCAGCATCCGAACTACCGATGCCGCCATTGCGGACCTCCAGCCACTGCTGGCGATCCAGTGAACGCGTATCAACCAAACGCAACGCGGTGTGCTTGCTCATTGGCAATCTCCGGAATAGAAAAGGCCGCCTTGATGGGCGGCCTTGGTCAGGTCTTTCATTTCAAGCTATCGATGTGGGCAAGATGAATGGGCGAAGCGACAGCACTGATCGCTGCAGCTCTGTCAGACCATGCCTTGAGAGGCCATCGAGACCACCTCATGGCTGGTGACAACGAAATGGTCCAACAGCCTCACGTCCACGGTGTCCAAGGCAGCCTTCAGCCGCGCCGTGACTGCCCGATCTGACGCAGAGGGCTGCAAGCTACCGCTTGGATGGTTGTGAGCCATGAGTACCGCCGATGCATTGTGGGCAAGTGCCCTCTGAACCACGATCCGAGGATGGACCTCGGCTGCATCAATCGTCCCTGAGAAAAGCCGCTCAACTGCGATGAGCTGGAACTGCGTGTTGAGAAAGGCAACCTCGAAATGCTCGCGGTTTTCGCCTCCCAGACGTAGCCGGAAGAACAATGCACCCTGGGTTGCTCCTCCCAGCACCTCCCCTGGCAACGATGCCCGTTTCTGCAGGATCTGCAGCGCCCTCGCAATCGTCCTGTCCTCACGTACCCGGATCCTGCTCTCCTCCTCATTGGATCCGGCCCCTAATGTGGTCATGTGATAGGCCTGCGCTTCCATCAGGCCACCAACTTCATCACTTCATCCCACGCGCGCTGCTTGAGCTGAGCTCCAGCACCGAACCATGCCGCATCACGGCGGTGATCATCGCTACGAGCTCGTCGGTGGTGGTCAACGTACTCCGTGACGCTGTTGAGTACGCCCCAGGCCGTTGCACGGCTGGAAGGCAACAACGCGCCTCGACCGCCGCCCTCATACAGGGCACGGACACTGGCCAGCGCCTGCTCGTTGACGACCTCAGCGGTGGTGCCCTGGCCTTGGTAGGTAAGCACCCGTCGCAACAGACCATCGACCGTATCGGGGTCAACTGGACGGTCACAGATGGCTTTCATGCGAGACACGAAGTTGTCCCAGGTCGAGACGGTGATCCCCAACTGGCGCTTCACAGCATCCGGGTCGAACTGACTGCGGTGCGGGACCTTGATGGCTCCGCTGCTGTCTCCCAGAGCGATCTGTAAGGTGTTGTTGCACACCACCCGCACCGAGGTGAACTGCGCCGTGGTGGCCAACGTGCCGTCACAGGCAGTAGCAAGCAAAAGATAGCCATCCACCCGGTCACGCCCCTTCAGCGACGTGCTCTGGCCCGTACGAGCCATGGCCCAGAACTTCTTGCCACCCTTGAGCACACCCGCCGTCTCCAGTTCAAAGCCACTGTGCTGCGTCAGATTACGGTAGAACTCCAGGATCTCTCCCGGCTGGACCACCTTGAACCGCTTGGAGACGACTGCCAACGGCTCCCTGGTATCGGAGCGATAGAGCACTTTCTGCTCCGGGAAGGAGTGGATGGCACCGATGGCATTGCTACCCGTGATGAAGCGGACCTCGGAGTCCTCGATCTGCCAATCCATGCCTGCCTGACGCTTCCAGACCTCAATGGGCTGTTGCTGTTCAAGCTTATTGCCCAGACCGTGCCACGGCTTAGCACCGGCATAGGCCATTGTTTCAACCAGATGCATCGTATTTTCCTCGCTTCTTACGGCACAAACGCACAAGGCCCGGACGATGCCGGGCCTTGTGCGTATGCCAATGCAGTATCAATTAAAAGGGTCGATGTCTTCACTGCCCGAAGACAGAGCACATCGAGCAACCGCAGCGATGATGGATGCTGCGACGACCAAAACACAGTACAGACAATCGGATCTTTCTTTCATACAGCCATATCCAAAGCAGATGCATCATCGCGGAGCATCTACACGCGAAGCCAGCAGCCGCCAGCCTCATCAAAATGATATGTGCTTGAGATTTTTTACAATCATATTAATAAAATTAAACTGAATTTCTTTTATGGAAAATCAGGTCAAATATTTATTCCAACCCTGAATATATCAACCTTGGTCTCAAGACATTTACGCAAACTGAGATCATTTACGCCTACCTCGAACCACCCTCCGGGCTTTTGGAAGAAGTCCAACCCCCGGCCAATCTTGATCACCCAGCCGTTGTCGATACGAATCTCTCGGTCGTGCATGTTCGGGTTCAACTTCACTTCCAGCTCGACATCCAATTCCAGCAGGCTCTGCTTCAACTCATCGAGCTTCTCAGCGATGTCGGCCAACTGGGTCTTATCGTCGTAGCCGGTGATCAGGCTGATCTTCTTCACGGTTCCAGCCTTCAGCACCGTTTCGCAGAAGCGCACGAAATTCTGAATCTGGTGTTGCAGACGAATGTACGGATCTTCGATCACGACAGACTTCGCGCCTTGGAGGTAGGGGCCGAGGATCGACTCATAGCTGTACCCGGTGTCGCCATAGAGGATGGTGAAGTGCTGTTCCTTGAGCTCGATCGGTGACGGCCCAACCGCAATCGAAGCCGGGGCCGGTGATACCGGGGTCGGGCCCGCTGGAGTCTCCAGTGCAGCAGGTGCCGCTTGTGCAGTGGGTTGCACTTCGACTGCCTCAGTCGGCTGCCCATCCGCCTGATTCAAGCGACGGCGAGCTGGCTCCTGTGTTGCCGATGCATCTTTGGACTCAGGGCAGAAGACCACCACCTCCTCACCGCTGGCCTTGAAGTAAGACAGATTGATCCGGGCAAACTCGTCATCCGGTTTGCGCTTGTTCATCTGCTCCTTGACGCGGCGGCGGCACTCCGTGGCATAGGCCACGTATTCCTCGAACTCCTCATCCGTCGGCGGCCCGTTGGGGTGCAGCACCTTCAAGAATGCACAGACGGTCTTCTTGATACCTTTCTCGTCGCGCCCCTCGATTGATTTACCGAGCCGAATGCGCTTGCTCACTTCCTCATACCGATTCGTGTGCTTGAACTGGTAGTGGAAGGCCTCGGCCAAATAATCAGTGATGAAGCCGTAGTTGCTGGTCAGGAACTCGCTGCTGTTCTTCGGCATCTCCCAGCCTGGAATGTACGCGGCGAAACGGTCCATCACGGCCAAGTCGAGCTCTGGCGGCAACGGCTGGAAAAGATCGTGCTCGTTAGAGTTGACCACCTGCTGCACGGACACGTCGATGTTGCCAACGAAGCTCAAACTGGCATCAGCAATAACCTCAGCCCCGCGCGAAAAGCGCCCGTTGGCCATGAAGTCCTTCATGATCTGGATGGTGTCCGGATCGCGCACTTTGATCCCGCCAACCTCGTCAAAGGCAACCGTGTCCCAGAAGCCAACCAAGCCCACCTTGCGGCGCGCGTTGTTGTAGAACAGCGTTGCCTTGGTCGCTTGGCCGCCCGAGATCAAGGTGGCGTAGGGCGAGAATTCACTGAAGAAATAGGACTTGCCGGTGCCGCGTGGTCCCAGCTCGATGTAGTTGTAGTTGGGCTCAACCAGCGCAGCCAACCTGGCGATGAAGTGCATCTGCACGCGCTTCGAGAGCTTGCTGGGTTCCAGTCCCACAGAGCGTAACACCGCCGCGAGCCACTCATCACGCGTGAATGCCCCGCGCCCCTCTGCATAACGGTCGAAGTCAAAACGAGTCAGCTGGATCGGCCGCAGATCCTCAATGGAAAACGCATAGTCGTCTTCATCTATGTCGTTGTGCGCCAGGGTCACCTCCGCCCAAATGCCACCTTCCAGCAACCTGTCGTTGTCGCGGTAGAATTTTTCACCAATCGCGATGCGTTGCGAGTTGAAGTTCTCCAGCGATGCCCAGTGGCGCTTTTCTTTTTCGACGTAACGGACATGGACCTTGTCGATGAAGCGATGCTTGCCCTTGGTGGCGACCTTGGACTGCGCGGCGTTGGCCTCGTCCGGCCTAACGTAGTTCTCCTGCAGTGACGACAGCACGGCCTCCATGCCAGCATCCATCTCTGCCTGGTCATTGCTGGCGCAATACTTGGCAAGGAGGAACTCCAGGACGAACGTCGGGACGTTGGTGCCTTTTTTGATTCGATGCAGCAGGTCTTTGCGAAGCACCTTGCCGTCGAATGTGGCGTTTAGTTTTTGGTCGAGTTCGTCCATAGGGCTCATTCCGTATAGTCGGTTTCAAGCGCCAGATTGCTGTAGGCAGCCAGAGTCGTTGGGTTCAGCGCTTTGACCGAGAACTTGCCTCTGAACTCATCATCCATTCGCAGCGCAATCTGCTTGCGCTGGCCTGGCATCAGGGTCAAAGTTCTGGTCGCGGGGTTCACATCGCCACCTGGGCGCGGCTCTCCCACCACATTGCCCTTGCTGTCTTGCGCTTCCAGCAAGATCTCCACGCTCATGTCTTGCGAGAACATGTCGTCGGCCACCAGTATCACTTCGATGACCGGCAATCGCGTAGTTATTCGTTTGGCGCCGTTCTTGTAGCTCAACTCCACCACCACCTTGCGCAGTTCCGCATGAGCAGCGGTATCCAACCTGGCCACCAACACCGGCACAACGGCCTCGGCCAGGGATGCTCCGCCGTGGAAATACAGGTGCCCTGAGCGATAAGGCGCCATGCTGCGCGGTAGTGCCACTTGGGTGAAATCACCGCGAATGCCGACCTTCTCTGCACTGACAACCAAGCTGTGACCATCCGCTGTGCCGTCGCCCAGCATCATGCGGTCATGGGCATTCACCGGCCACTTGCCTTGCGGTTTCACGCATACATCGCCAGCTTCTGCTTGCGCGTTCAGGAAGAAGCCGTGGTCGGTGACGATGACCGCCTCTTTGAAGCCCATGCCACGCAGCTTATGCAGTGCCACGCGGATCAGCTTCAGCGTGCCAGGGATCAGCCCGAGCGTTGTCTCGGGGTTGCTTTCCAGTTGGCTGTCGATTTCCGTGGAGCGCAGCACCAGCAGGTCGACGGTTTCGGCAATCTTTGGCTTACCGCGAACAAAGTCGTTCAGCGGCATTTCCGCGAAGCGGTCGCCATACAGCTTGGCCAGCACACCCATGCGTTGCGGGACATTGCTCACCGGCGCGCCCGCCAGCTTGGGCACCAGGGAATCGTTCTCCAGTGATAGGGTCAGCCCCGTGCGTGCGCCAGGCAGCAAGCTCGCCATGCCCACCAGGGTGATGGTCGGAAGCTGCGCATAGGCCGCTTGCAGTTCGACGGGACCGTCTTCCGCCAGCAGCTTTTCGAGGGCCACGCCCAACTCGTAACGCAGGGCGTCCACCATCAGGTAGGCCACTTTGCGTCCGCTTTCCTTGAGTCGATCAGCCACCAGCCGATCAAAGGCATCGGCATTGGCCAGGCGCCCAGTGGGTGGCCAACCGGCGGACTCAACGTGCTTCACAAACACGCCCTGAACCTTCTCTGCCAAACGGCGATAACGCGCCCGAGCTTGGCTGATCACTTCATGCATCAAGCCATGCGGGTCGAGGAAGTCGCCCGCCGCTTGTTCGAACTCGCGCTGCAGACGATCTGCTTCACGCAGGCTGCCCAGGTAGAAGTCGATCAGCTCCGCTTGCGAGCGGGCGTGATCCGGTAGCTGGCGCTCAAAATCGTCGCAGGCCTCAACCAGGCTCAAGCCAGACCGCACCAGCTCCCACTGGGCCTGGCTTTCGCCCTTGCCGAGCCATACCGAACTCTTGTGGCGGGTCAGCACACGGCGCGTGGCATCGGTGTCACCGCTGATAATGCCCTTGATCGCAGTGCGCAGGAAGGTCCGCTCTTCGAAGGGGAAGGTGTCGCGCTCGCCCAGGTCTTCAATCGCACCGCACAGATCGGTCAGGTTGAGCTCCGCCTCGGTGGTCTCGGCGCGCTCGATGTATATCGCGCGTGACTTCGGGTCGCTGCGCAGACGGTCGCACACATCCTCGACGATGGGTTTGGCTTCCATCGGTGCGTGCGGCACCCCCTTCAAGGTGTCCGGCAATGCCACCGGCAAATCAAACACGAACTCGCTGAACAGCACGTAGCGCCACAGCTCATCCGCCAGGGCGGACCAGGTCTTGCCGCGCGTTTTCACGCTCAGGCCCAGAGTGGCTCGGAGGAAATCACGCGCCTCTTGCACCCAGCCTTCCTGCCCCTTGAGCGCCTCGGATTGACTGGCACTCGGGGCCAGCAATGCGGCCAGAATCTCGCGGCCGGACTCCACCCGCAGAGTGGCTCGCAACTGGGGCCAACTCACACCGCCGCCAATGGCGTCAATCACCGCATACTGCGGTCGTGGTTCGCGCACAAATAGGCTTCGAATTTCTGTCGCGTAATCTGGCTTAGCACGCAGGCACAGGCTCAGGTACTCGTCGCCATCGTCTTGCGGGAACACCGCGCCGCATTCTGCGTACAGCGCGAATGGATCAGCTTGCTTTTGCTCGTCTGTCTCTGGCCGCTTGGAGGGAACATAGATCAACACACCTTCCAAGGGCGCCTTGGGCTGTCCTACATCGCGCAGCGCCAGCAGCGCTGCCTCGCGGCTTTCGATGCTGCTTTCAGACGCATCTACCACCCGCACCTTGTCAGCCGCCAAGTCGAAACACAGCTCGCGGTAGCGCTTGTCGGCGTCATACACCACCAAGGCGCCAGCTTGCTTCAGACGCGGCCGCAGTACGCTTTCTCGAATGAATTCTGCAATCGTCATTTGTCACCCCGCAGGCTCAGGATGGACATCACCTCCTTGAGCATCTTGTCTGTTCGCGCCGTAATGGCGGCCTCGTTCCAATCATCTCGGCTGGCCAAGTCGGCATTCAGGTACAAGCCGTTGCGGTAGCCAATGAAATCACCCTGATCGTTCTTGCGATCGCGCTTCTTCAAGAATTCCATCGTGCCGAGCTTGGAGTTGTAGCCACTCAGGGTCAGGTTGCCGAGCTGGTGCGCACAGCGCTCGCGAATGGCAGCCGCAGTGCCTTTCTGGTTCCCTTCGAGCATCGTCACCCAGCCCGGCCCCAAGTTTTCGGTCTTCGGCAGGATGTGTTCGACGGTAAAAACGGGGCGATCATTGGCGTCATGCACCCCCAGGTCGCGTTTGTTTTCACGGGTTTGGTGTGTCTCTTCCAGCTTGCAGAGCATGAACCGCGTGGCGTCGTAATTCTCCAGGTACACATCGCCCTTGAGGCGCGACTCGCAAACATCCTGCGGGGCTGCCCGTCCCAGCAACCAATTACTGCTCTGCTGGATGAAGCCGTCCAGCGCCGTGATCTCGCAACTGCGAATCTGCGTCAGCAGGTGGCTGACCAGTTCCATGAACATCGGGTCGAGTTCACGGGTCGGCGGCATATCGGTGAGGTTCCGCCAAAAGAACCACTTGGTGAGCAAAGCGGCCAAGCGGCTCAATGCGTCGCCCTCATTCCACTTCTGGCTCTGCGCGACCTGGCTGGCCCACAACAAGAATGCGTAAGCCGGCGCGGCTCCTAGGCGCTGCAGGTCTTGCAAGGCCGCTGCGGCAGCGTCGCCCCATTCCGCGCGTGCAACCATGGGATTGAGCAGCGCCGAGTAGGTTTTGCCCTTGGCCTGAAGCGCACCGAACAGCCAGACCGGTCGCTTGCGCAGCAGGGTGTCGTAGATGGTGATCAGGTTCGAGCGCGTGGCGCGGGTACAACCTTTGACCTCGACCCGCTTGAGGTACTTGAACATGTTGTAAAGCTGGCGCAGGAAGCGCTCCTGCACCGCCGGGTCGGGCAACAGGTCGATCAGGTCTTTCCACTCGTCAAATGCCCGGTCGATGCCATAGTCCGGACGCTTGTCCAACTCGGCCAGCAGGTTGTTCTTGATGATGTCGATGGCCGAGAGCGGGATACCCCGGTTGTTAATCGACTCGAACAACATGAATGCGTCGGAATGGCTGCGCACCTCGATCTTGACCAGCATGGCCGCTTTGAGCTTTTCCAGCAGGGCCAGTGCGCTGTCCTGGCTCAGCCCTTCCAGTCGCTCACAGAAGTAGCGGTAGGCGCGCGCAATGCGGCGGTTTCCGAAATTGCTCAAGCCCTTCGGCGCTTTCACCTGCTTGGGAAACAGATCGCTCAGCACCTTCTGGAAATCTGTCTTGTTCTGCGCTTGCTCGCTGGGCTCCAGACGCCACTGGCCAGAAGTGCGGACGAAGATGCGGCTTTCCAGGTTGTCCAGCTCCACCAGCAGACGGCGATCCGGATTCGGAATGGCATTCAGCTTGTCGTAGAACGCACAGAACAACAGGCTGATGGTGGTAAACCGCTGCTGGCCGTCGATCAGCTCAAGTCGGCCACCGGCCATGCCATCTTGCTGGGTGTTCACGCAGATGATGGAGCCCAGAAAGTGCCCACTTGGCGACTCCTCCAGGTCGTTGAACAGCGCGTCCCAGTTCTTGCCGCCCCATACATACTCGCGTTGGTACTTGGGAATGAAGAACGACGTGGTCCCATCGGGGCTGAAGTAGAAGCTGACCGGCAGCGCTTTGACGTCCTGAATCATTCATCGCCTCCGGTCTTCTTTCTGCCGCGCGTCTTCTTCGGCGCTACCTCGGGCTCGATGTACAAATCCTCCAGGCCATGCGCGATGGCGAGCGACTTGTCGGTCTTGCACTTCTCGCGAACGCGCTCGGGCCAGTAGTTCATGGCGAGCATCGCCCAGTCGTAGTCGCCTTTTTCCAGCTTGGCCCAGGTGTCTTTGAGCACCTTCTGCCAGGGCTTGTGGCGGAACAGCGGCCACAGCGGCGCGGCGCTGATCTGCACGCCATCATCGTGATTGGGCTTGTAGGTTGGCGCGAGCTTGAGCAGGGTGTCACGTAGCTCGATCAACTCCAGCTCGAAAGCTTGCAACGTCTCGAACTGCTTTTCGTCGTCACGGGTCCGAGCAGAACCCTTGTTGCGCAGAGCCGTCACGTCAGCGCCGACTTGTTTGAGCTTGGGTTCGACGAAGTCGTTGATCGCCGTATACAGTGTCTGGCTGCTGAGGCTGGGGTAATAAACCCACAGCGTGTAGCTGCCAGATGCGGTGGACAGCGGCCAGTAGATAGGCGCTTTGCGGCGGCTCTTGGTGTAGCGCTGCAGGTGGAAAGCAAAGAAATCCCGTTGCAGCCAGCGACGCACGTCTTCCGGCACCGCGATATCCACGCGAGCCAATACCTCCTCCACCAGACGCGCGAGGTCATGCGGGTGCCCTTGGTCGTCCACCAGGATGCCTTCGTGCACATGGAAGGGCGCGGCCCCGCCCGGCAGCATGCCTGGGCTCTTGGCAGGCAGTGGCTCGAAGGGTTCCGGCTCGGCAGGTGCGGCGCGCTCGCCGATGGCCAAGCGCCAGTCGAAACGGCCAAATGCCACGCCGACAGTCCAACTTAACAGGCCCGCCGTGTGGTCGCCCGGCGCTACGCGGTCTTCGTCGTCGGCCTCCTCGTCGAGGAGTTCGTCCGCTGCGCTCGCCGCCCCCTGGCTGGCCTGTACGGCGGTGCGGTCGGTATCGGAAAAGCCATAGAGGTCGAAGGCGATGGCGTCGATCTCAGCCTGAATGCGGGCAAGCTCTGCTTCAATAGCGGGAGGGTCGTAATCGCCCAGGCGAGAGCGCAGCGCGGCAGGCAGCGCAAACGCATGAGAGGTCTCTTCGATGGTGTCCAATGTGCGCTTGAGGGACCAGGCGCGGCACGACAATCTTGCCAGCTGAGATGATTGTGCATCTCCAATCGAGGGCCAGGGAAGCAACTGCAAAATACCGACGATAAACTCGGGGAACCCAAAGCGACCTAGAGCAACCTTAAAGAGATAATCAAAGGCTTGACTATTAAATAACGCCAGCGCTATCAATTCATCTCCCTCTGGGAAGAATGCGCAGTATCCACGGGCTGAAAAGCTACTTGCGCTCGCCAGTGCTTGAGGTGAAAAGCTTCGCGATCGCAGCGGCCACGTCAACCCCTTGCGACCGAAATACTCATTACCGTCAAGCCGTGTGCCAGCGATCGCCTTTGTTTGATAGCCAGCCCGCAACTCGCCCCCTTCATCCACCCATTTCAGGAGGAGCTGTTGGTCCGCATAGTAAGGTGAATGACTGCCGCCTTTTGCAAACGGCAACCACCCATCAGGGTTCATAGATTCCCACCATGCCCGCAGGAAACGATCGTCGTTTCCAGTCGTAAGCCCGTGTTTTACAAACCGGCCATCACACTCAAATCTGTCAAATTGGCTGAACTTTTCACGTACCTCTCCGCTCACCCAATAAGCGAATGGCGAGCCCGGTACTGCCCGGAACGATTCCGGCGCCACCTGAAATGACCGCGCATCACTCTGTCCTGTACGCAAGGCGCTGCAACTGGCCAGCAAATTAGTGGCTTTATCTTTATCCGCTAGCAGGCGTAGAAAGATTGTCATGCCTGTTTCTCCAATACATAGGCAGCAGCCTC
This sequence comes from Stenotrophomonas sp. YJH_SMC_105-26, assembly GCF_059368915.1. Classification (NCBI taxonomy): domain Bacteria; kingdom Pseudomonadati; phylum Pseudomonadota; class Gammaproteobacteria; order Lysobacterales; family Lysobacteraceae; genus Stenotrophomonas; species Stenotrophomonas sp. YJH_SMC_105-26. Next base: position 68,131 of record NZ_JCAFSD010000009.1, on the reverse strand, counting down.
GACCATTGCATCGTCCATTACTCCAAGCCCAAGGTCGGCCATCACTTCGGGGCGGGCAACGCCCAGCACCACATCCTCCCGCCACTTCTGAAAACTAGAGAGGAAGAAGCAAGTGCGCGATGTAATGGCGCCAATGCGCCCTCCAGAGCGCAGCAGTTCCAGGCCACGCTCGACCATGATGGCCAGCAGGTCGTTCTTGCTGCGCGGGTAGGCTTTGGCGAGCTGGTTCTTTGTGTTGGCAGCCAGTGCGCCAAAAGGCGGATTCATCACCACGACATCGAACACTTCACGGCATAGATCGATGAGCCGGAGACCTTGCAATGCGTCCTGTGCAAAAAGCCGCCCTTGGTAGGTGGATTTCGCCGCCTGGGCAAACTCGGTCAGCGCCTCACGCAGGCGCGCCTCCGCTTGCTGCCAGTTCTCTTGCTCCTGCGCAGCAAACAGGCCGGTGCCTTTGCCGACATAGACCTGGCGAATCAAGTTCGGCAGTTCGCGCTCGACCTGGAGCAGCACACCCAGCTCCGGCAGGCCCTTGAGCAGTTGCAGCGTCTTCTCGAATAGCTCGGCGTCGCGCTGATCGAGGTTGGCCGCAAACTGCTGGCGCAACTCACGCTCTGCCGGCGGCGCAATGGCGGCCACCACATGGCCCCGCCCGATCAGCGGGCGGTCTTTGGCCTTCACTCCTGCGTCGTGCCAAGCACGTTGCGCCCGCAGCCACAGCGCCAGCGAGGCGATCTGCGCGGCGCGCGGGTCGATGTCCACGCCATAGATATTGTGCTCGATGATCAGGCGCGGCACGTCGCACAGGAATGCCGCTTCGTCCTCATAGGTCTGGCTCAGTGGTTTGAGCGCAGCCTGGGGCTGGGTCGAGACTTCCAGCGAGCCCGGCCCGTGCTGTTGTTCCCAGGCCCAGGCCTCGCGATAGATCTCGGCAAAGAGATCGAAGGCATACAGGCCGAAGTGCATGGAGCCGCAGGCCGGGTCCAGCAGTTTGAGGGTGCGCGGGTCGCGCAGCTTGGTGGCTGCTTGAAGCGTTTCGTCGGGCTTGACCAGCAGGTACTGGCAGCGCTCCCGAAGGCCGGTGACCCCACCGGTCGCGTTGAACCAGAGACGCCCGAGGGTGTTGTCCACCAGAAACTCCACCACGTAGCGCGGAGTAAAGAACTGGTTGCGCACGGCCAATTCGCGGCTGTTGCGCGGCGCCTGGCTGGCATCGCGCATGGCTTTGCGCTCTTCTTTGGAGTTGAAGTACTGGTAGATCCAGCCGATGGTTTCGTCCTCGCTCCACAGTGGGGCGATGTCGGCATCGTTGATCAGGTTCAGCACTTGCAGCAGTGCCGCCTCGCGCGGGAACAGGCGGCCCTGCGGTGAGTAGCGGTCGAACAGGCCCGGCAGGTCTTGCGCGAGTTCATCAAACACACTGAACAGGTACACACGGTAGGCATCGCCGGTTTCACCCAGGCCGGTGCCGGCCAGTCGCGCATAGAGCTGAAAGCCCTTGGCCTGGAAGCCGTTGCCCACCGACTCGATCAGCAGCCCCCGCGCTTCCGCCATGCGCAGCGCTGCCAGGCGGTTGAGCACGGTAAAGGCCTGCTCGCGCACGATGCGATCCAGCCCCTGCATGGCGTTCATGTCGCCGCTGGCTGTGTAGTGCGCCAGGGTGTCGCGCAGGATGCGGGCAGTTTCGCGCTGCGCGTCGTTGATATGGCGCAGGCTGGCTAGCTCCGCCACGGTGCCCGCGTTGGGGTCCATGCCGTAGTCGTTCTGCAGCTGGCGGGTGAATTCCTCTTCCAGCACGCGGCGCGCGTCGTTGACGAAGCGCTGGAGGCGGTTTCTTGTTGTTTGGTCGAAGGCCATGGATTAGCGCGCTCCAGTATCGTAGGCGGCGAGATCTCGATCCAGCGACCAAATCAACACACGCGACATGGCATGGCGGTCGCGAGTTTGCTCCCATTCTTTGATGATGGAGAGGTCACTGAGGCTGACGCCTTCACGAGTTTGACGGTCTGACTTATTGCGTTGCGCATAGCCAGGGAAATCGCCAAGCCAGCGTAGAAAGACTTCGCTATCGGGAAAATAAGTTGTTCTAAAGGGCGCCTTGTTATTGAACGCCTGTGTAACTTGCTCGACGAGTGACTGAGCAAACTGGCGACGCAGACGGCCATCGACCAGGTCGGCAATATGATCACCAGTCTCCCAAATGGTAGCCATTGGCAAAAGGAAATAATCGCCTTGCTCAACCCGGACTACAAATTCGTCCAAGATGTTGCCTCGATCTTGATTGAAGCCTGGCACGTCCAAAACATTCAGATACACCGACGTATCCAGCAAGACGATGTCACTCATTGCTGGCTCCCGAACGCATCTTGGCCAGCCAATCCAGCGCACGCTGTTTGCGTGCATCACCCGTTGGGTGATACTTGACGAAGCGCTCCAACGCACCAGAGGTCATCAGGTGGCCCAGGGTGCCTTGAGCTATCAGTTCTGGATAGTCAGGAACATCGGCCAGGCGCACCAGGCGGCTGGCGCCGTCTTCAGGGTGGCGATAGCAAAAAACCACATCAGGTACAGCACTGTCCGGCAACGCATCCAGCATGGCTGGATTGTGGGTAGAGAGCAGTACGCGCAGGTTGCGCTGGCTAGCGATGTTTTGAATTTGTTGCAGCAGGTGGTGAGCCCGGCTGGGGTGTACGCCATTGTCGATTTCTTCGATCACCACCAGACTGCCTTCCGGGGCTGACAACATCGCAGCGGCAATAGCCAGAACGCGCAAGGTGCCATCGGAGAGCAAAGAAGCATCTCGCTGATCTGTCCTGCCACCAAAGGTCTCGGTGAGCTGAACCATCACGCCACCGCGCGGCTCCTCTAGGAAGGACAGGCCGGCGATATCTTGCTCGGGCAAGCTCTGAATGAAACTTAGAATGGCGACACGGTTGCTGGCATGAGGCTCATTCTGAGCTTGTTCCTCACGCCCCCACAGATTGAATAACACCGCCGAGACGTTGCGGCCGTTGCCTTGCAAGTCTTTGTCAGAGGGAAACGCATACTCACGCATTTGTGCTGGCACGGGATCGAGAAAAAGAATGGCAGCAAGCAATTGCTCCAAGTCTTTAGTAATCGGAGGAATTCGCTCTCGCGATGTTTTGTGCGCCGCGTCGAAAGTAGCTGGGCTCGTTAGCTGCGTGAATATTGCCGCTTGGTCAGTGCACGTCACACGTGGCTTTCTGCCGCCTTTTGCGAAGTTGTTGTACGCCACTCTGGCGTCAGTGCCCTGGCCATTTGAGGGTTGATCCATTGTGTACAGCGGCACAGAAGCACCTGTGTGAGTCAGGGTTTCCTCTGTGATATGCAGACCATCCGTGCGGCGGCCAATTCGCATACTGAGCTGATTCCACTCGGTGGCATTCGTATACGCGCCCAAACCAAAGGACTCGCCACGGTGATAAGCCAAATCCTCAAGCTTACCGCGCACGACTTGATCACCGCTTTGCACAGCAAACCGGATAGCCGAAAGTTTTTGCCCTTGAGCCAGCCAGGACAAGAGTCGCAAGCATTCGATGACATTGCTCTTACCTGAGGCATTAGCACCGATCAGTACCGTCAGTGCAGACAGCGGTAATGTTGCCTGTCGGTAGCTTTTGAAGTCTTCCAAAGTGATGGCCGTGAGCATGGTCACTCTCCTTTGAGCGCAAATGACACTTCGATCTCGGCATACAGCGCGAGCTGAGCCTTGATCTCGTGGAGCTGTTGAATCAGCGCGTCGATGTCTGCCGCAGAGGTCATCTTCACCGGCACGGCAATTGACTTGGTGAGCTTGACCGGTCCTTTTCCGCCGGTCTTGGCGCGCTCTTCTTCCATGCGCTGGCGAAGCCGTTCCTGACCCTGGCGTTGAATGAAGCGCTTAAGGTCTTCGAGAGTGCTGTTGATGTCGTAGTCGCGGGCCAGTAGCTTCTTGAGTCCGGCCAGATCCTGTGTAGCAGCCAGGGCGAGTCCGTCCAGCCGGTTCACGGCGTTGCCGCGCTCCTCCTGGGTGAGCTCTTCCCACTCGGGGATGCGCTGCAGATCCTCGACACCTTCCTTCAAACGCAGTTTTTGCTGGTCGGAGAGCGTGATGACCGCATCGCGCACGCGGCCCTTCAGATGGGTGAGCTGCGAATTGAAGTCGGCGGTGTGTTTGTAGAAGTCTTCTTTGCCCAGGCGCTCTGACAGGGTTCCCAGATCTTCGGCAAGTTCGCGGCGCAGCTCCCCTGGCACACCGGTATCCGGCAATGCCTCGATGTCGCGGCGATGAGCTTGCAAATCACGTAGGGTGGCGTCGAGCCCGTTGTCGAGCACCCGCTTCACTTCGAGGGCCCACTTGAGATTGTCGTAAATGGCGGAGGTTTCGGCACCCAGGCGCTGCGGGGCGTCGGAGGCATCGGTGAACAGGACATCGGCAATGTCCTGGTTCAAAGTACGGATGCGTTCGCTACCCGCCAGCCCAAGGCCGCTGAGCTTTTCAGCCAAGGAGCCGTAATCGTGCTGGAAGCGCGGGAAGTGCTTGGCCGCCGCCTTGCTGATCTCTTGCTCAAGCGGGATCACCATGTCACCGACCAGTTCAGTGAGCCGCTCTGCCGCCCGACCGAGCATTTCGATGGACGGGCGCTCGTCGCGCAGGGCCACGCCGATCTGCTTGAAGGAGTTGTTGGTCTTCAGGGCATCGATGGCCTGTTGCCCAGCGGCCGTGACTTCGCGTCCCGAGACCTTGAGCTTGATCTCTCCAGCCATAAGCATGGCCGCGACTATGTACCGCGTGGTGTCCGGCGACCACCCGAACGGGGCGCTGCTGAAGTCGTCGAGCAGGCGCTTGCCATCGACCGTGCCGCGCTTGTCGATGTAGTCGCGGATGCTGATCATCGCTTTATGGTCGGTTTTGAACGAGGCACGACCGGCCACGGTTTGCACCAAACCGAGCGGGTCCAGTGCACTGCTGATGGCTGCGGGGTTGGCGACTTTCAGGAACTTCTCGGCGGTGTCGGTTCCGGCGCGTACTGGGGCTTCGACATAGCGGTCGAAGACTTGGTCGGCCACATCGGAGAGCAGCTTCTTGGCGGCCTCCAACAGATCAGCATCCAGCGCCGATACCGCCGTAGCCTGGCCCCGGAAGACAAACGAGCCCGCTTGCAGGGTTTGCTTGATCTTGCTCTGCAGTTGGGTCGCTAGCTTGGCGGCGCGGTCGAGCTGGCCGGTGCAGTAGTCCTTGACCTCTTGGTCGGGCTCGTTGCGGTGCAGTTCGGCGATGCGCTGGCAGCGATAGATTTCGTTTGCCAGATCGTCGAGTTCGGAATTGGCGCGAGCCAAGAGCCCGATGACATTCCGGCCCGCGCGGCTGCGGGAGTCATCCAGCATCCGGTTCTTGGCGGTCTCGTAGTCGCTGGCAGGCACCAACTCGACAACGGTCTGGATGGTGCTCTGATCACCGGCCAGACTGGTGATGGCGCTGCCGGCCTGGACCTTCAGGCCCGTTGCGACGGCCATCGTGCCGTGGAGGGTGACACGGGGCAGCGGATCGAAGGTCTCACGCAGTGCATCGTTGAAGATGCGTTTCACGTCGACAGTGCGCAGTGCAATGGCGCCGCGCTCCTGTTCGATATCTCGCAGCTTCTCGCTGAGGAATACCAGGCTGCCATCCTTTTCGCCCAGCGGCACATGCACGTCGCCCAGCATTTCTTCAACGGCCTTCTTGACCGTGTCGAGCTGCGAAGCTGCTGTGACGGAGGGATGCATCAGGCTGGCGACGTTCTGCACTGACACCGGCAGGTTGCCCAGAATCTGCAGCACGGCGACGGACTTGGCGATGTCCTGATGGAGCTGCGAATCCGGGAAGCGAATCTGGACCTTGCCAACCGCTTGATGAATAGACGTGAAGGCGCGGCGGATATCCTTTTCCAGCTCGTCGTACAGGGTGACCGTGGTGGCGAGCCAGCCCACGGGCTGATCGGCCATGGCCTTGGAGCCGCCTTCACCCTTGAGGACATCCTGGATCACCTTGATCGCAGAGCGCAGGCCGATACCGCCAGTGGACTTGGCCAGTGCACCCAGCAGGTGCAGCAGGATGTCGAAGTGAGCCGGCAGGAATGGGTAGAGATTGGTGAAGCTCTCTTTGCTGAAGTCCGCGTCGTAATACTTGGCGTCTTGCAGCTTGGTGTTGTGCCGCAGCGCCTGGCCGTGGGCTTCGAACAGCTTGCCCAGCTCAGTCTCGCCAGCCGGTGATTTGCCGAGCAGACGTCGGTAGCAGATCTCTTTGATGTCGCTCGATTCCAGGTCGATCTGAATCGGAAAGCGGTCTTTCAGCTTATAGAGCTTGTCCGAGTTCAGCGCTGCGCGAGGATCGTCCTCAGTAAGGGTCTGCTGCGCAGTGGAGATGATCCAGGCCTTGCCATCGCCCAGCCTCTTGAGGTTCTTGGCCAGACCATCGAGGTTTAGGATCAGGTTGTCGCGCGAGGCTACGTACTGCCCAACTTCGTCGACGATGAAGATGATGTTCTGCTTGCCGCTCTTCTCGCGGACGATGTCGATCATCTCTTGCACGCGCTGGTCTTCGAACTGGAAGAAGCCTTCGGTGCTGGACGAGAATGACTTGGCCTCCGGGAAGAGTGCCGGGTACATCTCATGGGCGATCTTCGGGATCAAGCCATCGATGGCCAGTGGGTTGTTCTGCACGCGAGCCCAGGTGGCACCTGGTAGCGCCTGGGCGATGCGCTCATGGAGTTCGGGCGTGCGGCCGTCCTTCTCGACCATACGCTCAAAAGCGGCAACCTTCAGGTTGCGCGAGTAGCCGGCCCACTGCAGCACCTTGAAGTAGAGGACGGTGGAGACGTCTTCCATGGTGGCGCCGGCGAGCATTTCACTGGCCAGGTCCAGCATGACCACGGCGGCCGGGAAGCGCTGCGCCACGGTGCTGAGGAGAGCCTTGGTCTGCGGCTTGTGCAGGCGGTCCTGCAGGTATTTGATGAACGGAGTGCCGTCGATGGTGCGCTGATCATCAAACGCCAAGCCGAGGTACTTGGTAAACGAGCTCTTACCGGAGCCGTAAAAGCCCGAGACCCAAACGCCCACCTCATTCTCGCCACCGGACTCCATCGCGAGCTGCATGCGATCGAGGAGCTTGCGAAACTGCTCCTCAATGCTCTCGGTGACCACGTACTCGGAGATCTCAGCCTTGAGGCGGCCTTCTTGCGAGGCGCCATAGGTGATGACCTTCTCGATGGTCCGGTAGATGTCCTTGCTTGGGTCGAAGAGTGAGCGAATGGTCATATGGTTTGTCCCAGGGTTCTTTTGTCTGTTCAGCCGCCGACGTGAACGGAGCGGTAATTGCCGTCTTCCGGGTAGAAGCCGAGAAACTTCAGGCGTGTCTTGCCGGTTCGCACGCCGGGGTACAGAAAAATCGTCGGCACGTGAAACTTGCCCTGGAGCTGGCTTTCGATGGCGCCGATGCGCATAAACGGATGCAGTGCCTCAAGATCCGTTACCAACAGCAGCGCGTTCTGCTGGCCTTCGAGCGGCTGCAGGGCATCCTCCAGCCGCTTCAGCAGGCCGTTATCCGCCGTCAGGATGTCCGCCAGCGCCTTGTTGGTACGTGGCCAATCCAAGGGCGCTGACTTGTCCTCCATCACGCACAGCGACCAGAACGGGTCGTCTTTCAGTAGGGCCCAGATCTGTTCAGCGATGGAGAACGTGTGCACATCCCAGCCTTCCTGGTGCAGCTTGGCCACCCAAGCGGGCGTTTGCCGCTTCACCTCGAGGATTTGTTCTGGCGGGAAGACGAGGTAATAGATCGGTTCGAAGCTCGCATGACCGAGCTCACGCCCGTGGCGGATGCGCTCGCGCAACTCGTCGAAATCAGCTTTGAGTGAGGACATCGCAGAGCGCCTCCATGTCTTGTTGTTTCCAGCTGATGCGAATCACGTCGCCAGCAGCCTGGACGATGAGCAACCCCTTCAGCGAGAGCCGTTTGATTTCCTCCAGCACGTCTTCGCGCGCCAAGCCAAATAACTGCCAGTCTTCGTGAGTCAGCAGGGCGTTATCACCGACACAGGAAAAATGCAGTTCGTAGGCCAAGTACGCGGCCACGGCTGGCGAAATACGGAACGGCAGGATGCGACGGCTTGAGCGCAGTCCACGTTCGAGCATTCCGTAGTCGGCGCAGCATCCGGTCAGATAGGCGGAGACACGCCGTACAGTGGTTTCCGACCAGCGCTTGATGGTCTTGCCGTCATCAATGCCGCGCTCGACAAAGGTCCGCGCGTCTTCATTGGTGATCTGTGTGTATCCACCGGCGTATCGAGCCCAGTAAACATGGCGCACGAAGTCGCCAAGGATCGGGTTGGCCCGACTCGTAAAAACGAGCATGAGCTGCGTCAGGTCAGCCGTGGATATCGTTGCGGACAGCCGCTTGAGATGTGCTGCTGGTGCACCACCTGCCACGAGATAGCGTGGAGCGAAGCATTCGACGACGATGTTGCGAAGTCGGCGCGCGGTAACGGTGGGGAATCGACCCGATTCCAGTGCGACCTGATGCAACTGGTTCGCCGACATGCCAGGCGACCACAGGTCGAGCAGCGTCTTGGTTTCGTTGACGAGCCCAAGGCCTGCTTGCAACTGAGTCGTGTAGGGCGTGTTGTCGGCCACGATCACCCCACCAGATACGGATAAGTTTTGGCGTTCTGTGTGAACGCCGATAGATAGGCCGCAGCGATAGCCTTCAGTGTGTCGGTGGAATCGAGATCCTTGATGCCCCCGACCGCCGTTGGACCCACGCTGGAAGTGCCGCCCGTGGCAGCCAATCGCTTCAACGCATCAAGCGCAGCCTCTTTGCTTTGTGGCGCCTGGCTGGCGAGTTCTTCTCCCACGCTACTTTGCACGGTCGCGTGCAGGTCTTGCTCGACCTCTTCGGGCAACCGGAACAGGTGGTAGCTACCCACGCTCAAATGCTCGTCGTGCAATCGTCTGGCTGCTTCCAGCACACCGTGGTACTGAGCGAGGCGAGACGTTTTCGAGAAGACCGGCTCCAGGAAGAGCTTGTTTGATGCCTCATAGAACGCCGTTGGCCACCAGGCGTACTGAGCACGCTCGCCAAGGAAGCCGACAAGCATCCTCATCTGCAGCAATGTCGGTAGGTAGGATTCTTTCATCTCAATTCTCGTCATTCGTTTGTTCTACCGACGCGACCGGCGCCGGCAGTGGTAGCTATTGTTCAGTCACATTCCGCTCCTGCTCGGGCCGCATCCAAGGGTGCATACCCTGGTGCCAGCACGGCGTTCTTGACGCCGTACAAGGCCAAGTGGTCCTTCAGCCATAGTCTGTACTCCGGCCCACGAAGGCTGTGGTCTGCGGTGCAGTCGACGCTCCACTTGCGCAGGATGTAGCCGGCAGTCGCTGCCCGAAGCTTCATCTTCACCATGCCGCCAGTCATGCCGTAATCCATCTCCGCGATCTCGGGACGGGGTTGATTGGGGTGCGGCACCAACTCCAGTTCCACGATCCTGGTCCACTGGATGTCCTGATCACTCATCTCGTGGGGCGCCACTAGCTGCGCCTTAAGCGCCACCGGGCGCTTGATCCGAGTGATGACGAAATCCCGGAACTCCTGCGACTTTCGGTCGAATGCACGGACGTGCCAACGGAGGCCGTTGTCGATCAGCGCGAACGGGACGATCTCCCGTTCAGTGCGGCCACTGGAGATGGAGTGGTACTCGATGCCGAGCGGACACTCCTGGTGAATCGCACGGGTCACGCTCGCCAGCACATCCAGATCCGGATGCGTGAGCCGTGACGGGCTCTCGCTCATCACCCACGCCTTGAGCCGCATCGGCTCACCATCGCCAAAGCCCTGGGTCAGCCACGACAGCACCCGCTCTGGGGGAAAGTCGAATACGGGCCGGAAGTCCGGCCCCAAGACGTAGGACTTGCCCTTGGGGTCGTAGTCGATGTTGCCCGGGGCCAACTTCTTGTACAGCGCCAGATCCCTGGATGCGGCGGCGGACTGGATGCCAAACCGCGTGACCAAGTCCTGACGGCGTATCTCCCCGATGAAGCGCACGCGCAACTCCACAAACGCGAGCCGGTCGCGTTGTGGCTGGGTTAGATCTGCAAGCTGTTCGTTCGTCATCCGTGCGATACCGGGGAAAGATCACTCATCCGGGTCAGTAATTCCTTGTACGAACTCTAGGGGAAAGCCTGCGGTCTACCGGCAACCCCCGAACACTACCATCATGATCACACAAGGGCTGCATTTTAATAACCATCTCCGTTCGAGGCAGCCCATCCACCTGCAGATCTCTGCAGAGCGGCCATCAGGACGCTACGGCACCAAGATCACCACCATAACCAGCTGCTGCCGATGGCCCTCATCGCAACAGGGAGTCTTGAGCTTGTAGAAAAGTTGAAGCGATCGTACAGCACGCTTTGCAGCACAGATCCAACGCATCTGTGTGCCACATCGATATAAGTGCTTCGAGGGACCGCGTCCTGCCCGCTTGGCTCCTATGGCATCCAAACGCTCTGACCAGCAAGGCAGACGCGCCCCCGTCCAGATGGATCCAGCAGCAGCCAGCCCCCGATGGCATACCAGATGGCATACCAGCCAGGCCACAAATGAAAAAAGCCCTTGAAATTCAAGGGCTTAGTTCAAGTATCTGGCGGAGAGGGGGGGATTCGAACCCCCGAGGCGCTATAAACGCCTGCCTGATTTCGAGTCAGGTACATTCAACCACTCTGCCACCTCTCCGGGTGGTCCCCGGCGGACCGGGGACGCGCATCATACGAGGAAGTCAGGCCGACGACAAGTCATTCCGGTCAATGAAGTGAAAATTTCCTGGACGCATGCCTTGCCGGATGCCCGCAGCCCCCCGATGATGCCTGTCTCCCCAGCAATACCCCGCCCCTGCACACCATGATCGAATTCGGACACCTCACCCACCCCGGCCTGCGCCGCGAGCTCAACGAAGACACCTACTACGGTGACAGCGAGCTGGCCCTGTGGCTGGTGGCCGATGGCATGGGCGGCCACGCCTGCGGCGAGGTGGCCAGCGCGCTGGCGCGCGAAACCATCGTGCGCGAGATCCGCCGTGGCGCGCCGCTGGCCCAGGCCATCCGCACCGCCGACGAAGAGATCATCCGCGCCTCGCGGCGGCGCAACGACACCCTGCCGATGGGTACCACCGTGGTCGCCGCACGCGTGCAGGGCAATCGCTATGAAGTGGCATGGGTCGGCGACAGCCGTGCCTACCTCTGGCGTGACGGCCAGCTGGCACAGCTCAGCCAGGATCACAGCGTGGTGCAGGAACTGGTCGCGCAGGGCAACCTGACGGCCGAACAGGCACGCGCGCATCCACATCGCAACGTGGTCACCCAGGCGCTGGGCGTCACCGATCCGGCACATCTGAACGTGGCCACCACCAGCGGCGAGCTGCGCCCCGGCATGCAGCTGCTGCTGTGCAGTGACGGCCTGACCGAGGAAGTGGACGACCGCGGCATCGCCCGCACCCTCGCCTTCGAGGATGCAAGCGCACAGGAATGCGTGGACACGCTGGTCGCCGCCGCGCTCGACGGCGGTGGCCGCGACAACATCAGCGTGATCCTGGTGCGCTGCCATTAACCCGTAGATCCACGCCATGCGTGGAGGCGGTAGTGCCGGCCGCTGGCCGGTTCACCGGGAAACGTGTTCACGCAAATGCCGGCCAGCGGCCGGCACTACCTCTTCCAGGCATTACGCGCTGGCGGCCTCTTCCACCTTCGGCCCATCCCACAGTGCGTGGCCGGCCTTCTTGCGCAGCCGCTCCAGCCGCGCGGCATGCGCTTCCAGCTCCGACGGCGTGGCCATTACGCGCGGGCGCGGCAGCAGCTTGCTGGTATCGAAGGCCTGCAGCGCCGCACCGGCGCCACCGCCATCGTCATCCCCCAGGCCGAATCCGATCTCTTCCTGCCCCGAGGTCAGCGCGATGTACACGTCACCCAGGATCTGCGCATCGAGCAGGCCGCCGTGCAGCGCACGGTGCGAGTTGTCAACGCCCAGTCGCTTGCACAGCGCATCCAGCGAATTGCGCTGGCCCGGGAAGCGCTCGCGCGCCATCACCAGGGTATCGATCACTGTGCAGCGATCGGTGATCTTCCCGTACTGCGGGCCCAGCAGCGACAGCTCGTTGTCGAGGAAGCCCAGGTCGAACGCCGCGTTGTGGATGATCAGCTCGGCGCCATCGATGAAGGCCAGGAACTCATCGGCGATCTGCGCGAAGTCCGGCTTGTCAGCCAGGAACTCCAGGGTCAGGCCGGTGACTTCCTGCGCGCCCTGTTCGAACTCGCAGTCCGGCTTGATGTACTGGTGGTAGTTGTTGCCAGTCGGGCGGCGCTTGAACAGTTCCACGCAGCCGATTTCGACGATGCGGTTGCCCTTCTTCCATTCCAGGCCGGTGGTTTCGGTATCGAGGATGATCTGACGCATGGGCTCAGTTTACCGGGCTGGCGTCGCGGATCTGGATGGCCGCGTTGCGCGCCAGCGTATCCACCCGCTCGTTGTCCGGGTCACCGGAGTGGCCCTTTACCCAGCGCCAGTCGATCTGATGCCGCAGCGTCGCGGCATGCAGGCGCTCCCACAGCTCGCGGTTCTTCACCGGGTCGCCGCCGGCGGTCTTCCAGTTCTTGCGGATCCAGCCGGGCAGCCACTGCGTCAGGCCCTGCCGCACGTACTGCGAATCGGTATAGAGCACGATGTTGCAGGGCTCGGTGAGCGTCTCCAACCCGGAAATGGCCGCCATCAGCTCCATCCGGTTGTTGGTGGTGTGCGCTTCGCCGCCGCTCAGTTCACGCTCGTGGCCCTTGTAGCGCAGCAGCGCAGCCCAGCCGCCGGGGCCGGGATTGCCAAGGCAGGAACCGTCGGTGTGGATTTCGATGGTTTTCAATACAACTCCAGATCAGGTGGCAACGGTGCCGAGCCAACGCACCGGCAACGGTTTCGGCCCGGGCAGGGCCAGCGTGCGCTTTTCAGCATGGAACAGGCAGGCCGCGCGCAGCGGCGCCCAACCGCCCGTGCGGCGACTGCCTGCACCGCGCCAGAGCGGGCCGAGGTAACGCATATCGTCGCACTCCAGCCCGTGGCGGCCGAGCAGCAGGCGGATCCGCTGTGGCGTGCGCACCACCAGTCCGTGCTGGCGCCAATGCGTGCGGTAAGGGCTGAACGGGTTGAGGCTGCTCAGCCACAGGTGGCCGCCCGGCATCAGCACGCGCTCGCACTCGTCCAGCAGTCGCTCCGCATCGCCCGCGGTCACATGCTGCAGCACGACCGCGTTGACGCTCTCGCTGGCCAGCGGCAGCGGCAGCGCACAGCGGGTGTCGCCGGCATAGCCCTGGCCCTGCCGGAACAGCCGCAACCCGCGCCCGCCCAGCTGCGCATCCTCCAGCCAGGCCGCACTCGGTGCGATCCACAGCCAGGGCTGCGTCGGCAGGACAGACAGCTGCGGCAGCAGCAACTGCCGCTCCAGCACGCGCAAGGAGCCCGCCGGTTCAGTGTCGAACCACGGGGCCTGGCTCGCTTGACGGGTGCTCTGCAGCGCGGGCATGGTCCAATTCTATGCGACTGACTGCCCTGCCCGCATTTGCGGACAACTACATCTGGACGTTGATCGACGACGCTGGCGCCGCCGTGGTCGTCGATCCCGGCGATGCCGCGCCGGTGCTTGCGCTGGCCGATCAGGGCCTGCGCGTGGACACGATCCTGCTCACCCATCACCACGATGACCACATCGGTGGCGTGCCCGCGTTGCAGGCACGTTTTCCCGGTGTACGGGTCATCGCGCCCGTCGAGGAGCGCATCCCTGCAGCGACCGAGCGGGTCGGCGAAGGTGAACGCGTTCAGGCACTGGGCCGGACGTTCCACGTACTATCCGTGCCCGGGCATACCCGCAGCCACATCGCGTTTCACACTGCTGAACATCTTTTCAGCGGAGATTCGTTGTTCAGCCTGGGCTGTGGACGCCTGTTCGAAGGTACGCCGTCCCAGCTGCTGGCATCGATGCGCAAGCTGGGTACCTTGCCCGCGCAACTGCTGCTTTGTTGCGCCCACGAGTACACCGTGTCAAATGCCGTCTTCGCGCGGCATGTCGACCCCGCCAACGCTGCCCTGTGGCAGCGCCAAGAGGAGGCTTTGGCCATGCGCCGCGATGACCGTTCCACCCTGCCGGTAACCCTGGCCAACGAATTCGACTGCAATCCGTTCCTGCGTGTGCACACGGCGCCGATCCGCGCGGCAGTGTCGGCGCACCTGGGCCGCGACGTCGTTGACGACGTCGACGTCATGGCCGGTCTCCGGCACTGGAAAGACGGCTTCCGCGCATGATGCGCCGAAGTCTGCCGCTGGCCCTGGGCCTGGTCCTGGGGCTGGCCGGAACCGCCGGTGCCCAGTCGCTGGGCGCGGGCATCGGCCAGAACCTGGCCGCCGCGGCAGCCCTGCCGCTGGATCCGGCCGCGTTGCCGGCCGCGTCGGTCCGCAATGGCCAGGAGATCTTCTCCAGCTTCCGCGACGGCCTGGCCGAGCCCACCTGCAATGCCGAGGCCACCAGCCCGCGCTGGCAGAAGCAGTTCGCCCACGCCCCGTCGCGCCTGGCCAACCAGGATGACGATGCGCTGGTGCTGTTCGGCTACGTGGTTGAAGAGCTGCGCAAGGCCAACCTGCCTACCGAATTCGCACTGATCCCGTTCGTGGAAAGCGGCTACCGGCCCAATGCCCGCAATGGCAGCGGCCCGACCGGCCTGTGGCAGTTCATCGCCACCACCGCGCGCAACCACCGCGTGCCCATGGCCAACGGCTACGATGGCCGCCTGTCGGCGGTCGATTCCACCCAGGCCGCAGTGCGCTACCTGAAGACCCTGCACGGCATGTTCGGCGGCGACTGGCGCCTGGCCACCATGGCCTACAACGCCGGTGAGTACCGCGTGTTGCAGTCCATGCGCAAGGCCGGCATGAACGCGCAGAACGCCAAGCCGTCGGCGCTGCCCGGCCTGTCGCCGGTCACCCATGCCTACGTCGAGAAGCTGCATGCCCTGGCCTGCGTGCTGGAAGACGTGGAAGACCAGCCGGGCGTGATGGCCTCGCTGGACCGCACCGTGCCGGTGCTGAAGGACCACACCCTGCCCGCCGGCACCAGCGTCCAGCAGTGGGCCGCACAGCGCGCCCTGGACCCGGCCAGGATCGCCCGCCTCAACCCCGCCCTGGCGGGCGGTGGCCGCGCCTCGTCGGGTACCACCCGCGTGCTGGCTCCTGTCTCGGCTGCCAATGCGACGGTGGCGGACACCGCATCCGCCTTGGTCGCCAGCGCTGCGCCGGTCGCCACCGCAGCACCGACGCCGCAGGTGGCCAAGACCGTCGCCGCGATCGCTGATCGTCCGCGCAGCCGCCGCCACACCGTGCGTGATGGCGAGTCGGCCTGGACCATCGCCCGCCGCTACGGCATGCCGGTCAAGGCCCTGTTGTCGCTGAACGGCCTGAGCGGCAGCAGCGTGCTGAAGCCGGGCGCCGTGCTGCGCGTGGAAGACTGAGTCCGGCGCGGCACCGCCGCGCCCTGCCCTGTTTCCTGTAGAGCCGAGCCCTTGCTCGGCTTTTTCATGCCTGCGCCCGGCAGACGCAGTCGAGCATGGCTCGACGCTACACATCGGCAGGCACAAAAAAAGGCCCGGCAGTGCCGGGCCTTTCTCATGGATGCAGCCGCAAGGCTTACAGGTTCGCCTCGGTGGTCTGGATCACGAACTTCTTGCGCATCGCCTCGATGTAGGCCTTGGCCGCGGCCATGCCATCGATCTGGCTCAGCTGTTCCTTCAGCTGCTTCTGCTGCTCTGCAGTCACTTCCTTGATGTCGCCCGGATTGACCTTGTTCACCGCGAACAGCAGCGCGTGGCCATTGACGTCGACCTTGCCATAGCTCGGCTTGCCTTCGGCCGGCACCGGCGCACTGAAGATCGCGCGGTTGATTTCCGGGGTCGGCACCGGCTGGCTGCGCGGCAGGCCCGGCATCGGGCTCAGCTGCAGCTTCTCGCTGGCGGCCAGCGACTGCAGGGTGGCACCCGCCTTCAGCTTGGCCAGGATCGCATCGGCCGCCTTGTCGCTGGCCTGGCGCTGGCGGTCAGCGCGGATCGCGGCGATCACCTGGTCACGAGCCTTGTCCAGCGGCAGGGCCTGTTCCGGGGTGTGCGCAGCCACGCGGATGACCACGCTGTGGTTGGTCGCGCCCCCCAGGGCGATCGGGTCACTGGCGGTGCCGTCCTGCACCAGCACGTCGGAGAACGCCGCACGCAGCACGGCCGGGTCAGCGGCAATGCCACTGGCGGTCGCGCGGGTGATCGGGCCCAGCGTCTGCAGCGGCAGGTTCACTTCCTTGGCGGCAGCGGCCAGGTCGCTCGGGCTCTTGTTGATGGCATCGACCAGGCGACCGGCCAGCTCGTTGAAGCCACGCTCACCGTCGGCCTTCAGCTGTTCGGCGGCCAGCGTGTCACGCACTTCCTCGAACGACTTGCCCTGGCCACCGCGCACAGCGGCCACCTTGATGATGTGGTAACCGAACTCGGTCTTCACCGGGCCGATCACATCACCGGCCTTGGCCGCAAACAGCGCGTCCTCGAACGGCTTCACCATCGCACCGCGCTCGACCCAACCCAGGTCCCCGCCCTGGTCCTTGGAGCCCGGATCTTCCGAATTGGCCTTGGCCAGCGCGCCGAAATCGGCACCAGCGGCCTTGGCTTCGGCAGCGATCTTGCTCGCCTTGGCTTCTGCACCGTCACCGGTGATCAGGATGTGCGAGGCCTGGCGCTGCTCCGGCGAGGTGAACTTCGCCTTCTCGTCTTCATAGCGCTTGCGCAGGGTGGCTTCATCGGCCGCCGCCGGTGCCGGCAGGTTCGCGCCGTTGATCTCGACGTACTCCAGCGACACGCTCTCGGCCTGGCGGAAATCCTTGCCGTGGCTGTCGTACCACTGCTTGATCTGCTCATCGGTCACCGGCGCGGTATCGGCCGGTACGGGCGGCAACGCGGCCAGCTCGACGTCGCGGGTTTCGCCCAGCAGCTTCAACAGGCGCTCGGTCTCGGCCTGGGTGACGAAGCCGGAGCTCTGCAGGCCCGACGGAATCACCGACTGCTGCAGGCTCTCGCGCACCAGCTCCTGGAACTGGGTCGGCGTACGCGGCGGGTTGCCGCCGGCCAGGGCCAGGCGATAGTTGTTCTCGTTGAACTTGCCGTTCGAATCGAGGAATGCGGGCATGGTCGCGATGTACTCGCGCACCGCGCCGTCGCCGATCACCACGCCTGCCTGCTCACCGACCAGGCGCACGACCTGCTCGTCGATCAGCTGATCGAGCACGGCCATCTTGTTCTCGGTGCTCTCGAACGCGCGCGGGTCGAAGTTGTCGCCCTGCTGCTGGCGCTCACGCATGCGCTCCTGCTCGAAACGCGTGCGGAAATCCTGCGAGCTGATCTCGTGGTGCTGCCACAGCATGCGCACCGGCCACCACGACGGCGCCGAACGCCACCAGGTCGGCGGCGCGGAAACCTTGGCCACGTTCTGTGCGCCAACGCCACCGAGGTAGCTGTTGTCGATCACGAACAGGAACGGAATCATCAGCAGCCCCAGGATCACAGTGACGATCCAGCCTGAGGTCTTGTCGCGGAGTTTCTGCAGCATGGTGAGGAATCACAAGGCCTTATTGGCGAGCCCGGCAGTGTAACCCGCTTCGCCGCAGGGACCAAAAGCAGCGCCAGCGCGGCCTGCGCCCACATCGGCAGGCATGCGCCATCCGTGTGTCGGCCATTTCCACCATGGCGCAAAGAAAAAGCCCCCGGCTTGCGCCGAGGGCTTTTGAAGTTGGCGGAGCGGACGGGACTCGAACCCGCGACCTCCGGCGTGACAGGCCAGCATTCTAACCAGCTGAACTACCGCTCCGCGCTTGAACTTTGCAGGCGCCCAGTATATCCGAAGACTCCCTGGAAACCCAGCCCGATGAACACTTTTTTCAAAGTTTTTTCACAGGGACTTAAGAATTCTGCAATGGCGGAGCGGACGGGACTCGAACCCGCGACCTCCGGCGTGACAGGCCAGCATTCTAACCAGCTGAACTACCGCTCCGTTCTTGCAAAAACCTTTTCGCCTTCCTTCCGAACCTGTCGGTGAGAAGACAAGGCCCCCAGCTTCAGGCCGGGGGCCTCGATGTAGTGGCGGAGCGGACGGGACTCGAACCCGCGACCTCCGGCGTGACAGGCCAGCATTCTAACCAGCTGAACTACCGCTCCGCGTTGTTACCTTTTTTGCTTTCAGCCGGCCTGGACCGGGAGAAAACAAAGCCTCCAGCTTTTGGCCGGAGGCCTCGTTGAATGGCGGAGCGGACGGGACTCGAACCCGCGACCTCCGGCGTGACAGGCCAGCATTCTAACCAGCTGAACTACCGCTCCACACTCAAACTTTTACCGCGGTGCTGTGGTGGGTGCTGAGGGTTTCGAACCCCCGACCCTCTCCGTGTAAAGGAGACGCTCTACCGCTGAGCTAAGCACCCCAGCGAGCCGCTTAGTTTACAGCATCCTTCAGGGCCTTACCAGCCTTGAACGACGGATTCTTCGAAGCAGCGATCTTGATGGTGTCGCCGGTCTTCGGGTTGCGGCCGGTGCGGGCAGCACGGTCGCGGACCTGGAAGGTACCGAAGCCAACCAGGGTGACCGCATCGCCGTCCTTCAGCGCCTTGGTGACGGCAGCAACGACGGCATCGACAGCGCGGCTGGACTCGGCCTTGGTCAGGTCTGCAGCTTCAGCAACGGCATCGATCAATTCGGTCTTGTTCATTCTCTACAACTCCTTTGGCGGTGGGTTCCGCTTATTCGACAGGGAAGCAACCGCACGCGCTCTGCATGCGGCCGCCATGTGGAAACGGTTCGCCGAATTCAGCGATCGCCAGACTGCGATCACTCATTCGCGAGTGCTGCTTTTATACCAGTGGCCCTACCCCCACGCAAGCTGGAAAGCCAGCAACGACGCGGGTTTCGGGCCATTGGACAGCGCGCGTCAATGCTTGACGCGCGCGTTTCCACTCGGTTTGGCCTTGCTGCGCACCGTGACACGTTGCGCACTCTTGCGCGCCTTCTTCGGTGCCAACGGACGCTCCAGCGCCAGGTCCAGGACTTCTTCGATGTACTTCACCGGCACGATCTCCAGATCGCGGGTGACGTTGGCCGGGATGTCGGCCAGGTCCTTGCGGTTCTCCTCGGGAATGATGACCGTGCGGATTCCGCCACGCAGTGCGGCCAGCAGCTTCTCCTTCAGTCCACCGATGGCCGTGACGCGACCACGCAGGGTGATTTCGCCGGTCATCGCCACGTCGGCACGCACCGGCACCTTGGTCAGCATCGATACCAGCGAGGTGACCATCGCCGCGCCGGCACTCGGGCCGTCCTTCGGCGTAGCGCCATCGGGCACATGCAGGTGCACGTCGTGCTTCTGCAGGAAGTCGCTGTCGATGCCGAAGCCGACGGCGCGCGAACGCACCACCGACAGCGCCGCTGAAGCCGATTCCTTCATCACGTTGCCGAGCTGGCCGGTCAGGATCAGCTGGCCCTTGCCCGGCACCAGCGTCGATTCGATCTGCAGCAGATCGCCACCCACCTCGGTCCAGGCCAGGCCGGTGACCAGGCCGATCTCGTTCTCTTCCTCGGCACGGCCGAAGTCGAAGCGACGCACGCCCAGGTACTTGTCCAGGTTCTTGCTGGACACGCTCACCAGCGCCTTCTTCTTCGCGCCCTTCTTCGCCTTCACCGGCTGCGGGCCGGCCAGCGCGATCTCCTTCACCACCTTGCGGCAGATCTTGGCGATCTCGCGTTCCAGGTTGCGCACGCCCGACTCGCGCGTGTAGTAGCGCACGATGTCCTGGATGGCGTCACTGCCGATCTCCAGCTCTTCCGGCTGCAGGCCGTTGGCCTTGACCTGCTTGGGCACCAGGTAACGGGTGGCGATGTTGAGCTTCTCATCCTCGGTGTAGCCGGGGATGCGGATCACTTCCATGCGGTCCAGCAGCGGGCCGGGAATGTTGAGCGAGTTCGAGGTGGCCACGAACATCACTTCAGACAGGTCCAGGTCCACTTCCAGATAGTGGTCGTTGAACGCGTTGTTCTGCTCAGGGTCGAGCACTTCCAGCAACGCCGAGGACGGATCGCCGCGGAAGTCCATCGACATCTTGTCGATCTCGTCGAGCACGAACAGCGGGTTCTTGCTGCCGACCTTGTTGAGGTTCTGCACGATGCGGCCCGGCATCGAACCGACGTAGGTGCGACGGTGGCCACGGATCTCGGCCTCGTCACGCACGCCGCCCAGCGACATGCGCACGAACTTGCGGTTGGTGGCCTTGGCGATGGACTGTCCCAGCGAGGTCTTGCCCACGCCCGGCGGCCCGACCAGGCACAGGATCGGGCCCTTCATCTGCTTCACGCGCGACTGCACCGCCAGGTATTCAAGGATGCGTTCCTTGACCTTCTCCAGCCCGTAGTGATCGGCATCGAGGGTGTCCTGCGCCACCTTCAGGTCCTTGCGAACCTTGCTGCGCTTCTTCCACGGCACGCCCAGCAACCACTCCAGGTAGTTGCGCACGACCGCCGCTTCGGCCGACATCGGCGACATCTGCTTGAGCTTGTTCAGCTCGTTGCGCGCCTTGGCCTCAACGGCCTTCGGCATGCCGGCCTCGGCGATCTTGCGCGCCAGCTCTTCCAGCTCGCCAGGCGCATCGTCCAGGTCACCCAGTTCCTTCTGGATGGCCTTCATCTGTTCGTTGAGGTAGTACTCGCGCTGGCTCTTCTCCATCTGCGACTTCACGCGGCCGCGGATGCGCTTCTCCATCTGCTGCACGTCGATCTCGCCGTCGACCAGGCCGACCAGCATCTCCAGGCGGTCACCGACGGCCAGCGTTTCCAGCAGGCGCTGCTTGTCGGCCAGGCGCACGCTGATGTGCGCGGCGATGGTGTCGGCCAGGCGCGCCGGCTCATCGATGCCCGACAGCGTCTGCAGCAGTTCCGGCGGCAGCTTGCGGTTGGTCTTCACGTACTGCTCGAACAGCGACATCAGCGAGCGGGCGATCGCCTCGACCTCGCGCGCTTCGCGCTCGTCGCTGGCGTCGATCTCCACGGCCTGGCCGTGCAGCGAGCCGTTGCGCTCGTCAACGTGGGTGACCTGCACGCGCGACAGGCCTTCGACCAGCACCTTGATGGTGCCGTCGGGCAGCTTCAGCAGCTGCAGCACCTGCGCCAGCGTACCGACCTGGTAGAGGTCGGCCGCATGCGGGTCGTCGGTTTCGGCCGACTTCTGCGCCAGCAGCAGGATGCGCTTGTCCGCCTCCATTGCCTGTTCGAGCGCGTGCATGGACTTGTCACGGCCGACGAACAGCGGAATGACCATGTGCGGGAACACCACTACGTCGCGCAGCGGCAGGACCGGCAGGTCGAGGGTTTCACTTGGGGAACGGGCCATGGGGGCTCCAGGGAAGGGGGAAAACCGCCTCCGGGAGGGCATCTTCCGGAGACAAAAAAAGCCGATGGCCCCGTTATGGGGCCATCGGCTTTCAGATGCAAGGCATTCCTTGAAAATCCTTTCCAATCAACAACCTGGAAGGATCACTCGGCGCCTGCGGCCTTCTGTTCAGGGACCGCCGGGGTCTGGTAGATCAGGTACGGCTCGGACTTGTGCTCGATCACCGATTCGTCCACCACCACCTTGCTGACGTTTTCCTGCGACGGCAGGTCGTACATGGTGTCCAGCAGGACCGATTCGACGATGGTGCGCAGGCCACGGGCACCGGTCTTGCGCTTGAGCGCCTTCCTGGCGATGGCCGACAACGCGTCCGGACGGAACTCCAGCTCGACGTTCTCCATCTCGAACAGCTTCTTGAACTGCTTGGTGATGGCGTTCTTCGGCTCGGTCAGGATCTTGATCAGGGCCGGCTCGTCCAGCTCCTCCAGGGTCGCCACCACCGGCAGGCGGCCGACGAACTCCGGAATCAGGCCGAACTTGATCAGGTCTTCCGGCTCGACTTCGGCCAGCACCTTGCCCACTTCCTGCTTGCGCTCGCTGCTCTTCACCTTGGCGCCGAAGCCGATGCTGCCGACGTCGGTGGAACGGGCCTGGATCACCTTGTCCAGCCCGGCGAACGCGCCGCCGCAGATGAACAGGATGTTCTTGGTGTCCACCTGCAGGAATTCCTGCTGCGGATGCTTGCGCCCGCCCTGCGGCGGAACGCTGGCCACGGTGCCTTCGATCAGCTTCAGCAGGGCCTGCTGCACGCCTTCGCCGGACACATCGCGGGTGATCGACGGGTTCTCGCTCTTGCGCGAGATCTTGTCGATTTCATCGATGTAGACGATGCCCTGCTGTGCCTTCTCGACGTCGTAGTCGCACTTCTGCAGCAGCTTCTGGATGATGTTCTCCACGTCCTCGCCCACGTAACCGGCTTCGGTCAGCGTGGTGGCGTCGGCCATGGTGAACGGCACGTTGAGCAGGCGGGCCAGGGTTTCGGCCAGCAGCGTCTTGCCCGAACCGGTCGGGCCGACCAGCAGGATGTTCGACTTCGCCAGTTCGACGTCGTCGTTCTTCTGCCGGCTCTCGATGCGCTTGTAGTGGTTGTACACGGCCACGGCCAGGGTGCGCTTGGCGCGGTTCTGGCCGATCACGTACTGGTCGAGGACCTCGAGGATCTCGCGCGGCTTGGGCAGCGAACTGCGCGCCGACTGCGCCTTTTCCTCAAGTTCCTCACGGATGATGTCGTTGCACAGCTCCACGCACTCATCGCAGATGAATACGCTCGGACCCGCAATCAGCTTGCGCACTTCATGCTGGCTCTTGCCGCAGAAAGAGCAGTAGAGGATCTTGCCGGTGTCCGTGGAACGACCTTGGCGGTCTTCGCTCATGCTTCGCTTACCCAGTTACCCCACCCGCTGAACGGGGGTTCGATTCGAGAATAGCACAGGGCCGAGGGGACACCAGTCCCGCCCGACCCTGCAGGAACGGGGCCTCCCTGGCCCCGTGAAGGCCGGTCAACCGGCCTGGATCGACTCATCCGGACGACGCTCCAGGACCTGGTCGACCAGACCGTAGGCCTGCGCCTCGAAGGCGCTCTTGAAGTTGTCGCGCTCGGTGTCGCGGGCGATCGTCTCCAGCGACTGGCCGGTGTGCTTGGCCAGGATCTCGTTCAGGCGCGAACGCAGGGTCAGGATCTCACGCGCGTGGATGTCGATGTCGGTGGCCTGGCCCTGGTAGCCGCCCAGCGGCTGGTGGATCATCACGCGCGAGTTCGGCAGCGCATAGCGCTTGCCGGCTTCGCCCGCGGCCAGCAGCAGGGCGCCCATCGAGGCGGCCTGGCCGATGCAGGTGGTGCTCACATTCGGCTTGATGTACTGCATGGTGTCGTAGATCGCCATGCCGGCGGTGACCACGCCACCCGGCGAGTTGATGTAGATGTTGATGTCCTTTTCCGGGTTCTCCGATTCCAGGAACAGCAACTGCGCCACCACCACGTTGGCCATGTGATCGTCGATCGGGCCCACGAGGAAGATCAGGCGCTCCTTCAACAGGCGCGAATAGATGTCGTAGGCACGCTCGCCGCGGCTGGTCTGCTCGACCACCATCGGAACCAGGTTCAGGGCTTTGGTTCGGTTGTCCATTACGTGAGGTACCTATCTTGGGGGGCAACAACCCCGCGCCGGCAAAGGCGCGGGGCATCCGGTGATCCGCCGGCTTACTGGCGGATCGCGTCCTGGAACGACAGCTTCTCTTCGGTGTGCTGGGCACGCTCGGCGATCCAGTCGATCACCTGCTCTTCCATCACACGGTTCTGCAGGCCAGACATCAGCTGGGGGTCGTTGCGGTACATCTCAATGACCTGCTCCGGCTCTTCGTAGGTCGAGGCGATCAGACGCATCGTTTCGTTCAGGCGCTTGGCTTCCAGGCGCAGGTCGTTGATGCGGGCCACTTCACCGACCAGCAGGCCGACCAGCACGCGCTTGGCGGCGGCGTCCTTGAAGCCTTCGTGGGCATCGGCCGGGATCTCGCCGACGTTCTGGCCGTTGCGGCGCAGCTGCTCGACCTGCTGGGCCAGCATGGCGCGGGCTTCGTTCTCGACCAGGCGCGGCGGCATTTCCACCGACGAGTAGGCCGCGATCAGCTGCTCGCCCACTTCGCGGCGCAGGCGGTTCATCAGCGCGCCCTTCAGCTCACGCTCCAGGTTGGCGCGGATGTCGCTGCGGAACTGCTCGACGTCGCCACCCTTCACGCCGAAGCTCTTGATGAAGGCTTCGTCGACCGCCGGCACGACCGGCTCGGACACTTCGGCAACCTTGACGGTGACCTGCACGGTCTTGCCGGCCAGCACCGGCACGCGCCAGTCAGCCGGGAACTCGACGTCCAGGGTCTTCTCTTCGCCCTTGGCCAGGCCGACCAGGCCCTTTTCGATGGTGTCGAACATCATGCCCTGGCCGAGCACGATCGAACCCTTCTCGGTGCCCTCGGCCGGCAGGCGCTCTTCGCCGGCCTGCGACCAGGTTTCCACCGCGACCAGGTCGCCGTCCTGCGCGCCACGGCTGACCGGGGCCCAGGTGCGACGCTGGTTCTGCAGGTTCTCGATCATCTGGTCGATGTCGGCGTCGGTGATCTCGGCGGTGTGGCGCACGACGGTCAGCTTGCTGACGTCGATGTCGCCGAAGTCCGGCACCACTTCCACGGTGGCCACGAAGGAGAACTCACCCTCGTCGCCCTTGTCGATGCGCGGGCTGCCGACGACGCGCAGGTCGTGCTCGCGCACGGCCGCGTCGAAGGTCTCGCGCAGCAGGCCGTCCAGCGCCTCGCCACGGACCTGCGCGCCGAAGCGCTGCTCGATCACCTTGGCCGGCACCTTGCCCGGACGGAACCCCTTGATGCGGGTGGTACGGGCGATTTCGCCCAGGCGGCCGGCGATGTGGCTCTGCAGACGCTCTTCCGGCAGCGAGAAGCTCAGGCGGCGTTCCAGGTTGCCGGTGGATTCGATCGAAGCTTGCATGTTGACTCCTGCCACCGGTGGCCCAGGCCCCCGGCTCGATGATTGGGATGAAACGGTTGTTAGGACACGACGTCTGGGACGCGCCTGCTTGCCGCAGCCCTTTAGTTTCGCCCAATTCGGCCTGCACTGCCAGCGCGTGCCGGTCAAGGGGGCGCCGATGGCCCGATCAGGGCGGGGACAGGCCGGCACTGGTGCGAAAGGGGGGACTCGAACCCCCACGCCTTGCGGCACTGGAACCTAAATCCAGGGCGTCTACCAATTCCGCCACTTTCGCGTGGCCGGCACAGGTGTTCATTGTCGCAGGCGGCGACTGGAATCGGAAGGCCTGCACAAAGCTGAATCCACTACGCTCCGCGCCATCGCTGCATCGCGGCCAGCCCGGCGGGTGCGCGACCCGCCGGGCTGGCCGCAGCCTACTGCTGCGGTACCGTGCGGGCCGGCGCCGCGCCTGAGCCCGGGTCGACGGCCGCATCCACCTTCCGGACCTCCACGCCCCCATCGTCGGTGCGACGCAGGGCCACCGACGCCGGCGCAGCCCTGCGCACATCCACCGAACCGTCCGCATTGCGCTGTACGTCCACCGCGCCGGGCAGGACCTCCCCCTCCGCGGGCCGGGCCGGCCGCAACTGCATGGCGTCGTCGATCTGGCGCGCCGGAATGCGCTCTGCGCCCGGATCACGCTCGACAGCCTGCGCGGGATCATTGCCCGGCGTGCAGGCCGCCAGTGCCATCAACGCGAAGGGAATCCACACCGTGCCGTGCAATCGAGTGATCTCAGCCATCAACATCTTCCTTCCTGCATGCGCCATCGGCGCGGAAGATCTATTGGGTGCGATGCAGGACGCCATGCGGTGAGAAGCAGTGCACAGCATTGAAAACACTGATGACGCGTATGCCCCTGATTTCAGCACTGCTTCAGTAGATCCACGCCATGCGTGGATGAAGCGCAACCCGGCGTGCGGGCAAGAAAAAAGCCACCTGGATGACCAAGTGGCTTTCGTCTGGTGGGCTGTCAAGGATTCGAACCTTGGACCTATTGATTAAGAGTCAACTGCTCTACCAACTGAGCTAACAGCCCGAAATCGGGGCGCGAATTATGACCCGATCCGCTCGGTGGGTGCAAGCACTTTCTTCAACATCGTTGAAACCAGCACTGCGATCCCGATGCGTTGCAGATCCACGCCAGGCGGGGCCCTGCAACGTGTGGCCCATTGAAACAAAAGGGTCACACCTATAAGAAAAAAGCCACCTGGCGTACCAGGTGGCTTCCGTCTTGGTGGGCCGTCAAGGATTCGAACCTTGGACCTATTGATTAAGAGTCAACTGCTCTACCAACTGAGCTAACGGCCCGTGAAACTCAGACGCACATTGTAGCGTGCTTTCTGTTTATTGCAATACCGTTTCGGCTGCGCCGATGCGGTTGAATCAGTGGGGTGGCTGAGGGGATTCGAACCCCCGACCACCGGAATCACAATCCGGTACTCTAACCAACTGAGCTACAGCCACCACTGAAACTTTCGCTCCACCGCCGATACCGCCAGCACTGGAACCTTGAAACCTTGCCTGGAGACTGTCACCGAAGTTCCGGTCCGCCGAAGCGAGTCCGATATTCTGGTGGAGTCTTTACGCTTTTGCAAGCACTTCTTCACATCCGCCGCTGCGATCCCGCTGTCCCGCCAATGGCGCGCCCGACAGGAATCGAACCTGTAACCGCCGGCTTAGAAGGCCGGTGCTCTATCCAGTTGAGCTACGGGCGCCCGAACCGGAACGGTGTCCAATCCGACGTGACGTGGGATTGGTCGGGGTAGAGGGATTCGAACCCCCGACATCCTGCTCCCAAAGCAGGCGCGCTACCAGACTGCGCTATACCCCGGTCTTGCAATCCCCTCGGGTCAGGCCCGGGGAGTTGGTCATTGTCGCCAAGCGCGTTGGGAACTGTCAACGAAGGATGCGCAGTTCCGCGGCCTGCCACAACGCCGAAAGCAGTCATCGGCTATGCTCACGCCCATCGGCCGGATGGCCGTCCTGACCCTCATTCGCACGGAGAACACGCATGCGCAGCGGCAACCCGGCTCTTTCCGAGTCGACCTTCCTCGACCTCGCCAGCGGTTCGGTGGTGACCAGCCCCGACCAGGCAATGACCCTCAACGGCACCGTCAACAAGACCGGTTTCCTGCTGCTGTTGACCGTGCTGACGGCCGCTTTCGCCTGGAACCAGACCATCGACGACTACGGCCAGGTCATGGCCGGAGCCAGGTTGTATGCCATGGGCGGCGCCATCGGCGGCCTGGTGCTGGCGCTGATCACCATCTTCAAGAAGGAATGGTCGCCGGTCACCGCGCCGATGTATGCGCTGGTGGAAGGCGTGTTCCTCGGCGCCATCTCGGCCCTGTTCAACGCCAAGTTCCCAGGCATCGTGTTCCAGGCCGTGCTGCTGACCTTCGGCACCCTGTTTGCGCTGCTGTTCGCGTACCGCAGCGGCGTGATCAAGGCCACCGAGAACTTCAAGTTGGGCGTGGTCGCCGCCACCGGCGGCATCGCCCTGCTCTACCTGGCCTCGTTCGTGCTGGGCTTCTTCAACATCAACGTGCCGGTGATCCACGACTCCAGCTGGCTGGGCATCGCCTTCAGCCTGTTCGTGGTGGTCGTGGCGGCGCTGAACCTGGTGCTGGACTTCGACTTCATCGAAACCGGCGTGGCCCAGCGCGCGCCGAAGTACATGGAGTGGTATGGCGCATTCGGCCTGATGGTGACCCTGGTCTGGCTGTATGTGGAGTTCCTGCGCCTGCTGTCGAAGATCCAGCAGCGCTGAGTCCAGCCACGCCGAGAGAGACAAGCCGCGATCCGCAAGGGTCGCGGCTTTTTTGTAGAGTCGAGCAAGCCCACACGTCCCCTGCCCCCATGCCCGACACCTTCCACAGCTACCGCCCGGCAGAGGGCCACCGTCTGCCGCATGACCCGTTCAACGCCATCATCGGCCCGCGCCCGATCGGCTGGATTTCCAGCCGCGACGCACAGGGCACGTTGAACCTGGCGCCCTACAGCTTCTTCAACGCCTTCAACTACACACCGCCGATCATCGGCTTCTCCAGCCAGGGCCGCAAAGACTCGCTGCGCAACATTGAAGCCACCGGTGAATTCGTGTGGAACCTGGCCACCTTCGACCTGGCCGAGGCGATGAACGAAAGCTGCCGTGCGGTCGCGCCGGATGTCGACGAGTTCGTCCTTGCCGGCCTGACGCCACTGGCCTCAACGCAGGTCACACCGCCCCGCGTGGCACAGAGCCCGGTAAGCATGGAATGCCGCTGCACGCAGATCGTCCGCCTGCGCGATGCCGCCGGCCAGGACACCAACGGCTGGCTGGTGCTGGGCGAAGTGGTGACGGTGCATATCGATGAACGGCTGCTGGTCGATGGCATCTACGACACCGCTGCGGCGGCCCCGATCCTGCGCGGCGGCGGGCCTGCCGACTACTTCCGCATCGGTGCCGGACAGCGCTTCCGCATGTTCCGCCCGACCTGACGTTCAACCGGTTACGGCCGCGCCAGCAGCGCCGGCATCGACGACGCCAGCAATGCGATGCCCGACGCGGTCAACAGGCTCAGTACGATCTGCCGGAAGCGCGCCTCGCTGATGCCGATGTAGACGCGCGCACCCAGCAGGGTCGGCACCAGCATCGCCGGCGCCACGATGGCGAAGTACGGCAGCATCTGCCGGCTCACCAGGCCGCTGCCGACATAGGTGGCCATGGTCACTGCCAGCATCGCCAGGTTGAAGTTCTGGATGACCGCGCGCTGCTCGTCCTTGCCGAAGCCACGCAGCGTGCTCCACAGCGTCGGCACCGGTCCGGCGAAACCGCCGATGCCGCTGAGCACCCCACCTGCCATGCCGGCGATCGCGTCACCGATACGACCACCCACGCGGATCGGCGGCAATGATCGCGCCATCAGCATCACCGGGCACCACAGCGCAAGGAAGCCGCCCAGCAGCGCCTTGAACCAGTCCATGTCCAGGTGTGGCAGTACCATCACGCCGAGCGGAATGCCCGCCAGGCCGCCCAGCACGAACGGCAGCAGCAGGCGCAGGTTGAAGCCCCGCCGCACGGTGAACACGGCCACCAGCTGACCGACCAGCGCGCCGAACACCGACAGCGCAGCGGCCAGTCGCGGCTCCAGCCCCCATGCCCAGAACGACATCGCTACCATCCCGAAGGCGAAACCGGACAGGCCCTGTACGAATCCGGCGACGATCGCGCCAAGCGCGACCAGCAGATACACCGACTCCATCATCACCCCGGCTGCAACCGCGCGACTACCCTGCCGCGCTCTCCTGTGCAGCGTAGTGCGCCGCGAGATGCTCGACCAGCGCACGCACCTTGGGCGCCAGTGCACGTGCATGCGGGTACAGCGCGAAGTAGCGTCGCTGGCCCGCATGCCAGGCCGGCAGCACGCGGATCAAACGACCGGCGCGCAGATCCTCCTGCACGGTGAAGGCGGTGAACAGGCTGATGCCCATGCCGGCCAGCGCGGCGGCGTACAGTGCGGGCGTGGCATCCACGCGCAGGCGCTGCCCGGCTTCGATGCTCGCGGTTGCGCCGCGCGGCCCCTGCAACTGCCAGGGCGGCAGTGCTGGCGTGGGACTGAAACCCAGCAGCGTGTGATGAGCCAGGTCCGCTGCCTGCCGCGGCAGTCCGTGGCGTGCCAGGTAGGCCGGTGCGGCGACCAGGATGCGCGGGCAGCTGGCCAGCTCGCGCGCGACCAGCTGGCTGTCCGGCAGTGAAACCGCGATGCGCAGGGCCAGGTCGAAACCACCACCGACCACATCGACCAGCTGGTCATCGGCCGACAGGTCCAGCGTGACCTGGGGGTAACGCTGCAGGAATGACGGCAGCCAGTGCGGCAGCTCCTGGCTGGCCACCACCTGCGGCACGCTGATCCGCACGCTTCCACTGGGCTGCGCCTGCCCGGCACGGGCACGGTCGTCGGCTTCCTGCAGGCGGTCCAGCAGCGTTGCCGCCTCACGGTAGTAGTCGCGCCCGGCCTCGGTCAACGACAGCCGGCGGCTGTTGCGATCGAGCAGGCGCACCTGCAGGTGTTCTTCCAGCTGCCGCAGTTGCCGCGACATCGCCGAGTGGGTGGTACCGAGGCGCTCGGCTGCCGCGGTGAAGCTGCCCGCATCGACGATGGCGCGCAGTGCACGCAGGGCAGCGAAGTGATCCATCGGCGGGCAGCTCCACGTGGCGGAGCCCGCGGCATGCGGGCCCCGCCAGCTTATCAAGCGCCGTCGCCGGCCTTGCGCACCGGCAGTGCCAGGATCGCGTCAGTCGTCATGACATCGCCGAAGGCGTCCTCGATCTGGGCCAGAGCGGCTTCATGCAGCGTGCGATGGCCGATGCGCCGGCCGCCAGCCAGGTCCAGGTCACGGCTGGCGCTGGCATCGGACGAGACGATCACCCGGTAACCACGGGGCGCGGCCGCCGCGTCGCGCGCGGCACCAGCCACGCAGGCATGGGTCTGCAGGCCGGTGACGATCAGGGTGTCGATGCCGGCGTTCTTCAGCAGCGGGTCGAGCACGGTGGAGGACGCGCCGGCGAACACGCTGACATTGTCCTTCTGCACCACGGTCTCGCCCTGGCGCGGCTGCAGGTCGCGATGGAAGGCAGCATTGACGCTGCCCTGTGCGAACAGCGGCGCACCCGCCGGCAGCACGTGCTGCACATGGATCACGCGGATGCCATGAGCATCGGCGAATTCGACCACCCGCTTCGCCTGCCGCAGCGCGGCCACGCCATCGGGAATGACCATGCGGCCACCGGCAAAGCCCGGTGCGGCCGTGGCATCGAAGTACTCATTCTGGAAGTCGATGACCAGCACGGCGGTCTTTGCCGCATCCAGCGAGGTCGCGACCGGCGCGCCAGCCATGTGGCGGATGGTGGGATGGGCCGGCTCGGCGGCGGCGACCGGGGCGGTGGTGGCCATGCCGATCAGGCTGGCCAGGCCGAAGGCGGTGAGGTTCATGTTCGAGCTCCAGTGCGTTGGGAAGTGGGCACAGGATGCGGAGCGCATGACGCACGAACCAGCCGCGTAGCGGCACATGATCTGTGCAATGTACGCACAGACAATTTCCCTGTAGAGCCACCCCATGGGTGGCTGCGGACCAAGGCCCCGTCATTCCACGCACGGCGTGGATCTACCGGGCCGGCCCACAACGCAACGGGGCGCCCGAAGGCGCCCCGCTGTGGATCCAACCGAGGTCGGCCGGCCGCTTACAGGCGGCTGGCGATGGCCTGGGCAAAGCTCATGGTGGTGCCGGTGCCGCCCAGGTCGCCGGTCAGCGAATCCTTGGCTTCCATGGTCGCCACGATGGCCTTGCGCAGGCGCTCGGCGTTTTCCGGCTGGCCGACATGGTCCAGCATCTGCGCGGCTGCCAGCAGCAGCGCGCACGGATTGGCCTTGCCCTGGCCGGCGATGTCCGGCGCGGTGCCGTGCACGGCTTCGAAGATCGCCGCGTCCTTGCCGATGTTGGCACCCGGGGCCAGGCCCAGGCCGCCGACGAGACCGGCGCACAGGTCGGAGATGATGTCGCCGAACAGGTTGGTGGTGACGATCACATCGAACTGTTCCGGACGCATCACCAGCTGCATGCAGCAGTTGTCGACGATCATTTCCTGGAACTCGATCTCCGGGTACTGTGCGGCGACTTCACGGGCGACGTTCAGGAACAGGCCCGAGGTCGACTTGATGATGTTGGCCTTGTGCACGGCAGTGACCTTCTTGCGGCCAGTGCTCTTGGCCAGCTCGAAGGCGTAGCGCACGATGCGCTCGGAGCCCTTGCGGGTGATGCGGGTGCCGGAGAAGGCGGTTTCGCCGTCGGCCGACACTTCCTGGCCTTCGGCCAGGTAGGCACCTTCGGTGTTCTCACGGACGGTGATCAGGTCGACGTTGTCGAAACGCGACTTGGTGTTCGGGAAGGTGTGGGCCGGACGCACGTTGGCGTACAGGTCGAAGTGGCGGCGCAGGCTGACGTTGATCGAGGTGAAGCCACCACCGACCGGGGTGGTCAGCGGGCTCTTCAGCGCGACCTTGTTGCGCGCGATCGATTCCAGGGTCACTGCCGGCATCAGGTCGCCGTGCTTTTCCAGGGCCACCAGGCCGGCGTCGGCGTCTTCGTACTCCAGGCCAGTCTTGAGCTGGTCGAGCACGAACAGGGTGGCGTCCATGATTTCCGGGCCAATGCCGTCGCCGCGGATGACCGTAATTTTCTGCGTCATTGATCGATGTTCCGAACAGGGGGAAAAACGCCGTCCGGACGTGCCCGGAAACGCCGGCGCAAAGGAAGTTTCACCGGCAATTATGCCTGAGCCGGGGCCGAGGTCCCAAATAGACCATGGTCCCAGTGCCCGGCCCAGGCAGAATTGCCCGCGCATTCCGCCTTATCCCCGCGCCTGTCGGCGCGCCCCCTTGAACAACAAGGGGGCTCCTGGGCTGTTGGATCGTGGGAAGGCCCCTCGCGGGTGCGGTAGTGCCGGCCGCTGGCCGGCAACCCCGGCCATGCCGGATTCAGGGAATACCGGCCAGCGGCCGGCACGCCCCTCAGTGCTCGTGCGCTGCCGGGGCGGCGGCGCCACCTTCAAGCTGGTCGAGGAAGTCGACCGCGCGGCGCAGGTGCGGGATCACGATCGATCCGCCCACCACCAGGCCGACCGAGAAGGTCTCGAAGAACTCCTCGCGGGTCACGCCGGCGTCCTTGCACTGGGCCACGTGATAGCTGATGCAGTCGTCGCAGCGCAGCACCATCGAGGCCACCAGGCCCAGCAGCTCCTTGGTCTTCACGTCCAGCGCGCCGGCCTGGTAGGTCTGCGTGTCCAGCGCGAAGAAGCGGCGCACCACCTGGTTCGGCTCACCCAGGATCCGCTCGTTCATGCGCTTGCGGAACTCGGTGAACTCGGCGATGCGGTCCTTGCTGCCGTCGTCGGCCGCGCTCATGCCTGGCCCTGCCCGGCCAGCAGCGGCTCGAGCTTGCCTTCACGGTGCAGGGCCATCATGTCGTCGTAGCCGCCGACATGGACGTCGCCGACGAAGATCTGCGGCACGCTGGTGCGGCGGGTCAGCGCCATCATCTTCTCGCGCTCGGCCGGGTCCAGGTCGATGCGGACCTCGGTCCACTGCTGGCCCTTGCTCTTCAGGAAGTTCTTGGCGGCCACGCAGTACGGGCAGACGGCGGTGGAATAGATGGTGATGGCGGGGGCACCGCCGGCGGTCTGGGCTGTCACGGGAAACTCCACGATGGATCGACGGTCTACATATGGTACCGGTGCGCTGGAATTTCCACGCCACGGCCGCAACACTGTGGATTAACGAATGGTTGCCCCCCGCCCTGCCACGCTTGGCGCGCCCCGCCCGAGGAACTCCTGCTTGCGAGCCCTGCTGCTGACTACCGCCGTCACCCTGGCCCTGGCCATGCCGCTGGCCCAGGCCCAGGAGAAGCTGCCCGACATCGGCTCCTCGGCCGGCGAGCTGCTGACCCCGGCCCGCCAGGCCGAGTACGGCGCGATGATGCTGCGCGAGCTGCGCAACTACGGTTACCTGCTGGAAGATCCGCTGGTCAACGACTGGCTGCAGACCATGGGCACCCGGCTCGGCTCCAACAGTGACCAGCCGCGGCAGCCGTACACCTTCTTCGTGATGAACGACCGCCAGATCAACGCGTTCGCCACGCTGGGCGGCTACATCGGGGTCAATGCCGGCCTGGTGCTGACCGCCGAGCGCGAGGACGAGGTCGCTGCGGTGCTGTCCCACGAAATCGCCCACGTCACCCAGCAGCATGTGCTGCGCGGCGTCGAGCGCGCCCAGCGTGACCAGATCCCGATCCTGCTGGGCATGCTGGCAGCGGTGGTGGCCGCCCAGGCCAGCAACAGCACGTCGTCCGGCAACGCGACGATGGCCGCGATCAGCTCGGGCATGGGCCTGATGCAGCAACGGCAGATCAACTACACCCGCTCCAACGAGTCCGAGGCCGACCGCCTGGGCATCCGCACCCTGTCGCGCAGCGGCTACGACGTGGATGCCATGGCCGGCTTCTTCGAACGGATGTCGGCGGCCATGCGTGGCAACGAAGGGGGCTACAGCGTGCCCGAGTTCCTGCGCACCCACCCGGTCAACATCACCCGCATCAGCGAAGCCAAGGCCCGCGCCGAGCAGATGAAGAAGGATACGATGCTGCTGACCACCAGCACCCCCACCGGCGAGCGCAAGGAGCGGGTGGACCCGGCCGATCCCAGCCTGGGCGAGCCGCTGCTGCGCGGCAACAACCCGCTGCTGCCCAGCAGTGTGCTGCGCCTCCCGATCGGCCAGCTCAACCGTGGCGCCAGCGGCGACTTCGACTGGGCACGTGAGCGCCTGCGCGTGCTCAGCGCGGATTCCACCCCCGAGCTGGAACGCGAGTATGCCGACCTGGCCAAGCGGCAGAAGGACGGTCTCAACGATGCGCAGCGCTATGGCCAAGCGCTGGCGGTCATGCGCGGTGGCCGTGCCGGCGCCGGCCAGGCCCGGCAGACCCTGGCCGGCCTGCTCCAGACCCATCCCGGCAACCTGTGGCTGGCGCTGGGCCTGGGCGAAGCGGAATCGCGGGCAGGCCAGGCGGCCCAGGCCAACAGCCGCTTCGAGCAGCTGCTGCGCGAACACCCCAACAGCCGCCCGGTGGCACTGACCTATGCCGAGATCCTGAACGAACAGGGCAACCGCGAGGCCGGCCAGCGCGCGCAGGCGATGCTGCGCCCCCTGTTGTCGCAAAGCGGTAACGATCCGGT
Source organism: Stenotrophomonas sp. YJH_SMC_105-26 (assembly GCF_059368915.1). Taxonomy (NCBI): domain Bacteria; kingdom Pseudomonadati; phylum Pseudomonadota; class Gammaproteobacteria; order Lysobacterales; family Lysobacteraceae; genus Stenotrophomonas; species Stenotrophomonas sp. YJH_SMC_105-26. Next base: position 33,250 of record NZ_JCAFSD010000009.1, on the reverse strand, counting down.
CTTCCAGCAGCGCTTTGCCCGCGCCAGCGAGCTGGCCGGCGACAGCGTGCGTGCCAGCGAGGCCTATGCCGAGGCCGCCTTCCTCAGCGGTCGGCCGGAACAGGCGCTGCTGCAGCTGCAGGCGCTCAAGCGCAACCCGGCGCTGGATTACATTGGCCGCGCGCGGGTCGATGCCCGCATCGAAGCGATCACCCCAACCGTGCTGGAGCTGCGCCGCCAGGGCGTGCAGGACCCGGACCTGGACCGGCGCTGAGCGCTGCATGACCGGCCGATGGCAATCCAGGCCGGTTCCGGCCGGGCAGTCACAAACATGTCATCAAACCGTAGTCTACTGGCACCACTCCAGTAACCGAGCCCTACGGTGTCCTCGTGCAGAAACGCATCCTGATCGTCGATGACGAGCCCGCGATCCGTGAAATGGTCGCCTTCGCCCTTCGCAAGGGCGATTACGAACCGGTCCACGCCGGCGATGCCCGGGAGGCCCAGACCGCGATCGCCGACCGCGTTCCGGACCTGATCCTGCTGGACTGGATGCTGCCCGGCACCAGCGGCCTGGACCTGGCCCGTCGCTGGCGCAAGGAAACGCTGACCCGCGAAGTGCCGATCATCATGCTGACCGCCCGCGGCGAAGAGAACGACCGCGTCGGTGGCCTGGAAGCCGGCGTCGACGACTACGTGGTCAAGCCGTTCTCGGCGCGCGAACTGCTGGCGCGCATCCGTGCGGTGATGCGCCGTGCCCGCGAGGACGACGAGGACGGCAGCGTGGCAGTCGGCCCGATCCGCATCGACGGCGCCGCCCATCGCGTGTTCGCCAACGACCAGCCGGTGCCGATCGGCCCGACCGAATACCGCCTGCTGCACTTCTTCATGACCCATCCGGAGCGCGTCTACACCCGCGCGCAGCTGCTGGACCATGTATGGGGTGGCAGCGTGTACGTGGAGGAGCGCACCATCGACGTGCATATCCGCCGCCTGCGCAAGACGCTGGAACCGTTCAACGCCGAGAACATGGTGCAGACCGTGCGCGGCGCCGGCTACCGGTTCTCCACTGCCACCTGAGTCTCGTCGTGCCGGCACCGCGCACCTGCGGGTGCCGGTGCCGGCAACTCTGCTATAACCCTTGGTTCACTCCAGTGAACCGCCGCACCTCAACGACGAGACCGCAATGCCCCGCCACATCCGCTCTGCCTGGTTGAAGACCCTGGCCACCGTTGCCGCGGTACTGCTGTTCGCCGGACTGGTGGGGTGGTTCACGGGCCATCTGTGGTTGTGCATCGCGCTGGGCGCACTGGCCACCCTGGCCTGGCATTACTGGCGCCTGCGCAGCGTGCTGCGCCGCCTGACCGCACGCCAGCGCTGGGACACCGCCGAAGAAGGCACCGGCGTCTGGAACGAACTGGACCGCCTGCTGTATCGCAACCAGGTGGAAATGCGCGTGCGCAAGCGCCGCCTGCTGGACATGCTGCGCAGCTACCGCGCCGCCGCCGCCGCATTGCCCGACGCGGTGGTGGTGCTGGACCGCAACAGCCAGCGCGTGCAGTGGTTCAACGAAGCGGCCACCGCCCTGCTCGGCCTGCACCATCCCGGCGACCTTGGCGAGGCCCTGGTCGAACGCTTGCAACCGATGCCGCTGGCCCACTGGCTGGCCGGTGGCCGCAATGCCGAACCGATCCTGGACGTGCCCTCGCCGGTCGATCCGGCGATCCGCCTGAACCTGCGCCTGATTCCCTATTCGTCGGATTACTGGCTGCTGATCGCCCGCGACGTCAGCAAGCTGCTGCGCCTGGAACAGGTGCGCCGCGACTTCGTGGCCAATGTTTCACACGAGCTGCGCACGCCGCTCACCGTGGTCCACGGCTACCTGGACATGATGGATCCGGAGGACTTCCCCGGCACCGGCCCGATGCTGGAAGAAATGCGCAAGCAGAGCCAGCGCATGGCCCAGCTGGTGGAAGACCTGCTGACCCTGTCGCGGCTGGAATCGCAGGAGCACAGCGAGGAAGAGACCGTGGCCATGCAGCCGATGCTGGCGACCCTGCGCCGCGAGGCCGAGGCGCACAGCCAGGGCCGCCACCAGATCAGCATCGATGATCTGGCCGGTGTCGACCTGCAGGGTTCGACCAAGGAACTGCACAGTGCCTTCTCCAACCTGGTCACCAACGCGGTGCGCTATACCCCGGCCGGGGGCCGCATTGCGGTGGAGTTCCGCCGCGAAGGCGACGGCGCCGTTCTGGCGGTGCGCGATTCCGGCTACGGCATTCCCGCCACCCACCTGCCGCGCCTGACCGAACGTTTCTACCGTGTGTCCAGCAGCCGCTCGCGCGAGAGCGGCGGCACCGGGCTGGGCCTGTCCATCGTCAAGCACATCCTCGGCCTGCACCACGCACGGCTGGAGATTGAAAGCGAAGTCGGCAAGGGCTCGGTGTTCTCCTGCCATTTCGATGCCGACCACGTGCGCCCGCGCGAGTCCGCCCCCCTGACCTCCATCGAAGAATGACGCCATGAGCAGCCTCGGATCCCTCCCCCTCCCCGTGAGCCCGGACAACGATCCGTTGCGCGACCCGTCGCTGTACATCAACCGCGAGCTGTCGCAGCTGGATTTCAACTTCCGCGTGCTGGCGCAGGCCATGGACCCGCAGGTGCCGCTGCTGGAGCGCCTGCGCTTCATGTGCATCTCCTGCACCAACCTCGACGAGTTCTTCGAGATCCGTGCCGCCGCCGTGCGCCACGCGCAGGAATTCGGCCTGCCGCCGGCGCCGGACGGCATGAGCCCGCAGGCCATCCTCAACGCCATCCATGACCGCGCTGCGGAGCTGGTGGACCAGCAGTACCGCTGCTGGAACGAGACGCTGCGCCCGGCGCTGATGGAGGCCGGCATCGGCGTGCTCGGTCGCCATTCCTGGACCGACCGCCAGAGGCGCTGGCTGCGCGCCTACTTCCGCAACGAGATCATGCCGGTGCTGTCGCCGCTGGGCCTGGACCCGGTGCACCCGTTCCCGAAGATCCTCAACAAGTCGCTGAACATCGTGGTGGTGCTGAAGGGCACCGATGCGTTCGGCCGCGCCGGCCACCTGGCGATCGTGCGTGCGCCGCGCTCGCTGCCGCGCATCATCCAGCTGCCGGAGAAGCTCGGCGGATCGCAGAACTTCGTGTTCCTGTCCTCGGTGCTGTCGACCTTCGTCGATGAGCTGTTCCCGGGCATGGAAGTCCAGGGTGCCTACCAGTTCCGTGTCACCCGCAACTCCGAGCTGGTGGTGGACGAGGAGGAAGTGGAGAACCTGGCGCTGGCGCTGCGCGACGAACTGGTCGACCGCGGCTACCGGCCGGCGGTGCGCCTGGAGATCGCCCACGACATGCCGCGCGAGATCGTGCGCACGCTGCTGCAGAATTTCGGCCTGACCGAGAACGCGGTGTACCGCATCGACGGCCCGGTCAACCTCAACCGCATCATCCAGCTGTACGACCTGATCGCGCAGCCAGACCTGAAGTACCCGCCGATGACCCCGCGCACGCTGCGCGACAGCGACGGCATCTTCGAGACCACGGCGCGCCAGGACCTGCTGCTGCACCACCCGTTCGATGCCTTCACCGCGGTGCTGGACCTGATCCGGCAGGCGGCGATCGATCCCAACGTGCTGGCGATCAAGCAGACGCTGTACCGCACCGGCAAGGATTCGCTGATCGTCGACGCACTGATCCAGGCCGCGCGCAACGGCAAGGACGTGACTGTAGTGGTCGAACTGCGTGCGCGCTTCGACGAAGAGGCCAACCTGGGCCTGGCCGATCGCCTGCAGGAGGCCGGGGTGCAGGTGGTGTACGGCGTGGTCGGCTACAAGACCCACGCCAAGATGCTGCTGATCGTGCGCCGCGAAGGCCGCAAGCTGCGCCGCTACGTGCACCTGGGCACCGGCAACTACCACAGCGGCACTGCCCGCGCGTACACCGACATCAGCCTGATCACCGCCGATCCGGACATCGGCAATGACGTGCACCTGTTGTTCCAGCAGCTGTCCGGGCTGGCCTCGAAGATGAAGCTCAAGCGCCTGCTGCAGTCGCCCTTCACCCTGCACACCGGCATCCTCGGCCGTATCGAGCGCGAGACGCGCATCGCCGCCGCCGGCCGCCCAGCGCGGATCATCGCCAAGATGAACGCGTTGAACGAACCGCAGGTGGTGCGCGCGCTGTACGCCGCGTCGCAGGCCGGCGTGCAGATCGACCTGATCATCCGTGGCGCCTGCACCCTGCGTCCGGGCGTTCCGGGTGTCTCGGACAACATCCGCGTGCGCTCGATCGTCGGCCGCTTCCTGGAGCACAGCCGCGTCTACTGGTTCGGCAACGACGGCGCGCCGGAGATGTACTGCGCCAGCGCCGACTGGCTGGAACGCAACCTGCTGCGCCGGGTCGAGACCTGCTTCCCGATCCTCGATCCGGAACTGGCCAAGCGGGTGTACCGCGAGGTCCTGCAGAACTACCTGGACGACAACCTCAACGCCTGGGAACTGGACGCCGACGGCCTCTACCACAAGCGTGCGCCGGCGCACGACGAAGCCCCGCATTCTGCGCAGATGGCATTGATGCAGGGGCTGTAGTCCTGCCCCGGTGGACCCCGACCGCTGGTCGGGATTCGATCAGCGGTCGCCCGGGGTCAGATCCCTTTCCTGCGGGAAAGGGATCTGACCCCTTGCAATCCTGCTGCACGCCTCCTTCCAAAATGTGAAGGCCGCGCGGTGACGAGCACACCGCCGCTTCGGCTAACATTCGCCCATGCCGCATACCTCCACGACTCCGCCCGCATTGCAGGATGGCGACCTGCTGGCCGCCATCGACCTTGGCTCCAACAGTTTCCACATGGTCATCGCGCGCTACACGCTCGGCCAGCTGCGGGTGATCGACCGCCTTCGCGAGACGGTGCGCATGGCCGACGGGCTGGATGGCAAAGGCGGACTGTCTTCCGCCGCACGGCAGCGCGCGCTGGAATGCCTGGCCCGTTTCGGCCAGCGCATCCGCAATGTGCCGCCGCATCGGGTGCGCGCGCTGGCCACCAACACGGTGCGCCAGCTGCGTTCTCCCCAGTCGTTCCTGGTCCCGGCCGAAACTGCACTGGGACACGCCATCGAAGTGGTCAGCGGCCGCGAAGAAGCCCGCCTGATCTACCTGGGCGTGGCCCACGCGCAACCCCCCAAGCCCGGCCAGCGCCGGCTGGTGATCGACATCGGTGGCGGCTCCACTGAATTCATCATCGGCATGGGCATGCAGACCCTGGAGCGCGAAAGCCTGCAGGCCGGTTGCATCGCCAGCACCCGGCGCTTCTTCCCCGGCGGCAAACTCAGCAAGAAGCGCTGGAAGGACGCGCTGGCCGAGATCGGCCGCGAGTTCCAGCCCTTCGCCAGCAAGTACCGCGCGCTGGGCTGGCAGGAGGCGCTGGGTTCTTCGGGCACGCACAAGGCGATCAGCGAGATCTGCGCGACGATGAAGCTGAGCAAGGGTGCGATCACCGCCGAGGCCCTGCCGCAACTGCGCGATGAGCTGCTGAAGGCCAAGAAGATCGACGACATCCAGTTGCCGGGCCTGTCCAGCGACCGCCGCCCGATCATCGCCGGCGGCATCCTGGTGCTGGAAGCGGCGTTCCAGGCACTTGGCCTGCAGAAGCTGCTGGTCAGCAAGGCCGCGATGCGCGAGGGCATCCTCTACGACATCGTCGGCCGTGCCGGCGAGAACGACCTGCGCGATGAATCGGTGGCCGCGCTCAGCCAGCGCTACGGTATCGATACGGTACAGGCCGACCGCGTGCAGGACACCGCTCTGTCACTGCTGGAGCAGGTGCAGGAACGCTGGAAGCTCGATGCCGATGATGCGCGCATGCTCGGCTGGGCCGCACGCCTGCACGAACTGGGCCTGATGATTGCCCACAGCGGCTACCACGTGCATGGCAGCTACGTGCTGGAGCACTCGGACATCGCCGGCTTCTCCCGCCAGGAACAGCAGATGCTGGCCGCGCTGGTGCGCAGCCATCGCCGCAGCGTGACCAAGACCGCCTTCGACGCCCTGCCCGAGCGACTGCTGCTGACCGCGCGCCGGTTGGCGGCCCTGCTGCGGCTGGCGGTGCTGCTCAACCGCGCGCATGAGGACGACCCGCTGCCGGCGCTGGAACTGACCGCCGACGACAACCGGCTGTCGCTGATCGTGCCGCAGGCATTCATCGATGCCCGTCCGCTGCTGCGCGCCGACCTGATCGGCGAGACCGACGGGATCGCCGGGCTGGGCATCCAGTTCCGTCCGTTCGTAGCCTGAATACGCCGTCGCCTGTTGTCCACAGGACAGCAGGAGTGACGCACTTCGCACCCCCACTTTGCGCAGTCTGGCGGTTTTTTGTGCTGCTTCGCATCACGACGGCACCGTATCGCGTATCGCACCTCTCACGTAAGCGCCTGCTTTTGTTCACGTTTTGTGAAGGATGGGGGTGTCCCGTGACATAAATCGATACGAACTCTTTACAGAGCATTAACTAACGAGACTACTATCGGGTCACCGGCTCGGTCATCAACCCAGCTGGCTCCTTCGACGCCCACTTTGGCGTCTTGTGCACGACCTGAGAGAGAGAGCTCGCCATGACTTCACGCACCACCGCACTGGGGCAGGCCATCCGCTATGCCCTGGCTACCACCGCAACGTTGGCCGCCCTGCCCGCGTTTGCCCAGGACGGCAGCAACGCAACGCCCACCAACCTCGACCGCATCGAGATCACCGGCTCGCGCATCCGCCAGGTGGACGTGGAAACCGCCCAGCCGGTGTTCGCGATCACCCGTACGGCCATCGAGCAGCAGGGCTTCAGCTCGGTCGCCGACATCCTGCAGAACGTCACTGCGATGGGCAGCCCGGCGATCAGCCGCGCCAACGCGCTGACCGCCGGTGAGAACGCGGGTGGTTCGTATATCGACATGCGCAACCTGGGCACCCAGCGCACGCTGGTGCTGATCAACGGCAAGCGCCTGGGCATCAGCACCTCCGGTTACCAGGACATCTCCACGATTCCGGTCTCGGCGGTGGAGCGCATCGAAGTGCTGAAGGACGGCGCGTCGGCCATCTACGGTTCCGATGCCATGTCCGGCGTGGTGAACATCATCACCCGTTCCAATGTCACCGGTGTGACCGCCAACGTCTACCACGGCCAGTTCAGCCAGGGCGACGGCGCGCGTGACCGCTTCGACGTGGTGGCGGGCTGGAGCAATGACCGCATCTCGCTGACCGTCGCGGCCGAACATGCCGAAGAGAAGGCGGTGTGGGCCAAGGACCGTGGCTTCAGCGCGTACGGCCTGACCGACCGCCATGCCGACAACCTGACCAACTGGACCACCATCAGCCAGTGGGGCCAGTTCACCGGCCTGAAGGGTCGCCCGGGCTGCACCACTGCCAGCGGCTGCAACTACTCGCTCAACCGCGGTGCTGACCCGACCAACCCGGCCAACTACCACATCACCGATCCGTCGGCGTTCACCGGCGACGTCAGTAACGCCAACGAGCAGATGCACCTGAACTTCCCGCTCAAGCGCGATTCGGTGTACTTCGACGGCCGCTTCAAGATCACCGACAACGTCAACTTCCGCACCGAGCTGGGCTACAACAAGCGCAAGGCCGTGCGCCAGATCGCCGGCTACCCGCTGCAGTCCAGCACCGCTGGCGTGGGCTCGATGTCGATCGACAGCTACTTCAACCCGTTCGGCCGCCAGCACGGCTACGCCACCCCGACCGCCGTGGCCTGGAACCGCCGCACCTGGGAAGTGCCGCGCGTGACCACCAGCGAGCTGAAGACCTACCGCGCAGTGGCGTCGTTCGACGGTTCGTTCGAGATCGGCAGCCGCTACTTCGATTGGGAAGCGGGCTACCAGTACAACCGCAACGAGCTGGAAACCATTGCCACCGGCAACCTGCACAAGGCGCGCGTCGCCGGCGGCGTCGGCCCGTCGTTCTACAATGCGGCCACCGGCAAGGTCCAGTGCGGCACCGCTGCCGCGCCGATCTCCTATGACGTGTGCAAGCCGTGGAACCCGCTGGTGCCGTACGGCACGATCGATCCGAACGGCATCGATGGCAACGCCGACCTGCAGGCCTGGCTGTTCCCGCCGGAAGTCACCACCGGCAAGACCACCAGCAAGAACTTCTTCGCCAACATCGCCGGTTCCATCGTGACCCTGCCGGCCGGCGACCTGGGCTTCGCGTTCGGTGTGGAAAGCCGCAAGGAGACCGGTGAGTACCGTCCGGATCCGCTGGCGCAGGCCGGCGCCACCACCAACCTGGCCGCAGGCCCGACCGGTGGCGGCTACAAGGTCAACGAGGCGTACCTGGAAATCAACGTGCCGGTGCTGGCGGACCTGCCGGGTGCCAAGGAACTGACCTTCAACGGCGCCACCCGCTTCTCGGACTACGACACCTTCGGCAACACGCTCAACAGCAAGTTCGGCTTCAAGTGGAAGCCGTTCGACCAGCTGCTGGTCCGTGGTACCTGGGCTGAAGGCTTCCGCGCCCCGACCATCAGCGATCTGTACGGTGGCGGCTCGCAGACCTTCGCCCAGTTCAGCGATCCGTGCGACGTGCAGTTCGGCTCCTCGCGCACCAGCGCCGAGGTGCGTGCCCGCTGCGCCCGTGACATTGCCAACGCCGCGACGTTCCGCCAGTTGCGCCAGGGCAACCAGCCGGTCGCCACCTCGGTCGACGCGACGCCGGTGCCGTTCGTGTCCGGCTCCAACCCGGACCTGACCCCGGAAACCTCGACCAGCAAGACGCTGGGCCTGGTCTGGAGTCCGAGCTTCATCAAGAACTTCAACGCCTCGCTGGACTGGTGGAAGATCCGCATCGACAACACCATCGTTGCCGACAGCCCGACCCAGATCCTGATCGACTGCTACGAGCAGGGCATCGACGCACGTTGCCAGCGCTTCACCCGTGACAAGTCGACCGGCCCGACCGCCGGCATCGTCGATACCCTGCAGTTCGGCAGCCGCAATGCCGGCTTCATGGAAACCGAAGGCTACGACCTGGACCTGAACTACCGCCTGGATACCAGCGTCGGCAAGTTCAACGCCGGCTGGGCCACCACCTATGTCAGCAAGAGCGAGTTCCGCTCGACCAACGACAGCACGGTGGTGCCGACCGTCTCCAACGGCATCGGCAGCAACTTCCGCGTCCGTTCGAACCTGGTGCTGGGCTGGGACCTGGGCAACTTCGGCGTCAGCTGGACCGCGCGTTACTACTCCGGCGTGAAGGAGCAGTGCGTGGACATCCGTGCCTATCCGGACGAGTGCTCCGATCCGGGCGTGTACGCCCCGTGGTACAAGGGTGCCCGCAACTACAACGAGCGTGGTTCGGTCACCTTCCACGACGTGCAGTTCCGCTACTCGCTGCCGTGGGATGCCACCGTCTCGGTCGGTGCCAACAACGTGTTCGAGAAGACCGGCCCGATCATGTACACCAAGCCGAACTCGGCCTTCTCGTACTACGGTGGCTACGATATCGGCCGCTTCGTCTACATGAAGTACCAGCAGCGCTTCTGATCCATCGCGCTGTCACGTGAAGCACGACAACCACGGCCCTTCGGGGCCGTGGTTTTTTATTGGCCGCCGCGCCCAGGCGCTGGCCGGCGCCACCGTCATCTGATGGTCGCAAAGCGGTCATGTCGGCTACATCGCCAGGCCCGAGCATGCCGGAAACCCGGAGGCCCGCCATGCGCTATGCCATCGTCACCGAGACCTATCCACCGGAAGTGAACGGCGTCGCCCTCACCGTGCAGGGGCTGGAACAAGGTCTGCGCGCAGCCGGGCACGAGATCGACCTGGTCCGCCCCCGCCAGTCCAGCGAAGCGCTGGATTCGGCACCCGGCACCTTGCTGGTTCCCGGCGCCGCCCTGCCCCGCTACCCCGGCCTGCGTTTCGGACTGCCGGCGCCGATCCGGCTGGGCCGCCATTGGCAGAAACAACGCCCGGATGCGGTCTACATCGCCACCGAAGGTCCGCTCGGCTGGTCGGCACTGCGCACTGCGCGCCGCCTCGGCATTCCGGTCGCCAGCGGCTTCCACACCCGCTTCGACGAGTACCTGCCCGACTACGGCGTGGCGTGGCTGCAGGCCGCAGCCATGCGCTGGATGCGCCGTTTCCACAACCAGGCCGATGCCACCCTGGTGCCGACCCGCGAGCTGCAGCAGTTCCTCGGCGAACAGGGCTTCGAGCGCGTGCGCCTGCTGGCCCGCGCGGTGGACAGCCAGCAGTTCGATCCGGGACGGCGCGATCCCGCGCTGCGCGAGGAATGGGGCGTGGATGGCAACGGCCTGGTGGCGATCTATGTCGGCCGCATCGCTGCTGAAAAGAACCTCGGCCTGGCAGTGAAGGCATTCCGCCGGCTGCAGCAGATCCGGCCCAAGGCACGCTTCGTGTGGGTCGGGGATGGCCCGGCCCGCGAGAAGCTGGCACATGAAAACCCCGACTTCATCTTCTGTGGCATCCAGCGCGGCGATGCGCTGGCCCGGCACTTCGCCAGCGGCGATCTGTTCCTGTTCCCCAGCCGCAGCGAGACGTTCGGCAACGTGACCCTGGAAAGCATGGCCAGCGGTGTGGCCACCGTGGCCTTCGACTACGGCGCCGCGCGCGAGTACCTGCGCAATGGCGAGAACGGCGCAGCCGTGGACAGCGACGATCAGTTCATCGAGGCCGCCGTGCGACTGGCCGCCGATGACGCGCAGCGCCGCGAACTGGGCGGCAATGCCGCACGCGCGATGAAGCGCCTGCATCCACAACAGGTGGTGGCCGAGTTCGATGCACTGCTGGCCGAACTGGCACAGTCGCGGAGGAACGGCCATGCGCACTACGCCGCTTGAGCTGCTGGCCGGGCGCGAAGCACGCTGGTGCCGGCGCGCAAACCACTACTGCCGGCGGCGCCGCGTGCGTCGCCTGTTCGCGGTCATCAGCCGGCTCGGCGATGGCGTGTTCTGGTACGTGCTGATGGCCGCGCTGGTGGTGCTGGACGGCTTCGACGGCCTGCGCGCCTCGGTGCACATGGCCGCCACGGGCCTGGCCGCGCTGCTGCTGTACAAGGTCCTCAAGCGCTGGACCCGGCGCCCGCGGCCCTACGCGGCCGACCTGCGCATCCGCGCCTGGGTGGCGCCGCTGGACGAGTTCAGTTTCCCCTCCGGACACACCCTGCATGCGGTGTCGTTCACCATCGTGGCACTGGCCTACTACCCGTGGCTGGCGCCGCTGCTGGTGCCGTTCACCTGTGGCGTTGCACTGTCGCGGGTGGTCCTGGGCCTGCACTATCCTTCCGATGTGCTGGCAGCCACCGCCATCGCCATCGTGCTGGCTTCGGCCAGCCTGACCTGGCTGCCGCTGCCGGTGTGACGACCGGAGCCAGGCAAGGCCCGGCGCCACCATCATCATTGATGGCCTAGAATGCGGGCATGACCACGCTGTTCATTTCCGACCTGCACCTGGACCCCAGCCGTCCGGAGATCACCGACCTGTTCCTGCGCTTCCTGCGCGAGCAGGCGCCCGGCGCCGATGCGCTGTACATCCTCGGCGACCTGTTCGAGGCCTGGATCGGCGACGACACGCCCTCGCCCGCCGCCGACACGGTGGCCGATGCGTTGAAGGTGCTGTCCGACAGCGGCGTGCCGGTGTACTTCATCCGCGGCAACCGCGACTTCCTGCTCGGTGAGGACTACGCGCGCCGTGCCGGCCTGCGCATCCTGCCCGACCCGTGCATGATCGAACTGTACGGCCGCGCGGTGCTGCTGCAGCACGGTGACCTGCTGTGCACCGATGACATTCCCTACCAGCAGTTCCGTGCACAGACGCGCGACCCGGTATTCCAGGCGCAGTTCCTGTCGCAGCCGCTGGCCGCACGCATCGCGTTCGCGCAGAAGGCGCGCGAAGCCAGCCAGGCGCGCCAGTCCGAGATGAAGCAGGACGATCGTGCGCAGTTCGAGTCGGTGACCGACGTGGCCCCGGCCGAAGTCGATGCCACCTTCGTGCGCCATGGCGTGGACACCATGATCCATGGCCATACCCATCGGCCGGCGATCCACACGCTGCAGGCCGGAGGTCGCGAGCGCACCCGCATCGTGCTGGGTGACTGGTACGAACAGGGTTCGGTGCTGCGCGTGGATGCCAGCGGCTGGACGCTGGATACGCTCGCGCGCGAATAACGGATCGCAAGGTGCCAACCAAGGTTGGCATCTACCAGAGCAGGGTGCATGCGCCCGGGTAGACGCCGGCCTTGGTCGGCGCCTGGACAGTGTCAGCGGAAGGCCGCGATGGTGGCCTTGGTGTTGACCAGCACGCGCTGGTTGTCGGCGGTGCTGGCGTTGCCCATCGGGATGCCGTTGTAGCTGATGTTGGGGTTGGACCAGTAGTTCAGGCGCGGGCAGCTGCGGGTGCAGTTGTAGGCCATGATCGTGCGCCAGCCGGTGCCGGTGGCCGGCTCGTAGCGGTAGCCGTGGCCATAGGCATAGGGCGAGGTGCTCGAGTCGGTGGCGATGTCATGCCGCGCACTCTGCAGATGGCCGATCTCGTGCGCGAACGAGTAATAGCCGGTCGCGCAATCCCAGTACACGGCCGCGAACGCGGTCGACGCCGTCGAGCCGATGCCCGAGGCCAGGCCGCAGTAGGCGGTGTTGTTGATCAGCAGCACGCCCACATCAGCCGTGTAGGTATTCCGGCTGGTGTGGATGCTGTCCATGTAGCCATCGCTGGTGCCACGGAAACGCGCCAGGTCGGTATCGAAGCTGCCCGATTCGGTGTAACTGGTGGTTTCGTAGCGGGCCAGTTCCATGGTGATGCCGACGTTGCTGTTGACATAGCCCTGGTTCGATTCGGCCACGGCCAGCTGCACCAGTGACTGCATGTTGCCGCCATAGGCGGCGACGGCGGCATTGGTCGCCACCACCAGCACGCGGATGGTGGCCGGCGTGCCGGACGACGCCTGCGCGATGCCGAGGCGATCGTTGTTGCCCATCGGGATCTTCGGCAGCTGGTTGTAATCGGCCGGATGGTCGGCCGGCATCCGCGACTCGTCCACTTCCACAAGCACGTGGCGGTTGCCCAGCGGGCGCAGGCGGTACAGCTTTCCATCCTTGCGGATCGAGCCGGTGATGGTATCGCCCGAGCGCACCAGGATCAGCGAATTGCCGGGGTCGTCCTGGCCGTTGGAGGTGGCCGCGGTCAGCTTGTCCGAGGGCGAACGGAACTGGCCATACCAGATGCTGCCGCCATCGGGCAGCGCTTCAACCTTGCTGCGCACGGCCTGCACGCGCTGGCCGAGCAGTTCGAATTCCAGCTGCGGCTGTGCAGTCGCGGCTGCATCAACGCGCACTTCCTGTACCGTCGCGGTGGACGGGGTGGCCAGCAGCTTGCCCAGCGCGGGCTCACTGTTTGCCGATGCGCGGCTGATGACCGTCACCGGCTCGAACAACGGTGCCGCATGCGCGGCCGCCGCCACCGACAAACCCAACACCAGGCCACCTGCCGCTTTGCCAATCGATCTGGACAACATTGCGTCGCTCCTTGAATGATGTGAACAGCGTGGATGCAGCACGACCCGGTGTGCCGGGTTTGGCCATATGGCCTGCGCGGCTCGTGTGAATTCAATAGGCGAGTGGAATGAAAGTCAGGATTTGTGATCGACCGCATCTGCGTTCAGTCAGGTCAAAAGCGTCACTACACTTCGCCAATACACCGCTTTCGCGCTACCGTGACGCAGCCACGACGGGGAATGCACATGGCACCATCGCAGGACACGGACGAAGATGTCGGCTTGCTGCGGATCGGCCTGTTCTTCGATGGCACCCGCAACAACGCGCACAACCTCGCGCGTGGTCGACCACAGCAGCCGCGACCGCGCCCGGCGCAGCTGCGTGCGGATGATGATTCGACCTACCAGAGCCGGCTGACCAGCAGCTACGACAACGGCCTGACCAACATCGCACGCCTGCAGCAGCTGTACCCGGACAGCCGCCGCGATGCGATGGCCACGCCTTCGCTGTCGATCTACGTGGAAGGTGTCGGTACCCGCGATGACGCCGACGACGATCTGATCGGACTGGCGTTCGGTATCGGCGCCAGCGGCGTCCGCGCAAAGGTGCAGCGCGCGCTGCAGGTGGTGCTGCCGGCTGCGCTTGCAGAACTGTCCACGCGTTGGCGGCAACCGCTGCGTCGCGTGCAGCTGGATCTGTTCGGGTTCTCTCGAGGCGCTGCCGCCGCACGTGATATCGCCAACCAGCTGCAGGGCTGGGATACCACGCGTTGGCGGCAACTGCTGCAGTCGTCCGGCCTGGTCTGTACGCCGGACTTCGCCCCTGCCCTTCCGGTGCTGCGATTCATGGGCCTGTTCGATACCGTGGCTGCGGTCAGTGGTGGCCGCGCCGACGAACAACCGCAGCTTGCCTTGTCCAGTGGCATCGCTGCACGCGTGGTGCAGTTGACCGCGCGCGACGAGCATCGCCAGCACTATCCACTGACCACGGTGGCACCGCCGTTCACCGAGATCGCTTTGCCCGGCGTGCACGCCAACATCGGCGGAGGCTACAACCAGCTGGAGGAAGGCCCCAAGCTGCTCAGCCGCCCACGTCGCCAGCAGCTGCGCCGCCCCGCCGTTGCCGACTACCAGATTCCCCCGCTGGCGATGCTGCAGGCCACCACGGCTTACGCTGAAACGCAGGCCGATGCCGAGCGCTGGCGGCAGCAGCTGGGCGTGGACGAAAAGGAAGTGTGGGTGGATGTCTGGCACCAGTGGCAGCAGCAGCGCCGCGCCGGCAGCCGCAGCGTGCTGCTGTCCCCGGTGCTGTACGTGACTGCCGCCGTGGTACTGCGGCGGCGCATCGACTGGCGCTACCAGTTGATCGCGCTGCAGGTGATGCAGCAGCATGCCATCGATGCCGGCGTGACCTGGCGCGCCAGCGCTGCCGAGGTTCCTGGCTGGGAACTGCCGTCGGCCCTGCAACCGATCGCACGGCGGCTGGTGGCAGGGCAGGCGTTGACCCAGACCCAGGAGGCGCTGCTGCGCCGACGCTACCTGATGCAGTCGGCGCACTGGAATTTCGACGCGCTGGGCGACACCGCCCTGACCTATGCCGCCGATGCCGGCGTCAGCGAACTGCCCTACCGGCCCGGTCCCGGCCTGTTCTACATCAACCGGCCCACCGTGGATGGCAAGCGCGTGGTGCTGCCCAACGCATGAAAAAGGGGACGGAGGGGATTAAGTCGTTTGTGCCACAAACGACTTAATCCCCTCCGTCCCCTTTTGTTCAACCGGCCTGTTCGACCAGGTTGGCGAGCTCGTCGGCGTCGAAGCCGGCCAGCAGGCGCGCTTCGATGTTGAACGGCCCGTGCAGGTAGCCGCCGGCGTATTCCACCAGCAGCGCCTTGAAGCGCGCACGCGGCTCGACGCCGGCGCGATCGCAGTACCAGCGGTACCAGCGTGAACCGGCGGCAACGTGCGCCACTTCCTCGCGCAGGATCACTTCCAGTACGTCGGCGGTTTCACCATCACCGACATTGCGCAGCTTCTCGATCATGCCCGGTGTCACGTCCAGGCCGCGCGCTTCCAGCACGCGCGGTACCAGGGCCATGCGCGCCAGGCCGTCATGCGCGGTCTTTTCGCACATTTCCCACAGGCCGTTGTGCGCGGGGAAATCGGCGTAGTCGTGGCCATGCGCCTGCAGGCGCTCGCGCAGCAGCATGAAGTGCCGCGATTCGTCGTCGGCACAACTGACCCAGTCGGCATGGAACGCTGGCGGCAGGCCGCGGAAGCGGTACACCGCATCCCAGGCCAGGTCGATCGCGTTGAGTTCGATGTGGGCGATGGCGTGGATGAAGGCGGCGCGTCCTTCCACGCCGCCCAGCCCGCGCCGGGGCACTTCGCGCGGATGCACCAGCACCAGCCGTGCCGGCCGGCCAGGCATGCGGATCGGTTCCGGCGGCGGCGCATCGGCAGCCACCTTCAGGCGGCCGGCACGGAACGCGGCGGCATACGCCTGGGTCAACGCGACCTTGCGCAGCGGGTCGGCTTCGGCCAGGCACCGCTGCGCCGCGCGCAGCAGGTCGCCACCAACGTCGGGTACATCGACCACGCCTGGACCTCAGGCGCGGCGCTTGTGCTTGGCGTCGTCCGAACGCAGCTGCTGGATGCGCTCGAAGTAGCCCGGCTCGATACCCGTCGGGTAGTGGCCGTTGAAGCAGGACGAATCGAAGTTGCGCAGCGCCGGGTTGCCCTCGCTCACCGCCGCTTCCATGTCCTCCAGGTCCTGGTAGATCAGCCAGTCGCAGCCCAGGTGGGCCTCGATCTCTTCCACGGTGCGGTTGTGCGCGACCAGCTCTTCGGCCGCCGGCATGTCGATGCCGTAGATGTTCGGGTAGCGCACCGGCGGTGCCGCGCTGGCCAGGTAGACCTTGCGCGCGCCCGCATCACGGGCCATCTGCACGATCTGCTGGCTGGTGGTGCCACGCACGATCGAGTCGTCCACCAGCAGCACCACGCGGTTGCGGAACTCCAGGTGGATCGGGTTGAGCTTGCGGCGCACCGACTTCACGCGTTCGCCCTGGCCCGGCATGATGAAGGTGCGGCCGATGTAGCGGTTCTTGATGAAGCCTTCGCGGTACTTCACCCCGAGCACGTTGGAGATCTCCAGCGCGGCATCACGCGAGGTATCCGGGATCGGGATGATGGTGTCGATATCGTGGTCCGGGCGCAGGCGCAGGATCTTCTCGCCCAGCTTGATGCCCATGCGCATGCGCGCCTTGTGCACCGAGACGTTGTCGATCATCGAGTCCGGACGCGCGAAGTACACGTACTCGAAGATGCACGGGGTGTGCTCGGCCGGCTCGGCGCAGATTTCCGAGAACAGCTCGCCGCGGGCGGTGATCACCAGGGCTTCGCCCGGCTGCACATCGCGCACGCGCTGGAAGCCCAGCACGTCCAGCGCGGCCGACTCGGAGGCCACGATGTACTCGTCGCCCTCGGCATGGCTGCGCTTGCCCAGCACCAGCGGACGGATGCCGTGCGGGTCGCGGAAGGCCACCAGGCCCAGGCCCAGCACCACGCTGACCACCGCGTAGCCGCCCTTGCAGCGGCGGTGCACGCCAGCCACCGCGCGGATCGCGGCTTCCGGGCTCAGCTGGCGCTGCTGCTCCAGCTCATAGGCGAACACGTTCAACAGCACTTCGCTGTCCGAATCGGTGTTGACGTTGCGGCGGTCCTGCTCGAACACCTGCTGGCGCAGCGCCTCGGTGTTGATCAGGTTGCCGTTGTGGGCCAGCGCGATGCCGTACGGCGAGTTGACGTAGAACGGCTGCGCCTCGTCCATGCCTTCCGAGCCGGCCGTCGGGTAGCGCACATGGGCGATGCCGACGCTGCCTTCCAGGGTGGACATGGTGCGTGCATCGAACACATCGCGGACCAGGCCGGTGGCCTTCTGCACCCGCAGGCGGCTGCCATTGGCCGTGGCGATGCCCGCGGCATCCTGGCCGCGATGCTGGAGAACGGTCAAGCCGTCATACAACTGCCCGGCGACGTTCTGGTTGCCGACGATTCCGACGATGCCACACATGGTGCGAAGTCTCCGCTGGGCTGTGCCCAGTTACAAGGAAGGTGGCCGTACCTGGCCGCGGTGGTCGCCGCGCCTGCGGTCGACATTGGCCGGATCGCCCGGCTCGATACTGTCTGGCAGTGCTGGGGCGTCCGGGCGCACTTCGGCCGGATCGTATGCGTCGCCCTGTTCCGCTTTCGCGGGCCGCAGCCATCCGCTGCCCGCCACTACCTGGTTGAGGATGCCATTATCGCCTGCCGCGCCCGGCTTTCCCAGATCGGCGCCTGCGCTCTTCCCCAGCTCCATCAATGCAGATGGGGACAGCATGTCGGTCGGCAAGGTCTTGGGCAGCAGATCGGCGCCGGGCACCTGCCAGTGCGGCAGCTTCCCGTTCATCCAGGCCACGGCCGGGTTCAGCACCGGGCGGACCGCCGACCGCTTCCAGGAGGGTTCGGCGGTCAGCGGGGTGAAGCCGGCCAGCAGCACCAGGATCGCCGCGATCAGGCCGCCACGCACGGCGCCCAGCACGCCGCCCAGCAACCGGTCCAGGCTGGTCAGCATGCTGCGATGGATCATCGCCTTGATGACCATGCCGATCACCGCGACCACGATCATCACGCCAATGCCCACGCCCAGGTAGCCGCCAACGAAATGCTCGCCGCCGGGTGCGGCCGGGGCCGCCCACCAGCGTGCCGCATCGTTGCCGAAGGCGAAGGCCGCCCACGCGGCCAGCAGCCACGACAGCGTGCCGATGACGATTCCAACAAAGCCACGCAGCATCCCGAGCAGGGTCGAGGCGGCGATCACGATCAGCAGCACCACGTCGATCATGGCGCCCCGCTCCTTCGGCGGCGCTGGCAACGGGCCTGCGCGTGCATCATGGGTGCGGTCGGACCATGCCGGCCACGCCGACCTTGGCGGCGACCTGCGCCTTCAGCTGCTCGGCGTCAGCGCGGTTGGCCACCGGTCCGACGCGGACGCGATGCAGCGTGCCCTTTTCAGTGCGTACCTGCTCGACGAAAGCACTGAAGCCGGCGGCGCGGACCTTGTCGCGCAGCGCGTTGGCATCGTTGGCCTGGCCGAACGCGCCCAACTGCACGGCGAAGCCGACGCCACTGGCCGCCGGTGCTGTCGGCGTGGCAGGGGCCGGCTTGCTGGCGGCAGCCTCCGGCTTCGGCTCGGGCTTGGCGTCCGGCTTCGGAGCCTCGGGCTTCGGTGCCGGCTTGGGCGGCTCTGGTTTGGTGGTCGCCGTCGGCGTGCTTGGCGGCAGGCTTTCGCTGCGCACCGGGTTGCTGGTGGCCGACGGCGTGGTGGCCGCGGCCGGGGTGCTGGTGGTCGGCGCCGGCGTGGCGGCAACCGTCGCACTGCTGCCTGCCGCCGCATCCAGGGTGATGACTTCTGCCTTCACATCGGCGCGGATCTTGACCGCCTGCAGGCGCGCGGCTTCGGCCTGGGCACGGTCGGCATACGGCCCGACACGCACACGCCACGCCTGGCTCCCGCTGATGGTGGTGGTTTCGGCGAAGCCTGGCAGCTGCGAGCGCTGCAGGTAGGCGATCACCGCATCGGCGTCGGCCTTGCTGCCGTAGGCGCCAAACGTGACGGCGAAGTTGCCGGCGGCAACCGCCGGAGACGTGTCCACGGTCGGCGGCGTAGCCGGCGCGGCCGTCTCCTGCAGCGGCTTGGCCTGCCCGGTCTGCAGGCCGGTGGCTCCACCGGCCGGAGCAACCAGCGGCAGCTCACGGGTTTCGAACTGGCCATCGGCCGGTGCGTCCGGCGCGGCGATCGGCACCGAGGCCACACCGCTGTCCGGCGCCGGTCCCTTGACCAGCATCGGCAGGAAAATCACGGCCAGCGCCACCAGCACGATGGCACCAATCAGACGCTGTTTCAGAGGCGTATCCACGTGAGGCGGCAACTGTCCGGAGGTTGCGGTCGATTATACGGGTGCCGGACCGGACGGCGTCGGCATTGGCTGAACGCGGATCAGGCGGCGCCCTGCAACCATTGCAGCGCGGCAGCGGCGGTATGGAAGGAGCCGAACACCAGTACGCGGTCACCGCGCCCGGCCTGGGCCAGTACCTGTGCCAGCGCCTGCTCGACAGTATCAGCGCGCTGGGCCTTGGCCGCCGCCGTACCGGCCAGGCGGGCCTGCAACTGGGCAGCACTCTGCCCGCGCGGGCCGTCCAGTCCGGCCAGGGTCCACTCGCCGACCACGTCCTGCAGCGCCTGCACAACGCCCACCGCGTCCTTGTCCTGCAGCGCGGCGTACACCGCCAGGGTGCGCCCGGCCGACGCTTCGGCCTTCAGCGCGCGCGCCAGCTGGCCCGCCGCCTGCGGGTTGTGCCCGACATCGACACGGACCTGCACGCCGTCACGCTCGAACGCCTGCAGGCGGCCAGAGATGCGCGCCGCCGCGACACCAGCAGCCCACGCCGCACGCGGCACCGGCTTGTCCAGCGCGCGCAGCGCAGCGATGGCGGCACCCGCGTTGGCCAGCTGGATCGGGCCGGCCAGCGCCGGGGTCGGCAGTTCCATGCGCAGGCCGACATCGCGCCAGCGCCAGCGCTGGGCATCGATTGGTTCGTAGAAATAATCGCTGCCGCCGCGGATCGCGTTGGCGCCGACCAGGTAGGCACGTGCGAGCACGCTCGACGGCGGGTCGGTCTCGCCCAGGATCACCGGCTTCCAGCCACGGATGATGCCGGCCTTCTCGGTGCCGATCGCTTCGCGGTCCCCGCCCAGCCATTCGGCATGGTCGATGTCCACGGTGGTGATCACCGCCACGTCAGCGTCGACGATGTTGACCGCATCCAGGCGACCGCCCAGGCCCACTTCCAGCACCGCCAGGTCCAGCCCGGCGTCGGCGAACAGCTGCAGCGCGGCCAGCGTGCCGTACTCGAAATAGGTCAGCGTGATATCGCCACGCGCGGCCTCGATGGTGTTGAAGGCGGCGACCAGCGCCGCATCCTCCACATCGTGGCCGTCGATGCGCACGCGCTCGTTGTAGCGCAGCAGGTGCGGCGAGGTGTACGCGCCGACCTTCCAGCCGGCAGCACGCGCGATGGCTTCGATGAAGGCCACGGTGGAGCCCTTGCCGTTGGTGCCACCGACCACGATGGTGCGCTGGGCCGGCGCCCCCAGGCCCATCGCCGTAGCCACGGCGCGCACGCGCTCCAGGCCCATGTCGATGGTCGCCGGGTGCTGGCGTTCAATGTAGTCCAGCCAGTCGGCCAGGGTGGTCGGGGTGTTGGTCACGGCAGCGGTTCCAGCAGAAGCAGTTGATGCGAGGGGATGGATCAGAGTGCGCGGTGCTTGGCTTCGCCGAAGAACGGCGTGTGGTGGGCACAGTCGTTCAGGCGCACCACTTCCAGGCTGTCCAGGTCGGCGCCTTCGAGCAGGTTGAGCGTGGTCGGCGCCTGGCGGAAGGTCCACAGGCGGGAGATCGGCAGGCCCAGCACCTTGCACAGGATCACGCGGTTGACCGCATCATGGGCGACCACCAGCAGGGTGTCGTGCTCGCCGAGGCCTTCGGTGGCGCGGGCCAGGCCGCGCCAACTGCGCTCCAGCACCAGGCGCAGCGATTCACCGCCGGGCATCAGCACTGTGTCCGGCTCCTCGCGCCACGCCTTCAGGCGCGACGGGTCCTTTTCGTTGATTTCGCTGGCCAGCAGGCCTTCCCACTCGCCGTGGGCGATTTCCTGCAGCTCCGGCTCGGTCAGCAACATGTCGGCACGGGCGGCACCGAGTGCCAGCTGCGCGGTGCGCTGCGCGCGTGACAGCGGCGAGGCGACGGCGCGGGTGATGTCCACCGAGGCCAAGCGGGCGCCCAGGGCCTGGGCCTGGGCTTCACCGATCGGCGAAAGCGGGATGTCGATCTGGCCCTGGTAGCGGCCTTCGGCGTTCCACGGCGTTTCGCCGTGGCGGGCAAGCAGGATGCGCATGCGTGCAAGGGGTCCTGGGGGGGAGGAGGTTCCGCGTTTCGTTCACATCCTGTGAAGTGCGCGGAACAGGGATGATACCCGTTCGGCGCACCGGGCCGTGCCGGGCATGAAAAAACCCCGCGACGTGGATCGCGGGGTTTTGGAAACTCCGGCTATCTGGTCGGGGTTGCCGGCCAGCGGCCGGCACTACCGCAACGGGTTTATTTCGCCAGGTTCAGTTCCTTCAGCAGCGCCGGCGCCGGCGCCACTTCCTGCATGATCCACTGCATGTAGCGGCTGTCGACCGCGATCATGCGGGTCATCACCGGGTCGAACACCCAGTTGGAGCTGACCGATTCCCAGTTGCCGTCGAAGGCCAGGCCGACCAGCTTGCCGTTGGCGTCCAGCACCGGTGAACCCGAGTTGCCACCGGTGATGTCCAGGTTGGACAGGAAGTTCACCGGCACCGAGCCCACGCGCTTGTCTTCCAGGCCGCCGTAGCGCTTGGCCTTGACCGCGTCGAGCAGGGCCTTGGGCGCATCGAACGGATCGACGCCGATGTCCTTGGCGACGATGCCCTCCAGCGTGGTGAACGGGGTGTAGGCCACGCCGTCCCTGGGCTCATAGCCCATCACGTTGCCGAAAGTGATGCGCAGCGACAGGTTGGCATCCGAGTACACGAACTCGCCCTGGCTCTTCTTGTAGTCAGCCAGTGCCTGCAGGTACAGCGGACGTGCGGTCAGCGACTCGCCTTCGCGGATCTTCTTCTGCTCTTCCTGCTTCAGCAGCGACGGCATGATCGCCACCGCGTACTGGATGGCCGGATCGGTGCTGGCTTCGAACGCGGCGCGGTCGGCCTTGAACCACTTCAGGCGTGCATCCAGGCTGCCCAGCTCAGTGCCCGACAGCTTGCTCACCAGTGCCTTGACCGCGCTCGCATCGCTGCCGCCCAGCCAGGTGTTCAGCACGTCGTTGTTGCGCTGCGCGGCCGGCAGGGCGACGTACTGGTCCAGCCAGTAGGTCTGCAGCTGCTGGTCCATCTTCGCCACATAGCGGCGATCCATCTGCTTCAGGCCGCCTTCCAGGGTCGGCAGGTCGCGCTGCTGGTAGCCGACCTCGCGCTCGGCGTCCGGCTTGGTGCGCTCGATCGACAGGCGGTACAGGCCGATGGCGGCGTTGACCGCCGAGGTGTTGTTGAACTGGCCGACGAACAGATCGCGCTCGCGGGTCGCCTTGCTGGTATCCAGGTGCTTGACCAGCTGCGCGTGCGCTGCCAGGGCCGGCTTGCCGGCGGCGCCCTGCTTCTTCAGCCAGGCCAGCACGGCGGCTTCTTCAGCCTGCTTCTGGCCAGCAGCGTCGATGCGCTTGAAGCCTTCCAGCTGGCCGGCGTAGTTCTTGGCCACGTTGTTCATGCTGGCCGCGGTGGCGGCGTACTTCACCTTGACGTCGGCGTCGGCCTTGCCCGCCTCATCGATCATCTTCAACACTGCGTTGTAGTGCCTGGCGATGGTCGGGTAGGTCCAGCTGGCGGTTTCGTTGAACTCACCGGCCAGCGCGTAGCGGTTGGTGCGGCCCGGATAGCCCGCCACCATCACGAAGTCACCGGCGCCCAGCGGCTGGTCGGTGAACTTCAGGAAGTGCTTGGGCTGGTACGGCACGTTGTCGGCCGAGAATGAGGCCGGCTTGCCGTCCTTGCCGACGTAGGCGCGGTAGAACGAGAAGTCGCCGGTGTGGCGCGGCCACATCCAGTTGTCGACGTCGCCGCCGTACTTGCCGACGCTGCCCGGGGGCGCGTAGACCAGGCGCACGTCCTTGATTTCCATGTTGCGGAACAGTCGGTAGGTGTTGCCGCCGGAGAAGGTGTACAGGCGGCAGCGGAAGCCGTCCTCGGCTTCACACGCGGCGACCTGGGCCTTGTCGAAGGCGTCCAGCGCACGGCTGCGGGCCAGCGGGTCGTTGCCGGCGGCGGCAATGGCGGCCTTGGCCTGGGCGGTGACGTCGGTGATCTGGTCGAGCACGTAGACGCGGGCGTTCGGGCCGGCGCTCAGTTCATCGCTGTGCTTCGGCGCGTTGAAGCCGTCCTTGATCAGGTTCTTCTCGGCGGTCGAATTCAGCTGGATCGCACCGTAGGCGCAGTGGTGGTTGGTGACCACCAGGCCCTGCGGCGACACGAAGCTGGCGGTGCAGCCGCCGAGGGCGACGACCGCGCCCATCGGGTCGCCGGTAAGGTTGGACAGCTGCTCCGGGGACAGCTTCAGGCCGGCCTTCTGCAACGGACCGGCGATTTCCGGCAGCTGCTGCGGCACCCACATGCCTTCAGCGGCATGGGCGACCTGGGCCAGCCCAAGGCTGGCGACGATGGAGAATGCAAGCAGGTTCGAGCGCATGGAGCAGCCCCTGGTAGTGGAACCCTCGATTGTAGCCCGCCGCCCTGCCCCGGCCCGAACCCCGGAAGTCATGGGCCTACTTCTTGCTCTGCCATGCGCACATCGGCCGCGCACATGGAATCGTCCAGAGCGGGCGTGGTCACCCTGGCCGGGACCGTTGGCGCCATGGGCCGGGCGCATGCGACTGGCGGGTTGGGCAGGACGCCCAACCCCGGTCTTGCCGTGTGCGCAGGATAGCGCGCACGAGCAAGGCGCCATCGAGCACCATGGATGGGCTTTTGCGTGTCCCGGCCAGGGTGACCGCGCGCCCTCCCCAGGAATCAAGGAGGCGCTGCTGTTTGCAGCACGTTCGAAACGCCCGTCGGCGCACGCCTTTCGTTCCGCCATTGCACCCGCAGCGCAACATGGGAAATCCGCGCGGCACCCTATAATCCGCGCTTTCCCCCTGATGAGTTCCACCCCGATGGCGCAGCAAACGATGAAGGCCCTGGTCAAGCGCGAAGCGGCCAAGGGCATCTGGCTGGAAGAAGTTCCGGTTCCGACCCCGGGCCCGAACGAGGTCCTGATCAAGCTGGAAAAGACCGCGATCTGCGGCACCGACCTGCACATCTACCTGTGGGACGAGTGGAGCCAGCGCACCATCAAGCCGGGCCTGACCATCGGCCATGAGTTCGTCGGCCGCATTGCCGCGCTCGGTTCGGCGGTGACCGGCTATGAGATCGGCCAGCGCGTCTCGGCCGAAGGTCACATCGTCTGCGGCCATTGCCGCAACTGCCGTGGCGGCCGCCCGCACCTGTGCCCGAACACCGTCGGCATCGGCGTCAACGTCAACGGCGCCTTCGCCGAATACATGGTGATGCCGGCCAGCAACCTGTGGCCGATTCCGGACCAGATCCCGTCGGAACTGGCCGCGTTCTTCGACCCGTACGGCAATGCCGCACACTGCGCGCTGGAATTCGACGTGATCGGCGAAGACGTGCTGATCACCGGCGCCGGTCCGATCGGCATCATCGCCGCCGGCATCTGCAAGCACATCGGTGCGCGCAACGTGGTGGTGACCGACGTCAACGACTTCCGCCTGAAGCTGGCCGCCGACATGGGCGCCACCCGCGTGGTCAACGTCGCCAACCAGTCGCTGAAGGACGTGATGAAGGAGCTGCACATGGAGGGCTTCGACGTGGGCCTGGAAATGAGCGGCAACCCGCGCGCGTTCAACGACATGCTCGACTGCATGTACCACGGCGGCAAGATCGCCATGCTCGGCATCATGCCCAAGGGCGCCGGCTGCGACTGGGACAAGATCATCTTCAAGGGCCTGACCGTGCAGGGCATCTACGGCCGCAAGATGTACGAGACCTGGTACAAGATGACCCAGCTGGTGCTGTCCGGCTTCCCGCTCGGCAAGGTGATGACCCACCAGCTGCCGATCGACGAGTTCCAGAAGGGCTTCGACCTGATGGAAGAAGGCAAGGCCGGCAAGGTCGTGCTCAGCTGGAATTGACCCGAAGGGTCAATTCCCCCGCATGTTTCCTTATCCCCGCGCCTTTGGCGCGCCCCCTTGAACAACAAGGGGGCTCTTCCCCAGATGGGATCAAGAACACCGCGGAACTGAAAAAGGCGCCCGATGGGCGCCTTTTTCGCAATGCGTGCCAGGCAAGCTTGGCACCTACCGTAACGCCTGCGGCGTTACTTGCCCACGGCCACGGTCAGCAGCACCCGGCTGTGGGCCAGCTTGCCCGAGTTCTCGCGTCCATTGCCGTCGGTGCCGTAGTAGCCCAGGCCGACGTTGAACAGGCCGAACTGGCGGCTGACGCCGACGTTCCAGTCGGTATAGTCCTTGGCGATGCCGTCCTCGAAGGTGCTGCGACCGACGTTGGCATTCAGCGTGAAGTCCTTCGGCAGGCCCCAGCTGCCGCCCAAGCCGTAGTACCAGCCATCGGTGCCGCTGTTCCACTGGTCGTTGGTGTAGGCCATGGTCAGCTTGTAGGTGTCATCAAGCGTGGTGGTGGTCACCAGCTCGTTGTAGTTCTGGTGGCTGGCACCGAGGTAGGTGTAGCGGTTCAGCAGCACGTCGAAGTTGACGCGCGAAGTGACGTCCACGCCATAGCCGATCTGGTAGTCGATCTCGGTGTTCGGATCGCCCGGACCGAAGTCCACGCCCGAACCCCAGACACCGGCATACAGGCCCACCGGCGAGGTGTAGGTGAAGCCCGCCTGCAGGGTCGGCTTCTCGTCGGTCTGCGACACGCCACGGAACAGGTAGTCGGAAACGGCGGTGACATTCCAGCTGTACGGCGATTCGTTCTCCTGCGCGCTGGCGGCGAACGGGGCGGCCAGGGTCAGGGCAGCGGCAATGGCGAGGCAGGCACGGGCGTGCTTCATGAGCGTCTCCGGTGGGGGCGGTGGCGTGGCGTGGAAGGCGGGAGCGGCCGGAGCGCGACAGCTCCGGTTCACGAATTCTTAACCACTTTGCTATTGCGATGCAACATGCGCTGCCCATGGCGATGCCCCATCCAGCCCGGTTGATGACCGGCGATGCCCGGTAGAATCAGCGGTTTCCCCGTTCAGAGCCGTGCCCACGCCATGACCGACGTCTCCTCCGCCCTGACCCGCCACTACGCCGAGGAACTGGACGCCATCCGCGCCCAGGGCCTGTTCAAGTCCGAGCGGATCATCACCAGCCCGCAATCGGCCGAGATCACCCTCGACGACGGCCGCAAGGTGCTGAACTTCTGTGCCAACAACTACCTGGGCCTGGCCGACCATCCGGACCTGATCCAGGCCGCCAAGGACGCACTGGATACCCACGGCTTCGGCATGGCCTCGGTGCGCTTCATCTGCGGCACCCAGGACCTGCACAAGCAGCTGGAGAAGCAGATCGCCGATTTCTTCGGCAAGCAGGACACCATCCTGTACGCGGCCTGCTTCGATGCCAACGGTGGCCTGTTCGAGCCGCTGCTCGGCGAGAACGACGCGATCATTTCCGACGCGCTGAACCATGCTTCGATCATCGACGGCGTGCGCCTGTGCAAGGCCAAGCGCTTCCGCTACGCCAACTGCGACATGGCCGATCTGGAAGCGCAGCTGCAGGCCGCCGATGCCGCAGGCTGCAAGACCAAGCTGATCACCACCGATGGCGTATTCTCGATGGACGGCTTCATCGCGCCGCTGGACGAGATCACCGCGCTGGCGAAGAAGTACAACGCGCTGGTACACATCGACGAATGCCACGCCACCGGCTTCCTTGGCGCTACCGGCCGTGGTTCGGCCGAGGTCAAGGGCGTGCTGGAGAAGATCGACATCATCACCGGCACTCTGGGCAAGGCCATGGGCGGCGCGCTGGGCGGCTTCACCTGCGCCAGCGCCGAGGTGATCGAACTGCTGCGCCAGCGCTCGCGCCCGTACCTGTTCTCCAACTCGCTGCCGCCGCATGTGGTGGCCGCCGGCATCAAGGCGTTCGAAATGCTGGCTGCCGCTGACGACCTTCGCAGCACGCTGGCCGAGAACACCGCCTACTTCCGCGAGAAGATGACCGCCGCCGGTTTCGACGTGAAGCCGGGCGTGCATCCGATCAGCCCGGTAATGCTGTATGACGCACCGTTGGCGCAGAAATTCGCCGAGCGCCTGCTGGAAGAAGGCATCTACGCGATCGGCTTCTTCTTCCCGGTGGTGCCCAAGGGCCAGGCCCGCATCCGGACCCAGATCAGCGCCGCGCACAGCCGCGAGCACCTGGATCGCGCGATCGATGCGTTCACCCGCATTGGTGTCGAACTGGGCGTGGTCAAGGGCTGATCATGCCGGGGTCGGATCCCTTTCCTGCGGAAAAGGCCCTGACCCCGCTGGTCAAAGCGTGCCGACCAAGGTCGGCACCTACCGGGCTGGATGGCTGCCGACCACGGTCGGCACCCGCCGTGGCCTGAGGGCGTGCCGGCCAGGGTCGGCACCGCCAGGCGTCACTTCTTTTTCTTCTTGCCCTTCGGCTCTTCCTTGCTGGCCACCACTACCGGCTTGGCGGCGGCGTCCTGGCCGTTGCCCTTGGCAACGCGGATGCCGTTGGCCTTCATCCAGGCATCGAACTCATCGGCGGTCATCTTCTTGTCGCCGTTGCTCATCAGGAAGCGGTAACTGCCGCGACCATCCAGCTCCGGGGTCTTCACTTCCACCACCGGGGTCTCGGCAGGCGTTTCCGCCTTGGCCACCTTCTTGTGGCCGCCACAGGCGGCCAGCAGCACCATCGGCAGCAGCAGGCCTGCGCAGCGCAGGGTTTGGTTGAGGGTCGGGTGGTACATGGGCAGGCTCCGTTCGGGAAATTCAGCAACCAGGCGCCCCCTACGCCTGGAACGGTGGCCGGCGACTGCCGGCCGCGGGCGATGATCAGCCCGGTGCAGCGGCCCCCAGCCGCTGCTGGTCGCTGACCTCCAGCACCCGCCATTGCCCCTTGCCGAGATCGCCGAGCAGCAGCCCACCGATCGCGACCCGGACCAGGCGCAGCACCTGCAGGTCGAAGGCCGCCAACAGGCGGCGGATATGGCGGTTGCGTCCCTCGTCGAGGACCACCTCCAGCCATGCGGTCTTGTCGCCACTGCGCAGTACGCGCACGGCCTGGGCGACGAGGAACTCGCCCTCGTCCTCGACACCGGCGCGCAGCGCGGCCAGGGTGTCCTCATCGGGAAGACGATCCACCTGCACGTGATAGGTCTTCTGTGGGCCGGTCTCCGGATCGGTCAGGCGCGCCGCCCACTGCGGATCATTGCTGAACAACAACAGCCCTTCGCTGGCCTTGTCCAGGCGCCCGACCGGCGCGATCCACGGCAGGCCGGCACCATCGAAGCAGCGATACACCGTGTCGCGACCACGCTCGTCCTGCGCCGTGGTCACCACGCCGCGCGGCTTGTTGAGCACCAGGTACAGCCGCTGCGGCGCATCCATCGGCCGGCCATCGACTTCGATCGGCGGGTGCGGACTGGCAATCGGGAACTCGGGATCACGGATGATGCGGCCGGACACGCGCACGCGGCCATCGGAAATCCAGCGCGCGGCCTCGCTGCGTGAGCACACGCCGGCCTTGGACAGCACGCGCGCCAGGCCATGGCGCACGCCATTGGAGACATCCGGAACCGCACGCCCACGCGGTGCGTGGGAGCGGGCAGCGGGGGCAGCAGGTGGGCGGCGCGTGCGCAAGCCTCTGCTCCCCGCCGCGCTTACTTCTTGTCGACCGGCTTGGTCTCAGCCGGTGCTTCGGCCGCAGCCGGAGTGGCGGCCGGAGCCGGACGCGCCTTGACCACACGCACGCCACGCGCCTTCATCCAGGCGTCGAACTCTTCGGCGGTCATGCGCTTGCCGTTCTGGCTCATGTCGAAGCGCCAGGGCGTGTTGTCGAATTCGGTCTGCGGCTTGTAGGCCGCCGGATCGTTCGGCTTCACCGCCGGTGCGCTCGGAATGGCCTTGGCGATGTTCTGGCACCCATCGATGCGCAGGCGCTGCAGCACCTGGTCCAGCGACTGCGACGGATCGTAGTTGCTGCTCAGCACGCCGGCCGGCATGCCCAGCTGGTTGCCACGGATGTAGAGCTCGTCGGCCACCGGCGCGATGGTCGTGGCCGGCAACGGCAGCGGCGAGGCGCTGGTGTTGACCGAGCAATCGACCGCAGCGTGGGCGGCGGGAACCAGGGCCAGCGCCAGGAAGGCGGCCGATGCAGAGCGCAGCATGAAGGGCATCCAGGAAAGGAAGTGACGCGGCGAGTTTAGCAATGCCGCGACAGCTTTCAAGCGCCACTTTCAATGAATACGGCAACTCATTGGTTTTATGGGCAAAATCCCGACGAACGGTTACTCCCGCGCCTGAAACGCCGGGTTCCGGACCGCAGAAACAACAAGACCCGGCCGAAGCCGGGTCCTGCTGTGTCCTACTGGCAGAGCGTCAGAACTTAGTTCTGGACGTTCAGCTCGGTACGACGGTTCTTGGCGCGACCTTCCGGGTTGTCCGAACCATCCGGGTTGGTGTTCGGAGCAATCGGACGGCTCTCGCCGTAGCCGATCGGGCCGACCAGGCGACCGGCGTCGACGCCGTTCTTGGTCAGGTAGTTGTACACGGCGGTGGCGCGACGCTCCGACAGCTTCTGGTTGTAAGCGTCGGTACCCTTCGAGTCGGTGTGACCGGCAACTTCAACGCGCAGATCCGGGTAACGCTTCAGGATCTCGGTGGCTTCGCTCAGGATCGCCACGGCGTCCGGACGCAGGTTCGACTTGTCGAAGTCGAAGTTGACGCCCTTCAGGTCGATGGAGACCGGAACCGGGCAACCGTCCGGACCGATGGTCTGACCCGGCTGCGAGTTCGGGCACTTGTCGTCGCAGTTGTTGACGCCGTCACCGTCGTCATCCAGGTCGGCGCAGCTCGGGGCAACCGGAGCCGGAGCCGGAGCAGCCGCGACCGGAGCCGGGCCCAGCGGGATCACGACGCCGACCGAAGCCAGCACGTCGCCGAACCAGCTCTCGTCCTTGGCGGCGATGCTCTGGTCGTCGAAGTCAGCGCGGTAGGCCACTTCGGCGCGGACAGCAACACGCTTCTCGAAGGTGGTCTGCAGGCCGACGCCCAGCTTGGCGGCAACGTTGCCGTCCTTACGCTGGCGCGGACCGTTGTTGTCGATTGCAGCGTACTCTTCTTCCGACTTCTGGTAGCCCAGGCCACCGACGATGTACGGGTTCCAGCCGCGGCCTTCCTTGATGAAGTGGCGACGCAGGTCCAGCGAGACGCCGTACTGCGACCAGTTCAGGTCCTGGTTGCTGTCGAAGTTCGGGTTCTGGTAGTTCAGTTCACCGTCCAGCGACCAGTTCGGGCTGATGAACTTACCCAGGCCCAGGGTCACGAACGGAGCGTCATTGGTCAGACGGTCGCTGTCCTGGAAGTTGAAGCCGGCCGAACCGGTCAGGTACCAGCGGTCATCGAACTCCTGCGCCGAAGCTGCCTGGGCGAAAGCCAGGCCGCCCAGCAGCGCGGCAGTAAGGATCTTCTTGTTCATTGAGTACAGCTCCTATTTCGGGGGTATGAAACCGGTAGAGGCATGGGCCAGCACTAGTGCGTCGATGTACGACAGCCGATTCAGCACGCCACCGCCGCGAACATTATGCTCAGGCGGGTGAAGGCCATGTTAACAGTCCCGTAACATGTGAAGTGTTGCGCCCGACCGTCGACCGGTCCGACGTTGAAACCCTATACAGGATGATGAAAATCCGCAAGACCCACACGCTGCAAGGGTTTGACGGGGTTTAAGCGCGAAAACCGACATACTGCGCAGCACATTGCATCGCACGGTTCAGCAGGTTTGCGGAAACGTGAGGAACCTTATGATGGGATCACGAACCCAGCCGGAGCCGTGATGAAAGCCGTCGCCCTGAGTCGTGAATACGCACCTGCCCTGCGTGATGTCCTGCTGCCGCCGCCGCTGCCTCCTCGCGGCCGCGATCTGCTGGTGCGGATCGAAGCGGTATCGGTCAACCCCGTCGATGGCAAGCAGCGGGCCGCTACCGATCCGGCCACCCTTGAGGTTCCCCGGGTGCTCGGCTGGGACGCCGCCGGCGTGGTCGAAGCCATCGGTGACGAGGCCAGCCTGTTCGCCTCCGGTGACGAGGTCTACTTCGCCGGTGACGTTACCCGGCCGGGCTGCAACGCCCAGTACCAGTGGGTGGACGAGCGCCTGGTCGCCCGCAAGCCGAGCACGCTCGATTTCGCCGAAGCCGCCGCACTACCCCTGACCACGCTGACCGCCTGGGAGCTGTTGTTCCAGCGCATGCCGCTGCACCTGGATGATCGCCGCCATGGCGACCAGCACCTGCTGGTGATCGGCGGTGCGGGAGGCGTGGGCTCGATGGCGATCCAGCTGGCCCGCCATGCCGGCTTCGAGGTGATCGCCACCGCCTCGCGCGAGGCCTCGATCGACTGGTGCCGGCAGATGGGGGCCACGCATGTGATCGACCATCGGCAGCCGCTGCAGCCCCAGCTGCAGGCACTGGGCATCGACGCAGTGCAGGTGGCGCTCAACCTGGCCGACACCGATCACTACTGGGACGAACTGGGCCAGCTGCTGGCACCACAGGGCCATGTCGACCTGATCGTGGAGCCGCGTGGCGCACTGCGCATCGGCGATCCGTACAAGGCCAAATGCATCGGCATCCATTGGGAGTTCATGTTCGCGCGCTCGCGCTTCGCCACCGCCGACTGCATCGAACAGCATCGCATCCTCAGCCGCGCCGCCAGCATGATCGATGCCGGCCAGCTGCGTGGCACGCTCAGTGAAACGCTGGGCACGATCAATGCGGCCAACCTGGACATCGCGCATCAGCGCCTGGCCAGCGGGCACACGGTGGGCAAGCTGGCGCTGGTGGGCTGGGACGACTGACGCCGTGATGTAGGCCGAGCCCACGCCAGGCTGCTACGCCTGCCGCCACCAGCAGAGCACGGGCGCGGCCCTGCTCAACCGCCCGCCTGCAGGATCGGCGCTGCCTGTACCAGCGGATTGGCTGGGATCTGTATCTATGGGCTCAAGGAAATCAGGGATACGGTGGAAACAGATCTCCCCTCCCCCGAGCCCACCATGCCTACCGCCCTGCCCCTGCGCCTGCTGCAACTGATCACCGGCCTGTTCCTGTATGGCTTCGGTGCCTCGCTGATGATCCGTGCCGCCATCGGCGTGGCGCCCTGGGACGTGCTGTCGCAGGGCATCGCCGCACAGACGCCGCTGTCCTTCGGGCTGGCGACCAATGTCATCGGCGCACTGGTGCTGTTGCTGTGGTGGCCACTGCGCCAGAAGCCGGGCGTCGGCACGGTGCTCAACGTGATGCTGATCGGTCCCTCCGCACAGTTCGGGTTGTGGCTGCTGCCACCGGCCATCGGCGTGGGCTGGCAGCTGGCGATGTTCTGTGCAGGCATGCTGCTGGTCGCGCTGGCCACCGGCCTGTACATCGGCGCCCGCCTCGGCCCGGGACCGCGCGATGGCTTGATGACTGGCCTGCATGCCCGCACCGGTTGGCCGATCTGGAAGGTGCGCAGCCTGATCGAAGGCAGCGTATTGCTGCTGGGCTGGTGGCTGGGCGGCAATGTCGGCCTCGGCACCCTCGCCTTCGCCCTGCTGATCGGCCCGCTGTGCGGCGTCACGCTGGGCTGGTTCGGGATCGGCCGCCCCCCGGTCGTACCCGCCGCTGCCCGGCAGCCGCAATCACCCTGAGCTGCCCCGTATGCCGGCCAGCGGCCGGCACTACCGCCCCCGGAGTTCGGGGGCAGCGCCGCAGGCGCGGGGGGGTGGAGGCCGGTAAGTGGGGCCCGCGATTCGCGCAGCGAAACGCGGGAGCGACAGCACGCATGTGCCGAGCGTACCCGGC
>NZ_JCAFSD010000008.1:0-179033 GCF_059368915.1 Stenotrophomonas sp. YJH_SMC_105-26 | reverse complement strand
TGTTCGGGCGGTTCAGGGAGAATCCGGCGTGGGGACCCAAGCTACTTCTCGGTCGCAAGACCTGGATCCACACGGTCGCCCACGCCGGGCTCTCGGCACCCAAGGTGCCAGATCGGCAAGAGATAAGATCCACGCCATGCGCGGATGGGCCTTACCCCGCCGACTTCAACCCGCGCAACAGCATCTCCAGCGCCGCCGTCGCCTGCCGCAGGCGCACGTCGCCATCCTCGCCCTCGGCGATCCAGAACGCGGCCTCGGCCAGGCTGCCATAGATCAGCGACGCCAGCGCCTGCGCATTCACCGGCGCCACCACGCCCTGGGCAACCAGATGTTCGATCAGGTGCTGCATCGAATGCACGCAGTGGCGCTGCGATTCCGGTGAGGCGCCACCGAGCACCGCGCGCGCATCGCGCAGCACGATGCGCTGGATCTCCGGTTCCAGCGCCATCTCCAGGTACGCGCGGCAACGCTGCACGAAGCCCTCCCAGGCATCGTCGGCGGCATCACTGATCGCCTGCAGGCGCTGGTCGGTCTCGGCATCGAGCTGGGCGACGACAGCCGCCAGCAGACCCTTCTTGTCGCCGAAGTGGTGGTACAGCGCGCCGCGGGTCAGCCCGGCCTGGGCGGTCAGGTCGTCCATCGAGGTGGCGGCATAGCCATGCTCGCTGAACACCCGGCGGGCGGTGGCCAGGAGGGTGGCGCGGGTTTCTTCCATCTCGGCGCGGGTGCGGCGAACCATTCAGAGCTCCTTACATACATAGTGCATGATTATTTACATACGGCGCGTATGAATGTAGCCTCTTATTCATACGCCCTGTATGTATTGTCATGGCGCCCCGTGCGCCAGGCAAGTCGCTGCCTTGGAGAACCTGATGGCCACCCCCTATCGCGACCTGTTCGCGACCCCCGGCACCGCCGGCCTCGCCCTGGCCGGGCTGCTGGCACGCCTGCCGCTGCCGATGACCGGTATCGGCATCATCACCTTGCTGTCCCAGCTGCGCGGCAGCTATGCACTGGCCGGTGCGGTGTCGGCCACCTTCGTGCTGACCTATGCGTTGCTGTCGCCGCAGGTGTCGCGCTGGGTCGACCGGCGCGGGCAGGGCAGGGTACTGCCATGGGCCACTGCGGCCAGTGCGGCCGGTCTGCTGTTGCTGCTCGCGTGCACGCTGCTGGCCGCGCCGGACTGGACGCTGTTCGTTGCGGCGATGCTGGCCGGCTGCATGCCCAGCGTGTCGGCGATGGTGCGAGCGCGCTGGACCGCGACCCATCGCGGACGACCACAGCTGCAGACCGCGTATTCGCTGGAGACCGTGTTCGACGAGGTGACCTTCATCGCCGGGCCACCGTTGTCCGTCGGATTGTCGGTGGCGGTATGGCCACAGGCTGGCGTACTGGCGGCCGCCCTGCTGCTGGTGGCCGGCGTCGCCGCACTGGTGCTGCAGCGGAGCACCGAGCCGCCGATACAGCACTACGAAGGTGCAACATCCTCGCACTCGCTGCTGCGGCAACCGGAGATCCGCCTGCTGGCGTTGCTGATGCTGGCGATGGGCGTGATCGTCGGCACCGTCGACATCACCAGCGTGGCATTGGCCGAGCTGCGCGGACAGCCACTAGCTGCCAGCTGGGTGCTGTCGGCCTACGCGCTGGGCAGCTGCACGGCGGGGCTGCTGTTTGGTGCCCTGAAGCTGCCGATGCCGCTGCCGCGCCTGTTGCTGGCCGGAGCAGCGGCCACCGCATTGACCACGTTGCCGCTGCTGTGGGTCGGCAGTCTGCCGGCACTGGCCGCTGCGGTACTGCTGGCCGGGGTGTTCTTCGCGCCGACGATGATCGTGGCGATGTCGCTGGTTGAACAACGCGTGCCCGAAGCACGCCTGACCGAAGGCATGACGTGGCTGCTGGCCGGCCTCAACATCGGCGTGGCGCTGGGCGCGGCGCTGTCCGGACAGAGCGTCGATGCGGCGGGCGTGCGCAGCGGTTTTGTGGTTGCGCTGGCGGCAGGCGGTGGCGTGCTGCTGTTCGCCTTGCTCGTGCAACGTGCGCTGCGCCCGTCTGCCGCGCCCACATCCCCTGAAGGAACCATCCCGTGAGCGCTTCATCGCCTGCGCATGCCGCGTCTGTGCCCCGCCATCCGTGGTGGGCGGTCTCCGCCGTCGGCCTCGCCACGTTCTCGGTGGTCACCACCGAAATGCTGCCGGTCGGCCTGCTGACTCCCATCGCCGAAGATCTCGGCGCGTCCACCGGCACCGCCGGCCTGATGATCTCACTGCCCGCCCTGCTCGCGGCAGTGTTCGCCCCGCTTGCGGTGATCGCAGCCGGTGGCATCGATCGTCGCCGCATCCTGTGTGTGCTGTTGGGCCTGCTGCTGGTCGCCAACCTTGCGTCGGCGCTGGCACCTGGCATCGGCTGGCTGTTGGCCGCGCGTGTGCTGGTGGGGTTCTGCATGGGCGGCATCTGGACCATTGCCGGTGGGCTGGCAGCGCGCCTGGTACCTGCGCAGCGCATCGGTCTGGCCACCTCGATCATCTTCGGAGGCGTGGCCGCAGCTTCGGTGCTCGGCGTTCCGTTGGGCGCGCTGATCGGGGATGCATTGGGCTGGCGCAGCGCGTTCGTGGCGATGACGTTGTTCAGTGCGGCGGTGATGCTGCTGCATCTGCGGGTGGTTCCCGCGTTGCCGGTCAGCACATCGGTGCGCCCGCGTCAGTTCGTGCAGCAGCTTGGCCAGCGCAACCTGCGGCGTGGCCTGTGGCTGACCGGGCTGCTGGTGTCCGGGCACTTCATCGCCTTCACGTACGTGCGGCCGCTGCTGACGTCCGTATCGGGCGTGGATGCGTCGTGGATAGGTGCACTGCTGTTTGGGTACGGCCTGGCTGGCATCGCCGGCAACTTCATCGCCGGGCCGCTGGCTGCGCGCCATCCACGGGGCGTGCTGCTGGCGATAGCCTCGGGCCTGCTGCTGACGCCTCTGCTGTTCCTGTGGGTGGGAAATACGCCCTCCGCAGGTATTGCGGTGCTGCTGCTGTGGGGTCTGGCCTATGGCGGTGTATCGGTGGGCCTGATGAGCTGGATGATGAAGGCGGTGCCGCAGGCCGTGGAGATCGCCACCGCGTTGTATGTGGCGGTATTCAACATCGGCATCGCAATGGGTGCGTGGGTTGGTGGCCGCCTGCTGGATGGCGTGGGCCTGCATGCGAATCTGTGGGCTGCGGCGGTGTTGGCTGGGAGTGCCCTGCTGATGGCTGCCATCACCCGCAGGTAGATCCACGCCATGCGTGGATTCCTACCCCGTGCCGACCAAGGTCGGCACCCACCAGAGCGGAGTATGTGCCGACGAAGGTTGGCCGCTACCCGGAAATGAAACGGGCGCCTTGCGGCGCCCGTTCCGGTTACATCACCACACCTTGACCCGCTTGTCCGGGGCCAGGTACAGCTTCTGGCCTTCCTTCACTTCGAACGCCGGGTACCAGGCGTCGATGTTGCGCACGGTCAATGCGCGGAACTGGCCCGGGGCATGCACATCGGTCAGCAGCGAGTTGCGCAGCGCCTGCTCGCGGCTCTTGCTGCGCCACGCCTGGGCGAAGCCGAGGAAGAAGCGCTGGTCCGGGCTGAAGCCTTCCAGGGTCTGGCCCGGCTTGCCCTGCAGCGACAGCTGGTAGGCATCGTAGGCGGTACCCAGGCCAGCCACGTCGGCGATGTTCTCGCCCAGGGTCAGCTTGCCGTTCACGTGCACGCCGGGGAACGGCTCGTAGCTGCTGAACTGCGCGGCCAGCGCATCACCGGCGGCGTTGAACTGCTTCAGGTCCTCGGCGGTCCACCAGTTGTGCAGCTTGCCGGTCTCGTCGAACAGCGCGCCGGCGTTGTCGAAGCCGTGGCTGATCTCGTGGCCGATCACCGCACCGATCGCACCGTAGTTCACCGCGTCGTCGGCAGCGCCGTCGAAGAACGGCGGCTGCAGGATCGCGGCCGGGAACACCAGGCGGTTCTCCAGCGGCACGTTCATCGCATTGATGGTCTGCGGCAGCATCGCCCACTCGCTGTGGTCGACCGGCTTGCCCAGCTTGGCGATGTTGCGCTGGTACTCGAACAGCTCGGCGCGCTGTGCATTGCCCAGCGGGTCATCACGGCGGATCTCCAGGCCGGTGTAGTCGCGCCACTTCTCCGGATAGCCCATGCCCACGGTCAGGCCCGTGACCTTGGCCTTGGCATGCGCCTTGGTCTGCGGCGACATCCACGACAGCGCGTCGATGCGCTTGGCAAAAGCGGCGATGATGTTCTTCGCCATCTCGTCCGCACGCTCCTTGGTCCTGGCGTCGAAGTGCTTTTCGACGTAGCGCTTGCCGATCGCTTCGCCGACGGCATGGTTGGCATCGTCCACCGCGCGCTTCCAGCGGTCGCTCTGCTGCGGCGTGCCGCTCAGCGCGGTGCCATGGAAGGCGAAGCGGGCATCGGCGAACTTCTTCGGCAGGTAGGCGGCGGCACGGTCCAGCGCGTGGAACGCCAGGTAGTCCTTCCAGGCGTCCAGCGGCTCGGTGGCGACCAGCCTGGACAGGCCGGCCACGGCCTTGGGCTGCCACACGATGAAGTCCTGCTGGTTGCCCAGCGCCGCCGCATCGAGGAAGGCGTTCCAGTCCAGGCCCGGCGCCTTCGCATTGAAGTCGGCCTGGGTCCAGGGGTTGGCGCCCTTGGTCACGTCGTTGGTTTCTTCCTGGGTGGCATGTGCTTGCGCGATCTTCGTTTCCAGCGCGAGGATGCGCTGCGCCTTGCCGGCCGGGTCGGCGACGCCGGCCAGCTGCAGCATCTGTGCGATGTAGGCCTGGTACTGCTTGCGCAGTTCGGCCATGCGGCCATCGCCCAGGTAGAAATCGCGGTCGGGCATGCCCAGGCCGCCCTGCACCAGGTACGGCGCGGTGCGATCCGGCTGCAGCATGTCCACCGACACCCACAGGCCGAACAGGCGGTCGGTGTAGAAGTTGGTGGCGTTGAGCAGGTCGACGTCGGCGCGCAGGTCGCCGCCGAGTGCGCGGGCCAGCCCGGCCTTGTCGGCGATCGCATCGATGGCCTTCAGCTGCGGCTGCACCGGCGCCAGACCGTGCTGCTCGATGCCGGCTTCGTCCATGTAGGCGGCGTAGTAGTCGCCGATCAGCTTGTCGTCGCCGCTGGCCTGGGTGTTGCCGGCGGCCCCTTCCAGGATGGCGCGGGTGTCGGCCAGGGTCTTCTCGGCAATGACATTGAAGCTGCCGAAGCGCGAGCGGTCGGCCGGAATCTCGGTGTTCTTCACCCAGGTGCCGTTGGCGAAGCCGAAGAAGTCGTCGCCGGCGGCGATGCTGCGGTCCATGCCGCTGGCATCGAAGCCGAAACTGCCCAGCATCGGCTTGGCCGCAGCGGGGGCGGCATCGGCCGGCGCGGTGGCACCGACGGCCGGGTCGGCCGGGCGGTCACAGGCGGCCAGGGACAGGCTGGCAACAATGGCCAGCGCCAGGGTGGGACGGCGCAGCTTGGACATGGACTTCTCTTGCAGCGGAAAACCCCAAGTCTAATCCGCTCCGGCGCCACTGGCCGCCCCCCTGCGGGGCCCGCCCTGTGCAGGATCTGGCTGAACGTGCGGATGCGATCTTCACGCCGTCACCGGGGTGGTGCATGCTGGACCCTCGAGCCCTGCGCGGACACGGGGAGGTGGCCATGCAGGATGGGGTCAGGCGTCAAGAATGGCGTCCGCCGGCCGTTGAGGTCGGGGACGTGGAGGATTCGTTCGCGCATGAAGCCAGCCGACTGCACAAGGAACATCAACCGATGCCCGCGCTGAAACGGGCGTTGGCCCGGCCGCTGCGCGCCATCACCTGGGGCGGTGTGCTGCTGGGCGTACTGCTGGTGACCGGTCTGGCCCTCATGCTGGTCAACGACCACCACCGCCGCCTGGAAGCGGCGCAGCGGCAGAGCCGCGCGCTGGCGGTGGGCAGCGAGCGCCTGCTGGCGCTGGAGCTGCGCAACTTGGAGCGGGCCATGACCGGCATCGCCGCCGACGCCGCGGAACTGTTCCGCAGCGTGCCGGCACAGGCGCCGGCCTTGCTGGATGCCTCCATCGGCGGCGTGCTGCGCCGGCACGCCGAACTGCACAGCATCGTGGTGCTCGACAGCTATGGCCGCGCATTGACGGCCGGCAAGGGCGACCTGCAGTTGCCGTTGTGGACCGATCCGCAACGGCGCGGCTCGGGCAGCGCGCTGTACATCGGCCCACCACAGCGCGCCAGCGACGGGGGCTGGGTGGTCCCGCTGGCGCTGCCGATGGCCGATGGGCGCTGGCTGCTGGCACGGCTGCGCTGTGGCGAACTGCAGCGCATCGTCGGCGGCCTGGATGTCGGTCCCAACGGATTGGTCTCGATCAGCGATGCCCAGGGCTACATGCTGGCCCGCGTACCCGATCCGCATGGCACGGTGGGCCGCCGCTATGACCTGCCGCGCCGGGACCTGCTCGGCACGCAGGCAGTGGTCGAGCTGGGCAGCATGCCCGGCGTTGTCGACGGCGTGCCGCGCATCCTCACCATCAGCACGCTCGAACGCAGCCCGCTGGCGGTGCAGGTCGGCCTGGCCGACGAAGATGTACTCGCACCGTGGTGGCCGTACCTGAAGGCGTCGGTGGCGATCGTACTGGCCTACATCGCGGTGTTGCTGGTACTGCTGTACGCCGTGCGCCGCAGCACCCGCAGCCAGCAGGCGATGGCCGAGGAACTGAAGACGGGCCACGCCGAGCTGCGCCTGGCGCACCAGGTCGGGCGTGTCTGCACCTGGTACGTGGATGAGGACGCCGCGCTGCTGCGCTGGTCGCCGCTGGCCCGCGAGATCTTTGGGGTACAGACCGACGCCTTGCCGGTCGCGGATTTCTTCGCGCGCGTGCATCGCGATGATGCCGCGCGCCTGCAGCAGGCCTTTGACCAGGCCTTCGCCGGCAGCGCTGTGCTCGACCAGGTGTTCCGCCTGGTGCTGCCCGGGGGCGAGGTGCGCTGGGTCGGCGCGCGCGGGCAGCGGGTGGAAGTGGCCGACAGCGAGCGGCGCATGATCGGTGCGCTGACCGACCTGAGCGAACGCTATCAGGCGCGCGAGCAGATGAGCGAAGTGGAACGCCGCTTCCGCCTGCTGTTCGACCGCAATCCTGCACCGTTCTGGGTGTTCGACCCGGATACGCTGCGCTTCATCGAGGTCAACGACGCTGCAGTGCGCCAGTATGGCTACAGCCGCGACGAGTTCCTGGCGATGAGCATCCTCGACATCCGCCCGCGCGAAGGCTGGGACGAAGTGCGTGGTGCCATCCAGCGGGCGCAGGTGGGCGATCCCCCCGACGCGACCGTGCGCCTGCACCGGCGCAAGGACGGCAGTGTGTTCGAGGTGCGCGCACACCTGTCCAAGCTCGACTTCGACGGGCAGCCCGCGTGCCTGGTGCTGGCCGAGGATGTCAGCGAGCGGCTGGCCTACGAGCGCGACCTGGCCTACCAGGCACGGCACAACCCGGCCACCGGCCTGCTCAATGTGCGCGCCCTGACCGAACAGCTGGACGAGCAGGAGGAGGGCTACACCATCGCCTTCGTGCAGCTGCGCGGGCTGCAGCTGGTGGCCGATACGCTGGGCCGCGAGATCGGCGATGCGGTGCTGCAGTCGATGGCGACCCGGCTCGGGGGCCTGGGCGCACGCTGTGGCACGCTGGCGTTCCAGCCGGCCGAGGATTTCGTCTTCGCCATCGGTGCCGAGCACGATACCCAGCGCGTGCTGGACGACCTGCTGCAGATCGTGTCGGCGCCGATGCGCGGCAAGGACTCGCTGCACCAGTTCGAGCCGCGCATCGGCGTGGCCGTGCACATCGCTGGTGACGGGCACACGGCCGAGCAGGTGATCGGCATGGCCGCGCAGGCCGCGCATGCGGCGCGCGCCGAGGGCAACGTGGTGGTCTGGTTCGACGCGGCCGTGACCACGCGCCTGGCCGACCGCCTGCGCCTGGCCGGGCGCATCCATGCCGCCATCGACAACGAATTCCAGCTGTATTTCCAGCCGATCCGGCATGCCGGCGATGGCAGCCCGGCAGCGCTGGAGGCACTGCTGCGCTGGCCGCAGGCCGATGGCAGCTTCATCCCGCCCAACGAGTTCATCCAGCTGTGCGAGGACACCGGGTTGATCCTGGCACTGGGCCGCTGGGTGATCCGCGCGGCGGCGAAGGCGCAGCGCCGTCTGGTCGAGGCCGGGTGGGGTGAGTTGCCGATCGCGGTCAACGTGTCGGCGGTTCAGTTCTTCAACAGCGACCTGGTGGCCGAATTCACCCGTGCCCAGCAGGATTTCGGCCTGGCCCGTGGCGCGCTGCACGTGGAGCTGACCGAGAGCAGCCTGATGCGCAAGCCGGCACAGGCGATGCAGACCATGCAGCGCCTGCACGAGCAGGGCATCCGCGTGTCGCTGGATGATTTCGGCACCGGCTATTCCAGCATGTCCTACCTGCAGCACCTGCCGCTGGACATCCTGAAGATCGACCGCAGCTTCGTCGCCGACGTGGAAACCAATCCACGCAATGCCTCGATCTGCCGCGCGCTGCTGTCGCTGGGCCACAGCATGGGCCTGACCATCATCGCTGAAGGCGTGGAGACGCCGGGGCAGCTGGACTGGCTGGCTGCGCATGGCTGTGACCAGGTGCAGGGCTACCTGTTGGGGCGGCCGGCGCCGCTGGAACAGATCATCGACGCGCTGGATGAGGTTCCCGCCTGATCGGGTTTCGTATGTGCCGGCCAGCGGCCGGCACTACCCGACCGAAGCACGACGGGGCTTCGTATGTGCCGGCCAGCGGCCGGCACTACCCGACCGAAGCATGACGGGGTTTCGTATGTGCCGGCCAGCGGCCGGCACTACCCGACCGAAACATGACGGGGTTTCGTATGTGCCGGCCAGCGGCCGGCACTACCCGATCGAAGCATGACGGGGCTTCGTATGTGCCGGCCGGCGGCCGGCACACCCGACCGAAGCATGACGGTAGTGCCGGCCACTGGCCGGCATTCGCCCAGGACCGGGATGTGTCTGATTGCCGGCCAGCGGCCGGCACTACCGGCAAGCGCCAGACTCGGCTACACCCCGGTGTCCACCAGATGGTCGATGAAACTGCGCACCTTCGGTGCCAGATGGCTGCGGCTGGTATAGACCGCGAAGATGCCGATCGGCGAGGCCTCCCATTCCGGCAGCACGCGCACCAGGCGGCCATCGGCCAGCGCGTCTTCCAGCAGGAAGTCGGGCTGCAGGATGACGCCCATGCCGGCGATCGCCGCTTCACGCAGCACGTCGCCGTTGTTGGCGTGCAGCAGGCTGTTCACCGCTACTTTCACTTCGCCGCCCGGCCCCTGCAGCGGCCAGTGGTCACCGGCGGCCCAGTAGCTGTAGCCCAGGCA
The DNA here is from genome assembly GCF_059368915.1 of Stenotrophomonas sp. YJH_SMC_105-26. NCBI lineage: Bacteria > Pseudomonadati > Pseudomonadota > Gammaproteobacteria > Lysobacterales > Lysobacteraceae > Stenotrophomonas > Stenotrophomonas sp. YJH_SMC_105-26. Next base: position 169,623 of record NZ_JCAFSD010000008.1, on the reverse strand, counting down.
CGCGTGCGCCTGCAGGTCCTGCGGGGTCTGAGGGGCGCCGCGTGCGGCCAGGTAGGCCGGCGCGGCGCACAGGCTCACCCGCGATTCGCCCAGGCGGCGGGCGATCAGGGTGGGGCCCGGCTCGCGGGTGATGCGGATGGCCACGTCGTAGCCTTCCTCGACCATGTCCACCAGGCGGTCGGACAGGGCCAGGTCCAGTTCCACCTGCGGAAAGCGTTCGCGGTAGCTGGCCAGCAGTGGGCCGAGGCGGGCGATGCCCCAACTGACCGGTGCATTGATGCGCAGCATGCCGGAGGGCTCCAGCGCCTGCGCGCCGATGCTGGCCTCCAGCGCGTCGAACTCGGCCAGCAGGCGCACGCATTGGGCGTAGTAGGCGGCGCCGGTGCTGGTGGGGCTGACCCGCCGCGTGGTGCGATGGAGCAGGCGGGTGGACAGGCGCTTTTCCAGTGCGGCGACCTGGCGGGTAACGCCGGCGGTGGACATGTGCAGGGCCTGGGCGGCGGCGCTGAAGCCGTTGCGCTCGACCACCGCCACGAACACGCGCATCGCCTCAAGGGTGTCCATTGTTGCGCCTTCTGAAATAAATACGGTCAATCGATCGTATTTATCGGCCTGTGAAGGCGCAATAACCTGAGCCCACTCCCTTCTAGGTGCTTTCCGATGCACGCCACGACCGCTCCTGTTTCGCCGCTGGCCCCGTATGGCGCCACCCTGCTGCGCCTGGCACTGGGCGTGCTGTTCCTGGTCCATGCGCTGACCAAGCTGCTGGTATTCACCCCGGCCGGCACGGCAGCATTCTTCGAGTCGCTGGGCCTGCCCGGCGTGCTCGGCTACCTCACCCTCGGCGTCGAGCTGGTGATCACTGTCGCGCTCCTGCTGGGCATCTATGCGCGCTGGGTGGGCCTGGTCGGCGTGCCGCTGCTGCTGGGCACCATCGTCACCGTGCACGGCGCCAACGGCTTCGGTTTCGCCAATGCCGGCGGCGGCTGGGAATACCCGGCGTTCTGGGCGCTGGCGCTGCTGGTGCTGTTCCTGGTCGGCGATGGCAAGTGGACCCTGCGTTCGCGCTGATCGCCGCCTGATCCTGCAACTGGAGAATTCCATGTCCCGCCTGCCTTCGCTGTACATCTCCCATGGTTCGCCGATGACCGCCCTGCATCCGGGCCAGGTCGGTGTGCGCCTGGCCGAGCTGGCGCGCGACCTGCCGCCGCCGCGCGCCATCGTGACGGCCTCGGCGCACTGGCTGGGCCGGCAGCCGCTGGTCGGCGCACATCCGCAGCCGCCGACGATCCACGACTTTGGTGGCTTCCCGCGCGCGCTGTTCGAACTGCAATACCCGGCGCCGGGTGATCCGGCACTGGCCGAAGAAGTGGCCGGCCGCATCGCCGCCGCAGGCCTGACAGTGGCCATCGACCCGCAGCGTGGCCTCGACCACGGCGCGTGGGTACCGCTGCGGCTGTTGTTCCCGCAGGCCGACATCCCGGTGGTGCCGGTGTCGATCCAGCCGCTGCTCGGCCCCGAGCATCAGTTCGCGCTGGGCCGCGCGCTGGCACCACTGCGCGAACAAGGCGTGCTGCTGGTCGGCTCGGGCAGCATCACCCACAACCTGCACGACTGGGGCGACTACCAGGACGGCAAGGAAGCGCCATACGTGCGGCCCTTCATCGAGTGGGTGGAGCAGCGGCTGGCCGCTGATGACCGCCAGGCGCTGTTCGATTACCGCCGGCAGGCCCCGTTCGCCGAGCGTGCGCACCCGACCGACGAGCACCTGCTGCCGCTGTTCTTCGCGATGGGAGCGGCCGGCGAGGGCGGTTTCGGCGCACGCCGCATCGACGCCGGCATCGATGCCGGCTTCCTGGCCATGGATCTATACCGGTTCGACGGGGCATGAGCCGGGGCTGACGCGCGGCGGCCCCGGCCGTCGCGGTCAGGGCCGCATGTGGTAGTTTTTTCCGGGTTTCCGGCGCTGGCCCTCGTGCCTCCCCGCGCGCCGCTTCCTGGAAGAAGCATGCATACCATTGAAGTCGTCCTGGCGATGCTGGTGGCCGTTGTCGCCAGCGGCTACCTGGTTCGCGTCCTCCCGTTCTCGCTGCCGTTGCCGCTGGTGCAGATCGGCCTGGGCGCGGTGATCGCCGGCGTGTTCAACCGCGGCCATGCGCTGGAGCCGGAAGTGTTCTTCCTGCTGTTCCTGCCGCCGCTGCTGTTCCTGGATGGCTGGCGCATTCCCAAGCAGGGCCTGTTCCGCGACAAGGGCGCGATCCTCGAACTGGCGTTCGGCCTGGTGGTGTTCACTGTGATCGGCGCCGGCCTGCTGATCCACTGGATGATTCCGGTGATGCCGCTGGCAGTGTGCTTCGCGCTGGCGGCCATCGTCTCGCCGACCGACCCGGTGGCGGTCGGGGCGATCGCCTCCAAGGCACCGATCCCGAAGCGCCTGATGCACATCCTGGAAGGCGAGTCGCTGCTCAACGATGCGTCCGGCCTGGTCTGCTTCCGTTTCGCGGTGGCCGCGGTGATGACCGGCTCCTTCTCGCTGGCCACGGCCTCGCTGACCTTCCTGTGGGTGGCGGTGGCCGGCCTTGCCGTGGGCGTGGCGGTCACCCTCGGCGTGTCCACCTTCCAGCGCTGGTTGTGGCGCCGCTTCGGCGAAGAGCCGGGTGCGGCGATGCTGGTCAACCTGCTGATTCCGTTCGCGGCCTACCTGCTCGCCGAAGAAATCCATGCCTCGGGCATCCTCGCTGCGGTCGCCGCCGGTATCGCGATGAGCTACGTCGAGCTGACCGGCCGTGTCTCCGGCAGCATGCGCGTGCAGCGCGCGGGCGTCTGGAACATGCTGCAGTTCAGCTTCAACGGCATCATGTTCGTGTTGCTGGGCGAGCAGCTGCCGGGCATCGTCGAGCGCGCCACCACCACCATGAACGAGTCCGGCCACCAGAGTGCATGGTGGCTGCTGGTATACGTGGTGGTGATCAACCTGGCGCTGATCCTGCTGCGCCTGCTGTGGGTATGGCTGTCGCTGCGCTGGAACCTGCTGCGCGCGCGCCGCCGTGGCCTGGAGCGGGGCGAGGCGCCGAACTGGCGCATCGTGGTGGCGACCTCGGTGGCTGGAGTGCGCGGCGCGATCACCCTGGCCGGTGTGTTGACCCTGCCGCTGTTCCTGCCCGATGGCAGTGCGTTCCCGGCGCGCGACCTGGTGATCTTTCTGGCCGCGGCGGTGATCCTGTTCTCGCTGGTCGGCGCCAGCGTGGCGCTGCCGCAGCTGCTGAAGGGCCTGCAGCTGCCAGCCGATTCGGGCGAGCGCAAGGAAGAGGACCTGGCACGCAAGCTGTCCTCCAAGGCCGCGCTGGCCGGGGTCGAACGCATGCGCCAGCAGCTGGTGATGAACCAGAACACCGAGAACGTGCAGCTGTACAACGATGCTGCCTCGCGGGTGAGCCTGCTGTACCAGCGGCACCTGGAGAAAGACAACGACGGCCCCGACGTGGACCCGGAGAAGGTGCGGCGCATGGAGCTGGGCTACCGCCAGCTGCGCAGCGCGGGCCTTAATGCCGAGCGCGAGGAACTGTTCCGGTTGACCCGGCGCGGGGTGATCTCCGATGAGATCTCGCGGCGCCTGATCCGCAACCTGGACCTGCTGGAATCGCGCAAGCGCGAATGACGCCTGGGACCGGGCGTTGCTGACGCTGACGCCTATTCCGCCCTGCCATGTAGAGCCGAGCCCGTGCTCGGCTGCGCTTGCTTCAGGCGTCATGAACCCGGAACGAAAAGCAGCCGAGCACGGGCTCGGCTCTACATGCCGGTGCCGGTTATTCCGGCTTCTGGTCCAGGAAATACACCTCGACCTTGCCCTTGACCTTGATGGTCATCGGATTGCCGCGGCGGTCGCGGGCCTTGCCGGCCTGCACGCGGATCCAGCCTTCGCTGACCGAGTATTCCTCGACGTTGTCGCGCTCGACGTCGTTGAAACGCACGCCAACGCCGCGCTCCAGCGCCTGCGCATCATGGAAGGGGCTGGCCGGGTTGATCGCCAGGTGGTCGGGAGGGGTATCGCTCATCGCTTCATTCACAGTGACGGCCACCAAGGCCGGCTTCAGCGGCACAGGATAAACCGTAGAATGCGGGCCTGCCCCAGAGGACGTTCCGCCATGCCCGACAACAGCGACTATTTCGACTTCGAGGAAGACATCCACGACTTCGACGAAGATGGCTTCGAGGCACGGGTCTGGAACCTGCTGGTGCTGATCAACCCGGGCGACGAGGAACTGGCCCTGCACCAGTTCAACCGCTGGCGCGAACACCTGGCCGAGGACGGGCAGCCGCTGGAGGCGGACAGCGACTGGCTGCCGGCGCTGTTCACCACCATCGCCTGGCAGTCCGGTTTCGATGTGGAGCGCGATGACCTGGAATCGCTGCAGTCGGCGGTGAACGAGCTGTCGGCGCGCTTCAACCTGCAACTGGACTGGGGCGGCGACCTGGACGACGAGGACTTCGCCGAGGGCCTGGACGGCGTGCAGCTGATGTCCACCGCCTTCGACCGCCTGCGCGAGCACAACTACACGCTGTGGAGCGTGGATGCCGGCAGCGACGGCTTCACCGGCGTGATGGCGCTGACCCGCGACGACGACGCGATGCTGGCGCTGTGCTCGCTGCTGAACGTGGAAATCCGGCTGGGCAGCGACCCGTTCTGAGCGATGGGCCGATCCGCCGGGCACGACCCGGCGGGGACGATCTGCTGGGCGCGGCCTACGGCCGGTACTGCGCCCTGGCGTTGGCAATCACCGCTTTGACCAGGTCACGGTCGGTGTGCCGGGAAATCGCCCGCGCACCGAGCGCTATTGCCTGTGCGCGCAGCTCGGCAGTGACGTCGTAGTGCGCACCGCTGGCCTTGTTCTGGAAGGCCCGCGGGGGAATGCCGAGCTGCGCCGCCATCGCGTGCAGCTCGGCCAGGGTGTCGGCCATCAGGTGCGCCCAGCGCTGTCCGCGCCAGGGATGCACCGCGTCATCGACGTAGACCGTCACCGCCGCGGCCGGTTCAGGCCTGCGGCTTGCTGTCGCTGTCAGCGGCCGGGGCGGCCTCGGCAGCGGCTTCTTCGGCCGCGTCGCCTTCGACGGCTTCGCCTTCTTCGCCTTCAGCGGCGTCGACGCCTTCGAACTCGGCAACCAGCTTGTCCAGGTATTCGTCAGCGGTCTGCTCGGATTCGGCAGCCAGGGTGTCCAGCAGCTTCTGCAGCAGTTCGGAGTACTCCAGGTTGACCTTGCGGCCTTCCTTTTCCTGCACGTTGGCCAGGTGCTTGAGCATGGCCAGCATCGGCACCGGGTTTTCGGCGTTGCCCATGGTCTGGCCGCCGATGGCCAGCAGCCACTCACGGCCCTGCAGGCCGATGGCCGCTACCACCTGACCGTCTTCGTTGGTCAGCACGGCATGGTTCTGCACCTGCTGCTGGGCATTCAGGCGGAGGAACGGGCGCTTGGCCTGCTGCTTCTTGCGCTTGTCGCGCTTGGCCTTGGAGTTCTGGGACATGGGGGTGAAATCACCTGGAAACGGAAAGACCGCCATTGTACCGGCCGCACGCAGGCGGGGTCAGATCCCTTTCCATGGAAAAGGGATCTGACCCCGGTTCAACGTGCCACGGGCGCGGCCTCACCTTGCGCGGCCTGCACGTCCGGGTCGGCGGTCGGCGCCGACAGTCCCACCTGCGGGCCGGCACCGGCCAGGGCGGCCGCTTCGGCGGCCTGGGTCATCACCACGATGCTGATGCGGCGGTTGATCGGGTTCTGCGGGTCGGCCTTGTCGAACAGCACCGACGAAGACAGGCCGACCACGCGGGTGATCTTGCTGTCCTCCAGGCCACCGTCCACCAGCGCACGCCGTGCGGCGTTGGCACGATCGGCGCTCAGCTCCCAGTTGCCGTAGCCGCGCTCGGCCGAATAGGCGGTGATGTCGGTGTGGCCGGTCAGGCTGATCCGGTTCGGCACGTGGTTCAGGTAGTTGGCCAGCTCGTGCAGGATCTGCTGCGTATACGGCTTCAGCGTAGCGCTGCCGAGGTCGAACATCGGCCGGTTCTGCTTGTCCACGATCTGGATGCGCAGGCCTTCCGGGGTCAGGTCCAGCAGCAGCTGGTCCTTGAACGGCTCCAGTGCCTGGCTCCTGCTGATCGCTTCCTGCAGTTCCTTCATCAACGCTTCCAGCTGCTGCTTGTCGCGCTGCTGCTGGTCCACCGGCTGCGGCACCGCTTCCTTCTGGTTCTGGAAGGGATCGTTGCTGCTGCCGCGCGAGATGTCGGTGGCACCACCCAGCTTGATCATCGAGGTGCTGGCGCCGCCCGGGCCGGCCATGCCGGGCGCCGGCGTGGCGTTCTGCCCGCTCAGCGGGCTGGGGTTGCGGAAGTACTCGGAAATGGCCGCACGGTCGTTCTTGTTGGTGGTGGCCATCAGCCACAGCACCAGGAAGAACGCCATCATCGCGGTCACGAAGTCAGCATAGGCCACCTTCCACGAACCGCCATGATGGGCGGCGTGGCCGGCCTTCTTGACCCGGCGGACGATGACAGTGGGCTTGGTCTCGGCCATGGTTTACTTGACCGTCTTCAGGTGCTGCTCGAAATCGGAGAAGGCCGGGCGCACGTTCGACGGCAGCGTCTTGCGGGCGAATTCCAGCGCGATCTTCGGGTTGTAGCCGCGCAGGCAGGCCAGCAGGGCGGTCTTGACCGATTCATAGATGCGGCTGTCCTGCTCGGCGCGTGCCTCCATTGCTGCCGCCATCGGGCCGACGAAGCCGTAGCCCAGCAGGATGCCGAGGAAGGTACCGACCAGCGCGCCGGCCACGTGGCCACCGACCTCGACGATGTCACCGCCGATCGAGCCCATGGTGATGACGATGCCGAGCACCGCCGCGACGATGCCGAAACCGGGCAGTCCGTCGGCGACCTTGGTCAGCACCTGCGACGGCGCCATGGCCTCGGCGTGGTGCTTCTCCAGTTCCAGCTCCAGCAGCGGCTCCAGCTCGTGCGGCTCGATGTTGCTGCCGATCATCAGGCGCAGGCAGTCGGTGATGAAGTCGATCAGGTGGTGGTCGGCCTGCACCTTGGGGTAGTTGGCGAACAGGGCGCTCTCGGCCGGCCGCTCGACATGGTCTTCCAGGGCCATGAAGCCTTCGCGGCGGGCCTTGTTGAGCAGTTCATAGAGCAGGCTGAGGACATCGATGTAGTCCTGCTGCTTGTAGCGCGGGCCCTTGAACACGCCGACCATGGCCTGCAGGGTCTGCTTGACCGTCTTGGCCGGGGTGCCGACCAGGAACGCACCCAGTGCGGCACCGCCGATGATGACCAGCTCGTAGGGCTGCCAGAGGGCACCCAGGCGGCCGTGGGCACCGAGGTAGCCCCCGATCACGCTGATGATGACGACCAGGAATCCAACGATGATGAGCATGGGGCGACGCAAGGAGAGGGGATATCTCCTTGTCGGCCCGTCACCCGGTTTTCTGAAGAGGGAATTCTGTGAAATCGGTCAGCGGGGTGTTTCAGCCCGCCACACCGCTTTCCGCGCCGCCACGCTGCAACGGGTCGGGCCAGGGCTCGCCATTGCCGGTGAACGAAAGTGAGACGGAGTTCAGGCAGTGGCGCTCGTAGGTGGGCGGCGGACCATCCGGGAACACGTGGCCGAGGTGGCTGCCGCAGCGCGCGCAGGTGATCTCGGTGCGCACCATGCCATGGCTGGTATCGCGGATCTCGCGCACGTGCGCCGGGTCGAACGGGGCGAAGAAGCTGGGCCAGCCGGTGCCGGAATCGAACTTGGTGCTGGAGCGGAACAGCGGCAGCGCGCACAGCCGGCAGCAGTAGACGCCCTCGCGCTTGTTGTCCAGGAACACGCCGCAGAACGGCGCTTCGGTACCGTGCTGCAGCAGCACGCGGCGCTCTTCGCTGCTGAGGCCGGCGATCAGCGCCTCGGTCTGGGTGGCAGTGGGGGGCGTCAGGTCGAAGGCAGTCATGCCGGCTCTCCGTGGGGTCGATGGCCTGGGGATGCCGGAAAACGTGGGGGTGCCGGCGCGCGCTTGCAAGTGTGACGGCCGTTCATGGGCGGCACACAGGCGCAGGCGCAAGGTAAATGCGATCCACGCCGGAGCGTGCCATGAAACCGACCCTTCCCCTGCTGCTGATGGCCCTGTTGCCCACGTTGGCGCTGGCCCAGGTGCCTGCTGCCGACCCGACGGTCACCCGCAGCGCGACCACCGTGGCTCCGGCGCCGGTGGTACCGCCGCCGCAGGCCGCACGCCCGCAGCCGCAGGTGCTGCCGTCGCCGCAGCCGGCGCAGCCGATCAGGTCCACGGGTCCTGCCCGGATTGCGCCCACCCCGGCGCCGAGGCCGGCCGACAAGGTCTATGACCGCAATGGCCGCATCGTGCCTGGCGTGCGCCCGGCTGGCCCGAACCGGGTGTTCGATTCGCGTACCGGCCGCTATTACGACAGCGTGCCGGCCGGCGATGGGCAGCAGATCAAGCGCTGACCTCGGATGCCAGGCAAGGGTGGCAGCTTCCACACACTGCACGGCCTGAACGCACGAAAACAACATCCTGCCGATCACTGCTTTTTCGCCTGCGATTAACCGTGCCGGGACCACCGTGGCCCTGCGCCGGCATTCCGCCGCCGCATGTCCTTTGTCCACTGGATCGCGATCATGAAAAACCAGCAGAACCGTCATCCCGGCAAGGAACCGCAGGGCCGCAACCCGCAGCAACAGCAGCAACAACAGATGGAACCGCAGCAGCCGCACAAGGGTGGCAAGCAGCAGGAACAGCGCTCGCAGAAGCATCCGCAGCAGCGCTGACTGGCGACATGACCGGGGTCAGAGCCCGCTGCGCGGGATCTGACCCCTTGCCTGACCCCGACCGGGGCCGGATCCCGCAACGCGGGCTCTGACCCCAACCTGCGACCGCCTCAATCCGGAATCGGCAGGCTCAGCGTTTCCTTCACTTCTTCCATCACGATGTAGCTTTTGGATTCACGCACATGCGGCAGTGTCAGCAAGGTGCTGCCGAGCAGCTTGCGGTAGGAGGCCATCTCACTGATCCGTGCCTTCAGCAGGTAATCGAAGTCGCCCGAGACCAGATGGCACTCGAGCACATTGGGCAGCTTCAGGGCGGCGCGCCGGAACTCTTCGAAGATGTCACCGGACTTGTAGGCCAGGCTGATCTCTACGAATACCAGCAGGCTGGCCTTCACCGCCGCCGGGTCCAGGTGGGCGTGGTAGCCGGTGATCACCGCTTCGCGCTCGAGCCGGCGCACGCGCTCGGTGCACGGGGTGGTCGACAGGCCGACCCGCTCACCCAGTTCGGTGAAGGAAATACGGCCCTCCGCCTGCAGGATGCGCAGGATCTTGCGGTCGATCTTGTCCAGTTCGCGGGTACGGGTGGCCATGGCCGTCAACCTTGGGGAATGAATTGCAGGAGAACATCCTGCCGATTGATTTCAAATCAGGCAAATCAACTGGGATTGGCTGTCTATACTTCCCCAATTATGGTCCCGGCACGCTCCAGTGCAGGGAATGATCGGGTTGGAGAAGTCCCATGCGAGTTCTAGTCCTCGGCAGCGGCGTGATCGGCACCACCAGTGCCTGGTACCTGCGACAGGCCGGGTTTGAAGTCACGGTCATCGACCGCCAACCCGGCCCGGCGCTGGAAACCAGCTTCGCCAATGCCGGCCAGCTGTCGTTCGGCTACACCTCGCCGTGGGCCGCCCCGGGCGTGCCGAAGAAGGCCATCGGCTGGCTGTTCGAGAAGCATGCGCCGCTGGCGATCAAGCCGGGCATGGACCTGGCCCAGTACCGCTGGCTGTGGCAGATGCTGCGCAACTGCACCCACGAGCGCTACGCGATCAACAAGGCGCGCATGGTGCGCATGTCCGAGTACAGCCGCGACTGCCTGAACGAGCTGCGCGCGCAGATCGGCATCGAGTTCGAAGGCCGCGACCTGGGCACCACGCAGCTGTTCCGCACCCAGCAGCAGCTGGATGCCTCTGCGCAGGACATCGAGATCCTGGCCCAGTACGGCGTGCCGTACGAGGTGCTGGACCGCGCCGGCATCATCCAGGCCGAACCGGCCCTGGCCCATGTCGACGGCCTGGTCGGCGCGCTGCGCCTGCCGCGTGACCAGACCGGCGACTGCCAGCTGTTCACCCGCCGCCTGGCGCAGATGTGCGTGGATGCCGGTGTCGAGTTCCGCTTCGACCAGGACATCACCGGCCTCGAGTTCGATGGCGACCGCATCACCGGCGTGCGCATCGACGGCAAGCTGGAAACCGCCGACCGCTTCGTGGTCGCGCTCGGCAGCTATTCGCCGGCGCTGGTCGCACCGCTGGGCATGCGCCTGCCGGTGTACCCGCTGAAGGGCTATTCGTTGACCCTGCCGATCACCGACCCGGCGATGGCGCCGACCTCGACCATCCTCGACGAGAGCTACAAGGTGGCGGTGACCCGCTTCGACGACCGCATCCGCGTCGGCGGCATGGCCGAAGTGGCCGGTTTCGACCTGTCGCTGTCGCAGCGTCGTCGCGAGACCCTGGAGCTGGTGGTCAGCGACCTCTACCCGAAGGGCGGCGACCTGTCGCGCGCACAGTTCTGGACAGGCCTGCGCCCGGCCACGCCGGACGGCACGCCGGTGATCGGCGCCACGCCGTTCCGCAACCTGTACCTCAACACCGGCCACGGCACCCTGGGCTGGACCATGGCCTGCGGCTCGGGCCGTTACCTGGCCGACCTGATGAGCGCGCGCCAGCCGCAGATCAGCACCGAAGGCCTGGATATTTTCCGCTACGGCCAGTACGGTCACGCCCCGCAACATGAGAACCGCACATGCGTCCTGCCCGCGCGCTGATCGATCTGGGCGCCCTGCGCAGCAATTACCGGCTTGCCCGTGAACTGGGCGGTGGCAAGGCCCTGGCGATCATCAAGGCCGATGCCTATGGCCATGGCGCGGTGCGCTGTGCACAGGCGCTGGAAGGCGAGGCTGATGGTTTCGGCGTGGCCACCATCGAAGAGGCGCTGGAACTGCGCCAGGCCGGGATCCGTGCGCCGATCCTGCTGCTGGAAGGCATCTTCGAACCCAGTGACATGGCGCTGGTGGCCGAGCACGATTTCTGGTTCGCGGTGGGCTCGCCGTGGCAGCTGGAAGCGCTGGTCGCATTCGACAGCCCGCGCCCGCTGACCGTGTGGCTGAAGCTGGACAGCGGCATGCATCGCCTCGGCCTGGACGTGGACAGCTTCCGCGCCGCGCATGCACGCCTGTCGGCGCTGCCGCAGGTCGAGCGCATCGTGCTGATGACCCACCTGGCGCGTGCCGACGAGCTGGACAGCGAACGCACCCATGAACAGGCGGCGACCTTCGCGCGCGCCATCGACGGCCTGGACGGCGAGACCAGCGTGTGCAATTCGCCGGCACTGCTGGGCTGGCCGGATGTACGCAGCGACTGGGTGCGCCCGGGCCTGATGCTGTACGGCGCCAATCCGCTGCCGGACAACACCGCGCTGACCGAGCGCCTGCGCCCGGTGATGACGATGCAGTCGAAGGTGATTGCCGAGCGCTGGATCGAGGCCGGTGAGCCGGTGGGCTATGGCGCACGCTTCGTGGCCAAGGCGCGCACCCGCGTGGGCGTGGTCGCGCTTGGCTATGCCGACGGTTATCCGCAGTTCGCCCCCAACGGCACGCCGGTACTGATCGATGGCCAGCCCGGCGTACTGATCGGGCGCGTGTCGATGGACATGCTGACGGTGGACCTGACCGCGCATGCGCAGGCCGGCATCGGCAGTGTGGTGGAACTGTGGGGTTCTGCGCCGACGCTGTCGGAACTGGCGCCGCGCTGCGGCGTGAGTGCCTACCAGCTGCCGTGCGCGGTCAAGCGCGTGGCGAAAGTCTACGTGTAGAGCCGAGCCCGCGCTCGGCTCTGGTAGCAGCCGACCTTGGTCGGCACCGTGCAATGCGTGTCGACCAAGGTCGACACCTGCCGGCAGGTAGAGCTGCCCGGAATCATCGTGCAGCAGTAGCCCGCGTGCTCAGCTCGCGCTTCACCCAGTCGTCGATCAGGCGCTTCTCGTAGCGCAGCGGATCGCTGTCGCTCTTCAGCCCCAGGTTGTGCAGGTAGCCGGTGTCGCTGAGCTTGGCTTCTCCCTCATCGACGATGCGACCACTGGCGTCCTTCAGCGTGTACTGCAGGGTGATCCGCGGCGGATAGATGTCGCGCATGATCCGGATGTCGCTGCCGCGCGGGCCGTGCCAGGGCTCGTAGTCGCCGGCGCGCTTGATGTCGACCAGGGTCACGTCCAGGGTCTGCCCGGGCTGCAGCGGCTTGGCCGCCGTGGTCTGCACGTAGCTGGCCAGCTGCTGCACCCAGTTGCCGCGTTCGGCCTCGAAGCGGTTGGTGCTCTGGCGGATTTCGGTGAATCCGGCTGGATCGTCCCACTTCACGCTGACCGGGCCATTGGCCTGCAGCGCGCGGGGCGCATCCGGATCGGTGACGGCGCGCGGCGCGGCGTTCGTGCTGCCCGCCATGAGGGCGCCTGCCAGCAGCAGGGCAGTGGCCAACGAGCGGTTCATGACGGTCTCCTGCGTCCCATCGACGGGGACGATGCGATTTATAGATCGAGTGTGATCCCGCTTTCCAGCCACCGCAACGGCCGATTGCGACACCGACAAGAGCGGTTGCCGCCAATTCATCGTCGTCAACCATGACTGACGGCGCTTGACGCTGTGAATACGCGCTTTGGAAGATGCTGTGCTTCCAATCCGGCCCGTCCAGACGCCCTTGTCCACACTGCCGCCCCTCGTGGAGCGCCCACCGATGATGGTGCAGGCGCCCGAACCCGACCTGCATCATGGCGTGCTTGAGCGCATCAACGCTGGTTTCTGCGTGATCCAGGTGCTGTTCGAGGGCGATCGTGCGGTCGACTATCGTTTCCTCGAGGTCAACGATGCCTTCGAGCGCCACACCGGGCTGAAGGATGCGCGTGGACAGCGCATGACCGAGCTGGAACCCAACCATGAGCAGGACTGGTTCCGTATCTACGGCGAGGTCGCACGCAGCGGCCGTCCCGCCCAGTTCGAGATGGAAGCGCGTGCGCTGGGTCGTTCGTTCGCGGTCGACGCGGTGCGCGTGGGCCGGCCAGGCGAGGACAAGGTCGGCATCCTGTTCTTCGACATCACCGCACGCAAGCAGATGGAAGTGGAGCTGGGCGAGAGCGAAGCGCGCTTCAGCGCGCTGGCCGACGGCCTGCCGATGCCGGTGTGGGTGCTCGATGAGCGCGGCCATGCCCGCTTCGTCAACAGCGCCTTCAGCGAGTTCTTCGGTGGCGACGAGACGCGTGTGCCGGAAGATGTCTGGCGCGGCCTGGTGCATCCGGACGATGCGTCGGTATTCGAATACGAACTGCAGGAAGCGCTGAAGGCGCAGCGTTCGATGCACGCGCTGGTGCGTGCGCGGCGCGCCGATGGCCAGTGGCGTTGGCTGGAGATGAACGCACGCCCGCGTTTCTCGCGGATGGGCCGCTTCATCGGCCTGGCCGGCAGCAGCCCGGACGTGACCGAACGCCGCGAGATCGAACTGGCCCGCGAGGAACTGCTGCAGTCCGAGCGCGCCGCGCGCAGCGCTGCAGAGAACATGGCGCGGCTGAAGGACGAGTTCCTGGCCACGCTGTCGCATGAACTGCGTACGCCGCTGACCACCATCCTCGGGTGGAGTGAGCTGCTGCTGCAGCGTGTGGACAACACCAGCCCTCTGTACAAGGGCCTGAACGTGATCGCCAACAGCGCCGGCGCGCAGAAGCGGCTGATCTCGGACATGCTGGACCTCAGCAGCATGCTGCTGGGCAAGGTGCAGCTGGAGGTGGAAGTGCTGGACCTGCGCACGGTGCTGGGCGAGGCCATCGGCGCGCAGGAACTGGTTGCCGAAGGCAAGGCACTGGACGTGCACCTGCAGCTGCCCGAACAGCCGAGCCTGGTGCTGGGCGATGCCACGCGCCTGCAGCAGGTGTTCTGGAACCTGCTCTCGAACGCGATCAAGTTCACCCCGGCTGAAGGCCGCATCGACCTGCAGCTGCGGGCCGACGGCAACCACTGGGAGATCACCGTGCGCGACACCGGTGATGGCATCGCACCCGAATTCCTCAATCACCTGTTCAGCCGCTTCCGCCAGGCCGATGGCACCACCACCCGACGCCATGGTGGACTGGGACTGGGCCTGGCGATCGTGCAGCAGCTGGTCGAACTGCATGGCGGCACGGTCGCCGCGGCCAGCGAGGGGCACGGCCATGGCGCTACGTTCACCGTGCGCCTGCCGCAGCACCTTCCCGATGCCGAGCGGCGCCCGCTGCGCGAAGTGATCAGCGGGCCGATCCTGGAACCGGTGATCGTCGAGCCGTATCCGCTGCGCGGCATGCACGTGCTGGCGGTGGAAGACCAGCCGGAAGTGCTGGAGTACCTGCGGCGCATGCTGGAAGAGCAGGGCGCCAGCGTGTCGGCGGCCAGTTCGGCCGGTGAGGCGCTGGCGTTGCTGGCCGACACCGGCCATCTGCAGTACCACGTGATGCTGACCGACATCGGCATGCCGGGCATGGATGGTTATGGCCTGGTGCGCACGCTGCGCGAGGACATGGGCGTGGATGCCACGACCCTGCCCGCGGTCGCCGTCACCGCGCTGGCGCGTGCCGATGACCGCCGCCGTGCGCTGGCGTCGGGTTTCCAGGAACACGTGGCCAAGCCGTACTCGGTGGCGCAGCTGGTGGCTGCGGTGCGCAAGGTGCAGGTACCCCGCGCGGACAGCGCGCTGCACTGAGCATTCACGGCCGATCGGCGACCCTGCATGCAGGAGGTCGCCGATGTCCCGCATAGCTCCCCGTATCCATACCGATCCGGCGCAGATCGCGCGCCTGGAAGCCCTGCTGCCGCAGCTGGAAGGCGAAACGCAGGTGGAACTGATTCTGCACGATGGCCGTCGCCTGCTCGGCACGGTGGCGGTGAGGCCAACCGTGCAGCAATACCGCAACGAGGCCGGCGACGAAGGCAGCAACGGCCAGTTGCGCCTGGATGACTACGACACGCCGGTGCAGCAGCACCACGTGTGGCTGGATGAAATCGCCAGCATCAACCGCCTGCCACCCAAGGCGCCTTGATCGGATGTAGAGCCGAGCCCACGCTCGGCTGCGCCGTCGCCCGAGCGTGGGCTCGGGCGCTACCGGTGTGTCAATGCTCGAACAGGGTCGGCGTCGCCTCGAATCGGCGTGCGTACGCCCGCTCCTCTGCAACCCTCGCCACCTCGTCATCGGCCAGGTCCGGTGCCCCGTAGACGGCGTAGGCCACGCTGCCATCGGCGCCATGGCCGACCTGGTGCAGCCGGTAGCGCGAGTGGCCGCCGCCGGTGTCCTCGGGGTAGTGCACGGGCGGATGGCTGCCTTCCAGGTCCATTTCACTGTTGTCGACGACGCCACCGACGAACAAGGCTCGCATGCAGGTTCTCCTGGGTTTCCGGGGGAGCCTCTACCCTGAACGTTTCAATGTTTCTGGCAGATCAAGGCCCCGTTCGGGTTTCGCAAAGCGCCTGCCGGGGCCGGCCCGGCCAAGCCGGTACAATGGACGGCCCTCACGCTTGAAGTACCCGCGCCGATGGCCTCCAGCGACGACGCCCCCCTGCAGACCCTGCTCCTGCCGTTCTCCCAAGGCGCCCTGCGCTGGCCGGAGGGCCCGGTGGCTTTCCTGCGTGCCCGCGATGGCTGGCCGCTGCGCGAAGCGGCCGGCAACCGCGAGCTGCACTGCGAACAGAGCTTTGCCCCGTTCGCGCAGCCGCTGCAGCAGGCCGCCGGCTGGACCGTCAGCGGCCAGCTGGACGATGTGGCCGGCAAGGGCCGTTACCCGCTGGTGCTGGTGCTGCCACCGCGCCAGCGTGAAGAAGCCCGTGCGCTGTTCGCCCGCGCGTTGGCGCTGGTCGCCGAGGGCGGCCGCATCGTTGCCTGCCAGGCCAACAACGAAGGCGCGCGCTCCGGTGAAGGCGACCTCAAGCAGCTGGCCGGTCTCGGCGGCTGCCTGACCAAGAACCACTGCCGCGTGTACTGGACCGCCCCGCTGCAGGGCCAGCACGACGCCGACCTGGCCAAGCGCTGGTCGGCGCTGGATGCGGTGCGCCCGATCATGGGCGGACGCTTCCTCAGCCGCCCGGGCGTGTTCGCCTGGGACCGCATCGATCCGGCATCGGCGCTGCTGGCCGAGCACCTGCCGGCCGACCTGGCCGGCCGCGCCGCCGACCTTGGCGCAGGCTACGGCTATCTCTCGCGCGAGCTGCTGGAACGCTGCCCGAAGATCACCGCGCTGGACCTGTACGAGGCCGAGCAGCGTGCGCTGGCCCTGGCCGAACTGAACCTGGCGCCGCCGCCGCGCGCGCTGCCGCTGCGCTTCCTGTGGCGCGACGTCACCGCCGGCATCGAGCCGGGCTACGACGTCATCATCAGCAACCCGCCGTTCCACACGCCGTCGCGTGCCGACCGCCCGGACATCGGCCAGCGCTTCATCGCCGTGGCCGCGCAGGCGCTGCGCCCGGGCGGGCGCCTGTACGTGGTGGCCAACCGCCATCTGCCGTACGAGCACACCCTCAACGACAGCTTCGGTGCGGTGCGCGTGGTCGCCGAGCGCGACGGTTTCAAGCTGGTTGAAGCAGTGAAGGGGAAGGGCAAGTGAAGCTGGTCAAGCTGATCGCCAACCTGGGCTATGGCAGCCGCAAGCAGGTGCAGTGGATGTTCCGCGAAGGCCGCGTCACCGACGCCGACGGTGAGGTGCTGTACGCCGATGACCAGGTGCCGCACGAGGCGATCCGCGTCGATGGCGAGCCGCTGGACCCGCCGGTGGGGCTGTCGATCGCGCTGCACAAGCCCGCCGGCTACACCTGTTCGACCAAGGACACCGGCCGCCTGATCTACGACCTGCTGCCGCCGCGCTTCCGCGACCGTGATCCGGTGCTGTCCACGGTGGGCCGCCTCGACCGCGAGACCAGTGGCCTGCTGCTGCTGACCGACGATGGCGGCCTGCTGCACCGGATCATCTCGCCGAAGTCGAAGCTGCCGAAGGTCTACGAAGTCGAGTTGAGCGAGGACCTGCGCGGCGACGAAGTGGCGTTGTTCGCCAGCGGTACGCTGATGCTGGAGTCCGAGAAGACGCCCCTGCTGCCGGCTGAACTCGAAGTGCTGGAGGCGCGTCGCGCACGCCTGGTGCTGCATGAAGGCCGCTACCATCAGGTACGCCGCATGTTCGCCGCCACCGGCAACCACGTGCAGGCCCTGCACCGCAGCCGCGTCGGCGGGCTGGACCTGCAGGGGCTGGACGAAGGGCAATGGCGGCAGCTCACTTCCACCGACCTGGATACGTTGTTCGCTCCATGACCCCCTTCGCTGCGCTGCCGTTCCTGCCCGACGCCGTCATCTTCGACATGGACGGTTTGATGATCGACAGCGAGCGGGTCTCGCTGGCCTGCTGGAGCGAGGCCGCCGACGAATTCGGGCTGGGCCTGGAGGAAGCGGTGTTCCTGCGCATGGTCGGCCTCGGCGACCACGATACGCATGCGTTGCTGCGCGCGCAGGGCATCGAGGACAGCGTGATCGACGCGGTGGCGGCACGTTGCCATGAGCTGTACGAAGCACGCACGCAGACCGGGCTGCCGCTGCGGCCGGGCATCCTGGAGCTGCTGGAGCTGCTGAAGGCGCACGCGGTACCGCGTGCGGTGGCGACCACCACGCGGCAGCCGCGCGCCAACCGCAAGTTGGCGGCCGCAGGCCTGCTGCCGTACTTCGATGCCGTGATCACCAGTGGTGATGTGGCGCGGCCGAAGCCGGCGCCGGATATCTACCTGCTGGCCGCGCAGCGGCTGGGCCAGGCGCCCGAACGTTGCCTGGCGCTGGAAGATTCACCGGCCGGCACGCGGGCCGCACTGGCCGCCGGCATGACCGTGATCCAGGTGCCGGACCTGGTGCATCCTGATGAAGAGCTGCGCGCACTGGGCCACCGCATCGTCGGCTCGCTGGTGGACGCGCACGCCCTGCTGCTGCCGCTGCTGCCGAAGTAGCGGTGGCTGCCGACCTTGGTTGGCACTGAGCCGAGCATGGGCTCGGCTTCACATCTTCTGGTGGGTGCCGACCGTTGGTCGGCACACCTGTTCAATCACACCCGCCCGAACACCAGCGCAGCGTTGGTGCCACCGAAGCCGAAGCTGTTGGACATCACCGTGTCCAGCTTCTGCTCGCGGCTCTCGCGCAGGATCGGGAAGCTCTCCACCTTCGGGTCCAGCTCGCTGATGTTGGCCGAACCGGCGACGAAGCCATCGCGCATCATCAGCAGGCAGTAGATCGCCTCGTGCACGCTGGCCGCGCCCAGTGAATGGCCGGACAGCGCCTTGGTCGAGGACAGCGGTGGTACCGCATCGCCGAACACTTCACGGATCGCGTTGAGCTCGGTGACATCGCCCAGCGGGGTCGAGGTGCCGTGGGTGTTGAGGTAGTCCAGCGGGCGATCGACGCCCTGCAGTGCCATCTTCATGCAGCGCACCGCGCCCTCGCCGGACGGCGCGACCATGTCGGCGCCATCGGAGGTCACGCCGTAGCCGATCAGCTCGGCATGGATGCGCGCGCCACGCGCAACGGCGTGGTCGTAGTCCTCCAGCACCAGCATGCCGCCGCCACCGGCGATGACGAAGCCGTCGCGGTCCTTGTCGTACGGACGCGAGGCGCTGGCCGGGGTCTCGTTGAAGCTGGTCGACAGCGCGCCCATCGCATCGAACATCACGCTCATCGACCAGTGCAGGTCTTCACCGCCACCGGCGAACATGATGTCCTGCGCACCGTGGCGGATCATGTCCGCGGCAGCGCCGATGCAGTGCGCCGAGGTCGCGCAGGCGGCCGACAGCGAGTAGCTGACGCCCTTGATCTGGTAGGCCGTGGCCAGGCAGGCCGAGACCGTCGAGCACATCGTGCGCGGCACCATGTACGGGCCGACCTTGCGCACGCCACGTTCGCGCAGCAGGTCGACCGCGCCGATCTGCCATTCGCTGGAGCCGCCGCCGGAACCGGCGATCAGGCCGGTGCGCAGGTTGCTGACCTGCTCGGGGCTGAGCCCGGCATCGGCGATGGCATCGCGCATGGACAGGTAAGCGAAGGCCGCCGCGTCGCTCATGAAGCGCTTCTGCTTGCGGTCGATCAGCGCCTCCAGATCGAGGTCGACGCGACCGCCGACCTGGCTGCGCAGGCCCGCTTCGGCATGGTCGGCCAAGGCGGTGATGCCCGAGCGCCCTTCGCGCAGCGCGGCCGAAACGGTATCCAGATCATTGCCGAGGCAGGACGTGATGCCCATGCCGGTGATGACGACGCGACGCATCAGAAGCTCCCGGTTTCAGTGAACAGGCCGACGCGCAGGTCGCGCGCGCTGTAGATTTCGCGGTCATCCACGTACATGCGGGCGTCCGACTGGGCCATCACCAGCTTGCGGTTGATGACACGGCTGATGTCGATCTCGTAGCGCACGAGCTTGGCGTCCGGCAGTACCTGGCCGGTGAACTTCACCTCGCCGCAGCCGAGTGCGCGGCCCTTGCCGGGGGCACCCAGCCAGGTCAGGAAGAAGCCGGTCAGCTGCCACATGGCGTCCAGGCCCAGGCAGCCGGGCATCACCGGGTCGCCGATGAAGTGGCAGCCGAAGAACCACAGGTCCGGGCGGATATCCAGCTCGGCGCGTACCATGCCCTTGCCGTGCGGTCCGCCGTCCTCGTGGATGTCGGTGATGCGGTCGAACATCAGCATCGGATCGTTGGGCAAACGGCCGGCGGCGGTGCCGAACAGTTCACCGCGTGCGCTGGCCAGCAGCTGTTCGCGGTTGAACGCGTGGAGACGGGTCATGAAGCACAATCCTGGAAGCGGGGAAACAGGGAAACAAGCGTTCGAGGATGCCCGTGGAAACTGCGCCGATCAAACATTTCAACCGTACGCAACCGTAGTGTTTTCAATGGAATACGCGCATCCTGTTGATGTGCAACGACCATACTTCGGCGTGTGGCCCGTTCGGCACGCCCCCGCCCTTTCCGCCTGACATGACCCGACTGCGCAAGATCATCCACGTCGACATGGACGCGTTCTACGCGTCGGTGGAGCAGCGCGACGATCCGTCACTGCGCGGCAAGCCGGTGGTTGTGGCATGGCGCGGCGCGCGCTCGGTGGTGTGTGCGGCGTCCTACGAGGCACGCGTGTTCGGCGTGCGTTCGGCGATGCCGGCGCTGCGCGCCGAACGCCTGTGTCCGGACGCGATCTTCGTGCCGCCGGACTTTGCACGTTACAAGGCGGTGTCACGCCAGGTACGCGAGATCTTCCTGCGCCACACCGACCTGGTCGAGCCGTTGTCGCTGGACGAGGCCTACCTGGACGTGACCGAGCCGAAGAGCGGCATCGAACTGGCCACCGACATCGCCCGCACCATCCGTGCGCAGATCCGCGAGGAGACGAACCTGACCGCTTCAGCCGGGATCGCGCCGAACAAGTTCCTGGCCAAGATCGCTTCGGACTGGCGCAAGCCCGATGGCCAGTTCGTGATTCCACCGCAGCGGGTGGACGCCTTCCTGCTGCCGCTGCCGGTGAACCGGGTGCCCGGCGTCGGCAAGGTGATGGAAGGCAAACTTGCCGCGCGTGGCATCGTCACCTGCGGCGACCTGCGGCAGTGGTCCCTGGTCGACCTGGAAGAGGCGTTCGGCAGTTTCGGCCGCAGCCTGTACAACCGTGCACGCGGCATCGACGAGCGGCCGGTGGAACCGGACCAGCAGGTGCAGTCGATCTCCTCGGAGGACACCTTTGCCGAGGACCTGCTGCTGGAAGACCTGGGCGAGGCGATCGTGCAGCTGGCGGAGAAGACCTGGAATGCCACGCGCAAGACCGAACGCGTCGGCCACACCGTGGTGCTGAAGCTGAAGACCGCGCAGTTCCGCATCCTCACCCGCAGTTTCACCCCGGAGCGCCCGCCGGAATCGATGGAAGAACTGCGCGACATCGCACTGGCCCTGCGCGCCCGCGTCGACCTGCCGGCGGAGACGCGTTACCGCCTGGTCGGCGTCGGGCTGGGTGGGTTCCGCGAAAAGGAGGCCGTGGTGCAGGGGGAATTGTTCGAGCACGGACCGAACGATTCCACATCCCTCTGATCGGCAAAGGCGGGGTCAGAGCCCGTTGCGCAGCAACGGGATCCGACCCCAGCAGATTGCCGAGATCTGTCGAAGGCGGGGTGGGTCCGATGGCAGGGGTGTGAGCGGCATGGATGCCGCGACCAAGCCCCCATGGACGGGTTCACGGCGTCCCCTACCATCGGACCCACCCCGCCAACCCACAGATATCCAGCTGTTGCCGTTGCATTGAGCAGGTGCAGGGCGCAGCCCTGCAAAACAACCCTTTACCTTAAGGCCACTGCATCTCGCCCTTGGCCACTTTCGCACTCAGCTCCAGCGATGCCACGCCATCCAGCTTCGGGTAGCGCGACTGCATTGCTTTCACCAGCGCCGCACTGTCCCTGGCCTTTGCCGTCTCGACATCGAACGCGCGGATGTAGTCCGCAGTGAAGCGCAACGCACTGGCATCCAGCGCCGCACCCGGCGCGTAATGCCCTGGCACCACCACCTTCGGCTTCAGTGCCTGCAACCGCTGCAGGGTCTGCAGCCAGTCGGTGTGCGACTTCGGCGTCTGCGTGTCGGCCATCCACACGTGCTCGCCGGCTACCACCGGAATGCCACCGACGATCGCGCGCAGCGACGGCACCCACAGCACCGTGCGGTCCGGGGTCGGGCCATCCAGGCCGATCAGCGGCAGGCGCTGGCCTTCCAGCTGCAGTGCATCGCCATCCAGCACCTGCGGCAGCACGATGCGCGCGGGCACGTCGGCACCCATCTTCGGTCCCCAGTAGGCCAGCTTGCCGGCCTGGGTCTGCTGGATGTGGGCGACGGTCTGCGCGGTGGCGACGATGCGTGCCTGCGGGAAGGCGTCCTGCAGGGTGGCCAGGCCGAAGTAGTAGTCCGGATCGCCGTGGCTGATGTAGATCGTGGTCAGCTGCTTGCCGCTGGCGCGGATCAGCTCGACCAGCTTGCGCGCATCGCTGACACCAAACTGCGCATTGACCAGGATCGCGTCGTGGCGGCCTTCGATCAGCACCGAGGACACCGAGAACATTGCCTGCGGGCCGGGATGGAAGGTCTGCAGGTGCAGCTGGGATTTCGTCGCCGCCGCCGGCGCCGTGGTGGCCGGTGCGGCCAGCAGCGGCGCACTGGTGAAGCTGGCGGCCAGGGCGAGGGGAAGCAGCAGGGCAGCGGTACGCATGGGAATTCCTTGTGTAGAGCCGGGCCAATGCCCGTCTGCATGTTCGCGTAGAGCCGAGCGCGGGCTTGGCTCTACATGGGACGTGCGTGGATCAATACGCTGCGGTGATGATCTGCTTCGGATACGCGTGCGCTTCCAGTTCGGCGACGAACGCCGCGCCATAGTCGGCGTAGCTGATGCGGCTGTGGCCGCTGGTATCGGCCAGGAACGCCTTGGGCTGCACGCGGTACTGGCCGCGCTCTTCACCCGGGCCGATTTCGGCGGCCGGCGAGAAGAAGGTCCAGTCCAGGTCGTCCACTGCCTGCAGGCGGTTGAACGCCTCGCGGTGGGCCAGCGCGTACGGCTTGTAGGCCTCCGGGAAGGTGGGGGTGTCGACCAGCTGCACGCCGGGTGCGACTTCCAGGCTGCCGGCATCGCCAACCACCACCAGGCGCGGCACGCCGGCCTTGCGCGCGGCAGCCGCCAGCTGCGCGGCGACCTCGCCGACGCGGCCGATGTCATCGCCCGGGCGCGGGCCGTAGGCACTGGCGAGCAGGTCGTGGCCGGCGATGGCGGCAACCAGCGCGTCCTGGTCATCCAGCGAGGCGATCACCGGATGGGCACCGGCCAGCTCGGCCGGGAGGTCCTGTGCGCTGCGCACGATGACGGTGAGTTCGTGGCCGCGGGCCAGCGCGTGGCGGGCGATCTGGCGGCCGATGTTGCCGGTGGAACCAACGAGGGCGATCTTCATGGAAGGACTCCGTGGGGCGCTGTGGGGTGGGAATGGCGCCACTCTAGGCCGCTGCAGTCGCTCGAAAAACAGCGTATAACGCGCTTGTTTGTTGCATGGATCGAGCATATGGACCGATTGACCGCCATGACCGTGTTCGTCGAGGTGGCCGAGCGCGGCAGCCTGACCGCGGCGGCAGAGGTGCTGGACATGTCGCGGGCGATGGTCAGCCGCTACCTGGCTGAGGTCGAGGGCTGGCTGGGCGCACGCCTGCTGCACCGGACCACGCGCCGGGTCAGTCTGACCGGGCCCGGCGAGGCGGCACTGGCGCGCTTCCGGCAGATGCTGGCGATCGGCGAGGAACTGCAGGGCGAGCTGGCCAGCGATGATCCCGAGCCGCATGGCACGCTGCGGGTGACTGCCAGCGTGTCGTTCGGGCAGAGCCACCTGGCGCGGGCGGTGGCCGGCTTTGTTGCGCGCCATCCGGCGGCACGCATCGAGCTGCTGCTGGTCGACCGCACGGTCAACCTGGTGGAGGAGCGGGTGGACCTGGCCGTGCGCATCGCGCGCCAGATCGATCCCAGCCTGATCGCGCGGCGGCTGGCCACCTGCCGCTCGGTGCTGTGCGCGACGCCGTCCTACCTGCAGGCACGCGGCACGCCGACTGCTCCCGAGCATCTGGCCGCGCACAACTGCCTGACCCACCACTACGTCGGCAAGAGCCTGTGGCAGCTGCACCGAGACGGCCGTTCGCTGTCGGTGGCGGTGGGCGGCAACATCAGCGCCAACGAGGCCTCGCTGCTGCTGGAGGCGGTGCGGGCCGGTGCCGGTATCGCCATGCTGCCGACCTACCAGGTGGCGCCGCTGCTGCGTACCGGCGAGCTGATCGAACTGCTGCCCGAATTCAGCCTGGACGAACTCGGCATTCATGCCGTGTACGCGTCACGGCGACAGCAGCCCGCTATCATGCGGCGATTCCTGGACTACCTGGCCGAGTGTTTCGCCAGCCCGGCCTTCCAGGATCTGGATTGGCGCCCACCGGGCAAGGAGAACACATGAACCATGGACAGGCCTTGATCGACCACAACCGTGCTGCCTGGGACCGCCAGGCCAGCGAAGTGCGCGAATGGTCGCGCCCGGTGGAAAGTTCAACCATTGCCGCCGCGCGCGAAGGCCGCTGGCAGGTGCATCTGACCCCACGCGCGCTGCCATTGGACTGGCTGGGCGATGTGCGTGGCCGCCGCATCCTGTGCCTGGCCTCGGGCGGGGGCCAGCAGGCACCGGTGCTGGCCGCTGCGGGCGCCGACGTCACCGTGTTCGATCTCTCCGACGGGCAGCTGGAACAGGACCGCAGCGTGGCGGCGCGCGATGGCCTGCAGCTGCGCACGGTGCAGGGCGACATGCGCGACCTGCACGTATTCGCCAACGACAGCTTCGACGTGGTGTTCCATCCGATCTCCAACCTGTACGTACCCGACGTGCGCCCGGTGTGGACCGAATGCCGCCGCGTGCTGGCGCGCGACGGCATGTTGATGGCCAGCTTCTACAACCCGGTGCTGTTCGTCGGCGCGCGCGATCCGCAGCTCGATGCGCAGGGCCTGATCCGGCCGCAGTACGCCATTCCCTATTCGGACCTGGAAGACCTGCCCGCCGCAGAACGTGAGGCGAAACTCGGCCGCGGCGATGCGCTGACCTTTGGCCACAGCCTGACCGAACTGATCGGCGGGCAGCTGGATGCGGGGTTCGTCATCGATCGCTTCATGGAAGACTGGCAGCCGCAGCCGCGCTTCCTGATCGACCGCTACCTGCCCACGTTCCTGGCCACCCGCGCACGCCGGATCGGTTGAGGCGGATCGGCGCAGAAACCAGCGGCGTACAATGGGCGGCCCCACGTCGTGCAGGTGCCGTCCCTTGTCGTATCCCTATCCGCTGGTCGTGTTCGACCTAGATGGCACGCTGGTCGACAGCGCAGCTGATATCGCCGAAGCACTGAACCGCACGCTGGAAGACATCGGCATGGCACGCGTGCCGGAAGCCACGGTTCTGGGCTGGATCGGCGACGGTGTGCGCCGCCTGGTCGAGCAGGCCGTGCATGCCGCGGGTCGTGAGGTCGACCTGGCCGAAGTGATGCCGGTGTTCATGGTGCACTACCGTGAGTGCCTGCTGCGCAGCCCGCGCCTGTTCGATGGCGTGGCCGAAGCGCTGATGCAGCTGCGTGCACGCGCTGTTCCGCTGGCGATCTGCACCAACAAGCCCGAAGCGCTGGTGCCGCCACTGCTGCAGCACCTGGGCATTGGTGATGCGTTCGCGCTGGTACTGGGCGGCGATTCGCTGCCGCAGCGCAAGCCCAGCGGTGAGCCGCTGCGGCACATCGCTGCGCACTTCGGGCTGGCGGTGGATGCCTGCCTGATGGTGGGTGATTCGTTGACCGACTACCGCGCCGCTGAAGAGGCGGGCATGCCGATCGCACTGGTGCGTTACGGTTATCCGCGTGGCCTGGACCTGGCCACCGCACAGGCGGTGGCGGTGATTGACGACCTGCGTGAGTTGCCGGGGTTGGCCGCGGGCGTTCGGGTGTAGAGCCGAGCCCACGCTCGGCTGCTTCATTGCGTGAGCCGAGCATGGGCTCGGCTCTACAGTAGATCGGCGCCGGGCGATGCCCGGCGCGCGCCTTCATTTCGGCTGGTAACGCACGCTCAGCTGGTACTCGCGGCCGGGCTGGTTGAACCACGCCACCGTCTCGTAGCGGCGGTCGAACACGTTGGCGGCACGTGCCAGCAGCGACCACGCCGGCGTCAGCGCGTACTCGGCGCGCAGGTCCAGCGTGCCGTAGCCGCCGACCTTCACCGCGTTGGCGGCATCGTCATAGCGCTTGCCCGCACCCTGCACGGTCAGGCCGGCGCGGAAATCGCCGAAGCGGCGGTCGACGTCCAGGCGCGCGGTCTGCTGTGCACGGCGCGGCAGCCAGTTGTCGAACTGGGTGCTGCCATGGGTGCGGTTGCGCGGGTCGGTGTAGCTCAGCTGCGCGTTGAGGTCGAAGCCGGCCAGCAGCACGCCACCGGTCAGTTCGGCGCCACGGATGCGCGCCTTCTCCACCTGCTGCATTTTCATCGTGGACGCATCGTAGGTGATCAGGTCATCGATGCGGGTCTCGTACACGTCCAGGCCCCAATGCCAGCCCTGGCCCTGCTGCGAAACACCGAGGTTGGCGCTCTTGGACTTCTCCGGCTTCAACGTCGGCACGCCGCTCCACGGGTCGTACAGGTCGCTGAAGGTCGGTGCCTTGAAGGCGGTGCCGTAGCTGGCATTGACGCGCAGGCCGTGGTCCAGCTGCATTGTCCAGCCGAGACTGCCGGTGGCGTGGTTGCCGAACTGCTGGTTGTCGTCGTTGCGCGCGCTGGCCTGCAGCTGGTGGCGGCCGAAGCGGCCCTGGTACTGCACGAACACGCCGGTGTTGCGGCGGCTGTCGACAAGGTAGCCCGCGCTGCTGCCATCCAGGTTGTCTTCGCTCCAGTCCACGCCGGTGCTCAACAGCTGGCTTCCGGTCAAGGTGAAGTCACCCTGCAGCGAGGCACTATCGCGGTGGGTCTGCGCGCTGCCGCGTGCGCCGAAGTCGCCGAAGTTGTCCGACTCGTTGTCGCTGCGGCCGACGTTGGCGGTGAAGGCCAGGCGCCCGGACGGGGTGTAGCGCACCTTGCCGGCCAGCACCTGCTGGCGGGTTTCCGAGTAGTTGTAATAGCCGTCGTAGTGGTTCCTGCCGTCGGCGCGCAGCGCACTGCCTTCCACATTCCACTGGTCGTTGAAGGTGTAGCCGCCACGCAGGCTCTTGGACAGGTTGCGGTAGCCGTCGCGGTCGGGTTCGTCGGCGAAGCAGCCGGTGAACAGCGTCGCCGAGCCACGGCAGGCATCGACGCCATCGGAATGCTGGTAGGCGATGTCGGCGCCGAACCAGCCGCGTTCGGTGCCGCCACCGATGCCGCCGCTGGCTTCGCGCAGGCCGTTGCTGCCACCACCGAGCTGGAAGTGCGGAGCAAAATCGCCTTGGTTGCGGCGGGTGAAGATCTGGATCACGCCACCGATGGCGTCGGCGCCGTACAGGCTGGACTGCGGGCCGCGCACGATTTCCGCGCGTTCGATCTGTGCCAGCGGCAGGTCCTGGTACATGGCCAGGCCGAGGTCGGCACTGTTGATGCGCACGCCATCGACCAGCACCACGGTGTGGCCCGAGTTGGTGCCCCGCAGGAACAGCGAGCTCTGCTTGCCGAGCCCGCCGGCATTGGTCAGGTTGATGCCGGCGCGGCCGCGCAGCAGTTCCTGCAACGAGGTGGCCTGACTGGATTCGATCTGCGCGCGGTCGATCACCTGGGCTGGTGCGATGCTGTCCTGCAGGGCGATCGGGGTGCGGGTGGCGGTGACCAGGATCTGGTCGAGCGCGGTGGTGTCATCGGCGGCCTGGGCCAGCGCGGGCAGGGCGGCCAGCACGGCCAGGGACAGCATTCGGGACTGCAGCTTCATGGGGGACTCCAGGTGCCACGCACGCCCGCGTGGCGAAGGGGAGGAGCCGCGAAGGCAGGCATGCGCCGACGCCGCAGCGCAGGCTGCGGTCATCCAGCGCCATGCCCACCGCACCGCGACCTGAGGCTTCCGGGCCGGTCTCCGGGCTTGCCGCCGGGTGGCGCGAGGCCACCGTCCAGGCGCCTTCCCATGCCTGCGGCACAGTGGCGTTGTTGCCTGGAACTGACGTGCTTACCGTTGCGGGGGCAGCGCCGGCCTGGCGTGGATTCACGCGTCACCGGCTTCCCGTTTCAACCTGCCGGCCATGGCCGCAGGTCACCTGGAAGTGCGCGCAGTCTACGGCATCGCAGGCGGCCCGTAGCGTCGAGCGTACCCGACTGCCTTTGCTGTGCCCTTAGAATGGTCCCTCGATCCCGTGGTGCCGTTGCCGATGTCCGCCCGTTTTCCGCTGTTCCCGCGTTGCCTGTACAGGACGCACGCATGATCCTCGACCTGGTCCGCCATGCCGGCAACGGTCGCGATGAGTTCCTCGATGGCCGCAGCGATCCACCGCAGCTGGCCCGCCTGCCGCAGGAACTGGTCGACGCCTACGCTGCGCAGCCCTGGGAACGGGTGATCAGTTCGCCGCGGCTCCGCTCGCTGCACACGGCGATGGCCCTGGCCACCCCGCGCGGGCTGGACGTGGAAGCGGAGGAGGAATGGGAAGAGCTGGATTTCGGCGATTGGGACGGGCAGTCGCTGTTCGACCTGCCGGAGGATGCACTGGCGGCCTTCCATGCCGATCCGCATGCATTCCCACCGCCCAACGGTGAAAGCTGGGGCCACTTCGAGCGGCGCATCGCGCGCGCGCTGGATCGCCTGCTCGATGATGACGATCCGGTGCCGACGCTGGTGGTCAGCCATGGAGGCCCGTTGCGCATGGTGCTGTCGCAGGTCTGCGGCCTGCCGATGTCGCTGTGCTGGGCGCTGCGCATCGACCACGGCACGCGCCTGCGGGTACGGCTGGAACGTGGCGAAGCCGGGCTGGCAGGCGAGCTGCTGGAACTGCAGCAGCCGTAACCCATCGGTAGTGCCGGCCGCTGGCCGGCAGTCTCAGGAACGTTGAAAAGACCACGCAGTTGCCGGCCAGCGGCCGGCACTACCGGTGCAGTCAATCCTCGTCCGCATCCTCGGTCACGCTGTCTTCCGCGTCATCGTCGGCATCGAAGCGCTGCTCATGCACCGGACCCGACGCCGGGCCGGCCGCCTTCAGCGGATGCGCGGCGATGCGTGCTTCGTAATCCTGCACCAGCGCCTCACGCTGCGGCTCGCTCAGTTCCTGCCAGTGGCAGTCCAGCAGCGCGCCTTCCAGCGAGTACAGCAGGTTCAGGCTGGGCTTGAAGCCGGCGCGCTTGACCTTGACGAAGGCGCCGACTGCGCCGGTCGCAACCAGGTCCTCGCGGCTGCGCAGGCCGACCTGGCGCAGCCACGCTGCACTCTTGGGGCCGATGTTGCGCAGCTTCGGTGCGCTCATCCCAGCGCCTCGACGAACACGCGGGCGATGGCTTCCAGGCCGGCCTGGTCATCGGCATCGAAGCGGCCGATCTTCGGGCTGTCGATGTCGAACACGCCGATCAGTTCATCGCCGCGCAGCAGCGGCACCACCAGTTCCGAACGCGAGGCCGAATCGCAGGCGATATGGCCGGGGAAGGCATCGACGTCGTCCACGCGCTGGGTCACGCGCTGGCTGGCGGCGGCACCGCACACGCCCTTGTCCAGCGGGATGCGCACGCAGGCCGGCAGGCCTTGGAACGGGCCGACCACCAGCTCCGTGCCGTCGTACAGGTAGAAACCCACCCAGTTCAGGTCGGGCAGGGCGTGGTAGACCAGTGCGGAGAGGTTGGCCGCGTTGGCGATGCGGTCGGACTCGGCGTAGACCAGGCCACGGGCCTGTTCCAGCAGCTGGGCATATTGTTCCGGCTTGCTGCCGGTAAGCGAGGCATTGGCGAACATGCCCGCAGTCTAGCAAGCGCGCCGGGCCGGCGATAATGCACGCTCTGTTGCCCTGTTGGAGCCCATCGATGCCGTTGCCCGCTACGCTGCCGCCCGCCCTGTTCATTACCGGCACCGATACGGAGATCGGCAAGACCGCGGCCAGCACCGCGCTGCTGCATGCGCTGCGCCGGCGCGGCCTGCGCGCGGTGGGCATGAAACCGGTGGCCAGCGGCAGCGAAGACCTGGGGCAGGGCCTGCGCAACGAAGACGCGCTGGCGCTGCAGGCGGCCAGCTGGCCGGTGCCGGACTATGCCGATCTGAACCCGTATGCGCTGCGGCAGCCGCTGGCACCGGAGCTGGCCGCTGCCGAGGACGGCGTGCGGGTGGAACTGGCGCCGATCGTCGCTGCGTTCGCGCGACTGCGCGCACAGGCCGACATCGTGGTGGTGGAAGGCGTCGGTGGGTGGCTGGCGCCGGTCTCGGCCACGCTGGACCAGCTGGACCTGGTGCGAGCACTGCAGTTGCCGGTGCTGCTGGTGGTGGGCATGCGGCTGGGCTGCGTCAACCATGCGCGGCTGACTGCGCAGTCGCTGCAGGCCAGCGGCGTGCAGTGCCTGGGCTGGATCGGCAACCACATCGACCCTGCGATGCAGCGCCAGGATGAGAACATCGCCACGTTGCAGCAGCGCCTGCCGATGCCGTGCTGGGGACGGCTGCCGCATCTGCCGGGAGCGGATGGCGAAGCGCTGAGCGCGCACCTGCTCGAGTGATCCTGGGTAGTGCCGGCCGCTGGCCGGCAACCGCGTCCACCCGGTGATCCCGATGTTGCCGGCCAGCGGCCGGCACTACCGTGCTGCGGCCGCCAGCTCCCGCGCGATCGCGCCCAGTCGTTCCACCGCGCCAATGAAGCGCGCATCCAGGGTCTGGCAGCACGACAGCCGCAGGCAGTGGCGGTATCGCGCGCCACGTGAATAGACCTGGCCGGGCATGAACACGATGTCCTCCTGCAGCGCTCGCTCGAACAGCTCGCGCGTATCCACGCCCGGCAGTTCCAGCCACAGCAGGAATCCGCCCTGCGGTTCGGTGGCGCGGGTGCCGGCCGGGAAGTGCTCGGCCACCAGCTGGCGCAGCCGTCCCACCTGTTCGCGGTATAGCCGGCGCATGCGATGCAGGTGGTGCTCGTAGCTGCCCGCTTCCAGATACGCCGCGACCGCGTCACCGAGCAGCTGCGGCTCGCCGCCGGTGGACTGGAATTTCAGCAGCGCGATGCGCTCGGCGAAGCGGCCGCCATCCAGCCAGCCGATGCGGTAATCCGGCGCCAGTGTCTTGGAGAAACCTCCGACCACCATCACCCAGCCGTCGCGATCGAAGGCCTTCAGCAGGGGCGCCGGCGGTTCGCAGAACTGCAGCTCGGCGTACACCGCGTCCTCGATCAGCGGCAGCTGCCGTGCGTTGACCAGCTCGGCCAGGCGCTGCTTGGCGGCGGTCGGCATGGTGCAGCCGAGCGGGTTGTGCACGGTCGGCATCACCACCAGTGCGGCCAGCGGTGTGTGCTGCAGCAGCGCGTCCAGCGCATCCACATCCAGTCCGTGCTGCGGATGGGTGGGCAGCTCGATGGCCTGCAGGCCGAGGTTGGCCAGCAACGGATACAGGTTGAAGTAGGACGGTGCCTCGATGCCGACCGCATCACCGGGCTGGGTGACCGCGCGCAGCGCCAGCTGCAGGCCCTCCATCGCACCATGGGTCAGCAGCAGGCGTTCGCTGTGGGTGTGCAGCCCCATGCGCGGGCCACGCCGCACGATCTGCGCCAGCAGCCGTGGCGAGCCGTTGGGGCGCGCGTAGGTCTCCACCGTCTGCTGGCCGTGGCGCAGCACCTGTGCGGTATGCCGGGCCAGCTGCGCGCCCGGATAGAACTGGCGCCCGCGCGGACCGGCAAAGGCCAGGTCGATCACACCGGGGCGGCGCTGTGCTTCCAGCACGCGGGCCATCAGCACCTGCTGCAGTGGTGCGGTGGGTGCGGACGGGGTATCACGCAGCGAACGCTCTGGCACCGACAAGCGCGGCGCCACCTCGAAGCCGGCTTTGGGCCGCGGAATGACCAGGCCGGCGTCCTCCAGCTGGCGATAGGCGGCAATCACCGTGTTCAGGCTGAGCCTGCGCTGCAGGGCCATCTGCCGCAGCGAAGGCAGGCGGCTGCCAACCGGAAGGCGTCCGCCGTGGATGGCCTCGGCCAGCTCATCGGACAGCCGCTGGTAGCGGGGTGGGATCATCGCGCTCTGGTCATCTGTATCCATCGAATTTCCCACCATCTGGTGCTGTACCCATGATGAAGGCGAGCCTAGCATGTCGTTGTCGGCCGGGCCTGATCGGGGCACGGCCGATACTTCCCAAACGCACGGCTGGATGGCCGTGCGTCTTTTTCTGTGTGTAGAGCCGAGCCCATGCTCGGCTGCACTTCCGCCAACAGCAGCCGAGCGTGGGCTCGGCTCTACAGAGAGCACCGCCGAGCGTCGGTCAGGCCAAGGGGGAATGCCGGCTACCGCATCGGCACCAGCACCGCCTCGCGCCGGTACAGCGCCGGGAACTGCTTGCCCAGCGCGGCCAGCTTCGGTGCGTCGTAGTAGCGGATGTAGGCCGCCTGCGGGTAGTTGGTCATGTAGTTCTGGTGGTAGCTCTCGGCCGGGTAGAAGCGCTGGCCGCTGACCAGCTGGGTGACGATCGGCGCGCGGTAGCTGCCGGCCTGGCCGAGCTGGGCGATGTAGGCGCGGCTGGCAGCCTGCTGGCGTGCGTCGTCACTGAAGATCGCCGAGCGGTATTGGCTGCCGTGGTCCGGCCCCTGCCGATTGAGCTGGGTCGGGTCGTGCACCACCGAGAAGAACACCTGCATCAGCTGCCCGTAGCTGACCTGGCGCGGGTCGTAGTCGATCTTCACTGCTTCGGCATGCCCGGTCTGGCCACCGCTGACGCGCTCATAACGCGCATTGGCCGCACTGCCACCGATGTAGCCGGACACGGCATTGCTCACGCCCTTGACGTGCTGGAACACGCCCTGCACGCCCCAGAAGCAACCACCGGCGAACACCACGCTGGCGTGGCTGGCGTCATCGCGGAACGCCGCATCGCCGGTGGGGGCCGGCAGTGCCTGGATCTGCGCGCTGGCCTCGACCGGCGCCGCAATCGCGCCGTGGTCAACCAGCAGCACACCGGCAATCAAGGCCGTGGCCACCAGGCCGGCCACACCGGCGGCGATGCCCTGTTCAAAGGAGAGTTTCATCATGTCCTCCCGGTTCAACCGAAGGTGAAGGCATAGGCCTGCACGCCCGCATCGAGGAACTCGATCTCGAAGCGATGCGGACCGACTGCGCCGCGCTGGCGCACCAGCTGGTACAGGCGGTGCTCGTCGACCACGCCACTGCCATCGGCACCAACATCACTGCCGGCATCGGCGGCGGGCAGCGCTTTGCCGTCCAGCCAGACGCGGAAGCGCACCGGCCTGCCGTCCTCGCTCGGTGCCAGCACCAGGTGCAGGTCGCGCGCATGGAACTGGAAGGCGATGCGGCCGCCGGCCTGCTGCAGCTGTGCGGCCTCATCGGTGACGGTCCAGCGCCCGGACAGCCCCCACTGGTTCAACGCCAGGGTGGCCGGCAGCGTGTAGTCGAACGCGGCGTCGCTGCGCTGCCCGCCGGGCGAGGCGAACTGCTCGGCGCGGGCGTGTCCCAAGTAGGTTTCCGGCGAACGCAGGTTGCCCATGTCGGCCTGCACGGCCACGCCCTTCAGGCCGGCGGCAGCGGGATCGGCCGGTGGCGGCAGATTGGTCTGCCCGGCTTCGGTCAGCAGGCGACGGATCATCTGTTCCGAGCGCGCATAGTTGCCCTCGCCGAACTGGTGGCCGCGGATGTTGCCCTGCGCGTCGACGAAGTACTGCGCGGGCCAGTAGCGGTTGTTGAAGGCGCGCCAGATCGTGTACTGGTTGTCGAGCGCCACCGGGTACTCGACCTTCAGCTGCTGCACCGCTTTCATCACGTTGCGTGGGTCACGCTCGAAGGCGAACTCCGGCGTGTGCACGCCGACCACCACCAGGCCGTGGTCGCGGTAGCGTCGCTCCCATTCGTGCACGAACGGCATCGCGCGCAGGCAGTTGATGCAGGAATAGGTCCAGAAATCGACCAGAACCACCTTGCCGCGCAGCTGCTGTGCACTCAGCGGCGGGCTGTTGAGCCAGCCAGTGGCACCGTCCAGCGCGGGCAGCGTGCCCTCCACCGGCAGCGCTGCATCGGCACCGGCATTGGCGCCGGCCATCATCATCGGCGGTGCCGCCGGCTGCGCGCCGGGCACTGCATCCAGCAGGCGTTGCTCGATACGGGCGGTGCTGACCGTGGACAAGCGGGTCAGCAGGCCGGTATCCCAGCCGAGGCCGATCGCCACGACGGCCAGCAGCGCGGCCACACCCAGCACCTTGCGAAGTACATCGCCGAGGCCGAGCCGCGCCTGCATCGCGCGGAACACCCGGCCGCCGATCCACACCGCCAGCGCCAATGCGGTGATCGCACCCAGTGCGTAGGCCAGCAGCAGCGCAGTGGTACCGACGCTGGCGCCATGCAGGGCGGCGCCGGTCAGCACCAGACCGAGGATCGGCCCGGCACACGGTGCCCACAGCAGGCCAGTGGCGATGCCGATCAGCAGCGAGGTCCACGCGCCGCCGTGCCCCGCGGCATCCGCCGCATCGGCGCGCGCACTCAGGCGGGCACCCATGCGCTGGAACGGCGCCAGCAGGTGGTCGGCCAGTCGTGGCCAGAGCAGGGCGACCGCGAACAACGCCATCAGCAGCAGGGCGACCCAGCGTCCGACCTGGTTGGCCTGTGCCACCCATTGGCTGCCCACCGCGGCCAGGCTGGCGACCACGGTGAAGGTGAGCGCCATGCCCAGCAGCAGCGGCAGCGTGCTGCGCAGGAACGGGCGATCGGCACGCGCGAACACGAACGGCAGCACCGGCAGGATGCAGGGGCTGAGCAGGGTCAGCGCGCCCCCCAGATAGGCAAGCAGCAACAGCAGCATCATCAGGCTCCGGAAGCAGGGGAAGAACCGACCGGCACCCGCCAGCCGTCGGCAGTGCCATCCGTGGCGCCGGGAGCGAACACCATCGCCGCACCGTTCATGCAGTAGCGCAGCCCGGTGGGGCGTGGCCCATCGTTGAACACATGGCCGAGATGGCCGCCGCAGCGGCGGCAATGCACCTCCACCCGCAGCATCCCGAAGGTGACGTCGCGGTCTTCGCCGATGGCGTTGTGCAGCGGCGCCCAGAAGCTGGGCCAGCCGGTACCGCTCTCGAACTTGGTGGACGAGGAGAACAGCGGCAGTGCGCACCCGGCGCAGGCGAAGGTGCCCTGCCGGTGTTCCTTGTTGAGCGGGCTGCTCCAGGGGCGCTCGGTGGCCTGCTGGCGCAGCACCGCGTACTGCGCCGGCGTCAGTCGCTGGCGCCACTCGGCATCGCTGTGCATGACCTCGAACTGTCGCGACGGGCGCGCTTCGGCGGCGGCCGGGGCGGCGCGGCTGCAGGCCCCCAGGCCGAACAGGCCGGCGGCGGTGGCGACACCGCCCAGGCCCAGCAGATGGCGGCGGGAGAGGGACATGGCGGACTCCGGGAAGGGGCGACGGGGCCATGCTGCGCCCGCCCGGGTCAACGAATCCTCACGCAGGATTCAATTTTTCGTGAGGTATCGGCGGCCGTCCCGCGCCACAATGCAGCCAGCCTCCCCACTGGCCCTGAGCTGCCGATGTCGACCAAACGCGTGCTGATCGTTGAAGACGATGCCCACATCGCCGACCTGCTGCGCATGCACCTGGGTGATGAGGGCTACGACGTCGCCCATGCCGCCAGCGGCGATGCCGGCCTGCGCCTGCTCGAGCAGGACGGCCCGTGGGATGCGCTGGTGCTGGACGTGATGCTGCCCGGCGTGGACGGGCTGCAGGTGTGCCAGCGCGCACGCGCGATGGCGCGGTATGTCCCGATCATCATCATCAGCGCGCGCGGCAGTGAAACGCAGCGCATCGTCGGCCTGGAACTGGGCGCGGACGATTACCTGGCAAAACCCTTTTCGATGCCGGAACTGGTGGCACGGGTACGTGCGC
Source organism: Stenotrophomonas sp. YJH_SMC_105-26 (assembly GCF_059368915.1). NCBI lineage: Bacteria > Pseudomonadati > Pseudomonadota > Gammaproteobacteria > Lysobacterales > Lysobacteraceae > Stenotrophomonas > Stenotrophomonas sp. YJH_SMC_105-26. The sequence goes on along the minus strand of NZ_JCAFSD010000008.1, from coordinate 133,943 downwards.
TGCTGCGCCGCGCCGAGGCGATGGCGCAGAGCGCGCGCATCGATGCCGGCGCGATCGAGCTGGGTGGGCTGCAGCTCGATCCGGTCGCGCGCACCGCTTCGGTGGATGGCAACACGCTGGAACTGACCCCGCGCGAGTTCGACCTGCTGCTGTTCTTCGCCCGTCATCCGGACCAGGTGTTCGCGCGCATGGAACTGCTCAACCAGGTCTGGGGCTACCAGCACGATGGCTATGAGCACACGGTCAACACCCACATCAACCGCCTGCGCAGCAAGATCGAACCCGACCCGGCCAACCCACGGCGGTTGCTGACGGTGTGGGGCCGCGGCTACAAGCTGGTCGACCCGGCCGGGGCGGCGGCATGATCAAGCCGAACCTGTGGCAGAAGCTGGCGGTGGTGACCGCCGCGCTGATGCTGATGTGCTGCATGGCGCTGCTGGCACTGCAGATGCGTGCCAACACCCGCCACGAGCAGGAAGTCGTGCAGCGGCTGTCGCTGGGCCTGGCCGAACATATCGCCCAGCGCAGCGAGCTGATGGACACCAGCGGCATGCGCGATGCCGCGGTGCGCGCGCTGTTCGGCCAGCTGATGGCGGTCAACCCCAGCGTCGAGGTCTACCTGCTGGACGACCAGGGCCGCATCCTCGGTCACGATGCACCCAGTGGACATCTGGTGCGCAACCGGGTGGATGTGGCGCCGTTGCGTCGCCTGCTGGCCGGTGCACCGTTGCCGATCCTCGGCGATGACCCGCGCAGCGCCGATGGCCGCAAGGTGTTCAGCGCTGCACCATTGATCGTGCAGGGCCGGCCGGCCGGCTATGTGTACGTGGTGCTGGTCGGCGAGCATCGGCAGATGCTCGCCGACGATCTTGCCGCCGGCAGCCAGTGGAACACCACGCTGTGGTCGGTGGTGCTGGTCGGCAGCCTCGGCCTGTTGGCCGGGCTGGTCGCGTTCTACTGGGTGACGCGTCCGTTGCGGCGGCTGACCCGGCGGATCCAGGCCTTTGACATCGATGCGCCGACGCCGCTGCCGCCGCCGGAGCCGCTGCGCGCTGGTGAGCGCGACGAACTGGTGATCCTGGAACATGCGCACGCGCAGATGGCGCAGCGGCTGGGCGAGCAGTGGCAGCAGCTGCGCCAGCAGGATCTGCAGCGCCGTGAACTGGTCGCCAACATCTCGCACGACCTGCGCACGCCGTTGTCGTCGCTGCACGGCTACCTGGAAACGCTGGCGTTGAAGGACGCCACGCTGTCACCGGATGAGCGCCGCCGCTATCTCGGCATTGCGCTGGCACAGAGCGCCAAGGTCGGCCGGCTGGCGCGCGCGCTGTTCGAACTGGCGCGGCTGGAGCACGGCGAAGTGCGGCTGGAGTGGGAAGTGTTTGCGCTGCCGGAGCTGCTGCAGGACGTGCTGCAGAAGTTCGAACTGGCGGCACAGGCGCGTGGCCAGCAGCTGCACGCGGCGTTTCCGCCCGGCCTGCCGCTGGTCCGTGCGGACCTGGGCCTGGTCGAGCGGGTGCTGACCAACCTGCTCGACAACGCGCTGCGCCATGCACCCGAGGGTGGCCAGATCGAGGTGCGCCTGCGCGCGACCGCCGACAGCGTGGAGGTCTGCGTCGCCGATGATGGCCCCGGGGTAGCCCCGGCGCTGCGTACCCAGCTGTTCCAGGCACCGGCCGCGCTCGGCGCGCGGCGTGGCGACAACGGCGGATTGGGCCTGTTGATCGTGCAGCGCATCGTGCAGTTGCATGGCCGCCGCATCGAACTGCGCGACAGCGAACGGGGCGCGCTGTTCGTGTTTGCCTTGCCGCGCGCGGAAACGGCGGTCTAGCAGGCTGCCTCGGCCTCCACGACACCGCCGGTTTCCAGCGGCAGGTGCAGGCGGATGCAGGCGCCGCCCAGCGCCGAATCGGTCACCTCGACCTGGCCGCCATGCTTGTCGGCCACCACCTGCACCAGCGCCAGCCCGAGGCCGAAGCCGGGGCTGCCCGGGTCCAGCCGCACATAGGGTTGCAGCACCTGGCCGCGCAGTTCCGGTGCGATGCCGGGGCCGTCGTCCTCCACCTGCAGGCACAGCCAGCCGTCATTGACCGTGCTGGCGATGCGGATCTGCCGACGCGCGTAACGCAGCGCATTGCCGAGCAGGTTGCGCAGCGCCAGTTCCAGCATGTGCCGGTTGACGTTGACCAGGCCCACCGGCGACAACGCCTGCTGCACCGGCATCGGCAACGGTGCGAACTGGGCCACCACGCCGCGCACCAGCGCCGCCAGCTGCAGGCGCTGGCGGGTCAGCTGATGGCAGCGGCCCAGTGCGGCGTATTCGACGCCGGCATCGGTGAGGTGCTGCAGCCGATCGACGTCGGTGCGCAGCCCGCCCAGCGCATCGCGCTGCACATCGTCGAGCGCAGTGTCTTCCAGGTCGGCCAGGCCGAAACGCATCCGTGCCAACGGCGTGCGCACCTCGTGCGCGACCGCCTGGGCCAGCACGCGCTGGCTTTCCAGCAGCTGCTGCAGCTGCTCGGCCATGTGGTTGAAGGCGTTGGCCAGCGGCCGCACCAGCGCGGTGCCGGCGCGCGGCGCACGCGTGTCCAGCTGGCCGTCGCGCATGCGGCGGGCCGCCTGGGCCAACTGCGAGACGTCGCGCCACAGCCGGTACACCATCACGTACATCGGCAGTGCCACCGCCACCATCAGGATCAGCAGCAGGATCGCCACACCGGATACTTCGCTGTCCTGCCAGCCTTCGTCCGGCAGCGCCTCGTCCAACGGGCCCAGCATCACGGCGTAGTCGCTGTCGCCGATCCGCTGCAGGCTGCGCATGTGCTCCAGATCGATCTGTACGCGGCCGTTGTTGAACGGCGGGCGCTGGCTGGCCGGCAGCGCCTTCACCGCCTCGGCCAGCGGCACCATGCGCAGCGCGTAGGCGAAATCGGCGTCGAGTTCGCGCGCCAGTGCCGGCCACTGCTCGCGCGGGGTTTCGGCGAAGCGATGCTGCAGCAGCGCGTGCGTGCCGCGCATCTCGGCCTGCAGGCCGGCTTCGGTGCGGTCTTCCAGCAGGGCGTCCCAGGCCCACAGGCCCAGCACGATCAACAACAGGTGGGCGACCAGGAAACCGATGCCGTAGCGCAGGAAATGGAAGGCGTGGCCGCGCATCGCCGACGGTGTGCGTTTCATCCCCATGCCGAGCGGCTGAACAGGTAGCCGCGGCCACGGACGGTCTTGATCCGTTCCGGCTGCTCCGGGTTGTCGCCCAGCTTGCGGCGCAGGCGCGAGATGCGGGCATCGATTGAGCGGTCCAGGCCATCGAAGGCGATGCCACGCAGGCCGCGCAGCAGCGCGTCGCGGTCCAGGATCTGGCCGGCATTGCTGGCCAGCAGGAACAGCAGGTCGAACTCGGCGGTGGTCAGCTCCAGCAGGCTGCCCTGCAGGTGCACGTTGCGGGTGGACGGGTCGATGCTCAGCTCGCCGAAGCGCAGGCTGCCGTCACGCGGTTCGACCCGGCGGTGGCGGCGCAGGTGGGCGCGCAGGCGGGCCAGCAGCACCCGCGGTTCGATGGGTTTGCCGATGTAATCGTCGGCCCCCAGTTCCAGGCCCAGCACCTGGTCGATGTTGTCGGTACGGGCGGTCAGCACGCAGATGATGCCGTCATAGTGGGGCCGGATCTGCCGACACACTTCGAAACCATCCTGGTCGGGCAGGCCCACATCGAGCAGCACCAGGGCCGGCTTCTCCGCCAGGATCCGGGCCACGGCGCGCTCGCCGCTGCGCTCGTGGGCCACCTGGTAGCCATGCCGTTGCAGGTAGTCGCTGACCATCGTTCCCAGGCGGGCATCGTCTTCGACCAGTACGATATCCAGCATTTCCAAGGCCTCCGTGGGCGCAAACGTACCGCCACGGCACGAGCGCGGCGATGCTATCCCAGCCTTCGGGCCACCCGGGTCCCGGGGGCGGGCGCCATTCAGCCGGGGTTGCTGGCGCGCGGGCCGGGTCTCAGTCCCGGCAACAACTTGGCGGCCAGCATAGCCTGTTGCTGTTACAAAACGTTACCTTCGTGATACGGCTGGTGACGATCGCTGACAGCAAAGCGACTGACGCCGCGCGCCCCCCCCCCGAGCATGGAGTCTCCTCCGCTCCGCGTGCCGTCCCCATGTCGCCCGCCGCCCCCTGCCTGCCGAACCTGTCCCGCCGCTGCCAGTGCGGAGGCTTCCGATGAGCGGCGTGGTCGGGGCCTGGCTGCCGCCCGCCGAGGATGAGCAGCTGCTGCAGCAGCTGGCCCCGATGCTGCGCGCGCTGCAGCAGCGTGGGCGTGGCCGCATCGGCTACTGGACCGACGCCGAGGCCGGCCTCGCGCTGGGCCATTGCCGGGCGCCGACCGATACACCGTTGCAGCCGCTGAGCTCGGACTGCGGTCGCTACGTGCTGTGCCTGGACGGCCGCCTGTACAACCGCGGCGACCTGCAGGCGCAGCTGCGCGATCTGCCCCGCAGTTGCAGCGATGCGCGGCTGCTGCTGCAGGCGATCGTCGAATGGGGCGTGCAGCGGGCGCTGTCGCGCATCGAAGGCGCCTTCGGTTTCAGCGTCTGGGACCGGGAGTCGCACGTGCTGTGGCTGGCCCGTGATCCGGTGGGCGAGCGGCCGCTGTATTACGGCTGGTACCAGGGCCAGTTCCTGTTCGCCTCGGAGTTGAAGGCGCTGCAGGCCTTCGCCGGCTTCGCGCCGAGCATCGACCAGGATGCCCTGAGCCTGCTGCTGCGCCACGACTATGTGCCGGCGCCGCACACCATCTACCGTGGCATCCACAAACTGGTGGCGGGCGCGATGCTGCGTATCGATCTCAGCGACCATGCCGCGGGTTGCTCCAGCCAGGCCGCGCAGGGGGGCGCGCGTTACTGGTGCGCACGCGACGCGATGCAGAGTGCACTGCAGGAGCCGCTGCAGCCAGCGCCGAGCCTGGAACAGGCCACCGACCAGCTTGAAGCGGTACTGCAGAAGGCCATCGCTTCACGCATGCACTCGCCCCTGGCGTGCGGCGCGTTCCTGTCCGGCGGCACCGACTCCTCGCTGGTGACGGCGATGATGCAGGCACAATCGACCCTGCCGATCGAAGCGTGGACGGTCGGCTTCGACGATCCGGGGCATGACGAGAGCGACTGGGCGTCGCAGGTCGCGCGCCATCTGGGCGTGCAGCACCACCTGCATCGCATGGACGCGCGCCAGGGCCTGGACCTGCTGCAGCGCCTGCCGCAGGTCTGGTGCGAGCCCTTCGCCGACGCCTCGCAGCTGCCGACGCTGCTGGCCAGTGAACTGCTGGGGGCGCGCAAGCCGGTGGCACTGACCGGTGACGGTGGCGATGAACTGTTCTTCGGGCATCCCAGCTATGGCCGCGCGCTGCGCAATGCGCGCCTGTGTGGTGGCCTGCCGGACTGGGTACGCGACCTGGCGCGGCGCAGCGGCAACCGCATGAACGTCGAGCGCGGCCGCCTCGGTGGTTGGCGCGCCCTGGTGGCCGAGGTGGCTGCCAATGATGTGGAAGGCCACTACCTGCAGCGCGTGACCCGCTGGCGGCAGCCGGCGCAGGTTGTGCTGGGCGCGCGCGAACCGGTGACGATCTTCCAGCAGCAGGACACGGCGCTGCCGGCCGAGGCGCGCATCCAGCTGCTGGATTTCCGCATGGACCTGGCCGAGGGCATCCTGGCCAAGGTTGATCGTGCGGGCATGGCGGCGGGCGTTGAAACCCGTGCGCCGCTGCTGGACATGGAGGTGGTGCGCCTGGCCTGGCGGCTGCCGCAGCACCTGAAGTACCACGATGGCGAGCACAAGCTGATCCTCAAGCACCTGCTGGCGCGCTACCTGCCGGAACCGCTGGTGTATCGCCCCAAGCGCGGCTTCGGCCCGCCGATGGCCCGCTGGCTGGCCGGTCCGTTGCGCGACTGGGCGGAGGCGCTGCTGGATCCGCAGCTGCTGCGCAATCAGGGCTGCTTCGATGTGGCGCGCGTGCGTGGTGTCTGGGAGGCGTTCCTGCGGGGCGAGCGCAAGTGGCACACGCACCTGTGGAACGTGTTGATGTTCCAGGCGTGGTACCAGCACTGGCACGGTGGTCGCGGGCGCTGAGCCGTTCCTGCATCGCGTGCGGCGGGTTCAATCTGCCCTGCGTTCGGAGTTCGTCGGCGCCTCATTGAAGGCAGATTGTTCGCAGCCTTACCCACCGCAAGCCGAGCCTCGTCGGGGCGGGCAGGGGGTTGGGCAAAGTAAAGGGGGAGGGGCGGCCAACGGCCGGCGCCGGGGGACATTTGCCCAGGCCCCTGCCTGTCTCGGCGGGGCCCGTCAGTTCGCGGGGAATCGGGACAAAGACATGCGTGCGGCGGGTTCATTCTGCGTGGCGCCGGGCGGAGGCCCTTGCGTACGAATGTCCTCCGGCGCCGGCCGTTGGCCGTCACCTCCCCCTTTACTTCGCACGCAAGGGCCTCCGCCCGGCGTTCGGAGTTCGCCGGCGCCTCCTTGAAAGGCGGCCGCGAGCGCTGTGATCTCCTCGCCGGAAGCCGAGCCTCGTCGGGGCGGGCAGGGCCCATCGGTTCGCGGCGGATCAGGACGAAGACATGCGTGTGGCGGATGCATTCTGCGCGGCGCAGGGCGGAGACCCTTGCGTACGAATGTCCCCCGGCGCCGGCCGTTGGCCGTCACCTCCTCCTTTACTTCGTACGCAAGGGCCTCCGCCCTGCGTTCGGAGTTTGTCGGCGCTTCCTTGAAAGGCGGCCGCGCGTGCTGCGCTCTCCTCACCGCACGCCGAGCCTCGTCGGGGCGGGCAGGGGTCTGGGCAAAGTAAAGGAGGAGGTGACGGCCAACGGCCGGCGCCGGGGGACATTTGCCCAGACCCCTGCCCGCCCCGGCGGGGCCCTTCAGCCTGCAGAGACGTCGCACGAAGACGCGCTTCGGTATCCAAACGACAAGCAAAAAAAGACCCGGCAGAGGGAGGGATCTGCCGGGTCCGGATTGCGTGGGGGGAGGGACCCACGCAATGAGTGTTGCGTCGCGTCAGTGGTTGTTCGCGTCCGCCGTTGATTCGTTGTAGCCCTGCACCAGTTCGGACCAGGCCTTGCTGGCCTGCAGGCCGAGACCGACCACGTCCTGCTGGGCCTGGCCCAGCCGCTGCAGGTTGTCCTGCCACAGCTGCGCGCCCTTGGAGAGCGTCCCGGCCGCATCCTCGCCGCGGGCCAGTTCACCCAGCCAGCCGCCGGTCGCAGTCAGGTTGCGCTCCATCACCTTCAGCTGCACGCCGAACATGCTTTCCGCGTTCTCCAACGCCAACCGGTTCGCGCGCGTTGCCGCGGCGGCGAGCTGGCGGGTGGCATCACTGAAGCGATCGCTGAAGGCGGCGGCCATGGGGGCGTCAGGGAGTGGCTTGATGCGTTGCAGCATACGCCCTTGATGCGGCAATGCAACAAAAATAACAAAGGCGCCCAAGGCGCCTTTGAAACACCTTTCAGATCAATGGGTTGATCAGGCAGTGGGGCCGCGGTAACGGCACCCCGACGTGCAGGTTTCGTGCACGGTGATCTCGCTCAGCGCCGGCAGGCCGGGCTTGAGCTCGTTCCAGATCCACACCGCCAGGTTCTCGCTGGTCGGGTTCTCCAGGCCGGGGATGTCATTGAGGTAGTGATGGTCCAGGCGGTCGTAGATCGGCTGGAAGGCCGCCTTCACGTCGCCGAAGTCCATGATCCAGCCGGTCTGCGCCCCCGGCTCGCCCTCGACCTTCAGTTCCACCCGGAACGAGTGGCCATGCAGGCGCGCGCACTTGTGCCCCGGCGGCACGTTGGGGAGGCGGTGCGCCGCCTCGAGCATGAAGACTTTGAAGATTTCCATGGCGCGATTGTACGCCGCAGGTGGCCGGCCATCCTGAGCGGATGTTGGGCTTTCGTGAAGTAACTCTTTCCATCCGGATGAAGAGATGATAGTTTCTCTTATATCCGTATGAAGAGATGTTATTGGCCGGACCCCGGCCAGGCATGGACTACTGCGGAACTACGTCGCCCTTTCCACCTCCCCCACATCGTCATGCCCAAGCACACCCTGCTCGTGGCGGCCCTGGCCGTCGCTCTGGCCGCGCCTTTGTCTGCCGCCGCCGAAACCTCCGCCGACGCCAGTGGCGAAGCCAGCACCCTGGCCGCCGTGCGTGTCACCGGTTCCAACATCAAGCGCACCGATACCGAGGCCTCCAACCCGGTGCAGGTGATCGGCCGCCAGCAGCTGGAACAGACCGGCAAAGCTACCGTGGCAGATGTGCTGCGTTCGATCTCGGCCAACACCGGCAACGCCAGCAACGAAACCACCAACAACGGCTGGGCCTCCGGCTCGGCCGGCATCGGCCTGCGCGGCCTGTCGCAGAAGAACACGCTGGTGCTGCTCAACGGCCGCCGCCTGGCCAACTACGGCTTCCCGGCCGGTGGCCTGTCCGATACGTTCGTTGATCTCAACGCGCTGCCGCTGGTCGCGGTCGAGCGCATCGAAGTGCTCAAGGACGGCGCCTCGGCGGTGTACGGTTCCGACGCCGTGGCCGGCGTGGTCAACATCATCACCCGGCAGAACTTCGAAGGCGCCGAGATCGGCGGCAGCTTCGGCGGTGCCGACCAGGGCGGCCTGCACGAGCAGAACCTGAAGTTCGTCGGCGGCCTGGGTGATCTCGACACCGATGGCTACAACATCCTCTTCAGCCTGCAGGGTTACAACCGCGAACGTCTGGACCAGGACGAACGCAACCTGACCAGGAGCGGCATCTACACCGACAAGCCCGGTGGCCGCTGGAACGGCTGGTCGGCCAAGGGCGCGCGCTACCTGGTCAACGGCGTGTCGGTGCCGATGCTCGACGCCAACGGCAACTGCCCGGTCGGTACCACCCGCGTCGCCAGCGCGCCGATCGACGGCCTGGCCGGCGACACCTGCGGCTTCAACCAGGCCCCGTTCACCACGCTGATCCCCTCGACCAAGCGCTACCAGGCCTATGCCAACGGTACCTTCCGCCTGAACGACAACGTCGAAGCCTTCGGCGAAGTGCTGTACAGCCAGATCAAGAGTGCCGCGTGGTTCGGCAGCAGCCCGTTCTTCACCCTGGAGAGCGGCCGCTTCGCATTGAACGCCAACAGTGGCCTGGCCGAACCGGTGTCGTCGCTGCTGCCGGCCAACAATCCGTACAACCCGTACGGCCGTGCGATCCCGATCGAATACACCTTCTTCGACCTCGGCGGCACGATCAAGACCAACCGTTCCACCGCCTATCGCGGCGTGTTCGGCCTGCGTGGCACCACTGCGAACTGGGACTGGGAAGTGTCTGCATTCGGCGCACGCAGCAGCGAGCGTGAGAGCGTGTCCGGCGGCTTCGCCAATCGCTGGGCGCTGGCCGATGCGCTGGCCACCGGCAGCTACAACCTGCTGAATCCGGCGGCCACGCCGCAGCCGGTACGTGATTCGATCAACATCGCCACGCTGCGTCCGGCCGAGTCCAAGCTGCAGGGCGTCGACGCCAAGATTTCCGGCAGCCTGGGCCACACCTGGGCTGGCGAGATCGGCTTCGCCGCCGGTGCCGAGTGGCGCCGCGAGAAGCTCGATTCCAACAACCCGTGGCAGATCGATGCCGGCCTGCAGGTGCGCCCGGCCATCGCCGAAGTACATGGCCAGCGCCAGGTCAGTGCCGCCTACGCCGAAGTGAACGTGCCGCTGGCCTCGACCCTGGAACTGTCCGCCGCCGCGCGTGCCGATCACTACGATGATTTCGGCGATGCGTTCTCGCCGAAGATCGGCCTGCGCTGGCAGCCGCTCGATTTCCTGCTGGTGCGAGCCTCGGCGTCGAAGGGCTTCCGTGCACCGTCGCTGTCGGAGAACTCCAACAGCACCAGCATCGCCTACGGCAGCGTGGCCGACCCGCGTGATCCGGACGTGCCGGGCTCGCGCCAGAATCCGACCTTCTTCACCGTTGGCAACAACGCACTGAAGCCCGAGCGCACCAAGAGCGTGAACTTCGGCGTGGTGCTGTCGCCATGGGCCAACACCAACCTGAGCGTGGACTACTACCGCATCCAGCTGGACAACCTGGTCGGCACCAACAACACCCAGACCCTGGTCAACGACAACGTGGCCGGCGCCGTGCAGCGCGACGAGCGCGGCAAGCTGCAGGCCGTCTACAACCGCTACCAGAACCTGAGCGAGCTGAAGACATCAGGCATCGACGTCGAGCTGCGCCAGCGCATCCCGACCGCTGCGCTCGGCGACTTCACCGTGTCCTCCGCCTACACCCACGTGCGCGACTACCGTCGCCCGACCGTAGTCGGCGGCCCGCTGGTCGACTACGCCGGCAGCAACCTCGGCGCGACCCTGCCCAAGGACAAGGCCACCACTACCCTGGACTGGAAATACGGCGACTTCAACGCCGCGGTGACCTGGTACTACACCAGCAGCTACCGCCAGGAGGCCAGCACCGCCGCCAAGGCCGTGCAGCAGCGCGTCGGCAGCTACAGCCAGTACGACCTGTACCTGGCCTACACCGGCATCGACAAGCTGACGGTGTACGCCAAGGTGCAGAACCTGGCCGACAAGACGCCGCCGTACGATGCCTCGTTCCCGGGCATCCGCGCGCCGTACGACTTCAGCCAGTACGACCTGCGCGGCCGCTACTTCACGCTGGGCTTCGACTACCGCTTCTGATCCACCCGCTGCGACCGGTCTCCCCAAGGGACCGGTCGCGCGACCGCCTGCCGTTGTGTTCCAGGGGAGTCACTGTGTCCTTGCATCGTCGTGCCGTTCTTCCGTTTCTGCTTGCCGCCGCCACCGCACTGTTCCAGCCGCAGCCGGTACAGGCACAGAGCACCTACTTCTTTCCGCAGGCTGCCGATGCAGCGGCGTTCGATACCGCCGTGCCCACGCCGGAGCAGTTCCTCGGCTATCCGATCGGCAGCCGTTACACCCGGCACGACCAGCTGGTGGCGTACTTCCAGGAACTGGCCCGGCGCTCGGACAGGATCAGCGTGCGCGAGATCGGCCGCAGCTATGAGGGCCGCCCGCTGTTGATCGCCACTGTCACTGCCGCAGGCAACCACGCGCGGTTGGAACAGATCCGCCAGCAGCACGCGACGCTGGCCGATCCGGCGCAGCCGCGCAGTGCGGCGGGCGACAGCCCGGTGGTGGTGTGGCTGGGATACAGCGTGCATGGCAACGAGACCTCCAGTGCCGAGGCGGCGATGCTGACGGCTTACTACCTGGTGGCCAACCGCAGCGCCGAAACCCAGCAGTGGCTGCAGCAGGCGGTGGTGCTGTTCGACCCGGCGCAGAATCCGGACGGTCGCGATCGTGCCGCCAACTGGCACAACGCGTGGGCCTCCGATCCGGCCTCGGCCGACCCGGCCGACAAGGAGCACGTCGAACCGTTCCCGCAAGGGCGCACCAACCACTACTTCACCGATCTCAACCGCGACTGGCTGGCGCTGACCCAGCAGGACTCGCGGCCGAAGGTGGAGGTGTTCCACCAGTGGTACCCGAACGTGCAGATCGACTTCCACGAAATGGGCAAGGACAGCACCTACTACTTCGAGCCCTCGCCGAAGAGCATGCACAGTCCGCTGATTCCCGCGGCGTCGTACGAATTCAACAAGACCCTGGCCAGGTACCACGCGCAGGCGCTGGATGCGCTGGGCTCGCTGTACTACACCGGCGAGAACTTCGACAACTTCTCGCCGGTATACGGCTCGACCTACCCGGACTTCCATGGTGCCGTCGGCGTGACCGTCGAACAGGCCAGCTCGCGCGGCCGCGTGCAGGAATCGGTGAATGGCCTGCTGACGTTCCCGTTCACCATCCGCAACCAGGTCGCCACCGGGCTGGGCACGGTGCGTGGCGCAGTGACCGAGCGCAGCGGCCTGTTCGACCTGCAGAAGCAGTTCTTCCAGAGCGCGCTGAAGCAGGCCGCACAGCAGCCGGTGAAGAGCTTCGTGTTCGGTGATGCGCATGACCCGGCACTGACCCGCCGCCTGCTGGAACTGTTGCTGCTGCATCGCATCGACGTGCGCGCGCTGGATCGTGCCGTCACTGTCGATGGCCAGCGCTTCGATGCCGGCAGCGCCTACGTTGTGCCGGTCCAACAGGCGCAGTTCCGCCTGGTGCATTCGATCTTTGCCGAGACGCCGCCGATCAAGGGTGATGTGTTCTACGGCAGCACCAGCTATGCAATCGCACCGGCCTACGGCGTGGCCTTCGCCGGTAGCCGCAGCCGTATCGAAGGCGGTGCACGCGTGACCGCGCTGCCGGCGGCGCAGGGCGCGGTGCTGGGCAGCCAGGCCGGATTCGCCTACGTGATCGACTGGCGCGACTACAACGCCGGGCGCGCGCTGGCCGCACTGCAGGGCAAGGGCGTGAGCGCACGTGCAGCGTTCCAGCCGTTCACCACCGCGACCGCGCAGGGCGAGGTCAGCTTCGCCGCCGGCAGCCTGGTGATTCCGGTGGCCGGGCAATCGCTGCAGGGCGCAGCGCTGCTTGAGGCAGTGACGTCGGCCGCGCGCGAGGCGGGTGTGCACGTGCACGCATTGCCCAGCGGCCGCAGCCGCGAAGGCATCGACCTCGGCAGTGACGGCGTCAAGGCGCTGCGCAAACCCACGGTCGCGCTGGTGATGGGCGAGGGCGTGGCCGCCACCGAGATCGGTTCGGCGTGGTTCCTGCTCGACCAGCAGCTGCACCTGCCTGCCAGCAAGCTGGACCCGCAGCAGCTGGGCAAGGTGCCGCTGGACCGCTACACCACGATCGTGCTGTCCGGCGGCACCTACACCGGCATCGATGCCACGGCGGTGGCCGCACTGAAGCGCTGGGTGCAGGCCGGAGGTTCACTGGTGACCTACGGCAGCGCCTCGAAGTGGGCGATCGAACAGAAGCTGGCCGACGGCGAGAAGCTCGGCAAGGAAGAAGAGACTGCCGACGAGAGCCGCCGTGCGTTCGGCGACCAGCGCGACATCGCCGCGATCGAGCGGGTCAGCGGCAACATCCTCAGTGCCGACGTGGATACCAGCCATCCGTTGGCGTTCGGCGTGCCGCGCCGGCAACTGGCGATCAACAAGGAAAACACGGTGACGCTGCAGCCGAGTGCGAACCCGTTCTCGACGGTGGTACGCATCGACGCGCCGCCGCGGGTGAACGGTTACTTGTCCGAGCGCAACCGCACGCGGGTGGCGGGCAGCGCGTGGCTGCTGGTGTCGGCGCAGGGGCAGGGTAACGTGGTGCTGTTCGCCGATGATCCGGCGCATCGCAAGTACTGGCATGGCACGGACCGGCTGCTGATCAACGCGATCTTCTTCGGGAATCTGGTGAATCCGAGTAAAGCGCGGGGTTGAGGGTTTGCGCGCCTTGATTGATGCGTGTGGGGGAGGGCGGGCGGGCTGCGCAGGACACGCCGTAAACCCGTCCTTGGGGGCTCGATGGCGCCATCCTTGGCGCCAACGGTCCTGCGCAGCCCGCCCGGCCTCCCCAAGACAGTTTCCAGCGGGCGCGGACGCGTCAGACCCCAAGGCGGGAGCGAGGGCAAAAGCAAAAGCAAAGCCAGGAATTGCGACTTCGGCTTTTGCCTTTGAATTTGAATTTGAATTTGAATTTGAATTTGAATTTGATCTTTCTTCTCCCGGCTACCCGGCGGGACAAGAAGGCGCAGGCAATGCTTGAAGCGGATGGGCATGGGGGCAGCGCAGAACCGTTGGCGCCATGGATGGCGCCATCGAGCTTACATGGACGTATTTACAGCGTGTTCTGCGCTGCCCCCATGTCCATCCGCCCTCGGTACTGCCACCGCGTGCTTTGTCACCCGGTAGCCAGCAACAAAAAAGGACGGCGCGTCAGCGCCGTCCCTCGGTAAGAAGCCCCCGCGCAGCGGGAAGCACCCTCCCTGTCAGCTGGGATCAGCCGGCGCGACCGCCGCCGTTGCCACCCTGGCCGCGACCACGGCCGCCACCATTGCCGCCACCGCCACGGCGCTGGCCCTGACCCGCGCCCGCACGCTGCTGGCCGTTGCCGCCGCCCTCGCGACGGCCACCACCGGCCTTCTTCGGGCCGGCATGCGCATGGCGCGGCGCATCGCCGTGCGGACGGCGTGCGTGGCTCTTGCGCGGCGCGCGCTCACCGGTATCGTGCTCCGCCTTGCCCGGCGCACTGTTGCCCCAGCGGATCGGCGTCTGCAGCTCGAAGCCCGGCACATCGCGGATGTCCATGTCGCGGCCCAGCAGGCGCACGATCGCGCGCAGCAGCTTCACTTCATCCTGCGCCACCAGCGAAATCGCCTGGCCGGTCGCGCCGTTGCGGCCGGTGCGGCCGATGCGGTGCACGTAGTCCTCGGCCACCATCGGCAGGTCGAAGTTGATCACCTTCGGCAGCTCGTTGATGTCGATGCCGCGCGCGGCGATGTCGGTGGCCACCAGCACGGTCACGCGGCCGGCCTTGAAGTCACCCAGCGCACGCAGGCGCTGGCCCTGGCTCTTGTTGCCGTGGATCGCCGCGGTCTTGATGCCCGACTTTTCCAGGAAGGTGGCCAGCTTGTCGCTGCCATGCTTGGTGCGGGCGAACACCAGGGTCTGCTCGCGGCTGTCCTGCGCCAGCAGGTGCAGCAGCAGGTCGCGCTTGCGGCCGGCGTCGACCGGATGCACGCGGTGGGTGATGGTTTCGGCCACGGTGTTCTTCGGCGTCACCTGGATCTGTTCCGGGTTGCGCATGAACTCCAGCGCCAACTGGCGGATGTTGTCCTCGAAGGTGGCCGAGAACAGCAGGGTCTGGCGGTTCTGCTTCGGCAGCTTGGCCAGGATGCGCTTGATCGACGGCAGGAAGCCCATGTCGAGCATGCGGTCGGCTTCGTCCAGGATCAGCACTTCAATGCCGGACAGGTCGACGCTGCGACGCTCAAGGTGGTCGATCAGGCGGCCCGGGCAGGCCACCAGCAGGTCCACGCCACGGCGCAGGATGTCCAGCTGGTTGCCCATGCCGACGCCGCCGTAGATGCAGGCGCTGGGGATGCGCAGGTACTTGCTGTAGCCACGCAGGCTGTCATGCACCTGGGTGGCCAGCTCGCGGGTCGGGGCCAGGATCAGCGCGCGCGGCTTGCGCGGGCCGGCACGTACCTCCTGCGAGGCGGTGCCCAGGTGCTGCAGCAGCGGCAGGCCGAACGCGGCGGTCTTGCCGGTGCCGGTCTGTGCGCCGGCCAGCAGGTCGCGACCGGCCAGCGCCAGCGGGATCGCCTGCTGCTGGATCGGGGTCGGGTTTTCGTAGCCCTGCTCGGCGAGCGCGCGCAGCAGGAAGGGCGCCAGGCCCAGCGATTCAAAAGACATTGAGTTTGCTCCAAGTACAAGAAACGCCTGTCCGAGCGGACAGACGGGGGCAGATCAAACTGATCGGCTGACTCGGAGCGTTCCCGTGAACCGCGCTGCGAGAATTGGGTGCAGCCGGCACGAAGCGCAGGCTGGAATGCGTGACGAACGGCGTCGGAGTGGGGGCGGGCGAAGAGGGCGGACCCTGGTCGCCGGCGATCCCGGAGGGAAACGGACGGCCGCTGCAGACCCTGCAAGTCTAAACGATGTTCGAGACTTCGCGCAAAAAGGCCTGTTCAGGTAGGGGGTGTCTGCAGGGCTTGCAGCCCTGCACCCGCGGAGGCCAGAGCCACGTCAACGTCAAAAGCTGGCTTCCTGAGGGTTGGCGGGGTGGGTCCGGTTGAGGGGGGCGCCGTAAACCCATCCATGGGGGCTTGGTCGCGGCATCCATGCCGCTCACACCCCCTCAACCGGACCCACCCCGCCTTCGACAGTTTGCTGCGGTCTGTCGGAAATGCTCTTGGGGCCAGATCCGTTTTCCGGAGGAAAACGGATCTGGCCCCGGAATTTCATTCGATATCTGACAGATGTGCCGACCAACGGTCGGCACCCACCAACAGCCGCCGCGGGGATCTGTCGGGGGTAGGGCGGTGTGGGTGGGCAGGACCGTTGGCGCCATGGATGGCGCCATCGAGCCCCCATGGACGGGTTTACGGCGTGTCCTGCCGGCCCACACCGCCCCGCCCAACCAGCAGAAAGCCAGAGCCGCTTTTGACGTTGCCGTTGCTGTTGCATTGAGCAGGTGCAGGGCTGCAAGCCCTGCCGAACCCCCCACTACGGTAGGGTGGGCCGATGCCGCGCTGCAGCTTGGCGTCGCCGCAGATTTGATTACACTTGAAACTTGTTTGCCCACGACTCCGGACACCCACCCATGAAGCTTGGTTCTTTGAAGGAAGGCGGCCGCGACGGCACCCTGATCGTCGTCTCGCGTGACCTGCGCCACGGCGTGCGCGCCACCGGCATTGCCGCCACCCTGCAGCAGGCCCTGGAGGACTGGAGCCACATGGCACCGCGCCTGAACGCCCTGTACGAATCGCTCAATGCCGGCGATGCCGATGGCGTGTTCGACCTCGACCCGCAGGCACTGGCCGCGCCGATGCCGCGCGCCTATGAGTTCGTCGATGGCAGCGCCTACCTGCCGCACGTCGAGCGCGTGCGCCGTGCCCGTGGCGCCGAGGTGCCGGAGAGCTTCTACACCGATCCACTGATGTACCAGGCCACCAGCGCCGGCTTCTACGGCCCGCGCGATGCGGTCAAGGTGGTCAGCGAGGACTACGGCATCGACCTGGAAGCGGAGATCGTGGTGATCACCGACGACGTGCCGATGGCGGTGACCCCGGAACAGGCAGCCGGTCATATCCAGTTGGTCGGCCTGGTCAACGATGTCTCGCTGCGCAACCTGATCCCGGGCGAGCTGGCCAAGGGTTTCGGCTTCCTGCAGTCCAAGCCGCGCTCGGCGCTGTCGCCGGTGTTCGTCACCCCTGACGAGCTGGGTGCCGCGTGGCAGGACAGCAAGGTGCACCTGCCGCTGCTGACCCACATCAACGGCCAGTGGTTCGGTGCGCCGGAAGCGGGCGTGGACATGCAGTTCAATTTCGCCCAGCTGGTTTCGCATGCGGCCAAGACCCGTCCGCTGGTCGCCGGCACCATCGTCGGCTCGGGCACCATCGCCAATGAAGACACCAGCAAGGGTGCGTCGTGCTTCGCCGAGCAGCGCGTGGTCGAAACCCTGCGCGATGGCAAGCCGAGCACGCCGTTTATGTCGTTCGGCGACGTGGTCCGCATCGAGATGCTCGATGCCGCCGGTAACAGCATCTTCGGTGCGATCGAGCAGCGCATCGAACAGGCGGCCAGGCCCTGAGCATGGAGGCGGCCATGGAGATCCCGGTCGACGACGGCATCGTGCTGTACACCTACTGGCGATCCAGCGCCGCCTACCGCGTGCGCATCGGTCTGGAGCTGAAGGGCCTGGCCTGGGAGGCCCGGCCGGTGCATCTGGTGCGCGACGGTGGCGAGCAGCACCGGGATGCCTATCGGGCGCTCAACCCGCAGCAGCAGGTGCCGACCCTGCTGCATGAGGGGCATGTGCTGACCCAGTCGCTGGCGATCCTCGAATACCTGGACGAGCGCTTTCCGCAGGTACCGCTGCTGCCGGCCGACGCCGCCGGCCGCGCGCGGGTGCGGGCGCTGGCCCAGCTGGTGGCCTGCGACATCCACCCGATCAACAACCTGCGGGTGATGCAGTACCTGGAGCGCGATCTGCAGGTGCCGGCCGATGCGCGCACGCAGTGGACCCTGCACTGGATCGCCGAGGGCTTCGCGGCGATGGAAGCCCTGCTGGTCAACAGTCGTGACACCGGCGCCTTCTGCCATGGTGACCGTCCCGGCCTGGCCGATATCTGCCTGCTGCCGCAGCTGTACAACGCCCACCGCTTCGGCCTGGACCTGGCACCGTACCCGACCCTGCGCCGCATCGAAGCGGCCTGCCAGGCAGTGGATGCCTTCGACCGCGCACGCCCGGAAAACCAGCCCGACGCCGCCTGAAAAAAAGGGGACGGAGGGGATTAAGTCGTATATGCACTTACGACTTAATCCCCTCCGTCCCCTTTCTGCCGCAAACGGGCCAGGTCATCGCGGAACACCCGGTAGGCTTCCTCGCGGCGCGCATCGTCGGTCTGCCGCAACACCCATGCCGGGTGCACCGTGGCGTAGCCGCGCGTGCCGTCCTCGAGGGTGTGCCAGCGTCCGCGGTCGCGTGCGAGGTCGAAACCACGACCGAATACCGAGGCTGCGGCTGTCGCGCCGAGGCATACGATCACCTGGGGCCGCACGCGTGCGATCTCACCCATCAGCCAGGGGCGGCAGGCCTGGATGTGGCGGCTTTCCGGCCGCTTGTGCAGCCGCACCTTGCCGCGCCGCTCATGGTGGAAGTGCTTCACCGCGTTGGTGAGGTACAGCTGGACGCGATCGATTCCCAGTTCCGCCAGTGCGCGGTCCAGCACCTGGCCGGCAGGTCCTGCGAACGGCTGCCCGCGCAGATCCTCGGTATCACCGGGCTGCTCGCCGATCACCATCACCCGCGCATCGGCAGGCCCCTGCCCGAACACGGTCTGCGTGGCCTGCTCCCATAGCGGGCACTGGCGGCAGGCAATGGCCTGTCCGCGCAGATTGTCCAGGCTGCTGGCATCGGCTGCCGGCGCCGCAGCGTTCGCACGCGGGGGAATCCTGCGTTGCGGTGCCTGTGCCGGCCGGTCATGCATTTCCTGCACGCGGTCGGCCGCGTCGCGCACCAGGCGTGGCAGCAACTGTGCTTCAGGCAGGTGGCGCCAGTACTTGGCCGGCATCTCCTGCATCATCATCCGTGTGTTGAGTCGCGCCGGATTGAAGATGCTGGCGTAGTAGGTCTGCCACAGCGACTCCCGTGCATCCTCGGCCGGGGCATCTTCGCGCCGTGCACCGGGGCCGAAGGCAAGCGCCTGCCCATCCCAGGCGACGCTGCGCGAAGGGGTCAGGATCGCCCAGCGCATGCCGGTGAAGCGGCGCGCGAAGAACGGCGCGACCCGGTCGACGATGTGGTGTTGCGGCTCGAACCAGGCGATGAACGCATCGGGCTGGCCAGGTACCTCGCGGAAGCGCACGAATGCCTTCATCTTGTGCGTGTCACGGCGGACGGCCTGGGCGAGGGCTGTCGCGCGCAGGACATCGGCGTCGGCGGGGTTGCCCAGCACTGATCGCTCGCCATGGGCGATGCGCCACAGCAGGCGATACAGCACGGCCAGGCGCTGGGGATCGCGATGGCACAGGCAGGTGGCCGCCAGCTCCAGGAAGTCACGTGGAACGTTGGGTGCACCGGCATCGGCAAGCATCGGCGCCTGCTGCACGGCCGGCGCATCCAGCAGCGACGTGTCACTCCCTTCCAGCCAGTCCAGCTGCGGCGGGGCAACGCCGCGCAGCAACGCTTCGCGCGCAGCATCGCGCCAGGCCTGCAGCGACCACGGCGGATCCACCCGCAGCGACCAACGCTGCGCGTCAGGACGCAGACGGGGCATCGAAAAGCGAACCCTGGCGCGGCGGCGGGGCCAGCTGCGCGCGCAGCGCCGCCGGATCATCCAGTGCTTTGCGCGGGTGATGGTCGGCCAGCAGCACGAACGGCAGCAGCTTGCTCATCGGTGCCTTCAGGCGCGCGATGTCGGCCACGCGCAGCCGCCCGTGGCGGCGTGCCATCAGCACGCGCTTGACGTTGCGCACGCCAAGGCCGGGCACGCGCAGCAGCATTTCCTTCGGTGCCCGGTTCAGATCGACCGGAAAGCGCTCGGGATGGCGGATCGCCCAGGCCATCTTGGGGTCGATATCCAGGTCGAGCATGCCGTCCTGGGTGGTGTCGGTAATCTCCTTCACACCGTAACCGTAGAAGCGCAGCAGCCAGTCTGCCTGGTAAAGGCGATGTTCGCGCTGCAGCGGTGGCGGCTGCAGTGGCAGCTGCCGGCTGGCGTCCGGAATCGGGCTGAATGCGGAGTAGTAGACCCGGCGCATGCGGTAGTTGCCGTACAGACTGTCGGCGCTGGCCAGGATCTGCTGGTCGTTTGCCCCGTCCGCGCCGACGATCATCTGGGTGCTCTGCCCGGCCGGTGCGAAACGGGGAGGGCGCGGGCGAACACTGCGACTGGCCGTCGGCGCCACCACTGCGGGGGCCTTGCGAGCTTCCCTGGCTTCCTCGATGCGCCAGCGCAGTTCGCCCATCGCGCCACGGATCGAATGCACCGTCTTCTCCGGTGCCAAGGCGCTCAGGCCGGCTTCGGTCGGCAGTTCCACGTTGATGGACAGGCGGTCCGCATAGCGCCCGGCACTGGCCAGCAGTTCCGGCGAGGCCTCGGGAATGGTCTTGAGGTGGATGTAGCCGGCGTAGCGGTGTTCTTCGCGCAGCTGCCGGGCCACTTCCACCATCTGCTCCATGGTGTAGTCCGCATTGCGGATGATGCCGCTGGACAGGAACAGGCCCTCGATGTAGTTGCGCTTGTAGAAGTCCAGGGTGAGCGTGACCACCTCGTCCACGCTGAAACGCGCGCGGGCCACGTTGCTGGAGACCCGGTTCACGCAATAGGCGCAGTCGTAAATGCAGAAGTTGGTCAGCAGGATCTTCAGCAATGAAACGCAGCGGCCGTCGGGCGTGTAGCTGTGGCAGATGCCCATGCCCTCGGTACTGCCGATACCGCCACTGGCGCGCGAATCGCGTTTGCCCGAGCCGCTGGAGGCGCAGGACGCGTCGTATTTGGCGGCGTCGGCCAGAATGGCCAGCTTGCGGATGGTTTCCATTGAGGAAACCTACGGATGAGGGGTCTCATTGGATGAGACCGCCCATGAACGCTTCAGAAAAAAGGGGACGGAGGGGATTAAGTCGCAAATGCACAAACGACTTAATCCCCTCCGTCCCCTTTTCCGTGGGGTCAGAAGCCGTGGGTGATGCTGGGTGCGCCAGCCGAGAAATCGGCGTACGGGTCGTGCTCGCCGCTGCTGCCTTCGGACAAACGGAACTTCAGGGCCAGGCCATCGCGCGAGTCGGCCGCGCGCAGCGCTTCCTCCTGCTCGATGACTCCCGCTTTGGCCAGCCGGAACAGGCACTGGTCGAAGCTCTCCATGCCTTCTTCCAGCGAGCCTTCCATCGCCGCCTTGATCTCGTGCACCTGGCCGCGACGCAACAGGTCGCGGATCATCGGCGTGTTGATCAGCACCTCGGTGGCCGGCAGGCGACGGCCCTCCTTGTTCTTCACCAGGCGCTGGCTGATCACCGCACGCAGGTTCAGCGCCAGGTTCATCAGCACGTTCTTGTGCGCGCTTTCCGGGAAGAAGTTGAGGATGCGCTCGATGGTCTGGTCGGCGTTGTTGGAGTGCAGGGTGGCCAGGCACAGGTGCCCGGTCTCGGCGAAGGCGATCGCCGCCTCCATCGTTTCCGCATCCAGGATTTCGCCGATCAGGATCACGTCCGGCGCTTCACGCATCGCGTTCTTCAGCGCGTTGTGGAAGGCGTGGGTGTCCAGGCCGACCTCGCGCTGGTTGACGATCGACATCTTGTGCTTGTGCAGGTACTCGATCGGATCCTCGATGGTGAGGATGTGACCGGTGGTGGTGCTGTTGCGGTGGTCGATCATCGACGCCAGCGAGGTGGACTTGCCGGAACCGGTGGACCCCACCACCAGCACCAGCCCGCGCGGGGTCATGATGACGTCCTTCAGCACCTGCGGCAGGTTCAGCTCCTCGATGCTCGGGATACGGCTGCGGATGGCGCGGATGACCATGCCGACCTCGCCCCGCTGC
This sequence comes from Stenotrophomonas sp. YJH_SMC_105-26, assembly GCF_059368915.1. Classification (NCBI taxonomy): domain Bacteria; kingdom Pseudomonadati; phylum Pseudomonadota; class Gammaproteobacteria; order Lysobacterales; family Lysobacteraceae; genus Stenotrophomonas; species Stenotrophomonas sp. YJH_SMC_105-26. Next base: position 112,257 of record NZ_JCAFSD010000008.1, on the reverse strand, counting down.
TTGAACACGTTGACGCGGAAGCGCCCGGCATCGGGCAGGGCGATGGCCATGTTGAGCTCCAGCTCGCGCTCGAACTGCGGCACCTGGCCTTCGTCCATCAGCGAGTAGGCGATTTTCTTGACCATGCCCGGCGGCAGGCCGGTGTTGCCCAGCGGATAGAGCTTCCCCTCGATCTTGATGTAGACCGGTGCCCCGGTGGTCAGAAACATGTCCGAAGCGTTCTTTTCGGTCATCAGCTTCAGGAAGTAGCCGATATCCATTGCGAATTTTCCCCAACGAAACGGCCGACGCCCGTTGCCAGCACGGTGTCGGCTTGACGACAATGGCCGTGAACCGACAACCGGTACGGCCTCCCCAATGAAACGACTTAGCTTCGCACGAATGCGCCATGGCCTGTATGTGATGGCGTTTGCATTCGCACTGTCTGCCCCCGCCTGGGCGCAGGACGCCGCCCTGGAACTGGCGCAGGCCCGGCAGGCGGTCGACAAGGCCACCCAGGCCGACGCCGACCAGTACGCCCCGGACCTGATCGGTCTGGCCCGGCAGGGGCTGGAGCAGGCCCAGCGCGCCGCCGGCGACCGCCGCGAACGGAAGAACGCCCCGGCGATGGCCCTGCGCGCCGCCGCCGATGCCGACCTGGCACGCGTCCGCAGCGAGGAAGCCACCGTCACCGCGCAGCTGCAGCTGCGCCGCAACGAGGTCAACCAGCTGCAACGCCAGCTGTCGACCGGGGAGGACCGCCGGTGAAGCCGATGACCGCCGCAACCCTGGCCGCGCTGCTGGCGCTGCCGACCCTGGCCGTGGCCGCCGACAACCCGATGGTGGCGCAGCTGAGCCAGCGCCTGATGGCCATCCAGGCCAACCCGGATACCGCTGAGCTGGGCGCCTTCGAGCGCATGCAGGCCCAGCAGGCCATCGCGACCCTGGACAAGGCCAAGCGCCGTGACCAGGAGCTGGCCACCTACCTGGCCGAGCGCCGGGTGGAGATTGCCGAGACGGCCGTGCGCACCGCGATGGCCGCGCGCGAGGTCGACCGCCTGGAGCGCACCCGCAGCGACCTGCTGATCGAGGCCAGCCGCCGCGACGCTGCCCGCGCCCGTCAGGAAGCCGAGCAGCTGCGCATGCAGGCGCAGATGCAGGCCGAGGAGGCCGAACGCCTGCGCCAGGCCGCCGAGGCCGAAACCCTGGCCCGCCAGGACGCCGAAAACGCCCTGACCAGCGTGGCCGGCAAGCAGCAGCAGCGGCTCAGCGCTGCCCAGCAGAACGCCGCCAAGCTGGCCCGTGAGGAGGCCGAGCTGGTCTCCGGGCAGAAACTGCCGGGTTCGAAGTTCGATGGGCGAGGCGAAGTCTTCACCTTCAATGGCGACGCGTTCGCTGCAGGTGCCTCCAGCCTGTCCGGTGGGGCCCGCAACCAGGCCAAGGCGCTGGCCGAGTACCTGAACATCGGCAAGAAGGGCCGCCTGCGCATCGAGGCCTACGACAATGCCAACGGCGTGGGTCAGAAGCGGGCCGAAGCGCTGCGCGACGCCCTGGTCGCGGCTGGTGTCGCCAGCAACCGGATCCAGGTCAGCGGCAAGAAGGCAGCCTCCACCCGGGCCCGTTCGGCCGAGGTCATCATCGCCCCGTAATGCATTGATATTGTTTGTTTTTCGTTGCAATGAGCATTCAGCCTGAACCCCGCCCGGCGGGGTTCGGTCTTTTTGACGCAGGGGTCTTGTACCCCGCCTTGAGCAGGCGTAGGGTCAATCGTCCGGGACGCAATGCCGCGGACCGGACGATGGGAGGGCCGGGCCGATGCAAGCAGGGCGCGAACCGCAGCAGATCGACGTGCGCAGGCCAGTGCCGCAGGTCGTTGCAGGCGTCCAGGTGGCCATCGGCCGGCGCTCCTCCATGAACAACGCCCCGTGCCTTGTGGCCGGGGCGTTCGTGTATCTGTCGAAGGAGGTCCATCATGTTTGAAGATCAGCCCCAGAGCGAGATCGACGCCCGTCGCGCGCGTGATCCGGAGTTCAGGGCACTCCATGACCAGCACCGCAAGTTGAACAAGAAGTGCATGGACGCGGAGTTGGGTGTACTCCCGATCGATGATGTCACCCTGGGTCGCATGAAGCGTGAGAAGCTGCTGGCCAAGCAACGCCTTCTGCGAATGTACGAAACACCGCTCCCAACGACGTCCCCCACGCTTTGACGCACCCCGTCGCGCCCGGAACGGCGTGACCCGGCCATCGATGGCCCCGCCGGGCGCTTCTGCCCCGGCATCGCGGCACCGCCGATGAGGCGGCCGCGCCAAGGCACCACAGGCGGTGGTGCCTTGGTCTCCAGGCACCACTCACCGATGCGGGCGGTACCGGTCTCCTCGTCGATCCGGGGCCGCCCGCATCCCTTTACGGGGCCGGCGGGCGGCATCTCCGCGCCGACCTGACATTCAGCGCCATCCGTCGGATAATCATCGGTCCGGCCCTGCGTGGCGCGAATCGAAAGTCCTCCGAATGCCCATCCATTCTTCCGTCCTCGAACTCATCGGCCAGACCCCGATCGTCAAGGCCCAGCGCCTGGACACCGGCGTCTGCGAGCTCTACCTGAAGCTGGAGAGCGCCAACCCGGGCGGATCGATCAAGGATCGCATCGGCCTGTCGATGATCGAGGCGGCGGAGCAGCGGGGTGACCTGAAGCCGGGCGCGACCCTGGTTGAAGGTACCGCCGGCAACACCGGCCTGGGCCTGGCGCTGGTGGCACAGCAGAAGGGCTACAAGCTGATCCTCGTCGTTCCCGACAAGATGAGCCGCGAGAAGATCTTCAACCTGAAGGCGATGGGCGCTGAAGTGCGCCTGACCCGTTCAGACGTCGCCAAGGGCCATCCCGAGTACTACCAGGACCTGGCCAAGACCATCGCCGAGCAGACCCCGGGCGCCTACTTCATCAACCAGTTCGGCAACCCGGACAACCCGGCCGCGCATGAGTTCGGCACCGGCCCGGAAATCCTCGAGCAGATGGGCGGTGACCTCGACGCCATCGTGTTCGGCTGCGGCAGCTCCGGCACCATGACCGGCCTGTCGCGCGCGTTCGCCAGGCTGTCGCCGAAGACCGAGCTGGTGCTGGCCGATCCGGTCGGCTCGATCCTGGCCGAATACATCAACGACGGCGTGCTCAACGACAAGTCGGGCAGCTGGCTGGTGGAAGGCATCGGCGAGGACTTCCTGCCCTCGATCTCCGACTTCAGCCGCGTCAAGAAGGCTTATGCGATCAGCGATGCCGAGAGCTTCCACACCGCGCGCGAGCTGCTGGGCAAGGAAGGCATCCTGGGCGGTTCGTCCACCGGCACCCTGCTGGCGGCGGCGCTGAAGTACTGCAAGGAGCAGACCACGCCGAAGAGGGTGCTGGTGCTGGTCTGCGATACCGGCAACAAGTACCTGTCGAAGATGTACAACGACTACTGGATGCTGGACAACGGCTTCCTGCAGCGCCCGCAGCACGGCGACCTGCGCGACCTGATCCTGCGCCCGTACGGCCAGCGCGACACCGTGGTGATCGGCCCGAACGACCTGCTGACCACCGCCTACCAGCGCATGAAGCTGTACGACGTCTCGCAGCTGCCGGTGATGGACGGCGAGAAGCTGGTCGGCATCGTCGACGAAAGCGACGTGCTGCTGCATGTCTATGGCGACGAGGCGCGCTTCCGCGACACCGTGGCCACCGCGATGGTCAGCAAGCTGGACCGGCTGGACGTGAAGTCGCCGATCGAGGCCCTGCTGCCGGTGTTCGACCGCGGCCAGGTGGCGATCGTGATGGACGGCGACGCCTTCCTCGGCCTGATCACCCGCATCGACCTGCTGAATTATCTGCGTCGGCGCGTTCAGTAAGGCGTTTATCGCCGCAGATCGCTGCTGAATCCCGGTTTATCCGCGTCAAAGCTCGTTAAGGCCGCGCTGATAGACTCCCGCTCCTTCGACGGCGCCGGTCATCGGCGCCAATCAGGAAACGACATGTCCAACGCTTCTTCCCCGGACCGCGCGCTGGCCCTGGCCACGCTGGCCATCCACGGCGGTCAGTCGCCCGACCCCAGCACCGGCGCGGTGATGCCGCCGATCTACGCCACTTCGACCTATGCCCAGTCCAGCCCGGGCGAGCATCAGGGCTTCGAGTACTCGCGTACCCACAACCCGACCCGCTTCGCCTATGAGCGCTGCGTGGCCTCGCTGGAAGGCGGTACCCGCGGCTTTGCCTTCGCTTCGGGCATGGCGGCCAGCTCGACCGTGATCGAGCTGCTCGACGCTGGCAGCCACGTGGTGGCGATGGACGACATCTACGGCGGCAGCTTCCGCCTGTTCGAGCGCGTGCGCCGCCGCACCGCCGGGCTGGACTTCAGCTTCGTCGACCTCACCGATCTGGCCGCATTCGAAGCCTCCATCACGTCGAAGACGAAGATGGTCTGGATCGAGACCCCGACCAACCCGATGCTGAAGATCGTCGACATCGCCGCGGTCGCCGCCATCGCCAAGCGCCATGGCCTGATCGTAGTGGTCGACAACACCTTCGCCTCGCCGATGCTGCAGCGTCCGCTGGACCTGGGCGCGGACCTGGTCCTGCATTCGGCCACCAAGTATCTCAATGGCCACTCGGACATGGTCGGTGGCATGGTCGTGGTCGGCGACAACGCCGAACTGGCCGAGCAGATGGCCTTCCTGCAGAACTCGGTGGGGGGCGTGCAGGGCCCATTTGACAGCTTCCTGGCCCTGCGCGGCCTGAAGACCCTGCCGCTGCGCATGAAGGCACACTGCGCCAACGCGCTGGCGCTGGCCCAATGGCTGGAAAAGCACCCGGCGGTGGAGAAGGTGATCTACCCGGGCCTGGCCTCGCACCCGCAGCATGAACTGGCCGGCAAGCAGATGGCCGGCTACGGCGGCATCGTCTCGATCGTGCTCAAGGGCGGGTTCGAGGCGGCCAAGCGCTTCTGCGAGAAGACCGAACTGTTCACCCTGGCCGAGTCGCTGGGCGGTGTTGAAAGCCTGGTCAACCATCCGGCGGTGATGACCCATGCCTCGATTCCGGTCGCGCGCCGCGAACAGCTGGGCATCAGCGATGCGCTGGTGCGGCTGAGCGTGGGCGTGGAGGAGCTGGGGGATCTGCAGGTGGATCTGGAGAGGGCGCTGGCGTGAGCAGTCGCTTGGACAAGAGATCTTCCGGGCTGACGCCCTATGCAACTGCCCGGCGGCGGCCATTGGCGGGCTTCCTGCGTTCGCCCTTGGAGCACCGTCAACTCATCTTCCGTCTGATCCAGCGTGAGATCGTGGGCCGCTATCGCGGTTCCTTCGCCGGCCTGGCCTGGTCGTTCATCACGCCATTGATCATGCTGGTCCTGTACACGTTCGTGTTCTCCATCGTGTTCAAGGCAAAGTGGAAGGACTTTGATACCAGCGGTGGCTTTGCCTTGATCCTCTTTTCCGGACTGATCGTGCACGGCGTGGTAGCCGAATGCATCAATCGCTCCCCGGCATTGATCACGAGCAATGCCAACTACGTGAAGAAGGTTGTGTTTCCGCTGGAAGTCTACGCGTGGGTGACGCTCGGTTCGGCGGTTTTCCATGCGTTCGTCAGTTGGATCGTGCTGACCATTGCCCAGTTGTGCATGGGCGTTGCGCTGCCCTGGACCGTGATCCTGTTCCCCGTGGTGATGCTGCCGCTGTTGCTCGGTTGCCTTGGCGTTTCCTGGTTCCTTGCCGCGATCGGCGTCTACTTCCGAGACGTGGCACAGATTACCGGCACGCTTGCGACGCTGCTGCTGTTCCTTTCTCCCGTGTTCTACGCGCTTGATTCGATTCCTGAACGCTATCGTCCCCTGATCCAGGCCAATCCCCTGACGGGTGTCCTGGAGGCGGCACGCAAGGTATTGATGTTCGGTGACATCCCGTCTCCTGCGTACTTCGGGATCGGCCTGCTGGTGGGCCTGCTCATGGCCATGGCTGGTTACGCTTTCTTCCAGAAATCTAGAGATGGATTTGCCGATGTCATCTGATCCGGTCGTTCTCAAGATCGACGGCGTTTCCAAGCACTATCAGGTCTACGGCTCGCCCCAGGACCGGTTGAAGGACGCCCTTTTTTCGCGCGCTGCGCGTGTCGTGGGAAGCCGAGGCAAATCCTATGGCCGCCAGTTCAGTGCGCTGAAGGATGTTTCATTCGAGATTCGCAAGGGTGAAACGGTCGGCATCATCGGACGCAACGGGTCGGGCAAGTCCACGCTGCTGCAGCTGCTGAGCGGTACGCTGGCGCCATCGGAAGGCCAGATCCTGGTCGACGGAAGGGTTGCGGCACTGCTGGAGCTTGGGGCGGGCTTCAATCCTGATTTCACCGGCCGCGAGAACGTGTTCTTCAACGGTGCCCTGCTGGGACTTTCGGACGAGCAGCTGCGCAGCAAGTACGACTCCATTGTCGAATTCGCCGATATCGGCGAGTTCATCGACCAGCCGGTGAAGACATACTCCAGCGGCATGTTCGTGCGGCTGGCCTTCGCCGTGATCGCGCACGTGGAAGCTGACATTCTGGTCATCGACGAGGCACTGAGTGTCGGCGACGCGTTCTTCGTGCAGAAGTGCATGCGATTCCTCCGTGCCTTCATGCAGAACGGCACGGTGGTCTTTGTATCCCATGACACCGCCGCCGTCATCAATCTCTGCGACCGAGTGGTCTGGTTGTCGCACGGGAAGATCGTTGCAGATGGCGCCCCCAAGGAAGTCACCGCCAAGTATCTGGAAGATCTCTACGCGGTGGAGATGGCCGCTGCTGGTCCTGCTGCGGTGGCCGTTGACGCTCCCGAAAGTGACGCGCAACCGGCAGCTGCTGGTGCGACCGCCATCGAACCGGACCACGCAGGCATGGCGCCCCGTGATTTCCGCCAGGATCTGATCAACGCCAGTGAGCATCGGCAGGAAATCCGGGTCTTTGAGTTCAATGCAAACAAGGGGTTCGGACAAGGCGGGGCGCAGGTCGAGTTCGCTGCCTTTGTTGACGTGGATGGCAACCCGCTGTCCTGGGTGGTGGGTGGAGAGCCGGTCCGGCTGCAGATCCGCTGCCGTGTGAACCAGGTGTTGAGCTCGCCCATCATCGGTTTTGAGGTGTACGACCGCCTGGGGCAGACCCTGTTCGCGGACAACACGTATGTCGCCTCCATTGATCCCCCTCCCGGCGCTCAAGCGGGGCAGGTACTGGTGGCTTCCTTTGATTTCCGGATGCCTGTCCTGCGCGAGGGTGACTACACCATGAGCGCAGCCATCGCAGACGGCAATCAGCATCACCATGTCCAGCACCATTGGCTGCATGACGCGCTTGCCTTCCATGTTCATGCACGTGGCATCTGCCTTGGATTGTTCGGCGCACCCATGCAGCGCGTGCGCCTTGTAGTCGAGCAACAAGATCTGGTATCCGGGTGACCGGCTTCAGCAGCAATCATGTATTGAGGTGACCCATGGCAACCCAGCTTGACGAGCACGTAGAAGATCTCGCATTCACCGGCGAACGGTTCATGCCCGAAGTGGCCGGTCAGATCGCCTTCGAACATCTCCATCGCTATCACTTCGCCGCCAGGTTCTGTGCCGGCAAGCAGGTGGTGGACGTGGCCTGTGGCGAAGGTTATGGCAGCCAGATCCTGTCTGGCGTTGCGGACTCGGTGACCGGCATGGATATCTCGGCCGAGGCCGTCGCCCATGCGGCTGGCCGCTACGGGTCCGATCGCTTACGCTTCGTCGAGGCGTCTGCTGCCTTGCTGCCATTGGAGGACGACTCCGTTGACGTGGTGGTGAGTTTCGAGACCATCGAGCACCACGACCAGCATGAGGAAATGCTGTCGGAGATCCGGCGCGTTCTACGTCCGGGTGGGATGCTGATCATGTCCAGTCCGAACAAGCAGCACTATTCGATCGACCCTGGCTACGAAAACCCCTATCACGTGAAGGAGTTGTTCCGTCACGAGTTGATCGAACTCATCCAGCGCTACTTCCCGCAGCAGCAGGTGTATTCGCAGCGCGTCGTCTACGGTTCCCTGTTGGTCGCTGACGGTCCGGCGGCCTTCGATTCAATCCTGGGCACCGGCCCTGAAACCAGTGAATGGGCCGAAGGCCTCAGCCGCCCGCTCTACGACCTGGTGGTTGCGACGGATGGGGTGCTGCCTGTGCAGTCGTCCTCGTTCTTCGAACTGAAGGTTCATGGAATGGATGCCGGCGCCTTCTACGGGGTGCACTTGCCTGAGCGCGTCCAGAACGCGGATATCGAAGTCCTGCAGCTTCGCGCCAAGGTCGAGGAACTCGAGGCCCAGGCCCAGTCCCATCTTTCCCATCGGGAAGCCGCTTCCCTGGAGGCGGCGGAGGAACTGCGGCGGACGCGCGAAGCGCATCTGGCCGAGATCGAGCGGCTTCGTGACAGCCGCAACGAGGTGCTGTCCTCGATCTCCGTGCTGGGTTCGCTGGTCGATGATGTTCGCCGCGAAGGCGGTCATGATCGGCTGGCCCAGGAACGCAGGCTGGAAAGCCTGCAGAATGCGCTGGATCAGAATCGAGCGCTGGTTGCTGAAGCAGCCAGCAGCCAGTCGATCGACAACGGTCAATTCAAGGCTCAGCTGGCCGAACTCCGCCAGCAGTTGATTCAGGCCGTTGCCACCGAGGAAAGGGTCCGCTCCCTCGAGCGCATGCTTTCCGAGTCCCAGGAGATGGTGTTGGGGCATATCAATGCCAACGGCAGCCTGCGCGAAGAAATGTCCGCTCTGCGTGCGGAAATCGACCGGACCATGGCCGAACGGGATGAGGCAAGGCAGTCCGTGCAGCAGCTGCAGTTGGCCGTAACCGAGCAGCGCGTCATCAGCGAGCACCGCGAACGGGATGTGGAACTGCTTAAGGCGTCACGGAGTTGGCGTTACACTGCATGGCTCAGGAAACTGTCAGGAAGTGCCAGGAGGCACCTGTAAGCGATGCATCAGGGTCAGAAAATGGGAAAACTGGGGGCAGTTGCACGCCGCATGTACATGGCGGTGCCGGGCTGGAATGCGCGGCTTGCACTGAAGGATTTCCTGTTCCGGAACTTCAGCTTCGCCTTTGCCAATACAAATGCCTACCGCCGATGGAAAACCTTCGGCGCAGGGCAGGAATTTGCTGTTGTCACGGCGGGCGCGCAGCAGCCGCCAGCCGCTGCCGCTCCGATCATTGCCGAAGGCGTGAAGGTGTCCTCCGTGGCGCGTATCTACGCAGACGCCTTCGACGTCGCTGCAGGCGTGCGCGGGTCTGAGTACGTGGAGCTGGCGCCTGCGCTACAGCCACCGACCAGCCTCCGCTTCAAGACGATCGCGTTCTACCTGCCGCAGTTTCACCCCTTCGCCGAAAACGACGCATGGTGGGGCAGGGGCTTCACCGAGTGGACCAATGTGAGCAAGGCCGTGCCACAGTTCCAGGGGCATCGCCAGCCGCACCTGCCCGGTGAACTGGGTTTCTATGACCTGCGCTTGATCGATGTGCTCAAGCGCCAGGCCGAGCTTGCCAAGCTGTACGGCGTTCACGGCTTCTGCTTCCACCATTACTGGTTCTCCGGTCATCGACTGATGGAGCGGCCGGTGGACCAGCTGCTCGCGCATCCGGAGATTGACCTGCCGTTCTGCATCTGCTGGGCCAACGAGAATTGGACCCGGCGCTGGGATGGGCATGAAAACGATGTGCTGATTGGTCAGAACTACACGGCTGACAACGACATCGCGTTCATTCGTGATGCGATGCCGTACCTGTCTGATTCGCGGTATATCCGCATCGATGGTCGGCCGTTGCTCATCATCTACCGGCCATCGCTGCTTCCCGATGCCCGCAAGTCGCTGGATGTCTGGCGCGGCTATGCGCGTGAGCAGGGCCTTGGCGAGCTGTTCATCGCCATGGTCCAGTTCGACGTCGATGATCCGCGCACGTACGGCTTCGATGCAGCCCTCGAGTTCCCGCCGCACAAGGTGGCGCGTGGCCTGTCCAGCATCAACCACACGCTGGACATCGCCAACCCGCGTTATGAAGGCTACGTGGTCGACTACCGCGAGATGGCCGAACGTTCCAGGAACTGGCCGGAAGAAGACTATCCGCTGTTCAAGGGGGTTACGCCACGCTGGGACAATGAAGCGCGAAAGCCGGGGCGCGGCTACACGTTCGCCCATTCCTCGCCGAGCGAGTACCAGCGCTGGCTGGAATCGGCGGGCGAGTTCGCACTGGCCAAACCTGTGCGTGGCGAGAGCGTGGTCTTCATCAACGCCTGGAACGAGTGGGCCGAAGGCGCCCATCTGGAACCGGACCGTTACTACGGTTATGCCTTCCTGCAGGCGACGCGCAATGTCACCGCCGGCACGGCGAAGCCGCGTGTCGCACTGATTTCCCATGATGCGCACCCGCATGGCGCGCAGTACCTCGCGCTCAACATGGCACGCAAGATGACGGCCGGCCTGGGACTGGACGTGCATGTCGTGCTGCTCGAAGACGGCCGCCTGCACAGCCAGTTCGCCGAGTGCTCCACGGTCCACCTGCTGGGCGACCGGGATCCAGCGGTGCTGGCCAATGAACTACGCCAGCTGGGCGTGCGCTCGGTGCTTGCCAATACGGCGGTCAGCGGCCGCATCGTGCAGGCGTTGGGTGATGCAGGTCTTACCGTGGTGTCGATGATCCACGAGCTGCCGGGTGTCATCCAGAGCTACGGCCTGCAGCCTGCACTGGCGGACATTTCCCGTGTGGCCAAGCGCATCGTCGTCGCCTCGGACGCAGTACGCGAAGGTTTGCAGCCCTTCCTCGACCCGGCAGGGCAGGCCAAGGTAACCAAGCTGCCGCAGGGGCTGTTTGCAGCCAACCGCCATCGCGGGAAGCGCAATCGAGACGCTGCGCGCGCAGCGCTGCGGCAGCGCTTGGGTCTCAAATCCACGGACAGGATCGTGTTGTCGGTGGGCTACGCCGATGCGCGTAAGGGTGTCGACCTGCTGGCCGAGGCGTTCACCAGCGCATTCGCCCAGCGACCTGATGTCCACGTCGTTTGGGTCGGTCACCGTGAAGAGGCTGCGTGTGAGGCCGCGGAAAAGGTGCTCCGCCGCCATGGCATGCTGGAGCGGTTTCACTTCGCCGGTCTCGACTTTGACACCGATGACTACTACGCAGGCGCTGACATCTACGCGCTCGCGTCGCGGGAAGATCCTTTCCCATCCGTCGTGCTGGAGGCCTTGTCTGTCGAGCTGCCGGTCGTCGCATTCGCAGGCACGGGGGGCGGTGCGGACCTCGTGGCCCAGCACCAGGCGGGCGTGGTCGTGCCGGCACTGGACGCCGTCGCCTATGGCGGCGCCTTGGCGCGTCTGCTCGATGAGGATTCGGTGCGAGCAACGGCAGGCGAAGCCGGACGACGCCTTGTCAATGCCGACTTCTCCTTCCGCAGCTACCTGCTGGACTTGCTGGATCTGGCCGGGCATCGCATTCCGCGTGTCTCGGTGGTAGTGCCGAACTACAACTACGCCCACTACCTGGAAGAGCGTCTGGCGTCGGTGTACGGGCAGGACTTCCCCCTGTATGAGGTCATCATCCTGGATGACGCCTCATCGGATGGGAGCCTGGCAGAACTCGAACGCCTCTGGCCAACATTTGATCCGGAGCCGCGCCTTGAGGCGTCGTCGGACAACAGCGGGTCGGTCTTCCGCCAGTGGATGAAGGGCGTGAGCCTGGCGCGCGGCGAGTACGTCTGGATCGCCGAGGCCGACGATCTTTCCAAGCCAGCATTCCTGCGCTCGCTGGTGGACCTGCTCGAGTCCAACCCCCGCTCGGTGATGGCGTTCTCGCAGTCGGAACAGATCGACGAGTTCGGCGAGGTGATGGCTGGCGACTATCTGGAATACACCAATGATCTCTCGCGTGATCGCTGGCGCAGCAGCTATTCGGCGATGGGTTCCGAAGAAGTTGAAGCCGGTCTGGCTGTTAAGAACACCCTGCCCAACGTCAGCGCCGTGCTGTTCCGTCGCGAGGCGCTGCTGCGCGTGATGCAGGAGCACATCGAAGAGATCACTCAGTATCGGATCGCGGGCGACTGGCTGGTCTACCTGCTATTGCTGCGCGATGGCGGCCTCAGCTTCAATGCGGAATCGCTCAACCAGCACCGCCGCCATGGCAACAGCGTGACCATCGGCTCCAAAGCGCAGGGTCACCTGGATGAAATCCGCAGCCTGCATGCCCACGCCCAGCGGCTTTTCCCGTTGAGCGCAGCCACGCGGAGCGCGGCCGCGGCATACGAAGACAAGCTGCGCACCCACTTCGGGTTGCGGAACCATTCAGCTGGGACGGAGTGATTGCATGAGCGCGTTGGTCATCGGTGGCAATGGTTTCATCGGTTCACGACTCGTCGCCGCGCTGCGTACGCGTGGTGAAGAGACGGCGGTGCTGGATCGCTTCCCTGCCCGCACGGACATGGACTGGGCTGGTGTGCGCTACTTTCAGGGCGATTTCCACGACGCTGATGTACTGGAGCAGGCGCTGCAGGATGTCGATTCCGTGTACCACCTCGCCAGCTGCACTGTGCCGAGCACTGCTGATGCTGATCCGATCGCTGATATCGAAGGCAATCTAATCGGTACCCACCGTTTGCTGGAGGCAATGCGCGTACGGGGCGTGCGTAGGCTCTGCTACTTTTCCTCTGGAGGAACGGTGTATGGCAACCCCGACACCCTTCCCGTTCCCGAAACGCACGCGCTGCGACCGATTTCCTCCTACGGCATCGTAAAGGTCGCCATCGAGCACTATCTGACGATGTTCCAACGTCAGGGTTGGCTGGATCCGGTGATCATCCGTCCCTCAAATCCCTACGGGCCAGGGCAGTCCACGCGAGGGATCCAGGGCGCAGTGGCTGTATTCCTGGGACGCGCGCTGGCAGGATTGCCTGTCGAGATATGGGGTGACGGGGAAACCGTCCGAGACTACGTGTTCATCGACGACCTCATCGATCTTGCGCTGTTGGCAACGGAGTCCGGAAGGACAGGAGTATTCAACGCGGCGTCTGGTAATGGCATCAGTCTGAATGAGCTCTGCGCGGCAATTCGGGTAGCTTCGGGCAGGGCATTGCCTGTGCAGTACAAGCCTGGTCGCACGTTTGATGTGCGATCCATTGTTCTCGACGTCCAGCGCGCCAAGCAGTTGCTGGGCTGGACACCAAAGATCGCGCTGGCGGAGGGGTTGATCCTCGCCTGGCGAAGCATGCAGGACGCGACGGGCAGCTAGATTCGCTTGAATCTCCGCGACGGCGTCGCACGGAGACGCAGGTGAATGTGCCCAGCAAGCAGTCGTGTGGCTTCATCGAACACAACTCAGTGTGAACTGAATCTGGCCTCCAGTCCTCGTATCGCTCGTCTTCAAGTGCGATTCCCTTCCCAACTGCAGTCTCGACGAGCGAGTCTGCGGAATTTTTCGAGTATCGGCACAAAGGAATGAGCAGAACAGCGTCCTCCCAAACAAGTCACTTCCCGCTGATAGTGGCTATCTGCGCCGCCCTCGGACTATTCGTGTACGTGGCGACTGCCATGATTTCACCTCTCAACGGCGAGGATTTCGCATTGACGCGGGATATGGCCGGCGTTGCGCCGATGGATCGTTTCGGCTGGATCATTGAACGTTCGTCGGCACAGATTACGCAGTGGAACGCACGTCTTGGAGAGCAGCTCGCAATCCTCTGGCTGAGCGTACCTCGGATCTACTTCGTCCTGGCGACGACAGCCTCGCTGCTGTTCTTCTGTGCCGTGGTTGCCGTGTATGGGCGCAGGCAAACGGATCGCGATTCGTTCCTGCATGGCTCAATCTACGCGCTGGCGATGCTCTGGTTGTTCTGGCCGGGTTACGAAGTTTTTTTCTGGACGACGGCCCAAGCGGCCTACTTCCAGCCAATGATTCTCACCCTTCTGTTGATGTCCTTTTACTTTACCGCCGAGGCGACGCAGAAGCTTGGTGAATCGAACCTCCGCTGTCTTGTTGCGGTCGTACTGGCGTGCCTTGTTGGCCTTTCGTTCGAGAACGTACCGCCTGCGCTGGGTGCGGGAATGGGGCTGGTACTTCTGCTGAGCGGAAGGGCTCGCTGGCGAATACGCGCAATTGTTCCCATCATCGCACTCGCCGCTGCGTGGGGAGTGTTGATGCTGGCGCCCTCCACAGCAATCCGTCGTGCCGCATACGCAGCCATGTATCCAGCCAACCTCGGTGTTGGTCACGTGCTTGAGCGGTCCCATAGTGTTTTTGGCACGTTGGTGAGTACAGGCTGGCTGCTCGTGTTGGCAGGGACGGCGGCTAGCGTTTACCTGTGGCGCGTGCACGGATGGCGGCAGCAGGTGGTGCTGGCGTGGACGGTGTCCTCTCTCACTGTGCTCAGTGTCATTGCCGCGCCCTACACGGAGCCTCGTGCCTTTATTGTTCCGTGGGCAATCTGGTACATGCTCGTTGTCGCCGCTGTCATTCGACTGGTGTCGATCAGTTGGTTCCGCTCGGGTGCAGCGATTGTAGCCGTTGCCAGTCTTTACCTTCCGCTGCAGGCGAATCTCTCATATGTTGAGTTTGCGCGCAGCCTGGAAGAGAGAGATTCCTACATACGAATCATGTCTAGGACCGAGCGCTGCCAGCAAGGCATTGATGTCGGGCATGCTACTAAAGCATATTCTTATAAGTATCTGAACAGTCGCGAAGCCTGGTTCGTCGCAAATCCTGCTTACGTAAGCGCCTACTACGGTTGCAAGGTGCTGCCGCAATGAGCAGTCGCCGATGGATGCCATTCCTGCGATATGCGGTCACTGGTGGCCTGAATACTGCCGTGCACTGGATGATATTTGTGCTTCTGGTATGGCTGGGTAACCCACAGTCCATCTCCAACCTCTGTGCGTTCCTGGTGGCGGTCACATTGTCTTTCTTCCTGAATGCTCAGTGGACATTCAAGACCCGGACCAGCATCAAGCGGTATGTGGTGATGGTTCTGACAATGGGGACGCTCAGCTTCGTTCTGGGTGCCGTCGCAGATGCGCTCTCACTGCATCCGATCGTTACAATGGTCGGGTTTTCTGCCGTAAGCTTGGTGATTGGTTACCTTATTGCAAAGTTCATTGTTTTCCGGGAGGTCCCTTGAAAATCAGTCTTGTCATACCGGTCTTCAATGAACAAGAGGCCATCCCCATCTTTTACCGGGCGGTACAGATGCTGCCTGGACTTGAGGGGCATGATCTCGAGCTTGTTTTTGTAAATGACGGCAGCTCCGATGGAACCGAGTCGGTCATCACTGCGCTGGCGGCGGCGGATCCCAAAGTCACGCTGATCAATTTCTCGCGTAATTTCGGTAAAGAACCAGCATTGCTGGCTGGCATACACGCAGCGCGTGGCGATGTCGTCATCCCGATGGATGTCGATCTCCAGGATCCACTGGAGTTGCTTCCCGCCATGGTCGAAAAGTTCAAGGCAGGTGCCGATGTTGTACTCGCACGGCGCGTTGATCGCGGTAGCGATGGCTTCCTCAAGCGAAACAGTGCCAACTGGTTCTACAAATTGATCAATGCGATTTCAGAAAGTCCTGTAGAGGCAAACGTTGGTGACTTCCGCCTGATGTCCAGGCCTGTCGTTGAAGCGATCAAGCAACTGCCCGAGAACCGGCTGTTCATGAAGGGCTTGTTGAGTTGGGTTGGCTTTTCAACCGACTTTGTCGACTACTCACGACCCGAGCGCTCTGCCGGTGTCTCGAAGTTCAATGGTTGGAAGCTGTGGAATTTTGCGCTTGAGGGAATCACCTCGTTCAGTAGCGCGCCGTTGCGCGTGTGGACGTACGTCGGCAGCACGATTGGATTTTTCTCGATTGCCTACGGGGTCTGGATTGTGATCGACAAGCTGCTGCATGGGAACGCAGTGCAGGGTTACTCCTCTTTGATTGCAGCCATTCTCTTTCTCGGTGCCGTCCAGTTGATTGGAATTGGCGTCCTCGGTGAGTACATCGGGCGTATCTATTCCGAGGTGAAGCGTCGTCCCCGCTACATCGTCCGCAGCACAGTGCAGCATGAGAAGAAGGACTGAACGGATGGAGGCTGGCGCGTACCGTATGTGGGTAGCGGGACTGTTGGTGAGCCTGGTCGGAATAGCCGGGTGCTCAGAACAGGTGCCCGAGGTGACAGTTCCGGCCGGGATGGTCCACGGCGAGCGGGCAAGCCCCTCCGCCGTCATCCAAAAGCCGCATGTCGCGCAGGGCTGCAATCTTGAGACCGTCAATGGGCAGCCCGTCGCCTCGTTACCGGTCCAGGCGTCAAACGGTCAGATTGCATTGAGTGGTTGGGTCGCGGGCCAGATCGATGATCGTGGCGAGCTGGTCGGCGAGACTTCGCTGGTGTTTTCTGCGGGTCCCGGAACCACGGAAATTAACGTCGCCGGAGCAGATGTTCATCACCGTGAGGATGTTGCGCGTTCTCTCGGAGAGCCTGCGTTGTCCGCGGCAGGATTCGAAGCTCTCCTAGATGGATCAAAGCTGTCGCCGGGCACATACGCCCTCACGCTGAAGCGAGGCTCTTACGTATGTGCCCAACCATTCAGTCTGCAGAGGGGCAATTGAAGTCTGATCCTGCACGCTCCGCGGGCCACTTCCTGCACAGCGGATTCACTTGTTTTATGAGGTTCGCGTGAGCCTGCCCCCGCGCAGCTTGTCGTACAGACGTTGGCCAGGTACTTCCACGAAGTAATATGTGAAAGCTGCCGTCACTACCACGCAGGCGAGCGTGACCAAAGCTGCAGTGGCAAATGCGAGTCCACCGTGTCCGATGTGCGCATCTATTTGCGCGTAGATGCCATGCATCTGCAGGAGTTGGATCAGCGGGAACTGCACCAGATAGGTGCTGTAGCTTACAAGGCCAAGCCAGCGGGTTACCTTGTTGTCGAGCCATCGCGGGAAACCCGCTATCGACATGCCGACCATCAAGGGCGCTGCAATCGAAAGCAGAACTTCTTCTGGCAGGCCGAACGGTGCGTGCAAGGAATAGATGGTGCATGCCAGCAGCGCCAGGAAAGCAACACCTACGGCTTGGCGCTGCATTGCATTGCGTGCTGTCGGCATGCCGGCACGGCTGAGATGTAGGATAAGGAGGCCGAGAACGAAATATTGGCTGTGGACCAGTACGTTGAGTGATGCGAACTCGTTCAGTTGGCCATCAAAGCTGTCCTGCAGGTAGCGCTTTGAAAGTACTGCAATCGGGCATAGCACTACCCACGCGAGTGCTGCCGACTTGACTGTCCTGATGGTCGAAAGCAGCAGCGGGAACATGAAGTAGAAAAGCCATTCGATACCGATGGACCAACCGCCGCCGACGAGGCCGCTCTGCTTGCCTGGTACAAGCGTAAACAGGAAGCTTCCTGACAGCATGAAGTCGAGCAGAGGTGGCATCGGTTGATCCATGGCCAGCCGAAAAGCCACGCCTGTGAGGATCATGAAGTAAAACAGCGGAGCGATTCGGAAGAATCTTTTCTGGTAGAAGACCTTGATCGCTTCGGTACTGCTCATGCGTGAATAGTAGGCATGACCGATAGCAAACGCGCTCAGCACGAAGAACACGCGGACGAAGAAGTCCATCCTTCCGGTAATGGCCGCAGCCGTCTCATTGATCGGGATGCCCGAAAGACCACGCCGAGCGCCGCCAATCCGCGGAGGACGTCCGGCCCGTGGATGCGGTCTTGCATCTGATTGTTCATAGTAAGAAGTGAACCCGTGAAGGAGAAAAGGGCCGGCTGAACTTCAGCCGGCCCTTGGATGGCGAAAGGCCTCTGCGCTGAGTCGTCAGAGCGCCTTTTCCAGCTCCGGCAGGATCCCAAACAGATCGCCCACCAGACCGATATCGGCGATCTCGAAGATTGGCGAATCCGGATCCTTGTTGATCGCCACGATCGTGCCGGCATCCTTGATGCCGGTCAGGTGCTGGATGGCGCCACTGATGCCGACGGCCACGTAAAGTTCCGGGGCGATGATCTTGCCGGTCTGGCCGACCTGCAGGTCGCTGGGCACGTAGCCGGCATCAACCGCAGCGCGCGAGGCACCGACGGCGGCACCGAGCTTGTCGGCCAGCTGGAAGATGACCTTGAAGTTCTCTTCCGAACCGACACCACGGCCACCGGAGACCACGCGCTTGGCGCTCTGCAGGTCCGGGCGGTCGCTGGCACCAGCGGCGAGGCCGACGAAGCGGGTGTGGGTCGGCAGGGCAGCATCGACGCTGGCCGCCTCGATGGTCGCGCTGCCGCCCTGGGCGGCTTCCGGCCACGAGGCGGCACGCACGGTGGCGACCACGATCTGGTCGGCCGGGGCTTCCACGGTGATGATCGCGTTGCCGGCGTAGATCGGGCGCTTGAAGGTGTGGCTGCCTTCAACGCTCATCAGGTCGGAAACCTGGTTGACGCCCAGCAGGGCGGCCACGCACGGCATCAGGTCCTTGCCGAAGGTGGTCGACGGGCCGAACACGTGGGTGTAACCCTTGGCCAGCTGCGCGATCTGCGGTGCCAGCACCTGGGCGATGGCCTGCGCGTTGGCAGCGTTGGCCACGGTCAGGACCTTGGCGACGCCAGCGATCTTCGCGGCCTCGGCAGCCACGGCAGCCGGATCGGCGGCCAGCACCAGCACGTCGATGCTGGCGCCGCTGATGGCGGCAGCAGCGCTGACGGTCTTGGCGGTGGCGGCGTTGAGCTTGCCGTCGTGGTGCTCGGCGATGACGAGAATCCTGCTCATTACAGCAACCCCTTCTGCTTGAGTGCGGCAACCAGTTCGGCCGCGTCCTTGACCATCACACCCTTGCTGCGCTTGGACGGCGCGGCGTACTGGGTGGTCTTGAAGGTGTCGGCGGCTTCAACGCCGAGGTCGGCCAGCTGCAGGGTCTCCAGCGGCTTGGCCTTGGCCTTCATGATGTCCGGCAGCTTGATGAAGCGCGGCTCGTTCAGGCGCAGGTCGGTGGTGACCACGGCCGGCAGATCGACTTCCAGCGTTTCCAGGCCGGCGTCGACTTCGCGGGTCACCGTGGCCTTGCCGTCGGCAATGTCCAGCTTGCTGGCGAAGGTCGCCTGCGGGCGCCCCCACAGCGTGGCCAGCATCTGGCCGGTCTGGTTGGCGTCGTCGTCGATCGCCTGCTTGCCCAGGATCACCAGGTCCGGCTGTTCCTTCTCGATCAGCTTGAGCAGGGTGCGCGCGGCGGTCAGCGGCTGGATGGCCTGGTCGGTGACCACATGGACGGCGCGGTTGGCGCCCATGGCCAGGCCGTTGCGCAGGTGCGCCTGGGCATCGGCCGGGGCGATGGTGGCGACCACGACTTCGCTGGCGATGCCCTTGTCGCGCAGGCGCAGGGCCTCTTCCAGGGCGATTTCATCGAAGGGGTTGGGGGACAGCTTGACGCCGTCGGTGACCACGCCGGAACCGTCCGGCTTGACCTGAATGCGGACGTTGTAGTCCACCACGCGCTTGTACGCGACGAGGATTTTCATCTGGTACGGGGTCCTTCAATAACGGAGAGAACGTCCGGTCCTCGCACAGCAACCGGTTCGGGGGTGGGACCCCGATTCTAGCTGGCTTGAGGGGACCATGCGAATGCGTATGGTCCTGTAGTGATGCTGCGCCGCCGCATGGCTTTGGCGTGAAGGCAGCTTTCTGATGTCATGTTCACGTCATGCAGGCAGTCGTGAAGGTTTCCCCGATGTATCCTGTCCCGCTATGTCGGGCACCGTGGGTGCCTGTGGACGTCATCATTGAACAGGAGATCAGGTAGTGCCCACATGGCTTGTCACCGGCGGTGCCGGCTTTATCGGCGGAAACTTCGTCCTCGAGGCAGTTGCCCGTGGCATCAAGGTCATCAACCTCGACGCCCTGACCTACGCCGGCAACCTGAAGACCCTGTCCAGCCTGGACGGCAACCCGAACCACGTGTTCGTGCAGGGTGACATCGGCGACGGTGCTCTGGTGACCCGTTTGTTGGCCGAGCACCAGCCCGATGCGGTGCTGAACTTCGCCGCCGAGAGCCACGTCGACCGTTCCATCGATGGCCCGGGTGCGTTCATTCAGACCAACGTAGTGGGCACCCTGGGGCTGCTGGAAGCGGTGCGCGACTACTGGAAGGCGCTGCCGGCCGAGCAGGGCGCCGCCTTCCGCTTCCTGCACGTGTCCACTGACGAGGTGTACGGCACCCTGGGTGAGACCGGCAAGTTCAGCGAAACCACGCCGTATGCTCCGAATTCCCCCTATTCGGCGTCGAAGGCCGCTTCGGACCACTTGGTCCGCGCCTTCCACCACACCTACGGGCTGCCGGTGCTGACCACCAACTGCTCCAACAACTACGGTCCGTACCACTTCCCAGAGAAGCTGATCCCGCTGGTGATTGCCAAGGCGCTGGCTGGCGAACCGCTGCCGGTGTACGGCGATGGCAAGCAGGTGCGCGACTGGCTGTTCGTGTCCGACCACTGCGAAGCGATCCGCACCGTTTTGGCCAAGGGCCAGGTGGGCGAGACCTATAACGTCGGCGGCAATTCGGAAAAGCAGAACATCGAAGTGGTGCAGGCGATCTGCGCACTGCTGGACCAGCGCCGTCCGCGCGAAGACGGCCAGCCGCGCAGCAGCCAGATTACCTACGTCACCGACCGCCCCGGTCATGATCGCCGCTATGCGATCGATGCCTCGAAGCTGAAGAACGAGCTGGGCTGGGAACCGGCCTACACCTTCGAACAGGGCATCACCTTCACCGTTGACTGGTACCTGGACAACCAGGAATGGGTCAACGGCGTGCTGGACGGCAGCTACCGTCTGCAGCGCATCGGCACCGCAGCCTGAATCCAGGAGATTTCATGACCCAGCGCAAAGGCATCATCCTGGCCGGGGGCTCCGGCACCCGCCTGTACCCGATCACCAAGGGCGTCAGCAAGCAGCTGCTGCCGGTGTACGACAAGCCGATGATCTACTACCCGCTCAGCGTGCTGATGCTGGCGGGCATCCGCGAAGTGCTGATCATCAACACCCCGCACGAGCAGGCGCTGTTCCAGCAGCTGCTGGGCGACGGTTCGCAGTGGGGAATGGACATCCAGTACGCGGTGCAGCCGAGTCCGGATGGCCTGGCCCAGGCCTACCTGATCGGCCGCGACTTCGTGGCTGGCAAGCCGAGCTGCCTGGTGCTGGGCGACAACATCTTCCACGGCCACGGTCTGCGAGAAGTGCTGCGCAACGCCGACCAGCGCGAGCAGGGCGCGACCGTATTCGGCTACTGGGTCAACGACCCGGAACGCTACGGCGTGGCCGAGTTCGACAAGGACGGCAAGGTCATCGATCTGGTCGAGAAGCCGGAGAATCCGCGATCGAACTACGCGGTCACCGGCCTGTACTTCTACGACGGCAATGCCAGCGACTATGCGGCCGAGCTCAAGCCGTCGCCGCGTGGCGAGCTGGAGATCACCGATCTGAACCAGCGCTACCTGCGCGAGGGCCATCTGCATCTTGAAGCGCTCGGCCGTGGTTACGCCTGGCTCGATACCGGCACCCATCAGTCGCTGCTTGAGGCGTCCAACTTCATCGAGACCATCCAGACCCGTCAGGGCCTGCAGGTGTGCTGCCCGGAAGAAATCGCGTTCGGCAAGGGCTGGATCAACGCCGAGCAGCTGGAAACACTGGCTGCGCCGCTGATCAAGAATGGCTACGGCCAGTACCTGCACAAGCTCGCCCTGCGTGGAGTCGTTCCGTGAAAGTGATTGAAACCAAGTTGCCCGGCTGCGTGGTGATCGAGCCGGCGGTGTTCGGCGATGCCCGCGGTTATTTCTTCGAAACCTGGAACGCCGAGCGCTTCGCCGCGCTGGGCCTGCCGGACCGTTTCGTGCAGAGCAACGTGTCGACCTCTGCGCAGGGCGTGCTGCGCGGCCTGCATTACCAATGGCCGCGGCCGCAGGGCAAGCTGGTCAGCGTGCTGGAAGGCGAGGTCTATGACGTGGCAGTGGATATCCGCCGCGGTTCGCCGACCTTCGGCCAGTGGGAAGCGGTGGTGTTGAGCGCGGAGAACAAGAAGCAGTTCTGGATCCCGGAGGGCTTTGCCCATGGCTTTGCCGTGTTGTCCGAGCGTGCGGTGTTCAGCTACCTGTGCACTGAGGTGTACCTCAAGGACTTCGATGCCGGCGTGCGCTGGAACGATGCAGGCATCGCCGTGGACTGGCCGGTCAGTGCACCGACCTTGTCGGCCAAGGACGAGAACGCACCCTTCCTGAAGGACATTGCTGAAGACCGCCTGCCGGTCTACGTGCCATGACCGTGCTGGTGTTCGGTGGCAACGGGCAGGTGGGCCAGGAGTTGCTGCGCGCGCTGGCGCCGCTGGGGAAGGTGATTGCAACCACGCGCAGCGGCCAACTGCCCGACGGAAGTACCTGTGAAACGGCCGATTTCGGCCAGCCCGACAGCCTGCCGGCATTGCTGGACCGCGTGCAGCCATTGGTAGTGGTCAATGCGGCGGCTTACACCGCTGTTGATCGCGCCGAACAGGACGTCGATGCGGCCTTCGCCGCCAACGCGCAGGCACCAGGCGTGATCGCGCGCTGGTGTGCGGCGCATGGCGTGCCGTTCGTGCATTACTCCACCGACTACGTGTTCGACGGCCAGGGCAGCGCGCCCTACCGCGAGGACGAGCCGACCGCACCGCTGGGCGTGTATGGCACCAGCAAGCGCGATGGCGAGGACGCGGTGCGTGCGGCCGGTGGCCGCCATCTGATTTTCCGCACGGCGTGGGTGTATGCCTCGCACGGCGCGAACTTCCTGCGCACCATGCTGCGCGTGGGCGCCGAGCGCGATGCGTTGCGGGTGGTGGCCGACCAGATCGGTACGCCGACGCCGGCGGCGCTGATCGCCGATGTCACCGCGCAGGCACTGCAGCATCCGGGCCAGCTGTCGGGTACCTGGCACCTGACCGCCAGCGGCCGGACCAGCTGGCATGGCTTTGCCGAGGCCATATTTGCCGAGGCGTTGGCCAGCGGTGTGTTGGCCAAGGTGCCGATGGTCGAGGCGATTCCCAGTTCCGAGTATCCGACCCCGGCCAGGCGCCCGGCCTGGTCGGTGCTGGACAACCGCAAGCTGCAGCAGGATTTCGGCGTCGTGCTGCCGAGCTGGCAGGATGGCCTGAAGCGGGTGATGGCGGAGCTGGCCTGACGGCCGTAGCGCCGGGCCATGCCCGGCGACGCAGCGCTGCCGGGCCGATCAGGAACGGGTCAGAGCCCGTTGCGCAGCAACGGGATCCGACCCGGACAAACCTCAGCTGCGCCCGTAGGTATCCTCGAACCGCACGATGTCATCCTCGCCCAGGTAGCTGCCGGACTGCACTTCGATCAGTTCCAGCGGCAGCTTGCCCGGATTGCGCAGGCGGTGGGTCACGCCCAGCGGAATATAGGTGCTCTGGTTCTCGCTGAGCAGGATCACCTCGTCACCACGGGTCACTTCAGCGGTGCCGCTGACCACGATCCAGTGTTCGGCGCGATGGTGATGCATCTGCAGGCTCAGCGTGCCGCCGGGCTTGACCGTGATCCGCTTGACCTGGAAGCGCTCGCCGTTGTCGATCGAATCGTAGGCACCCCACGGGCGATAGACCTTGCGGTGCCAGGTGGCCTCGCTGCGGCCTTCGGCCTTCAGCTGCGCCACTACGGTCTTGACCTCCTGCATGCGGTCGGCCTTGCCGACCAGCACCGCGTCGTCGGTTTCCACCACCACCACGTCATCCAGCCCGACCAGCGCCACCAGGCGCTGTGCGTAGGCATAGGTGTTGCGGCAGTCGATGGCGATCACGTCGCCCTGGTGGGCGTTGCCATCGCCGTCCTGCTGCGAGACATCGCGCAGCGCGGTCCACGAGCCGACATCGTTCCAGCCGGCATCCAGTGGAATCACCACGGCATCGGCGGTCTTCTCCATCACCGCATAGTCGATCGAATCGGACGGAACGGCAGTGAAGGCCTCCTTGTCCAGGCGGGTGAAATCGGCATCGCGACGCGCCTGCTGCCAGGCCCGGCGGCTGCCGGCGAGCATGGCGGGCTGGAAGCGTTCCAGCTCCTGAAGGTAGCGCGAGGCCTTGAACAGGAACATGCCGCTGTTCCAGTAGTACTGGCCGCTGCTGACGTAGCGGGTGGCGGTGCCCAGGTCGGGCTTCTCGACGAAGCGCTCGACCGCGCGCAGGCCCTGGCCATCGGCGGCCTTGATATAGCCGTAGCCGGTTTCCGGGCCGGTCGGCACGATGCCGAAGGTCACCAGCTTTCCGGCTTCGGCGGCAGCGGCGGCAGCCTGGACGGCGCTGCGGAATGCAGTCTCGTTGTTGATCACATGATCGGAGGGCAGCACCAGCAGCAGCGCGTCGCCGCCGTCGCGGGTGGCTTCCAGCGCGGCCACCGCGATCGCCGGTGCCGTGTTGCGGCCGACCGGCTCAAGGATGATCGCGGCTGGCTCGGCGCCAACCTGCTGCAGCTGCTCCGCGGCTACGAAGCGATGCTCTTCGTTGGCGATCACCAGCGGTCCACGCGCGGCGATCGGCGCCACGCGCTTCCAGGTAGCCTGCAGCATCGTCAGTTCGCCCGCCAACGGCAGGAACTGCTTTGGGTACGCCTCGCGCGACAGCGGCCACAGGCGGGTACCGGATCCACCGGACAGGATGACGGGCTGGATGCTGCTCATGCGTTCCTCGGTTACTGCTGGATGAGGCGGGAGATGTCGTCGGTACGTGCCTGCATCAGTGTGGCATCGCCCCGGGCTTCAACATTCAGGCGCAGCAGCGGCTCGGTGTTGGAGCTGCGCAGGTTGAAGCGCCAGTCGCCGAAGTCGGCACTGATGCCATCGGTGTGGTCCAGCGTGGGCGACTGCGCTGCGAAGTGCTCCATCACGCGTGCGACGGCGGCCTTGGCATCGCTGACCTTGAAATTGATTTCGCCGCTGCACGGGTAGGCAGCCATGCGGTCTTCGACCCAGTCGGCCAGCGAGCGCCCGCTTTCGGAAACCAGCTGGGCGATCAGCAGCCACGGAATCATGCCCGAGTCGGCATAGGCGAACTCGCGGAAATAGTGGTGGGCGCTCATCTCGCCACCGTACACCGCGTCTTCGGCGCGCATCTTTTCCTTGATGAAAGCGTGGCCGCTCTTGCACTGCACCGGTACGCCGCCGGCCTGTTCGACCATGTCCACGGTGTTCCAGACCAGGCGCGGGTCGTGCACGACCTTGCCGCCGGGATTGCGCGCCAGGATTGCCTTGGCCAGCAGGCCGACCAGGTAGTAGCCCTCGATGAAGCGGCCGGTATGGTCGAAGAAGAAGCAACGGTCGAAGTCACCGTCCCAGGCAATGCCGAAATCGGCACCGTGTTCGCGCACGGCGTCGGCGGTGGCGGCGCGGTTCTCCGGCAGCAGCGGGTTGGGAATGCCGTTGGGGAAGCTGCCGTCCGGCTCGTGGCAGATGCGGATGAACTCGAACGGCAGGTGCGGCGACAGCAGGTCGACGATGGCCCCGGCACCGCCGTTGCCGGCGTTGACCACCAGTTTCAGCGGTCGCAGCTTGCCAGCGTCGACATAGCTCAGCAGGTGCTGGATGTACGCGCTCTTGTCGTGCTGCGCGCTCTGCGCGGCACGCGGCGGCTGTGCCGCGGACGTATCGGCGGCAACCGCATCGGAAATCGCGAACAGGCCAGTATCGGAGCTGATCGGTCGTGCGTTTTCCTTGACCAGCTTCATGCCGTTGTAGTCCATCGGATTATGGCTGGCGGTGACCATCACACCGCCGGCCGCGCCCAGGTGGTCGGTCTGGAAATAGACCTCTTCCGTGCCACACAGGCCGATGTCGATCACCTCGCGCCCGGTACCGCGCAGACCTGCGGCCAGTGCATCCTGCAGCGCGGGGCTGGTCAGGCGCACGTCATGGCCCAGCACCACCGGGCCCGGCGCAAGCTGCGCCGCCAGGGCAACGCCGATGCGGCGGGCCAAATCTTCGTTCAGTTCTTCCGGCACGCGGCCGCGGATGTCATAGGCCTTGAAGGCGGGCAGGGGCATTGATCGGGATCCTTGGGTGGCTCAGCACGCGATTGTAGTACCTGTCTTGTATGGGAAGCGTTTCCATGCCGCAACGCCACGTGACCGTCTGCCGTGCTGGCCTAGAATGGTGTGATTACATCAACGAAGTGAGGGCGTAGATGAGCAATCCGGCAACGACCGGCGGAAAGCGCGGCAAGCGCTTCGCCAGTGCGACGGAGGCCCTGCAGGGGGTGGTCGCCGATGGACAGACCCTGGCCGTGGGCGGCTTTGGCCTGTGTGGCATTCCCGAGGCGCTGATCGCTGCGCTGCGCGACAGTGGCGTCAAGGGCCTGACCGTGATCTCCAACAATGCCGGTGTCGATGGCTTCGGACTGGGCCAGCTGCTGGAAACCCGGCAGATCAAGAAAATGATTTCGTCCTACGTGGGCGAGAACAAGGAATTCGAACGGCAGTTTCTGGCTGGTGAGCTGGAGCTGGAGTTCAACCCGCAGGGCACACTGGCCGAGCGCCTGCGTGCCGGTGGTGCGGGTATTCCGGCATTCTTCACTGCCACCGGCTATGGCACGGTGGTTGCCGAGGGCAAGGAAACCCGCGAGTTCGACGGCAAGCACTACGTGATGGAGACGGCGCTGCGCGCCGATCTGGCACTGGTCAAGGCCTGGAAGGCCGACGAGGCCGGCAACCTGGTGTTCCGCAAGACCGCACGCAACTTCAACCCGGCCTGTGCGATGGCCGGCAAGGTCTGCATCGTGGAAGTGGAGGAGGTGGTGCCGGTCGGTGCCATCGACCCGGACCAGGTGCACCTGCCAGGCATCTATGTGCACCGCATCGTGCACAACGCGCATCCTGAGAAGCGAATCGAACAGCGCACCATCCGCGCGGAGGGCAACTGACATGGCGTGGACCCGTGACGAGATGGCGGCACGCGCCGCCCAGGAGCTGATCGATGGCGCCTACGTGAACCTGGGCATCGGCCTGCCGACGCTGGTTGCCAATCACATTCCCGAAGGCGTGGATGTGTGGCTGCAGTCGGAGAACGGCCTGCTCGGCATCGGCCCGTTCCCGACCGACGCTGAAGTCGACGCGGACCTGATCAATGCCGGCAAGCAGACGGTTACGGCGCGTGCCGGTGCCAGTTACTTCGGCAGCCACGACAGCTTCGCGATGATCCGCGGTGGCCATGTGAACCTGGCCATCCTTGGCGCCATGCAGGTCACCGACAAGGGTGACCTGGCCAACTGGATGGTGCCCGGCAAGATGGTCAAGGGCATGGGCGGGGCAATGGACCTGGTCGCCGGCGTGCAGCGCGTTGTGGTGCTGATGGAGCACACTGCCAAGAACGGCGAGCACAAGATCCTGGCCGAATGCACGCTGCCGTTGACCGGCGTGGGCGTGGTCGACCGCATCATCACCGATCTGGCGGTGTTCGACGTGACTGACAAGGGCCTGTTGCTGGTGGAGGCCGCGCCGGGTGTCAGCGATGAAGAGCTGAAGGAAAAGACCGGCGTCGCGTTCCGGCGGGGCTGAGGCTGCAAGGGCGGCCAAGCGTGCCGCCCTGCTTCTTGAGGTGCCGCCATGCTGTTCCCCCACGACCTGCCCGATGCCGATGTCCTGCACCTGCCGGGATGGCTGGCTGCGGCCGAGGCCGACCAGCTCCTGTATTCGCTGCAGGCCGAAGTGCCCTGGGAAACCCATCGCATCCGCATGTTCGGCAACTGGGTCGACTCGCCGCGGCTGAGCTGCTGGATCGGCGACCCGCAGGCCCGCTATCGCTATTCCGGTGCCGAGTTCGTGCCGCGCCCCTGGCCGCCGGTGTTGCAGGCCATGCGCGGGCGCCTGGAAGCCGAAGGCCACGGCCGCTTCAACAGCGTGCTGCTGAACCGCTACCGCGGTGGCGGTGACTACATGGGCTGGCACAGCGATGACGAGCCGGAGCTGGGTCCGGCCCCGGTGATCGCGTCGCTGAGCCTGGGCGCGGCGCGCCGATTCCTGCTGCGACGCCGCGACGACCCGGCACGCAAGGCTGAATTCGTGCTGGGCCACGGCGACCTGCTGCTGATGGCCGGACAGACCCAGCGCTTCTACCAGCACGCGCTGCCGAAGATGGCGCGGGTGCACGGCGAGCGGATCAACCTGACCTTCCGTTGGATTTCGCCGCGTTGACGAAGAAGGGGTCAGATCCCTTTCTGGCCGGAAAGGGACCTGACCCCGTAACCACATGCCCGGCGAATGCTGCGATCAGCGCGCAACGGTCGGCTGGTCGGCCTGCCCGCTCTGCAGCGTCCAGCCCACCACGTCCTGCGCCAGCTGCTGCAGGCCACGCTCGAACGCGGCGGTCACCGCCGGTACGTCGGTGCTGCCGACCGGCTGCGCCTGGCGGAAGGTGCGGTCAGCGACCACACGCTGGTCGGCGACATGGATCAGCTTGGCGTTGACCTCGATCACCACGGTGGGCGTGGCCTGGCCCTGGTAATCCGATTCGAAGCGGCGCACATCGGTGGACAGCTTGTAGTCGGCGCGGATGCCGGCGGTGCTGCGGGCCACGCCGCGGATGCGGCCGGAATCCTCGAAGCCACGCAGCAGGGTGTCCTCGATCATGTCGGTGGCCGGCTGCGCCCAGCTGGCACCCTTGTAAATCTCAAGCTGCGACGGTGTCGGCCGCACATTGATGCGCGGGCTGTCGACCATGCGCGCGGCGCTGGGCTTGGCCAGTACCAGCTGCCAGCTGGCCTGCGGCCACGCCGGGTCCGCTTTGACCTGCACGGACGGCGAGTACAGCGTCACCGCGGTTTTCTCGCTGCTGCCGAGGATGGAGCAGCCCCCCAGCAGGGTGACCATCGAAGCGGCCAGCAGCAGGCGCGGAAGAGTGGTCGGGCTCATTTGGGTTCGAACTCCTTCGGTGCGTCGCGGCCCAGCAGGTAGCGCGCGGGGTTGTTCTCGAGGCGGTCGCTGACCCGGCGCAGGTCGCGGATCAGGCCGCGCAGTTCGGTCAGCGTCGGGCCCAGCTGGCCGAGGCCATCGTTGGCGAAGCTGTTGATCGCGGCGCGGTTCTCGCCAAGGATCGAATCGGCGTTGCCGGCGGCCGAGTCGAGCTTGGCCAGGGTCGCGTCGAGCTTGTCGATGATGCCGGGCAGCTGCTGCACCAGGTTCCTGTCCAGGCGCTCGATGGTGCCGTTGGTGGTCTTCAGCGTGGTGTCCAGGCTGCGGGCGGCATCGCGCGCGCTGAGCAGCAGCGCCTGCGTGCCCTGGTCACGGTCGGCCAGGCCGCCGCTGATCGTCTCCAGGTTGGCCAGCGTCGCGTTGATCGAGGCCACGTTGCGGTCGCTGAGGATCTGGTCCATGCGCTCGACGATGCGGTTGGCGACGTCGGTGATGTTCTGCAGCGCAGAGGGCGTGGTCGGGATGATCGGTGCCGGGTCCTTGTTGACCGTGGTCAGCGCCGGCGACTGCGGCGTGCCGCCGCTGAGCTGGATGATCGACGGGCCGGTCAGGCTGGTGATCGCCAGCTTGGCGCGGGTATCGGTCTTGACCGGCGTGTTGGAGTTCAGGCGGATGCGCGCGACTACCTGGCGCGGGTCGTCCGGCACCAGGTTCAGTTCGGTGATCGAGCCCACCGCGATGCCGTTGTACTGCACCGGGCTGCCCACCGACAGGCCGGTCACCGCTTCGCGGAACACCACGCGGTACTCCTGCCAGGTACGGTCGGAGGAGTATTTGGCGGCCCACAGGCCAAAGGCCAGCAGGGCCAAGCCGGTGATCAGGGTGAACGCGCCGATCAGCACGTAGTTGGCTTTGGTTTCCATGGCTCAGGCACTCTCGATCTGTTCGCCACGCGCGGCGCGCGCGCGGGGTCCGTGGAAGTATTCCTGGATCCACGGATGATCCAGTTTCTCGATGTCAGGCAAGGGTGCGTTGGCCACCACCCTGCGGTCGGCGATCACCGCGACCCGGTCGCAGATCGCGTACAGCGTGTCCAGGTCGTGGGTGATCAGGAACACGGTCAGCCCCAGCGCTTCCTGCAGGGTCTTGATCAGGCGGTCGAAGGCGGCCGCGCCGATCGGGTCGAGGCCGGCGGTGGGTTCGTCCAGGAACAGCAGTGGCGGATCCAGCGCCAGCGCACGGGCCAGGCCGGCGCGCTTGCGCATGCCGCCGGACAGCTGCGAGGGCAGCTTGTTGATCGCATCGGCGGGCAGGCCGGCCAGCTTCACTTTCAGCAGCGCCAGTTCGTAGTGCCAGCGCTCGGGCAGCTCGCGGTGGTGTTCCTTCAGCGGCACCTGCACGTTCTCGCCCACGGTCAGCGAGGAGAACAGGGCGCCGTCCTGGAACAACACGCCGGTGTTGCGCTCGATGTGCAGCCGGCTCTCTGCATCGTCGGCACGCGCGTCGCGGCCGAGTACTTCGATCTGCCCGGCATCGGGCACGCGCAGGCCGAGGATCGAGCGCATCAGCACCGATTTGCCGGTACCGGAGCCGCCGACCACGCCCAGGATTTCGCCGCGGCGCACATCCAGGTCCAGGTCTTCGTGCACGGTCTGGCTGCCGAAGCGGTTGACCAGGCCACGCACGCGGATGGCCAGTTCGTGGCCCTGGTCGTCGCGCATGTCGATGGAGTCGGGGAGGGCGGATGTGCTCATGTCACCAGTCCATGTGCATGAACCACAACGCCGCGAAGGCGTCGATGATGATCACCAGCGAGATCGTCTGCACCACGCTGGAGGTGGTGCGCTCGCCGACCGACTGCGCGGTACCCTCGACTTTCAGTCCTTCCAGGCAGCCGATCAGGCCGATCACCAGCGCGAACACGGGTGCCTTGGACAGGCCGACCAGCAGGTGCCGCACTTCCATCGTCTCGTGCATGCGCGCGATGTACATCTGCGGCGGGATGTCGAGGTCGAACGCGCCGACGGTGATGCCGCCGGCCAGGCCCGCGATCATCGCGATGAAGGTCAGCAAGGGCAGGGTGACCAGCAGCGCCAGCAGTCGCGGCAGCACCAGCAGGTCGACCGGGTCCAGGCCCAGCGTGCGCATTGCATCGATCTCCTCGCGTGCCTTCATCGCACCAATCTGCGCGGTGAACGCACTGGCGGTGCGGCCGGCCAGCACGATCGCGGTCAGCAGTACCGCGAACTCGCGCAGGAAGGCGATGTTGACCAGCTCGACCACGTAGATCTCGGCGCCGAAGTCGCGCAGGATGGTCGAGCCGAGGAATGCGATCACCGCACCCACCAGGTAGGACAGCAGCGCCACCAGCGGTACCGCATCCAGCCCCACCTGCTCCATCTGGTGCACGGTGGCGGTCAGCCGGAAGCGGCGGGGTTCCTTGACCAGCCGGGCCGCCTTGACCAGGTTCTCGCCGAGGAAACTGCACAGCGCCTTGATGTTGTGGCCAGTGGCGTGGACGCTGACACCCAGCCGTTCCAACGCGGCCAGCACGCCGAAATCGCGCTTGGGCTTGGGGCGGTCGTCGGCCACTTCCTCGATGGTGCACACCAGCGCCTGGTGGTCCGCGCGGAACTGCAGTGCGTCTTCGTGCAGATCGGCACGGTGGGCCACGCGCAGCACCTGCAGCACGCCGGCCGAATCCAGCTGCTCGATGCCGGTGGCATCGATGCCGGTCAGCTTGTCGGGAACGCCGTGCAGGACCTCGGCCGCGGCCAGCGCGGTCTTCAAGGTCCAGGTGCCGGACAGGTGGATCAGGCCCGGGTCATGGGCATCCTGTTCGAGCTGGGGGGCGAGGTTCGGGGTGACGTGGGCCATTCGGGTCGCAGCATAACCGTTCTGTATCGGGCTTCGCGTCGAACTCGGATGAATTTCTCCGGTGGGCCCCAGCGTAGGTAATACTACGGCGCATGTCCGCAGACGCTCACACGATCCCCACGCCCCAGGCCACCTACGCACAGCGCGTGGCCTTTGTTTCCGAGATCGCCGGACGCCTGCACAGCTATGGCACCACGGCCCAGCGCCTGGAAACGGCGGTGGTGGCACTGGCCCGCCAGCTCGATCTGGATTGTGAACCGTGGTCGAATCCCACCGGTATCATCCTCAGCTTCAGCGATCCGGCGCAGGCGATCGGCTCCAGCGACATCACCCGCGTGATCCGCCTGGCGCCCGGTGAGAACGACCTGCACAAGCTCAGCGTCGCCGACCATATCGCCGAAGAAGTGTCCAACGGGCGGATGAGCATCGCCCAGGGCCATACCGCGCTGCGCCAGCTGGACAAGGATCCGGGCCGGCGCGGCAAGCTGCGCACCATCCTGTCATTCACCCTCGGCGCGGCCGGCGTGGCCGGCATGTGGAAGCTGCCGTGGCTGGACATCGCCACCGCCGGTGTCATCGGCCTGATGATCGGCCTGCTCGGCATGGTCACCGACCGCCGCCCGGCCACCCGCGAAGCGGCCGAGGCGCTGGCGGCGCTGCTGGCCGGCATGGTCGCCACCCTGGTGGCGTCCTTCATTGGCGCGCTCAACCTCAATACGGTGATCATCGCCTCGCTGGTGGTGCTGCTGCCCGGCATGTCGCTGACCAATGCGGTCAATGAGCTGGCCAGCCAGCACTGGGTGTCGGGCACCGCGCGCTTTGCCGGCGCGCTGACCACCATCATGAAGCTCAGCGTCGGCGCGATGATCGCGGTGACCCTGGCCGACGTGCTCGGGCTGGATCCGGTGATCCGCGCCGCGCGGCCGCAGGGGCCGTGGGTGGAGTGGGGTTCGCTGCTGACCGCGGCCTTTGCGTTCGCGATGCTGTTCAAGGCCAACCGGCGCGATTACCCGTGGGTGATCGCCGCCTCGGTGGCCGGTTATGCGATCTCCAAGTTCGGCGGCCATGCCTGGGGGGCGCCGGCCGGCATCTTCCTGTCGGCGATGCTGCTGACCGCGGGCGGCAATCTGTTCGGTCGCCTGGTCGGGCGTCCGGGCGCGATCATCCGCCTGCCCGGCATCATCATGATGGTGCCCGGCAGCACCAGCCTGCGCGGCGTGCTGACCCTGGTCCAGCAACAGGATGTCGGCGCCGGCCAGAGCGTGTTCCTCACCGTGCTCAACGTGGTGATGGCGCTGGTCGCCGGCCTGCTGTTCGGCAACCTGCTGATGCCCGCTCGCAAGACCCTGTGATGATGTCGGTGGGTGTGGACCCCGGTCCACACACCGGAGAATGAAAAACGCCGGCGTCCGCCGGCGTTTTTCATTCCAACCTGATCCCGGCCTCAGGCCTTCTTGATCAGGAAATCTTCCGGCTTCTTGTTGCCCTTGGCGGTCAGTTCAGCCATCCAGCGCGGCTGCTTGCCACGGCCGGTCCAGGTTTCCTTCGGATTGGCCGGATTGCGGTACTTCGGTGCAACCTTGCCCAGCTTGCGGCCGGCGGTCTTCGACGGGGCCTTGGCGGCCGGGGCGGCCTTGCGGGCACGCGTGGCCGGGGCGCTGCCGAACAGTTCTTCGATGGTGTAACCCTCGGTCTTGGCCAGCTTGGTCAGCTGGGCCCGGACCTTGGTGATCGGCCGGCGCTTGGCGACGATGGTCTGCTGCTTCTTGGCGGTACGGATCAGGGCGCCCAGCTCGCGTGCTGACAGGCCGGTCAGGTCAATGCTCATTTACGGTTACTCCGGAAACTAATGTGTGGACGGGACAAGCCAGTCCATGGCGTCGGCGGACAGAATAGAGATGAATTAATCACAGCACAAATGCAGGCGGGTCATGGCGTGGCGGCATGCAGACGCCGTCGCGGTGATTTTGACCGGATTATGTCCGCTGCAATATCGGGGAAGGGCGCGGGCAAAAAAAAAGACCGGGGCAGGCTCCGGTCTTTTCCTGATCAGCCCTGCAGACGCTGCAGCAGGGAGGCCTTGTCCAGGTTCTCCGCGTCGCTGGCGCGGCGCGAGCGGTACTCGTAGGTGCCAGCGGCCAGGCCGCGTTCGCTGACCACCACGCGATGCGGAATACCGATCAGCTCCATGTCGGCGAACATCGCGCCCGGGCGCAGGCCGCGGTCGTCGAGTGCAGCGTCCAGGCCCGCGTCGCGCAGCTCCTGCAGCAGGTTGGCAGCGGCGTCGGCCACGGCCGCATCGCCCTTCGGGTTGATCACGCACACCACCACCTGCCACGGCGCCATCGCGTCCGGCCAGATGATGCCGGCATCGTCATGGTTCTGTTCGATCGCGGCAGCCACCACGCGCGAGATGCCGATGCCGTAGCACCCCATCGCCATCACCGCGGCCTTGCCGTTCTCGTCCAGCACGGTGGCATCCAGCGCTTCGGCGTACTTGCGGCCGAGCTGGAACACATGGCCGACTTCGATGCCACGTGCGATCTTCAGTTCACCGCCGTCCACGGCACGGTCGCCGGCCCG
Source organism: Stenotrophomonas sp. YJH_SMC_105-26 (assembly GCF_059368915.1). Classification (NCBI taxonomy): domain Bacteria; kingdom Pseudomonadati; phylum Pseudomonadota; class Gammaproteobacteria; order Lysobacterales; family Lysobacteraceae; genus Stenotrophomonas; species Stenotrophomonas sp. YJH_SMC_105-26. The sequence continues at coordinate 77,899 of NZ_JCAFSD010000008.1, read as the reverse complement.
CACGTTGCGGATGTCGGCCACTTCCGGTTCCGGCAGGTCGCGGCCCCAGTTGACGCCGGCCAGGTGGAAACCGGCTTCGTTGGCGCCGACGACGAAGTCGGCCATCGCCGCCACTTCGCGATCGGCGACCACGCGGATGGCCTTGGCCGGGGCGACCGGGCCAAGGAAGCCCGGCACGCTGCCCAGGTGCTCGGCGATTTCCGCCTCGCTGGCGAAGCGCTGCTCGTCCAGGCCGGCGACCTTGGCCAGCTTGATCTCGTTGACCTCATGGTCGCCACGCACCAGCGCCAGCACGAACTGCTGTGCCTTGCCTTCGCCGGCGATCAGCGCCACCGACTTCACCGTGCGCTGCAGGTCGATGCCGAGCAGCGCCGCGACGTCCTCGCAGGTCTTCTGGGTGGGGGTATCCACCTTGCGCATCGTTTCGGTGGCGGCCGCACGCGGCGCCGGGTCGGCGGCAATCGCCGCTTCCATGTTGGCTGCGTAGTCCGAGCCGGTGGAGAACACCAGCGCGTCCTCGCCGGAATCGGCGATGACGTGGAATTCCTGCGACGCATCACCGCCGATGGCACCGGAGTCCGCCTGCACCATGCGGAAATCCAGGCCGAGGCGGGTGAAGATGCGGCTGTAGGCCGACTTCATGTTCTCGTATTCGCGCACCAGGCACTCATCGTGCAGGTGGAACGAATAGGCGTCCTTCATCAGGAACTCGCGCGAGCGCATCACGCCGAAGCGCGGGCGGATCTCGTCGCGGAACTTGGTCTGCACCTGGTAGAAGTTCACCGGCAGCTGCTTGTAGCTGGACAGCTCGCTGCGCGCGAAGTCGCAGGCGGCTTCTTCGGCGGTCGGGCTGTAGCAGAACACCTGGTCCTTGCGGTCCTTGATCTTCAGCAGCTGCGGGCCGAACTTCTGCCAGCGGCCGGTCTGCTCCCACAGTTCCTTCGGCTGGATGGTCGGGATCTGGAATTCCACGGCACCGGCCCGGTCCATTTCCTCGCGCACGATGCGCTCGACCTTGCGCAGCACGCGCAGGCCCAGCGGCGACCAGGTGTACAGGCCCGATGCCAGCTTGCGGATCATGCCCGCGCGCAGCATCAGCCGATGGCTGGTCAGCTCGGCGTCGCTGGGGGTTTCCTTGGTGGTGTGCAGGTGGAACTGGGAGAGGCGCATCGTCGGCTTCGGATAACGGCAGAGACCTCTATTCTGCCAGCCCGGCCGGGGGGAGGGGTATCGGCAGGGCTGCGCCCTGCACCTGCGGGTAGTGCCGGCCGCTGGCCGGCAACAGCAACAGCAAAAACGGGTTTCCTGGGAGATGGCGGGGTGGGTCCGGCGGCAGGGGACGCCGTAAACCCATCCCTGGGGGCTTGGTCGCGGCTTGCTCGTGTGCGCTGTCCTGCGCACACGGCAAGACCGGTGTTGAGCGTCCTGCCCAACCCGCCCGAGGCATGCCTCGGGCCCATGGCGCTCACACCCCTGCCGCCGGACCCACCCCGCCTTCGACAGTTTCCTGCGAGCTGTCGGAATGGCTCCTGGGGTCAGATCCGTTTTCCGCAGGAAAACGGATCTGACCCCGAATTCAATTCGAGATCTGACAGATTTCATCCACGCATGGCGTGGATCTACCACCGACACCGCCCCGCCCAACCCACAGATAGCCCAGAGCCGGCTGTTGCCCTTGCTGTTGCCTCTGCAGGTGCAGGGCGCAGCCCTGCCGATACCCTTAACCGGCCGGTGGGCAGTACGCCTTGATGGCGGCCTCCGCCAATCCCCTCTGCGCGGTGTGCTGCTCCGGCGTCAACGGGGTATCGGCCTTGCCATCACCATCGGTGTCCTGCATCACCTGGCCACCACCGTCCAGCAGGGCCAGGTTGGCCCGGGCCGTGCTGCACTGCCCGGGGACCGGCGCGGCCGGGGTCTCGGTGCTGGCTGCGGCCTGCGGGGTGCGGGCCTGCTCGCGGGTCTCGAACTTCTTGCCCGCCGGCGGGGTCTCCGAATACTGGGTTACGCCATGGGCGTCCTTCCATTTGTAGACGGGGCCGGCCACGGCGTTGGCACTGGCCAACAGCAGCAGGCATCCAAGGCAGGACAGGGCACGCATGGCAGACTCCACGGAATGGGCGCAGAACGCCGATTGCAGCATTGGCGCCGACCGCTGGCAAGTCGATTAAACTGGATTCCATGGACCCGATCACACCGCCGCCGCGCTCGCGCACGATTTACCTGCTGCCCAACCTGTTCACCACCGCCGGCCTGTTCGCCGGTTTCTACGCGATCATCGCCGCGGCCAACGGGGATTTCGTCAATGCCAGCATCGCCGTGTTCGTGGCGGCGGTGATGGATGGCCTGGACGGGCGCGTGGCGCGCCTGACCGGTACCAGCAGCGAATTCGGCGTGCAGTACGACTCGCTGGCCGACCTGGTCAGCTTCGGCATGGCCCCGGCGCTGGTGATGTACCATTGGTCGCTGTCGTGGCTGAAGTTCGACGATCCGCTGCTCGGCCGCGTCGGCTGGGCCGTGGCCTTCCTGTATGCGGCCTGCGCGGCGCTGCGCCTGGCCCGCTTCAATACCCAGGTGGCGGTGGTCGACAAGCGCTGGTTCGTCGGCCTGGCCAGCCCGGCCGCAGCGGGCCTGATGATGTCCTTCGTCTGGGCGTTCGCCGATGGCAACCTGGGCTGGGACGGCAACCAGCTGCGGTACGTGGCGCTGGCGGTGACGATCATCGCTGCGCTGCTGATGGTCAGCCGCATCCGCTTCTGGAGCTTCAAGGGTGGCGCTGCCAAGGGCACCCGTTCGGACCGCGTGCCGTTCCTGGTGCTGGCACTGGTGCCGGTGGCGATCGCCATTGCGGTCATCGACCTGCCGCGCGTGCTGTTCGCGGTCGGCATCCTGTACGCCCTGTCCGGCCCGGTGATGTGGGCCCTGCAGCGCCTGCGCAAGAAGCCCGAGGCCGCGTGAGCGAGGACCTGCCCGTGCTGTGGTCACCGGCCCAGCAGGCCTGGCTGCAGGCCATGGGCTACACCGTCTATCACGATGGCCAGCTGGCTGCCGAGCTGGATGCCGCGCTGCAGTTGAGCGTGGCCGAAGCCGAGGCCAGCGTCGCCCCGCCGGAACCGGTGCGGGCCCCCGTGCCGTCGCGCGAACAGCATGCCGGGGTGGCGCCCGCAGCCCGCCCGGAACGCCCGGCACCGCCGCGCCGCGAAACGCCGGTCAGTGCCCCGGATACCGTGCCGGCGGCTGAGCGCCCGATGCCCAGCGGCAACGCGCGCCAGCCGGTGGTCCGCCTGCCGGATCGCCTGCAGATCGCGCTGCTGCGTGCGTCCGGCTGCAACCCGAACGACCCGGCTACGCAGCGGTTGATGGACAGCTGGCCGCTGGATCAGCTGCGCCACGACCCGGCCGCCAAGCGTGCGCTGTGGCCGCAGCTGCGTGCCCTGCGCAAGCGGGGCACGCCATGAGCGCGGTCACCCGGCCCGGCCCGGTCAGCCTGCGTGCGCTGCGCGAGAGCGACCTCAATGCGGTGATGGCGATCGAACTGCGCGGCTATCCTTTTCCCTGGACCCGCGGCATCTTCATCGACTGCCTGCGTGCCGGCTATCCCGGCCTGGCGATGGAGCGCGATGGCCTGCTGGTCGGCTATGGCGTGCTCAGCATCGCCGCCGATGAAGCGCACGTGCTGAACATCTGCATCGATCCGCTGGCACAGTCGCGCGGGCTGGGCCGCCAGCTGCTGCGCGCGCTGGTGCAGCTGGCCGCCGACCGTGGCGCACAGCGCGTCTTCCTGGAAGTGCGTCCGTCCAATACGCCGGCGCTGGCGCTGTATCACAGCGAAGGATTCAACGAGATCGGCCGCCGCCCGCGCTACTACCCGGCTGCACAGGGCCGCGAGGATGCGGTCGTGATGGCGATCGAGCTGGTCGACGGCGATCTGCAGGAAATGCCGCCGCTGTAACGCAGACGGGTTGCCGGCCAGCGGCCGGCACTACCGATGCGTCGCTCACGCCAGCCGCAACGCCAGCACGCCGCCCACGATGAGCGACGCTGCCAGCCAGCGCGTGCGCGGCACCCGCTCGCGCAGCAGGAACACCGAGATCAGCAGCGCGAACAGGATCGAGGATTCGCGCAGCGCCGAGATCATTGCCACCGGCGCCTGGGTCATGGCCCACAACGCCATCGCATAGGAGGCGGTGGTGCCGACGCCACCGGCCAGTCCCAGCGGCCAATGCTGCCGCGCATAGTCCAGTACCGCGCCGCCGCGCGTATACAACGCCCACAGCGGCAGCGGGATGCCCGACAGCAGGAACAACCACAACGTGTAGCTGAGCGCGCTGCCGGACTGGCGCGCACCCTGCGCATCGACCAGCGTGTAGGTGGCGATCATCGCTGCGGTCAGCAGCGGCAGGCGCAGTTGGCCGCCACGCGCATCCAGTGCCATGCACAGGATGCCGGTGCTCACCAGCACCACGCCCAGCCACGCTGCGGCGGGCAATGGCTCACCGAGCAGGGTGCCGGCCAGTGCGACCAGGATCGGCGCGCTGCCACGCATCAGCGGGTAGGCCAGGCTCATGTCGACCTGCTGGTAACAACGCGCGACCAGCCCGTAGTAGGTCACCTGCAGCAGCACCGACGCAGCCAGCCAGGGCCAGCTGTGCGCGGCCGGGAAGGGCAGGAAGGGCAGGGCGGCGGCCGACAGCAACGCGGCACTGCCGGTCACCAGCACGGTACCGAGGAACTTGTCCGGGCCGCGCTTGACGATCGCATTCCAGCTGGCATGCAGCGCCGCGGCAGCGAGGACGAGCAGGAAGATGGAAAGCGGCATCCGCCGATGATGCCATGCGGGGCAAATGGAAACGCCGGGCATCGCCCGGCGTTTCCGATTCCGCTTCGGTGGGTGCCAACCTCTCCCGCCGTGGCAGGTGCCAACCTCCCCTGCCGTGGCAGGGGCCAACCTTGGTTGGCACGCACCAGAGCGCGGCGTTACAGCTTCGCGCGCTGCTCGCGCAGGCCGGCCAGCTGGGTGTTCCAGTCGACCAGGCGCACGCGCTCCTGATCGACCACCGCCGGTGGCACCTTGTCGGTGAACCTGGCCAGCTTGGTTTCGCTCTTTTCCTGCTCGCCTTCCACGCGCTTGATCTCCTTGTCCAGGCGCGCGCGCTCGGCATCGAGATCGACCAGGCCTTCCAGCGGCACCAGCAGCTTCAGCTCGCCCACGATCGCGGCGGCCGCCGGCGGTGCGCTTTCGCCCTCGGCCAGCCACTGGATGCTGTCCAGCTTCAGCAGGAACGACAGCGAGGCGCTGAAGCGTTCGATGCGCACGCGGTCCTGCTCCAGGCCGGCCTGCAGGCGCAGCGGCACCTGCCTGGACGGCGCGACGTTCAATTCGCTGCGCACGCGACGCACCGCACTGATCACCGCCTTCAGCCATTCCACGTCGGCCTCGGCCTGGGCGAAATCACCGGCGAATTCGGCGGCGGTCGGGTACGGGCGCAGCGACAGCGTGGTTTCGGCCAGGCCCAGGCGCGGGGCCAGCTGCTGCCACAGCTGTTCGGTGATGAACGGGGTGAGCGGGTGCAGCAGGCGCAGCAGCGCTTCCAGCACGTACAGCAGGGTGTGGCGGGTGCTTTCGGCATCAGCCGCGTCGGCACCGTTCAGTGCCGGCTTGCTCAGCTCCAGGAACCAGTCGCAGAACGCGTTCCAGGCGAACTCGTACAGGCACTGCGCCAGCAGGTCGAAGCGGTACGCGGCGAAATGGCCCTGCGCTTCGGCGGTGGTGGCGGCCAGGCGCGAAAGGATCCAGCGCTCGGCATCGGTGCGCGGGGTCGGCACGCCGGTGAACGCCGCACCTTCGGTGTTCATCAGCGCGAAGCGGCTGGCGTTCCACAGCTTGTTGCAGAAGTTCTTGTAGCCCTCGGCGCGGTTCATGTCGAACTTGATGTCGCGGCCGTGGGTGGCCAGCGCGGCGATGGTGAAGCGCAGCGCATCGGCACCGTGGGCAGCAATGCCGTCCGGGAATTCCTTGCGGGTGGCCTTCTCGATCTTCTCCACCATCTTCGGCTGCATCAGGCCGCCGGTGCGCTTGGCGACCAGGTCGTCGATGGTGATGCCGTCGATGATGTCCAGCGGGTCGAGCACGTTGCCCTTGCTCTTGGACATCTTCTGGCCCTGGCCGTCGCGGATCAGGCCGGTGAAGTACACGTCCTTGAACGGGATCTTCCCGACCAGGTTGTCGGTGGCCATGATCATGCGCGCCACCCAGAAGAAGATGATGTCGAAGCCGGTGATCAGCACCGACGACGGCAGGTAACGGTCGAAGCCGCGCTCGGCCATGGCCTGTTCGTTCGGCCAGCCCAGGGTGGAGAACGGCCACAGCTGCGAGGAGAACCAGGTCTCCAGCACGTCGCTTTCCTGGTTCAGCACCACCTCGCTGCCCAGGTTGTGCTTGGCCCGCACTTCCTCTTCGCTGCGACCGACGTAGCAGCTGCCGGTGGCGGCATCGAACCACGCCGGGATGCGGTGGCCCCACCACAGCTGGCGGCTGATGCACCAGTCCTGGATGTTGTTCATCCAGTGGCGGTAGGTGTTGATCCAGTTCGGCGGCACGAAGGCAATGCTTCCGTCCTCGACCAGTTCCAGGCCACGCTTGGCCAGGTCGTCCATCTTCACGAACCACTGGTCGGTCAGGTACGGCTCGATCACCTGGCCGGTTCGGTCGCCACGCGGCACCTGCAGCTTGTGCGCCTTGGTCTCGACCAGGATGCCCAGATCTTCCAGCTCGGCCAGCACGGCCTTGCGTGCTTCATAGCGGTCCAGGCCCCGGAAGCGTTCCGGCGCGTTCTCGTTCAGCGCCGCCACCGGGGTGAACAGGTTGATCATCGGCAGGCTGTGGCGCACGCCCACTTCATAGTCGTTGAAGTCGTGCGCCGGGGTGACCTTGACCACGCCGGTGCCGAACGCGCGGTCCACGTAGTCGTCGGCGATCACCGGCACGCGCCGGCCGGTCAACGGCAGCACCACGTTCCTGCCGATCAGGTGCGCGTAACGCTCGTCTTCCGGGTGCACCATCACCGCGGTATCGCCCAGCAGGGTTTCCGGGCGGGTGGTGGCAACGACCAGGTAGTCGCGGGTTTCGCGCAGGGTTTCCACGCCGTCGGCATCGCGCTCGACGTGTTCGTAGCTCAGGCCGTCATCCAGCGTGTAGGCGATCGACCACAGGAAGCCGTCCTCCTCGGCGCTCTCCACTTCCAGGTCGGAAATGGCGGTCTTCAGCACCGGGTCCCAGTTGACCAGGCGCTGGCCGCGGTAGATCAGGCCCTGCTCGTACCAGCGCACGAAGGCCTCGTTGACCGCCGCCGATGGCTGCGGGTCCATGGTGAAAGTGCTGCGCGACCAGTCGGCGGAGGTGCCGAGGCGGCGCATCTGGCGTTCGATGGTGTCGCCGGACTGCTGCTTCCACTCCCAGACCTTGCCGATGAAGCCTTCGCGGCCCAGCGAATCGCGGGTCTCGCCCTTGCCTTCCAGCGCCAGGTTGCGGCTGACCACCATTTCGGTGGCGATGCCGGCATGGTCGGTACCGACCTGCCACAGCGTGTCGTAGCCGCGCATGCGGTGGTAGCGCACCAGCGCATCCATCAGGGTCTGCTGGAAGGCATGGCCCATGTGCAGGGTGCCGGTCACGTTCGGCGGTGGCAGCAGGATGGTGTACGGCTCGCCCGTGCCGGACGGCTTGAAGTGGCCGGCCTTCTCCCAGGCCTCGTAGAGGTCGGTCTCGAAGGACGTCGGGTCGTAGCTGGAGGCGAGTTGGGTCATGCGGGGGAACCGGTAATCAAGGCGGAAGGGAGATCAGCGCGACCCGAGGGCGCGGCGGATCTTCTGGTCGGTGTGGTACTGGCTGACCGCGTAGGCGGCCCAGATGGCGGCGGGCAGCCAGCCGATCAGGGTGATCTGCAGGATCAGGCAGACGATCCCGGCCAGCGGCCGGCCGATGGTGAAGAAGGACAGCCAGGGAAGAATCAGGGCGATCAGCAGGCGCATCAAGGGGTCCTCGCCGGGCTCACATGTCGTGCTTGTTGAGGTCGTAACCGGCGGCCTTGTACTGGCGCCAGCGCTCGCGCAGCGGTTCGCGCGCTTCCGGATCGGCCGGGACCACTTCCAGCACACGCTCGCACTGGCCCAGCCAGGGCTCATCGCGCAGGTTGATCACCAGCGGGCGTGCCGGCGCGTCGGTGCCGGGTACGGCGATCAGCACCAGGGCCTCTTCCTCGTCCATGTCTTCGCCGGCAATCTGGTGCGGGATGTAGGCATCGTTGTCGAACGCCCACAGCAGCTCGTCCAGTTCCTCGGCCTGGGCCTGGTCACGGGCCAGCACCAGGGTGAACAGCCCGGCGTCGTTGGCCTTGCGCGCCAGTTCGCAGACCAGGCGCAACGGCTCGGTCAGGAAGCGGGGCTTGGCGATCAGGTAGAAGTCGGCGCGGGGCATGGCAGGGTCCGGGTCAGGCAAGGGCCCGGCAGTGCCGGGCGAGGCCCCGGCCGGCGTCTGCCGGCCAGGGTCGGGTACGGCATCAGGCGCGGGCGACCTGGTCCAGCAGCCACTGGCTCAGCAGGCCGACCGGGCGGCCGGTGGCCATGCCACGCTTGCCTTCATCGCTGGCGACGCCGGCGATGTCCAGGTGGGCCCAGCGCTGGCCTTCGGTGAAGCGCGACAGGAAGCAGCCGGCGGTGATCGCGCCGGCCCAGCGGCCGCCGATGTTGTAGACGTCGGCGAAGGTCGAATCCAGCATCGGCTGGTACTCGTCCCACAGCGGCAGGCGCCAGGCGCGGTCGAACACGTGCTCGCCGGCGGCCAGCAGCTCGTTGGCCAGGTCGTCGTGCTTGCTCATCAGGCCGGCGGTCTGGTGGCCCAGGGCGACCATGCAGGCACCGGTCAGGGTGGCGACGTCGACCAGCGCGGCCGGCTCGAAGCGCTGTGCGTAGGTCAGCGCGTCGCACAGGATCAGGCGGCCTTCGGCGTCGGTGTTGCCGACTTCGATGGTCTTGCCCGACATCGAGGTGATCACGTCGGAAGGACGGTAGGCGTTGCCGTCGATGGCGTTTTCCACCGCCGGCACCACCACCACCAGGTTCAGCGGCAGCTTGGCCTTGACCGCCGCGACGAAGGTGCCGATGACGTTGGCGCCGCCGCACATGTCGTACTTCATCTCTTCGATGCCGCCCTGGGTCTTCAGGTTGACGCCACCGGTATCGAAGGTGATGCCCTTGCCGACCAGCACGTAGGGCTTGGCGTCGCCGCCATTGTTCCACTTCAGCACGACCAGGCGCGGGCGGTTGGCCGAACCGCGGGCCACGGCCAGCAGCGAGCCCATGCCCAGCACTTCCATCTGGTGCTCGTCGAGGATCTCGGCTTCGGCACCCTCGTGCTCGCCGGCGAACTTCACGCCCACGTCGGCCAGATAGGCCGGGGTGCAATAGTTCGGCGGCAGGTTGCCCAGCTCGCGGGCGAACTCGACACCGGCGGCGATGGCCTGGCCCTGGGCCAGGGCCTGGGCGTCGTCACCGGCCACGGCCAGCTGGGCCAGGCCGGCATCGTCGGCCTTCTTCTTGCCCAGGGTGGCGGTGTAGCGGTAGGCGGCGTGATCGGCGGCGATCACTGCCTGGCGGATCGCCCAGGCCGCGTCGCGGTCCTTGATGGCCACTTCGGACAGGGTGAACAGCGCGCTGCGGGCGGCGCCGGCCTTCAGCGCGCGCACCGCGTCGCCCACGGCCTTCAGGTACTGCGGCACGCCGAAGCGGGCGGCGTCGCCGAGGCCGACCACCAGCACGCGCGGCGCGGTCACGCCCGGCAGGTCGTGCAGCAGGGTGGTCGCGCCGGTCTTGCCGGACAGGTCGCCACGCTGGGCCAGGGCGGCCAGGCGGCCACCGCTGGCGGCGTCCAGGGCCTGCGCGGCCGGGGTCAGGGTATGGTCGGCATACGCGCCGACCACCAGGCAATCAACGGTGGCGGCGGCCGGAGCAACGTGGTTCAGGGTGAATTCGAGGGCCATTGAGCAGATTCCATTGGCGAGTCCGTACAATCGCAGGCCGTTTACGCCCAGACAGTAGACTGGGCGGCACCGCGAACGAACCCCAGAGTTTAAACCACCGCCCCATGCTGAAGCTCGACCGATACCTGCTGGGCGATTTCGTCCAGAGTTTCCTGGCTACCCTGATCGTCCTGCTGGTGGTCAGCGTGGGCGGCGTGCTGGTGGACATCCTCGGCAACATCGCCGACGGACGCCTGCCGGCCAAGCTGCTGTTCTCCCAGCTGGGCCTGCAGTTCATCGCCTACCTGCCGCTGATCCTGCCGCTGGCGCTGATGCTGGGCCTGCTGCTGGCCGTGGCCCGGCTCTACCGCGACTCGGAGATGGCGGTCATCACCGCCATTGGCGTGGGGCCCAAGCGGCTGCTGCGGCCACTGCTGATGCTGGTGGTGCCGGTGGTGCTGCTGGTCGGCGCCTGCTCGCTGTGGCTGGGCCCGTGGGCCGGCCGGATGGCCGAGCAGATGATCATCGAGGCCAACCGCAGCGTGCTGATGGCCGGCCTGGAGCCGGGCCGCTTCACCCCGCTGCCCAATGGCGGCGTGGTGTACCTGTCCTCGATCTCACCCGATGGCACCCAGCTGGGCAAGGTGTTCCTGCAGCGCCAGAAGGATGACCGCCTGGAAGTGGTGTCCGCCAATGGTGGCCGCATGTTCTTCGAGGGCACCCGCCAGCGCTTCCTGGAGCTGGATGATGGCCACCAGGTGGAAGGCCCGGTGGCCGGCGCGCTGGATTACCGGCTGGCGACCTTTGCCCGCAACGACGTGGCCCTGCCCGACGGTGCACAGACCCGCACCGAGGACGACCCGGAACTGATGCCGACCCTGCAGCTGATCGGCGATGAGCGCCCCCAGGCGCAGGCGCAGCTGCACCGCCGCCTGGCACCGCCGCTGATCGCGCTGGCCTTCGCCCTGCTGACCGTGCCGCTGGGCCGCAGCTCGCCGCGCCAGCAGCGCTACGGCCGCATGATGCTGGCCCTGATGGCCTACATGGTGGGCACCAACCTGATGTTCATCGGCAGTGGCTGGATCGCCAACGGCAAGATTCCGGCCGCGCTCGGCCTGTGGTGGTTGACCGTGCCGCTGCTGGCGCTGGCGATCTGGATGTATGCACGTGATGGCCGCCTGGGCCGCTCGAAGGGAGCCCGCGCATGAGGCTGCGCCCGATGCGTTTCGATCTGTACCTGGGCCAGTCGGTGTTCACCACGGTGCTGCTGACCTGGGCGGTGCTGGTCGGCCTGGACGTGGTGATGGCGTTCTCCGGCGAGTTCAAGGACATCGGCAAGAACGGCTACACCCTGGGCCATGCCGCCGCCTGGGTGCTGTACACGGTGCCGCGCCGCGCCTACACGATGTTCCCGACCGCCGCGGTGATCGGCGCGCTGATGGGTCTGGGCCAGCTGGCCGCGACCTCGGAGCTGACCGCCCTGCGTGCGCTGGGCCTGTCGCGCAAGCGCCTGAGCGTGTCGGTGGCGATCGCGCTGTCGCTGCTGACCGCAGTGATGGTGCTCAGCGCCGAGACGCTGGGCCCGTGGGGACAGGACCGTGCCGATGCATTGAAGGCCAGTGCCAAGTGGGGGCGGGACATCTCCACCACCCGCTACTCCGGCCTATGGGCACGCGAAGGCGACACCTTCCTCAACGCCCAGAGCGGCGAGGAACAGCTGGTGGGCGACAAGGGCACGCGGCTGATCCTGCGTGACGTGCGGCTGTACCGGATCGCCGAAGACGGCAATATCGCCTCGTTGACCCATGCCGCCACCGCCGAGCACGACAAGGACGGTTGGGTGCTGACCGGGGTGCGTCGCGACACCTTCGGCGAGCGCTCGGCCACCCGCCAGGAAGTGGCGCGTGAGCCGTGGAACTCGAAGCTGGATCCGGCGGCGCTGGCCACCGGCATCGCCAAGCCGCGAAACCTCAGCGTGGCCGAGCTGAGCACCAGCATTGCCTACCGCCAGCGCAACGGGCTGGATGCGCGTGATTTCGAGGATGTGTACTGGAGCCGCTGGTTCTACCCGGTGAACGTGCTGGCGCTGTGCCTGGCCGCGGTGCCGTTCGCGTTCGGGTCGCTGCGTAGCGGCGGCATGGGCAAGCGCCTGTTCCTGGGCATCCTGTTTGCACTGGGCTTCTGGCTGCTGCAGCTGTTCTTCGGCCGCATGGCCGGTGCGCTGAAGTTCGATTACCGCATTGCCTATGCGCTGCCGCCGATCGTCATGCTGGCCGTGTCCGGACTGTTGTTCCGGCGCAAGTCGGGCTGATTCTGGTAGCGCGGGGCCATGCCCGGCGCTACCGGGGCAATCCACCGCTTCGGCATCCGTGCCACGACCACCAGCATCCCGGCCCAGCGTGCTGGATTCTGTAGAGCCGAGCCCATGCTCGGCTGCTTTTTGCGCACCGCCTGCCAGCCGAGCATGGGCTCGGCTCTACAGATCGTGCATCACCGCTTGGGCATGCGCACCAGGCGGGTGCCGCTGGCGCGGTCGTGCCAGGTCAGGCGTTGGCGGTCGACCCAGGCCCACCAGAATCCCAGGCCGCCCAGCAGCAGCGACAGCGTCCCCACCGCGAAGCGCAGCCACAGCTGGCCGCGCCGCAACGGCGTGCCATCGCGCGACTGCAGTTTCAGCCGCCACGGCCGCATGCCCAGCGTCTGCCCGCCGCGGCGCCAGCTGGCCGTGGCATACCACCCCGTGATCGCCCAGCACACCGCCCACAGCAGCCACTGCCAAGCGCTGAACGGTGCGATGTTCTCGCGCTGCGCGTGGCCGCTGAAGGTGTAGGCGAGGGTGAACAGCGTGCCGGCCAGCATCCACAGCGCCAGCACCGGCAGTGCGTCGTAGACCATCGCCAGCATGCGCCAGGACAGCAGCGCGCGCGGACGGGGCGTTTCGGTAGCGGCCGCAGGGGCCGTGTCGGTGGCAGGGCGGGACATGCGCCGAGCATACGCAAAGCTGGCCGTGCCCGCAGTGGCCCTCGTATCCTGCACGCATGGCCCTTGTTTCCACCCCCGCCGAACGCCGCCAGCTGGTCCAGCAACTGCCCGAGCTTCGCGCCGACGACAGCGTGCGCATCCAGCGCTTCCTCGATGCGATCTGGGCCGAGAACGGCCTGGCCCGCGCCACCCTCGACAGCTACCGGCGTGACCTGGAAGGGCTGGCGCGCTGGATGGATGGGCGCGACGGCGGCCTGGCCGGCATCGAACGGCCCGGGCTGTTCGACTACCTGGCCTGGCGCACCCGGCATGGCTGGTCGCCGCGCAGCAATGCGCGACTGCTGTCGGCGCTGCGGGCGTTCTTCGCCGATGGCGTGCGCCGTGGCGAACGCAGCGAAGACCCCAGTGCGCTGCTCGACCCGCCGAAGCTGCCACGGCTGTTGCCCAAGGCGCTGGCCGAAAGCCAGATCGATGCGCTGCTGGCGGCACCGGACATCGACAGCCCGCTGGGCCTGCGCGACCGCGCCATGCTGGAACTGATGTATGCCGCCGGCCTGCGCGTGAGCGAGCTGGTGCTGCTGCCGGCCACGGCGGTCAACCTGCGCCAGGGCGTGTTGCGGGTCACCGGCAAGGGCAGCAAGGAGCGGCTGGTGCCGCTGGGCGAGGAATCGCAGCACTGGCTGGAGCGTTACCTGCAGCAGTCGCGCCCGCTGCTGGTCGGCAAGGGCAAGGTGCATGCCCTGGCGGATGGTCAGACCCCGTTGTTCATCGAGCCGACGCTGCATGCGCTGACCCGGCAGGCGTTCTGGCACCTGGTCAAGCGCCATGCGCAGGTGGCCGGCATCGACCCGGCGCGGATCAGCCCGCATGGCCTGCGCCACAGCTTCGCCACCCATCTGCTCAACCGCGGTGCCGACCTGCGCGCGCTGCAGATGCTGCTCGGCCACAGTTCCTTGTCGACCACCCAGATCTACACCCTGGTAGCGCGCGAGCATCTGCAGAAGCTGCATGCCCGCCACCATCCGCGCGGCTGAGGGCCGGGCTGAATCGCTGCCCGGGGCCGTGCCGGGCGTCGCGGCCCGGTACCGGCGGCTGTGTCAGAATCCGGAGTCTTCTTCTGTTGCGGATCGCTCCATGCTCCGATTTGCCATCGCCGCCGTGTTCGGTGCGCTCAGCCTGACCGCCTGCGCCCAGCCGGCTCCGCCGGCCGCCAAGGCGCCTGCTGCCGCTGCGGCAAAGGCCAGCCCGGCCGCCAACGCGCCGGCTGACCAGGCGGTACGTGCCGCGTTGACCGCGCTCAATCCGGGTTTCCAGGTCGATTACATCGGTGCCGCGCCGTTCCCCGGCTTCCGCGAGGTCGTCGTTTCCGGCCAGCTGCTGTACGTGTCCGATGACGGCCGCTACCTGTTCCAGTCGCAGCCTTACGACACCCGCGCCAAGGGCCCGGCCAACAGCGAGGGCCTGCTTGGTTACCGCCGCGGCCTGCTGGCCAAGGCCAACCACGGCGATCGCATCGTGTTTGCCGCGCCGAACGCCAAGTACACCATCAGCGTGTTCACCGACATCGAGTGTGGTTACTGCCGCAAGCTGCACCAGGACATCGCCGAACTCAACCGCAACGGCATCACCGTCGAGTACCTGGCGTTTCCGCGCATGGGCCTGGGCAGCAAGGACTACACCGACATGATCTCGGTCTGGTGTGCAGCGGATCGTCGCCTGGCCCTGACCAACGCCAAGCGCGGTGGCAGCGTGCCGGCCAGGAACTGCACCAACCCGGTGGCGATGCAGTACGCGCTGGGCCAGCAGCTGGGCGTGAATGGAACGCCGGCGATCTTCGCGCCGGATGGCACCCAGCTGGGCGGCTACCTGCCGCCGGCGCAGCTGCGTGCCGCGCTGGAGAAGCTGTCGGCCAAGCGCTGATCGTCGCTGGTCTTTTTCTGTAGAGCCGAGCCCATGCTCGGCTGCGGAAACAGCAGCCGAGCATGGGCTCGGCTCTACAGGCAGGAAGCCGGGGATGCGTGTCGCATCCCCGGCCTTTTGCTTACTTCAGGCCATCACTGACCGCCTTGGTCAGCGTGCCCTGCGCATCGTCACCGCTGAACTCCCAGACGAACGCGCCGCCCAGGCCCTGGGTCTTCACGTAACCCATCTTGCGGGTGATGTTGGCCGGGGTGTCGAAGCTCCACAGCGTGCTGCCGTTGTAGATCCAGGTGGCACCGGCGGTGTTGTCGGTGTAGCCCGGCCACGCCAGGTTCTTCAGCACCTTCCAGTCCTCGATGCCGGCTTCATACGTACCCGGGGCGGCGCCGGTAGCGGTCTGGTACAGGCCGTTGTTGGCGTTGGCCACACCCGTCCAGCCACGCCCGTAGTAGCCAATGCCCAGGTTGAGCTTGGCGGCGGGCACGCCACGGCTGATGAAGGCCTCGATGGCGTCGTTGCTGTTGTACAGCTTCTGGTCGCCGGTGGACGGATCATTCGGCGAATCGAACAGCGCCGACTGGTGATTGGTCTTCGCATCCCACGCGCCGTGGAAGTCGTAGGTCATCACGTTGATGTAGTCCAGGTACGGGTGGTATGCGGCCGGATCGGTGACACGGATCTTGTCGATGCCGGCACCCACCGCCACCGTCAGCAACAGGCCCGGCCGCACCGCATCGAGCTGGCGGCGGAACTCGGCCATCAGCGCGGTGAAGTTGGCGTTGTCTTCCGGCTTGCCGCATTCGATGCCACAGGCCACCGGGTATTCCCAGTCGATGTCGATGCCGTCGAACACGCCCAGCGCGGCACCGGCACCGCCGGCACCGTCGGTCACCGGCAGGTTGCCCTTGATGTAGGCGTCGATGCACGAGGCGACGAAGGCCTGGCGGTTTTCCGGGCGCGCTGCGCTGGAGAAGCCGCGCGACCAGGTCCAGCCACCCAGCGAGATCAGCACCTTCATGCCCGGGTATTTGGCCTTGAGCTGCTTGAGCTGGTTCCAGTTGCCGCGCAGCGGCTGGTCCCAGGTATCGGCACTGCCGCTGACGCTCTCGGCGGCACTGAAGGCCTTGGTGTAGTCGGCGAAGGCATCGCCACCGGCACCGCTGTTCGGATCCGACGGCTGGGTGATGCCGACTTCGCATCGGTTGTTGCGCACGTTGCCGAACGCGTAGTTGATGTGGGTCAGGCGTGCGGCCGAGCCGCTGCTGTCGATGTTCTTGACCCGGTAGTTGCGGCCGTAGATGCCCCACTGGGTGAAGTAACCGATGACCCGCTTGCCGGTAGTGCCGCCGTCACCGGCCAGCGTGGTGGCGCTGATTTCGGTGCCCTGCGCCGACGCGTTGCCGGCGTTGTCGCGCGCCCGCACGCGGTAACGGTAGGTGGTCGATGCGGTCAGCCCGCCATCCACATAGCTGGCGCTGGACGGCGAACCGACCAGGCTGCCGTTGCGGTACACGTCATAGCCAGCCAGGCCACTGCCACCGGTGTTGTCGGTGGACGGGCTCCAGCTGAGCGCGATGCTGTTGGCGGTACGGGTGCCGACCGCCAGCCCGCCCGGCACGCTCGGTGCGGTGGTGTCGCCACCGGCGGCGTTGACGGTGATGGTGATGGTCGGGGTGCTGGTGGTGGCGTTGTTGTTGTCGGTCGCGACCGCACGCAGGGTGTGGCTGCCGGCGCTGGCATTGGCCCAGCTGGCCGCATACGGCGCACCGGTGGCCACGCCCAGCGAGCTGCCGTCGCGGAAGAACTCGACCTTGGCGACGCTGCCGTCCGGGTCACTGGCGGTAGCGGTCACGTTGACCGTGCTGCCGGCGCTGAAGGTGGCGCCGTTGGCCGGCGAGGTCAGGCTGACCACCGGCGGCTGGTTGCTGCCGCTGCCATCGCAGGCACCAAGGTTGGTGTAGTAGGGCGCACCGGCCGGATGGTCCGGCGGCGCGTTCCAGATGTCCTGGTTCGCCCGATAGAGGACGCCTCCTTTCTGCAGGGTATCGCCGGCCCGGTAGATCCTGGCCTGGTCCCACTGGGCCACGCCGGCACAGCTGGCAGCCTGCGCCAGGCCGGGCAGGGCGGCGGTACCGGCGGCCAGGGCAAGCAGCCAGGCCAGGTGGCGGGGACGACAGCTTCGGGTCGAACGTTCGGCACTGCGCACAATCGGGTCGTACATGGGTAAGTCTCCGATCAAAGGGCGCGCGGGCCCCGATGGCGCCGCGCGTGACGCAGGTCCGGGCGTCGCCCGGGAAGGCGACGGAGGGGGCGGACGGGGTACCTGGGGGGCCGGGGAGAGAGTCCGGCGCCAGGTGGGGACAACGTTGTCATCAATCGCGTGGTCAATCCGTGAGCAAGCGCATGGTTCCGGGATTCGGGCGGAGAGCGGCGCTGCGCGCGGTCGGCGGCCATCGGCGGAGCCCCCTCGTGGCTGGGGGCTTTCCGCGAAAAGCAGATTTCTGGGGTTGGCCGGGTGGGTGGGCTGCGCAGGGGACGCCGTGAATACGTCCCTGTAGGCTCGGGCGCGCCATCCATGGCGCTTACGCCCCTGCGCAACCCACCCGCCCGGCCACGGACAGGTTCCTGCGCGGCCAGCCACGAAAGACAGAACAAAAAATCAAAAGCAAAAGCCGGTCGCTTCGCTCTTCAATGCCTGACTTCTGAGATTTCCCTGGTTGCCGGCCAGCGGCCGGCACTACCGCAGAGCATGCACGCATGGCGTGGATTTACCGCAGATCGCGGAAATCTGTCGAAGGCGGGGTGGGTCCGGTGGCGGGGGTGTCCGCGGCATGGATGCCGCGGCCAAGCCCCCAGGGACGGGTTTACGGCGTCCCCCGCCACCGGACCCACCCCGCCACCCCACGGGAACCCCGCTTTTGCTTTGGCCGTTGCTGTTGCCGTTGCCCTGGCCTCGGCGGGTGCCGGGCGCCGCCCGGCCAGAGCCCTTCCCCCGCTTCCGGTACAATGTCGGGCCCGTTTCCCAACTACGGTTCCCCGGACATGATGGTCCTCGAGGGCGCGCCCGCCCTGTCGCCGTTCCGCCGCGAACGTCTTGAATCCCGCCTGCAGTCCATCGCTCCCTCCCTGCGCATCAGCGGTGCCTGGCACGTCTATTTCGTGCAGCCCGAAGGCAGCGCCGCCCCCGACCTGACCACCCTGTGCCGCATCCTCGAAGCGGCGCCGCAGGCCGAAGCCGTGGCCGACGGCGCGGTCAGCCGCATCGTGGTGCCGCGCCTGGGCACGCTGTCGCCGTGGTCGAGCAAGGCCACCGAACTGGTCCGCGGTGCCGGCCAGCCGGTCAGCCGGGTCGAACGTGGCCTGCGCATCGACGTGCAGGGCTGGCCGGCCGATGCCGCCGCCCAGCAGGCGTTGGTCAAGGCGCTGCACGACCCGATGACGCAGTCGGTGCTGGAGACCGTGGAACAGGGCCAGGCGCTGTTCTCGGCACCGGCCCGGGGTGAACTGGAGCGCGTGCCGGTGGACCAGCTGGAGGCCGCCAACCAGCGCCTCGGCCTGGCCATGGCCCAGGACGAGATCGACTACCTGCGCGAGCGTTTCACTGCGCTGGGCCGGTCGCCGTCGGACGTGGAACTGATGATGTTCGCGCAGGCCAATTCCGAGCACTGCCGCCACAAGATCTTCAACGCCAGCTGGACCATCGACGGCCAGGAGCAGGACCGCTCGCTGTTCCGGATGATCAAGAACACCCACCAGCAGACTCCGCAGCACACGCTCAGCGCGTACAGCGACAATGCCGCGGTGATCGAAGGCCATCCGGCCTCGCGCTATCGCCCCGATCCGGCCAGTGGCGAATACCGCCGCGAGCCGCAGGTGCCCAGCGCGTTCCAGATCAAGGTGGAAACGCACAACCATCCGACCGCGATCGCGCCGTTCCCGGGTGCCTCGACCGGTGCCGGTGGCGAGATCCGCGATGAGGGCGCGACCGGCCGTGGCGGCAAGCCGAAGGCGGGCCTGACCGGCTTCTCGGTCTCGCACCTGCGCATCCCCGAGCTGCCGCAGCCGTGGGAAGCGCCGCGCGCGCTGAACCCGCGCATGGCGCCGGCGCTGGAAATCATGACCGACGGCCCGCTCGGCGGCGCCGCGTTCAACAACGAATTCGGCCGACCGAACCTGCTCGGCTACTTCCGCAGCTTCGAGCTGCCCGAAGGCGCCGATCTGGTGCGTGCATACGACAAGCCGATCATGCTGGCCGGCGGCCTCGGCGCGATCGACCGCGTGCAGGTCGACAAGATCCCGCTGCAGGCCGGTGATGCGGTCATCGTGCTGGGTGGCCCGGCAATGCTGATCGGCCTGGGCGGCGGCGCGGCCAGTTCGGTGGCCTCCGGCGAGAGCGCCGAGGACCTGGACTTTGCCAGCGTGCAGCGCGACAACCCGGAAATGGAGCGCCGCTGCCAGGAGGTCATCGACCGCTGCGTGGCGATGGGCGCCAACAACCCGATCAAGTTCTTCCACGACGTCGGTGCCGGTGGCCTGTCCAATGCCATCCCCGAACTGCTGCACGACTCCAAGGTCGGCGGTGTCATCGACCTGGGCAAGGTGCCCACCGATGATCCGTCGCTGTCGCCGATGCAGCTGTGGTGCAACGAGTCGCAGGAGCGCTACGTGCTGGGCGTGGCCCAGGAGCGCCTGGCCGAGTTCGCCGCGCTGTGCGCCCGCGAGCGCTGCCCGTTCGCTGCCGTTGGCGTGGCCACCGCCGAGGAGCACCTGGTGGTGGCCTACGGTGCCGTGCCGGGCCACACCCCGGCCGATGCGCCGATCGACCTGCCGATGGACGTGCTGTTCGGCAAGCCGCCGAAGATGCACCGCGACACCGCGCACCCGCCGGCACCGCGCTGGCCGGCGCTGAAGACCGGCGGCCTGGACCTGCAGGAAGCCGGCCTGCGCGTACTCGCGCACCCGACCGTCGCCTCGAAGAACTTCCTGGTCACCATCGGTGACCGCAGCGTCGGTGGCCTGACCGCGCGTGAGCAGATGGTCGGCCCGTGGCAGCTGCCGGTGGCCGACGTGGCGATCACCCTGGCCGACTTCGATGGCGTGGCTGGCGAAGCGATGTCGATCGGCGAGCGTACTCCGCTGGCCCTGCTCGATGCGGCGGCTTCGGCACGCATGGCGGTGGGCGAAGCGCTGACCAACCTGTGCGCGGCCCCGGTCGATGCGCTGGATGAAATCAAGCTGTCGGCGAACTGGATGGCCGCGGCCGGCCACCCGGGCGAAGACGCGCTGCTGTACGACGCGGTGAAGGCGGTGGGCATGGAACTGTGCCCGCAGCTGGACATCAGCATCCCGGTGGGCAAGGACTCGCTGTCGATGCAGGCGCAGTGGCACGACCAGGGCGAAGCACACAAGAGCGTGTCGCCGGTGTCGCTGGTGATCTCGGCGTTCGCGCCGGTCGCCGACGTGCGCCAGCAGCTGACCCCGCTGCTCGACCGCGACGTGGACAGCGAGCTGTGGCTGATCGGCCTGGGTGCCGGCAAGCAGCGCCTGGGCGGTTCGATCCTGGCCCAGGTGCACGCCGACCATGGCGACCTGCCGGCCTTCGCCGGTGCCGCTCCGGACCTGGACGATCCGCAGCGCCTGCGTGGCTTCTTCGAGCTGATCCGCGATGCGCGCCAGTCCGGCCTGCTGCTGGCCTACCACGACCGCAGCGACGGTGGTGCCTTCGCCGCGCTGTGCGAAATGGCCTTCACTTCGCGCCTTGGCCTGGACATCACGCTCGATGCCTGGGGCGATGATCCGTTCCGCAGCCTGTTCAACGAAGAACTGGGTGCGGTGGTGCAGATCGCGCGCGAAGACCGCGCTGCGTTCGCCGACCTGGTCGAACGCCACGCACTGACCGAATGCGCACAGCGCATCGCCAAGCCGACCACCGCGCCGGTGGTGCGCGTGTCGCTGGGTGGCGAGAACCTGGCCGAATGGCGTTGGGACGCACTGTTCGACGCCTGGTGGTCGGTCACCCACGCGATGCAGAAGCGCCGCGACAACCCGGCCAACGCCGATGCCGAGCGCGAGGTCGCCCGTGCCTTCAACGCACCGGGCCTGAAGCCCAAGCTCAGTTTCGACCTGAACGAGGATGTGGCGGCACCGTTCATCAGCACCGGTGCGCGTCCGCGCGTGGCGGTGCTGCGCGAGCAGGGCGTCAATGGCCAGATCGAAATGGCCAACGCCTTCGAACGTGCCGGCTTCCGCGCCTTCGACGTGCACATGAGCGACCTTATCGAAGGCCGCGTGGCGCTGCAGGATTTCACCGGCCTGGTCGCCTGCGGCGGCTTCAGCTACGGCGATGTGCTCGGTGCCGGCCGTGGCTGGGCCACCTCGATCCTGGAGCGCAGTGCGCTGCGTGATGCCTTCGCCGCGTTCTTCGCGCGCGAAGACAGCTTCGCGCTGGGCGTGTGCAACGGCTGCCAGATGATGAGCCAGCTCAAGAACATCATCCCGGGTGCCGGACACTGGCCGCAGTTCCGCCGCAATGCCAGCGAGCAGTTCGAAGCCCGCACCGCGCTGCTGGAAGTGGTGGAATCGCCGTCGATCCTGCTGCGTGGCATGGCCGGCTCGCGCCTGCCGGTAGCGGTGGCGCACGGCGAAGGCCAGGCCGTGTTCGACAACGCCGTCGACCAGGCTGCCGCCCGCGTCTCGCTGCGCTACATCGATGGCCATGGCAACGTCGCCAGCCAGTACCCGCTGAACCCGAACGGTTCGCCGGACGGCATCACCGGCCTGACCAGCACCGACGGCCGCGTCACCATCATGATGCCGCACCCGGAGCGCACCCCGCGCGCGCTCAACCTGAGCTGGGCACCGGCTGAATGGCAGAGTGATTCGCCGTGGATGCGCATGTTCCGCAACGCGCGGGTGTGGTGCGGCTGATCGCATCGTTCCGCGCAGGCCGCAATGCCACCGCGTATGGAAAAACCCGCCGCTTTGTCGGCGGGTTTTTCTTTGTGTGCGTGAAATTGCTGATCTGGCCGCTAGTTACATCCGTTTTCATGCGCCAGCAGTTCGTCACGTATGTCTAACAAAATGCCTTTATAAACACGTGAAATAGTGAACTGCTTCACGGCAATAGGATTTGTCGTGTCAAAGTCTTGACGATCTGCAAAGTTGCCGTTAACACTTGAACCCCGTTTCAGAATCATTCATTTCGCAGTAACCGGTTGGCGCACGCGCTCGGTTTTCTGTCGCTGCGCGCCGTTCGGCAATACCCCGCAGTAAATCACGCGAATAAACGCCCCCAGGGGACGTTGGGCCGGAAAGCCCAGCGGTGGCGTTGCTTTGCCCAAAACCAGTCCAATCAGGAGCCGTACCGATGAATCGGATTTATCGCAAGGTCTGGAACAAAGCACTGGGTCAGTTGGTGGTGGCCTCGGAACTGGCCTCCTCCGACAGCAGCAGTGGCGGGGTCGTCGACCAGCGCCGCGATGCGACACAGGCCACGCCCGCACTGCTGGCGGTGGCACTGGGCCTGGTATTGGGGTTGGGCATGAGCGGCAGCGCGACGGCACAGTCGGTGCAGATCGGCGGCAGCGCCACCTGCGTTGCATTCAGCGGCAAGCTGCTGGAAAAGTGCCTGATCGAAGGCTCGGCCACGGCCAAGGGCAGCAATGCGGTGGCGATCGGCAGCAACAGCAATGCCAGCGCCGCCAACAGCGTGGCGCTGGGCGCTGGCTCCAAGGCCACGCGGGCCAATACCGTGTCCATCGGCGACGCCGGCAAGGAGCGGCAGATCACCAACGTGGCTGCTGGTACGCAGGGCACCGATGCGGTGAACAAGGCGCAGCTGGACGCGCAGGCGCGCGCCACGCAGGCCGCGCTGGCTGATGTCGCCGCCGATGGAAACCGCTATTTCAAGGCCGACGGCGCAGGCGATGACAGCGACGCGGCGAAGATCGAGGGGCAGGGCGCAGTCGCGGCCGGCGCCGGTGCACAGGCGCTGGCCAACGCCACCACCGCCATCGGGACCCAGGCCATTGCCGCCGGTCTCGGCGCCAGTGCCTTCGGCCAGGGCGCCCTGGCCATCGGCGATGCCAGCGTGGTGGTCGGGCAGAGCGCGGCCGCGTTCGGGCTTGGCGATACGGCCGTCGGCGCCAGCGCGTACGCAGCCAGCGAGAACGGTGCGGCCACCGCACTCGGTGCGTTGTCCGAAGCCACTGCCGATGGCGCGACGGCCGTCGGCGGTGGTGCCGTGGCGATGGGTCCTGGCAGCACCGCACTGGGCCGCGGCGCTACCGCCGCCAACGAAGCGTCGATCGCGGTGGGCGCGTTCAGCACTGCCGTGGGTGAGTACAGCACCGCGCTGGGTTCGAACGCCGCTGCGGTTGCCACCGGCAGCGTGGCGCTGGGCGCCGGCTCGCTGGCCGACCGCGTCGATACCGTCTCTGTCGGCGCCGCCGACTACGGCCTGACCCGGCAGATCACCAGCGTCGCTGCGGGTACTGAAGATACCGACGCGGTCAACGTCGGCCAGTTGAAGGGCGTCGCCGCCGTGGCCGATGCCACCGCCAAGCGTTTCCAGGCCACGGGCAGCAGCAACAGTGATGCGGGTGCATTGGCCGAGGGCGACGAGGCGCTGGCGGCTGGCGAGGCCGCCAATGCGATCGGCAAGGGTGCGACGGCCGTGGGCGCCGGTGCGACCGCCGTCGCGCAGAACGCCACCGCCGTTGGCAACAACGCGCTGGCCTCGGGCCAGAACAGTGCCGCGTTCGGCAACAACGCGCAGGCCAACGGCCCAGGCAGTGTCGCCGTGGGGGGGGCTGCGGTGGATGCCGATGGCAATCCGCTGATCACCAGTGGCGGCGTGCCGGTGGAAACCGGCGCCACCAGTGCCGGTGTCGGTGGTACTGCGGTGGGTGCGAGTGCCGAGGCCGGTGGTTTCGCCGCGTCGGCCTATGGCGTTGGCGCATATGCCGCCGGCGCGCAGTCGTCCGCGTTCGGTGCGGTTGCCAATGCCATCGGTGATTACTCCACCGCGCTGGGTACGCAGAGCAACGCCACCGGCACCAGCAGCGTGGCCATCGGCGGCCCGGCCGATCTGATTCCAGGCCTGGGCTTCTTCGTGCAGACCCAGGCCAGCGGCGAAGCGTCGACCGCCGTCGGCGCCGGCGCCATCGCCAGCGGTGATCGTGCGGTGGCCAACGGCAGCCTGACCGAAGCGTCCGGCGCCGAAGCGACTGCGGTCGGCTACTTCGCCTACGCACCGGGCGAGAACGCCAGCGCGCTCGGCGCGCAGACCTGGGCCAGCGGCGCGCAGAGCACCGCCGTGGGCTACTACGCCACCGCACGCGGTGCCAACAGCGTTGCGCTCGGCGCCAACTCCGAAGCGGTGCGTGCCAACAGCGTGGCCGTGGGCAGTGCCGGCAACGAACGGCAGATCACCAGCGTCGCCGCGGGCAGTGAAGCCACCGATGCAGTGAACAAGGCGCAGCTCGACGCGGTGGCCAGCACCGCCGACAGCACAGCGCGCTTCTTCCAGGCCCAGCCGGAAGCAGGCAGCGATGCGGGTGCATTGGCCGAGGGCGAAGGTGCGGTTGCGGCGGGTTCGTCGAGCAATGCGATCGGCGCCGGCGCGGTTGCACAGGGCGCAGCAGCCTCGGCCATCGGTGACGACGCCGTGGCGGTGGGTCGCAACAGCAACGCCACCGGCAATGGCGGTGTTGCCATCGGTGGCCTCGGCCAGGCCTACGACGAGTACAACCAGCCGATCATCGGTGCCGACGGTACGGCACAGCAGGTCGGCACCACTGCCGTCGCCGACGCCACAGCGGTCGGCAGTGGTGCGCAGGCGACCGGTGCTGCCAGCAGTGCGTTCGGCAACGCCGCCAGGGCCAGCGGAGACAACAGCTTCGCGGCCGGCGGCAAGTCGCGTGCGACCGGCAGCTACGCGGTTGCGGTTGGCGACAGCGCCTTCGCCAGCAGTGACGACAGCACCGCCGTCGGTGGCTACAGCTGGGCTACCACAAGCGGGGCGAGTGCGTTCGGTTCCGGCGCCTGGGCAACGGCCACCAATGCCTCGGCATTTGGCAACGCGGCCTGGGCCAGTGGCAGTGGTGCGACCTCCATCGGTTACAACAGCTGGGCCAACGGCACCAGCTCCACCGCCATCGGTCGCGGCGCATTCGGTTATGGCGACAACAGCGTGGCGCTGGGCTTCCAGGCGCTGGGCAACAGCCTCAACAGCATCGCCATCGGCACCAACACGGTGGCCGGTGGTGAAAGCGCGATCGCGCTCGGTGCCGGCAGCAACGCCAGCGCCAGCAACGCCGTCGCACTGGGCGCCGGCTCGGTCGCCAACCGCGCCCGCAGCGTTTCGGTCGGCAGCACCGGTAACGAACGCCAGGTGACCAACGTCGCCGCCGGTACCCAGGCCACCGACGCGGTGAACAAGGCGCAGCTGGATGCCGTGGCGGGCGCGGCAGCCACCACCAGCCGCTTCTTCCAGGCCAGCGGCAACGGCGGTGATGTGGCCGGTGCACTGGTGGACGGTGACAACGCGCTGGCCGCCGGTGATGCGGCCAACGCCATCGGCAACGGGGCCACCGCACTCGGCAGTGGCGCCAACGCGCTGGCCAGCAATGCGCAGGCACTGGGCGTCAACGCCCTGGCCAGCGCCGCCAACGCCAGCGCGGTCGGTGCAAATGCACAGGCGACCGCTGAATACGCAACCGCGCAGGGTGCGGAAAGCGAGGCCAGTGGCGAGCAGAGTGCGGCGTTCGGTGCGGCCAGCATCGCCAGCGGTGCTGGCAGCACCGCGACCGGCGTGCTGTCCGAAGCCTCCGGCGAGGAGGCGGTGGCAGTGGGGTACTTCAGCAATGCCAGTGGCAGCGGCGCCACCGCGGTCGGCAGCGAGAGTGTCGCAAGTGGCACCGCGTCGGCAGCGTTCGGCATCGGTGCCGAGGCGACCGGCGGCTACAGCACCGCCATCGGTGGCTATGCACAGGCCTCGGCCTTCAATGCCACGGCCTTCGGCAACTTCGCCAATGCCTCCGGCTCCAACAGCGTGGCGCTGGGCGGTGATTCGGAAGCCTCCGGTGCCTACAGCACCGCCACTGGCCAGGGCAGCCTGGCCACCGGCACCAACAGCGTCGCCGTCGGCGGATCGCTGTTCGGCGTGCTGGCCACCGAAGCATCGGGCAACTACTCCACCGCCGTCGGTGGCGGCGCCTGGTCCGGTGGCATCAACAGCACCGCGCTGGGCAACGCCGCCGAATCGCGCGCTGCCAACAGCGTGGCGCTGGGTGCCGATTCGATCGCCGACCGCGACAACACCGTGTCGGTCGGCGGCGGTGGCAACACCCGCCAGATCACCAACGTGGCTGATGGCACGCAGGGCAATGATGCGGTCAACAAGAACCAGCTCGACGCCGTAGCCGCCGCAGCGGAAAAGACCAGCAGGCAGTTCCAGGCCAGCGGCAACGCCGATGGCGAAACAGGGGCACTGGTCGAGGGCGACAACGCGCTGGCGGCCGGCGATGCGGCCAACGCCATCGGCAATGGTGCCACCGCGCTGGGCAGCGGTGCCAACGCGCTGGCGGCCAACGCCACGGCCGTGGGCATCGATGCATTGGCCACCGGCAACAATGCGGCGGCGCTGGGCAGCACAGCGCAGGCCAGCGGTGAAGACAGCCTTGCGCTCGGCACCGGTGCCAGCGCCAGCGAGCTCGGCGCCAGCGCGGTCGGTGCGCGTGCACAGGCCAGCGGTGCGTACAGCACGGCAACCGGCACCGAATCCAACGCCAGCGGCACGCAGGCCCTGGCCAGCGGCTTCCGTAGTGCCGCCTCTGCCGATGGCACCACTGCCGTCGGTGGTTATGCCGAGGCCAGTGGACGCCTCGGCACCGCGTTGGGCTACGGCTCGGCGGCCAGTGGTGCCAACACGACCGCCGTCGGCTTCGGTGCTGCTGCAGCCGGTACCGGTGCCGTGGCGGTGGGTCAGTCCAGCGAGGCCAGCGGCGAGGAGAGCGTGGCCATCGGTGGCAGCACCTTCTTCGGCCTGATCCCGTCGCGTGCCAGTGGCACCGGTGCGGCGGCGTTCGGTGCCGGCGCATGGGCGACCGAAGACTACGCCACGGCAATCGGCTGGAACTCGTGGGCCGCCGGCAGCAATGCCACGGCCCTGGGCGCCAACGCCACCGCCAACGGCAGCAACAGTGTCGCCCTCGGTGCCGGCTCCAAGGCCGACCGTGACAACACCGTGGCCGTCGGCAAGGCCGGTGGCGAACGCCAGGTGACCCATGTGGCAGCCGGTACCGAAGCCACCGACGCGGTGAACAAGGGCCAGCTGGATGCCGTTGCCAGCGTCGCCGACAGGACCAGCCGCCAGTTCCAGGCCAGCGGCAACGCCGATGGCGAGGCCGGTGCCCTGGTGGACGGTGACAACGCCTTGGCCGCCGGCAACGCGTCCAACGCCATCGGCAACGGTGCCACCGCGCTGGGCAGTGGCGCCAACGCGATGGCCGCCAACGCCACGGCGGTAGGCGCCGACGCCCTGGCGACCGGCAGCAACGCGGCGGCACTGGGTACCAACGCACAGGCCAGTGGTGTCGACAGCGTGGCCGTGGGCAGCGCTGCCAGCGCCAGTGAACTCGGCGCCAGCGCTACCGGCGCCGGCGCCCAGGCCAAGGGCGCCTACAGCACCGCCAGCGGCGCGCAGGCCACGGCCAGCGGCACGCAGTCGCAGGCCAGCGGTTTCCGCGCCACTGCCTCGGCCGATGGCGCCTCGGCGCTGGGCAGCTACGCCGAAGCCAGTGGTCGACTGGGTACTGCGGTGGGTTACGGCAGCAAGGCCACCGGTGCGAACGCTACCGCGGTGGGTGTCAGTGCCAACGCTTCGGCGGCCGGCAGCATCGCACTGGGCGCAGGCTCGGTGGCTGATCGTGCCAACACCGTGTCGGTCGGTAGTGCCAGCAGTGATCGTCAGATCACCCGTGTCGCCGCCGGTACCGAGCGCACCGATGCAGTCAATCGTGGCCAGCTCGATGCGGTCGCGGCGACCGCCGATGGCACCGCACGCTACGTCAAGGCCAGCGGCGCGGGTACCGCCAGTGCCAGCGGCAGCGATGCCGCAGCGATCGGTTCGGCCGCCAGTGCCAGCGGCGCACGCAGCAATGCGCTGGGTGCAAATGCGATGGCCATCGGCAACGGTGCGCTTGCACTGGGCAACAGTGCCGGCGCGTCCGGTGCGAACTCGGTGGCACTGGGTGCGGGCTCGCGTGCGCTCGATGCCAACGTGGTGTCGGTCGGTGGTGGCAACGGCACCGATGGCCCGGCCGCGCGCCGCATCGTCAATGTGGCCGACGGCCGCATCGCCGCCGGCAGCAGCGACGCGGTCACCGGCTCGCAGCTCAACGTCACCAACCAGCGCGTGGGCGCCGTGGAAACCCGTGTCGGTGATTTCGACTCGCGCATCGCCACGGTCGAGACCACGGCGGCCAGCGCCGTCGGCTATGACGACGCCAGCCGTGACCGCCTGACCCTGTCCGGCTTCCAGGGCACCACCATCGACAACGTCGGCGCGGGCAACATCGCCGCCGGCAGCCGCCAGGCGATCAATGGCGGGCAGCTGTTCCAGTCGCTCAGTGATGCCGCCAGCTTCCTCGGCGGTGGTGCCAGCGTCGGCATGCAGGGTGTGTTCGTGGCGCCGAACTACGTGATCCAGGGCGCCACCTACAGCAATGTCGGCGATGCGCTGGGCGCGCTGGACCGCAAGGTCAGTGAGATTGACCGTCGTACTGCCGGTGGCACGCGTGCAGGCGCGTCCAGCCTGCGCGCAATGAGTGCTTCGCTGGATGAAAGCCCGCAGGCCAGCGTGGCCGACGCACCGGCAACGGCCGATGCCGCGCCGGCCAGTACCGCACGCGTGCAGGGCACGCCGACGGTGGCCGCGGCGGGGGCGGGCATTCCGGTCGGTACCCCGGCCACCGGCTTCAACGCCGTGGCCATGGGCGATGGCGCGGTAGCCAGCGGCGCTTCGTCCACGGCCATCGGCCAGGGCGCCAGTGCCACGGCGGCAAATGCCGTGGCGCTGGGCCAGGGCTCGGTTGCCGATCGTGCCAACACGGTCTCGGTGGGCAGCGAAGGCAACGAACGCCAGGTCACCAACGTCGCCGCGGGCACCACCGCCACCGACGCCGTCAACAAGGGCCAGCTGGATCGTGGCATGGCGACGGCGAACAGCTACACCGACAGTCGCGTCCAGGCCGTTGCCGACAGCTTCGATGTGTTCAAGGGCGAGATCGACGGACGCCTGCGCCACATGGACCGCCGCATCGACCGCCAGGGCGCGATGAGCGCAGCGATGCTCAACATGGCTACCAGTGCCGCCGGTATCCGCACCCAGAACCGTGTCGGCGTCGGCATCGGTTTCCAGGGTGGCGAGTCGGCGTTGTCGCTGGGTTACCAGCGTGCGATCAGCGATCGCGCCACGGTCACCTTCGGCGGCGCCTTCAGCAGTGACGACAGTTCGGTCGGCGTCGGTGCCGGCTTCGGCTGGTAAGCCACTCCATCGCGCCGGCGGCCACCCACGCCGGCGCCGTACCTGCAGTGAGGGCCTGGGGGGAGGTCACGGCAATCCCGGCTGGGCCGGCCGGGAGTCGTCAAGGAATGATGGCCGCAGTGTTGGTTCGATCCATGACCCAGAAGAGGAATTCGACGTGATCAAGAAGCAGAACCTTCGCATCAATGTGCTTGCCGCCGCCGTGCTGTCGATGACGGCGGTCGGTGCCGTCCACGCCGCCGGGTTGCCGACCCGTGAACCGGTGCGCCAGGCCAGCACCGCCCAGCCGCGTACCGAGCGCATCATCGTCAAGTACCGGGCCGGCGCTGCTGCCGCGACCGACCGCTCGGCGAAGCTGTCCACCGTGCAGTCCGCACTGACCCGTGCCAGTCTCTCCGGCGGCACGTCACGCGCCAGCACGCTCGGCCCGCAGGTGGTCCGCAAGCTGTCTACCGGTGCGGACCTCATCCGTGTGCAGGGCCGCCTGGCACCGGCCGAACTGCAGCGCGTGCTGAAGGAACTGAAGGCCGATCCGTCGGTGCAGTACGCCGAAGCCGACGTGAAGCTGCGCCGCAGCGAACTGCGTGCCGGCAACGTGCAGCCGGCGCTGGTGCCGAACGATCCCTTCTACCAGCAGAACCAGTGGCATCTGCACAATGCGGTCGGCGGCATCAACGCACCGGCGGCGTGGGATGTCTCGCAGGGCGAGGGCATCGTGGTGGCAGTGATCGACACCGGCGTCCTGCCGCAGCATCCGGACCTGGTCGGAAACCTGCTGGAAGGCTACGACTTCATCAGCGATGCGGAGACCTCGCGGCGCCCGACCAACGATCGCGTGCCGGGTGCGCAGGACTACGGTGATTGGGTCGAGAACGACAACGAGTGCTATGACGGCTCGCTGGCCGACGACAGTTCCTGGCACGGCACCCACGTCGCCGGCACCGTGGCCGAGCAGACCAACAACGGCGTCGGCATGGCCGGTGTCGCCTACAAGGCCAAGGTGCTGCCGGTCCGCGTGCTGGGCAAGTGCGGCGGCTACCTGTCCGACATCGCTGATGCGGTGACCTGGGCCTCCGGCGGTACCGTGACCGGCATCCCGGCCAACACCAATCCGGCCGAGATCATCAACATGAGCCTGGGGGGCGGTGGTTCCTGCGCCAGCACCTACCAGGACGCGATCAACGGCGCGATCTCGCGCGGTACCACGGTGGTGGTGGCTGCCGGCAATGAAGCCGACAACGCGTCCAAGTACCAGCCGGCCAGCTGCGAAGGCGTGGTGACCGTGGGTGCCACCCGCATCACCGGTGGCATCACCTACTACTCCAACTATGGAGCCCGCGTGGACCTGTCCGGTCCGGGCGGTGGCGGCAGTGTCGACGGCAACCCGGGCGGCTACATCTGGCAGACCGGCTCCAATGCGGCCACCACGCCGGAATCGGGCACGCCGGGCTACATGGGCATGGGCGGTACCTCGATGGCCTCGCCGCATGTGGCCGCCGTTGCGGCACTGGTGCAGAGCGCACTGATCGCCAAGGGCAAGGATCCGTTGACCCCGGCCGCGATGCGTACCCTGCTGAAGGAAACGGCGCGTCCGTTCCCGGTCGCCATCCCGGCGGCGACCCCGATCGGTACCGGCATCCTCGATGCCAAGGCCGCGCTGGCCAAGGCACTGGAAGAACCGTGCACCGAAAACTGCGGGCCGGTGGCCACGCCGCTGACCAACAAGGCCGCAGTCGGCGGCCTGAACGGTGCTGCCGGCAGCAGCAAGCTGTACAGCTTCGAAGCCGTCGCCGGAAAGCAGCTCAGCGTGATCACCTACGGTGGCACCGGCAACGTCTCGGTCTACATTGCCCAGGGGCGTGAGCCAAGCGCCAGCGACAACGACGGCAAGTCGACCCGTCCCGGCACGTCCGAAACGGTGCGGGTGAACAAGCCGGTGGCGGGCACCTATTACATCAAGGTGGTGGGCGAAGCGGCATACAACGGCGTGAGCATTCTCGCCACGCAGTAATCACCTCGTGTCGTAGTTGAACGGCCGACGCCCGTCACCCTGTGTGACGGGCTTCGTCTTTTTACGAAAGGTGGCCGCAGGGCGGCGGAAATCACGGCTTAACTGCTAAAGTCGGGCCGATTGACAGGAGAGTCACGTGAACGCGCTCGCTGCAACCGTTACCGACGACGCCGAAGGCCGCATCCTGGATGCGTTGCTGGCGCGCGGCCGGCTCAAGGAAGGAGACCTGGCACGCGCGCGGCCATTGCATGCCGAGGCCGGCGGCAGTCTGCTGGGCCTGCTGGTGCGCCTGGGCCTGGTGTCTGAACGCGACCAGGCACAGGCCAGCGCTGAGGTGCTGGGCCTGCCGCTGCTGGAGGGCAAGCAGGTGCCGGAGGCCCCGCCGCAGGCGCTGGCCGAGGGACTTCCGCTGTCGCTGCGCTTCCTGAAGCAGTTCCATGTGTGCCCGCTGGAGTTGGATGAACACGGGGTGCGGCTGTGGCTGGCCGATGCCCACGACGCCTATCCACAGCAGGCCGTGCAGTTGGCCCTTGGGGTTCCGGTGACACCGGTGCTGGGCATGCGCGCGGAGATCGATGACCTGGTCGAGCGCTGGTTCGGCCAGGGCCGCAGCGCGATGGGCGCGATCGTGGAAACCGCGGATGGCGAGGGCGGTGCGGTCGACGACATCGAGCACCTGCGCGACCTTGCGTCGGAAGCACCGGTGATCCGCCTGGTCAACCTGGTGATCCAGCGTGCGGTGGAGCTGCGCGCTTCGGATATCCATGTCGAACCGTTCGAGAGCCGATTGAAGGTCCGCTACCGCGTCGATGGCGTGCTGGTGGAGGGCGAAAGCCCGCCGGCCAACCTCACCGCTGCGGTGATCAGCCGCATCAAGATCATGGCCCGGCTCAACATCGCCGAGCGCCGCCTGCCGCAGGACGGCCGCATCATGCTGCGCGTGCAGGGCAAGGAGCTGGACCTGCGCGTGAGCACGGTACCGACCGCGCATGGCGAAAGCGTGGTGATGCGCCTGCTGGACCGCGAAACGGTGGTGTTCGATTTCCACCGGCTCGGCTTCACCGATGCCTTCCTGCCGCAGTTCCGCAAGGTGCTGGAACAGCCGCATGGCATCCTGCTGGTCACCGGCCCGACCGGCTCGGGCAAGACCACCACGCTGTACACCGCGCTGAGCCAGCTCAACACCGCCGACGTCAAGATCATCACGGTCGAAGACCCGGTGGAATACCAGATCGAAGGCATCAACCAGATCCAGGCCAAGCCGCAGATCGGCCTCGACTTCGCCAATGCCCTGCGCAGCATCGTGCGCCAGGATCCGGACATCATCATGATCGGTGAAATGCGCGACCTGGAAACCGCGCGCATCGCCATCCAGTCGGCGCTGACCGGCCACCTGGTGCTGTCCACCCTGCATACCAACAACGCCGCCGGTGGCATCACCCGCCTGCTCGACATGGGCGTGGAGGACTACCTGCTCACGTCCACCATCAACGGCATCCTGGCCCAGCGCCTGGTACGCCGGCTGGAGCCGACCCACGCCGAGCGCTACGAAGCCTCGCCGGAAGAGATCGAGCGGTTCGAACTGCGCCGCCTGCAGCCGGAAGGGCCGATCCACCTGTACCGCCCGAAGCCGTCTGCGCTGGCACCGACCGGCTACCTGGGGCGTACCACCATCATGGAATTCCTGGTGATGAACGATGCGCTGCGCCGTGCGGTGATGCGCCGCGATGGCATGGGCGAGATCGAGCGCATCGCCCGCGAGGCCGGCATGCGCACCATGTACGAGGATGGCCTGTCCAAGGCGTTGAGCGGGCAGACCACCATCGAGGAAGTGCTGCGCGTGACCGAGGAAAGCTGATGCGTGCAGGACGCCGGGGCTGACATGCCGAACTATCGCTACAAGGCGCTCAATCCGCATGGCGAGGTCTTCGATGGGCAGATGGAAGCGGCCAGTGAGGCCGAGCTGATCGCGCGCCTGCAGGACCAGGGCCACCTGCCGATGGAGACGCAGCTGGCCGACGCCGGCGCGATCGGCGGCAGCAGCTGGCGCAACCTGCTGCAGCAGCGCCCGCTGCAGGGGGCGGCGCTGCTGCAGTTCACCCAGCAGTTGGCGACCCTGCTCGGTGCTGGCCAGCCGCTGGACCGCGCGCTGTCCATCCTGCTGGGGTTGCCCGAGGACGAACGATCGCGCCGCGCGATCACCGACATCCGCGACGTGGTGCGCGGTGGCGCACCGCTGTCCACCGCGCTGGAGCGCCAGCATGGGCTGTTCTCGCGCCTGTACGTGAACATGGTGCGCGCCGGCGAAGCCGGTGGCAGCCTGCATGAAACCCTGCAACGCCTGGCCGACTACCTCGAGCGCAGCCGCGCGCTGCAGGGCAAGGTCATCAACGCGCTGGTCTACCCGGCGATCCTGCTGGTGGTGGTCGGTGGCGCGCTGTTGTTCCTGCTCGGCTACGTGGTGCCGCAGTTCGCGCAGATGTACGAAAGCCTGGACGTGGCGCTGCCGTGGTTCACCAACGCGGTACTGCAGCTGGGCCTGTTCGTGCGTGACTGGTGGGTGCTGCTGCTGGTGGTGCCCGGCGTGCTGGTGCTGTTCTTCGAGCGCAAGGCGCGGCAACCGGCGTTCCGGTTGGCGCTGGATGGCTGGCTGCTGCAGCGGCGTGGCATCGGTCGCCTCATCGGCGAGCTGGAAACCGCCCGGCTGGCGCGCACGCTGGGCACACTGCTGCGCAACGGCGTCCCCTTGCTGGGGGCACTGGGCATCGCGCGCAACGTGCTGGGCAACCGCGCCCTGGCCGCTGACGTCGAAACGGCCGCCGATGAAGTGAAGAACGGCGCCGGCCTGTCGCTGGCCCTGTCGCGCGGCAAGCGGTTCCCGCGCCTGGCGCTGCAGATGATCCAGGTCGGCGAGGAATCCGGCGCACTCGATACCATGCTGCTCAAGGCCGCCGACACCTTCGAACAGGACAGCGCCCGGCGCATCGACCGCATGCTGGCGGCGATGGTGCCGGCGATCACCCTGGTGCTGGCCTCGGTGGTCGGCGCGGTGATCGTGGCCGTGCTGGTGCCGTTGTATGACCTGACCAATGCCATCGGTTGACGATGGCACTCCCTGCAACCCCGACACTCCGCAACTGAAAGGACCGTCCATGATTGCCCGTCGCCGACCGATCCGCCTTTCCTTCACCGCCGCGCGCAACCAGTCGGGCATGAGCCTGCTGGAAATCATCATCGTCATCGTGCTGATCGGCGCGGTGCTGACCCTGGTCGCCAGCCGCGTGCTGGGCGGCGCCGACCGTGGCAAGGCCAACATCGCCAAGGCGCAGGTGCAGACCGTCGCCTCCAAGATCGACAACTACCAGATCGACACCGGCAAGCTGCCGGCCACGCTCAACGACCTGGTGACGGCGCCGGCCGGTGTCGGTGGCTGGCTCGGCCCGTACGCCAAGCCCGCCGACCTGAATGACCCGTGGGGCCACGCACTGGAGTACCGGGCGCCGGGCGAAGGCCAGCCGTATGAGCTGGTCAGCCTGGGCAAGGATGGCAAGGCTGGCGGCAGCAGCGTCGACGCTGACATCCGCTACCAGCCGTAACCGCGCATGACGCACTTCCTGCCGCGCCGGTTGCCACGCCCGCGCCTGCACGGCAGGCGCGCGGCTGGACTGTCGTTGCTGGAAATGCTGCTGGTGATCGCATTGATCGCGGCGATCGGCCTGATCACCGCCGCCGGCCTGTCGCGCGGGTTCGCCGGCATGCAGCTGCGCAGCGCCGGCAAGGACATCGCCAGCCAGCTGCGCATGGTGCG
The DNA here is from genome assembly GCF_059368915.1 of Stenotrophomonas sp. YJH_SMC_105-26. Taxonomy (NCBI): domain Bacteria; kingdom Pseudomonadati; phylum Pseudomonadota; class Gammaproteobacteria; order Lysobacterales; family Lysobacteraceae; genus Stenotrophomonas; species Stenotrophomonas sp. YJH_SMC_105-26. The sequence goes on along the minus strand of NZ_JCAFSD010000008.1, from coordinate 42,617 downwards.
CGCGCAGGCGATCGCCCGCGGCGAACCGCAGCGCTTCGTGATCGAACCGGCACGGCGCCGCTGGGAGGGGGCCAACCAGCGCCACGGTGAGCTGCCGGCACAGCTGCAGGTGCAGTTCGAAGGTGCCGCACAGCTGGCCACCGCGCCGGGGCAGGGCGTGATCGAGTTCCATCCCGATGGTGGCTCCAGCGGCGGCCGCATCCGGTTGCAGCGCGACGGTGCCGAATGGCGCGTCGACGTCGGCTGGCTGACCGGCGAGGTCCGCTCCGGCCCCTGGCGGGCGCAATGAAGCGGCGCGCGCGTGGCTTCACCCTGCTGGAAGTGATCATCGCTTTCGCCCTGCTGGGCCTGGCGTTGACCCTGCTGCTGGGCAGCCTGTCCGGTGGCGCGAAGCAGGTACGTGACGCCGAGCTGCGCACGCGTGCGGTGCTGCATGCACAGTCGTTGCTGGCCCAGGCCGGTGTCGACGCGCCGCTGCAGGTGGGCAGCCAGCAGGGTGACTGGGAACAGGGGCGCTATCACTGGGAGCTGCAGGTCCAGCCGTGGGTCGAACCACGCGCCGGCAACGTCGTGCAGGCCACGTCAGCGGGCACCCCATGGCTGGCCGAGCTGCAGCTGCGGGTGCGCTGGGGCGACAGCGAGCGCGAACAACTGCACTGGCGCAGCCTGCGCCTGTTGCCGCCCGACCTGGAGAACGCGCGATGAAGCGGCGCGCCGCGGGCTTCACCCTGGTCGAAGTGATGCTGGCCACCGTGCTGCTGGCCGGCGGCCTGGCACTGGCCTTTGCCAGCGTGCGCTCGGCGATGGCGGTCAGCCAGCGCGGCGAGCAGATCGCCGCTGAAAGCGAACGCATGCGCGCGGTCGAGTCGTTGCTGCGCAGGCAGCTGGCGGGTGCACTGCGCACCCCGCTGGAGGCCCCGGACCCCACCCGCGAACCCATCTTCTTCCAGGGCGAGGAGCAACGCATGCTGTTCGCCGCCGACCTGCCCGGTTACCTCGGCCGTGGCGGCCCCTACCTGCACGCGCTGCAGGTGGACGGACGCGGTGGCCAACAGCGCCTGCTGCTGGACCTCGTGCTGCTGCAGGAAGGCGAGCGCATCGCCGAGAATCCGCCGCGCCCGCCGGAGGTGCTGGTGGACAACCTGAAGTCGGCGCAGCTGCGCTATCGCGGCATCGATGCCAGCACCGGGCAGGTGACCGACTGGCTGCCGCGCTGGGATGACACCCGCCGCCTGCCGATGCTGGTGGAAATCCAGATCGTGCCATCCCGGGGCGCGCCGTGGCCGCCACTGGTGGTGGCGCTGCGTGCCGGTGGCAGTGGAGGCACGCGATGAGCCGTCAGCGCGGGGCGGCATTGGTGCTGGTGCTGTGGCTGATCGCATTGATGACGGCGCTGGTCGGTGCGTTCGCGCTGAGCGCACGGGTCGAGCACCTGCAGCAGCGCGTGCTGGATGACGATGCACGCGGGCAGGAACGTGCGCGCGCCGGCCTCGAATATGCCCTCCTGCGCCTGTCAGCCGATCCGCAACGGGCGCCCTGGCGTGCCGATGGCCGTACCTACCGCTGGCAGTTCGACGACGCCAGCATCGAGATCAAGGTGCTGGACGAGAACGGCAAGATCAACCTGAACCTGGCCGACGCCGCACTGCTGACCGCCTTCCTCAAGGCGCTGGGCGAAGACGATGCACAGGCCCGGCAGTTGGCCGGCGCCATCATCGACTGGCGCGACGAGGACAGCCTGCTGCAACCGGGCGGTGGCGCCGAAGCGCCGGACTACGCCGCAGCCGGATTGCCCTACGGCCCACGCAACAAGCGCTTCGAGACCCTGGGCGAGCTGCAGCGGGTCTTGGGCATGCGCGGACCCCTGTACCGGGCGATGCTGCCGCACCTGACCCTCTACAGCCGCCAGGCACGGCCGGATCCGCAGTTCGCCAGCGCGCCGGTGCTGACCGCGCTGGGCCTGGATGCGGACAGTGTGATGGCGCAGCGCGCACAGCAGGAGCGTGATGCAGATTCCGCTGGCGGCACGACAACGCTTGCCAGCAGCAGCGGCACCTATAGTATCGAGTCCGGTGCCATCGACGGCAGTGGACGCAGGTCGGTGTTGCAGGCAGTGGTACGCAGTGGCTCGGGCGGGGTTCCCGGGCGGACTTACACAGTGCTTCGCTGGGAGCAGGGAATGACAGCAAGATGACGGCGTGGCAGGACAGTCTGCGGCAGGTGCAGGGCCGGATCGGCCCGGGCGCCGGCCGTTTCCTGCGCTGGTGGCGGCAGTCGCTGCTGGCCTGGGTGCCGGTGCGCTGGCAATGGGCATTGGGCTGGGGCCAGGCACGCCTGCTGCTGCAGCACGAGGGCGACCAGCTGCAGGTCTGGCGTGAAGCCGGCGAACGCCGCGAAGCGGTGGCGCGCCTGCCGTGGCCGCTGTCGCCGGTGGAGCTGGACCGCGTGCTGGAGCCTCGCCTGCGTACTCTGCCGCGGGTGTGGCTGCTGCCGGCGACGGACGTCCTGCGGCGTAGCCTGCGCCTGCCTGCCGCAGCGGCCGACCGCCTGCGCGCCGTGGTCGGTTTCGAGATCGACCGGCAGACCCCGTTCGAATCATCCCAGGTCAGTTATGACGTGCGTGAGCTCGGCGCGGGCGGCGAGGGCCAGCTGCAGGTCGAACTGGTGGCGTGGCCATTGCGGCAGCTGGACGCATGGCGCACCAGTGTGGGCCCATGGGCCGATGCGCTGGCGGGCGTCGATGCCATCGATGCGCAGGGCAACGTGCTGCAGGTGAACCTGCTGCCGCCCGCACAGCGCCAACTGCGGCCAGACCCGATGCGACGCTGGAACCTGCTGCTGGCAGTGGCTGCCGTCGTGATGCTGGTACTGGCCGCGGTGCAGCTGCTCGACAACCGCCAGGCCGCCGCCGATGAGCTGCGTGCACAGGTCGAGCGCAGCGCGCGCAGTGCGCGAGGTGTGGCCAGCGAACGCGCGCAGCTGCAGGCGCTGATCGATGGCGCCGCATTCCTGGAGAAGCAGCGCAGCCAGCGCGCCGGCACCGTTGAAATCTGGAACGAACTGACCCGGCGCCTGCCGGAAGGTACCTACCTGGAGAAGCTGGCGATCGAGAACAACAACCTGCAGCTGATCGGCCTGAGCCGCGAGGCGTCGCAGCTGGTGCAGCTGCTGCAGGACGCACCGCAGTGGCGCAAGGTCAACCTGACCGGGGTGCTGCAGGCCGATGGCGCGGCCAGTGGCCGCGACCGCTTCACCATGACCGCCGAACTGCAGCCGTTGCCGGCCGCCGCACCAACCCCGGAGGCGGCCGATGCCGATGCCAAGCGCACGCCGTGACCGCTGGCTGGCGCTGGCACTGCTGCTGGCAGTGCTGGGCCTGGCCTATCTGCTGCTGGTGCACCCCTGGTTCACCCAGCCGCTGCGCGCGATCGATGCCGATGTCGCCGCCCTGCGCGAACGCGAGTCGCGCGTGCAGGCGCAGCTGCAGCAGCAGCCGCAGATCGAACAGCGCCTTCGCACTACCCGCGAGGCACTGCAGCAGCGGCCAGGCTTCCTGCGCGAAGCCACTGCCGAAGCTGCCGCCGCTGCATTGGGCGCCCGGCTGCAGGATGCGGTGGCGATGGCCAGCCCGGGCAACCGCAGCTGCACCATCAGCAACCGCACGCCGCTGACCGACAACCGGCGCGACGCCGAGTTCGTGCGCGTCGCCATGCAGGTGCGCCTGCGCTGCGGGGTGGCCGAACTGGCCACCGTGCTGCACAGCCTGGAAACCGGCAGCCCACGCCTGTTCGTCGACAACCTCAACCTGATCGCGCAGCGCTTCCAGCAATCACCGAACGAATCGGGGCTGGGCCTGGACGTGTCCTTCGAGCTGGCCGGCTATCTGCTGCCGGGCGCTGCCGCCGATGGCACGGTTCCGGCGCCCGCTGCGACACCGGCACCGTCCGCGTCGCCGGCCGAGGCCGTACCTGCGCCGCAGCCGGCGCCCCCGTCCGAAGGGCAGGAGGTGGCCGATGAAGCTTGAGCAGATCAGCCTGCGTACCGGCTTCCTGCTGGCGCTGGCCGGTTGGGCGGCCGCCGTCTGGCTGGCGACCGGCTTCGGGCTGGGCAGCCAGCTGCCGGGTGCCGGCGGTGATGCCGACGCCGCGCCATCGCTGCCATCGCTGCCGCCGCTGGCGGCCGAGCGCATGGCCAGCGCCGACAGCTACAGCGCGATCGGTGAGCGCCCGTTGTTCGCCGAAGACCGCAGGCCGCGGCCTTATCTGCTGGGTGGCAGCGAACCGGCGGCCAGCGCCGCGTTGCGCCTCACCGGTGTGCTGCTGACCGGCGATTTCGGCATGGCCACGTTCACCACCGAACAGAACCGCTCGCTGCGCCTGCGCCTCAACGGCGAAGCCGTGGATGGCTGGCAGCTGGTGGCGCTGCAGCCGCGCCAGGCGACGGTGATCGGCCCCGGTGGCAACCAGGTCCTGGAACTGGCGGTGTTCAACGGCCAGGGCGGTGAGCCGCCGACGGTGCTGCGCGGTGCCAACGGCGCACCGCCTGCAGGTGCGATCGTGGTGCCGCCCTCGGCGGGCGCTCCGCCGGCGCCGCCACCGCCCGCGGCAATCCCATCGCCGTCGCCCGCTGGCAATGCACCAGCGCCTGCGGCGGCCGCTGCAACAACCCCACCGGCCAACAACAACGGTCCCAGTGAAGCGCAGATGCAGGCCATCCGCGAGCGCATCCAGGCCCGCCGCCGCCAGCTGCAGCAACAGCAGCAACAACCGTCGCCGCCCCCGGGCGATGGCACCAACCGATAGAGTGAATGCATGAACCTGCGTTTTCTTCCCTGGTCCTTTGCCCTCGCGCTGCTGGTCGGCTGCAGTACGGTGTCCGCGCCGCACGTGCAGCGCAACGGCAATCTGTCGCCCAGCGCCGACGCCGGCCAGGCAGCCGATGTCGCTGCCGATGCCGCCCGTGAAAGCCAGGGGGCACCGCAGGCGGTGATCCGCCGCGGCACCGGCACCATGATCAACCGCGAGGCCGCGCGTGCGCCGGCACCGGCGCTGCACGGTGCCAGTACCGGCGAGGCGACCTTCAACTTCGAAGGCGAATCGCTGCATGCGGTGGTCAAGGCCATCCTTGGTGACATGCTTGGCCAGAACTACGTGATCGCGCCAGGCGTGCAGGGCACGGTCACCCTGGCCACGCCCAAGCCGGTATCGCCGGCGCAGGCACTGAACCTGCTGGAGATGGTGCTGGGCTGGAACAACGCGCGGATGGTCTACAGCGGTGGGCGCTACAACATCGTCGCCGCCGACCAGGCGCTGGCCGGCACGGTCGCGCCAAGCACGGCACCCGCGGCCAGCGCGCGCGGCTTCGAAGTCCGTGTGGTCCCGCTGCAGTTCATCTCCGCCACCGAAATGAAGAAGGTGCTGGAGCCGTACGCGCGCCCCAACGCCATCGTCAACGTGGACAGTGGCCGCAACGTGATCACCCTGGGGGGTACCCGCGCGGAACTGGAAAACTACCTGCGCACCGTCGAGATCTTCGACGTCGACTGGTTGTCGGGCATGTCGGTGGGCGTGTTCCCGATCCAGTCGGGCAAGGCCGAGCAGGTCGCGGCCGACCTGGAAAAGGTGTTCGGCGAAGAGAGCAAGACGCCCAGCGCCGGCATGTTCCGTTTCCTGCCGCTGGAGAATGCCAACGCCGTGCTGGTGATCACGCCGCAGGTGCGCTACCTGGACCAGATCCAGCAGTGGCTGGATCGCATCGACACCGCTGGTGGCAGCGCCCGCCTGTTCTCCTACGAGCTGCGCTACATCAAGGCGCGCGACCTGGCCGAGCGCCTCAGCGAGGCCTTCGCCAGCAGTGGCAACCGCGGCGGCTCCAGCCCGGCCTCGCTGGCACCGGGCGCCATTCCGTCGCAGCTGGGCGGCGACGGCGACCGTGGCATGGACAACAGCAGCAGCAACCTGGGTTCGACGCTGGGCGGAACCAGTGGTAGTGGCAGTGGCAGCAGCAATGGCAGCCTGAACCTGCCGCAGCGCCAGCCCGGCAACGTCAGTGTCAGCCTGGAAGTGGAGGGCGACCGCGTCGGCGTGTCGGCGGTGGAGGAAACCAACACCCTGCTGGTGCGCTCGACGCCGCAGGCGTGGCGCTCGATCCGCGAGGTGATCGAGAAACTGGACGTGATGCCGCTGCAGGTGCACATCGAAGCCCAGGTGGCCGAGGTCTCGCTGGATGGCGACCTGAAGTACGGCGTGAACTGGTTCTTTGACAATGCCGTGGCCGGGCGTGCCCTGACGGGCGCATTGGGCGGCGTGACCCTGCCGGCGGCAGCGGGTGGCTCGTGGAGCAGCTTCGCCGGTGCCGCAACGGGCGGCGAAGGCCTGGGCTGGGCATTCACCGGCCACAATGGCGCGGCGGTGGTAAGTGCGCTGGACAAGGTCACGGATGTACGCCTGCTGCAGACGCCTTCGGTGTTCGTGCGCAACAACGCCGAGGCCACGCTCAACGTGGGCGACAAGGTGCCGATCAACACCACCACGGTGAACACCGGCGTGGGCACCAGCACCTACAGCTCGGTGCAGTACATCGACACCGGCGTGATCCTGAAGGTGCGCCCGCGCGTGACCCGCGATGGCACGGTGTTCCTGGATATCGTGCAGGAAGTGAGCAGCGCCTCGAACGTGCCCGACAACTGCAATCCGACCGAGCGCAACTGCAACCCGCGAATTTCCACAAAGAAGCTGTCGACCGAAGCGGCGGTGCAGAGCGGCGACACCATCATGCTGGCTGGCCTGATCACGGATTCGGGCACCGATGGCAGCAGCGGCATTCCCGGCCTGAGCCGTATTCCGGTAGTTGGCGCGCTGTTCGGGCAGAAGAGCCGCTCCAGCCGCCGTTCCGAGGTGATCGTGCTGCTGACCCCGAGCATCGTGCGCAACAGCCTGGAATCGCGCAACCTGACCGACGAGTACAGCAAGCGCTTCCGCGCGATGGAGCCGCTGAACCAGCCGCGCGCGAAGAAGTAAGGGGTTACGGCCGGGCGGCGCCCGGCACCCGCCAAGGCCGGAGCAACGGCAACGGCCAAAGCGAAAGCAACAGCAACAGCAACAGCAACAGCAACAGCGGGTTTACTGAGGGAGGGTGGGTCGGCGTGGGGTGGCAGGACACGCCGTAAACCCGTCCCTGGGGCTCGATGGCGCCATCCATGGCGCCAACGGTCCTGCCACCCCACGCCGACCCACCTCTGACAGACTCCCGCGGCTGTTGGTAGGTGTCGACCTTGGTCGACACGATCCACGCCATGCGTGGATGACTGTCTGTCAGATTTCGAAATCAGAAAATGGGGTCAGATCCGTTTTCCTCTGGAAAACGGATCTGACCCCAGGCTTTGCCGACAGATCGCAGAAATCTGTCGAAGGCGGGGTGGGTCTGGTTGCGGGGGCGTGAGCCGCATGGATGCGGCGACCGAGCTTACATGGACGTACTTGCAACGTCCCCCGCAACCGGACCCACCCCGCCATCCCACGGATAGCCGGCTTCTGCTGTTGCTTCGGCTTCGGCTCCAGCCTCCGCGGGTGCCGGGTGCAACCCGGCCGATACCCTCCCGGTGCTACGCTGTGGCCACCGACAACCACGGAGGCGGGATGGGGGCGATCGTGTTGTTGCCGCTGTGCGTGGACGATGCCGCACTCGACCGCTGCCTGGCCGCGCTGGATGCCGGCACGGCGCCAGGGACCGCGGTCTGGTTGGCCGATGACGCACAGACCGGGCCACGCGCGCAGGCGGTGGTGGAACACTGGCTGGCGCATACGCCGCTGCAGGCCGAGTACACCCGGCGCGCGCGGCCACTGGGCGAAGTCGCCCATCTGGACGAGATGCTGCGCGCCTGCGATGGCCTGGACGTGGCCGTGCTGGCGCCGGACAGCGTGCCATCACCCGGCTGGTTGCAGCAGTTGCAGGATGCCTTCGCCCGCGATGCCGCGATCGCCACCGCAACCCCCTGGTGCAATGCCGGCGAGACCGCCGCGTGGCCACGGCTGGGCGAGATCAATCCCGAGCCGCAGGACCCGGTCCTGCTGGCGCACACCTGCGCGACGCTGCCGACGCTGCACCCGGAGCTGCCATCGGCGGTCACCCACGCGGTGCTGGTGCGCGGCAACGCGCGCCGTCGCGCCGGCGGCCTGGACGTGGACAGCTACGCTGGCTGGAACGCGGCACTGGTCGACCTCAGCCTGCGCATGGCCGGCCTTGGCTGGCGCAACGTGTTGTGCGAGACCGCCTTCGTCAGCCGGGCAGGGGAGGCGGTCAGCCGCGATGGCGATCTGGAGGCCCTGGCCGCGCGCTGGCCGGCCTGGGTACCGCGGCTGGCCGATTTCCTGATGCACGACCCGCTGCACGGGCTGCGCGCCGACCTGCAGCAGCGCATGCGGCAGGCGATAATGCCGAAGGAACAGGGCGACCTGTTCGTCCCGTCAGTGCCGGAGCCACCCGTTTGAATGTTGCCATCGCCGCCATCGTCGTCACTTACCAGAGTGGCAGCACCATCGATGCCTGCCTCTCGCGCCTGCGCCAGGCGCAGGATGTGGCCGAGATCCGGGTGATCGACAATGGTTCGCTGGATGGCACCCTGGACATCGTGCAGCGGCATGCCAGCCACGATCCACGCGTGCGCTTCGTCGGCAACCCGGACAATCCCGGCTTCGCCGCCGCCAACAACCAGGGCGTGGCCGACTCGCACAGCCCGTGGCTGGCCTTCATCAACCCGGACCTGATGGTCGAGCCGGACACGCTGGCCGAACTGCGCTCCCGCGCCGAAGCGCTGGGCGACTGCCTGCTGGGCGTTGAACAGGTGGACGAGCATGGCCATGCCGACGAGGCGGTGCGCCGCCGCGACCCGGATTTCCTGAGGATGCTGCGTTCGCCCGGCAAGGGCTCGAAGCTGGCGGTTCCGCGTGAGCCGCACCAGGCACTGCAGCGGGTGCCGGCACTGTCCGGCGCACTGCTGATGATGCCGCGCGCGCTGTTCGACCGTATCGGTGGCTGGGACGCAGGCTATCGCCTGCACGCCGAGGACCTGGACCTGTGCCGGCGCGCGCGCGAAGCCGGCGCGGTGGTAGCGATCGCCAACGACCTGCAGGTTACCCATGTGCGCGGTGTCTCCAGCCGCTCGCGGCCGTTCTTCGTGGAATGGCACAAGCACAGGGGGCTGTGGCGCTACTTCCAGAAGTTCGAGGCCAGGCAGCGTTCGCTGCCGGTGCGCGCGGCGGTATGGGCTGCGATCTGGGCGCATGCGCTGATGCTGGTGCCGCGCCTGCTGCGCAGGTCGTTGTAGAGCCGAGCCCACGCTCGGCTGCATGGAAAGGGTCATCCACGCATGGTGTGGCTCCACTCGCCGCGCCCACGGTTCACTCCGCCGGGCGCATAATCCGCCCCATGCCTATCATCCAGTCCCTGCTCGACACCGACCTGTACAAGTTCACCATGATGCAGGCGGTGCTCCACCAGCACCCCGGCGCCCAGGTGCAGTACCGGTTCAAGTGCCGCACCCCCGGCATCGACCTGGCAAGCTACATCGCCCAGATCGATGAGGAAATCGACCACCTGTGCAGCCTGCGTTTCAGCGACGCGGAACTGGACTACATGCGTGGCCTGCGCTTCGTGAAGCCGGACTTCGCCGATTTCCTCGGCCTGTTCCATCTGGACCGCAAGTACATCCAGCTGCGTGCGTCGACGGCCGTGCCCGGCGAGATCGAGCTGGACATCACCGGCCCGTGGCTGCACACCATCCTGTTCGAAGTGCCGCTGCTGGCGATCATCAACGAAGTCTGGTTCCGCAACACCACCACGGCCGACTTCGCCGAAGGCGAGCGCCGCCTGCAGGCCAAGGCCGCGCTGCTGCGCGATACCCCCGGTTTCGAGCACTGCCGCATCGCCGACTACGGCAGCCGCCGCCGCTACTCGCGTGACTGGCATGCCCGCCTGCTGCCGCTGCTGCGCGACGCACTTGGCCCGCAGCTGGTCGGTACCAGCAACGTCCACTTCGCGCGCCTGTATGGCATGACCCCGCACGGCACCATGGCCCACGAGTACCTGCAGGCGTTCCAGGCGCTCGGCCCTCGCCTGCGTGATTCGCAGGTGGCGGCACTGGAATCGTGGGCGCGCGAGTACCGCGGCGATCTTGGCATCGCGCTGTCCGACGTGGTCGGCCTGGACGCGTTCCTGCGCGACTTCGACATGTATTTCTGCAAGCTGTTCGACGGTGTGCGCCATGACTCCGGCGATCCGTTCGACTGGGGCGACCGCATGCTGGCGCATTTCCAGCAGCGCCGGGTCGATCCGCGCAGCAAGGTGCTGGTGTTCAGCGATGGGCTCGACATCGCCAAGGTGATGCGGCTGTACGACTACTTCCGCGGTCGCTGCCAGGTCGCGTTCGGCGTTGGCACCCACCTGACCAATGACCTCGGCCCGACGCCGCTCAACATCGTCATCAAGATGGTCCGCTGCAACGGCCAGCCGGTGGCCAAGCTCAGCGATTCGCCGGGCAAGAGCATGTGCGACGACCCGGGTTACCTGGCCTACCTGCGCCAGGTGTTCGAATTGCCGCAGCCGGAGTAATACCGGCCTGCAGGGCTTACAGGTAGTCGACGACCACCAGGTAGGCGCCCTGCAGCGGCTGCTGCTTCGAAGCCTGCACGCTGTATCGCTCGGAGAAGGCGATATCGCCGGCGCGCATCGCGCTGGCCGACACCGACAGCTTCTGGCCCTGGCGCTTGCCGTCACGCAGCGTCGCCGCCTGGCCATCGGCCAGTGCCGTCACGGCCACCGTCGAGCCCTTGGCCGACGGTGGGCAGGCCGCCAGGCTCAGCTCACCCTGGGACAGGTTCGTCGTGCAGCCCGGCTCGGCGATACGGCCGCTGAAACGGATGCTGCCGCTGCTGGCCTGGGCCAGCGCACTGACGGACATCAGGGCCACGCACAGCAGAATGGAGTTCCTCATGACACGTTCTCTGGTTCGGTGTGTCCTAGTTAGCGACAGGATCGATCAACCTTTAATAGGACGATTCCGAATCTGCTAGGGCCATCACCAAGAAAGAGTGATGCGCATCAAAGAAGCCAAATTCCCCCTGAAAAATGCCTGTTTCCGCGCGTGCCGAACGCGTCGCGCAATGCGACATCCCCAGTCGTTTGTAGCGTGACCGGGCCCCGCGTCAAATCCCCCGCACCCCGAGGCTGTGATTTCGCCTAGCACGTCACATTTAATGCGTCAATGAATTGGCGTTCAGAAAAATAATGAGACTTTCATCACATTTGTGCCTATACTTGCGTCACGGATTCAGGGAGAGGTATGTCCGAGTCCGGCCACAGGTGAGACGCAAGGATGGGTCTTGTTAGCCCGGCAGTGCTCCTTGCTTCCTCCTCTACTTCTCATCTCTTCAGTAGGGTTAGGTAAAAGCGAATGCACAAGATGAACCTCATTGCCGCTCTGATGCTGGCCGCCGCTCCGCTGGCCGCCAACGCCGCCGACGGCACCATCACCTTCAATGGCAAGGTGACCGACAAGACCTGCACCATCTCGACCCCGGGCGGCAAGGACTTCGCCGTGACCCTGCCGACCGTGTCCAAGAACACCCTGGCCACCGCCGGTGCCGTTGCGGGCCGTACCCCGTTCGCCATCAACCTGACCAAGTGCAGCGCCGGCAACGTCGCCACCTACTTCGAGCCGGGTTCGACCGTCGACTTCAACAGCGGCCGCCTGGTCAACCAGGCCTCGGCCAACGCTGCCACCAACGTGCAGCTGCAGCTGCTGGGCTCGAACAACCAGTTCCTGCCGATCAAGGCTGCTGGCGCTGGCCTGGCGCAGACCAACTCGCAGTGGGTCACCGTCGGCACCGACGGCTCGGCCGATCTGAACTACTACGCTGAGTACTACGCCACTGCCGCCGCCACCCCGGGCGACGTCACCAGCAGCGTCAAGTACACGATCATCTACAACTGATCGTCGTCGTACCCGCATTGGCCGGCGTACGCGCCGGCCAGTGCTTCGCGGCCCCTGGCCACACCCCTCGAGCGTAGTACTTCCGATGAAAGCAATCTTTCCCCGGGCGCTGCTGCTGGCAGCGTTCACGCTGCCCTTCTGCCAGAACGCTCTGGCCGGCGTGGTGGTCAACGGCACGCGAGTGATCTATCCGGCGCAGGCGCGCGAAGTGACCGTGCAGGTCGACAACGTGGGCGATTCGCCGGCGCTGGTCCAGGCCTGGATCGACAGCGGCGACGCCAACCAGACCGCCGACAACAGCGACGCCCCGTTTGTACTGACGCCGCCGATCGCGCGTGTCGAGCCGGGCCGCAGCCAGGCGCTGCGCGTGATCTTCTCCGGTGCGCAGCTGCCGACCGACCGTGAGTCGGTGTTCTGGCTCAACGTGCTGGATGTGCCGCCGTCGCCCGACAACGCCGACAGCGGCGACCAGAATTACCTGCAGGTCGCGTTCCGTTCGCGCCTGAAACTGTTCTACCGGCCGCAGGGCCTGAAGGGCGTCGCCAACGACGCGCCGGCAGCGTTGCGCTGGACCCGCACGGGCGATCGCCTGCGGGTGGAAAACCCCAGCCCCTTCCACGTCACGCTGGCCGAAGTGCATGCCGTGACCGGCAGCAGCGAGAAGACCGTCGAGGACAAGGGCGCCATGGTCGCGCCGAAGCAGAGCCTGGAGTTCACCGCACCGGCGGGCTCCGACCAGGTGCGCTTCATCACCATCAACGATTACGGCGGTCGGGTGGAGCACACGGTCCGCCTCGGCAGTACCGGGGGCTGAACGCGCCGCGCCGGCCATGGGCCTGCGCATCCCGCCACCGCCGCCGTGCGGCGAATTGAAGGAATGTCAGTGTGATCGGAAACAGATTGACATTGTCGATCCACCAGGCGATCTGCCTGCTGGTTGCTGGCGTGGCCTGCCCAGGATGGGCGCTGGCTGCGCCGGCCAATCTCGGCGAACAGGCGCTGATGGCGCAGAGCGGTGCGGCCAATGCGCGTGCACCCGAGTCGGCCCAGTTCAACTCCAGCTTCCTCTCCGGCCAGGCCAAGCAGGTCGACCTGGCCTCCTTCACCAATGGCAACCCGATGGTGGCTGGCACCTACCGTGTCGACGTCTACGTCAACGGTGGCTGGCAGGGCCGTCGCGATCTGCAGTTCAAGGCCGATGAGCAGGGCCGCGTCGACGCCTGCCTGCCGCTGCCGATGCTGGAAGAAATGGGTGTGGACAGCGAGGCCGTGCTGCTGCAGCAGGACCCGACGCTGCCGACCGACACGACCAGCTGCGTGCCGGTACAGCGGCGCATGGCCAATGCCTATGGCATCTATGACAGCGGCAACCTGCGCTACGACCTCAGCATCCCGCAGGTGTTCCTGCGCCGCGAGGCGCGCGGCTACGTCAATCCGTCGCTGTGGGACCGCGGCATCAACGCTGGCTTCGTCGGCTACAGCTTCAACGCCATCGACAGCGACAGCCGTGTTGAAGGGGGGCAGCGCAATCGCAGCGCCTACCTCGGCCTCAACGCCGGCCTGAACCTGGGAGGCTGGCAGTTCCGCCACGATTCCAACCTGACCTGGTCCGAAGGCAACGGCCGCCACTGGCAGAGCATTGCCACCTATGCGCAGCGCGGCATCCCGCAGGTGCGCGGCATGCTCACCATTGGTGAGGCCTACACCACGGGCGAGCTGTTCGATTCGATCGGCTACCGGGGTGCCAGCCTGGCCAGCGACGACCGCATGCTGCCCGATTCGCTGCGCGGTTACGCGCCGGTCGTGCGCGGTATTGCCGAAACCAACGCGCGCATCGAAGTGCGCCAGAACCAGCAGCTGATCTACTCCTCCACCGTATCGCCGGGCAGCTTCGTCATCGACGACCTGTACCCGACCGGCTACGGCGGCGACCTGGAAGTGAGCGTGATCGAGGCCGACGGCCGCCGCCGCGAATTCAAGGTGCCGTTCGGTTCTGTGCCGCAGATGCTGCGCGAAGGCGTGTCGCGCTACTCGCTGACCGCCGGCCAAGTGCGCAACAAGCTGCTGGCCGATGAGCCGTGGCTGGCGCAGGGTACCTACCAGCGTGGCATCGGCAACCAGTTGACCCTGTACGGCGGCAGCGCGCTGAGCGAAGGCTACCTGTCGCTGCTGTACGGTGTCGGCCTGTCCACGCGCGTCGGTGCCTTCGCTGCCGACGTCACCCATGCACGGACCTCGTTCGACCACTACGGCAGCCATGCCGGCGCCAGTGTGCGGCTGAGCTACAGCAACATGATCGGCGAGACCGGGACCAACCTGACCCTGGCCGCCTACCGCTACTCCACTGAAGGCTTCTACAGCCTGCAGGACGCGCTGTATGGCCGTGATTCGGACAAGCGCGGCATCGACCCGACCACCCGTGGCCGTCAGCGCAGCCAGTTCCAGGTAACGCTGAACCAGCCGCTGGGCCGACGTGGCGGTGCGCTGTACGTGACCGGCTCGGTGCGTGACTTCTACGACCGTTCCGGCACCTCCAAGCAGTACCAGGTGGGCTACAACAACGCCTGGCGCTCGGTGAACTACGGCTTCTCGGCGCTGCGCACCGAAGAAGGCGTGCTCGGCCGTTCCGATACCCAGTACCTGCTGTCGATGAGCGTGCCGCTGGGCCGGGGCACCCACCCGGTGTCGTTCAGCGCCGACCTTGGCGCGCGCGACCGCGGTGGCTACGACAACAGCCGCGTCGGCATCACCGGTTCGGCCGGCGTCGACAACAACTTCAGCTACGGCGTGGCCCTGTCCGATTCCCGCGAGGGTGGCACCACTGCGGTCGGCAATGCCGAGTACCGCAGCCGCTACTCGGCGTTGAACGCCACCTACAGCCACTCGCGTGATTTCCGCCAGGCGTCGGTCGGTGCCAACGGCAGCGTGGTCGTGCATCCGGGCGGCTTCACCTTCACCCCGCAGCGCGGCGACACCATGGTGCTGGTCGAAGCGCCGGGCGCGCGCGATGCGATCGTCAGCAACGCGCCGGGCCTGCGCGTCGATGGCCGCGGCTACGCCGTGGTGCCGTACGTGTCGCCGTACCGCCTCAACACCGTCACCCTCGATCCGCAGGGCATGGCCCACGACGTCGAACTGGAAAGCACCAGCCAGTCCATCGCGCCGTTCGCCGGTGCCATCAGCTACCTGCGCTTCGACACCCGCAAGGGCAACGCGCTGCTGATCCAGGTGCGCAACGCCGATGGCCGCAGCATGCCGTTCGGTGCGCAGGTCAAGGACGAACAGGGCCAGCCGGTCGGCATGGTCAGCCAGGGCGGCCGCCTGTACGTGCGCAGCGAGAAGAACCAGGGCCAGTTGCAGGTCGAGTGGGGCGCCGGTGCCGACCAGCGCTGCACCATTGATTACCAGGTACCGGCGGGCGCCGATGCGTCCAAGACCGGCTTCATCCCGCTGGAGGCAGCATGCCGATGATTTCTTCCCGTGGCCGCCAGGCGCTGGCCGCGCTGGCCGTACTGGGCGGCGTGCTGCTGGCGCAGCAGGCCAGCGCCGCCTGCCGCATCCAGAACAGCTGGTTCATCGCCCAGGACGTGACCATGGACATGGGCCAGATCGTGATCCTGCCCAGCACCCCGGTCGGCGGTGTGATCAAGGAAATCAGTGAACCGATCACCCAGCAGAACAGCGTTGCCCGCTGCGATTCCTGGACCGGCGGTCGTTCGATCGGTGAGTACGTCAACGCAGCGCAGAAGCGCCCCGTGGCCGGCTTCTCGAACGTCTATGAAACCGATGTGGCAGGCGTCGGCATCCGCCTGTACCGCGATTCGGGTGCGATCCAGACCTACTACCCGCACTCGATCAACTTCGGTGGCGGTTCCGTGGTCAGCCTCATCGGTGGCCAGTTCCGCATCCAGCTGATCAAGACCGCTGCGCAGACCGGTTCGGGCGTGATCGCGCCGAACGGCCGCTTCACCAACTACTACTTCGACGGCGATGGCCCCGGGCGCCCGGTACTGACCTCGACGTTCAAGGGCTCGGGCACCACCGTGGTCAGCCCGACCTGTGAAGTGCAGGCCGGCAGCCGCAACATTGCCGTCGATTTCGGCAGTGTGCCCAACACCACCTTCACTGGTGTCGGCTCCAAGGCCGTTGATCGCGACTTCGAAATCCGCCTGAACTGCCAGGGCAGCAACGTTGCCGCCTACCAGAGCAAGATCGGCATCCGCCTCGATGCCGACCAGGACAGCTCGAACATGCCGGGCGTGCTGAAGCTGAGCGCGGCCAGCAACAGTGCCACCCGCATCGGCATCCAGATGGTCCAGCGCGATGGCAGCACCGAGCGTGAAGTGCGCTTCGGCCAGACCATCAGCGTTGGCACCACCGCGCCGGGTACCAGCGTCATGGCGCTGCCGCTGCGCGCGCGCTACGTGCAGACCCAGGCCGGTACGGTGGGCGCGGGTGTCGCAAACGGCCAGGCCACGTTCACCATCCAGTACGAGTAAGGCCGCCCCGGCGGCGGCCCCTGCTGCGTTCCGCCGCAACGTCGCCCGGCTCACGGGCGGCGTTGACTGCGTCTTGATCCTGCAACGATGAAGATCGATGCCACGACGCGCATACAGACGCCTTAGTGTGATGTATGTCGCGAATTTGGAGTTTCCTCATGAGGTGACCGTCTCCTGCCTGCGGGTGCTGGACGGCAACGCCGAAAGGATCCAGACGTGGCTACTGCTGCTTGCACCCTTCCGCGCCGGCTTTCGGGAGCGCTCCGGTGAAGGTCCTGTCGGTGTTCGGCACGCGACCGGAAGCCATCAAGATGGGGCCGCTGGTGCGCGCCCTGGCACACGCTGCGGATATCGAATCGGTGGTCTGCATCACCGGGCAGCACCGGGCGATGCTCGACCAGGTGATGGCGCTGTTCGAGATCACCGCCGACCATGACCTCGATGTCATGGTGCCCAACCAGACCCTCAATGGCCTGTGTTCCAGGCTGTTCGAACGGCTTGACGCGCTCTACACGCAGGTCCGCCCCGACTACGTGCTGGTGCATGGCGATACCACCACGGCGATGACCGCGGCCCTGGCCGCGTTCCATCACCGCATCCCGATCGGCCATGTCGAGGCCGGCCTGCGCACCGGCGACATCCACCGGCCGTGGCCGGAGGAGATGAACCGGCGGGTGATCGATGTGGTCGGCCATCAGTTGTATGCACCCACTTCCGGCTCGCGCGCCAACCTGGCCCGTGAGCACCTGGGCGGGCAGATCCTGGTCACCGGCAACACCGTCATCGATGCCCTGCAGCAGACCGTGCAGCGGCTGGATGCCGATCCGGCACTGCGTGCGCAGGCCGACGAACCCTTCCATATGCTCGAACCCGGCCGCCGGCTGCTGCTGGTCACCGGCCATCGCCGCGAGAGTTTCGGCCAGGGCTTCGAGGACATCTGCCGTGCGCTGGCCGAGCTGGCACGGCGGCCGGACCTGCAGGTGCTGTACCCGGTGCACCTCAACCCGAACGTGCAGGGCCCGGTCAATGCCCACCTCGGCAACCTCGACAACGTGCACCTGGTGCCGCCGCAGGATTACCTGCGCTTCGTGCGCCTGATGCAGCGCGCCGACGTCATCCTCACCGACTCCGGTGGCGTGCAGGAAGAAGCCCCGGCGCTGGCCAAACCGGTGCTGGTGATGCGCGATGTCACCGAACGGCCGGAGGCGGTCGAGGCCGGTGTGGTCACGCTGGTCGGCACTACGCCCTCGCGCATCGTCGATGCGGTCAACGCGGTGTTGGCACGCCCCCCGCAGCCGGCCCGCTTCGACCCCGATGCCAGCCCTTACGGGGATGGCCGCGCCAGCGCCCGCATCGTCGCCGCCCTGCGCGGTGCGCCCCTTCCCGAATTCTCGCCCGGCGTCCGCAGCAGCGGCGCCGTCCACCCCATCCACGCGAAGTGACGCCATGACCCAGACCGGCCGCTCTTCCCTGTTTGCATCCGCCGCTGCGTTCGTCCTGTCGGGCGTGGTTGGCAGTGCCCATGCCGCCGACAGCGTCGCCGGCCAGTTCACCGAATGGAGCAGCGACAGCACGGTGCACCGGCAGATGACCCTGCGCGAACTCGGTTTCCGCCAGCCACTGGTGCTGAGCGGGCAGGAGAGCCAGCGCGAGGTCTACCTGCCGGTGCCGGCCGGTGTGGCCACCCGCGACGCGCAGCTGCAGCTGGATGGGCGCTATGTGCGCGGCCACGCCGGGCGCACCTCGGGCCTGTGGTCGGTCGATGGCGACCCGATCGCGGCGCGTTCGATCACCGATGCCCAGGGCGATGCCAGCCAGCTGCTGGCCATCGATGGCGAACCCCGCCAGAGCGGCTTCGTACGGGTCGGCGTCGGCTGGTGGTCGATCGTGTCCGATTACCAGTGCGCCGACCAGAGCGCGCCGGCCAATGTGCTGCGGCTGTCGCCGGACTCGCGTTTCAGCTACCGCTTCGACGGCCGCGCCGTGGATACCGTGGCCAAGGCGTGGGGGGCGCTGCCACCGCGGGTGCGCCTGCTGGTGGATGGCAAGGCGCTGCAGGCACCGGCCTACGATGCGGCTTGGCGCATCGGTACCGCGTTGCAGGCCGGGGGCAAACAGGTGCAGGTGGTGGCCCTGCCCAAGGTCGGTGACAGCGTTGACCTGGCCGGTATCAGCATCCCGGCCAGCCTGCAGGGCGTGCCGGCCTACGCCGCGCTGGCCACGGGTGAGCGCGCGCATGCGATCAGGGATCTGGCCGAAGTCGGCGCGCTGCTGTCATTGCGCGACAGCGGGCCGTTGGCCGCCGATGTGATGATCGGCAGCGATGCACTGCGCGCCGGCGTGCGTGCGGCGCTGGATGCGCTGGCCGTACAGGTCGGCGCGGCGGGGGCCGATGCGGGCACCGCGTTCGCCGCGTGGCGCGGCACCGGCATGGGCGGCCTGGAAAAGCCCGCCGCCAACGCGTCGGTCAGCGTGGTGGCCGTGGCCGGGCGTCCGACGCTGGTGGTCGACCCGGCGGCGGCGGGCAAGGTCGCCGGGCTGCTCGCCGAGCAGTGGCGCAGCTATGCACTGGGCCGCAGCCTGCAGGTCAGCGCAGCGGGCACGCCCAGACTGGACGGTGACCAGGTACTGCTGAGCCGGCTCGGCAACATCACCGGCACCATGGATGTGGTGACCCGCGCCGACCGCAGCGCCAGCTTCGACCTCGGCGCACTGTCGGCCGATGGCCGCCTGCCCGAGCAGGTGGTGATCGATGTCTCGGCGGCCCCCAACGCGGCCGGGCAGGGCGCGGTCGCCACGATCTACCTCAACGATTACCTGTTGGGTGGCAAGGTGCTGTCGGCCAACGGCCAGCCGCAACGGCTGGTGGCCAAGGTGCCGGCCTACGCGCTGTCGGCACGCAACGAGATCCGTGTCAGCTTCCTGCGCCAGCCGGCGCGTCCCTACTGCCACGATCCGGCCACGGGCTATCCGGTCTCGATCCTGCCCAGCAGCCACCTGACCTTGGCCAAGCGTTCGCTGGGCAGTGACTTCGTGGGTGCCAGCAGCCAGCTGTCGCGCGGCAACCAGGTGTTCGTGCCCGGCACCTGGCTGCAGGATGCGCCGGCCTCGCTGGGCAAGGTCATCGCGGTGACCAGCGCAGTGGGCGCATCGCCGGAGGCATCGGAACTGAAGGTGGTCGAAGCCGGTGCCGTGGTCAGCCCGGGCGCGCCGTGGCTGGCGTTCGGCGTGGCGCCAGCCGGTGTCGATGTGGCCGGCCTGAAGGATGGCCACCTGCTGATCGGCGGCAAGCCGCAACCGCTGTTGGATGTGAGCGGGCTGGATCGTGCCGCGGTGGTGCAGGTGGGGTCGTCCGGTGGCCAGCTGGGCGTTGTTTACAGCGACCTCGGTGCGCAGTCACCGCCGTTCGGCGCCCCATTCCGTTTGCTGCGGGGCGATCTCGCCGTGCTCGACGGCAGTGATGCCGTGCGCGAATTCGACCGCCAGGATCCCTACGGCACGCGTATCGCGCAGGACGGCAACCCGCAATCGAAGTGGGAACGGCACATGGTCTGGCTGCTGCTGCTGGTCGGCGTGATCGTGTTCGCGCTGCTGGCCGCCCGCGTCACCCAGGTGCGTCGCCGCAAGTCCGCCAACACAGGGCACTGATCCACCGTGGACGGTCTGTTCTGGAACATCCAGCTGGCCAACTACTACGCCGCCCTGGAAACCACGGCGGCGGCGGTGGCCGTGCTGATCCTGATCTCCAGCCTCGATGACCTGTTCATCGATGTCTGGTACTGGGTACGCGAGAGCTGGCGCGCGCTCACGATCAAGCGCCGCGATGCCTACCGGCCGCTGACCCAGGACGACCTGCTGCAGCGCCCGCAGCAGCCGCTGGCGATCATGGTGCCGGCGTGGATGGAGTACGACGTCATCGCGCAGATGGTGGAGAACATGATCAACGTGCTCGATTACCGCGAGTACGTCGTGTTCGTCGGCACCTATCCCAACGACCAGCAGACCATCGATGAGGTCGAGCGCATGCGTCGCCGCTACAAGCGCCTGCGCCGCGTGGAAGTGCCACACGACGGGCCGACCAGCAAGGCCGACTGCCTGAACTGGCTGATCCTGGCGATCTTCGACTACGAGAAGCGCCACGACATCGAGTTCGCCGGGGTGATCCTGCACGACAGCGAGGACGTGCTGCATCCGATGGAACTGCGCTTCTACAACTACCTGCTGCCGCGCAAGGACATGATCCAGCTGCCGGTCACCTCGCTGGACCGCGAGTGGTATGAGCTGGTTGCCGGTGTCTACATGGACGAATTCGCCGAATGGCACGCCAAGGATCTGGTCGTGCGTGAAAGTGTTTCCGGCATGGTGCCATCGGCGGGCGTCGGTACCTGCTTCTCGCGGCGCGCGCTGCTGGCGCTGAGCGCGCAGACCGACAACCAGCCCTTCAACACCGACAGCCTCACCGAGGACTATGACGTCGGTGCGCGGCTGGCGGCGATGGGCATGCAGTCGATCTTCGCCCGCTTCCCGGTGCAGTTCCGCGTGCGTCGCCCGTCCTGGTTCGGCTGGGGGCCGGTGCGCGAGCGCACCCAGCAGATGGCGCTGTGCGTGCGCGAGTACTTCCCCGACAACTTCCGTGCCTCGTACCGGCAGAAGGCGCGCTGGGTGCTGGGCATCGGCCTGCAGAGCTGGGAGTCGCTGGGCTGGCGTGGCTCGCTGGCCACCAAGTACCTGCTGGCGCGCGACCGCAAGGGCATCATCACCTCGTTCGTCAGCATCATTGCCTACCTCATCTTCCTGCAGCTGCTGTTGTTCTGGCTGCTGAAGATGTCCGGGGTGTGGACGATGCAGTTTCCCAGCGTGTTCCAGGCCGGTACCTGGCAGATGAACGTCGCGCTGCTGACCACCGCAGCGCTGGCCACCCGCGTCGTGCAGCGCTTCTACTTCGTCAACCGGCTGTACGGCTGGGAGCATGCCTTGATGTCGATCCCGCGGATGGTGGTCGGCAACATGATCAATTTCATGGCCACCGCGCGTGCGTGGAAGGTGTTCCTGGCTTACCTGCTGTTCGGCAAGCGCATGGTCTGGGACAAGACCATGCACGACTTCCCGGATGCGGCGCAGCTGGTGCAGACGCGCAAGCAGCTCGGCGAGCTGTTGACCACCTGGCAGGCGGTGGAGCCGGAGCGCCTGCAGCAGGCGCTGGACCAGCAGCACGCCGGCCGGCAGCAGCCACTGGGCCGCATCCTGCTCACCCAGGGGTGGCTGGATGATGAAACGCTGGCCGAGGCGATCGCCTTCCAGGGCGACCTGCCTCGTGCGGTGATCGACGTGGACTACCTGCGCGCCTTCCACTTCCCGGTCAGTGCCGATGCCTGCGTGCAATGGCGCATGTTGCCGCTGCCACCGCGCCAGCAGGGCACCCTGCGGCTGGCCGTGGCCAGCCCATTGCCCGAAGAAGCGTTGGCGCTGCTGAAGCAGGAAACCCGCAGCGAGCACATCGAACAGAGCATTGCCCGCGAAAGCGAAATCAACGCAGGCCTGCGCCTGATCGGCGGCGACCGGCACTGGCAGCTGGACAACGTGCCGCTGCTCGGGGACCTGCTGGTGGAGATGCGCCTGATCGATCACGCGCGCTTCGAGATCGCACTGGATGCCTACAAGCCGCAGCGCGATGGCCGCATCGGCGATTACCTGGTCAAGCAGGGCGTCACCACCGAGGACGCCGTCGCCCAGGCCATGCAGGAGCAGCGCCGGCGTGCGGCCGTGCTGCAGTCGCCGCCTCCCGGAGCCTTGCCGGCATGAAGACCACGCTGCTGTCCACCGTCATTGCCGTGGCACTGGCCACGGCCGCCACGCCGGTACTGGCACAGGCCGATGCGGCCCTGCCGCTGTCCGGCGCTGCATATCGCGTCGCCGAGCAGGCCTTCACCGCTTACGAGCGCGGCGACTATCAAGCGGCTTACCAGCAGTCCACCGAAGCGATCCGGCTGCGCCCAGACGTGGTGCGGCTGCGCCTGTTGCAGATCTACGCGCTGCAGAAACTGGGCCGGCCGGCGGAGGCCCAGCAGCAGGCACGTCGTGCACTGGATGCGGGGTTGAAGGATCCGGCGTTGCCGGCGCTGGCCGCTGCCACCGCTGCGCGCAGCACGCCTCCGGATGCCAGGAGCGGGCGCGCACCCTCCCCACCGCGCGTGGCTGGCAGCGGCGCAGACCGCGCCAGGCAGCAGGCCTACGCGCTGGCCACCGAGGCCTACGCCGCTTATGACGCCGGGCGGATGGGAGAGGCAGCCAGCAAGGCCGAGCAGGCCTTCCGGCAGCAGCCAACGCAGGGCGCCTGGGCGATGCTGTGGGTGGCCGCGCTGGAAGCACAGCAGCAGCCCGAACAGGCCGACGCCGCCATTGCCACCGCGCTGCAGCTGGGCGCGCCGAATGTCGAGGCATTGCGCGCACGGCGCGTGGCGCTGGATCGACAGCGCGCGCTGCTGCAGGCCCAGCAGGCGTACCGGTCGCTGTCCACGCAGGATGATGCCGCGGCCGTTGCGCAGGCACGTGCCGCTGTCGAGCTGGCACCGGAGGTGGCGACGTACCGGTTGCTGCTGATTACCGCGCAGCTGCAGCAGGGGCAGCTGGCCGACGCCGAGCGCAGTGCCGACCAGGCGTTGCAGGCCGACGGCCAGGATCTCAATGCGCGGGTACCTGCGCCAGCGCCAGGGCAACAGCCTGCTGGCCAATGAAGACTTCGACGCCGCACTCGCCGCGCCGGGGTCAACCATGCAGCAGCGCAACGTGCGCCTGCTGGCCGTGGATGCGGCCCTGGCCGCTGGGGACCGCACACGTGCGGGTGCACTGCTGGCGCCGCTGCGCGCGGCATTGCCAGCAGATGCCAGCGATGCACGCGCGCAGCAGCTGCTGCAGCAGGGCATCGAGCAGCGCGCCAAGGCGGTCCGTTCCAGTCGCGAGCGTCCGCGCATGAGCGCGCAGACCTATCCGGCGCCGTTCCAGCACTGCCAGTCTGGCGACAGCGGCAACCGTTGCGAGTTGATGCCGGCCGACCTGCAGGGCGACGGTGGTGCCGCACAGCGTGCCTACGCGGCCTACGCGCGCCGGGACTATGCCGAGGCCATCGGCGAGGCGCGGCAGGCCGTGCAGCTCGCACCGGAGGACGCGGGCCTGCAGGGGCTGCTGACCAGCACGCTGGCGGCAGGCAACCGCAGCCAGCAGGACGAAGCACGGCAGCGCCTGGATGCGGCGCTGGCACAGCGCCCTGACGATGCGGAGGCGCTGATGCAGCGCGGCTACCTCAACCAGAAGGCGCACGAGCCGGCGCGCGCACTGGCCGACTTCCGTGCCGCCGAGGCCACCGGCAGGGCACCAAAGGGCGTGGTGCTTGACCAGGCCTACGCCAGCGCGGCCAACGGCGATCACCCGCAGGCGGTGACCCTGCTGCGGACGGCCATTGATCGTGCCGATGCCGGCGAGCTGCCACTGGATGCGCACCAGCGCTACAACGTGCGCAATGCCATCGCCAACTATTCGCGCGAGTGGGGCGTGATCGCCTCGGCCGGCTTCCGTGGCGCGCGCCAGGCGGCGACCAATGTCGGCGGCGCGGCGATCAGTACGCCGGGTGATTCGGTGTTCAGCACGCTTGAAGCGTTCTGGCGCCCGCCGGCTTTCAATGACCAGCACGGCACGCTGGAGCTTTACGCGCGGCTGCTCAACACCCTGTACGACGAGGGTGGCACCTACGAGTCGATCCGCGCCGTGGACCCGTGCACCGGCGAATCGACGCCCGATGCACGCGCGCGCGCCGAACGGCTCAGCCGCTCGCGTTCCACCACCGGCTGGCCGTCCACCATCGCCTCGTTCGGCCTGCGCTACGCCTTCGGCCAGACCGGCCTGAGCGCCGGCATCGAGCGTCGCCAGTTC
The DNA here is from genome assembly GCF_059368915.1 of Stenotrophomonas sp. YJH_SMC_105-26. NCBI lineage: Bacteria > Pseudomonadati > Pseudomonadota > Gammaproteobacteria > Lysobacterales > Lysobacteraceae > Stenotrophomonas > Stenotrophomonas sp. YJH_SMC_105-26. The sequence goes on along the minus strand of NZ_JCAFSD010000008.1, from coordinate 18,203 downwards.
CTCGGCAGCGCCACCCGCACGGGCGATGTCTACCCCGCTTCGGCGGCCGTGCAATGCAGCCTGCAGCTGGCCCGCAACCCGCCACTGGAAGCCAGCACACTGGCCCGCTACCGCCTGGCCAGCGGTTCCGGTGGCTGGATGTCCTACCTGACCTACGGCTATTACCACGGCACCGACCTGCGCACCGACGTGAATCAGTGGTGGATGGTCAGTGGCTACGCGCAGGGCGGTTACACGTGGGATGACAACAGCGCGCATTTCACCCTCGACGCACTCGATGCCAATGGCGCGCCGGTGCGCCGGGTGGGCGATGCCAACGGGCGCCTGCATCGCGAACAGTGGTTCGCTGCCGGTGAACTGCGTGCCGGCCGCAGCTTCCGCTTTGGTGCCGGGCAGACCCACTGGGTGGTCACGCCGTATGTGGTGGTGGGGGCGGACTGGCTCGACCAGCGCTCGCGGGTGCGCGACATCCGCTACCCGCTGTTCCCGGCGCAGTCGTTCGCACTCAACGATACGCAGCGCAGCTGGTCACTCGGCGCAGGGCCGGGCGTGGGCGTGCGCTACTGGTTCCGCGAAGACCACTACAACACGCCGCGTTCCTACCTGGACCTGACCGTGCAGTACCGCTTCGCGATCGGCGGCGGTGATACGCAGCGCGCCAAGGGCCTGTTCGCGACCGCCATCCTCTCCTACTGAGGCAGGCCCCAACGTCGTCGCAGCGCCGCGGCCTGCGGCGTGTCCTGGGTCAGCCACGGCTCCAGTGCATAGACCAGCACGTGCTGCGCACCGCTGTCGTGCGCCCACGCCAGCTGCCGCTGGATGCGCGCGGCATCTGCGGTTTCGCCCTTGAACGCGCTGCCGTCGGCGGGGCTGCCGGGCAGTTCGCGGAACAGTTCGACGATCGCATCGAACCCGATGCCCTGTGCCCGGAAATGGCCGAGCAGCGGTTGCAGCTGCTGCACGTTGCCGGCGCCGGCCACCCCCACGCCGTCCTGCACCATCGGCCGCAGCGCGGCCCGTGCCAGCACCGCCTGCCACAGCGCGACCAGGTCGCCGTCGGTCTGCAGGCGGCTGAAGTAGCAGGAGATCGCACAGTCACCGCCGCGCGCGCTGGCGGCCTGCGCCAGCCCGTGCAGCCACTGCGCCAGCCATTGCTGGCGGGCCGGATCGGCCCAGTGGAACTGCTCCAGTTCGTAGGGCAGGTACCAGCCGCCGAAGGCGGGCTGCTGCGCCCACGGCGCCTGTGCCAACCAGCTGCGCGCGTGCGCCAGGCTGTCGGCCAGGAACGCCTGCAGCGTGGCGTCGTCGGCGCCGATGGCCTGCCACCAGCGTTGCTGGAAGGGCAGGCCAACGCGGATGCGGATGTCGTTCTCGCTGGCGGCGGTGAACAGCTGCTGCAGGTTGCTGTCCGGCAGCGACCAGTCGCCATCGCTGCCACCGACGATGCCGGTCCACTGCAGCACCAGCTGCCGGCAGCCCAGCGCGTGGGCAAGCTTCAACGAACGTTGCCAGTCGGCCGGGCCCCACTGCAGATGGCTGCGCCAGGGCTGCAGGAAGGTGCCATCCACCTGCACCGGCAGCGAACAGCCGGGCAGGGTGGCGAGCGTAGCGGCCAACGGCGCCAGCACTGCCGCGCGCAGCAACCGGCGGCGCAACGGCGAAGACGGATCCGTGGGAAGGTCGGGCCGAACCATGCCCGCATCATCCCAGAGCACCGTGGGTGGGAGGTGAACCCCGCGCCGGGTGGTGCCGGCCGCTGGCCGGCATCGTGCCCCGGGTGGCAGGTGAATCACCATCCGGTAGTGCCGGCCGCTGGCCGGCATCGCGCCCCGATTATTCCAACGCGTAGCGCAGCGCGAACAGCACCGCCACCAGCCACACCGCCGGATGCACTTCGCGCCAGCGGCCGGTGCCGGCCTTCAGCGCCGCATACGCGATGAAGCCAAACGCCAGGCCATTCGCGATGGAGTAGGTGAACGGCATCGCCAGGGCACACAGTGCGGCCGGCACCGATTCGGTCAGGTCGCTCCAGTCCACGTCCACCAGTTCGCGCAGCATCAGGCCGGCCACGAACAGCAGCGCCGGTGCGGTGGCATAGCCGGGCACCATCGCCGCCAGCGGCGAGAACAGCAGTGCGGCCAGGAACAGTGCCGACACCACCAGTGCAGTCAGGCCGGTGCGGCCGCCCACCTGCACGCCCGAGGCGCTTTCAGCGAACGCGGTAGTGCTGCTGGTGCCCAGCAGCGAACCGGCCACGATCGCCGTGCTGTCGGCCAGCAGCGCGCGGCCGAAACGCTTCTGCGCGCCCGGCAGTTTCAGCAGTCCGGCGCGACCGACCACGCCATACAGGGTGCCGGTGGCATCGAACACTTCCACCAGCACGAACACCAGCACCACCTGCAGCAACACAGCGATCGGCGCGCCACCGTTGTGGTGCAGCAGGCCCGGCAGGTCCAGCTGCAGGAAGGTCGGCGCCAGGCTCGGCGGCAGCGAGACCAGGCCCTGGTACTGCACGTCGCCCAATGCCCAGCCCGCGCCGGTCACCGCCAGGATGCCGATCAGGATCGCGCCACGGATACGGCGCGCTTCCAGCACCGCGATCAGCAGGAAGCCGGCCAGTGCCAGCAGCGGCGGCGCCGTGTTCAACGGGCCCAGCGCCACCAGCGTGTCTTCATTGCCGACGATCACGCCGGACTTCTGCAGCGCGATGATCGCCAGGAACAGGCCGATGCCGGCCACGATCGCCGAGCGCAGCGACGAAGGAATGCCCGACACCAGCCACGCCCGCACACCGGTCAGCGACAGCACCAGGAACACCAGGCCGGAGATGAATACCGCGCCCAGTGCCTGCTGCCACGGCAGGCCGGCGGCACCGACCACGGTGAAGGCGAAGAACGCGTTCAGGCCCATGCCCGGTGCCATGCCGACCGGGAAGTTGGCCGCCAGTGCCATCACCGCCGAACCCAGCGCCGCGGCCAGGCAGGTGGCCACGAACACCGCACCCGCGTCCATGCCGGTGGTGCCGAGGATCTCGGGGTTCACGAAGACGATGTAGGACATCGTCAGGAAGGTGGTGACACCGGCCAGCAGCTCGGTACGCACGGTGGTGCCGTGCTGCTGCAGCTGGAACAGGCGCTCGAACAGGGACATGGGGCTTCTCGCGACAATAAGGTGTCACGACCAACGGTCGTGACCTACCCGAATGCAGAACGGCCGCGCAGAGCGCGGCCGTTCTTCCTTTCTTACTTCAGCGCCTTGAAGCGCAGGCGCTTCGGCGCGGCATCGTCGCCCATGCGACGCTTCTTGTCTTCCTCGTACTCGCGGTAGTTGCCCTGGAAGAACTCCACGTGCGAGTCGCCTTCGAAAGCGATGATGTGCGTGGCGATGCGGTCCAGGAACCAGCGGTCGTGCGAGATCACGAAGGTGTTGCCCGGGAACTCCAGCAGCGCGTCTTCCAGCGCACGCAGCGTTTCGATGTCCAGGTCGTTGGACGGTTCGTCGAGCAGCAGCACGTTGCCGCCCTGCAGCAGGGTCTTGGCCATGTGCAGGCGGCCACGCTCACCACCGGACAGCGAGCCGACCATCTTCTGCTGGTCCTGGCCCTTGAAGTTGAAGCGGCCGATGTAGGCGCGCGACTGGATCTCGATGCCGTTGATGTTGAGGATGTCCAGGCCACCGGCGATTTCCTGGAAGACGTTGTGGTTGCCTTCCAGCTTGTCGCGGCTCTGGTCCACGTAGGACAGCTGCACGGTCGGGCCGATCACGATCTCGCCCGAATCCGGCTTCTCCTGGCCGGTGATCATCTTGAACAGCGTCGACTTGCCGGCGCCGTTCGGGCCGATGATGCCGACGATCGCGCCCGGCGGAATCAGCATCGACAGGTTGTCGATCAGCAGGCGGTCGCCGAACTTCTTGGAGACGTTCTTGAACTCCATCACCATGTTGCCCAGGCGCTCGCCCGGCGGGATGAAGATTTCGTTGGTCTCGTTGCGCTTCTGGTAATCCTGCGACTGCAGCTCTTCCAGGCGGGCCAGACGGGCCTTGCCCTTGGAGCGGCCGCCCTTGGCGTTCTGGCGCGACCACTCCAGTTCCTTCTGGATCGCCTTCTGGCGGGCCTTTTCCTGGTTCTCTTCCTGCTTCAGGCGCTCATCCTTCTGCACCAGCCATTCGGTGTAGTTGCCCTTCCACGGAATGCCGCGGCCGCGGTCCAGTTCCAGGATCCACTCGGCGGCGTTGTCCAGGAAGTAGCGATCGTGGGTGACGGCCACCACGGTGCCGGTATAGCGCGCCAGGAACTGTTCCAGCCATTCCACCGACTCGGCGTCGAGGTGGTTGGTCGGTTCGTCGAGCAGCAGCATGTCCGGCTTCTGCAGCAGCAGGCGGCACAGTGCGACGCGGCGCTTTTCACCGCCGGACAGGTTGGCGATCTTGGCATCCCACGGCGGCAGGCGCAGCGCATCGGCAGCCACGTCCAGCTGGTTTTCCAGGGTGTGCGCGTCGCCGGCGGCCAGGATCGCCTCGAGGCGCTCCTGTTCCTTGGCCAGCGCGTCGAAGTCGGCGCCTTCCTCGGCGTAGGCGGCGTACACCGCCTCCAGCGCGGCCTGGGCCTGCAGCACTTCGCCCACGCCTTCCTCGACCGACTCGCGCACGGTCTTGTTCGGGTCCAGTTCCGGTTCCTGCGCCAGGTAACCGACCTTGATGCCGGGCTGCGGGCGGGCTTCACCCTCGAAATCGGTGTCCACGCCGGCCATGATCTTCAGCACGGTGGACTTGCCGGCGCCGTTCAGGCCCAGCAGGCCGATCTTCGCGCCCGGGAAGAAGGACAGGGAAATGTCCTTGATGATCTGCCGCTTGGGCGGGACCACCTTGGACACGCGGTTCATGGTGTAGATGTATTGCGAGGACATGCGGTCTCCGTAGGCGCGGCCCTGCGCCCGACCCGTCACGGGAACATCCCGTTGCGGCAGCGGGCACAGACTGGAATGGAATACCGCCAATTATAGCCGGAACCGGTTCCGGCCCGCGCCCGGCCGGAGCCGCGCAGGCTGGCCGTGGCCTGAATACTCCGTCACAGTCCTGCAGCGGGAAGCGTTTCCAGCCGGAAACGGTTCAGATCGGTTGCGCAATATGGGCTCACCACCCACCCAAGCAGAGGTCTGACATGCGCATCAATCGAGTAATGGCCGGCGCCGTGGCCTCTGTGCTGGCGCTGGGCGCCGTGACCCCGGCCTTCGCCGACAACGACCATCGCCGCGACCACGACCGCCGCGAGTGGCGCGAGGATCGCCGTGAGTGGCGCTAGGACCGCCGCGACTGGGAGCGCGACCGCCGCGAGGCCCGGCGCGACTGGGAACGCGACCGCCGCGACTGGCACCGTGACCATGATCGCTACTACCGCCCGGCACCGCCGCGCGTGGTCTATCGCCCGGCCTATGGCCCGGGCTATGGCTGGAAGGTCGGCCACCGCTACCGCGACTACTACCGCGGCCCGGTCTACGTGGTGAACGACTACCCGCGCTACAACCTGCGCCGCCCGCCGTACGGCCATCAGTGGATCCGGGATGATCGCGGCAACATGCTGCTGGTGGCCATCGCCACCGGTGTGATCGCCCAGTACGTGCTCAGTCGCTGAGGATCGCGGCCGGGGTCGGATCCCTTTCCAACGGAAAGGGCTCTGACCCTTGCGCTGATGGGGTCGGATCCCTTTCCAACGGAAAGGGCTCTGACCCCACAACATCAATCGAAACCATACGGGGCCGGATTCCTTCGGGGATGCCGGCCCCGTCCGTTTCGGCCCCAGCGGGCCAGTGCGGAGCTACAATCGAGGGCTGAGCCGTACCCCTTTTCCCTGCCTGCTGGAGTACCCGATGTTCCCGCGTGACGTCCGCATCGAATCCTACGATCCCGAACTGGCCAAGGCCATCGCCGCTGAGACCCAGCGCCAGGAAGACCACGTCGAGCTGATCGCCAGCGAGAACTACACCAGCCCGGCGGTGATGGAAGCCCAGGGCAGCCAGCTGACCAACAAGTACGCCGAAGGCTACCCGGGCAAGCGCTACTACGGTGGCTGCGAATACGTGGACATCGCCGAGCAGCTGGCGATCGACCGCCTGAAGCAGCTGTTCGATGCGGACTATGCCAACGTGCAGCCGCACAGCGGTTCGCAGGCCAACCAGGCCGTGTACTTCGCCCTGCTGCAGCCGGGTGACACCATCCTCGGCATGAGCCTGGCCCACGGTGGCCACCTCACCCACGGCGCCAAGGTCAATGCCTCGGGCAAGCTGTTCAACGCCGTGCAGTACGGCGTCAACGACCAGGGCCTGATCGATTACGACGAAGTCGAGCGCCTGGCCCTGGAGCACAAGCCGAAGATGGTCGTGGCCGGCTTCTCGGCCTACTCGCAGGTGATCGACTGGGCGCGCTTCCGCGCCATCGCCGACAAGGTCGGCGCCTACCTGTTCGTCGACATGGCCCACGTCGCCGGCCTGGTCGCCGCAGGCGTCTACCCGAGCCCGCTGGAACACGCCCACGTGGTCACCTCGACCACCCACAAGACCCTGCGCGGCCCGCGCGGCGGCATCGTCATCGCCAAGGGCGCCGACGAAGACCTGGTCAAGAAGCTGCAGTCGATCGTGTTCCCGGGCATCCAGGGCGGTCCGCTGATGCACGTCATCGCCGGCAAGGCCGTGGCCTTCAAGGAAGCGCTGGAGCCGGGCTTCAAGGCCTACCAGCAGCAGGTGGTGAAGAACGCCCAGGCGATGGCCAATACGCTGATCGCGCGTGGCTACAAGATCGTCTCCGGCGGCACCCAGAACCACCTGATGCTGGTGGACATGATCGGCAAGGACGTGTCCGGCAAGGACGCGGAAGCCGCGCTGGGCAAGGCCCACATCACCGTCAACAAGAACTCGGTGCCGAACGACCCGCGTTCGCCGTTCGTGACCTCGGGCCTGCGCCTGGGTACGCCGGCGGTGACCACCCGTGGCTACGTCGAACAGGACTGCGTGGATCTGGCCAACTGGATCGCCGACGTGCTCGACGCACCGAACGATGACGCGGTCATCGCCCGCGTGCGCGACGCCGTCAGCGCGCAGTGCCGCAAGTACCCGGTCTACGGCTGATCGGGGCCGGGGTCAGAGCCCTTTCCTGGCGGAAAGGGATCCGACCCCGCCTTCCGGATCGACGCAGGGGTCGGATCCCTTCCCGCAGGGAAGGGCTCTGACCCCGTCATCAGGAATCCCGCGCATGGATGAGCGCCGCCTCAAGTACCTGTACATCGCACTGGCGGTGCTGTTCGGCCTGCCCAGCCTGTTCTTCGGCGGTGCCGGCGCCTGCATCGCCGTGGTCATGGGCGTGATCGGGCTCGTATCGCTGGACGCGGACAAACTGTGGTTTGCCGTCGGCATGTTCGCGTGGGGATCGTGCGCGATCGCCGGCCTCGTGGCCTGGGTCGCACTCAGCATCGTCTGGCTGCGCGATGGCGCACGCGGGCTGCACATGGCATCACGCCGCTGGTGGCTGCTGCTGGGCCTGGGCGTGCTGGCGGGCCTGCCCCTGCTGGCGATGGCGCTGTACTACTTCGCCGAGCTGGGTCCGTCCGTGCTCAGCGGGCTGTTCGCCGGGCCGTCCCTGCTGGTGCCCACCGGTATGTTGATCCTCCTGCGGCTGCGTGCCGACGCCATGGGCGAGCCATCCGGCCCGGCACGGTCAAAGGAGTAGGCCCGCGTGGATGAGCGCCGCGCCCGGTATCTGTATGCCATCCTGGCGGTGGTCTTCGGCCTGCCCAGCCTGGTGGTGGGCGGTGCTGTAGCGACGATGCTGCTGCTGATGGGGCTGGGCCAGTTCGGTCATGGCACGCTGGCCTCGGTGACGGTGATGCCGCTGTGGGGCCTGGCCGGCATTGCCGGTTGCCTGGCCTGGTTGTGGCTCAGCGCGGGTTTTCTGCTGCAGGGGCGTGCCGGGCTGCACGTGCACCGCCTCTGGTGGTGGATGCTGCTGGCGGGCGGTCTCGCCGCCTTGCCCCCGCTGGGGCTGGCGCTGTGGTGGGGCATCGCCGTGCATGCCGAAGGCATCGGCTTGTTGCTGCTGGGCCCGTCGATGCTGGTGCCGGCTGCGATGCTGGTGTGGATCAAACGCCGCGCATGACGTGGCCCATGGAAGGACATCGAACGCATGGATGAGCGTCTGCACAAACGCTGGATGGCGATCGCCGGCCTGCTGGTGGGCCTGCCCACCGTGGCGGCAGGCGGCACGGGTGCCGTGCTGGGGCTGATGGTCGTATGGGACGGCAAGTACCTGACGGGCGACGAGCACACGTGGTTGCTGCTGTGGTCGTCGGCTGGAATCATCGGCCTGCTGTCGTGGTTGTGGCTGAGCGGCCTGTTCCTGTGGCGCGGTGTTGCCGGCCTGCGCCAATCACCGGTTGTCGCCTGGGTCGGCCTTGCGCTGGGGGTGCTGGCCGCGTTGGCCGTGGTCGCCGCCGCGTTGTACTTCACCTTCAAGCATGGGGAAATCTCGACCCTGGCCTTCCTTGGGTTCGGCCCGCCGCTGCTGGTGATGGCCGGGCACCTGGCGTGGCTGCGCTGGGCACGCGCGGCCCCGGTGCCGTCGGCACCTGGTTGAACGTCTGGTCCTGCTGACCTCACTGGACGCTCTGGTTGGCCGAAATGCAGGTACTTCCGCGCAGACAGCATTTGCCGCTGCGCCCTTTCTCAGGTACCTTTGCGACGCTGCCATGACCGTGGCAATAGGTACTTTCCTGAGCCAGGCGTTCCATGCACTGCCCCTTCTGCCAACATGCCGATACCCGGGTCATCGACTCGCGCGTCTCTGAAGACGGCGCGACGATCCGTCGTCGGCGTGAATGTGAAGCCTGCGGCGAGCGCTTCAGCACCCTGGAAACGGTCGAACTGAAGCTGCCGGCCATCGTCAAGAGCGATGGCACGCGCGAGGCGTTCGACCAGCGCAAGGTCCGCGCTGGCTTCGACCGCGCGCTGCAGAAGCGTGCGGTGGCCGAAGACAAGATCGAAGCAGCGGTGCGTGCGGTGGTTCACCAGCTGCGCATCAGCGGCGAGCGCGAAGTGCCCTCGATCAAGGTCGGCGAGTTCGTGATGAACGAACTGCGCAAGCTCGATCATGTCGGCTACGTGCGCTTCGCTTCGGTCTACCGCAGCTTCGAGGACGTGGCCGATTTCCGCGAGGAGATCGAGAAGCTCGAGCGCGACCTGCCGTCCAGTACCGAACAGCTGCAGCTGCTGGGCGATGTGATCGCCCTGACCAAGAAGAAGAAGGGCTGACTGCCTCTGCCTTGGGGGTGCCAACCTTGGTGGGCACCGGTGGCCGCATTCACTGGTGGGTGCCAACCGTTGGTTGGCACTGACGGCATGGATCAACACCGGCGGCGTTACCATGGCTGCATGACCACTTCGTTCTCCGTCCTCGACCACCTGCACATGGCCAACGCGCTGCGCCTGGCCGAGCGCGCTGCCTATACCACCCGCCCCAACCCGATGGTCGGCTGCGTGATCGCCCATGGCGAACGCGTGGTCGGGCAGGGCTGGCACCAGCGCGCCGGTGGCCCGCATGCGGAAGTGTTCGCCCTGCGCGAGGCCGGCACCGAAGCACGCGGTGCCACCGCCTACGTCACCCTGGAACCCTGCGCCCACTACGGGCGCACGCCACCGTGTGCGCTGGCCTTGATCGAAGCTGGCGTGTCGCGCGTGGTCGCGGCGATGCGTGATCCATTCCCGAAGGTCGATGGCGGTGGGTTCGATCTGCTGCGCAATGCCGGCATCGACGTCGCCGAAGGGCTGATGGCGGCGCAGGCGCGCGAGCTCAACAAGGGCTTCCTGTCGCGCGTGGAGCGCAATCGGCCGTGGTTGCGGGTGAAGCTGGCCGCCAGCCTGGATGGCCGTACCGCGATGGCCGATGGCAGTTCCAAGTGGATCACCGGGCCGGCCGCGCGCGAGGACGTGCAGCACTGGCGCGCGCGCGCCGGTGCGATCCTGACCGGCGGCGACACGGTGCTGGCCGACGACCCGATGCTGACCGTGCGCCTGGCCGATACCGAAGTGATGGCACCACTGCGTGTGGTGCTGGATTCGCGCCTGCGCTCGCTCGAATGCAGCCGCGTGCGCGAGGGCGGGGCACCGACGCTGTACCTGCACGCTGCGGCGGTGAGCGCGCCGGATGCGGCCGATGCCGAATTCGCCAGCGTGCCCAGCGCAGAGGGGCGGTTGGACCTGGGCGCGGTGCTGGCGCTGCTGGCCGAGCGCGGCATCAACGAAGTGCACACCGAAGCCGGCGCGACACTGGCCGGTGCGCTGCTGCGCGGTGGCTGGGTCGATGAGCTTCTGCTCTATCAGGCGCCCACGCTGCTGGGCGACAACGGCCGCCCGCTGCTGGCTGGCCTCGGCATTGATGCCATGGACCAGCAGCGTCGCCTGCGCGTGGTTGACCAGCGCCAGGTCGGCGAGGACAACAGGCTGCTGCTGCGCCCATGAAGGAATGACGCAGGGCAGGGGGCTACGCCCATGGCGTCAGGCCGCTTCGTCGTCTTCTTCGCCAACGGGGCATTGGCCTTTCCATTGCTGCTTCCACAGCACATGCAGGTCGCGGCAGTACGCGCCGAGCGCCTCGCCCGGCAGTTGCCTCGCCTTGAACCGCAACTGGCGACGCGTAAAACCGTCGTCGTACTCATCCGGCAGTACCAGCACGGCACACTGGTCGTGGTACATCAGGAAGTCGCGGCAGTGATCATCCTCACTCATCCACGCATCCAGGTGCCTGTCGCTCAGCTGCGTTGACTCGAAGGCGACCGAGGGTTGGACGACGATGATCTTCGTGGCTTTGAACCTGGACGCCTCGGCCTGCCAGCACACCATCAGCGCCAGCAACATGAGCGCGGTCGACGTCATACGGTGTTTCATGCGGTTGCCCTGGTGGAAGAGGGCAACAGCATTGACCATGCAGGCCGCGCAGGGCCATGCAAGGGTTCTGAAAATGCAGTTGCCCTTGCCGTCGGCAACGCTGGGCAGCGCGTAGGCTCGGCGTTACATCGCACTTACGCGCATTCGTCGGTCCACATCATCTCGGCGATCGGGCGCAGTGCCTTGCATTCCTGCGTCATGTCTTCGGCTGACTTCACCTTCGCCTTGGCCTTCAGTTCCTCGGTCATGGCATCCACGCCACTGATCTGGTCCGGCGCGATCTTCGCCACGCAGGCGCGGTGCTGCTGCAGCAGCAGGTCACAGCCGGGTACGCCGGTCACCTTCGGTGCGCTGGCCGCCTGCGCGTCCTGCATCCAGTCCTCGAACGGTGCCAGCGCGCCGGTCACGGTACCCACCAGATCGTCGAAGTTGCCGCTGTACCAGTAGCCGTTGTCCTTGGCCGGGTACAGGGTGAAGGTGCCGCTGACCGGCACGCGCGCACCGCTCTGCAGCGCCTGGGTGTAGGCGTCGGTGAACTGCCTGCGCGCGGCCGGGCTGGCGTCGGCCGCAAGGCTGGCGGCGAACAGCGGGCGCACCTTGCCGAGGTCGGGCACCTGGCAGCTGAAAGTGATGCGCGCCAGCTTCTGGTCTTCCACGTACTCGTTGTCTTCAATCACGCTCTTGCTGGCGCGGCACTTCGAATCACGCAGGGCCTTGGCATACAGCGCTTCGCTGGCGGCCGCGTCGGCCTTTGCGCCGGTGCTGGCAAGCACGACCTGCCACGGATCGGCCAGCGCCTTGGCCAGCGCACCCGGGTTCGGGGTCACCGCGTCCTGGCCTTCGAACGCCGGCTTCAGTGCATCGTTGAGCGCGCGGGTCGCCACGGCGTCATCTTCCAGCAGCACGCGTGCGTACAGGTCGAAAGCCTGTTCGGGCGTCAGTGTGGCCGGGGCGGCGCCGGCCAGCAGCGGGGCCGCCAGCAGGGCGCTGGCCAGCAGGGTACGCAAGGGAGTCTTCATGACGGTGTTTCCTGTTCCAGAGGCGCGCAAGCGTAGCGCATCTTTGCGCAGGCCCGTTGGTGCCTGTGGCCGCCTGCCGGCGCGCGCGGGCCCAAAAAAAACGGGCCCCTTGCGGGGCCCGTTCGATCGCACGACGAGGAGCGATCGGTAAATCAGAAGCTGGCGCGGACGCCGACCGAGTACTGGGTGACGTCGCGGTAGCCGGCGATCTCGCCCACTACACCCCAGGTCTTGGTGAAGTTGACCTGGCCGCCGACGGTGCCGACCCAGGTGCCCTTGTAGTTGTTGCCGCCATCCATGTAACCGGCCTTGGCCCAGGCTTCGGTCATGCGCGACGGCTTGCCGCGGATACCCATGGTGACGCGGCCCAGGTTGGTGTGGTCCTTGCCGTGGTAACGCACGCCGTCGTAGCGCAGGGTCGATTCGGCGTTCTGGCGCACCCAGGCGGCATCGGCGGTGAAGTCCAGGCGGTCGGTCCACGGCATGTGGTAGCCGATACCCAGCTCCGGCTGGTTCAGTTCCAGCTTCAGCGAGTCTTCGCCGTAGTGGCGGGTCTTGCTGGTGCGCGACCAGCCACCGAACACGTAGACCTGCTCGGCCAGCGCGACCGAGCCGCGCAGGTAGCCACCGTCGACCTTCGGGTCGTCCAGCACGTTGTCGTCAACCTGGACCTGGGTCCAGCCGCCTTCCACGTAGGTGTAGCTCAGGGCGTCGGCCGAAGCCGAGAACGGAGCAGCGGCCAGCAGGGCGGCCACGATCAGGATCTTGCGCATGGGAATTCCTGTGAATTTCAGTCCATTGGCGGGCCTGCCCTCGCGGCTGCCCGTGGCGACCTCATGTCGTCCGCTGCGGATTTTAATGAAAGTTTTACAAAATGCGAGAGACGGCCGTCACAAGCTGGTCTGGCTTGGCCGGGGTCAGAGCCCTTTTCTGCGGAAAGGGATCCGACCCCGGCCATCAGAGTGCGAGCCGGCCTGCATCGGGGTCGGATCCGTTTTCCGTCGGAAAACGGCTCTGACCCCTCGCGATTTCGAGGGACCCGGGGTCAGAGCCCTTTCCTGCGGAAAGGGATCCGACCCCGGTCATCAGAATGCGAGCGGGCCTGCATCGGGGTCGGATCCGTTTTCCGTCGGAAAACGGCTCTGACCCCTCCGCGATTTCGAGGGACCCGGGGTCAGAGCCCTTTCCTGCGGAAAGGGATCCGACCCCGGTCATCAGAGTGCGAGCGGGCCTGGATCGGGGTCAGATCCGTTTTCCGTCGGAAAACGGCTCTGACCCGTAGCGATTTCGAGAGGGCCGGGGCCAGAGCCCTTGCCTGCGGAAAGGGATCCGACCCCGGGCATCCCACCCCGTTCAGCACGGGCTGGTACACTAGCCGCGCCGGTTCGCCGGTACACAAACGTCTTCAGGGCGGGGTGCAATTCCCCACCGGCGGTAGGTGCGCAAGCACGAGCCCGCGAGCGCCCCGGCCCACGGCCGGGGGTCAGCAGATCCGGTCCAATGCCGGAGCCGACGGTCATAGTCCGGATGAAAGAAGACGGTGCCACAGGGCCTTCGCGGCCCTGCGCCCGCCTGTTTGCCTTGCGGCGTTTTTCGCTCACTTTTCGCGGAGAACGTTACTTGTTTACTGGAATCATCGAAGGCGTCGGCCGTCTGGCCGCACGCGAATCCATCGGCGGCGATGTCCGCTTCACCTTCCACGTCGGGAATCTGCCGTTCGACCACGTGCAGATGGGCGAGAGCATCGCCATCAACGGCGTCTGCCTCACCGTCATCGCGTTCGACGCCAGCAGCTTCCAGGCCGATGCCTCCACCGAGACCCTGGGCCTGACCACGCTGGGCCAGTTGGGCGAAGGGGCGGTCATCAACCTGGAGCGCGCCATGCGCCCGACCGACCGCCTGGGCGGCCATCTGGTCAGCGGCCACGTCGACGGCCTCGGCCAGGTGCTGTCCATCCATGACGACGCGCGGGCCCAGCGCTGGCGTTTCGCCGCGCCGGCCTCGCTGCGCCGCTATATCGCCAAGAAGGGCTCGATCTGCGTTGACGGCGTCAGCCTCACCGTCAACGAAGTGGACGACGACGGTTTTGAAGTCGCCCTGATCCCGCACACCGTGGCGAACACCGCCTTCTCCGCCACCGGCGTGGGCAGCGCGGTCAATCTGGAAATCGATCTGGTGGCCCGTTACGTCGAGCGATTGATGGGTGTGCCGAGCAACGGTCAGCACCCACAGGGAGACGCAGCATGAACTTCGCCCCGATTCCGGAAATCCTGGAAGACATCCGCCTGGGCCGCATGGTGGTCATCGTCGATGACGAAGACCGCGAGAACGAAGGCGACCTGATCATGGCCGCCGAGCTGGTCAAGCCGTCGGACATCAACTTCATGGTCACCCACGGCCGCGGCCTGGTGTGCCTGCCGCTGACCCGCAGCCGCGCCGCCGACCTCGGCCTGGCGCCGATGGTGCAGGCCAATACCGCCCAGTTCCAGACCAACTTCACGGTCAGCATCGAGGCCGCCGAGGGCGTCACCACCGGCATTTCGGCGCATGACCGCGCGCATACCATCCGCACCGCGGTAAAGCCCAATGCCAAGCCGTCGGACCTGCACCAGCCGGGCCACATCTTCCCGCTGATCGCCCAGCCGGGCGGCGTGCTGACCCGCGCCGGCCACACCGAAGCCGGCGTCGACCTGGCCATGCTCGCCGGGCTGGAACCGGCCGGCGTGCTGGTGGAAATCCTGAACCCGGATGGCAGCATGGCGCGCCGCCCGGAGCTTGAAGTGTTCGCCCGCGAGCACGGCCTGAAGATGGGCTCCATCGCCGATCTGATCGCCTACCGCCTGGCCACCGAAAAGACCGTCGAGCGCGTGGACGAGCGCGAGATCGACACCGAATTCGGTCCGTTCAAGCTGGTGACCTACCGTGACCGCATCGCCCACGACCTGCACTTCGCGCTGGTTCGTGGCACGCCGGATGCGGACACCCCGACCCTGGTGCGCGTGCAGGTGGAAAACCCGCTGGCCGACCTGCTGCACTGGCGCCGCGACGACTTCGGCGTGGCGGCCACCTATGCCCTGCGCGCGATCGATGCCGAGGGCGCTGGCGTGATGGTGGTGCTGTCGGCCCCGCGCGATGGCGAAGCCCTGCTGGCCCGCCTGCGCCAGCAGCCGGCGCCGGTGGTGCCGGGCAAGGACAAGGATGTGGGCCAGTGGCGCCGCAACGGTGCCGGTGCACAGATCCTGTCCGACCTGGGCCTGGGCAAGCTGCGGGTGCTGGGCACCCCGCGCCGCCAGGTTGGCCTGGCCGGTTACGGCCTGGAAGTGGTGGAGACGGTCACCCTGTAATGGGGGATTGCCGGCCAGCGGCCGGCACTACCGGTGGGTGCCGGCCCCATGCCACCGGTGGGTGCCGACCGTTGGTCGGCACACCCTGCGGGCCCCCGCCAGCCACGGCCGGGGCCCATCCACGCTAGAATTACCCCCTTATCGAGTCCCCAAGCCGCATATGAGCCACTACGAAGGCGATCTTCGCACTCCCGAGTCGGCGCGCTTCGCCATCCTGGCCAGCCGCTGGAACGCCCGCATCACCGACGCGCTGGTCGCAGGCGCGCGCCTGAGCCTGGCCGGCAACGGCATCACCGAAGCCAACATCGACGTGATCCGCGTGCCGGGTGCCTGGGAACTGCCGCTGGTGGCCGCGCGCCTGGCCGCCGCCCATGAACACGCCGCCATCCTCACCCTGGGCTGCGTGATCCGTGGCGACACCCGCCACTACGAACACGTGGCCGACCGCTGCGCCGAAGGCCTGATGCGCGTGCAGCTGGATTTCGGCGTGCCGGTGCTGAACGGCGTGCTGGCGGTGGAACGCGTTGAAGACGCCGAGGCCCGCGCAGGCGGCAGCCACGGCAACAAGGGCGAGGAAGTCGCACTCGCCGCACTGGAAATGGTCAATCTGCTGGAGCAACTGCCATGAACAAGAACACCCAGGGCAAGCCCTCCGGTAAACCCGTCCGCCGCGATGGCGTCGATCCGGTGCTGCGCTCGCGCGCCCGCCGTCGTGCCGTGCAGGCCATCTACGCCTGGCAGATCTCGGGCGGTAACGCACAGTCGCTGATCGCCCAGTTCGTCCACGAGCAGGCCCGTGAAATCGCTGACCTGGCGTACTTCGAGGCGCTGCTGCACGGCGTGCTCGACAACCGTCGTGACATCGACGAAGCGCTCGGCCCGTACCTGGACCGTGGCATCGAGGAAGTGGACGCGATCGAACGCGCGGTGCTGCGCCTGGCCGCCTACGAGCTGCGCTACCGCCTGGACGTGCCATACCGCGTGGTGATCAACGAAGCGATCGAATCGGCCAAGCGCTTCGGTTCCGAACACGGCCACACCTACGTCAACGGCGTGCTGGATCGTGCCGCCGTGGAATGGCGCAAGGTCGAATCGGGTCACTGACCCGATTTCTGTAGAGCCGAGCCATGCTCGGCTCACCGTGCAGCGCACGGTTGCGTTCGGCAATGCGGCGCGTGATCGAACTGCAGCCGAGCATGGCTCGGCTCTACAAAAAAGCAGAACGCCCCATGTCCCTGGCCGAATTCGCCCTCATCGACCGCATCCGCGCCCGCACCCTCGAGCGCGACGACATCCTGCTCGGCATCGGTGACGACGCCGCGCTGCTGCAGCCGCGTGCCAACGAGCAACTGGTGGTCACCGCCGATACGCTCAACAGCGGCGTGCACTTCCCGGTTGAGACGCCTGCCTTCGACATCGGCTGGAAGACCCTGGCGGTCAACCTGTCGGACCTGGCCGCGATGGGCGCGCGCCCGGCGTGGTGCACGCTGGCACTGTCACTGCCGGAAGCGTCTGAAGACTGGATCGAGGCCTTTGCCGATGGCTTCTTCGCCCTGGCCGACCAGCACGACATCGCGCTGATCGGTGGCGACACCACGCGCGGTCCGCTGTCGCTGTCGGTGACCGCGATGGGCCAGGTCGGGCGTGGCCAGGCCCTGCGGCGCGACCGCGCACAGGCAGGCGATGACATCTGGATCAGTGGCACGCTGGGCGATGCCGCCGGCGCGCTGCGCCTGTGGCAACAAGGTGCGTTGAGCATCGCCACCGCCACGCTGCTGGCCGACTACGAAAGCCTGCGCCTGCGCCTGCTGCGGCCGACGCCGCGCGTGACCCTGGGCCTGCGCCTGCGGGCCTTCGCGCACGCGGCGGTGGATGTGTCCGACGGCCTGCTGGCCGACCTCGGTCATATCGCCACGCGTAGCAACGTGGCCGCGCATGTGGATGCCGATTCGCTGCCGATCTCGCACGCGCTGCGTGAGCTGCTCGGCCGCGACACTGCGCGCGACTGCGCACTGCGCGGGGGCGACGACTACGAACTGTGCTTCACCGCCGCCGCCGACCAGCGCGACGCACTGCACTACCTCGCCGAATCGCTGGACGTGCCGCTCACCCGCATCGGTCGGATTGCCGAAGGGCAGGGCGTGAATGTGGATGGCGAAGCCGCCGACGGCGGTTACCAGCACTTCGCGTAGCCGCAGCGGTACCGCCCTGCTGGGTGCCAAGCTTCGGGGTGGGGTCAGATCGATGTTGCTCTGGTAGGTGCCAACCTTGGTTGGCACGGATGTGTCAGCCGCGCGTGCCAACAGCGTGTCGACCAAGGTCGACACCTACCCAGGCGGGAACACCTTGGTGTTGCTCTGGCAGGTGCCAACCCTGGTTGGCACGAATGTGTCAGCCGCCCGTGCCACACCGTGTCGACCAAGGTCGACACCTACCAAAGCGGAGGCGTATCGGTGCGCTCTGGCAGGTGCCAACCTTGGTTGGTACGAATGTGTCAGCCGCCCGTGCCAACAGCGTGTCGACCAAGGTCGACACCTACCCAGGCGGGAATACCTCGGTGTTGCTCTGGTAGGTGCCAACCTTGGTTGGCACGAATGCGTCAGACGCGCCGTGCCAACCAGCGTGTCGACCAAGGTCGACACCTACCCAGGCGGGAATACCTCGGTGTTGCTCTGGTAGGTGCCAACCTTGGTTGGCACGAATGCGTCAGACGCCCGTGCCAACCAGCGTGTCGACCAAGGTCGACACCTACCCAGGCGGGAATACCTCGGTGTTGCTCTGGTAGGTGCCAACCTTGGTTGGCACGGATGTGTCAGCCGCCCGTGCCAACACCGTGTCGACCAAGGTCGACACCTACCCAGGCGGGAATACCTCGGTGTTGCTCTGGTAGGTGCCAACCTTGGTTGGCACGA